>NVUW01000002.1 GCA_002733205.1 Thalassobium sp. | reverse complement strand
CTGCGCAGCACCGGTGATCATGTTCTTAACATAATCCGCGTGTCCTGGGCAGTCTACGTGTGCGTAGTGACGGCTTGGGGATTCGTATTCTACGTGCGAGGTAGAAATGGTGATACCACGCTCACGCTCTTCTGGTGCATTGTCGATACCGTCAAATGCAACGGCAGCACCGCCCCATACTTCTGCACAGACACGGGTCAGAGCCGCAGTCAGAGTGGTTTTACCGTGGTCAACGTGACCAATAGTACCAACGTTTACGTGGGGTTTTGAGCGTTCAAACGTTTCCTTTGCCATGACCCTGTCTCTTTATCAGTGTGAATATCAGATTCTTTTGCATATACACAAAAAGGCAGACCACTGGCCTACCTTTTTGAATTTGGTGCTAATACCCAGAGTCGAACTGGGGACCTCATCCTTACCAAGGATGCGCTCTACCAACTGAGCTATATCAGCAAAAAACTTGGAGCGGGTAGCGGGAATCGAACCCGCATCATCAGCTTGGAAGGCTGAGGTTCTACCATTGTACCATACCCGCTTTACTCAGAAGGCTGACCGGAACATTGGCCCCAGCTGCCTGCTGGCTCCAACAACCTTAATTAAAAGATTGTTAAAAAATGGTGGTGGGGGCTGGATTCGAACCAGCGAAGCTTTCGCGTCAGATTTACAGTCTGATCCCTTTGGCCACTCGGGAACCCCACCGAATTGGCGCGTATTATCTTGATGAGAGTAATACCTGTCAACACTTTTTCTGCTTATTTATTATCGACTTACGATTTTTCAGCAAAAACAGCGCCGATTGTTCAGATTACACACAATCAACCCGCTCGACTGCACTCGACCAGCTCCCAGCTGATTTCCTTATCGCCAGCCTGGATACGTTCACGCATGCGCTCATTCAGTTGCGACACTTCGATCACTTCAACCCAATACTCGCGCACGGATTTATTGACGACCAGTACTTCTACCGGAATGCCCGAACCTTCAACCTCTTTTTGCAGGCCGTAGGCCGACTCTTTATTGCGGAATAACCCCAGTGACACCCCTTCCGCCAGATCGCCCTGGGTAATGATGTAACTGTCGAACTTACGCTTCTGCAGTTCTTTTAATGTGCGCAATGCTTCTTCACGCGTTGCCCGGGGTGGCACATGCACCCAGTACTCCGAAGGCTCTCCGCTGGCGATATCAACAATATTGATGCGGCCATGCAAGCTAAGCGCAGAGACCCGCGCCAATAAATGCCGGGCGTCCAGATCATCCGCATAAGGACCGGCGACATAACACAGTGAGCCACGATGATCGGTTAGCTCACGCGGCGCGGCCGGCTGCAGACTGTCACCGGCCTCACTGACCAGCTGCAGGCGTTTTACAGTCCCGGGAATTTCCAGAGCACTCAACGGCGCAGCATTAACATCGCTCTGCTTTTGCCAGAACATTGCCAGCAACAGCAAGTTGCCAAACACTAAGGTGAAAAAGATCCAGCGCATAAGGAATCCATACCATCAAATACAAGATCAGGCCGGTACTCACAGCCAAGCTGCGTGGCCAACCAAAAACCATCACCACCGGTGATAACTAATACGTGCTGCGGATAATCCTGCTGCACCGAGCGCACCAGCGCTAACTGCTGGCGATAAGCACCAGCACTGACGCAACTGACCGTATCCTGCCCCGGCAGTAAATGCTGCTCTGCCTGCTCGTCAGTATAGGGCCGTACCCGCTGAGTACTGTTAAACAGTGCCTGCTGCGCTAATTGCAGCCCAGGCACAATAAATCCGCCCTCATGGTGATTGTCTGCCGACATTAAATCAACCGTCAGTGCGGTACCGGCATCAGCCACAATTAAATGCCCGGAATAATGGCAACGGGCGCCCAGCATAGCCAGCCAGCGATCCACTCCCAGCCGCGCCGGCTGCGGATAACAATGTATAAATTCAGGATGATGGCTTACCGGCTGCGCCAGCCAATGCAGTCTGGCGCCATAGTGCGCATGCAGGTATTCATGCAGTTCGGTGTTATCACGGACACTGGCAACCAACACCTGCTCGCATTCCACAGGAAAAAGGCTGCCGGCCTGCGTCAGTTCGGCATGCGCCACAGCGCCCTCGGCACGTATTGCATGGCCGTCACGCCACTGCCATTTTATGCGGCTGTTACCGGCATCAATTAGCAGGACGGACACTGATTTCTCCGGCATTAATAATGTCGATGCCATGTTCGGTGTGCAGCATCAGCTCACCTTTGCGGTTTACACCTTTTACCTTGCCGCGTTTTTCGTTGGCGGCAGAAATAATGCGCACCTCCTGCTGGTGATAAATATCACGCTCCGACCAGTATTGCTGATACGGTGCAAAACCATTGCGCTGAAATTCGTCCACTAATAAAAGCAGCTCATCAAGAATGGTCGCTGCGACATCGTTGCGGGATAAACCCGGTTTAAGCGTACGTAACTCTGCCCATGGCTGTTCGATACTTTCAGCATCGCTGCTGCTGAGCGCCAGGTTCAGGCCGATACCAATTACCACCTGACAATGACTGCTGTACTCCCCCGTCACTTCCAGAAGAATACCGGCCAACTTTTTACCATCGGCGTAAACATCGTTCGGCCACTTCAGACCAATTCCCTCAATGCCTAATTTGGCCAGCGCTTTTTCAACCGCAATGGCCGTCATCAGACTGAGTCCCTCAAGGGCCGCCATACCGCCGGCAAAAGAAACCAACAGCGACAAATAAATATTCTTACCAAAAGGGCTGACCCACTGACGACCACGGCGACCACGACCACCAACCTGTTTCTCGGCCAGTACCGCATAGCGCTTCCCCATATGGTCACTGGCACGTTCAAATAAATAGGTATTGGTCGAGCCGACATCTAATAACACTTCAAGAATATCGAGACGCTGCGTCAGCGCCGCCTGAATGCGTTCTTTGTCCAGCAATTCAATGGCGTCCTGCAAACGGTAGCCTTTGCCTTTTACCGATGAATAAGGAATGTTCAGCTCATCGAGCTTTTTCAACTGCTTCCACACCGCTGCACGACTGACACCCAGTGTTTCGCCCAGTTCTTCGCCGGAATGAAACTGACCATCGGCGAGTAATTCAAGAATTCTGTTCAGCATAGTGCTACCTCCGCGCTGCAATATACCCGATCAGCCGACCCCACACAGCACACCCTTTTCCGCAGAGAATCATTTTGCTCTGCGCAGCCCGGTGGCTTTCATCCATACTGAACAGATCCATCAGCGATTTATGATTCAGAGACAGCCATGGCCAATATTCTGCTGATACTGTTATTTATAAGTAGTCCCGTCTTTGCCGCCGAGACAATACGTATTCAGCCGCAACGAACGGCGGTCGATGGCAGCTACCTTTATTACACCGATTTACTGCGCAAAGTGCTGGACAATACCCGGCAGGAATACGGTGAAGCCGAACTGGTCAGTGTTAATCGCCTGACCCAGGCGCGGGCGTTTCAGGCACTAAACGACAATCAGATTGATGTCTTCTGGGCTGGCACCAACCGCGAGCGCGAAGTATTTGTGCAACCGATACGCATCCCTCTGCATGCCGGTCTGCTTGGTATCCGCATACCGGTTATCCGCAAAACCGATCAGGCCCGCTTTGACGCCCTGCATGACCTCGGCCAACTGCAGACGCTCAGCGCCTGTCAGGGCGACCACTGGCCAGACTCCGACATCCTTGAGGCCAATGGTTTTAACGTGCAGCGGGCGACCAAGTTTGAAGTGATGTATCAGATGCTGCAGGCCGGTCGCTGCGATTATTTTCCGCGCGGCATTAACGAAGTGTATGCCGAGATCAGCCATGTCAGTCGCCACGACCTGATGGTCTACGAGCGCATCGTCCTGAATTACCCGTTCCCGATGTACTTCTTTGTCAGCCGTGACAACCCGCGTCTTGCTGAACGCCTGCGCATAGGGATGGAGCAAATGGCCAGCAGCGGCGATCTGCTGCGTTTTTTACAGCAACATCCGACCACCCGCGACATATTCCCCCTCAGCCGGCTCAGCAACAGCTGGATTATCCCCCTGCATAATCCCCTGTTGCCGGAACTGACACCACTAACAGACAAGCATCTGTGGATCGAACTGCCGTCTCAGTAACCCCAGCAACACCATTAATGACAGACTACAAATAACACTTATTCCCACCTGCATCACATTCTCACATCACCAGAGAAAATGTCCGGTATAAAAAATATGCGTTCACCCTATATCGGTAGCCGTAATGGCAGAAACTGACTCGCTCATAAGAATGACAGTGCGCAGCAAGCGCCATGCGGGATACAGCCCGGTCAGAGAGAAAAATCCGTGCAAAATACTGGCAAAAAATTGATCGAAATCAGGGTGCGACAACGCACCTTATGAGCCCGAAAGTCTCATACCGCCCGCCCCACCTGCATTGCGACTAAAGCCTAACATGTGTATAAAACGCTCGTTTGAATTCTGGTCAGCAGACACATTGAGCCACAAGCTCCCGCTGGCAGGCACCAACAGTGCCGAACTGTGTACAGATTTTTACCTACAGGCGAAATCGAATGGCAACAAACAAGGTAGATGTATTGCTTGTTGGCGGCGGGGTTATGAGTGCCACTCTGGGCACCCTGCTTAACAAGCTTGATCCTTCCCTCCGACTGACCATGGTGGAACGCCTGGATCATGTCGCTCATGAAAGTACCGATGGCTGGAATAATGCCGGTACCGGCCACGCAGGCTATTGCGAACTGAATTACACCCCGGAAAACGATCAGGGCGATGTTGAAATCAACCGCGCACTGACCATCAACGCCAACTTTGAGGTGTCTCTGCAGTTGTGGACGTCTCTGGTCGGCACGGGCGACCTGCCGGCACCGGACAACTTTATCAATCCGACCCCGCACATCAGTTTTGTCTGGGGAGAGGACAACGTTGCGTTTCTGCGTCAGCGCTGGGAAAAGCTGTCCGCGCATCATCTGTTCAGCGATATGCAGTACAGCGAAGACCACGATGTGCTGCGCCAGTGGATGCCACTGGTGATGGAAAACCGTGACCCTGCGGAAAAGATTGCCGCTACCCGTATTAACTACGGCAGCGACGTCGACTTCGGCTCCCTGACCCGCAACCTCGTCGCCACGCTGAAAAAGCGCGAAGCCTTTGAGCTGCTGCTGAGCCACGAAGTCAGCGAACTGGAACAGAACAAAGACGGCAACTGGAAAGTGCGCCTGAAAGACCGTACCTCCGGCAAGAGCAAAACCATTGAAGCCGGTTTCGTCTTCCTTGGTGCCGGTGGCGGCGCCCTGCCATTGCTGCAGAAATCCGGCATTCCGGAAAGCAAAGGCTACGGCGGCTTCCCGGTATCCGGTCAATGGCTGGTGTGCAAAGAAGAAGCCACCGTGAAACGTCATTATGCCAAGGTCTACGGCAAGGCTGCCATTGGTGCGCCACCGATGTCCGTGCCGCATCTGGATACCCGTATTATCAATGGCACTCCGGCGCTGCTGTTCGGCCCTTACGCCGGCTTTACCACCAAGTTCCTCAAGGCCGGTTCCAAGCTGGACCTGATCAAATCCGTACGCGCCAATAACCTGCTGCCGATGATGGACGTGGGTATGAACAATATGGACCTGACCAAATACCTGATCGGTGAAGTACTGCAATCCCACGAAGACCGCATGAAATCGCTGCGTGAATACTTCCCCGGTGCCGAGTCCGGCAACTGGACGCTGGCCGATGCCGGGCAGCGTGTACAGATCATCAAAAAAGACGGTCGTGGCCGTGGCAAGCTTGAGTTCGGTACCGAACTGGTAGCGGCCAAAGACGGTTCCCTGGCCGCGCTGCTGGGGGCATCACCCGGTGCATCGGTTGCCGCGCAGGCGATGATCGAAGTGATTGAACGTTGCTTTAAAGAGCGCCTGGAGAACGGCTGGAAAGCCCACCTGCAGGCGCTGGTGCCATCGTACGGCGAATCCCTGATTAACGATGCTGAGCTTTTAGGCCGTATTCGCAAGAACACATTAAGCACCCTTGGCCTGCTGCGCGATTAACGCGCGCAGGTCAGCTGACAATTTCAAGATAATCCAACAGGAGTTTTACCTATGTTGATTGGTGTACCTAAGGAAATCTATCCTGGGGAAGCTCGGGTCGCCCTGATCCCTGCCGGGATCCAGACCCTGCTGACCGCCGGCTTTGAAGTCGTGATTCAGGAAGGCGCAGGCGATGCAGCCCACTTCGGGGATGAAGAATACCGCAGCAGCGGTGCCAGCATTGCACCAACCGCTGAGTCTCTGTACGAACAGGCCGACATCATTCTGAAAGTCCGCCAGCCACTGGACAGCGAAGTGCCACTGCTGAAAGAAGGCACCACGCTGATCTGTATGCTGGACGCCTGGTTCAACCAGCCTCTGGTACAGCAACTGGCCGAGCGTAAAGTACGCTCTTTCGCGCTGGAATTTATTCCACGTACCACCCGTGCGCAGTCAATGGACGTACTCAGCTCCATGGGCGCGATCTCCGGCTACCGTTCCGTACTGACCGGCGCTATGGCGCTGCCACAGTACTTCCCGATGCTGATGACCGCCGCCGGTACTATTCACCCGGCGCGCGTATTCATCATTGGTGCCGGTGTTGCCGGTCTGATGGCGATCTCCACAGCCCGTCGTCTGGGTGCGGTGGTTGAAGCCTACGATACCCGTGCAGAAGTCCGTGAACAGGTTGAATCGCTGGGTGCCAAGTTCGTTGAATTCGACCTGCCACAGGAAGAAGGCGGCGCTACCGGTGGTTACGCCACCGAAAAATCGGAAGAGTTCTACCGCAAGCAGCGTGAACAAATGACCGCCAAAGTCTCCCAGGCGGATCTGGTTATCACCACCGCGGCGATTCCGGGCAAGATGTCTCCGCGTCTGATCACCAAAGACATGCTGCACTACATGAAGAAAGGTTCGGTCATCGTCGACCTGGCCGCCGAGCGTGGCGGTAACGTCGAAGGCACCGTGGCCGGCGAAAAAGTGTACGTCGATGGCGTCACCATCATTGGCTACACCGACCACCCGGGCCGTGTACCCGTACACGCGTCCCAACTGCTGACCAAAAACGTCTCCACCTTCCTGCTGAACATGTCGAAAGAAGGCGTGCTCAACGTGAATATGGATGACGACATCGTGGCCGCCACTTTGGTTACCGAAGATGGTGAAATCAAACACGCGGGCCTGAAAGCCCTGATCGAGAAGGAATCAGTCTGATGGAAATGTTCATCATGAGCCTGACCATTTTCGTGCTGGCGATTTTCGTCGGCGTGGAAGTGATCAACAAAGTACCCCCTACGCTGCACACTCCGCTGATGAGCGGTACTAACGCGATTTCCGGCATCGTCGTGGTTGGCGCCATTTTAAGTTCCGGCGGCAGCGAGCACACCACTGTGCTGTCTACCGTGCTGGGCGTCGCCGCCATCATTCTGGCAACCATCAACATCGTGGCCGGTTTTATGGTAACCGACCGCATGCTGAACATGTTCAAAAAGAAATAAGGTAGCGGGACACAATGGAAATTCTGATTAATTTAGGTTACCTGGCTGCCGCAGTGCTGTTTATTTTCGGCATCAAAGGCATGACCACTCCAAAAACCGCCGTGCGCGGTAACCAACTGTCCGCTATCGGTATGCTGGTTGCGGTTGTTGCCGCCCTGCTCGATCACAACGTCGTGCGCTTCGAATTCATCATCATCGGCGTTCTGGTCGGTGGTGCTATCGGTGCCCTGATCGCCAAGAAAGTGGCCATGACCGACATGCCGGAAATGGTCGCCAGCCTGAACGGTATTGGTGGCGGTGCTTCCCTGCTGGTTGCGGCAGCCAACTACCTGGAAAGCCAGAAGCTGGCTGACATGGGTCAGTTCACGGCCTCTTACGACTGGTCGCTGGCGGTTATTCTGTCAATTCTGATCGGTGCGGTAACCCTGACGGGCTCGTTCGTCGCCGTCGGCAAACTGAAAGGCAAAATCGGTGACAGCAGCAAAGTGATGCTGTTTAAAGCCATCGTCAAACTGTGCTTCCTGATCCTGATCGGTGGTGCGGCTTACTTCGCCATCGTTGATCCGCTGAACTCCGACATGCTGGTTGCCGGCCTGATTGTGGTCTGTCTGATTCTGGGTGTTTCTCTGGTGATGCCAATCGGCGGTGCCGATATGCCGGTTGTGGTTTCTCTGCTGAACTCCTACTCCGGTCTGGCCGGTGCCGCTGCCGGTTTCGTCCTGGGCAATAACGGCCTGATCATCACCGGTTCTCTGGTCGGCGCGTCCGGTATCATCCTGACCACCATCATGTGTAAGGCGATGAACCGCTCCCTGACCAACGTTCTGTTCGGTGGCTCTATGGCCGCAGCAGCCGGTATCACCAAGTCAGAGAACGATGCTTTCTACGAAGGCAAAGTGAAGTTCTCGTCCGCTGACGAGCTGGCGATGCTGTTAGACGGCGCACAGAAAGTGGTCTTCGTACCGGGTTACGGTCTGGCCGTTGCTCAGGCACAGCACGCAACGCGCGAACTGGCCAACATGCTGGAAGCCAAAGGCTGCGACGTGAAGTACGCCATCCACCCGGTTGCCGGCCGTATGCCTGGCCACATGAACGTACTGCTGGCGGAAGCCGAAGTGCCGTACGATCAGCTGGTAGAAATGGACACCATCAACCCTGAGTTCTCTCAGACCGATGTGGCCATCGTACTGGGTGCCAACGACGTGGTGAACCCGGCCGCTTCCAAAGACCCGGCGTCACCGATCTTCGGTATGCCGATTCTGGATGTACACAACGCCAAAACCGTTGTGGTGGTGAAGCGTGGTCTGTCACCCGGCTTCGCCGGTATCCCGAACGAACTGTTCATCCGCGACAACAGCCTGATGGTATCTGGCGATGCGAAGAAAGTTCTGCAGGAAACCATCAGCGCTCTGAAAGATCTGTAAGATCTGACGTGCGTAAAAGGCGCCCTGCGGGGCGCTTTTTTTATGCCCGCTGTGCCAGTCTGCAAAAGCAATAAAACGCCCGACAGCGGCAAAGCTTTCAGGCGGCAACCAAGCCTCAGCCCGGGATCGGTAACCAAGCTCTCAGTCCGGGATCGGCAAGAGAACCTTCGGCCCGCAGTCAGCCGACCACAATGAATGTCTGTCTGATAAACGAAAAAAGCGCCCCGAAGGGCGCTTTCAGTAAGCAGACATGAGATTTACTGCCTGTTGTCGTCCGCATCCTGTGATGCGGTTAAAGCTGCAACTTCCTCTTCTTCCGGAGCCGCCAGAGTACGCATGTCACCGTCATCGGATTTGCTGATACGGTTTACCTGATAAATCCGCTCGGCATTGGCCAGATCTTTTTCATTGTTGATCGAGGCAATGAATTCACGACCGCGCAGGAAGCCGTGGATTTCACCGACAATGGCATCCATCTCTTGTTTGTCTTCTGTCATTCCCAGAATCAAACGCGGCATTTCCAGATTCTGCATACCACTGGTGGCATAGGTCGAAGATTCAATACGCGACACCAGAATCCACGGCGTAATCGAGCTGCGCACCACCACGTTCTCTGAGCGGGTGGAATCGTTATAGGCCATACCGGTAGAGATTTTACTTTCGGTATAGGTGCCTTCTGTTTTCATCGACATCAGCAGGCTGCTGAACTGCATTTCTGACCAGAAGGTATGCGCCACATTGGTCAGCATGCGGGCGGCAAACACCACGGCGAAGAATGCAAACAACAGGGTCAGGAAGGTACTGGCTTCAGCGCCGATCAGCGTGCTCAGTTCCAGTACAGTGCTGTCTTTCAGACCGCCCGGATGGGCAGCAAAAAAGGCTTTCAGCGCCGCAGCCGATTCAAACCCCTGATTAAACAGCACATACAGCAGCACCGCGCTGCCGACCGTCAGCAGCTGACCGCTGATCGTGCTGAGCAGGCGTAAGCGGGTAAAACGCTTACTGAAGTTCATGGCGCGGAATTCCGGCTGAGTTTCAATCAACAACTGCCCTTTAAACGTCCCTTTACCCTGGCTTTGTTCCTGCAGCTGAGGTTCAAAATCACGGTAAATACGATTGGGAATATCATGGCTGCGGCGGTTGGCCAGCACGATGTTTTCGATATTGATGAAGATTTCGTTGGGATGCACCGACTCCTGCATATTGTCGCGGTATTCGCTGACCGCCGTGCTGCGGTTATTCAGGGTCATACGCTCGCGCACCAGCAGGAAAGCCGGAATTAATACCGCCGCAGTCATCACCAGCAGCAGCATCAGATTCAGCCAGGCATCGAACACCATCAGGTTATCCAGACTGGCGCTCAGCTTATCCAGATTTTTGCCGCTCAGATTGGCGGTCAGCTGAGAATGGCCGTAACCAATCAGTACCGGCACCACAATGGCAAACGCAAACAAACGGCTGAGACCGGCGGCGGTTTTACGGTGCAGGCTCTGATTGCGGCCCGTGTTCATATTGTTGGCCGCACTGCGCCAGATAAAGGTCAGATACACCAACAACAACAACGACATAATGGTGTTGATCAGCTCGCCGGCACTGCCCGCTAACCCGGTGGCGGTAACAAAAAAGGCCAGAGCAAAGGCGGTCAGGCCGACCAGCGTCGAGGACAGTACCGCCGCCAGCTCCTGCACCAGATTACGCAGCGGATAAGGCGTCAGAATCAGGCCGGGAATCAGCGAATGCACCAGACGCGAAAGCCAGCCCGTGGGTTCGCTGAAGGTCATATTCTTACGCCCCATCAGCATCGACTCGAGACGCTCGGCGCTGTAGGCCAGTGCACCGGATTTCTTTTCCAGCTCGGCATTTTCACGCTCGCTCTGCGCATAGTTGTAGGCCAGCGACGACGGCACCGAACGGCCCACATAAAAGCGGAATAACTGAATCGCGGCACTGGCCAGCGTGCGCAGTCCCCAGGTCAGCAAAAACAGACCGAGGAAAACCATGCCCCAGGCTTTTACCGGATTGTGCTTCAGTGTTTCGGCCACCCCAAACAGAGGAAGCAGTGCCAATGCACTGATCAGAATGCCAGACAGCAGTTTGATTTTGCCTTCGGTTTTAAACGGGTTGGTAATGCCGAGGGACTGGCTGCCGTAATCAAAAGCCATGAATATCGTTCCTTGAACAGGTTAGTAAGAATCGTTTTGTCATACGCCAAAGACCGGCCATGCGGAGCAAAACGGCGTGGCCCGCCATAATAAGTAATCGCTGATCAGCTGCAAGCCGGATTTGCATAATCGTCCGGACACCAGCCACAGCACAGCGTCCACACGGCAGTGCCCGCTGACACACCGGCAGTCATGGATAAAAAGAGAAAGAAGAAAAAGAGACGACTTATGGCGCTGACGGCGTCCCCTGCTGCATGCCGGGCAGAGCCGCCCGACGCAACGCTTTGGGTGACTGCGCAAACCAGCGGTGACAGGCGCGGGTCAGTGAACTCGGATCACCATAACCAAGCTGCAGCGCCACTTCGGTCAGGGGAATCTGGCTGTGCGGCAACAGAGTCTGCAGCCGCTCGCGGCGCAGGTTATCGACAATATCTTCAAAGCGCATACCCAGTGCCGCCAGCTGACGCTGCAACTGGTGACGGGGCATCTGCAGCTGCGTTGCAATCACGGGCAGCGTGCAGTTACCCGTTGCCAGCGAACGTTCCACCAGCGTGCTGACCTGCTGACCGAGATCAAGGGGCGAACGCTGAATCAGATAACGCACGGTACGCGCCGCGGCTTCCTGCAGATCGCGGTTGGCCGCATCAATGGGCAGCGTCAGCAGGCTGGCGGGAAAGCGCAGGCTGTCTTCCGCCTGCTGCAACGCCACCGGGCAACCCAGTAAGCGGCGGTAACGGGCCAGACTGAGCGGTGAATCGTGCTGAAAGCTGAGTTGCCAGTCGCGGCCTTCGCGGCGGCTGATCATGCGCATAAAAGCCAGCGACACCGCATACGGCAGCTCGGTAACGTGACGCCGTACTTCGCCCTGCAGTATCAGGTTATGGCGCAGGCGCAGCACGGCGTCATCCCCTTCCACACAGACCGTGAGCGTCAGGCCCGGCGAGTGGTAAGGCATATAGCGCCCCACCAGCTCCAGCGCGTCCCCCACGCAACCAGCGTGCTGGGCCGCCAGAGCAATCGGCCCCAGCACCGACAGGTTTTGCCTGGCCGCCAGCAGAATGCCGAAGTCGGGCTTATTCAGCGCTGTGGCGGCATCGCTGATCAGTTCGGCGAAAGCGCGTAAAGGCAGGCTGAACTGCTCGTCTTCCAGCTCCCGCACGGTTAACCCTTTGGCAGCCAGCAGCGCGGCCGCATCGCCACCCAGCTGTTTTACCAACGGCACAAACCCGGTCAGTGCCCGGGTTCTTACCAGAAACTCTGCACGCGTCATCTTGTATCCAAATGCCAAGTAAATGTTGCCAAATGCCAAGTAATTAAAGTGGCCCGATGGAAATATGACAAGTAATAAAAACAAGAGGTCACACACATGATTGGGCAATATCAGGACATCCTGACCATCGAGCAGGCAGCACAACCCAACGCCGCACTGGCGAACACTTACGAATTACTGCAACAGAGCGCGCAGCAGTTTGGCCCCGAACCGGCACTGAGTTTTTTCTTTCATGTCGACGATCACCACCAGCCACACCGCTGGAACTACCGCGAGCTGTTTGCCGACGTCACCCGCGCCGCCAATCTGTTCCGCCGCTTAGGTGTCGGGCGTGGCGACGTCGTGGCACTGATTCTGCCCAACCTGCCGGAAACCCATATCGCCATGTGGGGTGCTGAGACCGCCGGTATCGCCTTTGCCGTCAACAACCAGCTGGAAAGCACGCAGCTGAGCGAGCTGCTGCGCACCGCCAAAACCCGCTGGGTTGTCACCGTGGATGCCGGGGTGGATGCCGATATGTGGGCGCGTACCGCGCAGGCCTGCGCCGGTTTGCCTGACCTGCAGGGTATTCTGCGCGTCAGCGGTCAGCGTTACGGCGTCAGTCCGGTACCTGCGGGCATGAGCAATGAACTGCCGCTACTGAGTTTTAACGACCTGCTGGAAGCCGCCCCGGCGGATGAACTGCTGTTCGATGCGCCACAGGCTGACGATATTGCCGCTTACTTCTGTACCGGTGGCACCACCGGTTTGCCGAAGATTGCCCGCCACAGCCAGCGTAACGAAGTGATCTTCGCCGGCCAGCTGAATGCGGCTGTCGGCGGTTCGATGCTCGGCCGTGGCCGCACCGTACTGACCGCTCTGCCGCTGTTCCATGTCAATGCGCTGCTCGGAACCGGACTGGCCGCCTTCGCCAGTGGCAGCCACGTGCTGCTGGCCGCGCCTGCGGGTTTCCGCGCGCCGGGGCTGATTCCGCGCTTCTGGGAAATCGTTGCCACCCACAAGGTGAATGGTTACTCCGGCGTACCAACTATTTATGCCGCACTGTTGCAGGTGCCCTTTGGCGACTGGGATATCAGCTCGCTCAGTGCTGCCATCTGCGGTGCCGCGCCCATGCCAGCAGAACTGATCCGTCGCTTTGAGCAGCAATGCGGACTGCGCGTACTGGAAGGCTATGGCCTGACCGAAGGCGTCTGTGCTTCGTCGGTCAGCCCGGTGAAAGGCGAGCTGCGTCCGGGCTCTATTGGCATGCGCCTGCCGTGGCAGGACATGCGTGCCATGGTGCTGGATGAACACGGGCAGTGGCTGCGCGATGCGCAGACCGACGAAACCGGCGTAATCTGCATCAGCGGCCCGAACGTCTTTCAGGGCTATCTCGACGATGCCCACAACCACGGCGTCTGGTTCACCACGCCTGAGGGCCAGCGCTGGTTTAACACCGGCGATCTGGGCCGCTGCGATGCCGAAGGATTCTTCTGGCTTACCGGGCGTAAAAAAGAACTGATAATCCGTGGTGGTCATAACATCGACCCACGCAGTATTGAAGATGCGCTGGCAGCCCACCCGGCAGTAGCGATGTGCGCTGCGGTCGGCCGTCCGGATATCTATGCCGGCGAGCTGCCGGTGGCCTATGTGCAACTGCGTCAGGGCGTCAGTGTCAGTGATGAAGAACTGCTGGAGCACGCGCGTCAGCACATTGCCGAGCGCCCGGCGGTGCCGAAAGCGCTGATTGTGGTTGATGCGCTGCCGCTGACCGCTGTGGGTAAAACCTTCAAGCCGGCGCTGATGATGCTTGAAGTCGAACTGGCCGTGCGCCGCGAAGCGGAATTACTCGGTCTGGCACTGGAGCAGGTGGACGTTGAGCAGGAGCCGAAGCGCGGTATCGTGGCGCGCTATCGCTGCCATGCTGACAGCCAGACGCTGACCCCGAACCTGGCCGCGGATCTGGCAAAGGTGCTGGCCGGCTATACCTTCTGCAGCGAGGCTGTTCACTGAGCCCTGAACCAGAAGCACTGAATCAGGAACCCTGAGCCAAAAGCCCTGAGCAAAACCGTATCGCCCGGAGTGACCTGTCACTTCCGGGCGATGCCTTGCTATCCCCAGGCGCAGAACAGGTTGCCCTGACCTTCCTTTACCCATAAGCCCGCACTCCTGAGTTATTATTAACACCCTCATTATTAGTGGAGTCAGATATGAGCGACAACCACATCCGCGTCTGGGATATTTTTGTGCGCCTGTTTCACTGGATTCTGGTCGCGGTGATTGGCTTTGCCTGGTGGAGTGGCGAGCAAGGCGGTGACTGGATGGAGTGGCACAAGCGTTGTGGCTACACCGTGCTGGGGCTGGTGATCTTTCGGGTGTTGTGGGGTTTTGCCGGCAGCGCTTACGCCCGCTTTAATCACTTTCTGTATTCTCCGAAAGCCACTCTGGCTTACGTTGCGGCCATGCTCAAAGGTCGCGAGCCGCTGTACCTGAGCCATAACCCGCTGGGCGGCTGGGCAGTCGTGGTGTTGCTGCTATGGTGTACTTTGCAGGCGGGCACCGGCTTATTTGCCAACGACGATATCTTTACCGAAGGACCGCTGGCGCATCTGGTTGGCTACGATCTGAGTATTGAGATTACCCGCTGGCATAAGCTGCTGTTCGATGGCTTGCTGATCCTTGTCGCGGTTCATATCGCGGCAGTGGCCTATCACCAACTGCTGCGTAAAGAGCCGCTGTTGCAAGGTATGCTGACGGGGAAAAAACCGGCCAGCCATCGCGCCAATCAGGCCGCCGACAGAATTGTGGCGACCGAAACTGGCGTCTGGCTGAAAGCCTTAGTGCTGGCAGCGATTGCCGCCGCCAGCGTCTGGGGACTGATCAGTCTTTAAACGACTCAGTCTTTGAACTTGTCGTGGCAGGACTTACAGGTCTTCGCCACGCTCATGAAGGCCGGACGGATGGCATCCATATCACCCGCGCTGGCGGCTTCTGCCAGTGCGGCAGCGTTGGTTTCAAAGTCGGACATAATGCCGGCAAAGGTTTCCCAATCTTTTTCAATGGCGGGCAACGCATCGGTAGAGCCGCTGTAAGTGCCGTTATAAGAACCGGCAACAAAACCTTCCAGAGGCATTTTACTCAGCGCTGCCAGGTTGGCAGCACGACGGGAAAACTCGTCGGCATTGAACTCCTGCTTGCCTTTAACCATGTCGCCCATAGGTCCGAAGTTCCAGCGCACGGCTTTGTAGATACCCTGACGGTATTCCACGGCATCAGACACTTTTACTTCAGCCAGGGTTAGGGTGCTGCTCGCCATCAGTGCGGCCAGAACGGCGGTACGTGTTATCAGGTTCATGCTTTTATCCTCTCAGCATTATCGGTTACGTGGGCAGTTTATCGGTCTGGCGGCTTTGCGCTATCGACCATTACCAACCTTTACATTTTTATCAGTAAGACTGATGACCGCCTTCAGGCCAGCAATTGCCATTGCCTGCGTTAATCGGGGCCATCAGCAGAACTCATTATCCGCCATGACACCACCCTCTTATTCTGAATACCTGGTTGGCGGACTGCGACAGCACAACCGCTACGACCAGTTTGGCCCGAATTCATTCACAGAAAAAATAGCGGACATCACGAGTATGATTAAACAAGCATTCATCAGTGTTTTCGTGCAACTGGGCAATCAGGCAGCGGCCGATTCCTGAGTAGCGGAAGTGCCTGGGTTATCCTGCAGTAAGGTGGGAAGCAGAAACGGCATCAGCGTCTGCGGCGCCAGATCAAGCAACAGACCCGGCAGAGTCACGGGGAGCGGTGGTAACCAGCGCGGCGGGCTGTCAGCCAGTTCACACTGCTGGCACTGCCCTTGTCCGCCATTGCTCAGACGCTCAGTCAGACTGTCGACGCTGCCCAGCACGATCAGGGCAAGGCACAGCAGTAACAGGGTAAAAGACGGACGACGACCCATAGCTCCTCCGCAGCAACAACGGACACAACAGGATTAAATTAAACACCTGTTCAATCCAGCTTAGCCGCGTGGATATTGAAGTGCACTTCTATTGCCCGCTGCACATCACGAATGGTCGGTGTTTTTTCGGTATGCACCAGAATAATCAACGACTGCGCATGCACATGATGATCACCATCAGGATGGGTCACCACTTCACCGTCTTTGGTCACATACGCCAGCGGTGTGCCCAGATTGGCCTGCACCACCGCATTCACCACATCGGCCCAGCGCTCGCCTTCCAGCCAGACCGGGAAGCGCACCGGGTGGTCGTCGGCATGGGTAAACATATCCTCAATCACCAGCTCCACGCCGGGAGCGACCATCGCCCGCACAATGATTTCCGGATAAGAGCGGATCGGGCGCAGCACGGTTTTAATCTGCAGATTGCGCAGCCGTGGCCGGTTGCTGTCTTCCACACATTCAACAATCGTCAGGTGGCCAAGGTGCAGTTCGAACAGACGGTAAGCAATATCGAAGGTGTAAGAATCGCTGTCGGCGGAATATTCATCCCGCGCCAGCACCACAATATGGCTGGCACGCTCGGCTCCGGCGCGTTTTAAATCGTCCGGCCGGCTGGCAAGCCCGGTGGTATGCACCACTCCCAGCTGACGCAGGCTGTCGGGCAAACCATCGGGGAAATCTTCATTCAGCAGCTGGATCGGCGTATCGCGGTATTCGTCGCTTTCGCGGATCTGCATGATCATGCGCTGAAAATAGGCTTCGCGGTTATATTTGGGCGAATTAATAATGAGAATATGATCGGCCATGTTCCAGTCCCAGTGTCCGGTGCGGATACGTTCCCGCCGCGCAATGCGAAAATCCACATAATCGCTGATTAAAAAAGTCATAAGCGTAATGCCGCAGATAAACATCAACAGCATGGTCGCCGCCTGTCCGGCCGGCGTAGACGCCGACACATCACCATACCCCACGGTGGTCAGCGTGGTCATGGTCAGCCAGATGGCGTGCCACAGCGCCATGTCTTCCAGCCATACCATCGCCGTCACATGCACGGCCGCAAACCCCAGCAGCAACAACGCCGAGCGAATAACCGAACGACGGATATTGGTATCGGTCTGGTACACCGCATGACGGACACGGCGGTGATGGTGGATAAAACGGGTTACTTTATTCATGTCCGCATCATAGCCCGGCCTTACCTCATCCCCAAGCCATCAGTACCTGAAAAAGCCAGCGTAATCCGCTACACTCGCGCTATTTCCCACCAAAGAGATTCCTGTTATGGGTTACCACATTTACGGCATCGGCAACGCACTGGTCGATAAAGAGTTTGAAGTCGGCGATGAATTTTTCGCCAAAGCGGGCATCCAGAAAGGCATGATGACCCTCATCGACGAACAGCAACTGGCCAGCATGCTGGAAACCCTGACCAGCGATTACGGCCTGAAAAAACGCGCCTGTGGTGGCAGCGCCGCCAACACCATTATTGGTGCCAGTTATTTCGGCGCAAAAACCTTTTATACCTGTAACGTAGCCAACGACGAAGCCGGTGATTTTTACGTCGCCGATTTAAAAGCCGCCGGAGTCGATACCAATATTGGTGGCGAGCGTGATCAGGGTGTAACCGGTAAATGCCTGGTGATGGTAACGCCGGATGCCGAACGTACCATGAATACCTATCTGGGCATTACCAGCGACCTGCACGAAAAGCACATCCACGAAGATGCGTTAGCGCAATCGGATTATGTGTATATTGAAGGCTATCTGGTGACCTCCGACACCTCCCGCGCAGCCGCCGTACGCGTACGCGAACTGGCGCGCAAACACGGGGTAAAAGTGGCAATGACTTTCTCTGACCCGGCGATGGTGCAGTTCTTTAAAGACGGCCTGCTGGAAATGCTCGGCGACGGCGTCGACCTGCTGTTCTGTAACGAACAGGAAGCCAAGCTGCTGGCCGATACCGACGATCTGAATATCGCCATCGACATGATTAAACAGCACGCCAAAACCTTCGCCATTACCCTCGGTGCCGAAGGCGCGCTGGCGTTCGACGGTGAAACCCTGCATAAAATTGCACCGTACAGCGTCACCGCCGTCGACAGCAATGGTGCAGGCGATATGTTTGCCGGTGCCTTCCTCTACGCGATCACCCAGGATTATGGTTTTGATGTTGCAGGACGTCTGGCGTCCGCCGCTTCGGCTCAGGTTGTCAGCCAGTTTGGTCCGCGTCTGGATGCCGAACAGCACGCGCCGTTAAAAGCGTATCTGCAGGGTTAATCAATCGCACAGAAAAATAAAAAAGGGACTCTGACGAGTCCCTTTTTTATTACCCGGAAAACGCATTCTTTTTTATAAAATCCAGTACAAAGCTTCCAGCGCCACCGCCACCTGAATACGGTTTTCGGCCAATGGTCGTGGCAGCATTTCTTCGGCTTTCGCCAGCCGTCGTAATAAGGTGTTGCGGTGGGTGTGCAGTCGTTTTGCCGCCTCAGTAGCGTTACAGCCGCACTCCAGAAAAGCGTGCAATGATTGGCGCACCGCGGCCGGTGCCTGTGCCAGATCGCCCAATACGTGCCCGGAATAATGCTGAATCGATTTTGCATCTTTGGCTAAAAACGCCATTAAGCGCACACGGTCGTAGCTCACCAGCTGTACGTTGGATTTTAATCGTCCCAAAACCCGCTGTGCCGCCTGAGCATCCAGATGCGAGCGGCGGAAACCATCAACTCCATTGCCGCCTTCGCCATAACTGATGCGGATGTTTTCTTTGTTCTTTAATGCCATTTCCAGCACTTTTTCATTCACCGGAAATTCTGCTGCCGCCCATACCCAGACCACCGAAGGACTGACAAGAATTTTTAACGACTCCGCCTGCTGACAGGCTTTCTGAAAAGCAGTAGCAAGGTGTTCCAGATCGGAAATTTCGGTATCAATTTCTTCACTCCAGATAATGGCGCTGTGATGCGTCTGCGCGAAGGGGTAATTCAGCAATCGTTCTGCGCCCGCCAGATCCACCGCATCACCGGCGATAATCTGTGAAATCAGTTCGCGCTGCTCTTCCAGCTGACCGCTCTTACGTGCTTCGACATCCCGTTGCATCCGCTCTATGCCCAACTGCAGGCTGTCATCGATAAAGGTATTGATCGATACCGATGAAATCTCAAGCAATTGCTGCAGCTCCAGTGGGTCCTGGGTGAGCTGAAACACAATTTTCATCCAGTATTGCCAGGCAATATCCTGCACCGAACGTGCATTATTGAGCAGCACCTGTGCCGCCTGTGTCGGATACAGCTCACTGATGCCGAGCACGGCCTCTTCCACCAGAAAAGCGCTGACAGGCTGATCCGGCCGTTCGATCACGGCATTCAGCCAATGAATCGTACCGGCACGGATAGCTCGCCGTTGCTTGGCTGACAACACCGGATCGGCGTACAAAGTATCGGTATCGCCGCTTTTAAAATTACTGCCCTCCAGTTCATCCAGAACCTCCGGGCTGGTTGCCAGCTGCAGTGCCAGCTCCGCGCCACAACGCATCAGATACAAAATGCGCTGCGGCACGCTCGGCCAGCGATGACGGGTACTGATGGCCATTTTCATAACGAATCCCAATCCAACCTGGTGCAATACGCACCAAATATATCCCTTATAGTGTTGTTTTGTACATTGAAGCCTGAAAGCCCCGTTCATAAAATGAGCAGACTCAATAAACAAAAAAGTCTGTATTGCGAACAGCTATTCACCAGCTGACGCAGGTACAAAAAAACGGCCTGATCGAACAAAACTCCACGTCATCACCACGCAGCTGACAGAAAAATAAAAATGGCATCTGCCAAACAGGGAGACATTATGAATACAAAATTTCAGCCAGCCATTGAAGCACGCAAAGATATCGACTTCGGTCTGGACGCCGATTTCCCGAAATACTGGAACGCTGGCGATGCGTTTAAAACCCGCATAATGGATGCGCTGCAGCTCAGTTTTCCTGACGGTGAGCGCTATTTTATTTCCAGTGTACGCGCCTTCCGTGATCGTATAACCGACCCGAAACTGCAGCATGACGTGAAAGAATTCACCATGCAGGAAGCTCAGCATGGTATTGCACACACCAAGTTCAACGACCTGCTGGCGGCACAGGGCATGCCGATGGAAACAATTCTGAATGAGCTTAAGGAATACATTAAAAGAGATCAGAACAAGTATTCCGACGAATTTAATCTGGCGTTAACCGCAGCCTACGAACACTTTACCGCGCTGCTGGCAGAAACTTTTTTTTCCCGCAAAGAGGTCAGTGCCGGCATTCATCCGAAAATGCGCGCCATGCTGGCCTGGCATGCCATTGAAGAAATGGAACATCGCTCCGTTGCCTTTAACGTGATGAAAAACGTCGCCAAAGTCGGTTATATCAAACGCTGTCTGGCCATGATTATCGCCACCCGCCATACCACCAAAGTAATGTTCGACTACGCCGATGTACTGCTGAAAACCGATGGCTATAACTGGTTTCAGCGGCGCATGATGTTTATGAAAAACCTGAACTGGATGTATGGTCGCAAAGGTATTCTTTCATCCATGCTGCCTAAATTGTTGATGTACTTCCGCCCGAGTTTCCACCCGGAAGATATTCCGGTAATTCACAACTACGGCGAGTGGGTACGGGTTTACGATTCAACCGGCAACCCGCATGAAGCCTGTGATGCGCTGCTGGCGGCGGCGTATTGAGGAGATATCAGGAATGAAATCTGAAGCCCCGGAAATTTAGTCCGGGGCTGAATTTAAAGCGCAATCACTTCAACATCAAAGGCTTCCGCTTCATCACAAAATGAAGTTGTTAAAAAGGGAGACTCAATCACGTTAAGCTTCGGCAGGTGACGAATATCCTGCGCAGAGTGCATATCAAAATAGTCTTCGCTGCCACTCCAACGTGGAGCCATCTGGCTGTAAATGTCATCGCCGCCATCGGCACAAAGCTCGGTAATATCCGCTAACAAATGCTGAGGAATACCAAGCTTTTGAAAATACTCTCTGACCTCCGGCATCACCTGACAGGCCTGTTCACTTTCAGGATCCATATGAGCGTTTTCCGGTTTTTTGACAAACTCACAGACATCAAAAGCCGGCCTCAGAGTTTTGTCTTCATACATCAGTTTCTGAATCACCATCAGTTTGAAACCAAAATCAGAAAAATCGGATACCAGCCCGGACTTTTGCATCAGTTTTTCCCGCGCACTGCTGTCGAATAAGGCTTTATCTTTAAGGTCGATTTTCAGCTTTGATTTTAATTTTTTAAGCGCTGGCGGAAGATCGGTGAATGGATTATTTCTGACATTCACCTTTTTTAATGCTGGCAGATCGGTGAGCCACTCCGGCAAACTGGCCAACTGACACCCCGACAGATCTATTTCCTCCAGAGCCGTCAGCCTGGCCATACTTTCAGGCAACTCACGGATCGGATTATCACTGAGATCCAGTGTCTTCAGCGCACTCAGCTGACCAATCACATCGGGCACCTTGCTGAACCGGCACTGTTTTAACGACAGCCCGGTAAGAGCTGCAAGACTTCCCAACTCATCCGGCAACTGCGTAAGCGGCTGTGCTTCCAGAGTCAGTTCCTGCAGCTGCGACAGCAACGACCAGCTGCCAGGAACGGCGGTCATCGCCGTGTCGCTGAGGGTCAGATAGCGCAGCTCAGCAAACCCGGATATCAGCGCTGCGTCTTCCGCAGACAAAGACAAGCGGCTGATCGTCAGTTCAGCCAGCGAGCGGTTTTGTTGTAACAGGCTGATCAGCCCCTGCTTTTTACTCAGCGATGAATTGCTGCAGCTGAAGTGCCGAAGCTCCTGCTGTCGCGCCAGACCAGCACAATCAATGACAGAAAAGGCATACGATAAATAATTCAGCCCGCTATAAGTACTGAGGTCGACGCACTCGGCATGATAAGCAACATACAACGCTTTGACATCGGCCGGGTCTGCGCCAGAAAGTGTATTGGCATAGAAAATATTGTCAGAAAACTGGTCGTACAAATGACTCATTTGAAATCCATTAGCGGAGGCATATTTCGCGCAGTATATGGGATTTCCATACAGGCATCACGGTAATCAACAGAGATATCAGTTATGTGGAGTATCTGAAACACTTTTTGGGGGAAATGGACATTACACTGAGTCACCGCCCCAAATTATGACGTAACCCGTTATGCCTTCAGCACAGAGCTCTGATCTGAACATTTTCAGTAAGCCCAAGCGCAGGAAAGCATTGGACAAATTCTGGATCGGAATGAGCTGTACATCAGTCATCCGGCGGCCACTTTCTTTGTGCAAAAGGCAGGTGAATCCATGACCGGTGCCGGCATCCCCCAGAACGACACTCTTATGACAGATCGCTCTGATCTACATGGCATGGCGACATCATAATTGCCTGCCTGGAACGCGAGATGACGGTCAAGGCGCTGCATTTTAACCCGCCGCCAGCACGACTGCCGTCTTGCAGCCCAACCTACACGCTATTGGTCATTAGTAGAGATAAGTGCTGGAGGTTTTTGGTGTGGCGAGGAACCAGTGCCAGTATTAGTACTGACTTTCTGCAGAACGGCGATCTCCTTTTCTGTCTCAAAGCATTTGGGCTAAATAACCCCGTCAGGAGCTTGCGATGTCGAATCCAAAAATATATCCACATACTTTTCATAATTGTGCCACGGATATTCACTGATCGTGATCACGTTGAGTGCAATGCCATGAACCAAACACATTAAACTCTCCAGAAACAACAAGATCGGTTCATCCTCATCAGATTTGATCAATTCCTGTATCAGTGGTCCCGCAATCAGCAGCATTTGACCGCTGACATCAGTATTATTAATAAAAAAATCATCCTCCGATGATGCCCGGTCTTCGTTGAGAAAAACAATGTGAAACCTCTCTTTATGCACAACCCAATAGTTCAGGTAGGTCATACACATCTGTTTTAACTTGGCTTTAGCCCCCTGTTTTTTTTCTAAATCTGCCTGAATCAATGCAAGCAGCTCATCAAAAAAACCAGCCCAAATATGATGCAATATCGCGTTTTTGTTGGAAAAATACATGTACAACGTCATGGTTCCCATCCCAGCTTTTGCCGCGATTTTTCGCATAGAAACTGACTCGTACCCCTCGGAAATAAACAGGAGTTGTGCAGTCTCTATAATGGTATCAACTTTTTTCTGATGTTCATCAGCGGATTGTTTCGGCCGTCCCATTTTAGATTCTTTGCTCATACTATTTTTGATAAACCTTTTCACCGCTAATCCAGGTACTATTGACGGTGGTTGAATGCTCAAATGGACCACCGCTCAATAAAATGAAATCTGCAGGCTTGTTGACTTCTATGCCGGCCTTTTTTTGACCCGTGATGCCAGCCGATCCTGCAATCGTGTAGGCATAGACAGCATCTTCTTGAGACACTGATTCGTTTTCCAGATATACGACTCCGCCCTTGATGATACGCTCAACCGCACAACGCATATTATGCAGAGGATTCAGGGGGCCACAAGGATAGTCCGAACTCATAATCAACTTAACATCGGCATCTAACAAAGATTTTAGAGGTAGCCCTCGATAGCGACGGTTCAGACGCATACTGGAAAACTGAACTCCATAATGAGGCAGGAACCCTGGCTGGGCCGAAACCTGAAGGCCATATTTTGCGAGTTTCTCAATATTTTTATCGTCCAGTATTGTAGCGTGTTCGATACAGACTGTGGTGGTAATGCCAGATTCAATAACACACTCACAAGTCATATCAACGGCGTGATTGCCAAGTGCATGAATCTTGATGCGTTCATGGCTTTCAGAAAGTCGCCGCAATTTCTCAGTTAATTGCTCGGGTTCAAACAGGGCTCCATCGCGATAGAACTCTCCCCGTTTAAAGGAAAATTTTTCCTCCAGCACTTGTCGCACAGGATAAAGATTCCTGCCCTTGATGGCATCGCCGATCGTGCCCACCGTCATGCGCAAGGCTTGCGATGCATCGATACACAGAGCGCAGCGATGGGCGCCATCAGTAAATACTTTGGCACTGCTGGGCCCGTTGCCAAAATACTCAAGAGGCTGACCATCGCCCGCAGAGCTGAAAGGGCCCATGGTACCGATTTCAGACCAACTGATGCGCAGCGGGTTCTCTTGGTTCAGGGCCATCATGTGCCCGGACAGTTCATAGGTCACACCCGGGTCGTGTACATCGGTAATGCCGTAGGCCAAATGCCGATTGGCTTCTGCTTGCAAAACGTCTTTGAATTGATCTTTGCCCATTGCCAGGATCAATGCATCGAAGACCTGCTTCATGCACGACGAGAACACCTCCTCCCAGACCACTCCGGTTAAAGTACCGCGCCGTGTTTCTACAAAATCGCTGTGGCGGTATTTGCTGACATTCAATGCCTGCAACGCACGCTCTGACAAGACTCCCCGGTGCAGAGACTCGCAGGCAATAAAAATTTTGCGGCCGCCTGACGCTTCTTCCAGCTCCGCTGCCGTTGGCGGAACCGGGATATCCCAGCCATTCCAGTCCATATAGAAAAACACCAGCCAGTCGGAGCCATCCTCTCTGGCTGCTGTCTCCACTGCTCGCAGCACATCCTCTTTGGACTTAAAGGCAGCACCACTTCTGCAAATACTGGCAATGGCTCCGGCAGCCAGGTGCGAATGGCAATCGACAAAACTGGGCAGCACCGTTCTGCCTTCGCCATCGATCACCTCCCGGGCTTCAGGCGGCCTGTCTCGCTGTACACCAAGAGCACTGAATTTACCGTTTTTAACGGCCAGCCAACCTAGCTGAGGCTTGGGTCGGGCACCAGCCCATACGACCACATTGGTCATAACAAGATCATTCATAGAACGTAAACCTCAGGTTGTCTCAAGTGCATCTTGACTTAATCGTACGCGTACGATTAATTTATATCAACCATGCAAAAGGTCTCCAACCAGACCAACCAACCGCACACGGGAGAAAGACTATGCTGGATCGTTACGAAGCCCTGCAGAAAAACTACTCATTCTGGCAATACAAATATGGTGATTACGTCGCGAATGAGCCACTGGCTGCGGGCTCCTATGAAACCGATGTATTGATAATTGGCGCGGGATACACCGGACTAACCTGTGCCAGAGAAATTCGCAAAGAGGATAAAAACCAGCGCGTGATGGTGCTGGAAGCGAACGATATTGGCTTTGGTGCCTCGGGTCGCAACGGCGGCTTCAACATGACGTTGTTTGGCGTTGAGCCCGAGGTAACACTGCTGCGCTGGGGTAGAGAAAAAACCCGGGAAGCTCAGGCTTATATGCAACAGGCGGTTCAGTATGTGAAGGGACTGATTGAATCTGAAAACTTAGATTCAGATTATGAACACACCGGCATGCTACGGATCGCTTATACCGATAAGCAAGAACGCCGCCTCCAGAAAACCTTTAAGCTATTGTCCGACATCACTAAGCCTGGAAGCTTTGAATATCTGGGCGGCGAAGAAACCCAAAGGCTACTGAATTCTCCGCATATCAAAGGCGCTATTTACGAACCGGAAACCGGCATTCTTGATCCCATTAAGCACGTGCGCTCATTAAAAAATCTGGCGGAGCGGGAAGGCGCTGAAATCTTTGAAAATACCAAGGTAATAAGCATCGCCAAGGATCATGCGGGTGTCGTTGTGCACACAGATACCGCCGCTATCAGAGCCAAAAAGCTGGTGATAGCAACCAACGCCTGGACTCATAATTTAAAAAGCTCTCCCAAAGTCGCCAACCGACAAGCGCCCGTATGGACCTATCAGATTGTGACTGAGCCGTTAACCGCAGAGCAATGGAAAAGCATTAACTGGGAAAAAAGGATGTCTATTGAAGACAACCGCCAGCTGGTTCATTACATGCGGATTACCCACTGCGGGCGTATCACTATAGGTGGCGGCAGCATCGGCCTTGAATATAACGATAAGAAAATGAATTTGTGGAAAAACGAAAATACTTGGGCCAATCTGGAACAGCATCTCAAATGGATATTCCCCACGCTGTCGGACATTAAAGTGCATTACAAATGGGGCGGCTGTGTTTCAGTGAATATGGACATGACACCGGAAATCGGCTTTCTAGGTGATCAGAGTATTATCTACGCCACAGGCTGTATCGGCCATGGAGTATCCTTGACGCAGCTAAACGGCAAGCTAATCGCAGACCTGGTGCTTGGAAACAACACTGACTTGACGAAGTTCTGGATTGTGAACCGCAACGCGATCCCCATGCCGCCAGGAAGTATGCTGCGTTATGCCGGTACCAAATTGATTGAAGGCATCCTGAAAACTATTGATCTTTATGAAGAAGGTCGCCCAAAAGTCCAAAATAAGAAGTGAAGATCCTGCAATTTAGATTCCGAGTATCAATGATGCGCGGCGTTATCATTTTTTTATTTAATGACCCATAGGATGACCGTCGTCGCAAGTTCCTCCGCTCGCAGGCTCACACGATTGTCACTCAGACATCCTGCCTTCGCCCCTGCGGGCGACTGCGGCGGACCAAATTGCTCCCGGCAATTTGTCGAACCTGAGAGTCCGACCCAAGTCTCTCCGTCTGGCGGTAAATAAAAAAGGCTCCTGAATCTGTGCGTCTTATACACACAGATTCACGAGCCTTTTTTATTTAATGGCCCGCCCGAGAGGATTCGAACCTCTGACCTTCGCCTCCGGAGGGCGACGCTCTATCCAGCTGAGCTACGGGCGGTTTACGTATGAGCAACTTGAGGCTCAGGTCGTAAGTGCCCGCATTGTATACGTTTTTTTCGGGCGGCTCCATAGGTGGAGCTGGCGCAGCAAAACAAGCGGCAGAGCGGTGGCTGTCGGCGCTCTGCCGCGGTCATTACAGCACCGGGTTACCGCAGCCAGCCGGGATGGTGAGGGTCTTGCCATCCAGCTGAATACGGCAGTCGCTGCTTACGTTGTCTGCTGTCTGCATTGCTGGCAGGTTGGCTGTGGTCAGCAGGTCGGCAGCATCAGCCCGTGGTGTGGTAGCAACCACCTGATTACCGGGCAGCGGACTGCCGTTACGCAGGTGGGCATACATCTGGTCGAGTGCCTGGCCAAAGTAATAATGCAGGCCGACGTAGCGGGTTTTGTAGCCCGGAAACAGGCCATTCAGCAGGTCGAGGTGGTGGGCATTGAGCACTTCGACATAGCGCAGGTCGTTATTGGCTTTGCTGCCCTGACTCTGGTTAATGGCGAAGTACGGCCGTGATGAATGATTCAGCGGAATAATGGCATCGGCACGCCCATGCACGATGACCGTCGGTACGTTCAGCTTACGCGGGTCAGCGCTTACTTCGGCGATACCGGCCGCTACACGCTGGGCTTTGGTCTGATCAGCAGCGTTAGCTCCTAAAGCCAGATCGCGCAGGCACAGGTGTCCGGCGAGGTTCTGGTCGGCACTGGCGGCGCGGTCTTCGCTGCCGGTTTTATTGTCGATCAGCACGATACCACCGGTTGGTGGAATACCGTTGCCTGAGGCAAACAGGTCGGCCAGCTGGGTGGTGGTGGCAGAAGTCGGCGCCAGCGGGCCAAACGCCATTGAGAAGTCGCACAGATTATCGCTTACACCAAAGCGGCCATAAGCATTGGCGTAGGTAACAGCAATGGATTGCGGCACTTTAATGGTGTTATTGGCGTGCTGGGTAAAATCCTGTTCCGGCACCAGGCCGTAATCACGCAATTGCTGCTGTGCATCGGCGGCCAGTTCGGCATCGTCGGCACCGCTGATCAGACCGGCGCTCTGCAGCGCATGGCAACGGGCAGCGCTGCCACTGCCCACGGCGGCGGCATCGGCACCCACACTGGCGCAGGGCTGCAGCACACTGAGCAGGCTGGTGTAGTCGTACAGGCTGCGGCCAAGCTGATTCCACTGATAACTGCCCTGCTGCACACTGTAACCGGCAGCCAACGCCTGAGCTGGCTGTACATTAGGTTCCGATACCACCACAGCATCAATCAGGCCGCTGCTGTCGAGTTCTGCGGCACGCAGTGAAGCACCACCACCGTTGGATACACTGGCGGCAATCACCAGCGTGTTGTTGCGGCGCAACACCTGCAGGTTTTTACCGGCGTCATTTTCACGGCCGAAATTCTCCGGCAGATTCAGCACATACATCGCGGCTTGAGCGGCCTGCAGCACAAACAATCCCCAGTCTTTTTCCGGGTTGGCACCAGAGTGCGCGTGTTTATAAGCCACACGGGCAGGATAAGTGGCACTGAAATCATCCAGCCCAGCATCGCTGGCGGTAAAGTGCGAGGCCGTACCAGCTGCCGTTGCGCTGGCCAGAGTACCGTCTGCCAGTATCACGGTATCTGAGTCCAGATCGTGTGCGCCGTTACCGGTGCCTTTATCGGTCAGCGCTACCGCGCAGCCGTTATTCAGCCCCCATTCGGCCGAGGTGCCGATGGCTCCGTATACCCCGCGCGAACCGGATGAAGCACCCACCACCAGACAGGCATTATGCGGATCAAAGCTGGCAGGAATCTGCACGGCAACGGTCACGTTACGCTGCACACCGTCGCCACTGTCGGTGAGAAAAACGTATTCTTTACCGGCGATTTTTCCGCCGTGGGCCTGCACTTCTCCCCGATAAATATTAGGGCCATACAATCGCCCGAAGCCGCCTTCGGTGGTGGTATCGAGCAGCGCGCGGTAATTGCTGTAAATGGCTTTACGGCGCAGCTCTGCGGCCGTCGGCTGTTGCGTGTCGGCATAGGCCGGTGCAGCACCCTGCAAACCACTGACGCCAAGGCCGGCGGTCAGCAGATCATCACTGACGCCATCGTATTCCACCGCCGTCAGTGTGCCCTGAATAAAATCCGGGCGGATATTAAATGGGGTGTTATTGTCATCGCCGCCACAGGAGGCCAGCAGAACAGCACCGGTAAGGGTCAGCAGGTGAATGGGGTATCGGGCAAACATAGGCAATCTCCGTTGTGTTTATTGTTTTCCGGATACCCGCCGGGACAGCACCTCCGCCGGGTATAAACGGTACGGCGAAATCAGAGGCGCAAACCGCCATCAACCTCGACAATGCGGCCACTGATATATTCGTTTTCCAGCAGGTATTGCAGCGTGTGGGCAATATCATCAGCCTCGCCCATACGCTGCAGCGGAATCTGACGGGTCATTTTTTCCAGCGCTTCCGGTTTCATATGCGCGGTCATATCGGTGGCAATAAATCCCGGTGCAATAGCGCAGACACGCACGTTGTAACGGGCCAGTTCTTTCGCCCATACCACCGTCATCGACGCCAGTCCGGCCTTGGCCGCCGAGTAATTCGATTGCCCCATATTGCCGGCCATGGAAATACTGCAGATATTAACGATGCAGCCGCCCCGTTTCTGGCCAACCATCTGCGTAGCCGCCGCGCGGGTGCAGAGAAAAGGCGCGGTCAGATTAACGTCAATAACCGTCTGCCACTGGCTGAGACTAAGGCGTTCCGTTACTTCGCCATCACGTACTTTCAGCAGCAGACCATCGCGCAATACACCGGCGTTGTTCACCAGTGCATCCAGTTGACCAAAGTCGCGCACGATAGCGGCAAAGGTATTTTCCACCTGTTGTTCGTCCGCCACATTGCACGGATACGCCGCACAACAATCCGTGCTGTAACCATGTTCCTGCGCGGCTGCCGCACAATGGGTAAGCGCTTCGTTAAGCTTGTCGGCATTTACGTCCAGCAATGCGACACGGGCACCGCGGGCAACAAGACGGCAGGCCATCGCCAGACCGAGTCCCTGGGCGCCGCCGGTAATAGCAACCACTGCATTGGCAATATTCATGAGCACTCCTTTATCAGGTAATAATTAACTGCGTACTGCTGGCCGCAGCTGCAGACGCATAGGCTGCGAACGGAAAATCGCTGCGGGCATCGGTCGCAGGTCATCAGCAATTAATGGGGTAAATGGCAGAAAGCGCAGTACATCGCGTTCAAGATCAACGCCCGGCGCCAGCTCACATAATTCCAGCCGCGCTGTACCATCGGTTGCACGCTGCAGGCGGAATACGCAGCGCTCGGTGATATACAGCACACGCTGATTCCGGCTCAGTGCATAAGCACCGTTAAAGGTCAGGTGCTGCACCTGGCTGACAAACTTGCCCAGCCCTTCACTGCGCTGGCAATCAACCTCGCCATGATGAATCTGCGGTTGCACACCGCCGGCAAAAAAACTGCCGAGAAAAAATACTTCGCGGGTGTTCTGGCTGATATTAATAAAGCCACCGGCACCCGCCAGGCGTGAACCAAAACGACTGACATTCACGTTGCCGCAGGCATCGGCTTCGGCCAGCCCAAGAAACGCCTGATCCAGACCTCCGCCGTCATAAAAATCAAACTGCGCCGGCTGATCAACCACTGCCTCAGCATTGGCGACTGCACCAAAACTTAAACCGCCGGCGGGCAGGCCGCCGATACCACCGGGCTCAATGGTGAGTGTCAGCTGGTTTAAAACCTTTTCTTCGCTGGCGACCCGCACCACACTTTCCGGCATACCAATGCCCAGATTCACCACTGCCTGATCACGTAATTCCAGCGCGGCACGACGGGCAATAATTTTGCGGATACTGAGTTCATCGCTGGGCAGATGATCCGACACACGCACGTCACCGCTGTAGGCCGGATTATAAAATTCAGCAAAGGTCTGAAAATGCTGATCACCACTGGCGAGCACAATGTGATCGACCAGAATACCGGGAATAACGACTTGTGAAGGATGCAAACGGTGCTGCGATGTCAGGCGCTCAACCTGAACAATCACTTTGCCACCGCTGTTACGTACCGCCTGTGCCAGCGCCAGACTTTCCAGTGGCAGCGCTTCTTTTTCCATGGTGATATTGCCGCGCGCATCGGCAGTGGTGCCGCGTAAAAATGCAACGGTGATAGGAAAGCTTTTATAAAACAGAAATTCTTCTTCACCGATGCAGTGCAGCTGCACCAGAGATTCCGGACTATTGGCATTAATACGTCCGCCATCATGACGCGGATCGACAAAGGTATGCAGACCAACCCGGCTCAGCAGGCCAGGTTTTCCGGCAGCGATATCACGGTATAAATGCGAAATAATGCCCTGCGGTAAATTGTAAGCCTCTATTTTTCCTTCCACCGCCAGTTTTCCCAGCGCCGGAACCAGACCCCAGTGACCACCAATAACCCGCCGGACCAATCCTTCGTGGGCAAAATGGTTCAGCCCTTTTTCTTTGCCATCACCCTGCCCTGCGGCATAAACCAGTGTCAGCTCCTTAGGAGAGCGCTCCTGCAGAAAACGCTTTTCCAGAGCGATGGCAAGTTTCTCCGGAAAACCGATACCGACAAAACCGGAGGTCGCCAGCGTATCACCATCCTGTACAAGAGCAGCCGCTTCAGTGGCACTGATAAGTTTCGGAAAATCCTGATAGGACACAATAAAGACTCCGGAAAACTGAAAAATAGCAGAAAAATAACGCTCTGCAACATCACTGAATTCTAGTTTCCGGCAATACTGATAAATACCGTACTTTGGTACGACCAACGAAAATAAATAAAAAATAAAACCATAAAAAAAGCCGGACATATTACTGCCCGGCCTTTTTTTTATTGTGAAAAATTAATTACAACGGCCAGCCTGATACACACCAGTGCTGCCTGATTTAACCCAGGCGTACACACCGGCTACCGCTCCCAGAGAATCATTTCCGCCAGTACTGTAATACCCCAAGCTGTAATACGCACGCCCGGCCAGCTGGTGTGCAAGGTTGGTGCTGTACCAGTCATCGCAGGTATCGGGTTGCGGATCGGGGTCAGACGTACCATTACAGGCTGCCGGTTTTTGTGCATACCAAAGCCCCGCTTCACCTTCGGTCAGGGTAACGGCACCCCAGCTGTCGTAAGCGTAACCAATATCCTGCTGGTCACCATTACTGACAGCCCGCAGACTGAAACTTCCGCCTGCGGCCGCACGTCCGGCACTGATATGTGCAGCCGGACTGGCGCTTATTTCGCTGCAGGTTTCCAGAGGTGCATCAGGGTCAATCACTTTAATAATGCGGCGTACCGATTTACTGCCCGCGTTGTTTTCTGCACTGTAATCGCAGTGGTATTCGCCAACAACGGTGGTATTTACATTACAGGTGGCAGTAACGGTTAATGTACCACTGGCATCGCTGCAGCCGGCACCGGCATCACTGAATACGGTTCCCAGATTCAGTTGTTGTGGATTATCGTCATAAATAACACAGACTGGCTTACCTGAATTGCCACCGCCATTACCTGTCTGGCGGTTAAAGAAATCCCAGATAATATCCGGATAGCTTGGGCCGACCCGTACCGACCACTTACCGTTATTGCCGTCTTCACCACCAACCCAGTAATGGCCATGATCGGTATCCTGAGTATTGGGCGTAGCCGCCGGGCCATTCAGAAAAACCGTTTCTACTACCGATGAACTGCCACTGCTGCCATCCAGCGTGTAGGTATTGTGTACACAGCCATAATTATTCTGGTAATACGGCGAACAGTCCTGGCTGTCAGCCAAGGCTGCCGTCGGATTAGTAAAACCGCTGGCACCGAATACCTGTAAATGAGCATCACGGATGTTACGTCCAGCCTGCGCCAGCACGGTGCAGTCATTTTCATTTTGCAGCACCATCAGAGGAATAACCCGGTTACTGTCTATTTCGTTGCGCATATCCTCAGCCACCCGTGCAACCGAGTGAAAAGTGGCATAACCCGGACACTGGCCACTGAGCGATACCGAAGCAGAATCTTCACCATAAGGAAGACCGGCAACCGTTGCTGCGGCAGTCCAGTATTCGTTATGTGCTGTTGCAGCAGCAACGGTCATGGCACCACCGGAAGAAAGACCGGTAATAAAACGGCGCTGCGGATCAATGCTGTAATCCGCTTCAACACTTTCTGCAATGCGCTTTAAATCTTCTACTTCACCACCACCCTGATGGCGTTCATTATCGAACCAGAAACCCCAGCAGTTTTCATTACGCAGGCCGTCGTAACGGGTAATAAAAGGGGTGACCAGAATAAAACCATAACGGTCGGCAGCTGCCGTCAGCCCCCAGTCGTTCAGTACATCATTCTGATTCTGTTTACAGCCATGCAATGCCATTACCATCGGCGCAACACTGCTCAGGCCATCCGGCTGATACACACTGTACTGACGATTTTTGGAACCACTGTAGCTTTCAGCGGAAAAGGTATAATCGGTTCTGGTTCCGGCTTCAGCCAGCATGCTGCCTCCCAGTAACAGGGCGGCGGTATAAAACCAGGTTATTTTTTTAATCATGATTCTGCTCCATCGTTATATTTATTGGTGCGCACACAAAGAAAGCTTTGGTGTAACTTCATACTAGGAAGCGATGGCAGCAGGCACATCTTACTTTGGTAGGTTCTCCTCCGGTCATATCCGGCGAACAACACTGTAAAAAAAAGCCCCTGGCGAATAAGGAAGGAGAGCTGACACAAACAATGCCAGGGGATGCGACGGGCGCGAAAAATCTGAGCCGGGGGAGACAAATCCCCGGCCCAGTAAAGCACATCAGAATGCCAGTTTGGCAAACAGATGCAGACGACTGAGTTTGCGGTCTTCAGTCAGGGCATTACCTTCAGCCTTGGCCTTGGTCGCGGAAATAATTTCAGCACCATAGCTTAATGGCTTGTATGGGTTGTAAATCAGGTTGGCATGTACCGAGCTGAAATCACCCATGTCTTTACCGTCAATTTCGCTGCTGGTCTGGGCATAGCGCAGGGTAGAACGCAGGGTATCGGTAAATACATGCTGGTAGGCGACTTTAAAGCCGGTCTGTTCTGACAGTTCAATACTGTCACCAGAGAAATCATAGGCTGCTACATCACCAAAGTTCATATAGCCACCAAGACCCTGACCAGAGATGACTGAAAATTTAACGTTATCTCCTCCCAGATTAATCCGCCCTGAGAAACGTGCCGCAAGCGCCATCGCAGAATCGTCTTTAACACCGTCATCATCGTTCAGTTGCTGGGCTAATACACCGGCAGACAGATGACCAAAAGAAGTTTTCATGGTGTATTTAGCCACCAGATCCGGCATTACCGGGTCTATCGAGTTTTTCGGTTTTTCTGCTGCCAGATCCAGAGTCGCGTCACCCATCTGGACGCTGTAACGGATCAGAGGCTGACGGGTAAAAATACGGGCAGCCGGGCCACCAAAATCAGCGGTTTCCGCCAGCGCGCCCAGATCCATAAAGGTGGACCAGGTCTGACCGATGGTCAGGTTATTATGCTGCATATAGGCATGACGCAGGTTAAACACATTCTGGCTCGGGCCCGAATACATATCGCCTTCAATCACGGCTTTCAGATCGCCCACCGGAGTACCGGTGCTTTTTGAGGTGAAATTCAAACGTGATTCCCAGGCCGACATATACAGATCGCCTTCTTCGTCATCGGCTTCATCGGCATTCAGTGTCAGTAATGCCTGCTCACGCAGGCCACCCGTGGCGTCATTTTCAGAGTTAAACAGCATGTCTGCTTTTACATAGCCGCTGAAGGTATTTTCAGTTTTAACTTCCGCCTGTGCGGCAACCGCACCAAACAGAGCTGCAGTACATACCGCCAGCGCCAGACGGTTGGCCTTATTGTTATTTTGCATCATGTCTTCCTACCCTTTAGATGATGTGAAATTACGGATCACAAACAACCAGTCTGTATCCGCACAGTGCAGGTCATTCCTGCGGAGCACGATTAATATAGGGCGGGGAAAGTAACGGGTATCCCGTAAAATAGTAGGGACTGTTATGGTTTATGAGCAGAAAATGCCAATCTGCGCCAGACCGCACTTATCATTGAAAATTCGTTACCAAAACAACCTACTTTAGTAGGTAGAGGGGGTGTTAGTGTATTGCCTGCAGGCCAGAACGGCGGTTAGAGTCATAGCCCGATAACGATAAAAACAAGGCGAACCCATGTACCAGATACTTATTGCGGACGATCACCCGCTGTTCCGTACAGCGTTACGTGGCGCGCTTGCCGAGCTGAAAGAACCCTGCAACATCAGCGAATGTGAGACTTTCGATCAGGTTCAGGAAAACCTGCGCTCAGGCGATACCGATCTTTTATTACTTGATTTAAAAATGCCCGGTAATAATGGCCTTATGGGGTTGATGCGTATACGCAGCGAGCACCCGCAACTGGCGGTTGCCATTGTCAGCGCCAGCGAAGACCAGTCTGTTATCGGCAGTATCCGCACTATGGGGGCGCTGGGTTTTATTCCCAAGGCGTCATCACCTGCAGAGATCCGCGCTGCCGTTGAGCATATTTTTTCAGGTCGCATAAGCTTTCCCGAATTCAGCCACACAAAATCTGATCTGGCCGATAAACTGCGCCAGCTCACACCGCAGCAATTACGTGTATTACAGTTTATTGCCGAGGGCGCTCTTAACAAACAGATTGCCTACGCGCTGAATATCAAAGAAACCACGGTTAAATCCCATATCAGCGATATTTTCCGCAAGCTGAATATTAATAACCGCACTCAGGCCGCGCTGATTGTGCAGGAGCTGGCGATTCCGGATTAATAATCCATCAAACCATTCTGCCAGAGGGTCAGGGAAAGACCCGGATTTTTCTTCTGGTATTTATTCCCTATACCCCATTATCTGATTTAACACCGCACGCAACGCCATTGCCTTAACCGGTTTTTTCAGCAGCTGATAATCCAGCGCCTGAATGCGTTCTTTTACTTCGTCGGTATAGTCGGCGGTAATAACCAGACAAGGTACAGGCTGCTGCCAGTGGGGTTGCAGTGCGGCCATAGCATCCAGTCCGGTTTTGCCGAAGTCCAGATGATAATCAACAATCGCCAGTGCCGGAGTACGCCCCTGCAGCTTCTGTAACGCCTCTTCGTCGTTAATGGCAGCCACAACCTGATAACCCCAGTCAGAGAGCAGCTCACTCATGCCTTCGGTAATCTGCCGCTCATTATCAATACACAGGATCAGCTGATCCGTCGATAAACTGACCTGTGCTGCGGCAGGAGTTTCCGGCTGAGGCAACTGTTCAGTAATAGGAATAGCCATTGTGAAAACACTGCCACGGCCAAGTTCAGACTGTGCCTGAATCGGGTGCTGTAACAGTTTGCACATACGCTGCACAATCGACAGCCCGAGGCCAAGACCTTTACTGCCATTATCTCCCTGACTTTCGACCCGGTGAAATTCTTCAAAAATCATATGCAGGTCATCCGGCGGAATACCACGGCCAGTGTCCAGTACCTGCAGGCGCACATGATCACGACTGCGGCGGACGCCGATCAGCACACGGCCACGGTCGGTATAGCGTAATGCGTTGGCCAGCAGGTTCTGCAGAATACGGCGTAACAGTACAGGATCTGACTCAACCATCAGCTGGCAATCAATAAAATGTAACTCAATACCTTTGCGCTGAAATAACGGCCGGAATTCTTCAACCAATGAGCGCAATACGGAAGACAGGCGGAATATCTGCACATTGGCACGCACAATATCGGCATCCAGTTTGGATATTTCCAGCAGCTCATTCAGCAGCGATTCTGCAGAGCTGAGTGAGTGTTCCATATTCTGTGCCACCGGCAGAATATCGGTGCTGAGTTCCGGACAGCGGCTTGCGGCTTTCTGTAATTTATTGATGATGGATGCAGAAAATAACGACGCCGAATTCAGCGGCTGTACCAGATCGTGACCGGCAGCTGCCAGAAAGCGGGTTTTATTACGGTTGGCACGCTGCAGATCGGCATTAAGAGCCGTCAGCTCCTGTGTCCGTTCCTCAACCCGGTCTTCCAGAATTTCGTTGGCCTTACGCAACTCATCTTCAATATTGCGGTATTCGGTAATATCACTGTATACCGTGATATACAGATTGGTTGAGATCGGGTTACCGATTAATTCAATATAACGGCGATCGGCGGCGCGGCGTACATAATGCAGCGACATTCGGTTTTCAATCTCGCTCATGCGCATCTGCACCTGAGCTTCCACATCACCTTCACCATAACCACCGGAGCGGGCAATAAAGCGCACCACCATTTCTGCAGAAAGCCCTACGTATAAATAACCCGGAGGGAAATCATAAAGATTGGCGAAGCGCTGATTCCAGGCCACCAGGTTATGATTTTCATCGACGACGGTAATGCCCTGTACCAGACTGTGCAGCACCGAATTAAGCAGGTCACGGTTAAACAGTACAACTTCGCTCACCTCTTCCATCAGGCTGTTCAGATGAGCGAATTGCGGCGATTTATCATCCACCAGATTATGCAGCAGCAAATCGGAGCCACGCCGGCCAAGCACCGAACTGAGTAAGCGATCGGCCGCTTTCAGCATCGATTCGCTGACCACGCCACGGGTAATCAGCCGCCCGGTTACCGGATTGGAAAAGTCTTTAAACAGGGCATCGATTTTTGCCGGATTAATAAAGCGCTGTAGCAGTGCTTTAAGATCATCGGTACGGATCGCATAGCGCCGTGGTGCGACATTACGCTGCCCGGAAAAAGGTTCAACAAAGCGTTGCGCCTGCTCGATATCAGAGAAACCCGGCTTGTAATACAGGGAGAAAATAACCAGAGCCAGGGTATTGGCTATAAGGCTCCAGAAAGTGCCATGTACCACCGGATTCATATGGTCAAAGCCAAGCAGTGCCTGCGGACGTAAAAAAGACAAGCCAAACGGCCCATCCATAAAGCCGGCATCAATCCAGCCAGCATTAGCTAATACCGGTAAAAACAAACAGTAAAACCACAGTAAGAAGCCACTGATCAGGCCGGCATAAGCGCCCAGCCGGTTAGCTCCCTGCCACATCAGACCAATCAGAATCGGTGGGGCAAACTGAGCAATAGCGGTAAACGACAGAAGACCGATTTCTGAAAGACTGTGGAACTGCGACAACATACGGTAATAAACAAAAGCAAAGGCCATAACAATAACAATGGCTATGCGGCGGATATTCAGTACACGTTCTTTAATATCCCGCGAGTCACCCTGCAGGCGCAGCTTAATTAACAATGGGATAATGATCTCGTTACAGATCATGGTGGCCAGGGTGATAGAAGCAATAATCACCATCGAGGTTCCGGCCGACAAGCCTCCAACATAAGCAAAGGTGGCCAGCTCAGTCTGCCCGAATGCCAGCGGCAGTTGTAAGGTAATAAAGTTAAAGGATTCCAGCACATCGCCATGCATAAATGCAGCGAGAGCCAGCGGCAACAAAAACAGGTTAATCAGCAGTAAGTACAGCGGAAACATCCAGCGTGCCGTTTTTAAATCCTGCTCACTGCGGTATTCCACCACCGCCACGTGAAACTGGCGCGGCAAAGCAATAATCGCAATACCACCGATAAGGGCATGGGTAAGATAAACGCTTGGGTTCTCGTAGGTAGTCAGTACTTTATGCAGCTCTTCATTGGCTAATGCCTTACTGAACAGGTCGCCGAAGCCATCATACAAACCATAAACCGCGAAAATACCCACGGCACTCAGGGCAAATAACTTCACCAGCGATTCAAAGGCAATAGCCAGCATCATGCCCTGATGGCTTTCACTTGAATCGACGGTTCGGGTACCGAAAAGAATACTGAAAACCGCCATAACGGCTGCAATAAACAGTGTCGGATCGCTGTACCAGCTGAGCTGAACAGAGGTGGTGTCAGTAATAATCTGAAAGCTTCCCGATACGGCCTTAAGCTGCAGGGCAATATAAGGCACGATGCCCAGAATACTGAGTACCGAAATCAGTACAGCCAGTCCACGGCTATGACCAAAGCGTGCTGAAATAAAATCCGATATGGTGGTGCTGTTTTCCTGCCGGGCAATCTGAATAATACGATCTAGAATTTTCCAGCCGACGGTAATTAAAACGATAGCGCCCAGGTAGGTTGGGGCCAAAAGCCAGCCATGCCGCACAGTCTGCTCAACCGTTCCATAGAAGGCCCAGGTAGTACAGAATATTGCCAGCGTCAGGCTGTATACATAAGGCTGCCATGAAGACTTCCGGATACGGTCACCCAGAATAGCCAGAACAAACAGAAAACCCACATAAGCCAAAGAAATAAGACCAACCAGCCATATACTGCTCAGGTAATCGATCAAGTGGCACCTCATCTTATTCTTTCAGTCCGCCCCTGCACCATATAACAGGCCCGGCGTTTCGTCACAGCTATAGTGACAATTATGGCTGACTATTTCCGTATTTTTTTGTTCATGGCGATATCTGACTGCCAGCCACCTACTTTAGTAGGTATTGCACTTATTTTAATTGTCCCTACCAAAGAAGGATGGAGTGAAAGCCAACCGGTTCATATAGTTTTTTTAATCCTGAGCAGGAAAACTTTTAAATGCTCAGATTAAAGGAAAATAATAAATCCGGAGTCTGATATGAAAACCATGATCAAGCCATTACTGACGGCATCCGCTCTTGTACTCTGTGCCGCTGCGGTTCATGCAAAACCTGTATTACTGAAAACACCAATTGCTTTCGGCTCCAACCTGCCGGCCCTTGGAACACCAATCACCTGGGTATCTGAGCAGCTGCCACTGGTCTCCGGTGGCCAGATTAAAATGAAAATTTACGAACCGGGAAAACTGGTTGCACCACTGGAAATTCTGGATGCCGTATCCAGCGGTAAAGTGAACTCCGGTTATTCTATTGCCGGTTACTGGGCAGGAAAAATGCCAGCTGCTGCAATCTTTTCTACCATTCCGTTTGGCCCTGAAGCCCCGGAGTTTGCCGCGTGGATGTATTACGGCAACGGCCTGAAGCTGTACCAGAAAATGTACGATGATGGTGGCTACAACGTACACGTTGAGCCCTGCGCCCTGATCAGTCCGGAAACATCCGGCTGGTTTAAAAAACCGGTAAACAGCGTCGAAGATCTTAAAGGTCTGAATATGCGCTTCTACGGTCTCGGCGGTGAAGTTATGCAGAAACTGGGAGTTTCCACCTCGCTGATTCCGGGTGGTGAAATTTTTGGTGCTCTGGAAAAAGGCGCAATTGATGCCACCGAATTCTCACAGCCAGCCATCGACGAAAAGCTGGGTTTCTATAAAGTGGCTAAATATAACTACTTTCCCGGCTGGCATCAGCAGGCCACCGTGTTCGAACTGCTGATCAACAAAGATACCTGGAACGGTATGAGCGACAGCCAGCGCGCACAGATTTCCACAACCTGTAAGGCATCCGTAACCAACTCCGTAGCGGAATCTGAGTACATTCAGTTTGAAGCCATGAAGAAAAATGCCGAAGTCCGTGGTGTAGAGATCCGTACCTGGCCAAAGGAAATGATGGATCAGTTCCGCTCCGCATGGGAAGAGGTGGTTCAGGAACAGCGTAAAGACCCGACCTTTGCCGTGGTTTATGACGATCTGAAAAACTTCCGCGACAACTACAAACTCTGGTCAAGCCGCGCCTTTATCAATCGCGACTGAATCCTGCCTTAAACCGGCACAGAACCCTGTGCCGGTATTTCTGTTTTTAAACGGGTAATGTTATGAATAATGATCTCCGGCCACCTTCGACCGTGCTGCTGGCAGATGCGGTCGATCGTGTATTACGTAAAAGCTGCGAATACCTGTCCTGGGTATACGCCATTCTTATTGCCGTTATTCTGTTGCAGATAACCCTGCGCCGTGGTTTCAGCGCCGGTCTGATTGCACTGGAAGAGCTGCAATGGCACCTGTATGCCATTGGCGTACTCTTTGGTGTTATTTACGCACAGGCGACCAACAGTCATGTACGGGTAGATGTTCTGCAGTCGCGTTTTTCTGCCAGAGCGAAAAGCGTGACAGAAATCGTCGGAATTCTGTTACTTGCGATGCCTTTTCTGTTCGTCGTGTTTATTCACAGTCTGGATTTTGTTGCCGAATCCTGGCGTATCAATGAGCGATCTCTGGCTCCGGCTGGCCTTCCATGGCGCTGGCTGATCAAGTCGATGATCCCCATTTCCGTCGGCCTGATGATGCTCGCATTTATCAATAACCTATATCGCGAGTCTGTATTACTGATACGGGGTAATAACCATGGAAATTAATGAAATTCTGATTGTGGCGATGTTTGCCAGTTTTATTCTTTTGTTATTTTCCGGATTTCCTATTGCCTGGGTTCTGGGTGGTGTAGGCACTCTTTTTGCCGCTCTTGCGTATATGAGCGACATGTATCTCGATACCATGATCGGTATCGACTTTAACTCCATCGGACTGGTCGTCAGCCGTATTTATAAGATCATGGACAACTGGATTCTGGTTGCGCTGCCCATGTTTATTTTTATGGGAAATATGCTGGATAAATCCGGTGCTGCAGAAAATCTGATGCAGTCCTTTCAGGAATTATTTGGCCGGATACGGGGTGGCCTGGCGATTACCGTTATCCTTATCGGTATTATTCTGGCCGCATCCACCGGCATCGTCGGTGCCTCTGTCGTACTGTTGGGCGTAATGTCATTACCGGCTATGCTCAAACAGGGTTATTGCAAAACCGTCGCCGTCGGTACCGTTGCCAGTGCTGGAACTCTCGGCATTCTGATTCCGCCGAGTATTATGCTGGTTATTATGGCGGATCAGCTGGCACTGTCGGTAGGCGATCTGTTTATGGGAGCCGTCGTACCCGGTCTGCTGCTGGGCGTACTGTACATTGTCTACATACTGGGTTGGGGCATCATCCGCCCACACTCCATGCCGCTGGCAGAAAACCTACAGCCGGTAACATGGAGAGTCTGGGTTAACGTTATGCGTTCCGTGCTCCCCACATTGCTGATGATTATTGCGGTGCTGGGCAGTATTTTTACCGGCATAGCAACGCCAACGGAAGCATCAGCTGTAGGGGCCGCGGCGGCCATTCTGCTTGCCTGGCACAATGGCAGACTGAGCCTGAAAGTAGTGCGTGAATGCCTGCACAATACTTTCAGTGTCAGTGGTTATATTTTTGCAATTTTTATCGGTGCAACCATGTTTGCACTGGTGCTGCGTGAGCTGGGTGGCGATGAGTATATTGAATCTTTCCTGACCTCTTTACCCTTTGGTCCTTATGGCATCATCCTGTTTGTACTGGGCATTGTTTTCCTGCTGGGTTTTGTACTCGACTGGATTGAAATTACCCTGATCGTCTTACCGCTGGTCGCTCCGGTAATTAATGCTCTGGAAATTTCTATTAATGGCTATGGTGTGATTGATCAGCCGATTATGGTGTGGTTTGTCATGCTGGTTGCCGTAACGTTGCAGACATCTTTCCTGACACCACCGGTTGGCTTTGCCCTGTTTTATCTGAAGGGTGTATGCCCGCCAGAAATCAAACTCGGTACAATTTATCGTGGTGTTCTTCCGTTTATCGTACTGCAGTTACTGGGCCTGACACTGCTGATTATGTTCCCGTCACTGGTGAACTGGTTTCCGGCCATGGTTTACGGTCAGTAAGCTGCCGCCGCTTTCCCCGGAAGCCTTTGGCTTCCGGGGATATACCAATCTTTTAAAATTTCCCTTCCGGAAATTCTGAACAGTCTCCAATATAAGCAATCAGCACAGACAATCAGCAACAGACGCTGCTGCCCACTCCACGATATTTACTTTCCTGCAGGCGCACATTACCGTCATGCATTTACTGCCCGACGGTGAGTATTACACACGCAGGAGTCTGTTATGCCGGAAATTGCCCAAACACCCAAGCCACCCTACTACGCTGTTATTTTCAGCAGCATCCGCACTGATGGCGATCATGGTTATGCCGCTATGGCAGAGCGCATGCTGGCATCGGCAGCAGAACAGCCGGGGTTTCTTGGTATTGAATCCGCAAGGGAAGGTCTGGGTATTACGGTATCGTACTGGGAAAGTCTTGAGGCTATCCAGCACTGGAAGAACGACACCGAACATAAAGAAGCACAACGCCTTGGCCGCGGGCAATGGTATTCCGGATTTCGGGTGCGGATAGCAAGAGTGGAACGAGAATACGGAATGTAATGCGGCATCAGGTAACAGTAAAAATGTTCACCCTGAGCCGCTCAGCGGGAATATGCCCCGGATTTATTCAATAAAGGTGGTCTGCGAAGCCGTCAGCGACGACAGGTGAATGTTCCAGTGCTGCATACCTTTACGGCTGTAAACATAATGGCCACTGAGTGACTGCAATGGCTTAATACTGGATATCGGAGTGCCGTTAAGAATCATCATTGCCAGACGTGAAGCAGTAACGCCTTCCTGATAAGCCGAGACGGTAAAGCCACCGGCGGCTTTATGCTCTCCAACAAAAATATCCCACAGTGAAAAAATCGGTACTTCCGCCTGTCCCCAGGCTTCGTTCATCAGTGCATCCGGGCTGACATGCTGGCCGTTATGATCGTGAATGGTGTGATGGGTGCCGACAATCACAGCATCAATACCGCGCTCTGAAGCAGAGCTTATTGCATGCAACCATTGCTCGCGGTTATTGGTCATCAGCACATCGACCTGCGTACCATGAATAATCATCGTACGGGCATCGCCAAAAAACTCACTGATGGCATTATTCATGGTCGGTGAATCGTCAGTAAGAATCAGAAAATGTTTGTCGCGTTTCAGAACCTTACGCATATGGCGGATGTTCTGCACAAAGAATGGCCGCTCCAGTACACCGGTAATTAACGGGTTATCGATAAAGGGATACTGGGCACGGCCGCCATTAACACCAAGAAAAACTACAGGTATACCCATTCTGGCAATACTTTCTGCCATCAGCGAGAATGCATTGTCGTCGCCAATGATCACCAGTTCCGGAGCCAGGCGACGTATGCTTTGCTGTATTTCGGCAGCTTTTTCCGGCCAGTCACTTTTAGCCAGCTGCTTGGTGTCCATTGAATATGCCGTCAGCTGACATTTCTCACCCATATTATCCTGCAGTGCCTGCAGATACTGCGCATCCCAATTATATTGCGGATGATAACTCTGAATAACGGCTACCTGTTTCAGCGGCCCGGCATTGCTGGTTGCACAGCCAATACAGAGTGCCAGCAGCATATAACGGCTTACTGTTCTGATTGCCATAGTATTATCTCCGGCAGAAATTAACTCCGGAGTTAACCATGTGACTGCTGGCCTCAGTATCCTGATTTAGTAGGTGAAGGAGGGGTTAATTGAACCCTCTGGAGGGCAACGTTCTATCCAGCGGAGCAACGTGCAGTTTATGGCATGTAAAACAGGAATAATGCGTAAGTCGTGAGATTCCAGACGGTTTTATTTTATCCGGGTTCTACGGTTGCGATGATGCCCAAAGAACATATTTAAATGCCTTAACCATCAATCTACGGGCTTGCAGGCAGTAATAAAATGCAGCTGCCAGCGCAGGCCGGTACGGCCATCGGCAAGCGTGTCGAACCCCAGACCTGCGGTCAAAGCATCACTGATTTCACAAGCCTCAGCCCGGTCTATGCCAAACATCAGCTTGCAGTATTCGCCGGCCTGCAAAACGCTGTCAAAGCACCAGTGATAATCGCGGTTTTCATTCTTTATGTCATCAAAACCGCTGTTGCGGAGTTGTTCCAGTGTGTGCTGATCAAAGTACCAGCCGTGGTGCCCCATGCTGTTGTGTGTATTAACCCAACCATCGAGAAAGCGGGCCGTGGCCGATTCGGCATGGGCATCGGCCAGCACCAGTATTCCTCCCGGACGCAGGCAGCGGTAAATCTCATCAAATAATGGTTGTTTGTTCTGAGTATGGTGAAGACCGGCGAGGCTGAGTGCGATGTCTGTACTGTTATCCGCCTGCGGGAGATGATCCAGCGAACATAAACTCAGCGGATGACGACTTCCAGAGTGGCAATGCTGATCAAACAAGCGGGCAAACAATTCACTGGTTTCCAGATGATGAAGTTGTACGTTGTGCGGCAGATAGCTCGCCAGATAACCACCACCGGCCGGTACATCGAGCATGCGGGTGCCCGCGGTTATGACCAGCCCTTGCAGGATGGCGTTGAATTCCTGCTCACGTGCATCCGGCCAATTAAGCATTGCCTGGTGATAAGCATCCGCACGTTGATTAAAAATGTCCTGATAACTGTCAGCTGAATCAAACATACTCAGATCCTTGAGATAAATTCTTCAAATTTCCCACCCGCGCTGCGGGGTAGTTGTTCAACCTGACAGATCCGTATTTGGAAATCATGACCAATAGCGTCGCAAATAATCCGCCGAGCCTGCATGTAATCTTCTTCACCAGGAGTAACCGGTGTCTGAAGATTCAGCTGCAGTTCTTCCAGGCTCAGCTGTTCGAGCTGAAAGCTGGCCTGCGGGAACAGCTCCATCAACGCCATGGGATTGTACGCCGGCCAGCTTTTCCGGCCGTCGGGGTAAGTCACCAGATTTCGCGTGCGGCCAATAATGCGCTGTAAAACCGGCAAAGTAATTCCACAATCACAGCTTTCACCGGGAATTGCATAATCACCAATTTCGTAACGGATAAGCGGCATCAGATAATTATGCAGCTGTGTTATTACTACGCGTCCAATCTGACCTGGAGCACAGGGCTGGTTATTATCATCCAGTACCTCCAGCAGGCAATTTTCTAGCTGAATATGGTAATGATCATGATGTGGGCATTGCAGCGCCATATAACCAACTTCTTGCGAACTGTAAACATCATGAACCCGACAACCAAACGCCCGGTGCACTAAATCACGCAGAGACGGTGGCAGGTTTTCGCCAATAGAAGAAACGTTATGCAGTGAATTTAAACGCTTCTCACGCAGCTGAATTCTTGCCAGTTCCTGTAATACGCTAGGGTAGGTCACCAGATATTGTGGCTGGCGCTCGCACAACCAGCGGTATTGCACATCCAGTGGTTCGGAGCTGTTCAGCAAGCCCGCAGGAGCACGAAACCCCAGCGCTGCCGCTGACTTCCCCCAGCGATCACCTTGTTGTCCGGGATAACGCGCCTCATCGACCGGTAAAAATTTAATCGCCGCCAGCGAGGCGTTCATATTACGTCCAGCCCAGAGATGATCGCGTAAGGTAAATGCACGCCAATAAACCTGAGCATGTTCCGTCGACCAGGTTTGAACAGGCCGACCGGTCGAACCGGAGCTGCGGAATTCAAAGTGCCGCCCATGCTCCGCCGGTGGCTGTGTGCTCAACAGCTCTTTTTCGTTACGCTGCAACTGCGTTCGTGTCAGTAACGGAAATTTATCCCACTGGATATTTCCGTTCATCGCCATAATGGCCGGATGTTGTTGATAATAGGGCACGGTATTCAGCGCATGTTGCAAAAGCGCTTGTACCGACTGCTGTTGCAGCACACTACGCTGCTCCGATGATAAGCGCTCACTTTGCTGCAAGCGTATCTGCATAGCAATGGTAGTGGCTTCTTCCGGGGTTGGTATGCTGATCATGGCTGATGAGTATTGTCAGGTTCGGAAAAGTCAGGCTCACCAAACCGGTGACGGTAAAAAGGCAATAATCGTTGATAAATTTCCGGGTCGGTATCACGGTAGTGTTGCAACTTGGCAAATTCGTTTTTCTTTTCTTCTGCGTGGCGTTGTTCGCGCTGTGCTTTTTCATCCGCTTTCTTTTTTTTGCGGGCTGCTTGTTGTTCTTCTTGCTGGGCTTTTATCTCGGCAATCTTTTTTTCGCGTCTAGCAGCTTCTTCCAAAACACGTACACGTTGGTCACTCAACAACGCTGGCTGTTGCTGCACAACATCACTGGTCAGTGAAGTCTCAACCAGAGTGGAACCGGCAAGCCTGAGACCATCACTTTGCAGTTGACCTTCGGGCAAAATTTGCAACGCCGCTAAATCCGCATCTTTAAATGATTTTATCAGCGAAAAGTTCTGTTCCAGTAATCGCAGAACTTCATTTTCCTGCAGTGATGCGCCACGAAATACTTCCGGAATAATCAGGTCTGGGTAGTAATAAATAACAATGCCGGAATACTGACTGAATTCAGTAAAAAACGCTTCAGCAGATACCGTCAATTCAGGAAAAATATAACGTTGTTGAGCATGTTGATACTGGATCGTTGGCGCTGCAATAGCAACCTTACTCAGCAAGAATAAGAAACAGGTTTTCAGCAAAAATCTCATTCCATCGTCCTGACATATTAATAATAAAAAAAGAGGCCGCAACGGTTAACCCGCGCGGCCTATTTTAACTTTCAGTCGTTATGGAATCATAGGTCCCCTGTTGCTGCAGATACCGACAATGCAATTGGTATCAACATACACACCACCGCTAATGCCAGCGGTGGTACCCGTTCCCGCCGTAATGGTATAGCTTGCGCGCAGGTTGTTACGCAGATCACCGCTGTCGATAGACAACATACCACCATGGCCACCAAAGGTTTCATCTCCGTTCACTTCTGTTGCAGAAGCATTTCCACCGGCAACACTGATAGAACCATTAATCGCAGAACCTTTGGCGCTTGCAAGCATGAGGAAACCACCATCACCACCTTCAAGCTGACCAGCACCGCCATTGGCGCTCACCTGAGCATTAAAGTCGACCAGGCTGAATTGACTGCTAACAAATACGGCACCGCCATTGCCGCCTTCATTGTAACCATCATTCTCGCCATCAGCAGGAACAGCTGTATCGTTACTGCCATTCAGACTAATCGTGCCACGAATGGTTGCTTTGTGCGGGGCGCGGATCAAGAAAAATCCACCACTACCATCACTGGCATTGCTGACATCATCCGCTGTAGCAGATACGTTACCATCAAAACTGAATGACAGCTCTGGTTGCAGGAAAGCATGACCTGTATAAGTACCGAGGTAGGTAGAGCCACCATTACCAGCACGGGCAATTGCACTCAGGGTTTCTGACGTCACAACCTGGCCACCATTCAACAGCAGATCGGTTGCCACTTTAATGGATGGTGCTGGTGCATAGGTAACAGCATCGTCCTCGTCGTCAGAATTAGACTCGCCAGTGATCTCAATAGATCCACCACTGCCTGAACGCAGAGCATCGCCACCCGAGGCATCAAGACGGGCATAACCAACGATCTGAGTCGGCAATTCAGAATTAATCTGGGCGTCATGACTAATATCAATATTCCCCCCTTGAGCACCGAATCCTTCACCTGAACCACTGACTGCCGTTGCATTCCCCCCTTCTGCCAGCAAATTGCCACTGACAACAACCAAAGCAGGATTGGAGGGTACTTCATTACCGTAATCAGACTCTTCAACATCAATACGAATATTGCCGCCACGACCCGCTACATAGGAATCGTAAGCACTGTCACCACCATTCGCCTGCAGAGTACCGGTATTCACCAAACGCGGTGCCGCATAGGCAAGCCCCTCAGCACCTTCTCCGCTCAGCGATAAAGTAATTTCGCCGCCAAAACCACCTTCACCACCGTCGGTTTCTGCCGCATTCAGTACGCTGTCGGCACCGTCTGTGGTCAGGTTTCCGGTATTTAACAGCAGGCTACCAGCTCCAAGGCGAATACTCCCACCGCTGTAACGGCTAGTGCTATTTACACCGCTACCGGCAGAAGCAGTCAGGTTGCCACTGTTAACCAGATCGCGAAGAGAGTACATCTCGATATTGGCACCGGGCGCAGTACGAGAACCACTACTGGAGCCAGCAGATGTTTGGATGGCACCACTATTGGCAATCGCTGCCTGACTGAAAATACGGACATAACCACTGTTACCAACGACGGTTGAAGCATCGCCATCAGCACCGGATGTAACAATGTTGCCGCTGTTGTTAACGATATTGGCATACATCTCAAAATCACCGCCACGCTGGCCGGTTTCTTTACCCGCTAAGTTAATGCTGCCAGAGCCAACATAATTGAATAGGTAAAAACTCAAGTCAGCAACATTGGCAGGCATTGCGGCTGCCGCTACTGTGATTTCACCATCGTTCTGTATATCGTTATACAAATACAGGTTGCCATTTGAGCCGTTATAATCGAGCGTCAGCACGGCACCGGAAGCCACTTTAATACCAGTAATCATAGTACTTTCTTTACTCAAAACCGGTACAGGAGATGGCCCGTCGCTGACCGCACCGTCGTAGCGGAACATACGGTTACCCCGCAAATACAGCGTGCCACTGGTAATGCCTGTGGTATCGACACTCACCGTCGTACTGGTGGTGATATTCGCGGGGTTAGAACCCAGATTAACCGTCACGGCAGGGAGCTGATGATTAGTGTCCGGCAAACCGTTAACCGTAATGTTCAGCGGAGCCGCACTGTATTTTTTTTCAATCTCAATACTGCCGCCACTACCAGCCTGATAGTTAGCGTTACCACCTTTCACGCTGATGACTGCGGTGCCAACCGGATTACCGGACAAGCCTGGCGGGGTGGAGCTACCACCGGATGAATCGCCACCACATGCCGTCAGCGCAATAGTGGTTGCCAGAATACTGGCCTTAAAAGGTAAGCTTAATGGGTGCATGCCAAATCCTTGTGTAATATCTGCAATTTTTATGATTGGTAGGGATAATCCCATCCGAGCTGAATGAGATAAAAAGGGATAGTAAAGTAACCCTACCGCGATATAAAGTAAATATACGACTCTGATTATCGAATATTTACCCCAAAGACTTATCTATATAGGCCAAAAGCACTACTGTTCAGAGATTATATCGTCCTCATTGCTCACCAGTCCCTGAGGTTATCGCTATATTCTGCCTCCCCAACATATAGATATCGCAACCGCTTATTATCACAATCATTAGCATTTACATGACTGATACAATCCTGGCGTGAATGTTATTTGCCTGACGTAGGCATGGCGGTACATAAATATCTCAGAAGCGCGCGGTAAGGACGAAAGCCCGTATCATTTATCTATTCCACTGCTGTAACGAATGCGATGATGTGCATTATGAACAAGCATTAATAAGCAGAGATTACGCACCAACGGATGCACCCAATAACAAACAAAATTGTCCGACAACCTGCAAGATAAACTGCGAAATAATATACCAAGCTTAACCTAAATAAATATTATTGAATGACAGCGACAACCAGGCTGTATTGATAATTATTATTTTAACCGAAGTCTGAAATGCTACCGGAACATCAAAAGACTCCGACCGGATATAACAACGTTGTGCGCAAAACGAATATTTTCATCAAATTAATTTCAGCATAAAGTAAACGCCAGAAAACCAACGCACCTATTGTCAGGTTTAATAATAAATCAATTCAGCCCACTCCAGCCGACAAATCTGCACCGGCACGGCGGCGAATACGGCGCGACAAGCTGTCGATCAGAATATTCAGTGCGGCGGCAACCACAATCAGGAAGAAGGCCTTATCGTAACGGATTTCTTCAAAAGCTGAGTCGATATAAAAACCAATCGTGGCAATACCTAAAATTCCCATCATCGCGCTTTCGCGCAGGATGACTTCCCAGCGATAAAACAGAAACGCAAGAAACCCCGGATATAAGCGTGGCGTATGCAGATACAGGTAACGGTTAATCCCCTTCGGATCATCGGCACGCTGTGGCTGTTGTTCGCTGTGGTTGGCGAGCAGGAATGCAATTAATCCACCGTTATGCAATGCCAGCGCCAGCACCGCCGGTAAGCCGGAAGGTCCGAGCAGTAACAGCAGGATAAAGGCGATCATAATTTCCGGCGTAGAGCGCATTATCAGCAGTAATAACCGCCCCGGCCAGCGCAGAGCCCGGCCGCTGATCGCCTGACTGGCCAGCGGATAACACAACAGCGCAATCACGCCAGTCAGCACCAGCGCAATCTGGGTCAGATATAACGTCTGCAATAACGCCGGCCACGCCACCTGACTGAATTCACGCCAGTACCAGGCCGCAGCTCCGGCCAGATCGCCCTGCTGTAATGCCCGTGGCCAGATATCCTGACTGATAAACTGCCACGCATAGCTGCTGCCCAGTGGTGGCGACTGGGGTAACAACCAGATTGCCAACGCAGCATAAACAGGTAATAACCAGCCACGCAACCAGAAGCGGATGCTGGCAATTAATATAAAAAACACCCAGAGCAAAGCCGCGGCTTCGCTGTACTGTCCCTGTTTAAAAGCGGTTTCCAGATGAAAGCCGAGTGTTGGCAAACCAATAAAACCAAGAATGGCGCTGGAGCGTAATGCACACTCAAAACGATAGCGGCAGTAGCTGCGCATCTCGCCCAGACTCTGTGGAATTAAGGTGTAGGCATAGCGGCTGATACGGGAACTGAGTGGCGATACCGCGAGCGTTGGCTGTGGCGCCTGACGGTCAAACATTTCAGCAAATACTTTGGCAAAAACACCGGTGTAAGGAATTAAAATCGCCAGTAAGCCGGTGGTGGCGCTGAGGCCATAAAGCTGCATAAACAGCAGTCCCCAGAATATTTCGTGTACCGAGCGTACCGCCGCCGCCAGCATACGCACCGGCCGCCAGTGATAAAATACCGCCAGCATTAAGCCCAGCGGTATTGAAATGATCAGTGCCAGTAAGGCAAAGGCAACGGTCTGGCCCAGTGCGCTGAGCAGTGTGCTGCTGTCAGCCCAGTACGGGGTAATAAAGCCCCAGCCAATACGCCCGAGTTCACGCCATGGATCGGTCGGATAAAGCGCCAGATCAGCCAGAAACAGACAGACCAGAGCAATCGCAATAAATAACAGGGAAATACGGCGCAAACGACGGCCACTGCTGTGTGCCGGGCGCACGCCGGGTAAACGGTTCAGCAGTACTAAGGCGTCGCTGTCAGGACGCATAAAAAGCGTCCAGATCGTTGCTGGTTAATGCTGCGGCCGGGCCATCGTAAACCAGTTCACCGGCGCGTAACGCCAGCACACGGTCAAAATGGGCAAGTGCCAGACGGCGGTTATGCAGGCTGACCAGCAGGGTGTTATGCCGGTTGATTAATAACTGCAGAATATTCTCGGCCTGCAGCGGGTCGAGGGCAGAGACCGGTTCATCGCCAAGAAATACCGGCTGCTGACGATACAGCGCGCGGCCAACGGCCACCCGCTGACGTTGCCCACCGGATAACCGGTCTGGTGAATGCCAGAGTTTATCTTCCAAGCCAAGCTCGTTACACAGCTGCTGAATTTCGGCGCGCGGGGTATTAAATGAGCGGATTAAATTCAGCAGGTTATAAACACTGCTGTGGCGCTCCAGCCCGCCCATAAAAATATTGTTATACACCGACAACATATCCACCAGCCCGCCCTGCTGTGGGCAGAGGGCAATCTGCTGTGGCTGCTGACGGTACAGAACTTCCAGCAGGCTGGATTTACCGGCACCGGAGGGTCCAATAATGGCTATTTTTTCGCCCTGACGAACAGTCAGGTTAATGTTATGCAGAACGCGGTGCTTACCCAGCGTCAGATCAAACTGCTGTAACTGAAACAGGATAGCGGCATCCGCGTTCACACTCATGGTTATCAGTCTTCCAGCAGGCCAATCGCGCGGGCGGTATTTTCAATCGGCGCGTAATCGTCGTTACTGGCCGGTACAAAAGATTCACGCGGGAAGCTGGCAAGCAGGTCTTTATCTTTCATTTCCAGCAGGGCTTTGCGCATTTTCTCTTTAAAGCCTTTACCGAAGCGGGCATCCACATCGCCACGAATGGTCCACTGATAATCCGGATACGTTGGCGTGGTCCAGATCACCTGAATTTTTTCCGGATCGATATTACCGGCCGCCAGTTCGTTATCCCAGACGGTGTAATTAACCGCACCGACCTGGTAAGCGCCGGACTGTACCTGAGCGATGGTACGGCTGTGATCACCGGAGAAACCAACGCGCGAGAAAATATCCTCTGGGGCCGCGTTAAATTGTTCGCGCAGATAAAACTCCGGCATTAAACGACCAGAAGTAGAACCTTTGGAACCAAAGGTAAAGGTTTTGCCTTTCAGTGCTGCAGAGAGTGTTTCTTCTGCACTCAGGCCAGCGCTTTTATTGGCAATAAAATAGGTTTTAAAGAACTGATCTTCATAGCCCTGAGCAATGGCTTCAGAACCAGCCACCAGCTTACGCGCCTGCACGCCGGATAAACCACCAAACCAGGCCAGCTGCACCTGATCGTTACGGAATGCAGTAATAGCAGCGGCGTAGGATTTTACCGGAATGTACTTCACCTCAGCGCCGGTCTGTGCCGAAAGATAATCGGCCACTTTATTAAAGCGTTGCTGTAAGCGCGATTCATCTTCATCCGGAATGGCGGTAAATACGAAGGTATCGGCGAATGCGGAAAAGGCACTGAGCAGCAGGCCTGCTGCTGCGGCAAACTTAAAGGTCTTTTTCATGGTTTTACTCATTATTTTTCAGGTAGTCGTTAATGTCAGCCGCCGAACCACGGAATTCGACCGGGCCTTTTTTCTGCGTCAGCTGGTACTCATACATCGGGTCGTAATAGTCGCTGAGCATAATACGTATCCACTCGCGGTGCAGGCTGTTATCGCCTGTTTGCTCGTGTTCGTTCAGCGCCTGTTGTAATAAATCATCAAGCTGCTGATAGCGCACACCGCCGAGGCGGCGCTGAATTTTCTGCAGCGATTTGGTCAGGTCATCACGGAACGCAGCAAAGCCGGCCTCTTCGCCTTCAGCCTGCTGCCACTCCTGCAGTTTATGCAGAATATAATTACGGAAGCTGTGTTCCACCCGCTGTTCCAGCGAGGCTTCAACAATAATCAGTGGTGCGGCCAGCATGCGCAGGCGCAGGCTTTCCGGTATCGCACAGCGGCCAATCAGCATGCTTTCATCTTCGAGCAAAATACTGCGCTCGGGGTACGCATGATTCTGGCGCAATAACGCCACGGCGAGTTTATTTTCAAAATCAATCTGCGATGGTTGCCCGGCCGGGCGTTTGCCAAACGTACTGCCACGATGATGAGCAATACCTTCAAGGTCAATACTGTGCGGCAGGGCATTTAATAAATCGGTTTTGGCACAGCCGGTATGACCCGCCAGTACGCGAAACTGACCATCGGTGGCAATGCGCTCCAGCGTATCAATTAAAAAACGCCGCATGGCTTTGTAGCCACCGGTAATGCGCGGGTAATCACAGCCGGCTTCTTTCAGCCACTGCTGCACAATCTGACTGCGCAGGCCGCCACGGAAACAATAGAGATAACCATCCGGATGCTGACGGGTAAATTCCAGCCATTGCTCCAGCCGCTGTTGTTTTACCTTGCCGCCCACCAGCTGATGGCCCAGCACAATAGCGGCATCCTGACCCTGCTGCTTATAACAGGTACCGACTTTCGCCCGCTCGGCATCGGTCATCAGCGGCAGGCTGACGGTATGCGGAAACGCCCCCTTTTTAAATTCCAGAGGCGCGCGGGTATCCATCATCGGTGTGTCGGTTAAAAACAGGCGGGTAAAATCCTGGCTGTCCGCCCGGCTCATGCCTTAACCTCAATGCGGTAATCGCTGCGGGCAGCAATCAATTCACCAATGCACTGCGCGTATACCCCGGCGGCGATTAATACCTGTTCCAGTGCTGCGGCTTGTTCTGGCTGTACGGCAATTAATAAACCGCCGCTGGTTTGCGGATCGCAGAACAGCGCTTTCTGCTCATCCGTTAACGGCGCCAGTTTATCGCCATAAGAATCAAAATTACGTGTGGTGCCGCCGGGCAGACAACCCTGGGCAATATAGTCGCGTACCGGTGGCAACAGTGGAATATGTTGCTCGTACAACACCGCATTCACACCACTGCCTTCGCACACTTCCAGCAGGTGCCCCATTAAACCAAAGCCGGTCACGTCGGTAATGGCTTCCACACCGTCAAGCTGTGCGACTTCGGCGCCGACTTTATTCATCTGGCACATCACGTCACGGGCAAGGAATTCATGCTCGGGCTGCAGTTTTTTCTGCTTCTGTGCGGTGGTCAGAATGCCCACACCCAGTGGCTTACTCAGATAGAGTTTGCAGCCTGCCGTGGCAGTGTTGTTCTGTTTCAGTTTGTCTTTCTGTACCAGACCGGTTACCGCCAGACCAAAAATCGGTTCCGGCGAATCAATACTGTGACCACCGGCCAGCATAATGCCGGCATCGGCGCAGGCCTGACGACCACCGTCGACCACGCGCTGCGCAACTTCAGGCGGCAGCACATTCACCGGCCAGCCAAGAATCGCAATTGCCATTAACGGTTTGCCACCCATGGCGTAGATATCGCTGATGGCATTGGTCGCGGCGATACGGCCAAAATCGAAGGGATCATCGGCAATGGGCATAAAGAAGTCGGTGGTGCTTAAAATCACCTGGCCATTACCGATATCGTAAGCGGCAGCGTCATCTTTACTGCTGTTACCTACCAGCAGATTGGCATCGGTGGGCAATGTCAGCTGCGAGGCCAGAATGCTGTCGAGCACTTTAGGTGATATTTTGCAGCCGCATCCCGCGCCGTGGCTGTATTCGGTCAGACGGATATTGTCGGCAGAAACCTGTGAACTCATATTGCCCCCGGTAAAGAAAACCAGGGCGGAATGATACGTTAATGCGCCGTTCAGGCACAGTGAGTATGATCCTTCGCCCTTGCCACTACTGGTCTGTAAACCACGATGAATTTCCAACGCCCTACGCTTCTTTTGCCAATCCTCAGCCTTGTGGTTATAACGCTCAGTGCATGTTCTGTCGCACCACTGACAACCCCCACCAGCGCCCGCTCTTTAGGCAAAGACAATGTCCAGCTTAGTGCTCATATCGCTCCGGCAACCTCTGTCAGTTTTGCAGCGGCTCTGGGGGAAAACACCGACGCCGGTGTCGCCATTGAGCAACAGATCACCATGAACCAATCCATCTGGATTAAGCACAGTCTGTTAAATCAGGCACAGGGTTGGTCAGTAGCCGGGCTGGTCGGACTGTTCAGCGCCACCGACCTGGCGAACAGCAAGGGCTTTTATCTGGGGCCATTGTTCACCTACAGCAAAGGTAAGGCGGAGTGGTACGGTAATCTGCGCTACAACCGGGTTTACTGGGATGGGCCAGACAACCTGTCGAGCGAAGATAAAGACGATCTGTGGTTCGACATTGTTTCAGACAGCAGCGTTTACTCATACTGGCAAGCTGACGTCGGCATGAAAATACACCGCAAGCGGGTCACCTTTAATCTTGGCGCCACCTGCCTCGAGTTGGGTGACAGCTCCGCCTGCATGCCGATTATTGGTGCTGGCCTGACCTACTGAGCGCTGGCCGTTTTCAGCAGCGCCTTTACCTGCGCGGGCATCTCGCCCGCCTGCCATTTACGGTACAGCGACTGCAACTCACCGCTGGCCACCAGCTCCGGAATGCGACGGTTATATTCACTGATCAGGTATTCCGACACCGCTCCCTCAGCAAAGGCCACATACACATCACGGCCGTTGGGCATATCGCGCACTTCAAAATAATCCATGCCCACACCGGCATCCTCCAGTGCCAGCTGGATGGCATCCCATTCATCCACCATCATGTCGATCTTACCCTGCTGCAACCACTGCAAGCCTTCGGCGCTGCTACGGAACTCACGCAGTTTAAAATTGCGTTGCGCTGCAGGAACTACGTCATAGCCTTTCATCCAGCCTATTGTTTTCCCCTTCAGCGTATTCATACCCTGCCAGTTAATACGCGCCGTCAGTGGATACATAACCGACAGGTACTCCACATCGATGGCATAACGCGGATAAAGCAGAGGCTCGCTGCTGTTGCGGGTCTCGCCAATAATCGCGTTGTATACCCGATACTCGGTGACCATCTTCAGCGCGCGATTCCAGGGAACGGTGGACGGCTTAACGCGGATACCGGCGGGCTCATACACTGCACGCAAAATATCCCAGTACAGGCCACTGCCATCTTTATTGGTGTACTCCGGCCACTCCGGTGCCACCACGTTAACCATTTTGATATGACTGGCCGTAAATCCGGCCACAGAGTCAGCGCCGGCGTTCAGTGCCAGCCCAAGCAACACACACAAACACCACAAACGCATAACCACCTCCTGTTACGAACCGGGCTCTGAATCACTGACCAGCAACACCACAGTGGTAAGCGTCAATGCGTCAGAAAGGATGATTAAGAAACAATAGTTCAGCGCTGGAGAATGGAAGACGGAATACAGGAATGACCACTGGAAGATCAGCAGCCATAAGGCATGCTGCTTAGGCTGCGCTGAAGAAGGAGGCAGGCACCCTGAAGAACTCAGCAATGCCTTAAGAAAACAAACGCTGAAGCGCTATCTCTTTATATTGCAGTCACGCACATAGCAATTGCCATTGCCCTGCAGCGCGCCGATGCGCCGGTCACGCTCCCGTTCAGCATCATCCACCGCATCCAGCTTATGCCAGGCGTTAAACAGCTGCGTTTGCTGACGGCTGATTTTCAGGCCGTAGCGGTCACGCATATAAAAATAAATACGCGCGACATCACCACGACGGTCGTCTTTTGGTTCGGCGCGGCGCAGTTTGAAATTAACCTCAAAATCACAACGGCCATACACCCGCGGCTCGCCTTCGAGCATGCCATAACGGTAGTTCGAGCGGTCGCCGTTTAATTCACCCACCGCGGGCACCAGATTATGCAGGTCGGCTTCCATACGGCGGAATTGCGCATCGTTTTTACTGCAGTTCTTGCGGCCACCGTTCTGCCAGCACTGCAACTGATGGCCAAACTCCCAGGCCGGAACCACATGCTCCCACTCCAGCCGCGCACCGCGTTTGGCATTTTTACGCGCACTGTAACCGCAGGCCGAAGCATCGATCTGTTTGCCGGAAAAAGCACAGTCACAATAAAAGGTGCGCTGGCCACCGGGCAGAGTGGCGTACACCTTAGCCGCCATACGCTTGGCTTCACGGAAGGATTGCGGGCCAGATTGCAGGCCATCAGCCTGATTGGCCTGCACCGCCTGCAGAGGTAATAAACAAAACAACAGCAGGGCAACCGCACACTGCATGACAGTAAAACGCATGATCATTTCCGGCCTCAGATTTCGCAGCGCGCAATGTACCACTGGCGGTTTAAGCGGTCACGGTTTGCTGTGTGAGTGTGCGTAAAGCTCCTGCGCCAGCCCATTTAAGAAGCTGCTCGCCTCAGAAGCGATAACCAAACACGCCGATATACTCATCAAAGTAAAAACTCTGATCGGCTTTATCGCCTTTGTTACTGGTCAGGACATCATCCATATCCGCATGCCCGTACTTACCCAGGAAGCGGAAGAAAAAGCCTTTCCACAATGTGGCTTCCACACCCACTTTTACCGTGGTCGCATAACCGGCCACATGCCACTCGTCGTTACGCTCACCGCTGAGTAATTTAACGTTACTTTTCGGGTACAGAATACCGGCACCCACACCGGCAAACACCGCCAGATCCATTTTATTGCCCCAGGACCACAGCGGCAGAAAACGCTCAGTCTCCAGCGAGATCATGTTAAAGCCGTCGGTATGTTCGTAGGTGAGAAAATCATCGCTGAGCTTCTGCTGACCACGGGCCGGATCGGTCCGTTCAAACCCCGGACGGTTAATCGTACCGCTGATATCCACGGTCTGATCTTCCACCATCACATATTTCATATGATCGAAACCCAGCGATACCGACCAGTTATCAGCAACAAAATACCCAAAGCGCCAGTTGTACTGTGGAATGGTCAGACGTCCGGGGTTCAGATACGAATGGAATACCTCGTCCCACGACACCTGATTCTGACGGTCACGGGCCTTCACGTTGTACAGCGTAAAATCGTGGTCATCGCCGTCAAAGTGAATATCACTGTTAGAGTAGGTCGCATTATTCCAGCCCCAGTAGCCATACCACTGCCCCTGAGTACGCAGAGTGGTGGCCGCCTGAACAGAAAATGATGAAAAAACCAACGCGCTAAGCGTCAACAGCAGGGCCATCCGCTGGCGCAGAAATTTTGAAAACATAAGTAACTGCCAAGAATAAGAAGAGAGAACAGCAGAGACCGGCAGTATGGGGAGCCCAGCAGCCGAAGCCGCTGGAAATACCAACCGGTCTCATCAGGTGCGCACCCTAACAGCCACTGATAAGACAATTAATAAGCCTGACAAGAACAACCTGATCCATCAGCCGGGACAATGGTGCAAGCCCCGGCCTGCGGGCAATCGGGGCCATCAACAGGATTGATGCAAATGCGCAACAGACTGTTAACCCGTGCGGTTACGCCCTTCAGCAGCCCGGCCGTCACTCCTGCCAATCCTGAAACAGCCGGTAAAAGTGGCACATTTCGCCTTCTGCTTTTCCTGCAAACCTCATAAACTGAACGCAAACCACCGAGCTGCCCCGCCTACGTTACGGGTCTGTACAGACCAGCAATAGGGTGAGTCAGCCGTGGCCGCCACGCTCTGTAACCACACAGCGTCCGGCCACCAGGGTCCGCAAAGAAATGCCCGGGCCTCCCACACTTGGAAAGGTGAACAATGACACCGCAACAACCGCTGATTCCTCTGCGGCCTGTTGCCGACATCCCGCCAGCCCCGGCGTCTGCCAGCGGCATTGTGCCGCAATCATCAGACACCACGCTGCAGGATACCCATGGCCGGCGCTTCAGCTATCTGCGTCTGTCGGTAACCGATGTCTGCAACTTCCGCTGCAATTACTGCCTGCCCGATGGCTACCAGTGCAGTGACACGCCCGAACCGCTCAGCCTGGATGAAATTGCCACGCTGGCGCAAACCTTTGCCGCCCTTGGTACACGTAAAATCCGCATTACCGGCGGCGAACCCAGCCTGCGCAAAGATCTGCCAGAAATCATCCGCATCCTGAAAAACACTGCGGGAATCGAACAGGTTGCCCTCACCACCAATGGCTATCGTTTAAGTAAGCAGATTGATGATTGGGTAGCCGCCGGACTCGACCAGCTCAACGTCAGTATCGACAGCCTCGACCCGCAGCAATTTCAGGCCATTACCGGCCACGACAAGCTGCAGGAAATTCTCAGCGGTATTGAACGTGCACGTGAGCTTGGCTTAACCCGCATTAAAGTGAATGCGGTACTGCTGAAAACCTTTAATGAAAGCGGCCTTAGCCAGTTTTTAAACTGGTTAAAAACCACGCCCGTTACCCTGCGCTTTATCGAACTGATGCAAACCGGCGACAACGCCGAATTTTTTGCCGCTCAACATGTGCGTGGCGAAGATATCAAACAGCAGTTACTGCAGGATGGCTGGCAGCCAAAGTTACGCGGTAGCCACGACGGGCCGGCACAGGAATTTTATCACCCGCACTTCAGCGGACAGATTGGTCTGATCATGCCTTACAGTCAGGATTTCTGTAAAAGCTGCAATCGTCTGCGTATTTCTGCCCAGGGCAAATTACACCTGTGTTTATTCGGTGAAGAAGGCCATGAATTACGGCCACTGCTGCATTATGCCAGTGCTGACATACAGCAGCATATCCGCACCCTGCTCGGCCAGAAAAAAGAAAGTCATTATCTGCAGGCCGGACGCACCGGCGCGATATCTCATTTTGCGATGATTGGTGGCTGAATGAGCACGCCACAACTTGCTGCCGTATTACTGGCCGGTGGTTCGTCACAGCGTATGGGACAGGATAAAGCCCTGCTGCCGGTGAATGGTTTTCGTCATCTGGGCGAGCGTAACTGGCAACAGTTAATTGACCTTAAACCGACTGTGCTCTGGCTCAGCCGCCAGACGCACCAGGCAGAACTGGGTTTATCGGCACCTGATGGGTGTCACTATAAAATACTGACTGATGATATATCTGATGCGGGTCCGCTGGCCGGTATTCAGGCCGCAGTTAAAGCAGCACTGAACGATCAGATTGACGAATTAATATTGCTGCCGGTCGATATGCCGCATATCCGCAGTCAGGATTTACAGCAACTGATCAGCAGCGGACGTGCGGCCAATAAAGCCGCCTGCTATCAGCAGGATTCTTTACCGATCTGCCTGCCACTTTATTTACCAGTCAGTCAGGAACTGCTGCACTGGCTGAACGAACAACTGCAGAATCCGGCGGCACGGCGTTCCGTCGGTTCGTTAATTCATACCTTTGACAACGTGCAGCTGCCCTCTCCCGGCACGCATGCACTGACCAATACCAACACACCGGACGAATGGGCGAAATACGCCCGTTACTGAGGACATATCATGGCCAAAACCTTTACCGAAGATTTTATTCCGCTGAATATCGCCGTATTAACCGTGTCCGATTCACGCACCGAAGACACCGACACCTCCGGCCAGTTGCTGGTCGAAAAACTGACCGATGCCGGGCATTTTTTAAGCGATAAAAAAATCGTGGTAGATAACGTCTATAAAATCCGCGCCGCCGTATCCCAGTGGATTGCAGACGATAAAACCCAGGCGGTGCTGATTACCGGCGGTACCGGCTTTACCCGCTGCGACTCCACCCCCGAAGCGGTAACTCCCTTACTGGATAAAACCGTGGATGGTTTTGGTGAACTGTTCCGCCAGATTTCCTACAACCAGATCGGCACCTCCACCATTCAGAGCCGTGCCATTGCCGGGCTGGCCAACCAGACCATCGTATTCTGCATGCCCGGCTCCACTAATGCCTGCCGCACCGCCTGGGACGATATTATTCAGACCCAGCTCGACAGCCGTCACCGCCCGTGTAACTTTGTGCCGCAGTTAAAAAATACCGAAAACTGCGGCAGCCGCGGTTAAAGCACATAAATACCGCCAATATTGTGAGTGACTATTTAAGAATGAAAGCTTATGAGTGAATTTTCCCATATTAACCAGCGCGGCGAAGCCAGCATGGTGGATGTCAGCAATAAAGCCGCCACGGTGCGTGAAGCACGGGCCGAAGGTTACGTGCGCATGAGCGCCGACACCTTGCAGAAAATTCTTGCCGGCGAACATCATAAAGGCGATGTGTTTTCCGTCGCGCGCATTGCCGGCATTCAGGCGGCCAAACAGACCAGCCAGCTGATTCCGCTCTGTCATCCGCTGATGCTGAGTAAAGTAGCCGTCGATTTTGAAGCACAACCGGAGCACAACCGGGTGCGTATCACCAGTCTGGCCAAACTCACCGGTCAGACCGGCGTGGAAATGGAAGCGCTTACCGCCGTATCCGTCGCCGCGCTCACCCTGTTTGATATGTGCAAAGCCGTTGATCCGGCCATGGTACTCGAAGGCATTCGTGTGCTGGAAAAACAGGGCGGAAAAACCGGTCACTGGCAGGCCGACAGCACAGGATAAAATCGGTTTATGAATATTCTTTTTTTTGCCGCCCTGCGCGAACAGCTTGGCTGCGCCCAATGTGATATCGCCCTGCCGTTACCAGCCAGCCTGGCAACCGTGCGTGCAGCATTAATACAGCATTTTCCGCAGCAGGCAGACTTGTTCGTACAAGGCCGCGCACTGGCTGCCATTAATCAAACCTTAATCAACGATGAAAACACTCCGGTTAACAGCGGTGATGAAGTGGCATTTTTCCCGCCGGTGACCGGAGGCTGACGATGAGTGCAGAAAACGCCAGCAACAGCCAACACTATATTGCGGTGCAACAGGCGGATTTCGACGTTGCCCACGAATACGCCGAGCTGCGCAAAGATAACCGCAGTGACGGTGCCGTGGTGTTCTTTACCGGACTGGTACGTGAAATGAATCAGGGCTCACAAGTGAGTGGCCTGACGCTGGAGCACTATCCGGGCATGACCGAAAAAGCGCTGCAGCAGATTGTCGCCGATGCCTGTAGCCGCTGGCCCGTTAACCGCGTACGCCTGATACACCGCGTTGGCACTCTGGCGATTTCCGATCAGATTGTTTTTGTGGGCGTCAGCAGCTCACACCGTGAAGCTGCCTTCGATGCCTGCTATTACATAATGGATTACCTGAAAAACCGTGCGCCCTTCTGGAAAAAAGAAGTCACCAGCGATGGTGAGCGCTGGGTAGAAGCGCTGGATAAAGACAAACAGGCGCTGGGCAAGTGGCAGTAAGGGTTTCCGGCGATCTTATGCCAGCTTCTCCTGCTCTTCCCGCCAGCCCGGCACGGGTGTTCAGTTAATACAAACTATTGATAACTAAGTCATCTTAAGTGTACCCTCGTTATCCAGCTTAAATCTTTCTCTCATAGCTAGCTGCTAGCTACTGCTGCTCGCACCGTCTTAACAAAGCACGGCCTTCGCTGGCGCTTGATTTTTAACGGGAGCGATATTTCAGGGTTACCTACGAAATGGAGGCGTGCATGCCCAAAGGATTATTTTTCCCGGTTATTGAAACCGAACGCTTATCACTGAAACCTTTGGCGATTAATGATGCTGAAAGCCTGCTGGAAATTTTCTCCGATCCTGAAGTTATGCGCTATTGGAATACGCCCCCCTGGAAAACCCTTCAGGATTCTCTGGACTTTATAAATGCGAGCAATGATTCGATGCAACGCCAGGAGTCGCTGGTTCTCGGGGTGTATCTGCAATCCACTGGTGAGCTGATCGGAAAGTGCATGCTATTCAGCTATGACGCAGAATCCAAACGTGCCGAAATCGGTTTTGGTTTGGGCCACGCAGCCTGGGGAAAGGGTTAGATTAATGAGGCTGGCGAGGCCCTGATACAATACGGATTCAGTGTATTGGGGCTGCGCCGGATTGAAGCAGAGATCGATCCAGACAATCAGTCATCTGCAAAAACGCTGGAGAAGCTCGGATTTTCCCGGGAAGGTTTGTTAAGGCAGCGCTGGGAAGTCAACGGTATTGTCTCTGACTCAGCCATGTATGGACGGCTGAAGAGTGACCATCCGAAGCCGTAAACCAATCGCGTAATGGCGCAGGATAAGCATGGATAAAATCGCAGAACTGATAAGGGCTCAGGCCAGAGCGCCCTTCACGAATCAACATGGTACTAGACTCCTCTGAAATTCATCAATTTTTATTAAGAAGATAACCTTATGGAACTTAGTTTGATCAGCATCTTCATTACCGTAGCAATCGCCCATTTCCTTGCGCTACTCAGCCCAGGGCCTGACTTTGTGTTGGTTGTAAAAAGTGCCTTAAAAGGAAATCGTAAAAATGCCATTGGCGTTGCGCTTGGGATTGCCTCTGCCAATGCTGTTTACATTGGCCTATGCCTTATTGGTGTAGGAGCAATTCTTTCAGCTTCAACCTCCATAATGATTGCACTTAAAGTTGTTGGCGGCCTTTTCCTTATGTACATTGCGTTTCATGCATTAAAGGCACCCAGAAGTTCATATCAGAATATGGCAGCCACATCCGAAGGCACTGAAAGATTCTCGCTGATGTCCTTTTCAAAAGAATTCATTACTGGTTTTCTGTCTGGAATTTTAAACCCTAAAAACCTGTTATTTTACCTGAGCCTCTTCACTGTTGCGCTTACACCAGAGATCAGCTTAAAGTTCAAAATTCTTCTTGGCGCCTGGATGACGGCTATCGTTTTTCTATGGGATGTGGCTATTATCTATTTATTATCCAACAACAACGTACGCAATAAATTTACCCGAATGGCGTTCTATATCGACAAAGTAACTGGTGCAATTTTAGGTGTCATTGGCTTTGGCATTGTCAAATCAGTTTGGACTAAACAGTAACAACATGACGAACTGCTGCAGTTTTGCCCGGTTAAACTGGCAGCAGAGGATCAGGTACCGAATTTATTGAACCAGGGTTCACCTTCGGTGTACCCTCTCTTTATACAACTGTTCATAAATCCAACTGATATTTTCCAGTACCGCAGAAAATATCTGTCGGTAAAGCTACTGAAATAAGTGACCATACCCATGTCTGACAATTACACTTTCTTCGCCAGTGCAACCAACTCCATAGGTACGCTGATAGCTCTGTTTATCCTGTTTGCACCGCTGGCCCTTGCTGTAGCGGCAACGATAAAAATTCATAAACAGTTGGGCGGGGGCGCGGCTCATCTTCTGAGCTTCGGTGTCATCATGTTTTCTCTTTTACCTCTGGATCTTATGATTTCTATGGCCGGAGCTTTTATGGATACTCAGGCTCTGGCCGAATTTATGCTGATCAAAAGTTATATATCCATGACTCTGACTTACCTGGGCGCAATTTCCACCGGAATGGGGATACTTATCCTCTGTCAGCGGCAGAAGAATACAGTCTGAAGTAAGAACCTGAGCAGAGCGCTGCTCAGGCCACTAGCTAAAGACAGAGATAATCTTTCACGGCAGCCCGACAACTGCCGTCACGGCGGCGTTCATTCCCAGCTATCCACCCCCTTACCTGCCGTTACTTTTTTTATCATCTTCACACGCCCTGGGTGTGCCATCCTCTGCTATCATTCCTGCTCTTTTGAGAAAGCTATCATTAAAACCAGAAGGCGCAGTCAGCACAGTACCATCGTGTTTCTTGTCAGACCGCTGCCACACAGGGAACCCCATGCATCAGTTCGATAAATCCATTCTTATTGCTTTTAATCCACACGACAGTGAGTCGCTTGCTGCTGCGCTGTTGCAGTACCAGCAGCATCTGGAAGATGGCAGTGCCTTCAGGAAGCAGGTTTTTAATATCGAATTTGTTGCTGTTCAGGGCGATAACCAACGTCGCCTGCAATTGAGTGATATCAGCGATGAAACACTGCGCACTTATGTCAGAGACGCCCTGAGCCTGACGCCGGATGGTTACAGAGAGTCCGCCCATGAGACCATCGCTGATGATGACCAGGTGTATATTTCTGAACTCATTTTCTTTGCCTTAGCGCTGCAGTTTCCACAACTGAAAGAACAGGTTATCCATTGTGCCCGCAGTATCGTTGCCTATGCCCGTGACAATAACGATACGGCCGATATGTGGCTCGATGATATGAACGTATTCGGTACCGAAGCCCTGTATATTCTGGCGCGCAGCGATCTGAATTATTTGCCGTTACTGGCTCAGTTTTTTATCCCTTACTGGGGTGATGAACACGCCGGCGAGTACCATAAATTTCTTGCCGATGTTGTGCATCGCTATGGCTGGTGCCGCGAAGTTATCAGTGCCTATATCTGGTGTGATAACGACCCGTTCCGTTATCAGATGTTTGGTCACGAGTGGGGCAACGAATGCCATTATCAGCCTCTCGGAGAATATCTGCGTGCCAATCCACAGGAATATCTGTGGTTTAAGCAGGCTCTGCAGGAGCGCCTGATCGATACACCGAAAATGATGGCGTCGGTCCATCATGATGACGAGGCGCACAACCCGGTACTGGATTTTTATCTGACGCTGTTACCGATGGATGGTGACCGTTTTGATGATGAAGATTGCGCAGAATTTGCCCAACAGCCTTTTATTCATGCCAGCCTCGAAGACGAAGCACTGGATCTGCAGAACAAAATTCAGGCACAGAGCAACAAGCCGTTATTCTGCTATTCCGCCAGCGATCTGCGCACACGGGAATCCATGGACCGGGAGGATGCCTGGGGTGATGGTCTGCGCAGGGTTAAACCGCTGATCCTCGCTCTGCCTCAGGGCAAAGCACTGTGGCACTACGTTTATGATGGCAGCCAGCAGGATGCCCTGCAGCAATTACCCGTCACTGAACTTGCAACACTGGCCAAACATGCAGCGCCGGAATTTTACCGTGATTTACAGGATGAGCTGATCTTTGGTGACAGCAACAAAGATATCTGTGATGACCTGCCTTCCGTTCTGTACAGCGTACGCCGCGAATTACAAAGCGATGATGAAGACGCCGAAGACTTTGCCGATGTATTAGCCTCAGACAGTGAAGAACAGCGTGCTCAGCAATACCTGCGCCTGCTGGATATTTTTTACCGGGTATTGGGACAGAATGAATTTCCCGATGGCCTGCGCGAACGTCTGGTCGATGACGATGAACTGTTAACCACCGCCGAATATTTCCGCCGTTTCAGCCGCATTCCGGCCGAAGATCAGGGCAGAGCGCTGCAGCAGAGAGTGCTGCACAGCCTGCTGGACGAATTCTGCGATATGGATGAGCGCCTGGTTAAAGCGCTGCTGCAGCGCGCACAACAACTTATTGGGTCAGAGCGTACTCTGGCCAACCCTGCCTATTGGGCAGACGAAGCAGCGGAAAGCGATCTGGAGATCGGCCACTTTGCTCTGATGGCCTTTATTCTGCACAACGACTGGCAGCAGAATTTTTCCGATGAGCAGACTCCGGTTCTGGCTGAATACCTGCAGCAGGATAATGTATGGTTAAAAGCGGCAAACCTGTCATTAGAACGCTTTTATATTGAGGGCGGCCATTACTGCCCGGAAGGCCGTGGTATGAGTGCGGAACAGGTACAGCTTTTCCGCGATTACTTCTGCGCGCAGCAACCGGTATTAAATCAGCAACAGATGATCGACCTGATCAACCGCTATGCCCAGCGTGACGATTGTACCCGCCGCAGCTCATTGTCGTTTAATCAGTTCAGCGAACTCCAGAATGGTTATTACTTTCTCAACGACCACGACGATGATTACCAGCGCATACTGTTAATCTGCTTCTGGCTACAGTGTCTGCCTCTGCCCTGCAGCGTACCAGCCAAGCGCATCTGGAAACTGATGATCGCACTGGCCCCTGTACGAGTCACCCGGCTGGTGATGCAGGCATTTTCTGATGACAGCTACGATGTGGAATTTGAAGATGTACTGCAGGAAATCAATCATTACGAAGCACTGGAAAAAGCCGGAATTAATCAGGGTTATTTAATGGCCTTCCAGCTCAGTCAGTGCCAGCCGTCTTACCACACTGAAAAATATATTCACTGGCTTGATCAGTATGCCGCCATTGATGATACCGACACATCAATGTTCGGCAGCCGCAGCCGTAAGCTGGCGCAGGAGCTGCGACATGGACTGCGCTATATCAACGAGGCCGATAAAATTCAGTTTTATCTTCTACTGGCACTCAGACACCCGCGTTTCAGTTACAGCAATAATGACGAGCTGCAACACGACTTCCGCTACACACTGAATCGTAACCTGTGCCTGAGCCTGAAGCACTGGCACAGCATTCTGGCCAGCGAGAGTGGCGTAAGCCAGCTTAATTGCGACAGCAAAGTGCTGAGCAAAAAACCACTGCGTATTACGGCTGACTACCACACACGGGAAGATTTTGTTCCCGGTGATATGACCTGGCTCGGCGTGTGGCTGGTTGAAGATATCGGCGACTGCTACGAAATATTCGCCGGCCCTGAACTGCAGCAGGCAGAACTGCATCAGTGCCGCGGTGATGTACTGCTGTTTAAAGGTGGCATTAACCGCTCGCAGGTTATGGCCCGCGCAAACGAATTACTCGACAGCGAAGCCTGCCTGCAACAGCTTTATCAGCAGATTCTGAATTATCTCGACGGCAATGCCGCTTATGAACAAACCGCCACTCTGGCAGAACATTATCTGCTGGGTGAAGGTCTGGAGCTTGAGGCCCCGGAATACACCATGACCGGGGTCGACAGCTTTATCTGGCTGCTGGATGAAGCACAACGCGACCGTCTGGCACGGCTGTTTTTTAATAACAATTACCGTGGCTTTAAACTGGTGCGTGACACTATTGTTCAGGGGTATCTGAGCGATCAGGTTAAACAGGGAAAAATAACCTTCAGCGACATGCTGGAGGCCGATGAAGACGACTATGAAGAACAGGCTGCAGCCTTTTTATTGCTGTGGTTACTGCGTCTGGATATCCGCCCTGAACATATCCTGCTGTACTGCGTTAAAAACCGGCAGTTCGAAGCCTGCCAGCATTATGTACTGGCGCTGGCCAATGACGGCCTGCTGAAGTCCTGTGCCGCCTTCCTGCATACCGAGAACCGTGCCGCTCTGGTGGAAATGCTCGCAGAGCAGAATAAAGGCCGTTCTTTCCTCAGTATTTTCGCCAAAGATAAAGCGCGGAAAATACGCGATATTGTTGCGCGTTTTATTGGCTGAGCTATTAAGGTTAATCTATTAAGACTTATCCATTAAGACTTATCCATTAAGACTGGGCCATTAAGACAGAACTATGAAGGCTGTGTCATGTACCCGTTCGGGCATGACACAGCAACTTTTCATACAAGGGCGTTTTACCAAAAATCGTTATGCAGTTCTGCGCCTTCGTCTTCCATCACCGGGCCGATCACTTCAACTTTGCGCTGGCCGGATTCAAACACCACCCGGCAAGGTAAATCCAGGGTCGGGTTTTCCGGATGGTTACCGGTAATCTGTTTCAGCCTTTGCTCACTCAGACTGTACACCACCCGCCCAAGGCCTGCCCAGTAAGCGGCTCCGGCACACATCGCGCAGGGTTCAGCCGACACATACATGGTGCATTTGGCAAGAAAATCCGGGCGATATTCCTGGCTGGCACGGGTCATTAATACCCGCTCAGCATGGCCGGTCATATCCAGTTTTGGCAAATAGCCATTCACCTGCTCCAGCAGAATGTTGCCTTTATCGTCGACCAGCAGCGCGGCAAAGGGGTGAATCCCCTGTTCGCGCGCCTGCGCCGCCAGCTCAAAGCTGCGGCGCATAAATGCCTGATCCTGTTCATTCAGTTGCATAACGTGGTTTACCTTATTCACTTTCGTTTCTTTCAGCGTTTATTCTTCGGAATGCTCCACGGATACAGCCACTGCTGCGCCCACTGCACACTCTTGAATAACACCAGGCTCACCACCGCGAGGAAAATTAATCCGGCAAACGCCTGCGGAATTTTAAAGAACGACGTCGAAAACTGAATAAAGTAACCAAGGCCTTTTTCTGCAGCGACAAACTCAGCCACCACAGCACCGATAATGGCCAGCGTTATGGACACTTTCAGGCCGCTGAAAATATGCGGAATGGCATACGGAATACGGATCTGCCAGGTTTCACGGTAACGGGGGGCACGTAACGATTTGCTCAGTTCAATCAGTTCTTCCGGTGTTTCCAGCATGCCGGTTGCGGTGGAAACCACCAGCGGGAAGAAGGTGATCAGACAGGTAATTAATACCCGCGACATATCACCGGTACCCATCAGTACAATAATCAGTGGTGCGACCGCGACCACCGGTGTGGACTGAATGACGACCAAAGCCGGGTAAATGGTGCGCGATAAAACCTCAGAACGCACCATGGCAATGGCTAATGGAATGCTGATGCAGATCGACAGGGCAAAGCCCATTAATGCAACCCGCAGCGTTGCCCACAAGTGCTCCAGCCAGCGGCTGAATTCGACATCAAAAAAGGCATTCACAATCGATACCGGTGACGGCAGGATATACACCGGCACTTTGCCAACGCGGCAGATCAACTCCCACATCACCACAAAGACAATAAAGAATAATGCCGAGGCATAATTCAGCAGCCACTGGCGAATCGCCAGAGTGGCTGTATCAGAAAGCGCTGTTTTATTAGGCATGGACTTCTGGCTCATAAATATGTTTCCTGATGCGTGCCGTCAGTTCAGCAAAACGTGGGCTGTTAATGGTGGCTGAACTGCGAGGCCGCGGAATATCAATCTCAATTAAATCCAGTACCGTGCCAGGCCGCTGACTCATCACCAGCACACGGTCGGCCAGTAATACGGCTTCTGAAATCGAGTGGGTAATAAAGAGCACGGTTTTAGGATGCTCGGTCCAGATATCCAGCAGATCAAAACCAATCTGTTCACGGGTCATGGCATCAAGTGCAGAAAATGGTTCGTCCATTAATAAAATATCCGGATTTAATAACAGCGCACGGACAATACCAACACGCTGCTGCATACCGCCGGATAATTCATCCGGCATTCGCGCTGAGAACTGCGCCAGCCCGGCCATTGCCAGTAACTCTTCGGCACGAACTTTATCGGCGGCAGTCACTAATCCGTATTTATGTTTCAGCGGAAATAACACGTTGTCGCGCACGGTCAGCCACGGCAACAACGTGGGTTTTTGAAAAACAATACCGACATCATCGCGCGGCTCGGTGACCTGACGATCAAATACACTCACTTTGCCTGCGCTCGGAATCAGCAGACCGGCAACCATACGCAGCAGAGTCGATTTACCACAGCCTGATGGCCCCACCACCGCCACGAATTCGTGGCGGTGAATTTCCAGGTCAATCTGCTGTACGGCCATGTTGCCGGCGGCAGGGTCATAACAATGGCCAACCTGCTCCATGCGCACAAAGGCACGTTCAGACGCTTTGGTCATATCACTTTTGCTCCGGCATAAAATCACGGTTAACAGCGACTTCCGGGTTCATAGCGTCAGCCGCGAGATCGTTGGCCTGCGATACCCATTTCCAGGTTAATGCCATACGCTCTGGCGTTAAGGCACCAAAGCCGTCGTGACTGGTCACGTCGTTATACACCAGGCCGTTAATGCTGCGGATTTGTGCAGCCGCAATCGCAGCGTCCACTTCCGGCACTATGGCGTGAATATCAGCACCGGCTTTATCCGGGTTGGCGTAGGTAAACTGCACCGCTTTGGCGAAGGCTTTAACAAAACGCTTGGCAACGTCCGGACGTTCGCTGAGGAATTTATCGGCGGCCAGTAACGATGAGCTGTATAAATCCAGACCACCGTCTGTCCATGGAATGACACGCAGGGTTTTTCCGGCTTCTGCTGCTTGTTTTTCGTATAACGCCACGTTGGTTACCCAGGCGATAATGCCTTCGATATTACCGGTCATCAGCATCGGGCTTAACGCACCCGGATCGGATTTCACCAGTGTCACACTGTCAGCGGCCATGCCATTTTCTTTTAATACCAGCGGTAAAAATGCATTGGAGGAGGTAAAGGGTGAGGTTGCGATTTTTTTACCGGCAACATCTTTAAGGCTTTTAATCGAACTGCCTTCAAGGGTGAAAAAAGCATGGGGAGCCTGGGAAAAGTACGACAGCACGGCGGATACCGGCACGCCATCACGCGCTTTGGCTGCCATTAAGGCACCAATATCGGCAGTACCCACATCCGACTGGCCTGTCGCCATTTTGGTCACGGCATCGGTTGAGCCACGGCCGCTGGCGATTTTTACCTCAAGATCTTCGGCCGCAAAAAACCCCTGCTGAATACCGACATACACCGGTGCTTTATCACCACCGGGCAACCAGTCGAGCTGGAACGTCACTTTATCTGCCGCCAGTGTCATGGCCGAGCAGCCCAGAGCAGCCGCCAGTGCGGTAACCTGCAATAAAGGTTTGGTCAGTTTCTTTAACATGGTCTTCTCCTGATTTTTAAGTCGTTTATCCGGTGCAGAATTTTCTGATCAACCGGACAGGTTTTATTCTCTGTCAGCAATAACCGTACCCGCGTGCGGATTTATTTTTCGTGGCCGCACATCTTGAGCGGAAAAGCGCCCAGCTCCGGGGCAAGGCCGTGCAAAAATGGCTCAAGCGCCTGAATAACGGCATCCGGCATGCTTACTTGTGGTGCATGCCCACTAATAAGTGACTCAATATGGGCACCGGGCACTAATTCCTGCATCGCCCGCTGCAACGGCAACACCACCGAACGATCAAGCGTGGCTTCGATATACAAACGCGGAATCCGTCCGGCGCGCTCTGCACTCCATTCGGCCACCAATGCCCGGCCGCTTTCCGGCTGTGCGCTTAAACGCACGGCAGCCGCCATGGCGCTTTCGTCGTTCATGTCCTGAAAAAAGATTTCACGCGCAGCAATCGGCGGTACCCGGCTCAGCGTGTGCGCGGTGTTCCACAATAAATAAGGGCCGATACCCGCCACCTGCGGATGCTGGTGTTGCAAACGGCGGATTAATTCGGCAAAACCCATCCCTGACGGCAGCATCATCCCGGCGATGTACACCAACCCGGCGATACGCTCGGGCATGGCCTCGGCCAATGCAGTGGCGATCACCCCGGCACCGGAGTGGGCAATCACCACCCAGGGAGCATCGTTGTTGGTCGTACTACAGGCATTGGCAATACGGGCCTGCAAATGCTGTAGATACAGATCCAGGTTTACCTGCTCCGGCGGTGTCTGATCCTGGCCGTTACCGGGCAAATCAACCGCACAGGTGGCGTACCCCAGCGCCTGCAGCCGGGGCTGTAATTCATCCCACACCCAGCTGCCGGCCCAGGCACCGTGAATCAGCAATACATTCAGAGGTGGCTTCATCAATGCACCTCCGTCGTTGCCTGCCGTTCAGACGGCGATGACGCAGGCGGCTGTGACGAATAAGTGCGCCGGTACATTTCACGGTAATGCTGTTCAACGGTGGTGGCGGCATAGCGAGGAGTTTCACCGCTGTCACAGCAGCCCGGCAGACACTCCACCCGGTGGTCGGCGTTACCGCTGTAAAAGAAAGGAATAGAATAACGTTCGCGCCCGGAGCGATTAATCACCCGGTGCAGGGTTGAGCGGTACAGGTCGTTGGTCCAGCGCGCGAACATATCGCCAATATTGATGATGTAAGTACCGGCCTGCGGCGCGATATCCAGCCAACATTGATCCGCTTCGCTCCAGACCTGCAAGCCGCCGACGGCATCCTGCAGTAACAGCGTCAGGCCGCCGAAATCGGTGTGCGCGCCAGCGCCGCGCTGATTGGCTGCCGCATCGACCGGCTGCGGCGGATAATGCAGCAGGCGCAGCGTGGTCAGAGGCTCGTGGCAAAAATCATCAAAATGGTTTTCCGGCAGATTTAACGACAGCGCCAGGCCACGCATCAGCAGTTCCGCCAGTTCGGTTATCTGCTGTAAATAGCTTTCCATTAATGGCCGGAACTGCGGCAGCTGTGTGGGCCAGACATTCGGGCCATGATTGAATTTTCCGGCCAGTACCTGAGGATGATCCGCAGCCAGATCGCGCCCCATGTAATAACCCTCTTTCAGATCAGGCAGACTGCCTGGCTGTAATTGCTGATTACCCAGCGCTTCATAACCACGGTTGGCGGCCGACAGCGATTTATCCAGCAGGCGCTTTTCGGCGTCAGGCAGGGCGAATAAATCGGCGGCCTGAGTAAACAGCTGCTGTTGTAAGTGCTCACTGATGCCATGGTTGCAGATAACAAAAAAACCGTTCTCTACGCAGGCGGCCCGAATCTGTGCAGCAACCGCAGCGCGTGCCTGAGGATCGTTACTGCGTAATGGTGCAACGTCGATAAGGGCGAGAGTACCGGCCTGAACCGGACGCGAAGTAAGAACATCCCCGGCATGCTGACGACGGCTGTGCGAATTGGCTGGCATACATTCTCCGGATAACCGCCATCAGGGCGGGCTGTGGAAACTGTCGCCAGTATTTGTCAGCCGTGGCGTACACCAAAGAACAGAATTTCGCTCGCCCTGATGCCGTTTTGGCAGCGGCACGCCTTATAAAATAAGCGTATGGCCGTTGCTCTGCGCCTGTTCCTGCTCTTGCTCCTGTTGTTCGCGCCGGGCAATTTCATCCACCAGCATGCGCGCAAAAGCATCCACCGCTACCGGTAATGAACGCTGGCTGCGGGTATACAAACCCAGGTCGCTCAGCACCGGCTGGTTATGCACCAGCGGTACATGCACCAACTGTCCGCGACGCAGCTCATCCTCAATACCAATGCGGGTCTGAAAGGCGATGCCAACACCGCGCAACGCCAGTTTTTTTGCCAGCTCCACCGAGCTGGTTTCAACCACTGCCCGTCCCCATTGCGGACTGTGGTTCATCGCCGGACGCAACAGATGAGCGATGGATAATTCTTCTTTTGCCAGAATCAGCGGGTGCGCAGCACAGGTGGCAAAACTCAGACGCCGGTGCTGCGCCAGCGGATGATCGGGCAACATAATTGCCCCCAGATGAAAGTGACCACGCACTAACTGGTGCAGATCGTTGTCGCGTTGCAGGGCAAACGCCAGCCCGAGATCGGCATTACCGCTGCTGATCTGCGCCGCAATCGCGGTCGAACCCAGACTGGAAACACCCACGGACACATTGGGATAGAGCGCGCGCATACGCTCAATCACCGCTGGCAGCAGATCGACCGTGACCCCTTCCACTGTAGCGATTTCGACATGACCACTGCGCAATCCCTGTAAGGCATCCAGCTCCGAGCTGACGCGCTCGGTATCCTGCATCACCGCAATCACATGGCGGGTAAACACTTCACCGGCGGGCGTCAGGCGCAGGCCGGAAGGCAGACGCTCAAACAGCGGCGCGCCCAGCTCTTCTTCCAGTTTGAGGATCTGGCGGTTGACCGCCGACGACGCCACATTAAGACTGCGCGCCGCCTCGCGGAATGAACCACAGCGGCGGACTTTATCGAAGTAAGCAATGGCCGGGGCATGGATGCGTAACTTACGTGCTTTCATAACACTCTCTGCGAATTTAATTGCAGAGGTGCAGCAAGTGACAGGCCAGCCCGGACAAAGACGACCATTGGCCGCTTTGTCGGTGGTTTATTCCGCAGACAAAATAAAGGCCCCGGATGAGGCCTTTATGGTTTACACAGCAGCAATGTGACGCATCAGTCCTGCAATCGCAGATTGCGTGTTGCCCCATCCAGATGATCGGCATCGGCTTCGGAGCCGAGTTTAATCATCAGACGCAGGTCGTTAGGTGAGTCGGCGTGAGCAATGGCGTCTTCATAGGTGATTTCGCCCTGTTCATACAACGCATACAACGCCTGGTCGTAGGTTTGCATGCCCAGCTCGTTGGATTTGGCCATCAGCGGTTTCAGCTCATGAACCTCACCTTTACGGATCAGATCCGAAGCCAGCGGTGTATTCATCAGAACTTCCACCACGGCCCGGCGCGAACGGCCGTCCGGCGTGGCAATTAATTGCTGGGCCACAATCGCGCGCAGGTTCAGCGATAAATCCATCCACACCTGGTTGTGACGATCCGGCGGGAAGAAGTGAATCACCCGCTCCAGCGCTTGGTTAGCGTTGTTGGCGTGCAGTGTGGCCAGACACAGGTGACCGGTTTCCGCGAAGGTAATGGCGTGCTGCATGGTTTCGGCAGAACGCACCTCACCAATCATGATCACATCCGGTGCCTGACGCAGACAGTTTTTCAGTGCGGTATCAAAACTCTCGGTATCCAGACCCACTTCACGCTGGGTAATAATGCAGCCATCGTGCTGGTGAATAAATTCGATCGGATCTTCAATACTGAGAATATGGCCCTTACTGTTTTTATTGCGGTGACCAATCATCGAGGCCAGCGAGGTCGATTTACCCGCCCCGGTGGCACCGACAAACAAAATAAGCCCGCGCTTGGCCATGGATAATTCTTTAATCACATCCGGCAGGCCCAGCTGATCAACGCTTGGGATACGCGTTTCAATACGGCGCAGTACCATACCGGAGACGTTGCGCTGGTAAAAAGCACTGGCGCGGAAACGGCCGATACCGCTGGCATTAATGGCGAAGTTGAGTTCTTTTTTCTCCTCAAATTCGTCCTGTTGTTTGCTGTTCATTAACCCCAGCACCACTTCGCGCGTTTGCTCCGCACTGAGTGGATTTTTGGTTAATGGCATAATTTTTCCGTTCACCTTCATGGAAGGCGGAACCCCGGCGGTAATAAACAGATCCGAGGCACCTTTTTCCACCATCAGGCGTAAAAACTTATCCATTGCCATAGTCAGTTACCTCAGAAATTATCCGGAATCTTGGCTTTTTCGCGCGCCACATCCCGGCTGATCAGCCCCTTGCTGAGCAAGTTCTGCAGGCACTGATCCATGGTCTGCATACCATAAGCAGAACCGGTCTGAATGGCTGAATACATCTGCGCAATTTTATCTTCACGGATCAGGTTTCGGATGGCAGGCGTACCGACCATAATTTCGTGCGCAGCAACACGGCCACCGCCGCTTTTCTTCAGCAGCGTCTGAGAGATAACGCCCTGCAACGATTCCGACAGCATGGAACGTACCATCGATTTTTCTTCGGCCGGGAATACGTCAACAATACGGTCAATGGTTTTCGCCGCTGAGCTGGTGTGCAGGGTGCCAAATACAATGTGGCCGGTTTCAGCCGCGGTCAGCGCCAGACGGATGGTTTCCAGGTCACGCAATTCGCCCACCAGAATAACGTCCGGGTCTTCACGCAGGGCCGAACGCAGGGCTTCGTTAAAGCCTAAGGTGTCACGGTGAACTTCCCGTTGGTTAACCAGCGATTTTTTTGATTCGTGTACGAATTCGATCGGGTCTTCCACGGTAAGAATGTGGTCGTATTTGGTTTCGTTAATAAAGTCGACCATTGCCGCCAACGTGGTCGATTTACCGGAACCGGTCGGGCCGGTAACCAATACAATACCGCGTGGAATTTTGGCCAGATCTTTAAATACCTGCCCCATGCCCAGCTGGTCCATGGTCAGTACTTTTGATGGAATGGTACGGAATACCGCACCGGCACCGCGGTTATGGTTAAAGGCGTTCACCCGGAAACGCGCCACACCCGGCACCTCAAACGAGAAGTCAGTCTCAAGGAATTCTTCAAAATCCTTACGCTGCTTATCGTTCATGATGTCATACACCAGGCTATGAACTTCTTTATGCCCCAGTGCTGGCAGGTTGATACGGCGCACATCACCATCAACCCGGATCATGGGCGGCAAACCTGCCGATAAATGCAGATCCGACGCGCCTTGTTTGGCACTGAAGGCAAGCAGTTCAGTAATATCCATAGCCACTCCTCGTTATTTTTAACTGGCTGGCCCGGCGAAGGGTGCGCCAGCCGACAAGCTTCTATATTATCAGGATTCACCAACCCGGAATGGGTTGCAGGTCAAAAAGATAAACCAAGCCCCTGAAATGTCTACTCTTGAACTGAATTACCAGCATGTGCTGCAACGTTTGCAGCAAGCCTGTACACAAAGCAACCGCTCCAGCCAGAGTGTACGCCTGCTTGCGGTCAGTAAGACCAAGCCCGCGACCATGGTCGAAGCTGTCTATGCACTCGGCCAGCGCAGCTTTGGTGAAAATTATCTGCAGGATGGCATGGATAAAATCACCGCCCTGACCCATCTGCACGATATCGAATGGCATTTTATCGGCCCACTGCAGTCGAACAAAACACGTCCCGTGGCCGAACACTTCCAGTGGGTAGAGACCGTTGACCGTGAGAAAATTGCCCGCCGCCTGAGCGAGCAGCGTCCAGCGGACATGAAGGCACTGAACGTGCTGGTGCAGGTGAACATTTCTGCCGAAGAGCAAAAAGCCGGAGTGCTGCCCGCTGAAGCGCACGCCCTCTGCACTCTGGTCAGCGAATTGCCCAATCTGTGCCTGCGCGGCCTGATGTGCATTCCGGAAGCGACCGGCGACGAACAACGCCTGAGCACACAGCTGCAGGCCATGCAGGCACTGTATCAGCAACTGGCGGCGGAATTTCCGGCAATGGATACGCTCTCAATGGGTATGTCCGGCGATCTGGAGCTGGCCATCGCCTGTGGCAGTACCGAGATCCGCATCGGCACCGATATTTTTGGTGCCCGCGACTATCCATCCAACAATCCACCCAACAACTGATACCGCAATGCCGCAACAGACGGCAAACTGCGCAGAATCAGCCAGAATGAATGCAGATTCAGGGCCCGTCCCGGATCTGCGACTTTTACACAAGAAGGAACCAGCATGACTCAAATTGCATTTATCGGTGGCGGCAACATGGCCTCCAGCATTATTGGCGGCCTGATTAAACAGGGTGAAACCAAAGCCAGCCTGATTCATGTTTCCGACCCCGGCGCTGAGCAGCGCAGCAAGCTGGAAGCGGAATTTGGCATAGCCACCCATGCCGACAACCTCGATGCCATTGCCAAAGCCGACGTGGTGATCATGGCGGTTAAACCGCAGATGATGAAAGAGGTGCTGGAACCGCTGCAGGCAACGCTGGAAAAACGCCAGCCACTGCTGATCTCCATTGCCGCCGGTATCAATATGGACAGCCTGGCTCGCTGGAGCAGCTGCCGCGCCATTGTCCGCTGTATGCCCAATACACCATCTCTGCTGGGGCTGGGCGCAACCGGTCTGCTGGGCAGCAAAGATGTCAGCCTTGATCAGCGCAACCAGGCTGATTCCCTGCTGCGCGCCGTTGGCCTGACCGTGTGGGTAAAAACCGAAGCCGAGATTGATGCCGTCACCGCCGTATCCGGCAGTGGCCCGGCGTATTATTTCCTGCTGATGGAAGCCATGATCGAAGCCGGTAAGAAACTTGGTCTGAGCGAACAGACGGCGACCAAACTGACCCTGCAAACCGCACTGGGCGCTGGCCAGATGGCGATGCAATCCGATGTTGGCCCGGCCGAACTGCGCCGCCGTGTGACTTCTCCGGGTGGCACCACCGAGCGCGCGATTGCCACCTTTGAAGCCGCTCATATACGCGATATCGTCGATGCGGCGTTAAAAGCCGCCAGCGACCGTGCCGCCGAACTGAGCGAACAGCTGGGTAAATAAACGTCAGGGCGTATCCGTTTTCCGCCCGGGGGCTGGAAAAGGTATTGAGGCGCCTATATGTTAAAGGCTGACGGCCGGAAAACGGCGGTCAGCGGTTAAACACACATTCGGAGTTATCATGTCACCGTTTTCTCAGGTCGGACTGTTACTGATTAATACCATCGGCAGCATGGCGCTGTTTATTATTATTCTGCGTTTTTTATTGCAGCTGGTTCATGCCGATTTTTACAACCCGATTTCGCAGTTTCTGGTCAAAGCCACCAATCCGGTATTAATTCCACTGCGCCGTATTATTCCTGGTTTTGCCGGCCTGGATGTGGCGTCACTGGTGCTGGCCTATATCGTTCAGGCACTGTTGTTTGCCGCGATATTCCTGTTCGCCGGTTATGACCTGCCCTGGGCCAATATTCTGTTATGGGCACCGGTCGGCTTGTTTGCGCTGGTGCTGAATATTTACTTCTGGGGCCTGGTGGTGACGGTGGTTGCCTCCTGGATTGCACCGGGCTCTTACAACCCGGCTCTGATTCTGATTAATCAGATTCTCGAACCGGTGGTGCGCCCTATCCGCAAAATGATGCCGGATATGGGTGGCCTCGACCTGTCACCGATTCTGGTATTTCTGGCAATTAAAGTGGTTGAAATCATGGTGCTTGGCCCGCTGGTGCAAATGCTGCAGATTCCGCGCGGACTGATCATCGGCCTGTGACACTCCCTTCACATTCTGCAGAGCACTACCAATGGACAGACGGGGATTTACTCCTCGTCTGCCACCTGCAGCCCAAAGCGTCTAAAAGCGAATTCTGCGGTTTACACGGCGATGCCCTGAAAGTCCGCATTCAGGCGCCGCCGGTTGAAGGCAAAGCCAACAGCGAGCTGATTAAATTTCTCGCCAAACAGTTTGGTGTCAGCAAAAGCGCCGTACAAATTATCAGCGGCGAGCTGAACCGCCATAAGCGCGTACGCATTACGCAACCGCAAAAACTGCCTGACGATGCACTGATAACACAGCCTTAATCCCGCCCCCCTTCTTATCCCAACTCTTTTCCTGACCTTTTTCACAGCCCTGCGCCCAACAAAAACCCCACTCTTTGTGGTATAGTGCCGCCCTCTTATCTCCTGCCGGGAGTCCCTGAATGCCGCACCGCGCTCATTTATTTTCCCTGCGCATCGCCAATGCCCTGCGCGAATCCCTGAAAGAATCACCCTACACCGCACAACGTTTTGGCAAAGATATTATTGCCGGCATCACCGTCGGCATTATCGCCATTCCGCTGTCGATGGCGCTGGCCATTGCCAGTGGGGTAGCACCGCAATACGGTTTATACACCGCCATGATTGCCGGTTTTATTATTGCCCTAACCGGCGGCTCACGTTTCAGCATTTCCGGCCCCACCGCCGCCTTTGTAGTGATTCTTTATCCTATTGCGGAGAAATTCGGGCTGGGGGGATTGCTGCTGGCAACATTACTGTCAGGGCTGATTCTGATCGCCATGGCCTTTGCCCGTCTCGGCCGTTTTATTGAATACATACCTGAATCGGTGACGCTGGGGTTTACCTCCGGCATCGCTATTGTAATTGCCACCCTGCAATTAAAAGATTTTTTCGGGCTGACTATTCAATACCCGGAAACCTATGTCGGAAAAATCCATACCCTGACGCAGGCATTACCCGCTTTTGATGGTGCCAGCCTGACCGTTGGCCTCGCGACCTTTGCCACGCTGTTGCTGTGGAAAAAAATCAGCAGCCTGCCACCGCATATTCCGGCACTGTTAATCGGTGTATTCGCCGCCTGGCTGCTGGGTTTACAAGGCCACGAAGTGGATACCATTGGCAGTCGTTTCAGTTATTTATTGCCAGATGGTTCAGTTGGAGCCGGTATTCCGCCGATATTGCCGGAATTTTTCTGGCCATGGGAACAGCCCGGTGCCGACGGCCAGCCGATTGGTTTGTCCTGGTCGCTGCTGCAGTTATTACTGCCCGCTGCCTTTTCTATTGCCATGCTCGGCGCCATTGAATCCCTGCTTTGCGCCGTGGTGCTCGACGGTATGACCAATACCCGCCACAGCGCTAACAGCGAACTATTAGGTCAGGGCATCGGCAATATTGTGGTGCCATTTTTTGGCGGAATTACCGCAACTGCGGCTATTGCCCGCTCGGCCGCTAATTTCCGTGCTGGTGCGCAAACGCCCATCGCCGCCATGATTCATGCACTGGTAGTGATGGCCGGCTTGCTGGTACTGGCACCGGTGCTGGCGCACTTACCCATGGCCTCGATGGCCGCGCTGTTATTACTGGTGGCGTGGAATATCAGCGAAGCCGATAAGGTACTGCACTTTTTCCGCACCGCGCCCAGAGGCGACATTATAGTATTGGCAACCTGTCTGAGCCTGACCGTACTGTTTGATATGGTGATCGCCATCGGCGTCGGTATCGTCCTCGCCTCACTGTTATTTATGCGCGATATTTCCGAAATGACCAAAGTCAGCGATATCAGCGACAACAGTAAATTAATCAGTAATCCACTGCCTGCAGGCTGGGCGGTATACAAAATTAATGGCCCGCTGTTTTTTGCCGCCGCCGACCGGATTTTTTCAGAATTAACCGCTCATACCCGCGATAAAAAAGCCGTGATTCTGTATATGGATGCCGTCCCCGTGATAGATGCCGGTGGCTTGGCCGCCTTGCTGAAATTTCTCAACGCCAGCGCCAAACACAATACCGAAGTACGCATCGCCGATTTGCAGTTTCAGCCGCTGAAAACCCTCGCGCGTTCCGGGCTCAAACCACAGGATAATGTGTTGGGGTTTTATCCCAGCCTGCAGGCGGCGTTGCCGTTGAACAGCGGGCAGACTGACCGCACTGCCGGTGACGCAGAGCAGCTAGTGTAATTTGATTTAATCTGACTACGTCCTGAGCTCATCGAAGGACTGCAGGTTTATTTATTCCCATACACACCCTTCGACAAGCTCAGGGCGAACGGTGCTTGATCAGAGCCACCGGCGCGTTATATCAACTCCGCTCATCCTGAGCCGCGAGGCACGAGCGTGTCGAAGGACTGCAGGTTTATTTATGCTCATACACACCCTTCGACAAGCTCAGGGCGAACGATGCTTTATCAGAGCCACAGCGCGTTATATCAACTCAGCTCATCCTGAGCAGCGAGGTACGAGTGTGTCGAAGGACTGCAGGTTTATTTATTCCCCATACACACCCTTCGACAAGCTCAGGGCGAACGGTGTTTTATCAGAGCCAACAGCGCGTTATATCAACGCCGTTCATCCTGAGCAGCGAGGCACGAGCGTGTCGAAGGGCTGCAGGTTTATTTATGTTCATACATACCCTTCGACAAGCTCAGGGCGAACGGTATTTATTATTCCTTTTTAATCCCGCATAAAAAAAGCCCCGCGTGTAACGCAGGGCTTTTTATTTATCTTAACCCGGTAATTACTTACCTTTTAACTGCAGCGTCTCCACCGCCTGCGCTTTAATATCCGCCGCTTTAAACAGCATCGGACGCCATTGCAGGTTGCTGTAGTTCAGCGTCTGGTCGGTGAAAAATTCGGACTCAGGATCATGTGACTGACCGTAGCTCAGGAACATTTCTGCCTCAGGGCCGTTATCACCGTATTGCAGTGCCATCACAAAGCTGGAGCCGTAGTTAATGCGGTAACGCTCGGTCGCACCATTGCCGTCTTCATCCAGTGATACCAGCGGCGAATCGGCGCGTTTGCTGCCCACCAGATTGGTTGCCAGCTCAGAGGTTGAGCGTGATGGCACGGCACTGGAAGCCATATTGAATACGCCTTCATACGAGTTAGCACCGGTAATCGCAATCGGATCTTTGCCCTCTGCTTTAATCACGTACTGCACCGAACCCAGCGTCGCATCCAGCGCGATACCAGCATCGGTCAGGCGTTTCGCCGCCGCGGCCAGTGCCTGCAGTACCGGGTCGTTATCCACATCACCGGCGTCAATTGCCACCAGACCCGATGGCGTAGTGGCCGGCTGCTGGGCACTGAAAGGTACGGCGAACAGGCTGTCAGACAAATCACGGTGGCCGGAAACACGGAAAGCCGCGAGGAATTCACGCATCACCTGCGCACCGGTGCTGTTCAGGTTGTACTTACCATCCCAGTTGGCCAGCGCGGTACAGGCGGCGGTTAAATCAAACGCCGAACCGCTTACCTGAATACTGTTGTGGTTGGTACAGCGGGTTACCAGTTCATTGCGGAAATCACCGGCAAACAGCGAGCCATTATGGGTCAGCACGGTTTCCAGTTCACCCAGGGTAAAGCGGTTATCAGCACCGGCCAGACCGGTTCCCGACATATCGCTGATCAGCTGGGCGTTGTAGCGGGTACGCGGGCTGCGCACAATCTGCTCAGGACCGTACATCAGGCTGTAGCCGGTCAGAGGTTCAGCCACGTTGGTCAGCCAGTGGCTGCTGTTGGCGTTGTATACATAGTCGCTGCGCGTAACCTGTGGCGCCTTGCTGAACGGCACCAGACCCGGCGCACCGGCATCGCCCGTGTCGACCCACTCATACAGCGAACTGGTACCCGGCAACAGCACACTGCCAGCGCCATCCTGCCAGATCGGTGCTAACTGCGGGCTCTTGGAAGCCACACCCCAGTAAGCTTCAGCCTGCGGGCTGAGCTGCGGTACCTGAGTGCCGTCGATATAAGAGGCCGTGCCGTCATCGGCAATCATCAGGGTATTTACCCACGGGATGCCCTGATGGTCGGCAAAGGCCTGGAAGAATTCATCACGGGTTTTGGCTTTATTCATCGCCATCCACTGTTCCAGCATGCGGGTGTTACCGGCGTTGGCATCGCGGAAGGTAACGGCCGAACTGGTTGTCCAGCCCAGTGCCGGAGACAGTGACGCCAGGTTCACCATCGGCCCGAAGTGGCTGAAGTACAGCGTGTGCGGTACATCCACCAGCGAGCCGTCGCCCTGCTTCACTTTTACCGTAACGGTTTTGCTGCTGAGCTCGCGGTATTCGCCATCAAACTTGTAGCGCAGCGGATCGGCCGGATCGAGCTGCAGCTGATACAGGGTAAAGCGCTTCGACTGCGACACGGTGTGCGTCCAGCCCAGATTCTGGTTGTAACCGATCACCACCGCTGGCAGACCCACCATGCCCACGCCGTTAACATCCAGCTCACCGGGAATGGTCAGATGCTGTTGGTAAAAACGCAGCTCGCCATCCCACGGGAAGTGAGGGTTTCCTAACAGCGCAGAGCTGGCACCATCAACACGATCGCTGCCCAGCGCCCAACCATTACTGCCAATGCCTTCAGAGGTAAAAACATGACCGGCATCCAGTTGTGCACTGTCGACCGCAGCAACCGTTGCTACCGGCGGCTGTGCCGCAGCCATCGCTGGCAGGAAGTTACGTGCACTCGACAGCCCGGCCAGATCCAGCTGATAAGCCAGCAGATCCTGCGCTGTAATGCTGGTGACCCAGTCGGCACCGCGACACGGCGACGGATATTCCTGCGGACCGGCACGCTCATTCAGCGAGCGGTTAAAACCAGCGGCATAGCCCTGCAGCAGCCCTTGGGTCGTTGCTGATAAACCACTGTACAGCTGGGCGGCTTCAGCCGGATAATCCATGGCTTTGTAGCCCAGATCCGACAGCAGGTTCGCGTTGCCGCTACCGGCACCGAAGTATTCGGATTTCTGTGACTTCAGTTTCAGCAGCTGTTCGGACAAGGTGCAGAGGTTTTCTCTGGCCTGCGCATAACCGATACCGTAACCCAGACTGGGATAGTCCCTGGCTTCAATATGCGGCACACCATGGGCGGTGTAAGTAATCTGTGCATCGTAGGAATGGCTTGCATTGCTCTTGTCGTCATTGCAGCCTGTTAATAAGGCGCAGCTTAACGCGCTCAGCGCGTACAGGCCGGGCTTCTTCAGGACGGTGCCTAAATGCATTGAGGTTTCCTCACTTGTTATCATTATGTGACAGGAAATAGTATTAGACGCCGGAACGACAACAGGATCGTCCGTATCGATAGATCCGACATCAAAGAAAAATAACTTTAAAAACAACAACTTAGACGTACAGTTCGATCCATCCGAACTTTAGTTGGTCTCTCTGAGAGGTATTGATGAACTACGAAGCAGGTGCAGCAGCGCTGATCGGACTGTGCCTCAGCAGTGTACTGCTGCTGGCCACCCTGAGCTGGATGGTAAATCATGCCCACACCCGCCTGACCATAGCCTGGCTTTTGGGGCTGGCAACACTGGTGATGCTGCAATCGCTGGAGTTTCTCTATCACGCCACCGATATGTTTCTGCGCTGGCCGTTCTTTCTGAAGCTGGTCGACCCATTGGTTGTGCTGCTGCCACTCACATTGTACGGCTACCAGCGCGCACTGCAGGGCGACAATATTTTTTACCCGCGCAGGCAAATGCTGCTGCACTTATCACCGGCCTTTATCGTCGCCTTAATGGACGTTCCTTACTGGAACCTGCCCGCGGCCGAACGCATCGACTGGATGCTGAAGGTACGGATCGACGAAAGCCTGTGGCAGCCACTGGCCCCTTACGGCAACGACTACCTCGCCATTATCGCCGGACTCAGCCTGCTGTACTGGTGGCGGCAGCGCACTCTCGGCTACCAGGGACGCAAAGCCAGACTCGGCAGCTGGATTAATAAACTGCAGACCGTACAGCTGATTATTGCCCTGTCATTGCTGGGCCGTATTCTGCTCAGCACTGGCTTTGGCTGGAACCTGTCGGTGGCCTTTGCCCTCGCTCCGACCAGTGCTTACCTGCTGTATCTGATGCTCAGCCACGTGCAGCTGCCGCAAAGCCATCCGCCGCGCCAGCCGCTGGCAACGTCACCCAAACCAGGCAGCACAGATCCGGGCAACACAGACCCGGCCAGCGCAGACCCGGACAGCAGCAACGCCACTCCGGCAGATGCCAGCGCAGCTGCCGCCAACAATGCCCAGCAGGAACTCTTCGCCGAGCTGCAGCAGGCGCTGGCCAACGGAGCCTTCCGTGATAACGAACTGTCACTCGGTAAACTTGCCGGCATCTGCGGCATGACCAGCCATCAGGCATCGGCGGCCATTAACCAGTGTTCGGGCAGTAATTTTTACGACTGGCTCAACCAGCACCGGATTGAAGCCGCACAACAGGCACTGCGCGACAGTGATACGCCGGTGTCGCGCATCTGTTTTGATGTGGGCTTTAATTCGAAATCGACCTTTAACACCGCATTCCGCCGCTTCAGTGGCTGTACGCCAACGGAGTACCGGCGCAGGAATCAGGGCTAAGGCTAACCATATACAATGGCCTGCTACGCGCTGTGCAGAAATCGCTTCGTGATGAAACGGGTACCCGTAGCGGCTTTCAGCCGCGATAATGTCGGCTTATTTTGCAGCCACGTCGCGTGTTGGCTTTTATTTACCGTTCGCCCTGAGCCTGTCGAAGGGTATGTATGGGAAGAAATAAACCTGCAGTCCTTCGACACGCTCGTACCTCGCGGCTCAGGATGAGCGGAGTTGATATGAATACCATTCGCCTTTCAGAAATGGAGTATATAGCTTGCCATCTTTTGGGATTTTTCTTTTCTTGCTTCTTGTGGTCGCCACCGGACTATATTCGATCGTGTTGATATGGAATTACATAAAAACAAAAGATTTAAGTTATGTGAAAAAACTCATCACAATCTTGATATTGCCCGGGGTTCTGATTAGTTTTTCGCTTTACTCACATTTCCCGATAACGAAAGAAAGGGTGATCGGCATCTACGAAATTGACAATCGCTTTTATCCTGGCAAAAACTCTGATTGGCAAAAAGATCATTTCTTCTTCGAAATCACAAAGGATAACGAGTTTATCTTCAATGAAAAGCTAAAGGATGGAAGCATTAAAACAATCAGGGGCAGAGTCGAATGGTACCGTGATAAACCACCCATGCTATATCGTATCATCATGGATAATGAACACCCTCTTATAGATCCAACCCCTGTTTTATACAGGGGAAAGAGAAAATTTTATTACGTTTTCGAATCAAAGTTCGGAAACATGTTTTACCGCAAGACCGAATAGATGAAAAAAGTTAAGGCACTTATTAACACTAATCAAACACCCATCAGGACCTTGAACCGTGCCCGGAAAAGAAATATTAAACGCACATAAGCATTCATCCGGCCATCGGTCGGAGATTTTGCAAAGCACCCAGTGTGGTTGTTTTTATTGCTTAGGTATATTCCCTCCTTCCACAATCAATGAATGGATTGATGATGGTAAATGCGCGCTCTGTCCAAAGTGCGGCATAGATTCTGTTATTGGTTCTGCTTCTGGCTATCCGCTCACAGCTGAGTTTCTGCAGGAAATGCATGAGTATTGGTTTGATTGAAATGATATTCTGACATAATACAGCGCAGAGATGTTGCCATCACAAACAGCGGTGGCGCTTGATATCATGCCGAATAATACGAGGAACTATGGCGTTTACCTGTCCTAAATGCGGCTGGAAGCATAAAGCCAGTCAGGAAAAGTACGCGCAATCACGAGGGCTATCGCAGCCTGTATGTGAAGATTGCAATCCTTCGTTAAAGCAAAAAATCAGTTCCATGAGAAAGGCGTTTATAATCAGTGCGTTTTCTGATAGCTATATGGGCTATGGGCCTTTGGCATCGATCCCCTATGTTCCGCTGGTGTTATTATTTTCTGCGGCAATGGCTTATGTTACTCAGGGCGCCATGGCTGTTTTTCTCAGTATCTTTTGTCTGCTTGCAGGGTATGTGAGCAATTCCTGCATAGCAACTAAAGTCGGCGATAGCATAAGATACCGATTACTGCGTGGCCAGCCAATCTGCTTTATTATACTCGGATACTATGCACCGCTGATTCTGATTATGATTGGCTCGGTTATATTTTGGTGGGCTTATTAGGAATTATTGACACTATTTAAACAGGCCCGCTCCCGACCAGCGAGGTCGTTAACACCAAAGATACCTGTAAATCATTCTGCAACATTATTTTCACGACCTTAAAAATCTCTCCCCCTCCCCATAAACCCGCGCTTTAATGTCTCCGACGGGTTTTCACCAAACAGTTGTTTGTAATCATGGGCAAACTGGCCGGCGTGCCAGAAGCCCCAGTGGCTGGCAATGCGCTGCACGGTTACGTCATCCTGTTCAACATCAAGAATGGCATCGGGCTGTGACAGTGCACGACGTACAGAATTTAAGCGCGATACACGTAAATAACGTAACGGGCTGATGCCCAGAATACTTTCAAAACTGTATTGCAGGGTGCGGCGGCTTACGTGGGTTAATTCGCACAGTTCGGTCATGGTGACCGGTGCATTGGGGTTGGCGGCGAGGAAATCTTTTACCCGGTCAACCACGGCTTTGCGCCGCGCATAAGCGGGCAGCGTGGTGTTGCTGTTTTCCGGTTGTTGCAACACTTCGAGCACGGCCATTAGCAGCATGTCCTGCTGTAACGGCCCGGCCAGGCCGCTGTGCTTGGGTGCCAGTAAGCGCTGTAACACATAACGCAGGGCATTGAGTTTTTGCTCCTGCCAGCCGCGCCGCGGTGATTGCCATAAGCGCGCATCGAGGTTGATACCCTGAGCATCAGCACATTGTGTCAGCGCCTGCTGACTGACAACAATGCCGTAAATATCGAAGCTTTGCGGTGTGACTAATTCAAAACCGGTATTACCCGGACGGCACATCAATTCGTTGTTCGCTACTTCCTGGCCATTGATTCGGCAATCCTGCTCACCGGCGGCAAAGCCCAGCCAGACAGAATCCGGCCAGACATTGCATTGCTGGCGCAGCGCCTGGCTGGTGTGTTCACGGAATACCTGCAAATGCTCCAGCGCCAGTTCGTCAATGCGGCCATAAAAAGCGCCATCACTGAGCTGATCGTACTCTTGCTGCCAGTCGCGCAGATTATGGGCGTGCTCGTCCGCATCGGTTGCTTCCGTTACGCACCAATCAGGGGCGGATGCATGCTGCATCGCTACATTACTGTGCGCACTATCAGATGCGACTGGGAAGAATGGTGACGCTTTCACAATATTCCTGTGTTACCGGCTCGTGATTTATAAGCTTTTACCATTATTAATCCGCTGATTTAAATAACAAAAACCACATTTGCCAAAATTCGATAGGCCATCGGAACGTTATTCGCTGAGCTGTTGATAAAGGATGAGGCTGTCAGCTGTATCTGCGACAGCAATATCTGTTCCGGTCGCGCCCATCTTATTGCCGGCCGCAACATGCCACTGTTTCAGGAAACCGCTATGCATAAAGCGTATCGCTACTCTCTGGGTAGTAAGACCTACGAATTCCGTAATCTGGCCGACCTGATGGCCAGAGCAACGCCTGCACGCTCCGGCGACCGTCTGGCCGGAGTGATTGCGCGCTCGGCCGAAGAACGTGCCGTGGCGCAGATGGCACTGGCCGATGTGCCGCTGAAAACCTTCCTCAATGAAGTGTTAATCCCTTACGAGCAGGATGAAGTTACCCGCTTAATTATCGACGAGCACGATGCACTGGCATTCGCCCCCATCAGTCATTTTACCGTGGGTGATTTCCGCAACTGGCTGCTGTCCGATCTGGCCAGCAGTGACATGCTGAGCAAAATACGCAACGGCGTAACGCCGGAAATGGCGGCAGCGGTGAGTAAAATTATGCGCAATCAGGATTTAATTCTGGTCGCGCAAAAATGTCGTGTTATTACCGCTTTCCGCAGCACCATTGGTTTACCCAAACGCCTGGCGACGCGTCTGCAGCCGAATCATCCGACCGACGATATGAATGGTATTGCCGCCAGTATTCTCGATGGCCTGCTGTATGGCAGCGGTGATGCGGTGATTGGTATTAACCCGGCGACCGACAACGTTGCCCAGGCCACCCGGCTGATGAAATTAATGGACGAGGTCATCAGCAAATACGAAATTCCAACCCAGTCGTGCGTGCTGACCCATGTCACCAATACGCTGGAATGCATCGAACAGGGCGCACCGGTCGATCTGGTGTTTCAGTCGATTGGCGGCACCGAAGCCACCAACTCCAGCTTTGGTTTTAATTTAGCCACCCTGGCCGAAGCTGAGCAGGCGGCACTGTCATTACAGCGCGGCACTGTGGGCAATAACGTGATGTATTTTGAAACCGGTCAGGGCAGCGCGCTGTCGGCTAATGCTCATCACGGTCTGGATCAGCAAACCTGCGAGACCCGCGCTTATGCCGTCGCGCGAAAATTCAATCCGTTACTGGTTAACACCGTGGTGGGATTTATTGGCCCAGAATATTTATTCGACGGTAAAGAAATTATCCGCGCCGGTCTGGAAGATCATTTCTGCGCCAAATTACTCGGCCTGCCAATGGGCTGCGATGTTTGCTACACCAACCACGCCGAAGCCGATCAGAACGATATGGATAACCTGCTCACCTTACTGGGAGCGGCTGGTTGTTCGTTTGTGATGGGCATTCCCGGCTCCGACGACATTATGCTCAATTATCAGACCACCTCATTCCACGATGCATTATACGCACGCCGTGTTCTGGGCCTTGGGCCATCGCCGGAATTCGAAGCCTGGCTGGAAAAAATGCAGATTATGAGCAATGCCGCCGGTGCCTGTTTAAACGAAGCTTTACCGCCTGCGTTTGCGGCGTCATTAAAAACATTACCGGCCGGTAATTCAGAATCGGAGGTGTCCAATGGTTGATCAACCCGATATCCATAACGATGACTGGAACGGCGTTGTTGATAACCCATGGCGTCGCCTGCGCCAGTTTACCGCAGCGCGCATTGGCCTCGGACGCAGCGGCATCAGTCTGCCAACCAAAGAAATGCTGGAGTTTCAGTTAGCCCATGCCCAGGCACGCGATGCGGTACATACACCACTCGATTTTTCTGCGCTGACGCAACAGCTGGAAACACTGGCTGAACAATATCCGCTGTTAAACGAAGAGCCACCGTTAAAGCTGCACAGCGAAGCGGTTGACCGTATGACCTATTTACAGCGCCCCGATTTAGGTCGCCGTCTGGATGAGGCATCACGGGTATTACTGCGACAGGAACAGCAAACCCCGGAGCAACCTTTTGATCTGGCACTGGTCATTGCCGATGGTTTATCCGCCACCGCCATTGCCCATAACGCCGTGCCTTTTATTCAGGCTTTATGCGAAGAATTAAATGCCGATAAACAGGAATGGACACTCGCTCCGATTACGCTGGTAGAACAGGCCCGCGTCGCCGTCGGTGATGATGTCGGTGAATTATTAAATGCTAAAACCGTGCTGGTATTAATTGGCGAACGGCCGGGGTTGAGTTCTCCCGACAGCCTCGGTTTATACCTTACCTGGGCGCCGGTACGTGGCCTGACCGATGCCCGCCGTAATTGTATTTCCAACGTTCGGCCAGAAGGGCTGAATTTCAGCGAAGCGGCCCATAAAGCCGGGTATTTATTGCGCGAATCACGCCGGCTTCAGCTATCCGGCGTGCAACTTAAAGACCGTAGTGGCGCCCTGTTAGAGTCAGCGGATGACATGGCAGCAAGCACTGAAAAAACGGCGACTCTGGAGCATTCATCAGCGGCGGCGGATAACACCATAACAACAGAATCCGGACAACCGTCAGCGCTCCATTCAACAGCAGAGGCAAAGAATTTTCTGCTCAGCTGATTGTTTTTTTAACGTTTAAAACACCCTTTATTCAACGTATGAGGTAATACCATGCCCACATCCCATCAGGACTACCTTGCCAAACGGCAACTCAAAAAAGGCACGGCAGGCTGGATTCTTCTGGCCGGTCTCGGCGTTTCTTACGTAATTTCCGGTGATTTTGCCGGCTGGAACTTTGGTATCGCCCAAGCGGGTTGGGGTGGCTTTGCCATCGCCGCACTGTTAATGGCGGTTATGTATTTCACGCTGGTGTTATCACTGGCTGAAATGTCGGCGGCTATTCCTGCCGCCGGTGGCGGTTACAGTTTTGCCCGTCAGGCGATGGGGCCGGCTGGCGGTTATTTAACCGGCCTTGCGGTATTAATTGAATACGCCCTGGCACCGGCAGCCATTGTGATATTTATTGGCTCGGCGGTTGAAGCGCTGGTCGGCTTTAATGGCCCCTGGGTTTACGCGGCGTTTTATTTAGTGTTTATCGGTATTCATCTGGCCGGTGTTGGCGAAGCATTAAAAGTGATGATGGTTATTTCTGGTCTGGCGGTACTGGCCATTATTGCCACCGCGATTGCCTTAATCGGCAGCTTCGACAGTGTGAACCTGTTTGATATCGCCGCCAGCGAAGGTGCCTCTTCCATGCTGCCACTGGGCTGGTACGGTGTTTGGGCTGCGCTGCCATTTGCTATGTGGTTATTCCTGGCGGTAGAAGGTGTGCCACTGGCCGCTGAAGAAGCCAAAGACCCGGCGAAAGATGTGCCTAAAGGTATTATCGGCGCCATGGTATTTCTGCTGTTTACTGCCCTGCTGGTTGTACTGTTAATTCCCGGCGCGGCAGGTGCTCAGGCCATGGGTGAAAGCGCCGTTCCACTGGTGGATGCACTGAATGCGACCGGTCATGCTCAGCTGGCGACCATTATTAACGTACTGGGCCTGGTCGGTTTAATTGCATCGTTCTTTTCCATTATCTATGGCTACAGCCGTCTGGTATTTGCGCTGTCGCGTGCCGGTTATCTGCCACAGACACTGTCAGTAACCACCGAACGTAAAGTACCGGCGCGTGCGCTGATTGTTCCTGGTGTACTGGGTTTTGTCGCATCGCTGAGCGGCGAAGGGGATCTGATGCTGGCTATGGCAGTAGTCGGTGCCACCGTTTCTTACGCCCTCATGGCACTGAGCCACATTATGCTGCGCGTTAAACAGCCTGAGCTGGTGCGTCCGTATAAAACACCGGGTGGCGTATTTACTTCTGGTATCGCCCTGCTGCTGTCGCTGATTGCATTAACCGGTGTGTATGCCTTTGACCCACGCGCCTTCTTCTACACTCTGGTGCTGTTTGTGATTGGTGCGGCCTATTATTTTGGTTACAGCAAAAACCATCTGGTAGCCAAAACCGCCGAAGAAGAATTCGCCATGCTGGAACAGGCTGAAGCGGATTTATATCCGGAAACTGAAGAAACAACAGCAACCGCACAAACCGTATAATAAACGCACACTGAAAATAAAAACGCAGCCGATGGCTGCGTTTTTTTATATCTGCAAAAGCAGAATTAAAGCTGAATTGAAATCCCGATCCCCAGCCCCGAGCCATCAAAAGTGACGTCACTTGGCTGATAGTAATATTCAATGCTCTGGTATTTGGCACTGATGGCAAAACGCGGATTCAGGTGGTACTGGTATTCAATCAGACTGCCGGTCGGTGAATCAAAAGTATACTCTGTGCCGTCCATATCCAGCTTCGGGTTCATATGATATGTCAGGCCAGCGCCGAGGCTGTGTTTGCCCAGCTGGTAGTGCAGCATCAGATCCAGCGGATAGGTCGAAAACTCAATGGTAACCGGATCGTTGTCGTCATCCAGACCATTGGCAGAATCACTCAGCCAGCCCAGACGGGCTTCAGCGCGAACCCGGTTCAGAGTGTAATAAACACCAGCGCCAAGTTTAATACCGGCACCGGCATTAATATCGTCGGTGGTACCACGGTCATATTCCATTTCCGCTAACTTGTCACCACCGGCCATCAGATCAGCATGAAAACTGACTCCCAATCCTTGCTTTATTTCACTGGCGCTTTCCACCTTAACGGCAGAGTCCGTATCGGCATACGCCAGCGTTGTCGCCAAGGTCAGTAAAAAAGTAACCCAATTCTTTTTCATTCCGTTGCACTCAATCCGTCGTTGTATGATTTAAGGCAGCATAAGGTACGAATATTTCAGAAAATAGAAAGTCTTTGCAGAAAAAACGGCACTGACAGCCCGCCGTCGCCTGAGCTATGATTGCACTGTTCTGCAGCCGGATACTCTTATGAATATTACTCCCTGCTTTAACCTCAAACTGCGCCAGGCCGACCGGGTTCTGACCAGCTACTACGACAACAGCCTGCGCGATCTGGGTATTACCATTGCGCAGTTCTCTGTTCTGCGTGTGCTGTCGATGCTGAAAAGCCCATCGCAGAAAGAACTGCAGGAAGTTCTGGTTCTGCAGCAAACCACTCTGACACGCAATCTGAAACCGTTGATCCGCAGCGGCTATGTGCAAACCAATCCCAGCCCCGATGATGGCCGGGTAACACTGGTGTCTCTGACCGACGAAGGTAAAGCCTTGTTTAATAAGGCAAAAGTTCGCTGGAAGCAGGCACAGAGCGGCATTTCCCAGCATCTGGGTGACGAGCTTTCTGCACAACTGTTGCAAGTCGCCGACGCTATTCTCACCCTGCGCAGCTAAAAAAAATTTGCCATTTGCATGCATATACATTTACATATAGATGCATATGCATTTACTTGAGGGCGAATTATGAACACGAACAGGGAAAAACACTGGCTGCTGCCAGTCGTGAAAAGCGGCATTCAGGCCGGGGTTAATTACCCGAAAACCGTTCTGTTTGCCGGGCTGCTGCTGATGGCATTACTGGTCGCCGGACTCGGACAGCTGCACAAAGACACCCGCGCCGATGCCTTTCTCGAAGCCGACAATCCGGCGCTGGTGTATAAAAACAAGGTGCGGGAAATTTTTGGTTTAAGCGATCCGCTGATCGTTGCCATATACGACCGTTCGGCAGAAGGTATTTACCGCAAACAGACTCTCGATCTGATCGGGCAACTGACCGATCAGTTAAATGCCCTGCCGATGATTAATACGGCACGCACCATCAGTCTGGCCAGCGAAAATAATATCACTGCCTCGGCCGACGGGATGAATGTTGCACCATTCTACGATTTACGCTCCGAAGGTAATGGTGCGGCTGTGCGCCAGGCAATAGAAGACTTTCCGCTGTATCACGGCATGCTGGTTGCTGAAGACGGCGCGATGAGTATGATCGTGCTGGAATTGTACGATGACAACCAGGCCGAAGCCGCTTACGACGCCATCAATCAGTTGCTGCAACAGACACAGGTGCCAGCAGATGTCGAACTGCATGTGGCCGGTGAAGGCGCTGTGCTGGGCTATCTCGGCCACTATATCGATCACGATGCCAGCCGCCTTAATCCGCTCGCCGGATTAATTATTACCATTATGCTGATGGTGGCTTTCCGCCGTTTGTTACCAGCCCTGCTGGGTAATCTGGTGATTGCTGCTTCAGTGTTGATGACCCTCGGTTTTATGGCTTACTGCGGTGTGCCTTTTTTTGTTATCACCAACGCTATGCCGGTTATTTTAATTGGCATGGCGGTCGCCGATTCAATTCATATTTTCAGCCACTATTACGAAATGCAGGCGCGACATCCGGACTGGTCGCTGCAGGCCTGCATCCGTGAAGCCGTTGCCGTTATGGCGCGCCCGGTAACGCTGACGTCGCTGACCACTATTGCCGGATTTCTTGGCCTGTACGCGTCGTCTTATATGCCACCCTTTGAATATTTTGGCTTATTCACCGCCTTCGGCGTGCTGGTTGCCTGGTTTTATTCGCTGTTTGTTTTACCGGCCTGCATCACTTTACTGAAACCCAGAGTCAGCCAGCGCTGGATTCGCCTTGAACAAAACAGCCAGCAGGATACCTTTGCCCGCCTGATGACATTTGTCGGTGGAAGCTGTGTACGCCATCCGCGCGCCACACTGTCATTATTTGCTTTTCTCAGCATCAGCGGCGCCCTTCTGGCCACCCAGATTCAGGTAAACGAAAACCGCATTAATACCTTTCATTCCAGCGAAGCGATTTATCAGGCTGACGAAGTCATTAATCAGCATCTGGAAGGCACCAATACGCTGGACATTGTCATTACCAGCAGCCGTAACGAAGGGATTTTTTCACCGCAGGTGCTGAATGCCATGGAAGCTCTGCAGACCTATGCTGAAACCCTGCCACATGTAAATGGTTCATCATCGGTGGTGGATTATTTAAAGCAGATGAATAAATCCCTGAACGAAGGTCAGAGTGATGCCTACCGCCTGCCACAGGATGCCGACCTGATTGCGCAGTATTTTCTGCTCTATTCGGCCAGTTCTGATCCTGCCGATTTTTCTGAAGAAATTGATTATGACTACCGTCTGGCCAATATCCGTCTGAATCTCGACAGTGCCGATTTTATTGCCACCAAACCGGTGGTTGAAGCCCTGCAGCAATATATCGACCAGCACTTTAATAATGCCGTTAGCGATGAAGAGGTTACTGCCAGTCTCAGTGGCCGAGTGAATGTTAACTACCACTGGATTAAAGATCTGGGCGTCAGCCATTTTTACAGTGTGGTGATTTCGCTGCTCTGCGTCTTTCTCGTGTCGGCGTTATTATTCCGCTCCTGGGCAGCCGGTCTGCTCGCAACCCTGCCGGTAATCTGTTCCATTCTTACGGTTTATGCGGCAATGGCATTGCTGGGGATTGATCTGGGCATCGGCACCTCCATGTTTGCTTCGGTAGCCATTGGTCTGGGGATCGACTTTGCTATTCATACCCTCGAACGCCTGAAAACTCTGGTGGCCGACGGATTAAAAGGCAGTGGATTATTCACCGAATTATTCCGCTCTACAGGCCGGGCACTGTTATTTAATTATCTGGCGATTGCCTTTGGTTTTGGTGTACTGATCAGCTCGCAGGTTGTACCGCTGACGCACTTTGGCACCATTGTCGTGCTATCGGTGAGTATGAGTTTTATCGCCGCCATGACGCTGTTACCGGCACTGATTGTATTACTGCAGCCGACCTTTATTTTCGATGAAAAAAAGGCGTCCGAAGCCAGTGCAATAGCGGCAGGAAAACACGTGGCTGGCAGTACGGCACTGACACTGCTATTCACCACTGGTTTGGGCACGGCAGCCTTGTACGGGGCACTCTTGTACGGAGCAGCGAACAGCCAGCCGCTACAGGCAGAAGAAGCTGTTAATACGGAAACACTGGCAACACTCACGGCCGACGATATCGCACAGCGGGTAAATGCAGTGGATGATGGCCAGCATGTCAGCAGCCAGCTGAGCATGTTGCTGACCGACAGTCGTGGCAAAGAACGGCGCCGCGAAACCATGTCTTACCGCAAGTATTTTGGTGACGATAAAAAAACCGTATTTTTCTATAAATCACCAGCCAATGTTAAAGACACCGGTTTTCTGACCTTCGATTATGCCGCCGCCGATCAGGAAGATGATCAGTGGCTGTACCTGCCGGCACTGCGCAAGGTGCGCCGGATTTCCGCATCCGACCGGGGCGATTATTTTATGGGTACCGATTTTACCTATGAAGATATTAAGCAGAACGGTCATATCAGTATTGCCGACTACCAGCTGCAACGCCTGCCAGACGATGATGGAAAACTGGTGGTCAAAGGCACCCCAAAAACGGCGGCTATTGCCCAGGAACTGGGGTATGGCGAAGTAACCTTTTATATTGATCCGCAAAACTGGATCGTGGTTAAAAGTGACTATCTGGATATTAAACAGGTGCCGCTGAAAACCGTGCAGGTAACGGATATCCGTATGGTTGATGGCATCTGGACCCGGCATCAGCTGCTGGCCGAAAACCATATCAGCGGTCACCGCTCGCTGTTTATTTTTTCTGCCGTCGATTACCAGCAGGATGTGGCCGACCACCTGTTTACCCAGAATACTCTGCGCCGGGGGCTGTAAATGAATATCCGGCAACAACTCCGGCAACAACTCCGGCAACAACTCCGGCAACAACTCCGGCAACAACTCCGGCAGCAACGTCGACAACAACATCGGCTAAGCGCCGGTGCTTTCACCCTGATATTGCTGAGCAGTGCGGCGCACAGCGAATTCAGTTCAGAGCTAAGTTCGGAACTGGCCTGGAGCGATGCTCCGGCCGCACTGAGCAAAGCGGAAGTGCAGCTGCACAGTGAATGGCAATACCGCACGGCCAATACGTCGTTTAATCTGCAGCCACGTCTGCGTGCTGATTTTTCTGACACTCTGTATGCAGAGCAGCCAACCAGCCGGACAGATAATTATCCGGCGGGCAGCCTGCATAGCAGTGGGCCACTGGCACAATGGGATAACGTGCGTTTTGATATTGCCGAAGCCTATGCTGACCAGTATTTCTACGGCGTGTCTCTGCGCAGTGGTAAACAACAGGTTGTCTGGGGTCAGGCCGACGGCCTGCGGGTGCTGGATATTATTAACCCGCAGGATATGCGCGAATTTAATCTGCCCGATGCCGAAGACTCGCGCATCGCCACCTGGATGCTTAATGCGCATATTCCTCTGCCCAATGAGCAGTCTCTGCAGTGGTTAATTATTCCCGATTTAACCTTCAGCGAACTGGCAGAACCGGATACGGCGTTTGCCATTACCAGCCCCGAACTGGCGCCGCAGCCGGTCGCCGGAATAACGGTTAACCGCCAGCCAACCCGCAGGCCGGAGGGCAGTGACTGGGAACATGGCTTACGCTGGAGTGCCTTTCTGGCCGGCTGGGATATCAGCGCCAGCTATTTTAATTTTTACCACGACACTCCCGTTATTTACCGCACATTAAATACGGACGGCAATAATCTTCAGGTGGATGTGGAAGCCGTGTACCGCCGCAGCCATCTGCTCGGCCTGAGCGCCAGCACAGCATTCAGCAGTGTGGTGCTGCGTCTGGAAGCCGGGCATACCAGTCGGGCATTTTTTCTGCGCGACGATCTGCACAATAACGGCATTAGCCAAAGCCCGGAACTGGCGACGGTAACCGCGCTGGATTACCAGGCCCCGGCAGATGTGTTTGTCAGTTACCAGTTTTACCAGAGCCGCATTCTTGCTTACCGGCCGCAAATTATCCGCCGCGAAATCAGCACCCGCCATACGCTGCTGCTGAAAAAAACCTTACTCAACGACACCCTCGAACTGAGTTTTTTTGCCCTGCTTAACCGCGATTACAACGACGGTCAGCTGCGCAGCAAAGTCAGCTATCAGCTGAACGATCGCTGGTCACTGTGGAGCGGTGCCGATTATTTTTTTGGCGACCGCGCCGGGCCGTTCGGTCAGTTCTCATCGTCCAGTCGTATTTTAATTGGCTGGCAAAATGCCTTTTAAGGAGTTACCCATGAATGCAATGACTATCTTACGCCTTAAAAATTCGCTGATGGGTCGCCTGTGGCCTGCCCGTGTTGCCGAACAACATTCACGGCTATTTTTAACACCCCGCCATTTCCCACAAAAAGACTGGGAAATACAAACCGAGAAACAAGCGCAGCGTCTGAATTTTGCCGACGATCTCAGTGCTCTGCGCTGGGCCAACAGCGGCCCACGCATTTTACTAATGCATGGCTGGGAAAGTCGGGCGACGCATATGGCGGTGATCGCCAATGCTCTGGTGGCACAGGGATTTGATGTCTTCGCACTGGATGCGCCACGCCATGGTCAATCCGGCGGCAATAAAAGTAACCCGATGGAATTTGCCCGCGCCATCGTCGAAGCCGATATTGCCTTTGGCCCCTTTTACGGTGCCCTCGGCCACTCGATGGGCGGTGCCGCATTGGCCATTGCCTGTGAACAGGGAGTTCAGATTAAGCGCTGTGTACTGATTTCCGCTCCCGCCTGTTTACACGATGTGCTGCAGGGCTTTGCCCGTTTTATGGGACTGCCCGCAAACTGCACCCGACAATTTATTGCCCGCATTGAAACCGAGGTCGGTCGCCCGGCAAAAGAACTGAACAGCGGCCAGTTACTGAGCCTGACGCCGAAACCTGCTTTGTTAATTCACGCACCGGATGATCTTGAAATTCCTGACAGTGCAGTACACAACATTCGCCGCTATCTGACAGACGCCGATATTCTTCAGCCACCGGCACTGGGGCATCGGAAAATCATCCGCGATATCGTTGTCGCAGAACGCATACAAACCTTTTTCAGTGAGGGAGTAACGCCAGACAACGCAGGCTGATGGCCGTTACGGAGAAGTGATGATTGTTAAACCAAAAGAAGTGATAACGGCAGCGTGCGGTTTGCGCTGCCGTTGGTGTGTCAGGCGGTTTCCGTTTGAATAAAACGGCGCATATGGAAAATACCAAAAATAAACACCTGCACCGCATCGGCAACCGGGTTGGCACTCTTGTGCTTCAGCGCCATCCAGAAATAAGCGGTTTCCAGCACATGAATACCCGCCACCACCATAGCAATGGTTGGCAGCCAGCCGAGCAGTCCGTCCCAGCCCTGTACGGCTGCCATAATCGACAGAACCCAGAACAGTAACGTCACCACTTTATTTAACAGGATAAACATAGATACCTCGTTTTAAGACCGTTGTTATTGTCGTTATCAGAGCGGCAAGCTTGCACTGCTCAATCACATTTGCACAGGTGAAAATACGACAGCCTGCTGGCGACAACAAGCGTCACTGGTCGTCAGGCGGCGTCAGACTTAACGGTGTAATACGCGGACACCGCTGGCGCGGTTTAGGCGGGAATTCTTTATTAAGCCGCTGCACCAATGCCTGTACCCGTTCGTTACGGGCAAACTGAAAGCCCATTGGCGCGCAGCCGTATATTTTTTTAGAAAAACTCAGCGGCAATGCCTGCAAGGCAGGCTGAGCGGCCAGATACCACTGCGCCACATCGCGACCCATAATCAGCGCGCGGGCGGTTTCTGACTGGCTCAGCAACAGCGTATTCAGCATGTCCTGTTCGGTCAGTTTATCCCGCCGGGTCAGGCTGCCGCTGGCAAAGGCCGGTTCCAGCGCCGGGTAAACATAGCCGAGGTGGGTAATAATTTCGCCGCCCTGCAAACCTTCTTCATATTCCAGATCGAACGGCTGGTCGTTGCGGTAAATCAGTACATCATCCAGCCAGACCACCAGATCACTCCACAGGTAATCATCCGGGTTGGCTGTCCAGTCCGGCGATTCCATACGGCCATCGACGTGACCGGAGTCGAGCATATATTGCGAGCGCATTTCCGGCAGCAGCACGAATTCCAGCTCAATACCGGCACGGCGGGCTGCCTCGCGCAGCGGCTTAATTAACAACCCCTGCGGTTCGCCGTCCTGCAGCACAACATAGGGTGGGTAGCCATCATCCGGCACCGATAAGCGCAACGTGCCCACCGCCTCTGCCGCCAGGCACGGTGTTACCACCGTTAGCCAACACAGCATCAGTGCCGAAAGGGCCCGCTTTATCTGCGCCAACGCTTTGTATTCAAACACGCCATTCTCCGCACTTGTCCATTTTCTTAGTTTACCCTATGCCCCGCCCTCAGCGGCGGCTAAAAGCCGACACAGCGCAAGACTTTCACGACCTGCACCGTTAAAATGGCCGCCCATCTACAGGTCGTCAGCGGGAGAAGGTTCGTATGTCCGAGGAAAAAACCACGCACTTTGGTTACAAAACCATCGATACCGAGCAAAAACAGGCCATGGTTGCCGATGTATTCCACTCGGTGGCTTCTAAGTACGACCTGATGAACGACCTGATGTCGTTCGGCGTACACCGCCTGTGGAAACGCATCACCATTGATATGTCGGGCGTGCGCCCTGGCGATCAGGTGCTTGATCTGGCCGGCGGTACCGGCGACCTGACCAAGAAATTTGCCAAAATCGTTGGCCCGCAGGGCAAAGTGGTGCTGGCCGATATCAACTCCTCCATGCTTAACGTCGGCCGCGACCGCCTGACCGATCAGGGCTACGTTGGCAATATCGAATACGTACAGGCCAACGCCGAATGTCTGCCGTTCGAAGACAATAGCTTTGATGTCATCACCATCGCCTTCGGTCTGCGTAACGTTACTGATAAAGATGCCGCACTGCGTTCCATGACCCGCGTGCTGAAGCCGGGCGGCCGTCTGCTGGTGCTGGAATTCTCCAAGCCGACTAACCCGCTGATGAGCAAAGCTTACGACCTGTATTCGTTCACCGCCCTGCCATTTATGGGCAAGCTGGTGACCAACGATGCCGACAGCTACAAATACCTGGCCGAATCCATCCGTATGCACCCCGATCAGGAAACCCTGAAAGGCATGATGGAAAACGCTGGCCTGGTTCGTTGCAGCTTCCACAATATGACCAGCGGCGTGGTCGCTCTGCACCGCGGAATCAAACCCTGATGCTGAGTAAGCTGCCGGCCGAGTTGCTTCAGGCTGCCTGCGTGCCCTTTGAGGCGGCCATAAATCATGTGCTGCGTTACGACCCGGCGGCATTAAACTCTCTGAGTCGCCAGCAGGGCCGTTTGCTGTGTGTGCGCATCGACGCGCTCAACCCGGTGCTGATCCGCATCGTCGATAACGGCATAGTCCTCAGCCTTGCTCCCGCCACTGGCGATAACGATAGCCTGAACAGTGCTGATGCCACGCTCAGCGGTTCCGCCGCCGATTTCTTTGCCCTCGCCCGCGCCAGCGATAAAGCCCACGCCCTGATCAGCAGTGCCATTGATATGGACGGCGACAGCGAATTTGCCTTATCGCTGACCCGCGTTGCGCAAAACCTCGATATCGACTGGGAAGCCCTGATCACCCCACTGACCGGCGGCCTGCTCGCCCATCAGCTGGGTAAAGGTCTGCGCGGCTTACTGAGCTGGGGTAAAAGCAGCGCACCGGCTTACCGCAATGCGGTTAAAGAATATCTCGAAGATGAAGCGCAACTGCTGGCACCGGCACCGCTGGCGGCACAGTTTGCCGACGAGGTTGACCAGCTGCGTCTGGCGACCGACCGTTTAGAAGCACGCACCCTGCGTTTAGCAGCGCGTATGCAGCAGAACGATTCGACAAACTCGTCGCCGAACAAGTCGACAAACACCTCTTCTCTGCCCAAGGAATAATATCGACGTGGCAAACCTCTGGCGTCTGTGGAAAATTCTGTTTGTCTTCACCCGCTACCGGCTCGACAGTCTGGTGCCGACCGAACAGCTGCCGCTGTCGTTGCGCCTTGCATTGTGGCTCGCGCCGTGGCGGTTAAATCCGGTGCCGTCGCGCCTTAACCGTGGCGAACGTCTGCGTTTAGCGCTGGAAGCCTTAGGCCCGATCTTTATTAAATTCGGCCAGATTTTATCCACCCGCCCCGATCTGATTCCCGACGATATTGTTAAAGAATTAAAACGTCTGCAGGACGACGTTCCGCCCTTCGACAGCGATAAAGCCATGGCGTTAATCGAAGACCAGCTGGGGCAGAAAATCAGCGATTTATTCGCCGAGTTTTCTGCCGAGCCACTGGCTTCTGCTTCTATTGCACAGGTACATGCCGCGCGCTTATTTGCCAGCGGCAAAGACCGCAGCAACGACGACGGCAGCGGCCGTGAAGTGGTGGTTAAAGTCGTCCGTCCGGGAATCGAACACACCATCGAGCGTGACCTGCAGCTGCTGGAAACCATGGCCCGCCTGCTGGTGAAATATTCCGAAGACGGCCGCCGTTTAAAACCACTGGAAGTGGTCGACGATTATCGCCACACCATTTATGGCGAACTGAATTTACAGATCGAAGCCTCCAACGCCACCCAGCTGAAGCGCAACTTCGCCAATTCTGAACTGCTGTACATGCCGGAAGTCATCTGGGAATACACGCGCAGCAAAGTGATGGTCAGCGAACGCATTTACGGTATTCCGGTAGCGGATATCGACGCCCTGCAGGCACAGAACACCAATATGAAACTGCTGGCCGAACGTGGTGTGGAAATCTTTTTCACCCAGGTATTCCGTGACAGCTTCTTTCATGCCGATATGCACCCGGGCAATATTTTCGTCTCGCGTAATAACCCGCAGGCACCACAATACATTGCCATCGACTGCGGTATTGTCGGCAGCCTGACCGAAGAAGATCAGAACTATCTGGCGATGAACCTGCTGGCGTTTTTTAATCAGGATTATCATCAGGTAGCGCAGCTGCATATCGACTCCGGCTGGGTTCCGGCCACCACCAAAGTGCATGAATTTTCTGCCGCTATCCGCAGCGTGTGCGAACCGATTTTTGATAAACCACTGGCTGAGATTTCTTTTGGTCAGGTATTAATTCAGTTATTCAGCACCGCGCGCCGCTTTAATATGGAAGTGCAGCCGCAACTGGTTTTACTGCAGAAAACCCTGCTCAATATCGAAGGTCTTGGCCGTCAGCTGTATCCGCAGCTGGATTTATGGAGCACAGCCAAGCCTTATTTAGAACGCTGGATGCGCGAACGTTTTGGCCCCAAAGCCGCATTTAAAGAATTAAAACGCCAGCTGCCGGGCTGGATTGAAAAAGCTCCGCAAATTCCCGGACTGGTACACGGCGCATTAAGCCGCCTGAACCATATGGACGAAAACCAGCAGGCACTGCAAAAAGAAATTGTTGCCCTGCGTCAGGAACTGGCCGCGCAAAAAGCACAGAAGCGTCAGCAGGCGCTGGCGACCCTCGCTATTGGCAGTGGTTTATTTACCTGGTGGCAGGCCTTTGCCCTCGGATTACCGGAAGTGGTTGGGCTGAGTCTGGCGGGTGCCGGGATGTTGCTGTTGATCGTGCGCGCCTGAGGGCGATAGTTGGTGCGGGCGATAGTTGGTGTGTGTGCTATAAACCGGCGGGTTTATTCAGGCACTGTGGTGGGGCGATACTTGCAGGAGTGGATTTTATCCACGACTGAATCAGAAGATTCTGTTTACCCTGAAATGGCTCGCTACTACCGGTGGGAGCGGCTTTCAGCCGCGATAGCTGGTTTGTTTTGCAGCCGTTCGCCCTGAGTAGCGAGGCACGAGCGTGTCGAAGGGTTGCCCGCCGCTTACAACTCGCTACTACGCTCTGCGTAGTAGTGCCTGCAGCTTTGTAGGTTCAACTCGCTACTACGCTCTGCGTAGTAGCGCGTCCTCTTTGTTGGTTCAGTAAATGATTGTGCTCTCAGTCGTAGCCGCTGCGCGGGCTGGCTTTTGCAGTTAAGTTGAAGCCTTTGCGGGGGCTCCGCCCCCCTGCGCCCCTATGCAAGGAGAGGTATCTCCTTACGATCCTCTCTTGCGGCTGTCCGGCGCTGTTCAGCCAACTTCAGCGATTATGCGGCACGCAAAACAATGATTACGGGCATCCATGCCCTTCACCCTTCGGGCCAGCCTACGGCTGTTGAAATGGCTCCTGCCATTTAGCCCGCCCCGGATCGACTATGTAAAACATCTATCCAAATGCATCGCTCCGGGGCAGGGTTTTGCTCTGAAGGCCGCAGAATCACTTGGTTGACTGGCGCCGTACAAATGCCGCGTTAATTCAGACGCAACGCCGCATATTAGATCAGGCACAGCACTGTAGGAGTGGACCTTATCCACGACTGGATCAGAAGATTCCGTTCCCCCTGAAACAGCTCACTACTACCGGTGGGAGCGGCTTTCAGCCGCGATAGCTGGTTTGTTTTGCAGCCGCTGCGCGGGCTCAACTCGCTACTACGCTCTGCGTAGTAGTGCCTGCCGCTTTGTCGGTTCTGGAAGTAATTGTGCTCAGACTTGTAACCACTATCACCTGCACCTGTAACCAGTTTTATCAATTATTGAACCCATCCCCAATCTTCAGTATTCTCGAACCAAAGCAGGGATGCAGCATATCGTAAGGACACACGCCCAACGACCGCCCTCCCGCTTACCATTCCGGATATAACAACACGCGATTCCTGACCTGCGCTTATAAGGACGGGCGGCAGCGTGTCTGAATCAGCAATCAGTGTTTTTTTGTGGGTAATGGCAAATCGTTGAATGTAAAGAAGCACTGATATACATACAATACATTTCCGGATTTTAACGAAATCTGGCACGCTTTACATTCGTGCTTGCTCGTTTTTTCGGCGGCTGCACCAGGCATCATATGTATTTATTGCTTTGTTTCTCAAATAACATTGAGAGGTTATATTGTATTATCATTACACTGATATAAATGGGCTGTATTCCATTTTATTAAATAAGAAACTTTGGCTAACAGACTCTCGTTTTCTCAATGATCATACCGAAGGAACTGAAATATTTTCCTATTTAGAGAAAGCTTTTGAGAAGCTAGGAGTGAATGGAAGTGATTTAAAGCTAACTATGAAAAAATTTTCAGATTTATCCATAGGGATTGATAGCTATACAACTTCTTTTTCGACTGAAGCTGATTTACTTAGTCAATGGCGGGGATACTGTCCGAGTAGCGGTGGATATTGTTTGGGTTTCAAAAGCCTAGATAGAAACCAGTTTGAAGTACTTGGTGACGGGACCTCCTTGACGCAATGGTTAATTGATCCACAACCTTGTATTTACTTGGAAGATAAAAAAATCCAATTAGCAAATATTATTGCGAATACGCTACTAGAGTGGCTTGGAGGAAACGAATCAAAAGACCATCTGAAGTACCAATTTATGATGCAGTTTCATAACATGAAAATGCTCTATAAAAGCTCACATTTCAAGGAAGAAAGCGAGGCTAGGGTAATTGTCAACGTTCACAATGATCAGATGGCTATACCAATGTTTCGAACTAAATCTAATCTGGTAGTTCCTTACCTGAACTTAATATTTCAGCCTAGAATTATAAAAGAAATTATTATAGGACCTTCATCAAAGAAGGAGCTAGCTAAATTAGGACTTCAAATTTTTTTGAAAAGTTTAGGTCCTGACTTTGCTCATATCAATATCCGCCATAGTTCAATTCCTTATAGAAATATTTGAGTCAATGATTTTCATACCTATAACGAGTCGTTTAAACGGAATAAGAACAGTTGGCCATCGCTTCGCGATTATAGCCAACCATTTTCATCCGATTAACGAGGCGTTACCCTCCCCCCAACATCCCACCTACCGACAACCACAGCACCCGCACGATCAGCGCCAGCAATACAATCCAGGTCAGCAGGGTGCCGTAGTAACGGCCGAAGTGCATACCGCCTGCGGCCTGATTAAATCCCCAGGCGTGCAAAACACGCGACAGCAGAAAGCCGATACCACATACATGCAGGAAAGCGGCGTAGGCACCATTCAGTTCGGCTACCATCAGTAACAGTAAAACCGGTAATGCGGTTTCCAGCGCATTGGCCTGGGCACGCATAGCGACGGCAATGGTTTTTTCGCCGCCATCGAGCAGGCCGATTTTATGTTTCAGGCGAAGGCGCACGACCATATAAGCCAGTGCCAGTAACAGCAGTGCGGTCAGAGCAATGTAAAATCCACTGATCAATAACATCGGTATACTCCGGATTCTCTGGTCATTATTTATTGTTGTCAGAACTCTTAAGCCTTGCCGCATTGGGCAAAGCTGTGGCTCATGCTAACCTGCTGCAATCAGTTACGGCAATCATTCCCGGCGATCAGTCTCTGCAAGCGCCGGTAGGAGTTTTCGGTGTTCGTTAAATCTGTCTTTCCTATTCTGCTGCGGCTGCCGCTGGTTCTGCTCTTACTGGGGCCGGTATTAGCCAGCAATCATGCACACGCTTTTGAATTTTCCGGCCATGCACAGGTATGCGAAATGGCGTATCAGCTGGTCACGCCTGAAACCCGCCAGTGGATTGACCAGCAGGTAAAAGCCGGTGGTGAGAAGAGCTTCGCCCATGCCTGTTCATGGGCCGATGAAGTGCGCGACGAACGCAAATTCCGCCATACCAAACCCTGGCATTATATTAATGTGCCGCGTACGGCGACGTCAGTCCGCGCCGATGATTGCGGTGATAAAGGCTGTGTGGTGCAGGCCATTACCGATATGCAGCAACGCCTGAGTAAAAATAAAGACGACTGGCAGGCGCTGTTTTTTCTCGCTCATTTTATGGCGGATGTGCATCAGCCAATGCATGTCAGCTTTGCCGATGACCGTGGCGGCAATAAAACCGCTGTGCGTTTTAAGGGCGATAAAACCAATCTGCATCAGCTGTGGGATGGTGATCTGCTTGGGAAATTCTCTTATAAAAAACAAAGCACGCTGGCATTAGGGCAAATTTCCGCACAACAGCGCCGCGACTGGTCTGCCGCCAGGCCGCTCGATGTTGCCAATGAGTCGTTCACCATCACCCGCGAAATCTACCGCCATTATCAGCAGGCAGCGCAACAGCCGGTGGTAATTGATGATGCTTATATCCGCCAATTCCGTCCGCAATTACAGCAACGCCTGCAGCAGGCGGCGGTGCGTCTGGCAGAAGCCCTGAACGGGGTTAGCGTTTCCCGCCAGAACAGTGCACTCTCCACAAAACCGCCAATGGATAATTGACAGATTTATGCGAAGGGTTTTTAGTGGCTTCCGGACAACTATTCCGCACACACACTCTGCATAAATAAGGATATTACGATGAAACCTGCAATTTATATCTCTGCTCTGCTGCCGTTAATTGCTGCAGCTCTGGTTCCTGCCGCTCAGGCCAGCAGTGGCGACCGCACCGTATGCAGCCACGGTAACCAGACCCGGATTATTGAAGTTAAATACACCGGCGAAGGCCAGATTCCATGCGAAGTACACTACACCAAAGAAACCGGTTCTCAGGTGCTGTGGAGCGCGCAGACCGAAGGTGGCTACTGCGAGCAGAAAGCCGCTGAGTTTGTCGAAAAGCAGCGCGGCTGGGGTTGGGAATGTGAAACGACCATGGCCGCCGCCGACAGCAGCGAAGAGGCTATGAGCAGCAATGAAGAAATGAGCAGTAATGAAGAAATGACCAGCGATGCCAATATGGGTAGCGAAATGCCGCAACAGGCAGCCGAAGAAGCTCAGCCGGAAAACTCTGGCATGCAACAGGAAGAAACGGCAGCCACCGCCGAATAATCCAGCCCTGCCCGGAGCCAGCTCCGGGCATCTGCGTTACTGCATTCTCCTGTAGCCATCACTGTATTTCTGCCCCCGCCTGCCATTCCCCTGCTTTCTCCGTATTTTTCCTGTCATTCTCCTTTCAGGCCGAACTGGCCCTGATTGTGGTACGCCCAGCCAAAGCCCCGCCGATATACTGCGGACAAAATAATAAAAAGGATCTCCCATGCTGCGCGTACGTTCTGTCCGTCAACTGCTGCTGTGCTGTGCATTAATGCTGAGCCCATTCATGGCTGCTGCCATGTCTTCTTACGGCAATACGTCCGGTTACACCCAGACCCGTCATCCGATCATGCTGGTGCAGGGTATTCTCGCTTTCGACAATATTGCCGGTATTGATTACTGGTACAAAATTGGTACGAAATTACAGCAAGGCGGCGCCAAGGTTTATGTCGCCCATATTAATGCCTTTAATAATTCCATCGACCGTGGTGAACAATTAATTCACGAAATGGAAACCCTGCAGGCAATGAACCCCGGCATCGAAAAATTCAATCTGATTGCTCACAGCCAGGGTGGTCTGACTGCGCGTTATGTTATGTCGGTACGTCCGGATCTGGTGGCCTCGGTTACCACCGTTGGTTCACCCCATCAGGGCGCGCCAATTGCCGATTTAGTGAATGGTGTTTTTGCCGACGACACGCTGCTGGGTAACCTGTTTGAAGTGGTGGGCAACGCCGCTGGCAATCTGATTGATTTACTCTCTGGTGATGATGTTCCGGCAGGCGATGTACGCTCATTAACTACTGAATTTACCAGCGCCGGCGCTGCGGCGTTTAATCAGAACTTTCCCGCCGGTCTGCCACAGACACACTGTGGGGAAGGTCCTCAGCAGGTCAATATTAATGGTAACAACATCCGCCTGTATTCCTGGGGCGGCGATGCCAACCTGACCAATATCCTCGACCCGCTGGATTATTTATTTGCCACCACAGGTTTGCTGTTCGGGCGCGAAGGTAATGATGGTATTACTGGCCGTTGCAGCAACCACTTTGGTAAAGTGCTGCGTGATAATTATCCGCTTAACCATGCCGACCTGATTAATCAGGTACTGGGCTTGCGCGGTTTAACCGCAACCGACCCCCTCAGTATTTATCGCAGCCATGCTAATCGACTGAAAAATGCCGGTCTTTAATATTCCACTGACCATACTTGTGCCAGTGCTGCTGTTTGCACTGGCTTGCTTTCTGCTCGCGCCTGACAGCCTGACAGAAAGCAGTACAACCCCTGCTGCAACGCCAGCCCCAGCCACACACGAAGCAGACGATACAAAAAAAACGGCAAAAGACAATGCAGAACAGCCGCCTGACAAGGCTGCACTCCCGGCGTCTCTGTCGGGCACGGAACACGGTGTAACTCTCAGTGCACAACAGCAGCAACTGGTGGTACACAGCAGCCTGCGTGATTTATTCGATTATTATCTCAGCACACTGGGCGAACGCGATAATCTCTGGATTGATACTCAGGTACGTGCAGCCCTTGCCAGACAATTAAGCGGCCAGCCACTGGCACAGGCGGAGCATATCTGGCAGCAATATCTCAGTTACCGCGAGCAGCTGGCATTACTGCCAGCAGCGGCAGAAGATGCATCAACCTATCAGCGCCTGCAATATCATTTTGACAGCCGTATTGCCCTGCAGGATCAGGTATTTGGCCATGCCGTTGCGGCCGCATTATTTGCCTTTGACCGTGAGCAGGATGCGCTGGCGCTGCAACAGTTGCAGCACAAGGATCTAAATGAACAACAAAATGAACAACAAGATGCTTCGACAGCCAACGGCACTGAGCAGACACTATTAAACGCCAGCTATCAGCAATCCTGGGCTACGCGTCAGTATCAGCAGGAAAATACAAAAACACAGCAATTACTGGCTATTGAACAAAATACGGATGACCCGTCCCAACGCTTTGCACAGCGTGCTGCTATTGCCGGAGAACAGCAGGCGGTACAATTGGCCGCACTGGATCAGCAGCGCAATCAGTGGCAGCAACAGTTAACGGCTTTTCAGCAGCAGGTTCAGGTAATAAAACAGCAGCAATTAAGCGCTGATGAAGAGCAGAAACAGATAGACCTGCAATTGCAGCAGGCCTTTTCTCCGGAACAACACTTGCGCGTTAAAGCACTCAGCGGGCTGCTGTAACAGCCCGCAGTCCCGAAGCTTATAACTGCGGCTGTGCGCGCTTCATAATGGCATAACAGTCGATACCGGCATCCAGCGTGCCGTAGTTAAAGGCACCATTACGCACAATACGCGAGCGGATAAAAGCATCGGTAATATTGCTGTCACCCTGCTGAATTAACACACTGGCCTGTAAACCAACCGCGAGCTTATCGACCACCGTGCGTGAGCGGTATTCCAGAGTGCTCAGATCGGTGAATTCATCTTTTAAATTCAGCAGGAACTGATCAAATTCACGGTAGTTACCAGCACCTTTCTGCAGCTCAGCCATAAAGGCATCCACCACTTTTGGCTCTTTTCCCATGGCGCGCAATACATCCAGACACTGCACATTACCCGAACCTTCCCAGATGGCATTAACCGGTGCTTCGCGGTAAATACGTGGCAGAATATTGTCTTCCACATACGCCACGCCCCCCACACTTTCCATACTCTCGTAAGCCAGGTGTGGTGCGCGTTTGCAGATCCAGTATTTACCCACGGCGGTGGCTAAACGGGCGAATAAATTCTGCTGCTCATCAGCCAGATTATCCAGCGCATGACCCACCCGCATACTGATCGCCAGCGCCGCTTCGCTTTCAATCGCCATATCCGCCAGCACATTCTGCATTAATGGCTGCTCGTGCAGGTTTTTACCAAAAGCCGAACGGCCGGAGGTGTGGTGAATCGCCTGGGCAACCGCACCGCGCATTAATGCCGATGAACCCACCATGCAATCGAAACGGGTCATGGAGACCATTTCGATAATGGTGCGCACACCGCGGCCTTCGTCACCAATCATCCAGGCAAAGGCACCACGGAATTCCACCTCGGAAGAAGCGTTGGAAATATTACCCAGCTTGTCTTTTAAGCGCTGCACATACATCTGGTTTTTGCTGCCATCCGGGCGCCAGCGCGGTAATAAAAAGCAGGATAAACCGCTGTCGGTTTGTGCCAGCACTAAAAAGGCATCACACATAGGGGCCGAGCAGAACCATTTATGACCGACAATTTCATACTCGGCACCGTTACCCGTACTGCTGCCAACCACATAGGCACGGGTGGTGTTGGCGCGTACATCGGAGCCGCCCTGTTTTTCCGTCATGGCCATGCCGATGGTCAGGCCCTGTTTTTCAAAAAACGGGATATTGCGCTCGTCATAATGACGCGCGGTAATTTTCGGCACCCATTCTTTGGCGACACTGGGCGAATGCTGCAATGCCGGTACTGCGGCAAAGGTCATGGTCAGCGGACAACCGGAACCGGCATCGGCATTCATATGCAGATATTCCATTGCAGCACGGGCCACATGAGCACCGGGCTTTGGTGTCGTCCACGGCAGCGAGTGCATTTCGGCTTCGATCGCGCTGCGCATTAATTCGTGATACGCCGGATGGAATTTGGCCAGATCCACACGGTTACCAAAGCGGTCATGGGGATAAAACTTCGGTTTATTTTCGTTGGCCTGAAAACCCGCCTCAATTAAATCACCACCACAACGTGCACCATAAGCACTGAGACGATCGCTAGCCCAGTCACCGCCGTATGCTTTTACCCAATGCTGTAACGCCAGATCACTGTCGTAGGCATTAAAATGTTCCAGCGCCGTTGGCTGGTTAAAAACCGGATGGGTTTCTGCCTGGGATTTATGCTGCTGATAATCTGTGCTGCTGTTGGCACCAGCAGTGCCCACAGAAGGGGTTACGGCGTCGGTAATTTGTGGATTAACGCTGGTGTTCATAACTGACATCCTCGGCTATGGAGTTTGCTTCAGCACTGCCCAATGCACGCAGACTGAGCGCGCAAAGCTGCTGAATTAATTGTTGTTGTTCTTTGCTGGTCATCGCGGCGCGTGCCGCCATCTGGGGTAATTCGTTTGCGCTGTTCGTTTTTGCCTGGCCGGGAAATAACGGCCCGATTAACGCCTCGCTTAACAGTCCGACCAGAGCGGCAGCACTGATGCCGGCGTCCTGCGCAGCAAATTCACCACTGGCGATGCCGTCACGGATCAGGTCTTCAAATATATCGGCGTAGGCCATGCGGTAACGCAGGCGCTCCTGCTCGACGCGCGGATCAACCGGTTCGGCAATTAGGGCGTAGGCCAGTTGCGGCCCCTGCAACGCACGCCGGGCAAACACCGCGACTGCCCGCGCCAGACGCAGGGCATAAGCATCGGCCACATTACGACTCTCGCTGGCCGCAGCCACCTGCGCCACTTCGTGTTCGGTGGCGTAGCGGAAGACTTCCGCTACCAGTTCCGGTTTATTCGGGAAATGGCGGTAAATCGTACCCGCCGCGACGCCGGAGCGCTCCGCCACTGCCGCCGCCGTGGCGGCGGCAAAGCCCTGTTCGGCAACTAAATCACGCGCCGCATGCAACAAGCGCTGGCGGGTATTCGCCTTACGGGCACGGGTATGTTCGGTTTCGCGGTAAGCCATAACGCCGGTTCCGGGTTCGCCTTGTGAATTCTGATCAAACAAGTGAATCATCATTCACTTGTTTGATCAAGGGTGTTTTTGTACAGCCGCTGAGCCTGTATTGGCTGTACCGGGCTGCCACAGAAGCTTCATCGCTTGTTCACGCCGATGTCATGCCAGACACCAATATTGGTCTAGTCCAAAAACCAACAACAATGAAGGAGACCACCATGCTTAACCAAGGCAATCAAAGATTTGGCCGGCTGCTCGCCGCTATGCTCTGCATCTGCGCCAGCACGGCCGCCCTGGCAGCCAGCAAACCGCCCGTCGTTACGGATCCACAACTGCCACCGGCAAGCGGCAGCGCGCCACGGGTATTGCTGCTGGGTATCGACGGCGTGCAACTGGAAGAGCTGCAACAAATCAGCGCCCCTAATTTCAACCGCCTGCAGGTGCGCAAAGCCTATACCGGCGGTGTTGATGGCGAAGCCAGCCAACAGAAAACCTCCAGCGGACCTGGCTGGTCGACCATTCTGACCGGCGTATGGGCGAACAAACATCAGATCACCGCCAACGATTCTGATCTGGCAAACCCGGAGTTTCCTTCACTGTTTAAACGTCTGCGCGATGCCCGCCCGCAAGCGAAGATCGCCAGTGTGATGAACTGGGGCACGCCTAACACCAGCTATTTCCGCAACGAAGTCAGCGGCAACGACATCACCCTGAATGGCCTTAGCGACAGCGCCGTTACCAGTAAAGGCATCGAATTAATTGCCGCCGATTACGATCTGGTTTTCCTGCACCTGGACGAGCCTGATCACGCCGGCCACAGCCGTTGTTTTGGCCCGGCCTACGATACCGCGTTGCGCGGTGTGGATGCGCAGCTGGGTCAGCTGCTGGATGCGGTTGAGCAAAGCAGCAGCGATTGGCTGGTACTGGTTACCACAGACCATGGCCGTGAACCGGTACTGGGTTGCAACCATGGCAGCCAGACCCGTCAGGAAAAAACCATTTTTATTGCCAGCAATAAAACCCTGAACAGCGAATTCAGCCAGTACACCAGCGATATCAGCAACGGCGATTTTTCCGCTATTTATGGTAATCCGGCACAAACCAGTATCACGCCGACGGTACTGCGTTATTTAGGTGTGGAGCCACAAATCAGCTGGCAACTGGATGGCCTGCCATTAACCGCAGCCGAAGGTGTGCGTAAAGTATTACCCGGAGGTGGCAGTAACGATTTCAGCTGGTATGCCGACAGCAGCGCTGATGTGGAAATTTTCCGCAACGGTACAGCACTGACACAGGTTGATGCCCTGCAGCGTGGCTTTGCCGACAACGCCGATGTGCGCGGTATTGTTGATTACACCCTGGTGCAGAACAACACCCCGGTGTCACTGCGCCTGAATAAAGTGGATATTGATGCTGCCGTCGACTGGAGCCTGAGCCGCGCCTACTTTTTCCGCGATGACAGCCGCTATGTGCGCTATAACAAAACCGCCGACCAGTCTGACAGTGGCTATCCGGCCAATACCAATAACAACAGCTGGTCGGGATTGGGAAATTACGCCGGTTTAATTACTGCCGCCTTCAGCAAAGACAGCAGCCGCAGTTATTATTTTTTAAGCGATGGCCGTTATATCCGCTACAACAACAGCAGCGATCAGGCCGATGCCGGTTATCCGAAAAATATCGATGACAACAGCTGGCCGGGACTGGGCGCGCACGCCACGCAAATTACCGCTGCGCTGCGCTGGACCGGCGATAAGGTGTATTTTTTCCTGAAAAACGGCACCTATCTGCGTTATGACTTAGGCGATGACCGGGTAGACAGCGGTTACCCGAAAGCGGTTAATGATAATACCTGGCCGGGCCTTGGCGCTTATGCCCAGGATATTACCGCCGCGGTAAAATGGAACGACAGCCGCGCATATTTTTTCCTCAGCAACCAGCGGTATATCCGTTACTCCATCAGCAGCGACAGCGCCGACAGTAGTTATCCAGCCAAGGTTAATGGCGGCACCTGGCCGGGGCTGATGAATCCGTAATACTCAGAAAAATATTTAACGGCAATAAAAAACGGGCAGAATTTCTGCCCGTTTTTTATGCTGAATTAAGCGCGCTTTAAATATCCCAGAACAGCAACAGAATAGTCAGCGTTGCTGCACCCACCAGAATATTCATCGGAATACCCACGCGCAGGAAATCGCGGAATTTATAGCCACCCGGGCCGTACACCATCAGGTTGGTCTGGTAGCCCAGCGGTGTGGCGAAGCTGGCCGAAGCCGCCATCATAATCACCAGAATAAAAGGCTCATGGGCGACACCAACTTTGTCGGTCATTTCCAGTACGATGGGCAGCATTAATACCGCTGCGGCATTATTGGTAATCACCTCAGTCAGAATAGAAACCACCACATAGGTAAGAATCAGCATCAGCCACGGGCGGTAATCACTGAGCTGCACAATATTTTCCGCCAGGTAGGCAGCCACACCGGTTTTCTGCAGCGCGGCGCCTAAGGCAAAAGACGCGGCAATGGTAATCACCACGGTTAAATCGACGCTGCGCTCCGCCTGTTCCACCGTTAAGCAGCCAGTCGCCAGCATTAACCCGGCGCCGATTAATGCCGCGTTTAACATTGAAATCCAGCCCAGACCCGCGGCCAGTACAACCGCCGTCAGAATGCCCCAGGATAAATACGCGCGATTATGGCGCGGGGTTTCTTTGCCTAAATCGTTAATTAACAGAAAGTCTTTATTAAAACGCTGACGGCTGACAAAGGCCGGACGCGCTTCCAGCAATAACGTGTCACCGGCCTGCAATTTAATCGCCCGTAAATTACCGGGAATCCGCTCGCCGTTACGCGCTACCGCCAGCACCACTGCACCGTAACGGTCACGGAAACGGGCATCGCGGATGGCCTGACCAATGGCGGCACAATGCGGTGACACCACCGCCTCAACCAGACAGCGCTCCGGCCGCGCCTGACTCAGCGCCAGTTCACCGGCCATGGCCGAAGGCACAATACCGTTAATGCGCAGCAATTCTGAAATAGCCTGGGTATCACCGGCGAATACCAGACGGTCGCCGCCCTGCAGCCGTTCTTCCGACGATACTGCAGTCAGCACCGTGGCACCGCGTTCAATCTCCACCAGATAGACCCGCTCCAGATCACGCAGACCGGCTTCCAGCACGGTTTTGCCGACCAATGGGCCATCGCTGGCCACCGACACTTCGAGGGTAAATTCGCGCAGGTTTTCGAAGCCTTCGCCGCTGCGGCGCTGTGGCAGCATGCGCGGAAAAAACAGCCACATAAACAGGCCGCCGATAATGGCCACCGGCAGACCAATGGCAGTAATAGAAAACAGCGAGAAACCTTCGCCACCGGTTAACGACTGGTACTGACCATTCACAATCAGGTTGGTGCTGGTGCCGATCAGTGTCAGGGTGCCGCCAAGAATGGCGCTATAGCTGAGCGGAATCATCAGCTTGGAGGCATTGATACCAATCTTCTGCGACCAGCTGTTAATCGCCGGAATCATGGTCGCCACGACTGGCGTGTTATTGAGAAAACCGCTGAGCAGCATCACCGGCGCAAAGATGCGCAGCAAGGCCGAACGCAGGGTCAGGGGCCGGCCGAGTAAGCGGTTGACCAGAATATCGATACCACCGGAGGCATGAATCCCCGCCGCCACCACAAACATGGCCGCCACGGTAATCAGACCGCTGTTACTGAAACCCGCCAGCGCCTCGCCACTGCTTAACACACCACTGACGCTGAGCAGGGTTAACGCTGCCATCATCGCCAGATGCGGCCGTACCGAAGTAAAAATAAGCGTCAGCAGCACCGCTGCGGTGAGTGCGAGAGAAAACCAGCCTTGCCAGTCCACGGCATGCTCCGGATAACATAAGGTGATGCATATTAACCGGAGTAACCAGAACCCGAAGGAATATTAAGTAATTTAAAGGTAACTAAATTGCATAAGAATGCAGACTGCCTTGCGGGCACTAACACAGCCGTTAGCACAGCCGTTAGCACAGCCGTTAGCCCAGCCGTGGCTCGGGCAGCGGCAGCAACTCGGCGGTGGCCAAAGTCCGCGCCTGTTCTTCACTCAACCCCAGCGCGCGCAGCACCAGTTCAGCACAGTCGCTGCCGGCATCACGCCAGGTGCGCAGACCTTCGCGTACCAGATAAATCGCTCCCAGCACCGAGCTGGCAATCATGGTGACCACCGCCGACAGCTGATCAACCCGTATGCGGTACTGGCCACACTGAATACCATCCATCAGCACCTGCACCGGCGCACCAGCCCCCAGACGGCGTAATGCCGTACTGCTGAAACCAAAGCGGCTGATAAAGTTACCCCAGGCCGGTTCTTCATGGGCGCGGCGCACATACAGGCGGATGGCTGTCGCCAGCTTGGCTGCCGGATCATTCTGCTGGCGGAAGCTGCTGACAATGCGCTGGTTCATGTCCGTTGCCAGAGTCACTGCCACTTCTTCAAACAGCCCCTGAATAGAATCAACGTGGTTGTAAACCGTGCCACGGGCAACGCCGGCAATATCCGCCAACTCGCGCACCGTAACCTGAGTTGCGCCCTTTTCGGCAAACAACTGCAGTGCAGCGTTGTAGATACGGCGCTGGGCGGTGGTTAAACCCGGTTGCAACATCATCAGCTCCTGAACACAGTACAAACAAAGACAGACACCGGACGTAATAACGCCCGGTGAACTAAAAATCGGTATGCAGGATGGTTTTATCGACACCCTCTCAGTCTGCGGCAGGAGGGTTTAGACGCCGGGTGAGTACCGGCAAAGAAGGTGCGATTGTACCACAAGCGGGTTGATCGCCTGAACGGGGAAAACGGGGCTCAGAGCCGACAATCGGCGTGTTTGGCTGGAACGGGCTGTTGCGGCTGAGACGGCTAATAGCTGCTCAGGTCAGGTACACAGCAAGGCTGTTCAGTTCATCTGGCTTCCACGCTCTGCGTGGTAGTCCCTGCTGGCACAGTTGCGTTCCCACGCGGAGCGTAGGAACGAAAAAACGAGAAACGCCCGATGCCCTACCATGAAGCTTTTTTTTTATTTGCCCGCACTTCGACTGCTTCGCGCTCAGTGCGAACGGTGTTTGTGCGAACTGTGTTTAGTGCGAACGGTGTTTATATCCAAAAACTCCGTTCATCCTGAGCAGCGAGGCACGAGCGTGTCGAAGGGTGGTCTCATCTGACTCCACGCTCTGCATCATCTGACTCCCAAGCTCTGCGTGGTAGTCCCTGCTGGCACAGTTGCATTCCCACGCGGAGCGTAGGAACGAGAAATCTGACTCCACGCTCTGCATCATCTGGCTCCCAAGCTCTGCGTGGTAGTCACTGCTAGCACAGTTGCGTTCCCACGCGGAGCGCAGGAACGAGATAGGAACGAAAAACAGGAACGAGAAAACCTTCTGCACCTACAGCACAACCGGCACTTCCAGAATAGCCGCCATGGTACGTACCAGATCCAGCTCGACCGGACGCTGCTGGCCATCGCTGTTAATGCATACCTGCATGGCTTTCACCAACCGGCCTTTAATATGCGGATAGGCTTCGGTCAGTTTGGCCAATGCCTGATTCAGCGGTTTTAAGCTGGTGCTGCGCGGCTGCATACTCAGGCCATTAAAACCGGCGGCGCTGACCGCAGCGTTAAATGCCTCAGCCGCAGCCTCGGCGGTGTCATGACCAAAGTGCGCCAGCGTCGACAGTACCACCGCCAATTCATTGCTCAGCGCATCGGCCTTGGCGTGTTTGGCCGCGATGGGCTGTACCGGTTCAAACTGCGGATTCAGGTATTGCAGCACCAGGCGGTACAGGCACCATTCAAAGATATCGATCTCACCATCGGCTTTGGCCAGTTGCACCAGCGTCTGGCGGAAATCCTGATATTGATTAGCCGACAGTTGCTTCAGTGCCGGCATCGACAACTCGACCAGCGGCAGGCGTTCGGCCGGATTCAGGCCATTAAGCAGCGGCAGAATACGCAGCGTTTGCTTGTAAAAATCCATGCCTTGCTGGCTGCGGATCATTTCCAGCTGCTGCTCGTGCACAAAGCGTGAAGGCTCGGCCATCAGCAGCGCAAACACCAGAGCACGGGCGCTGTAGGCATCGCGTGCGGCATCCTGCAGGCGTGGCAGACTCTGTTCACTTTCCGCAACCGTTGCTGCAGGTTCAGGAGTGGCAGATTGCGCGGCGTTATCGCCACTGTGGGCCATGCTGACGCCTGCCATTCCGGCGGCGAGCCCCCTGGCCAGGGTTTCATGACTGAGGCCGGAAGCTCCCGTACCCGCCGTACTTTGCGCGGCAGCATCCGGCGCTTCATGCTCGGCGGCATCACGGCTTTGTGGCGGCTGATAGCGGCCATCCCAACGCGGCTCAACCCGGCGAATACGCTCTTCCAACGGTGGGTGAGTGGCAAACCAGCTAACACGGAACGGCAGCGCCTGACCAAAAAACAGATGCGCGGTTTCTTCCCGTTCCGGGCTGCTGATTTCGGAACCGGCACCGTAGCCGATCACTTTTAACGCGCCGCCTATGCTGTCCGGGTTACGGGTAAACTGCACCGCCGAAGCATCGGCCAGAAACTCACGCTGACGCGACACGGCGGCCTTAATTAAATTGCCGAAAAACACGCCGCCATAGCCAATGACCACCAGCCCCAGACCTAAGCCAAGCATGGCTGCACCGCTGTTGTCTTTACTGTTGCTGCTGCGATAGCGCATGCTGCGCGAGGACGAGTCCAGCAAAAAGCGGCCGATAATGCCGATAAATAAAATCCCGAACAGCACCGCCATTAAACGAATATTAAGACGCATGTCGCCGTTAAAAATATGGCTGAACTCATGCGCCAGCACGCCCTGTAACTGATCGCGGCTGAGCTGTTTCATGCAGCCACGGGTAACACCGATTACGGCATCCGATGGCTGGTATCCGGCGGCAAAGGCGTTGATGCTTTCGTCTTCCAGCACATACACCGGCGGTACCGGCATGCCAGAGGCGATGGCCATTTCTTCCACCACATTGAGCAGGCGGCGTTCGTAAAAATCTTTACTGTTGGGCAGCAATAAGCGCCCGCCAAGGGATTCGGCTACGCGACGGCCACCGCCGCGCAGCATCAGCCATTTCACCAGACTGGCGATCACAACAACGGCCACCACCGCTGCTGAAATAATCAGCCACTGTTCGACATTCATATAATCAAACAATCCGGGCTGTACCGGCATTCCGGTCGAGGGGTCGAAGGCCAGTTCGGTGACATCGCTGTAGGTGCCGATCAGCTTGCTGTCGGTAAACCACAACAGCGCCGCCACCAGTATATTCAGCAGCACAACCAGACAGGTAACCGCAGCGGCAAACAGCAATACCAGCTGGCTGGTACGCTTACGCGCCTGATCCTGATGGGTAAAAAAATCCATGATGATTTCCAGATAGGGCAAGGTCAGATATCAGCGCGCTGATATCTGACGCTTAACTTCAGAAGCTGACTTTCGGAGCGCTCTGAATCTGTGCGCTGTCTTCAAATTCAAGCAGCGTGGCATTGCTCGGATGACCGAACTTCGCGGCCAGTACCACCGGCGGGAATGACTGGCGATAAATGTTATACGCCGTTACCGCATCGTTGAATGCCTGACGGGCAAACGCGACTTTGTTTTCAGTGCTGGTCAGTTCTTCTGATACCTGCATCATATTCTGATTGGCTTTCAGATCCGGGTAGGCTTCCATCACCACATTCAGACGACCCAGCGCACCGGCCAGAGCACCTTCAGCACCGGCCAGTTGCTTCATCGCATCGGCAGAACCGGGATTGCTGGCGGCGGCTTTTAAACCTGCAGCGGCGGTATTACGCGCAGCAACAACCGCTTCCAGCGTGCCGCTTTCGTGCTTCAGATACGCTTTGGCGGTCTCGACCAGATTAGGAATCAGATCGTAGCGGCGTTTAAGCTGCACTTCGATCTGAGCAAAGCCGTTTTCGTAGCGGTTTTTCAGTGTTACCAGTGTGTTGTAGATGCTGATGGCATACACCACCAGCAAGGCAAGAACGACGAGGATAACGATGGTTGAAACAGACATAAAAATTCCTTGTGTTATTTGTACCAGCTGCCGGAAGCATTCTGATAATACTGGCCCGCGGCTGCGGCTTTTTTCGTCAGTTTGTCACCGGCGATTTTTTCGATATTGGCCAGCGTGGTGCTCTGCTTGGCGGCAATTTCCTGATATTTGGCTTTACGCTGCTGATTGATCTCTACCACCAGTGCTGCAGCGTCGCTGTTGCCGCTGGCAACCAGTCCTAAATAACCGTTGGTCTGTTCGCCGACCAGCCCCATTTGCTTGGCCCCGTCGAGATCCAGTGCCCAGCAGCTGAGCGAGACCAGTAAAGCGGCGGTTAATAATGCGATTCTTTTCATGGGTAATTCCTTCTCCGTCGTTTCGGCTCAGAACAGTCCGTCTTCTTCTTCAAACAGGTTTTCCAGCTCTTTCTCGACCTTCACCCGCACTTCATGTTCAATTTTCACATTCAGATTAATGGTGATGGGCTTATCCGGAGCAGCCACCTTTAACGTGCAGGCACTGAGCGGCGCTAACAGCAGCAACGCCAACAGCGTGTTTTTTGCCAGCAGGATTAGTTTCATACAATCGATCCTTCGTTAGGAACTCTGATTACGGCAGTTACTCTATCTGCCTGTCAGGCCAATGCAAAGCCTGACACTCTGTCATACGTCACACTATTTCTTTTTGCGGATACCATAAGTGGCCTGCGCCTTAGCCTTGGCTTTGGCTTTTGCCCGCTGCTTGCGCGGATTGCCGCTGCGCTCCAGCCCTTCATTAAAGCTGGGTTCAAACCCGGTCAGCCAGACCATCGGCAGCGGCCGTTTGATCAGCGCTTCGATATCGGCCAGCAGATTCTCTTCATCCCGCGCCACCAGGCTGATGGCATGGCCTTCATTGCCTGCCCGCCCGGTACGGCCGATTCGGTGTACGTAGTCTTCGGCATTAAACGGCAGCTCGAAGTTCACCACATGACTGAGGGCAACAATATCAATGCCGCGCGCGGCTACATCCGTGGCAATTAACGCGCGGATTTTGCCTTCGCGGAAATCGTCCAGCGCCCGCTGACGGGCACCCTGACTTTTATCGCCGTGCAAGGAATCGGCTTTAATGCCATCCAGGGCCAGTTCTTTTACCAGGGCGTCGGCGCCTTGCTTGGTACGCACAAACACCAGCACCTGCTGCCAGTTGCCGGAGCCGATCATAAATGCCAGCGCGGCGGCTTTTTTACCTTTATCCAGCTGATACAGGGTCTGCTGAATGGCATCGACGGTGCTGTTCTGTGGCGTCACTTCCACCAGCAGCGGATCGTTGAGCATACCGTACGCCAGATCTTTTACCGTTTTGGGAAAGGTGGCGGAGAAAAACAGCGTCTGCCGCTCTTTTGGCAACGCGCGCAGAATGGCGACGATTTCATCACTGAACCCCAGATCGAGCATACGGTCGGCTTCGTCCAGTACCAGGGTTTTTACCGCTGACAAGCTCAGTGCTTCCTGACGCAGCAAATCCAGCAGACGCCCAGGCGTTGCTACCAGAATATCCAGCCCTTGCGCCAGCGCATCAATCTGCACCTTCAGGCTGACGCCGCCATAAGCCACGCCGGTGCGCAAACGCGTGCCCTGACTGTAACGCACACTGCTGTCGGCCACCTGTTGCGCCAACTCACGGGTCGGCGCGATGACCAACAGCTGCGGCTGTTTGCTTAGGGCGGGTTCCTGCGCCAGCAGACGCTGAATCTGTGGCAACAAAAACGCGGCGGTTTTACCGGTACCGGTCTGCGCTCCGGCCAGCACATCGCGCCCGGCCAGCACCGCCGGAACAGCACCCTGCTGCACCGCCGTTGGCTGCGTATACCCCAGGCTGGTGAGGGTGGAAAGAAGCGGTTCGGTAATACCCAGATCGGCGAATGCCATGGTCAGATTCTCAGGCCATAAAAGCCCGCATTGTAACACGGGCAATCCGGCGTTATGGCCTGCCTGGGCTATAGTCAGGAGATTCTGTTCAGCGGAAAAACCTGTGCCTCCATTTCTGCTTGTCCGCCTGTTACTGCTGCTGCCGTTGCTAGCCACGACACTCTGCAGCCATGCCGACACCATCCGCATGGCGGTCGGACTGGCACTGCCGCCGTATGTGATATCGGCTGAAAACCGGGGAATGGAACTGGACATCGTGCGCGAAGCACTGGCACTCGGTGGCCATCAGCTGCAACCACTGTATGTGCCTTTTGCCCGCGTTCCGGAAAGCCTGAGTCAGGGTAACGCCGATGCCGCCATGACCGTGTCTACCGCCACCGAGCTGACGGCGGCGTATTTTTCTGACGAACACATTGAATACCACAATAGCGTGATTGCACTGGCGCAACGCCACCTGGCCATTCAGCAATTCAGCGACCTGCTGAATTACTCACTGATTGCCTTTCAGAATGCCAGCCATTATCTGCCACAGACTTATCAGCAGATGGCACAGCAACACCCTCAATACCGTGAAATTGCCCAGCAGAATATTCAGGTAGCCATGTTATTCAGCGGCCGTATCGACACCATTGTGATGGACATTAATATCTTTGAATATTACCGCCAGCAGGAGCGGCAAGTGGATGTCAAAGCGGCGGTACAGTTTTTTATGCTGTTTCCGCCAACGCCTTATCAGGTGGCCTTTACCCGCGAGCAATGGCGTGATGACTTTAACCGTGGCCTCAAAAAACTGCGGGCCAGTGGTCGCTGGCAGCAGATTATCGACGCCTACCTGCGCCCGGTGCGCCAACCTACTGGCCCTGATACTGCGCCAGCGCAGCGGTAACCTTCTGTACGTAATTACGCGTTTCTTCATACTTCAGTTGTGTGCGCAGATGGGCATAGACCTGCTTCGGACTCATGGCATTAATGCGGCGCGCGGCATCTTTAACCGAGGTGTTGCCACTGAACGCCCGGGCGACATTACCGGCCCCGGTGTTATAGGCGGCGATCACGCAATACAGGCGACTCTGCGGGTCTGTCACCGCATTCAGATACTGGCGATCAAGAATGTGCAGGTAGGCACAACCCAGCTCGATATTGGTCTGCGGCTTAAACAGCTCGGCACCGCTCAGCAGACGCTCTTTGCCATACACCTTTTTGGTGGCATCACGTCCGGCACTGCCGGGCACAATCTGCATCAGGCCAAAAGCCGGCACATGGCTCTGCGCCATCGGGTTAAACGCGGATTCGGTCTGCATAATGGCCATCACCAGCGCCGGTGAAATCTGCCACTTGGTCGCGGCACTCTGCACCAACGGCAGATAACTGTGCGCCCGCGCCGGTAAAGCGTTGGCCTGTAGCGGGATGGTGACCGTAATCACCTTGCCTTTGCTGGTGTTCTGCTGCTGTTGTTTGGCCTGGCGCAGCAAGGCGTCGATATCCGCCTGGCGAATACCACTGACCCCCTGCGAACTGGATGGCGGCTGGCTGCCCGCCACTTTATTCAGCAATGGGTCCTGTTGATAAGACTGGCGAATGCTGGCCTGCACGACTTTTTCGAACTCGGCGCGGATGCGGGCTTCGCTCAGCCGCGCGGCATCGTCACCGGTAAACGACAGGCGGACTTCATTGTGCTCAAAGTCCACCACCCGACGGGTCTGCAGGCGGTTATCGTATTCCACCCAGACTTTTTTATCGGACAGCTCCGGACGGCTCCAGACCCGGCCGAGGCGGTTCTGGTAATCCTTATACGCCGTCAGATACGCCTGACGGTACTGTATCCATTCCTGCTGAATGGAGGCGGCACCTTCACGTTGCAGGCGCTGGTAACGCTCAAACCCGGTCTCGGCGCGCGCGCCCGCAGGCAGCAGCAGGCCGGTACAAAGAGACACACTGAGGGCAAGCAGATCACGGCGTTTCATCAATTCTTCCTTTCACTTTTCTTAGGGCCTGTTAACACTAATGGAATCGGCCTGCTGAGAGCCAGTTTTTCCCAGAATAAGGAGTGAGAAGCAGTATTGTCAGGAACCCCCATATTCCTGACCCTGTGGGCTTCGCACCCATCGCTCCGGGCAGATGGGTAGCGGGTTGAATGAATGACGAACGACGACGTTAATGGGGAAAACGGGCCCGAATCAAAAGCCTGTCTACACTCAACAATCAGGCCCAGGGGCAGAACAGACAGGTTAAAGGGTATGCATCAGCCACGGCAAACGAAGCGTGGCGACCACACTCTGCGGCTGAGTCCGTTTTTTGCGCTGGATCGTTTTTCCGTCAGGCAATCGGAGTTTTAATTTAAACCCCTACAAAATGCCGCTATAATCCCCGCGATTTCAATAACGGTAAGCCGTGAAACCACAGTGTTCGCGCCTTGACTGAAGAATTTATTACCCCCGGGTTACTGTTACTTCTGCGTACCAGGCCCTATAAGAGGACTCTTCCGTGAAACAACTGAAAGCACTGATCCTGGCTGCTGCCACTCTGCTGATGGCACAAGCCCACGCTGCAACTGACGCCCAGAACGACAAAATCGCTGAACGCATCAAGCCAGTCGGCACGGTATGTGTTGGCGCTGAATGTGGCGGCGCGGCGGTTGCACCGGCAGAACCACGTTCTGGTGAAGAAGTATTCGGTGCGGCCTGTACCGCCTGTCACAGCATGGGCGTTCTGGGTGCTCCAAAGAAAGGCGACACTGCGGCGTGGGATGAGCGTCTGGCGAAAGGGATGGATGCCACTCTGAAAAACGCACTGAATGGTCTGAACGCAATGCCACCTAAAGGTAACTGCGCAAACTGTTCCGACGATGAAATCCTGGCCGCGATTAAGTACATGTCAGGACGTTAATACGTCAGAACATAAAAAAGCCGCATCGTTGAATGCGGCTTTTTTTTGCCCGGAATTTACCCACTGTTTAACCCGCTGAGGACACCAGACGGATCACATCCGCATAACCCGGCGGCTTCTGCACCAGACCACGCTGGCGCAGCAGACCGTGCAGTTGCGGTAAACGGTAGTAGGGTACCGATGCCATCAGATGATGCTCGATATGAAAATTCACCCGCACCGGTGCAACAAAACTGCGTGCCAGCCAACCGGCACAGGTTGTGCGGGTATTGCGCAGCGGGTTATCACTGCCCTCGGTCATGGCGTGCTCAGCCATCGCGCGGATACGGATAAACAGCGGATAAGGGATCAGCCAGGCTGCCACCCACAGCAGATACAGCTGCGGCCAGCCTGCGCCCCACAGCAGCAGAAACAGCAGAGCATTCACCAGCAGTGACGGCGTACTGTTGCGCATAAATTCCGCCATATAGCTGAACAGGCTGCGGCCTTCGCGTGGCAACCATTGCACATCATTGGCGACGGTCCACTGCAGCATGCCCGCATTCATCAGCGCGACCCCGGCCAGATATTTCAACCCGGTCAGGCCACTCAGATCACGGGCAAACTTACGCAGCATTGAGACTTTACTGGTCGGCAGTCCACGTACCAGCGACAAATCCGGATCGCCGTCACCGCCGGTAAAGCTGTGATGACGCATGTGATGGCTGCGGTAACGGTACAGATCCAGACTGATCGGCCGCGCGCACAACCAGTCGCTGAGCTGGTTATTGCCGAAGCGGCTGTTAAACAGCGTATTGTGACTCGCTTCATGGGCCAGAATGGCCAGCGCCAGCTGACGTCCGGCCAGAACCATCAGCGCCAGCAGAACGCCGGGCAATAACAGATACCAGGGTTGCTGCAGAGCCCAGCCGGCCAGGGCAAAGCTGGCGGCGATGATCAGCCAGGTGGAGGCAATCGCCCAGCCGCCGCGCCAGTCGGAACGCCGGGTCAGCGCGCGAATCTCTTCACGGGACAGAAAATCGGTGACTTTCGGGCTGCGTTGCTGGCGCAGCAGATCATCGTTGGATGCAGACATAAGCCCTCGCACAACCGCAGGAATTATTATTATTCCGCCATACTACTCACAAAACACTACGTTAAAAAACATATTTATTTTATTTTTGTAATATTCAGCATCAAGCGTGCGAACCGTTGCTCTGCTGATAGAGGGCATGCCAGATATCGTGACCGACCCGGTCATACTCCAGCAACACATTAAGGTAGGCAGCCCGTGCGTCGGCATCAATCAGCTCGGCCGGTAATAAGGGATCAAACACCATCTGCCGGATCGCTTCATCGCCCAACAGAAACGCTTCCCGCGCCGCCTGTTCCAGCGGCAGCTGCGGCACCCGCTGCAGCCACTCCTGTAAAAGCAGGGTTTGCTGCTGATAGCGCGCATTCAGCGCCGCACAGTCCCACAGAGCGACAGCCCGTTGCTGACGGTCACTGTCCAGCCCGGACAGCTGAAAGACCATCTGCTCTTCCCCCAGTTTGTACAGACGCGCCCGCAGAGCCTCACTGCCACCGGCAAGATTATCCGGACGCAGATACAGCTCCCGTTCCAGCTCTGCACAACCACACAACGCCAGCGCCCGTTCACGGACAGCCAGTTGCTTGCGGTCGCTGCGCCCAAGACCGGCACAGTGCACCGCCAGCCAGTTACCGTTCCAGGACTGCAGCAGCGCCACCGACTCACGCCAGCCGCGAATTTCACCGGCCAGAGTCCAGGCTCTCAGCGTTAACTGATACTGTCCGCGCGCTGCCGCTTCAATCAGGCCTTCTGCCGTCAGCCGGGTCAGCGCGACACGCATGTGATTATCGGCAATACCAAATAACGCACCGGCACGGATCGCATCGCGAGCACTGAGCTGCTGCCCGTCAGCGGCGAGCAGCAGTTTCAGAATCAGGGGTTTGGGTTGCAGTTGCATAAACAGCCTTAATGACAGACACGGCACCTTAGCGCAGCCCACTGGAAACACCAAGCAGGCATCGTAGCCATCAGGCCAGCGATTATTAAACAGAAATTCAGCGAAACGGATTGGCAGGAATTGCTCACCGAGCAACCTTAATTGTCGGAAAAATGCCCTTTTGGCGATTTTTTTCGTAATTTTTTTCTGCTTCCTCTGGCAGAAATCTGAGCCTCGGCTATATGTTATGCGAAATAAATTTTCCTCTTCACTTTCCTCAGTAGCGGAGATCAAAACATGGCTGAAGAAGAACTGGATATGCACGATGACAATATGGATGACGACGACGAGCTGGAAGCGTCAACAGACAATGACAGCGACGACGATTCTGACTCAGATTCCGACAGCAATAATGACAGCGAAGATCTGGCAGCCGCAGCCGCGAGTGCTCACTCATCGCTGGCGGCACGCAATAAAGTGCGCGAATCCATGTCTGCAGAGATTGAGGCGTTTCTCGCCCGTGGCGGCCAGATTAAGCAGGTCGATGACAATGTTATGGCCGATCCCCCGCGTAAGCCTCAATCCAGCTATGGCAGCCGCCCTATTTAAGCTGAAACGCTGAACGCTCAGGCGTTGTTCTCAGTCCGGCCCGGCACTGCATGACGGGCCCGGTCTGCCACTTACGGGCCAGATTAGGCTGCCCGGCCGATATTTCTCTGCATTTACTCACACCTGCGTTTTTTTAGCTGGTATGCTCGCCCCAACATTCAGGCAGGAAGCCAGAATTATGTACACTTATTCCAAAAAGTCCCGGCGTCGTATGCATGCAATTCCCGCAGCCATTGCTCTGGTAGTGGTTACTCTCTTCTGGTTTTTTTCCGGTGCGCAACCAGCGCAGGCACAAACGTTATTTTCCGCCACGGAATTAGCGCAATGGTCTGTCGATTGCGATGACTGCCATCTGGAAGCGCAATATGACGTTTTGGTTGGCGATGTTGTACGCCTCGAAAGCCGCGAACATCTGGCCTTGCAACGCAGCGTTAAAGAGCAGCCAGCGCAGCCGCAATTAAGCTGGCGCTGGAGCGTCGATAACTTTGTTGATGCCGGACCGTTAGTTCGGGTTTCGGTGTACCTGCAGGATACCGATGACTGGCCAGAGCGCATTCTTCATTATGTCTGGGACAGCAGCCGCGAGCGCGGAGAAACAGAAGCATTATCCGATTTTGAATATCTGATCGTCGCCACAGGTCGTGGCAGCAAAGCGGAAAGTTGGGAAAGTGTAACGGCGGATCTGGCCGCTGACTGGCTGGCCATTTATAACGAGCCCTTGCCGCCACTGGATCATCTGGAAGTGGCGTTAGGCATGCCGGAGCAGGATATTGTTGCCGGTGCTTTTATCGAAAAAATCAGTCTGACATCCGCCCAGCCAGAGCCGCAACCGCAGCCGGCAATTGCGATAAATGAGTAATTTCCTGATCGGGCTGAACCTCCGTTTCGGCCCACGCCGCATCGCTTAAGTTTACCCAAATCGTTTTGATGCCCAGGCGCGCCGCCGCCACAATATCCTGTTCCTGATGATCACCGATATGAATGCACTCATGCGCGTGCACGTCGGCTTTTTGCAGCGCCGCCTGGAATAAATCCGGCTGCGGTTTCGGCGCACCCAATTGCTCGGCGCTGAAATGCGCACGGAACAAAGTGTTAATACCAATCAACTCAAGATCGGCGTTGCCGTTGGTCAGCGCGATTAACGGATACTCAGCCGCCAGCCGCTGCAGTGCCTCAGCGGCGCCTTCAAACAACGTGACTTCGCTGCGTGCACGGTAAAATACCTGAAAGGCTTCAGCCGCAAGCGCCGCTGCCCGTTCCCGCTCCACACCACTTTGCATAAAGACCCGGCGCAGCACTTCTTCACGCAGCCGGGACACCTGAAAACGCAGCTGGGGATAACACTCAGCAATCTGATTACGGTATTCGCGCAGTGCTTCCAGGCTATAAAAAGAGGCCGCCTGCGGACAATGTTCACTGATCCAGGCGTGGGTTTTACGTTCGGCCGCGACAATCACCGGATCGGTTTCCCACAGGGTGTTGTCGAGGTCGAGGGTCAGCAGACGTAACGCCAAACTCAGGCCACCGGAATCTGTGGCAGACGCAGGGCGAGAATGTCGGCGATGTAATCGAGGAACAGCGTATCCATTGAGCTGCGATAGTAACCGGGGTCTGCACTGGCGACGGTCAGAATACCGCTGTTACCCTGACCACGGATCTGCGCCGCAGCCACTGAGCGGGAATCGGTCGTATCAATACCCAACAGGCGGGCAATGTCTTCGGCACCCAGCTGACCACAAAGCGCGCGATGCCCTTTAAACAAGCGATGAATGCTGCGCTGGGTGTCGGCATTGCGGATCGCCACCAGCGGCGCATCGAGATTGCGTTCGGTAAAGTGCAGCAGCGCCCAGGCATCAACGCCGAAATCTTTGCGCAGGGAATCATCCAGTGCGGCCTGCACCGCCAGCCAGTTATCGGCTTCTACCAACGCCAACACCAGGCGACGGCTTTTTTCAAACAGCTGATCGTTACGGCGGGCATTTTCCAGCAGGTCAGACAGGCGCTGACGCAGCTCGACATTGCGCTGACGGTGTACCGACAGCTGACGCTCTACCAGACTGGTGGCGGTACCGGCATTGTGCGGCACCCGCAGGTCGGCCAGTAAATCGTCTTTGCCGATAAAGAAATCCGGGTGATCCTGCAGGTACTGCATCACGTCGGCATCGGTTAAGCGGGGTAGCTGGCTCATTCCTGATCCTTTAATTCAGCTTAAATGTTAATCCGGCCTTCAAAAACCGTCACCGCCGGGCCCGTCATATGTACATTTGACTGACCATCCCATTCTATAAACAAATCGCCACCAGGCAATGACACCGTCACACCTGGCTTCAGCCAGCCACGCAGCTGACCGGAGACGACCGCCGCACAGGCACCGGTTCCACAGGCAAGGGTTTCGCCGGCCCCACGTTCGTAGACGCGCAGGCGGATATGGTGTTCGTCCAGCACCTGCATAAAGCCGACATTCACTTTGCGCGGAAACAGACGGTGCGGCTCGATCAGCGGCCCCCACTGCTCAACCGGCGCATTGTCGATATCCTCCACACGCAGTACCGCATGCGGATTACCCATCGATACCGCCCCCAGGGCGACCTCGCCAATGCCTTCGATGTTCACCTGATATTCAGGTGCAAAGCCATCGGCAATAAACGGAATCTGCGCCGGTTCGAGTACCGGTTTGCCCATATCGACCACCACCTGACGATCGTCGGTCAGATGCAGTTCCATAATGCCACTGGCAGTTTCCACACGGATATCGCGTTTGCCGGTCAGGTGCTGATCGTAGACAAAGCGGGCAAAACAACGGGCACCGTTACCACAGTTTTCCACTTCGCTGCCGTCGGCATTAAAAATACGGTAACGGAAATCCACATCCGCCTTACCCGGTTGTTCGACAATTAACAGCTGATCGAAACCAATGCCGAAATTCCGGTCGGCCAGTTCACGCACGCGATCCGGACGGATATGACCACTCTGGGTGACCAGGTCGATCACCATAAAGTCATTTCCGAGACCGTGCATTTTGCTGAACTTTAACCACATAGTTGTATTCGCTCAGTTGGTCGGCAGAACAGATTCACCAGCGTACAGGCTGGCGATGGTTTCGCGCTCACGTACAACGTGAGCCTGCGTACCGTCGACCATAATTTCTGCCGCGCGGCCACGGGTGTTGTAGTTGGACGCCATCACAAAACCGTAGGCACCGGCCGACATCACCGCCAGCAGATCGCCTTCACTCAGTGCTAAATCGCGGTTTTTACCGAGGAAATCGCCGGTTTCACACACCGGACCCACCAGGTCGTAAGTGCGCAGCGGCGCATCGCTGTTCTCGACCACCGGCTTGATGTCCTGCCAGGCACTGTACAGCGCCGGGCGAATGAGGTCGTTCATCGCACCGTCAATGATGGCAAAGTTTTTGTGGTCGTTCAGCTTCAGGTATTCAACGCGGGTGAGGAATACACCGGCATTGGCCGCCACAGAACGGCCCGGCTCAAAAATCAGTTTGAAGCGGCGCTCGCCCAGACGGGCTTTAACCGCCGCAATGTATTCTTCGGCGCTGGCTGGTGTTTCATCACGGTACTGCACGCCCAGACCGCCGCCCAGATCGAGGTGTTCAATGATAATGCCCTGCTCTGCCAGCGTGTCGATCAGCACTAACAGGCGATCCAGCGCATCGAGGAACGGACGGATTTCGGTCAGCTGACTGCCGATATGGCAATCCACACCTTTCACTTCCAGGCCCGGCAGGCTCGCCGCTTTGGTGTACACACGCGGCGCTTCGTTGATATCGACGCCGAACTTGTTGTCTTTCAGACCGGTAGAAATATAAGGGTGCGTCTGGGCATCAACATCCGGATTCACCCGCAGGGAAACGTGCGCAACCTGACCGCGCTCAGTGGCAACGGCACTCAGACGCTCCAGCTCGGCTTCGGACTCAACGTTAAAGCAGTAAACGCCCACTTCCAGCGCACGCGCCATTTCATGGGCCTGTTTGCCCACACCGGAGAAGACGATTTTTTTCGGGTCTCCGCCTGCCGCCAGTACACGCTCCAGTTCGCCCAGGCTGACGATGTCGAAACCGGCACCCTGTTGTGCCAGCACATTAAGTACCGCCAGGTTGGAGTTGGCTTTAACCGCGTAGCACACCAGATGTGGCCATTCGCCCAGAGCTTTGGTGTAAGCGTTGAAATGTTGTTCGAGTGCGGTACGGGAATACACGTACAGCGGTGTACCGTGCTGGCTGGCCAGTGCGGCAAGAGAAACCTGTTCGGCGTGCAACACGCCATTCTGATAGGTAAACATCGGCATGGTGAGGATTACTTTTCCATAGAATCTGCGGTGGCAGGAGCATCCTCCGGCAGATACAGCGGGCCTTTTTGTCCACAGGCAGACAGTCCGGCTGACAGCAGCAGGGACAGTAAGATGAAAACAATGGGGCGCAGTCGCATCATCGGGAATCTCCGGAATTTGGCGGCATTATACGGGGATTAACGCACACTGTCTGCGGCTGCTAAACGCTTAACCTGTTCAGGGATTATTGTCGGCCATGGCCTGATTTAAGCGGCTTTCCAGGCGCTGCTTAACCTGCAAATGTTCGATAATGCTGAGGCTGTCGGGCACCAGCACATCACTCAGGCAGAGGGGATAATCTTCATGGCGGCTGCGCAGTTTGCGCACTTCGGCTGCCACCTCGCGGTACAGATCGGAGCCGAACTGCCAGGGGCTGAATTCCAGATTATTGCAATACAGCGTCGGTTGTTGTTGTGCATCCAGCACCGCGCGCAAATCGATACTGGCACTTTGCGCTGACAATTCCGGCAACCGACGGCGCACCATTTCAAATTCGTAACTCTGAGCTTTACGACGTAATTCAAACAGCATCAGTTTGCGTGGCTGCGTACGCCCGCTCTGCTGTTGCCAGCGCTGATCCAACTGGCGCAGAAACCGCACCAAAGGCAGTAACCACTGGCTGCTGTTTGTGCTGTCCGGCCATTGCTGATGCAGTAAGGCACCTTTTTCGTCAAGAAAATAAAAGTACAGACGCTCATCTTTGCGCCAATAAAACAGCTGCCATAATCCGCTGCGGCTTTGTTCGAAAATCAACCTTAACGGGCTGGAATGCAACGCCGCACGATCGAGAATATAGGGAGTAAACTGGCTCAGCGGACGCTGCAATAACGCCAGTAATTTCATTGGGGAGTCGGCGATGCGCAGCTGCACGCCGTCACGGCTGTTTTCCAGCAGGTAATAGGTTTCGGCCGCTTCGATCAGATAGGGAGAACGTGGCTGATCGCTGAAATGCCTGAGTACATCGTCCAGCAATTGTTCCACTCGGATACGGATGGCACTGGCACGGGTAGCGCAGTGGCATTGGATATTCATCGCTGGCCAGTCAAAGTGTTTGGTTTGCGGCAGATATTGCAGCATCTGTTGCAGGCACTGCAGCATGGCGGCTTCACCACTGAAGCGCTCGACCAGCCATTCACCCCAACTGTTAATACTGACCAGATCAATGGTATGAATCAGGTTTTCACGCGCGGCACTGTAGCCGAGCGCATCGTCACGGTTGCTGATTTTCTGCATACCGCGACGACTCAACTGATGTTGCGGATCAACCCCGACATTGACCAGCAGATGCCATTGCAGCGGCCGCGACGGGTGACGGAAATCTTCCACCTGCGGCGCGTAAGGCTGCAGTGCCCGCACCGCCTGCAACACCTCTTTTAATTCGTAAGTACTGAGCGGATTATGCTGCGGGTACAGCGCTATGCGGGTATGGCTTTGCAGCAGGTCATTCATCCGGGCAAAGCACAACAGTTCAACCAGACTCGGGGATTGTTTCAATACCTGTTCGCGATCGGCAGCCGCCGTCGGATCAGCCTCATTACGACGAAACTGGCCGGGGATTAACTGCCAGACGTTTTTATGCAGATTCAGCGACAGTTTTTCCTGCCCTAACGAGGGGGAAATACCGGGGTTAATGCTGATGATTTTTCCCGGTCGGGTATCAAAGGCGGCGTACAAACGGTTGCCCAGCACCTGCAGATCGCCCTTACTGATATGCAACCGTGGCGCGTATTTCTGACTGAACCCGGCAAGAAAACGATAGCTGCTGAGCATCTCACTGATTAAGGCATTTCGTTCGCGCGCAATACGCACCGGCGACCATTGCGGGCGCTGATCCAGTTCGTAAAAATCGTGCTCGTTCCAACCCCAGCTGTTACACAATTGACGCATCACACTGGCACGCCAGCTGTTCTGCTGGGTCGTACTCAGTTCCGACATGGGTAATTTGGCTTTGTAATAAAACGCCCGCCGCGCCAGCTGAATGCGCACATCACTGCCTTCGCTCTGCAGCTGGGCCGTCAGGCGCGTCAGCATCAGCAGGTAGGCATCGTTACTTTCAACATCCACCAGGCCACGATGCACCTGATCTTTCAGATCCCAGCACAAAGGCCGGATGCGTGGATACTGACTGGCGTAATGGCGGGTCAGCAGCAATTTCAGCAACGATTTATACGGGTCACTCAGACCCTTATTCAGCTGCCACAAACCGGCACCGACAAACTCCGCCGGAGGAATACTGGGAATCGCACCAAAATCCAGCCAGTGGTCAGCATTTACCCGATGATGGTGAGCCAGCCCCTGCCAGAATGCCTCGGCATTACGTTCTTCGTTATTGGGAATTAACCACCAGCGTGGCTGACAACCGGCCAGCCATAAGGTACTGCGATAGAACTCATCCAGCAGCAATAAATGCTGGGTGCTACCGCAGTCTTCACCCTGCGCTGACTGGCTTTGACCACGGCGAAAATCGCTCAGATTCATCAGGAAAAAATGCAGTTCAACATTCTGACTTTCTGCCCAGCGCTCTATCAGCTGGCATTTTTTAGCCAGCGCCGCCAGCTGACCATTATCCAGACTCTCGTCGTAGCACAGCCAGACATCAAGATCACTGGAGCGCGCCTGAGCCAGCGAGCCGACGCTGCCCATTAAATACAAACCGGTTATCTGGCGGTTACTGAATCCGCGAGGCGGCTGCACACCGCGGGCAATGCTCTGCAGGCTTTGCAGCTGCTGCGCACTGGCATTGTAATGAGCAATGCCGCAAGGCACCTGATGATCGATAAAGCCGGGAAGCTGCTGGTGATTAAGGTGCAGCAGCAGCGGCAGCACATCGAGGACGATCTGCTGGCGGCTGCTCATCAGACTGCGGGTACATTCCAGCCGCGCCTGATTCAGTTGCAGAAATGCGCTGTGCCACTGGTGAACCTGTTGCTGAGAAATCGGACTGGTGATGGCTGGTGTCATGCCCAGAGTATAGATGGCATTTCAGGCCGGGGAGGTTTGCGGGCGGACAGAACACCCTGAACGGAGCAGAAAAAGAGGGAAAATCCCGCCAGCGCAGAAAGCAAAACCGACGGGATTAAGCCGATATAAACCGGCGCTTATTTCATCAGAGCGCGTACATAGTTCGGCAGCGCAAAAGCGGCAACGTGAACTTCGGCGTTATAAAAACGGGTTTCAAAACCGGCGGCGGCAACGCGCTCAGCAATCTGCTCAACGCTCTGCTTGCGCAGCTCTGCATTGTCGGTCGCCCAGGCCAGAGACATCAGGCCACCAATGTAGGTGGGTACCGGGGCCACGTAGAAGCTGGCATCGCTGTACAGCTTGCTCAGACGCTGGAAAGTATTGGTGACTTCCTGACCCTGCATAAAGGGAACACCGTTCTGCGCCACCATAATGCCGCCGGCGTTCAGGCAGGTTTTTTCGTCTTTGTAGAAATCGGAGGTGAACAGCACTTCGCCCGGACCAATAGGGTCGGTGGAGTCGGAGATAATCACATCAAAGGTGTCCTGACACTGCGCGACGAATTCTTTGCCGTCTGCAATGACGATATTGGCGCGCGGATCATCGAAGGCACCATTGGAGTGCTTAGGGAAATACTCTTTGCACATATCGATCACGCTGCCGTCGATCTCAACCTGAGTCACGTGTTCAACATTTTTATGACGCAGCACTTCACGCAGAATACCGCCGTCACCGCCGCCGATAATCAGCACACGCTTGGGTGCCGGATGAGCAAACAGCGGTACGTGTACCATCATTTCGTGATAGATAAATTCGTCACGCTCAGTGGTCTGCACCACGCCATCGAGCAGCATCACCCGGCCCATAAACGGCGTATCAATAATCTGCAGATGCTGGTGCTCGGTTTTCACCTCAAATAACACTTCGCTGACGGTGAAGGACTGGGCATAGCCGTCGTACAGACTTTCAGAAACAACGTTTTTTGCAGACATGGGGATTCCTGTAATGCAGAGCTTAAGTTCGGGCGGGATTATAACGGAATGATGTGCCGGAGTCAGACCGCAGAATCAACGCCGGCGGCTTTGACAGGGGCAGAGGCAGGTTTGGCAAGGGCAGGAAAGAAAACAACACCGGCCAGAGAGCGACTCTGCTGACCGGTGTGTGCTGAGCATCAGGCGTCTTTGCTGACCACTTCCATCAGATCGACATTCTGGAAGCCACGCGGCAGCTTATTACCACGGCGGCCACGCTCACCCAGATAGTGTTCCAGATCAGCAAACTTCAGTTTCAGATGACGCTTACCGGCGTACACCAGCAGCGTGTCTTCCTGACTGAACGCCACCGCACCGACCATCAGCTCTTCGCGTGCCGCGGCTTTGGCGCTGTTGATGCTGATCATCTTATTACCCTTACCGCGCGCCATTTGTGGCAGGTCGGCGGCCGGGAACACCAGCATGCGGCCTTCGTTGCTGACGGCGGCAATCCAGGATTTCTCCGGATCGCTGATCTTCGCCGGGGCCAGAATGCGGGCATTATCCGGCACAGTAATCAGGTTTTTACCGGCTTTGTTTTTGCTTTGCATATCGCCGATGGTGCCGACAAAACCATAACCGGCATCGGTGCTGAGCAGATATTGCTCCTCATCTTTGCCCATCAGGGTGCAGATAAAGCTGCTGCCCGCCGGCGGATTGAGCTTACCGGTCAGAGGCTCACCCTGCCCCCGCGCCGATGGCAGGGTATGCGCCTGCAGGCTGTAAGAACGGCCGCTGCTATCGAGGAAAATCGCATTCTGATTCGACTTACCTTTGGCACTGAGCAGGAAGCTGTCACCGGCTTTATAGCTCAGGTTTTCAGCATCGACATCGTGTCCTTTGGCGGCACGCACCCAGCCTTTCTGTGACAGCACAATGGTCACAGCTTCGGCCGATACCAGCTCGGTTTCACTGAAGGCGCGGGCTTCACCACGCACTACCACCGGCGAGCGGCGTTCGTCGCCGTATTGTTCAGCATCGGCACTGATTTCTTTTTTGATCAGGGTTTTCAGGCGGCGTTCGGAGCCGAGGGTTTTTTCCAGATAATCGCGTTCTTTTTCCAGCTCATCCTGTTCACCGCGAATCTTCATTTCTTCCAGTTTGGCTAAATGACGCAGTTTTAATTCGAGGATGGCTTCAGCCTGAATATCGGAAATGCCAAAGCGCTGCATCAGCACCGCTTTCGGTTCTTCTTCACGACGGATAATTTCGATCACTTCATCGATATTGAGGAAGGCGACCAATAAACCTTCGAGGATATGCAGACGCGCCAGTACTTTATCGAGGCGGAACTGCAAACGACGACGAACGGTTTCGGTGCGGTACGTGAGCCATTCGCTCAGCATCATCTTCAGGTTTTTCACCTGTGGACGACCATCCAGACCAATCACGTTCATATTGACGCGGAAGTTCTTTTCCAGATCGGTGGTGGCAAACAAATGTGCCATCACCGCATCGGTGTCCACCCGGTTCGATTTCGGCACGATGACCAGACGGGTGGGGTTTTCGTGGTTGGATTCATCGCGCAGGTCGGTGACCAGCGGCAGTTTTTTCGCCTGCATCTGAGCGGCAATCTGCTCCAGAATTTTGGCACCGGACACCTGATGCGGCAGTGCGGTAATGACGATATCGCCATCTTCAACGGTATAGACCGCGCGCATTTTTACACTGCCACGGCCATCACGGTAGATTTTGCGCAGGTCGTCGCGCGGCGTGATGATTTCTGCCTCAGTCGGGAAATCGGGCGCGGTTACGTGCTCGCACAGGGCTTCGATGCTGGCCTCAGGATCATCCAGCAGATGAATACAGGCGCTGGCGACTTCGCGGATATTGTGCGGCGGAATATCCGTTGCCATACCCACGGCAATACCGGTGGTGCCATTAAGCAGAATATTCGGCAGACGCGCAGGCAAAGTGCAGGGCTCGTCCATGGTGCCGTCAAAGTTCGGCTGCCACTCTACCGTGCCCTGACCCAGCTCGCTGAGTAGCACTTCGGCGTACGGCGCCAGTTTGGCTTCGGTATAACGCATGGCGGCGAAGGATTTCGGATCATCCGGCGCACCCCAGTTACCCTGACCATCGACCAGCGGGTAGCGGTAAGAGAACGGCTGCGCCATCAGCACCATGGCTTCGTAACAGGCGCTGTCGCCGTGCGGATGGTATTTACCCAACACGTCACCGACGGTACGGGCCGACTTCTTATACTTAGCGGTATGCTTTAACCCCAGCTCGCTCATGGCGTAGACGATGCGGCGCTGCACCGGCTTGAGGCCATCACCAACGTGCGGCAGCGCACGGTCGAGGATGACGTACATGGAGTAGTTGAGGTAAGCGTTCTCGGTGTATTGCTTCAGCGACTGGCGCTCGACACCATCATCGGTGTAACTGATCTGATCCGTCATAAGTCCTGCAGGGCTGAGTTCTGATGGGATGAATGCCGCCGATTGTGACTGACACGGCGACAGAGAACAATCGGTGCGGCGGCTCTGGTCAAAATATTCTAAAAATTAGAACGATATCGACATATTTTTACCATTTTCATTCCAGATAACAGAAATATACTAACCTCCGACAATCAACGATGTGAACAGATACTGAGGAGCAAGTGATGGCCAATCTGATCAATGGCGAAAAGAAGGATCTGGACGGTTTCAGCGTTACCCGTATTCTGCCCAGCAGCGTGAAGAAGATGGTAGGCCCCTTTATCTTCCTTGATCACATGGGACCGGCGCTGTTTCAACCCGGCGAAGGCATCAACGTACGCCCGCATCCACACATTGGCTTGTCGACACTGAGTTACCTGTTCAGCGGCAGCATGCTGCACCGCGACAGTCTGGGTAATGTGCAGGAAATCTTTCCCGGCGAAGTAAACTGGATGACCGCCGGTCGCGGCATTGTGCATTCTGAACGCGAAACCCTGGAAGTGCGCTCGCGCGAATACGAACTGAACGGCCTGCAATTCTGGCTGGCGCTGCCACCCGAAAAAGCCGAAATCGAGCCGTCATTCCAGCATGTGAAAAAAGAACAGCTGCCGCATTATTATCTGGAAAAAACCATCATGCGCCTGGTCGCCGGGGAAGCGTATGGTATGACCTCGCCGGTGCGCACTCACTCGCCGATGTTTTTTATCGATATTATCAGCGCCGCCGGTGAGCAGATTGAACTGCCGCATCCGCAATATGAGAGCGCGGTTTATATTCAGAGCGGCTCGCTCAATATCAGCGGCCAGAGCTTTAATGCCGGTGATTTTATTCTGCTTGATGGTGATGAAATCATTCAGCCAGAAAGCCATAGCCGTTTTGTGCTGCTTGGTGGCGAACGCTACGAACAGGTGCCTTATATCCGCTGGAATTTTGTTGCTTACAGTCGTGAGCGCATCGCACAGGCTGAAGCCGACTGGCAGGCGCAGCGTTTTGCTAAAGTACCTGGTGACGAACGTGAATATACGCCGTTGCCGGGTAAGAAATAACGCAGAATAATTACGCGAGAAAGTAATAAAAATCCCGGCGCTGGCCTCTGCTGTCCCATGGTTTTTAATCAGCACCGTAGCTAAAAAAAGCAGCATTCTTTAACATCTAGGCCGGTTGCCTCGCAGGGGAACTCATCCCCTTGCCGGCGGGCCGACCCCAGCTTCGCGCTTTCTGGGCCGTATTCCTTGAAACCTTGATATTTATTGGCCGCGTGCCTCATCGGCCATCCATGGCCGGAGCCACTTGTCCGCATCCCTGCGGACAGACCAGACATATCAGCGGTTTCTGCGGCGGCCCCAGAGGCGCAGAAAATCATCACCGCACTGCCGCGTTTCAGATCCAGCGCATTTTTTAAACATCATGTCTCAAGCATGGTTTCCGTTGAAATACGGCTGAGCGGATGACTAAAACCGGCGATCGTGCGGCGCCAGACAACCAAATGATTCTGCGGCCTTCAGAGCAAAACCCTGCCCCGGAACGATACAAATTATTGGTGTTTTACAGTGTCGTTTCGGGGCGAATTGTTTTGCGTGCCGCATAATCATTGCTGTTGGCTGGATGAAGCCGGACGCGCCGAAAAGAGAGGATCGTAAGGAGATACCTCTCCTTACAGGGGGCCAGGGGCGGAGCCCCGGAAAGGCGTTTCAAGTTGAAAAACAGGAGTCGATCAATGCTGCCGTTTGGAGTGACATGATGTCACTCCAAACTGTGGGGCAGCAGTGGGCATTTGCCGGTATTTTCTTATTGCATCAGCCTTCGCTGCACAATCCCTGCATGCGGATTTTATTGGTCCAGTGCAGAAAACCGTGGCTGGTTGAATACTGAGTGGTTACCGCGCTCAGGCGGCCATTACACTGAGCCATCAACTGCTGTTTTGCCTGATCGACGTAGTCGGTATCAAAGACAAAACCCAGCACAACGCTCTGTTCAGTTTCAGCCGTTACCACGCTGCGCTTTTCTGCAGCAGGTACATCATCAAAGTCGCTGACGTGCTGCATATGAACCGAATGGGTACATCCGGTCAGCAACATCAGTGGCAGTAATATACGGATTTTCATTCCTGCTTACCCCTTGTGGCAGTAGCCAGTGGCAACCACTTCGCGGATTACAACCGGGATAAATACTGTGTGCTGAAACTTGGTCAGAATGCCTTCTACTTTACCGCCGGCACACTGGCTTTTCAGATCCAGAACCGCTTCGTCAACAAAGTCATTGCTGAACGCAATGCCAAGAAAAGTCCAGCTACTTGATGTCGCGCTGATTTCATTGCTGCGCTCGGCCGGTACCTGGGTCAGGGAAACAGAGTTGAGGCTGACGCAACCAGTCAGGGCTGTCATCAATACCGCCAGGGTGATAAAACGTTTAAACATATTCTTTATTTCCTTATTTCTCAGCGGATGCAATAAGCATCAACACCTACGATTTCACCCGACACCGGGCCTGCTGTTTTTGCTTCACGAATGGCGCGGATACCGGTCAGGCGGCCACTCGGGCATTCCACCAGCAGATATTCCTGCAGTCGCTGCGCATAGGCATCGTCAAATACCGGGTTACCGGTACGTGGGCCCATATTAATCAGCGCCAGAATATCGCGCAGTTGCTTAAAGTTTTCAGCGGTTTTCCCTCTGCTGGCAATGCGACCAATTTCGGCAGCAGCTGTTGCATCAAAACCGGTTTCACTCAACCGTACGGAAACGGGTACTAATTCACCCTGAGACTGATCAATACTGCCGATCTGAACATGATCCAGACGCGCGCAGCCAGCCGTCAGGGCAAGCACCAGTAGTGCTGTCCAACGCATATTTGCTCCTAAAGTAAAAGGCAATGAACTATTGCCGGCGCGGATTATAAAGAGAAATAGCCGATGTGACGAAAAAAAAAATTCAGGGGAAAAACTGCTGTTTATTGGCGCAGTTATTGTAGCTCTGCGAAGTATCGCTGGTAGAAAGCCTCGCCATCCATCGGCATCGCATAGTAATACCCCTGCACCCATTCGCAGCCCAGGCGATGCAATGTGCTTTCCTGTTCTTTATTTTCTACACCTTCCGCGACCACGGTCAGGCCCAGGCTCTTAGCCATCAATACAATCGCGCGAACGATTTCATAGTCATTAACGTCATCGTTAATATCACGGACAAACGACTGATCAATTTTCAGAACCGTTACCGGCATGGATTTTATTTTACTTAATGATGAATAACCGGTGCCAAAATCATCAATGGCAAAGTCGACTCCCATCGCGCGCAGTTCGCAGACCTGCTGCGAGACTTCGGTCGTACCTGACATCATCAGGCTTTCAGTGACTTCCAGTTCAAGCCAGCGCGGATCAAAGTCGAGATGCTGAATGATCTCTGCAACGGTAGAGGCAAAACTGGAGCTGATTTGAATAGGCGATACGTTTACAGAAATTTTATCCAGCATTAACCCTTGCTGCCGCCAGAATAAAAACTGCTGACAGGCGGTGCGTAATATCCAATATCCCAACTCCACAATCATGCCACTGGTTTCCGCCAGCGGAATAAAATCATGCGGTGAAATCATACCACGCACCGGATGCGGCCAGCGTAACAGCGCCTCAACCCGGCGTGGCACCGATTCACCAACCCGGAATTGCGGCTGATAAGACAGCATAAAATTATGGGCTTCCAGCGCTGAGCGCAAATCCTGCTCCAGTGACATGCGCGAGTGAATGCTGTCGGTCAGCTCACGTACGTAGTGAAAACTGCGATTGCGGCCCAACTCTTTGGCCTTATGCAGCGCAGCATCGGCATTGCGGATAAGTTCATCCACGCTGTTACCGTGCTGCGGATAAATACTGATACCGGCACTGGCAAAAACGCTGAGCAGATGTCCCTGCAGACTGTAGGGCTGCGATATAACCTGCAGCAGTTGATCGCATTTTTCCTGGATACGCTCTTCACCGTCGATCCGGCTCAGCACCACGACAAACTCATCGCCGCCCAGGCGCGCACAGATATCAGAATCGCGCACACTGTTGTGCAAACGATGGGCGACATCTTTTAACAGCAGATCGCCGATATCGTGGCCGATGGTGTCGTTAATGTCTTTAAAGCGATCGAGATCGAGAAAGATAACGGCCAATAATTCACCGCCACGGCGGGCCATATTCAGTGCATATTCAAGTTTTTTATTCAGTGACAACCGGTTCGGTAGTCCGGTCAGTACATCGTGGTGAGCAATGTGCTCAAGATTCTGCTGAGCTTTCTTCAGCTCGGTAATATCGCGGCTTAAACCAAACACGCCGATGTAACGCCCGCGCTTGTCATAAATAGGGGTTTTCTGAGTTTCTAGCAACATCACGCCGCCATCAACACTGTGTACCCACTCTTCATTGATATTCACATGTTTCCGCGCCACGGCTTCTTTGTCTTTCGCGCGGAAAAATTCAGCGGTTTCCTGATCAAAGACTTCAAAATCGGTACGCCCAATCGGGTCTTTTGCCATCAGGCTGACGAACTGTTTATTACAAAAAACATAGGTGCCGCGCCGATCTTTATAAAAAATAATGTCGGGAATGGAATCGAGAATATTTTTGATCAGTTCGGTACGGTCATCCAGCTGCTGGTCACTGAATTTACGCCGACGGATTTCCGACCAGATAAATAAACCAACAGAGGTAAAAAAGATCGTCAGCGACAGCAGCAGCAAAAACAGATTGCGGTAATTTTGCCAGAAGCCTGGCTGATCATTAATGAACTGGGTTTTAGGCGGAAAGCTGGCGCGGTCAAAGCCTTGTTGTGCCGCTAACCTGGCATCAATCAGGGTGAGATTAGCCGAATGCCAGTTAACGGCGATACGGTCAGGGCTTTCTCCGGCCAGAATCCGCAATGCCATATCGGTAGCCTGTTCAGCACTGTCGGTCAGATCGCTGACCACTCCGCCGAATAATCCATCACCAATGCCTGACGATGATAACGACCAGACCGGCGACCCCGCATGATGACTAATGAATTGATTTGACTCACGTAACGCTTTGACCTGCTGATGCACATCCATATACGCCGACAACAGCAACAGTGGCTCACCGCGCAACGCTGATAATTCATCCGCCAACTGTTGCCAGCTGAGTGTCGCCAGTGAATGCACCACCAGCTTCTGATTAAGACTGTCAGCCGCCTGCTGCAGTTGCAGCATACGCAATGCGCTGCGCGGCAAGCCGTCGTTGATCACATGCAGTTGCTGAAACCCGGGGTAGAGATAGCGCATCAGCGCCATAAATTCATACACCGGCAGCGCATCGTAAACGCCGGTATAGCCACCCTGGCCTTGCAGTTTTCGGATCAGTTCGCTGTCGTTAACCCCGACAAACACCACCGGTGCCTGACCCAGAACCTTGCGTCCTTCCGCGACAACCAGCTTTAGCGCACCATCGCCGGCAACCATCACCAGATCATAGCGTTCACCCTGTTGTTGTTTGGCCTGCAGTAATTGCGCGTAAGCTTTGAGGTATTCGGGTGTGGCCTGCAGATCGGAATCCATAAATTCCACATGCAGCGTGATGTCCCGTTGCGGGTTATTGCTCAGCTCGCGCTGAACGGTGGTAACAATGCGGTCAGCGGCCGGAAACAAAGGCTCGTAAGACAGCAGTAACAAGACCTGCGCCGGAGGTAATGAGGGTAACTCCGTTATGTTTTCTGACAATACCCGTTGGCCAGAAAGCAGCAACAGACTCAGCAGCAGATACTTGCAGATCTTTATCATGTCACCTCCTGGTTACCCGGCATCAGCCAGCCTGCAGCGTCCCTGCCGCAGTTACTCTGATATCAGGCGATTTCGGCTTCGTTGCCGCGTTGTTCAAGCCAGCTTTTACGGTCGCCTGCACGTTTCTTGGCCAGCAACATATCCATCATTTCGTTGGTACCATCACCCGGCTCCAGGCCTAACTGCACCAGACGACGGGTATTCGGGTCCATGGTGGTTTCACGCAATTGCAGCGGGTTCATTTCACCCAGACCTTTAAAGCGCTGTACGTTCACCTTACCGCGTTTGTTTTCCGCTTTGATACGTTCCAGCACGCCCTGCTTTTCACCTTCATCGAGCGCGTAGTAAACGTCTTTACCGATATCAATACGATACAGCGGCGGCATGGCGACATAGACATGGCCTTCGGCCACCAGCTTACGGAAATGACGGACAAACAACGCACACAGCAAAGTAGCAATATGCAAGCCGTCGGAGTCGGCATCGGCGAGAATACAGATTTTGCCGTAACGCAAACCGGACAAATCATCCGAGCCCGGATCAATGCCCAGCGCCACCGCAATATCGTGCACTTCCTGCGAGGCCAGAATTTCGTTGGAGTCTACTTCCCAGGTGTTCAGAATCTTACCGCGCAGCGGCATGATGGCCTGAAACTCACGGTCACGGGCCTGTTTGGCCGAGCCACCGGCGGAGTCCCCTTCCACCAGAAAGAGTTCGGTACGCTCGCCATCCTGACCGGTACAGTCGGCCAGTTTTCCGGGCAGCGCCGGTCCCTGAGTGATCTTTTTACGGGCAACGGTCTTCGATTTGCGCAGCCGGGTCTGGGCGCTGTAAATCGCCATCTCCGCCAATTGCTCGGCTTCGCTGGTGTGCTCGTTCAGCCACAGAGCAAACGCATCCTTCACCACACCGGAGATAAAGGCCGAAGCTTCACGCGACGACAAACGCTCTTTGGTCTGGCCGGCAAACTGCGGATCTGCCAGCTTGGCTGACAGCACATAGGAGCAGCGCTCCCAGAGATCGTCCGGAGTCAGTTTGATACCGCGTGGCAACAGGTTGCGGAATTCACAGAATTCACGCAGCGCATCCAGCAGACCCGAGCGGAAGCCATTCACGTGGGTACCGCCCTGAGCGGTCGGAATCAGGTTAACGTAGCTTTCCTGCAGCAACTCACCGCCTTCCGGCTGCCAGTGAACCGCCCAATCAACACCTTCGGTGCTGCCCGCCATCGAGCCCACAAACGGTTCGGCCGGCAGTACTTCATAACCGGTGCTGTGAACCTTGAGGTAGTCTTTCAGACCGTCTTCGTAATACCACTCGGCACTGTCCTCGGCATTCGGCGCGTTAAATTTAATGCGCAGGCCCGGACACAGTACCGCTTTGGCACGCAGAACGTGCTTTAACCGGGGCACCGAAAAACGCGGCGAATCAAAATATTTAGGGTCGGGCAGGAAACGTACGCTGGTGCCGGTTTTCTTCTTCGCGCAGCTCTCTACCACTTGCAGGTCGAGGGCTTTGTAACCGTCTTTAAAGCCAATGCGGTGTACCTGGCCATCGCGCCAGATGGTCACTTCCAGCACCTGCGACAAGGCGTTCACCACCGACACACCCACACCGTGCAAACCACCGGAGAACTGATAGTTATCGTTGGAGAACTTACCACCGGCGTGCAGTTGGCTGAGAATCAGCTCGACACCGGAGACACCATGCTCCGGGTGAATGTCGGTCGGCATACCACGACCATCATCGAGAACGGTCATCGAGCCATCGCCGTGCAGCGTGACCTCAATCATCGACGCGTGACCGGCCAGCGCCTCATCCACCGAGTTATCGATCACTTCCTGTGCCAGGTGATTCGGACGGGTAGTATCGGTGTACATGCCCGGGCGTTTACGAACCGGGTCCAGGCCGCTTAAAACCTCAATCGACGACGCTGTATATTGCTTAGACATTCAAACCTCTGGCTGCCAGCGGAAATCCATAATCAACGGCGGAGTATAACGGGAAGGCAGGGGGAAGTCAGATGTCTGATTGCGAGATTTCAGCCGTCTCCGACCGGCTGGTTCGCTCAGCAAAGGCCAGCACCATCGGCATGCGTTCAATAAAGTGCTCAAAGCTGTGATTGCCACCGCCTTCAAGCCAGGCCGGGCAACGCTGATAAAGCGCTGCCGCAAGACGGTAATCGAGGGTTTCATCAGCGGTTTGCAGCAATAACAAAAGACGCTCGGGGTGATGAATCTGCGCACAATCCAATGCCCGCAGCTGAGCGATATGGGCGTGGGTCAGCTCATGCACTTCGCCGCTGTAGTAATGGGTGTTCGGCCCCAGATAATGCTCAAACAGATCAAACGGCCGTACCGCCGGATTAACCAGCACCGCTGGTACGCCTTCGCTTTCAGCCAGATGCGTGGCATAGAAGCCACCGAGCGAACTGCCAATGATGAACACCTGCGCAAAACTCTGCTGCAGACGTTTAAGCTCAGCGCGCGCCAACGCAATCGCCTCCGCCGGAGCAAAGGGTAAGGTCGGCAATGCCAGTTGTTCGGGGGTTAAATGGTCAGCGTAAAAACGCAGCAGCTGCTGCGCTTTTTGTGATTGTGGTGAGCTGAGAAAACCGTGCAGATACAGACAGCCAATAGCGGAAGAAGACAAAGAATCAGTAACCCTTTACCGAGTAATCAATCTCAAAGGCGATGCCTTCGACGCGGCTGACGCCGGTTGCAATTGAGCCATCGGCACACAGATCCAGCCAGCGGTAACCGGGAGCAAGAGTATCCACCGAGAACTCTTCGGACTTTGGCGTAAACTGTACACAGGTTGAAGGCGTCGACATATAACGCACACCGTCGATCAGCTGGTCACTTTCCTGATGAACATGTCCCCACAATACACAACGCACATTGTTGTGACGGCGGATAACGGCCAGCACCTCATCGGCATTCTTGACACCAATGCGGTCAATCCAGCGACTGCCCATCGGCAGAGGATGATGATGAAAGCTGACCAGGGAATGTAAATCGGGGCGTTCGCTGAGGGCCTGATCCAGCAGATCGAGCTGGTCCTGGGCCAGGCGGCCATGAACGGACCCTTCAACCTGCGAGTTCAGCAGAATCAACTGCCAGTGCTTGCTGCGCACGAGTCGATGCAGATGCTCCGTGTCTTCAGCCACTTCATGCATGCTGGCTGGCACATCATGATTGCCTTCAAACCAGAAAACCGGACAACCAAAAGGTTGCAGGGCATTATGCAGATGCTGATAAGCGCGTACGCTGCCATCCTGTGAAAGGTCACCGGTTACCAGAATGCTATCGATATGGGGGCGTTCCTGACGCACGATATCAAGCACACAGTTCATGCTGTGCAGCGTTTTCATACCGAGCAGATGGCCCTCTTCAGGACCATTCAAATGGGTATCGGTAATCTGTACCAGCCGCAGCGTATCTTCCGTATCCAGTGAATACAAACTGCACCCCTGTCCCTAGTTGTTTTTGCCAGTTTCCAACTTTATCGTCAAATGCGCAAATCAACTGAAACGAAGTTCACAATAAACCGTCATCTGACCGGTAATATGCGCTGCGGAAGTTCGATAGGCTGGATGGTTTGGCCGTATTTTAAACAGTGATCGAGCCATTCCGCCAGAAAACGATTGAGCTGTACTTTTTCATCGGGCATGCGCATCGCCGGATTAGGGTAAGAATAACGACCATCAAAGCGCTGCTGATTCTGATAACTGAGCACTTCGGCCATGCTGGCATCATGATACAGACGCACCTGCATCGACATCGGCTGTAACCAGTCCGGACTCAGACCTTCCTGAATCACCGACACCATGGTGGTATAACGGTGATCTTCATCCACACACAATCGTACCTGCGCACTGTGCAGATCATTGCTGAGCTGAAAGATACGCTCGTCCCCGACTTCGGCACCCGCCAGAAGCTTGAGTAAACGCAGGTAATTGGCTTCGCACAGAGCGGCCATTTCCTGCAGATCGGGAACATAACGCTGACGTTTTTTTAGCAATCACTTTCTCCTTTCGACATCACCGCAGGCCAACAGAGCGGAACGGTGCGCTCGGGTTCTGAACCGTTGTTCAAACTCAGCGCAGCCTAGCGAATCCGCTCTGACGCCGCCAGTATCAGAATAAATGAGGCTAACGCGGCTGGCGGCTATTACTTTTTCTGCAGCAAACGCGAGTGATGAATATGCAGCCATTGCAAAGCCATGATGGTTGCGGCGTTATTAATACGGCCACATTCAACCGCAGCATAGGCGTCGCCGAAGCTCATTTTTGCCAGCCGGATATCTTCATGCTCTTCTGCCAGGCCATGCACGCCCCCAACTCCCGCACTGTCGATCAGGGCGCAATACAACTGCACCCGTTCACTGGTGCCACCAGGAGATACCCAGTAATTGCAGATTGGCAGTAATTCATTAAAGGTACACCCTGCTTCTTCTGCGGTTTCACGCTGCGCCACGTCAGCATAGCTCTCGCCCGGCTCAACCATGCCTGCGACCAGCTCCAGCAGCCACGGCGAGTGCTCATCAGCCAGCGCACCGATGCGGAACTGTTCCGTCAGTACGACACAATCGCGTTGCGGATCAAACAATAAAACACACACTGCTTCACCACGCTCAAACAGCTCACGTTCAAAATAACCGGTCCAGCCACCGGCAAACGTACGATGACGCAGGCGGATTGTTTCAATCCGGAAGAACCCTTTAAACGCGACCTCGCGCGCCGCAATTTCAACATCATCCCGACCATATTCCACGGGGTTTTGCGCCATACTTGACCTACCTATATTACTGAATAAGAATATTCCGGGCTTCAGCAGCCCCGACACACCGGGCCGCTGCACGCTGTGTTCTTATTTATGGAACAATCAGCACCATTTTTGCCGGATTTTTTCTGTTAGAATCCGGCAGGACTAAACGAATTCATACTCGCTGCGAAAGGCACCTCTATGAAAAAACTGCTCTCACTGACGATTGCACTGTTAGCTTCCGGCGCTGTAAACGCGGCGGACCTTAGCACCATCTACCAGCAGGCGGCCAGCAACGACGCGGAAATTGCCGCAGCCCGTGCGATCCGCGAAGCCAACAGCTACAACGTCACTATCGCCCGCGGTGCTTTGCTGCCCCAGGCCCAGATTTCTTACAGCCAAACCAGCATCAGCTCAGAAGCCGAGTCTATTGACCTGACTAACGGTGGCTATGTAAAAACCGATAAAGATTACGATCTCGGCAGTCTGGAAGTCACCGCTTCCCAGACGCTGTTCAATCTGAACAGCTGGTACACCTATAAAGCCGCCGTCAGCGGTGATGATGCCGCAGGCCTGCAACTGCAACTGGCTGAACAGCAGTTGCTGCTGCGTACCGCCCAGGCGTATTTCAACGTACTGCGGGCTCAGGACAACCTGTCCACCGCTCAGGCTGAAGAAAAAGCCGTTAAGCGTTCGCTGGAACAAACCAAGCAGCGTTTCGAAGTGGGCTTGATTGCCATTACCGACGTACACGAAGCACAGGCCAGCTACGACCTGTCTTACGTCAATCTGCTGGGTCAGGAAGCGGCGCTGGATATCAGCTACGAAGCACTGGAACAACTGACCGGCCAGCGCTTTGAAGAAGTATCGCCATTAAAAGCCGACGTTGCCATGGAAATGCCACAGCCTGCGCAAGCCAGCGACTGGGTACAATCCGGTCTGGAAAAATACGCCGGTGTTCTGATCGCTGAAGCCAGCAAAGACGGTGTGCGTCTGCAGCGTAATGCGGCCCGTTCTAATCATCTGCCAAGCGTCAGTCTGTTCGGCAGCTACACCGATGCCGATCAGGCTCCATTTGTCGGTGATGATCCGACGGACAGCACGGTCACCGCCATCGGCGTGAAAATCTCCATGCCGCTGCTGGCCGGCGGCTCTCTTTACGGTCAGAGCAAACAGTCTGCCCTGAATTTCGCTGCTGCCGATTATCAGCTGGAAACCCAGCGCCGCGATGTAAAACAGAATATCCGCAGCCTGTTCCGTCAGGTGCAGACCGATACGTTGAACATCAAGGCCCGCAAGCAGGCGATTACTTCCGCACAGAGTGCTCTGGAAGCCACCCAGACCGGTTATAAAGTGGGCACCCGTAACATCGTTGAAGTACTGAACGCGCAAAAGAACCTGTTCAGCGCCCAGCGTGACTACGCCAACGCCCGTTATGATTACATCATTAACCTGCTGAACCTGAAGTTCTACGCCGGTACATTGAACGAAGGTGATATCCAGACCCTGAACGGCTGGCTGACCAGCGTTTAAGTCTGCGCTTTCCGGACAATAAAAAACCCGCCGCGGCGGGTTTTTTATTGCGTGCTGTTCAGGCTGCAGATCAGAGTTTCAGATACGCTGCACAAAGTTCCGTCAGACGTTTTACCGCCCCACGATTGGCATCGACCGCCGCCTGCCCGGCAGCACCCATGCGATTACGCAATGCGTCGTCATTCAGATACGTTTGCAGTTGCGCCAGCAGTTCATCCGCCTGATCACTGACCACTGCCAGGGCGCCGGCGCTTTGCAGGTTATCGACAATAACGGCGAAGTTCATATGATGCGGGCCAATCAGGGTGGCTTTACCCAACGCCGCCGGTTCAATCGGATTATGGCCGCCATGGGCAATCAGACTACCGCCCACCAGCACCAGATCGGCAGCAGCCAATAACTGCAACATTTCTCCCATGGTGTCGGCAACATACGCCTGTGTCTGGGCTGATGCAGCCCCGGCGCTGCGGCGCTGCACGCGGATACCACGGCTGCGTACCGCATTGGTTACCGCTTCAAAGCGTTCAGGATGACGGGGGATCAACAATAATAACAACGTCGGACAAACGGCCAACAAGCGCGGATAAAGATCCAGCAGCAGTTCATCTTCACCGGCATGGCTGGAAGCCAGCGCCAGCACCGGACGCTCAGCGCCCCACTGCTCACGCAATACCGCCCCTTGCGCCTGCACCATCGGCGGCACGTCCATATCAAACTTAACGCTGCCGGTGACTTCCAGTCGCCCGGCGGGCAGCCCCAGATCGAGAAAACGCTGGCCATCCGCCGCATTCTGCACCGCCACCATACTCAGGCGCTGCAACATTGGCTGGGTCAGCGCGGAGAATTTTTCGTAACCGCGGGCCGATTTTTCCGACAGCCGGGCATTGGTCAGCATCACCGGAATGTGCCGCTGCTCACAGGCAGCCAGCAGATTGGGCCAAAGCTCGGTCTCCATCACCACCAGCAAGCCAGGCCGCAGGGCATTAAGAAAATTACGCCAGAACCAGGGCAGATCGTAAGGCAGATACATATGGTAAACACCAGCACCAAACAAACGCTGAACCTGGGCAGAACCGGTCGGCGTGGTCGTGGTCACAATCACCGGCACATTGGGATGGCGCGACTGAAACGATTTTACTAAAGGCGCAGCGGCCAGGGTTTCCCCCACGGACACCGCATGAATCCACAGGCCATTCGCCGGTGGCCGGTGGGGCAAAAGGCCGAAACGTTCGCGCAGACGCTGGCGGTAACCCGGATTCAGCCGTCCGCGCCACCACAGGCGCAGCACCAGAACCGGCAGCAAACAAGCGTACAATACAGAATAAAAAAATCGCGCCACAGAACTCCCGCCGTTCACCCGGATCAAAGCGCGGCATCATACCACAGGCTGACTTGCCGACAGCGAATGGCGCGATATGAAACATGTAAAGCCGCGAGGTTTCTTAAAGCACGGAGTAGCACACCGGCGCCAACCTCTATGTTAAACTTCCGGGCTCATTTTTCTGACAGCCGCAGACGTGTAAAACCACTATGGATGTAACCGTTCCCGATTTTCACCAGGCCCGCGTGCTGGTGTTTGGCGATGTAATGCTCGACCGCTACTGGCAGGGCCCGACATCACGTATCTCGCCGGAAGCACCGGTTCCCGTAGTTAAGATTCAGGATGTTGAAAACCGCGCCGGCGGTGCCGGTAACGTTGCCCTGAATATTGCCACGCTGGGCGCAGACGTTGATCTGCTCGGCATTACCGGTAACGACGAAAACGGCAAAGCGCTGGCCGCCATGCTCGAACTGGCCAATGTGCGCTGTCACTTCCTGCAGCATCCGCATCATCCGACCATTACCAAACTGCGCATCATGAGCCGCCATCAGCAGCTCATTCGCCTCGACTTTGAAGAAGCCTTTGATGCCACCGACCTGAACAGCCTGTACAGCGATTTCGATCAGCGTCTGGCCGCCGCCAACGTCGTCATACTGTCAGACTACGGCAAAGGCGCGCTGAGCAATCCGCAGACGTTAATCCGCGCCGCCAGACACGCCGCAGTGCCAGTGCTGGTCGACCCGAAAGGCACCGATTTCGAACGCTACCGTGGCGCGACCCTGATCACGCCGAACCTGAGCGAATTTGAAGCCGTGGTTGGCCCTGCCGACGACGACGACACCCTGGTTACCAAAGCACGGAAACTGATCAGTGATTACGACCTGCAGGCCATTCTGGTTACCCGCAGCGAAAAAGGCATGACACTGGTACAGCGTGAGCAGGAACCCTTTCATTTACCGGCACGCGCACGCGAAGTATTTGACGTAACCGGTGCCGGCGATACGGTTATTTCAGTACTAGCTACCGCACTGGCGGCGGGTCAGTCACTCGAAAACGCTACCGTGCTGGCCAACACCGCCGCCGGTATCGTGGTCGGCAAACTGGGGACCGCGACGGTATCGACCGAAGAATTACGCCGTGACCTGCGCAGCGAAAACCGCCTGGGTGCCGGTATTTTTGATGAAGACAGCCTGCAACTGCTGGTTGAAGAAGCCCGCTCCCGTGGCGAGACGCTGGTCATGACCAACGGTTGTTTCGATATTATTCACCCCGGCCACGTGCAGTATTTAAAAGAAGCCAAAGCGCTGGGTGACCGTTTACTGGTCGCGGTAAATGCCGATGAATCCGTCAGCCGTCTAAAAGGCCCCAGCCGGCCGATTAATCCGCTCGATCACCGCATGGCGGTATTGGCCGGACTGGAAAGTGTCGATTGGGTTGTACCCTTCGCCGAAGACACCCCGGAGCGTTTAATCTGCCGCATTCTGCCGGATATTCTGGTGAAAGGCGGTGACTACACCATCGAGCAGATTGCCGGTGGCCAGTGTGTACAGAACAACGGTGGCGATGTGATTATTCTGAGCTTTAAAGATAACTGCTCAACATCCGCTATTGTGAAAAAAATTCAGGAGACCGAAGCATGATTATCGTAACCGGCGGTGCCGGCTTTATTGGCAGTAACATCGTTAAAACCCTGAACGAACAGGGCCGTAAAGATATTATCGTGGTTGATGACTTAAGCGATGGTAAGCAGTTTTACAATATCAGCGATTGCGACATCGCCGACTATCTGGATAAAGACGATTTTCTGCAGCGCGTAAAAAATGACGACGGCATTCTTGATAACGTTGAAGTGATTTTCCACGAAGGCGCCTGCTCTTCCACCACCGAGTGGGACGGCAAATTTATGATGGAAAATAACTACGAATATTCCAAAGTATTACTGCACGCCTGCCAGGCCAAAGGCATCGCCTTTTTATACGCGTCCAGCGCCTCGGTTTACGGTGGCAGCGATGTGTTTAAAGAAGAGCGCAGCCACGAAAAACCACTGAATGTTTATGGCTACAGCAAATGGCAGTTCGACCAGTATGTACGCTCCATTCAGCATACACTGACCACTCAGGTCGTCGGCTTCCGTTATTTCAATGTGTACGGCCCGCGCGAACAGCACAAAGGCTCGATGTCATCCGTTGCGTTCCACTTTAACAACCAACTAAAAGACAACGGCATCTGCAAGTTATTCGGTGGCAGTGGCGGTTACGGCGATGGTGAACAACGCCGTGATTTTGTCTTTGTCGCAGATGTCGTCAAAGTGAATCTGTGGTTTTGGAAAAATCCGGATAAGAGCGGAATTTTCAACCTGGGTACCGGCCAGTGCCAGAGCTTTAACGATGTGGCCGATGCCGTGATCAAATGGCATGGCGAGCGCCCGGAGCCGCAGAAAATTCATGGTAAAAAAGAATACATGCCGTTCCCGGATCATTTGAAAGGTGCGTATCAAAGCTTCACCGAAGCCGATATCAGCGCATTACGTGCTGCCGGTTACAGCGATGCATTTGCGACCGTAGAACAAGGCGTGTTCAGCTATATGGATTGGTTAAATGGCTGATGCGCATTTCCCTAAAACGCTGTTAAAACCACAACACTGGCCGGTCTGGCTGACGGTAGGGCTGATGGTTGTCACCACCCGACTGCCACTGCCGTTACAGCTGCATATCGGTAAAGCCATCGGCTTATTGCTGCATAAAGTCGCCAAGAGTCGGCGACATATTGTTGAGGTGAATATCCGTCTGTGTTTCCCGGAGAAAACAGCGGCAGAACAACATGCACTGGTGCGACAGGTGTTTATCGACAACGGTATCGGTGTGATGGAAACCATGATCGCCTGGTTCCGCAAGCCCGATTACCTGCTCGATAAAACCACCTTTATTGGCCTGGAAAAAATCGCCGCTGCACAGGCCGAAGGCCGCGGTATTATGCTGCTCGGTGCGCACTATTCCATGCTGGATCTGGCGGGTACGCTGCTCAGCAATAAGCTGACGTTTAACGTCAGCTATCGTCCGCAGAATAATGCGGTGATGAATTACCTGATGGAACAAAACCGCGCCCGTCTTTATAACCACTGTTTTACCCGTAAAGATATCCGTGGTTTTATCCGCACCCTGAAAAAAGGCGAGATTCTCTGGTACGCACAAGACCAGGATTTCGGGCGCAAAAACAGCGTATTTGTCGACTTTTTCGGAATACCGGCGGCAACCATCACAGCCACATCACGTATTGCCAAGGCCGGTAATGCACTGGTGATGCCGATTACTTATTTCCGAAATGACGATAACCGCGGTTACACCATGACGATTCATGATGCTTTGCCGATTCCGGGTGAAGATGACAGCGCCGACGCGCGTGTCGCTAACGCATTTCTGGAAGAACAATTGCGTCAGCATCCAAGTCAATATTTATGGCTGCATAAGCGTTTTAAAACGCGCCCGGATGCACAGGAGAAAAAAGGATTGCTGTATAAGTAATCTGCCCCCGGCAACCAGTACATAATGTCATTCATATTGGCTGGTTGCCGGTAGCCGGAGTCAAAAATGGTCTGGCGCTGATGCGGAGGTTTATTCCAACACTTCCATCAGAATAAGATGCCCCTCCCCATACATGGGGGAGGTGACGGTAATATCCATGCGTTTATCGCTGACGCTGGAGCCCAGTTTTTCCAGCCGGTCGAAAGGCTTGGGAATCAGGTGCACACTTTTCAGATCCAGATCCTGCTGATTAGACGGATCGTAGAACAGCGCCCCCACCAGCTTCATCATACGCTTGATGTTATCGAGCAGTTTTTTCCCCATTGCCTTGTTCTGCAAACACTCGTTATACATTTCGGGAAACTCGCCGGTTGCGGCACAGGAAAGCACAGCTGCAGCGCGAATATCCATAATGCATACCGCTTTAATGGTTGCCTTCTCATGATCAGAGAACAGCGCCACGACATACGGCAAATAGCGATAATCAACCTGGCGCCGATCCGCCGGAAGCAGCTGCACATCGGCTAACGTAACGCCATCGATCACTTTGTTCATGGCACCTAACGAAGGCAGGCGCAACTCGTAGGTGGTGGTATCCGGCTCACTGGCGCTGTTTGCCAGTAAGGCTTCACCTTCCACCGCCCCCTGAATGATCGGCAGCAGTACTTCGCTGAACTCTTCCTGCTCAAACGGCTTATGCAGCACGAACAATGCCCCGGCATTACGCGCTTCCTGGATACGTTCGGGGCTTGTTTCTGTTGTCACCAGACCAATCTTGATACCCAGCATCTGGCGCTGGCATTCACGGATCAAATCCAGACCGCTCATTTCCGGCATATGCCAATCGGTAATGACCACTTCCGGCTCCCAGGTGCGGATGATCTCAATCGCTTCGCGTCCATTACCTGCCAGCCTGAACTCCAGATCACCATAGCCCGCCCGTTGCAGCGAGCGGCGGACAATGGCCTGCATCGCCGGACTGTCATCAACAATCAGAAATTTCATTCACTCCCCCCTATGCTCTCAGCTCAGTATAGAACGGGTCACAAAGCTTGCCGTAAATGCATCTATAATAAGAATTGCCCGTATTTACCCGGTATAACCCCATGTCCATCAGCCTGATCGTTATTGCTCAACTCAGTATTCTGCTTGTGGCAGCGGTTGCGGTGCTGATCCTGCAGTGGAAAAGCCGCCGCCGGGAAATTACCGATCTTCTTGAACAAAATAAAACGCTGATGCTGTTAGTAGAAGACCAGCAATCCCATAACGAACTCCACAGCAATCAGGAACAGTCACTGGTCCGGCAACTGACAGAAGCCGAACAGGATCTTAACCAACAGATCGTGGCACAGGAAAATCCGGCAGCGAAAGAACTCGAACATCTGCAGGAGCATTTTCAGACCGAGAAAGAGCGCCTGGTGGCCTACCTGAAAGAAGGTGAGCTGGATCGCACTCAGTTGCAGCAGATGGTGGAGTCATTAACGCGGAAGCTTGAGCGCGCCGGTGAAATCATCACCCAGCATCAGCTCACACAACGCCAGCAGAAAGAATTGAGCAAAACGCTGAAGAATAAGTTAAGCAGTCTGTCAGCAGACTTAATCAAACTCAAAAGTCTCGGCGTCACACGCGACCGGCTGGAAAGGGACAAAACCCGTCTGAAAGAACGACTGGAACAACTCGATAAAAAATATCAGGAAGAACGCCTGCTCACGCAAAACCTTCAGCAGGAGCTCAAAACCAGCTTCCGGGCCAGTGAAGTGGCGGCAATGCGTGATGAACTGAAAAATACGGAAGAACTGCTGCAGCGCACGCTGGCTGAGAAGGAATTTATCGAGCGCCATTTTCTGGAAATTGCAGAAGAAGGGCCGGAGCATCTGCAGCAGGAGCTGGAGCGCAAAAAACGCGAAATTGCTTTACTGGAAATCGCGGTACTGGAAATGGACAGCGAGTAGTTAAACCGGGCAAGCCACCCGTAAGAAGGTTTCCTGCAGCACCTGCACATCGTTAGCGGCGCGGTGACGTTCGATATTCATATCATGCCAGAGGGATTTTTTGGTGTCGTGCCAGGCTTCCATCTGTTCCGGCGTCAGCAGCTTATTAATGGTTTCAATGCGGAAACGCTGCACCAGTTCAGCTTCGTCAAACAGTCGCCCCATCCACGAGCTGTCAAAACTCCAGGCATCGGAATACAGCGTTTTGCCGCGCAAAATATCGTTCATTTTCAGCGCTACTTCGCGCGGGGTCATGCCTTCTCTGTGCAGCTGATCACGTGAAATACCATGAATATGTTCAGCTTCAACACTCCAGTGCAACCAGTTAGGGGCGGGCTTGATCAGAAAGCTGTGCACCATACGGTCTTCCAGCGCAAAGCCCACCTCAATCGGATAGCTGCCCCGTCCAAAACCGGAGGCCTCAAGGTCGATGATCGGTGGTACGCTGATATCCACGTAGGTATTTCCTTACTGTTCTTATTTAATTGTTCATTCTAGTCGTTGATACGCCGGGTCTCTATGCACCAGCTAACACTTTTACGACTGCATCTTCGACAAAGGCGCCACACGCATCACTTCTGCCACCGTGGTCATCCCCGCCGCCACTTTATGTGCACCACTTAAGCGCAGACTGTGCATACCTTCCTTCATGGCGGCCTGACGCAGTTTGATGTGATCCATCTGGTCGTTGATCATCACTTCCAGGTTTTCACTCATCGGCATCACTTCATAAATGCCCATCCGTCCCATATAACCGGTGCCACGACATTCAAGGCAGCCTTTAGCGGAGAAGACAAATTCCGGTGTTTTCACCAGCCAGGGAGCGGTCAGTTGTTTCCAGGCACGCTCGTCGACTTTTTCTTTCACTTTGCAGTGCGGACACAAGGTCCGCACCAGACGCTGAGCCATGACGCCCAGCACACTGGAGCGGATTAAATAAGCCGGTAAGCCCAGTTCCATTAAACGGGTAAAGGCCGAGGGGGCATCGTTGGTGTGCAGGGTGGACAGTACCAAATGGCCGGTTAACGCCGCCTGAACCGCAATTTCGGCGGTTTCCAGATCGCGCACCTCACCCACCATGATGATATCAGGGTCCTGACGCAACAAAGCGCGCACGCCGCTGGCAAAGGTCAGATCAATACCAGGATGCACCTGCATCTGGTTAAACGAACCTTCTACCATTTCGATCGGATCTTCAATGGTCGACACGTTCACTTCCGGCGTGGCCAGTTGTTTCAGTGTGGAATACAGCGTGGTGGTTTTACCGGAACCGGTCGGGCCGGTAACAAAAATAATGCCGTGGTTGTTGCGCGTCATTTCCGCCCAGCGGCGGTTATCTTCTTTACTGAAACCCAGCTCTGAGAAACTGCGCACCAGCACCTGTGGATCGAAAACCCGCATCACCAGCTTTTCGCCAAAGGCGGTCGGCAACGTGGATAAACGCAATTCTACTTCCTGACCGGAAGGGGTTTTGGTTTTTAACCGGCTGTCCTGGGGTTTGCGCTTTTCCGCAATGTTCATCCGCCCCAGTGATTTAATCCGCGCGACCACCGCCATCGCCACCTGCGCCGGCAACTCGTAGACATTGTGCAGCACGCCGTCGATGCGGAACCGCACATGACCCACTTCGCGTCGTGGTTCCAGGTGGATATCACTGGCCCGCTGATCGAAAGCATATTGCAGCAGCCAATCAACGATATTGACGATGTGCTCGTCATTGGCGTCCGGTGCGCGGGCTTTGCCCAGCTCCAGCATGGATTCCAGATTCTGCACCGCGCTGACGCCTTTATGGCTCTGGCGGGCACGGTTGACCGAGTTGGCGAGCTGATAAAACTCAACTCGGTAACGTTCGATATCACTGGGCGCGGCCAGCACACGTTTCACCTGACGGCGGGTAACGTGCTCAACGTCGCCCATCCAGCTTTCAACTTCCGGTTCGGCACAGGCGACCACTACCGTATCGGTGCTGACCTTGACGGCCAGAATACGGTGGCGCTCAGCAAAGGCATAAGACATCACATCGGTGACCGCTGACACATCCACTTCCAGCGGATCGATCTGCACCGCTTCCATGTTATGCCGTGCGGCCAGCCAATCGATCAGGGCATGTTCGTTCAGAAGCCGGCCTTTATGCCGGGCATCGGCGTACCCTTGTTTGGCCAGCAGGGTCAGAACATGCAGGTTTTTCTCTTCCACCTTGCGGCGGATACTCAAGGCCAGCTGATGATCGTCATCGTTGAGCAGCAGGTCGCGGCGCAGATCTTCAATCAGTGATGGTAATGAGAGTTGGCGTTCCGCCTGAGCCTGCATGTGTCATTCCCTAATCAGTGTATTTGCTCTGCGTACCCACGTCAGAGTTGTCTGGCCAGATGCTGCAGGTGCTCTTCTGCCCAGCCGCTGTAATCATCGGCGCCGCGCTGTTCGCCCTCATCCGCCGTGTGCAGTGGCGGTAAAGACCAAGGCCTTTGTAGCAAAGTTTCTGCGTTAAGCATATCAGACAGCGCGCGCCATACCGGTTCGCCGACCGGATTCCCCTGCGCGGCTTCCGGCAGCGTACGCGCATAGTCACAAGCCTGACACAGCAGCGACAGCTCATGGCTCATGCCACGCCATTGCTCAGTGGACTGCGGACGCTGGCGTTTAAGCTGCTCCAGCAATGGCAGATGCTGACGCAGTAAATGACGCAGCCAATGCCCGGCCTGCTCGCTGCCACTTTTTAACGGCGGCAGCACATATAACGCCGCTGCAGCCTGTGTCAGCGCTTTTGCCACCACGGCGTCATCGCGCAGCTGTTGCAGGCGCTCCATCCAGACCGCCTGCAGCGTGTTTAGTTCTTCGTGTACGTCACTTTCTTCATCGGCACTGCGCAAATAGCTCAGCAACTGGGCCGTCGCGGCCAATTGTTGCAATGGCTGCTGCAGCTGGTCCAGAGCGTCACGCAGAACGCGGGTCTGGTTACGACGGATCACTTTACCGGCCAGTTGCGGCAGAGCACGCAGTGCCTGCCAGTGTGTCCAGGCATCCAGTGCGCCATGAATATTGCTGTCCCACAGGCAGTGTTCCAGCGCGCGCTGCAGGTGTAAAAATTCGTAGCCCAGCCACTGCGGCAGCGCTATGGCCATATCATCACTGGCCGCCACGCCCGGCGTCTGCGCCCAGGGCTGACTGAGCCGCGCCAGACGATAACCGCGTTCGGCCTTGCTGATATCGCTCAGCCACAGCGGTGCATGTTCTGCCAAGCGCAGCGCCATGACCCACAAACCGGCGGCATCGCCCTGTTTTAATTCCAGTTCCACTTCGCACAACGGCAGCGTTTTATGACCCGTGCAGACCTCGCCCTGATCCAGTACCACTTCGGCTTCACAGCCATCCAGCTGCCACAACCAGGCCTGACGTTCAAAATGGGTAGTGAATATTTCACCCAGCTCGGCAGTATTGATATTGGCCGGCCAGTGGTCCGCAACGTCAGCACGTTGCAGAACGTCGGTATTGAGTTGCGGTACGGTTAATGGCCAGTTCCATTCGCCGCGCTGATGTATCCCGGCCGTACTTTGGCCGCGGGTTTTAAGCGTCTGCTCATAGCCATCACCGTGCTGACGGATACGCAGTGCTGCACGGGCCGACGATAACGCCGCTGCGGGCGTATCGAGGTACCAGTTTTTCAGCGTAGAATGGCTCTGAGGCCGGGCCTGAGTGTTCAGGAATTGAGTCAGCGCAGGCAAAAATTGCGGGCTGATGCGGAGCTTGAGTTCGGTTTCTTTAGTCATGGCGCTATTGTCGTGAGGCGCCTGTCTATTAGCAAGCTCAGTGATGTTTTAAACACGGTTATTAACAGCGCTGATATTTATAACCACCGTTTTTCATAAAAGGCCCGTTATGGATCTGATCAGCCGTCTGCAAACCCTGATTGCCCACAACAGCATCAGTTCGGTACTGCCGGAGTACGATAAAAGTAATCTGCCGGTGATCAACACCCTGGCTGAATGGTTCAGCGCACTGGGCTTTAGCTGCGAAATTCTGCCGCTGGAAGGCTTCCCCGGCAAAGCCAACCTGATTGCAACACTGGGGCGCGGCGATGGCGGCCTGGTACTCAGCGGTCATACCGATACCGTGCCCTGCAATCCGGAGCGCTGGCAGTCTGACCCTTTTACGTTAACCGAGCGTAACGGCCGTTTTTATGGCCTGGGCACCTGCGATATGAAAGGCTTTTTCGCCCTGATTCTGGAAGCGTTACAGCATTATCAGGCCAGCGAGTTCAAACAGCCGCTGATTATTCTCGCCACCGCCGATGAAGAAAGCTCGATGTGCGGTGCGCGGGCATTGGCGCAGCAGGGTAAGCCGAAAGCACGCTATGCCGTAGTCGGCGAACCCACCAGCTTAAAACCCATCCGTATGCACAAAGGCATCATGATGGAGAGCGTGCGCTTAACCGGTAAAGCCGGGCATTCATCCAACCCGGATCTCGGCATCAATGCCCTCGATGCCATGGTGCCGGTGATGAATGAATTAATGAATCTGCGCCGCGATCTTGCTGGTCGTTATCAGAACGCACATTTTGCCGTGCAGGTGCCGACACTCAACCTTGGCTGTATTCACGGTGGCGATAATCCCAACCGCATTTGCGGCAGCTGCGAACTGGCGTTCGATTTACGCACCCTGCCGGGTATGAGCAACGATGATCTGCGCGATGAAATCCGCCAGCGGTTAAATCCGATTGCTGAACAAAACCGGGTGGAATTTTCGTTCGAGCCGTTATTTCCCGGCGTTAATTCCTTTGAAACTGCTGCCACCAGCCCGCTGGTTCAGGCCGCTGAACGTTTAACCGGCCATACCAGTGCGGCAGTTAACTACGCCACCGAAGCACCTTTTTTACAGGATTTGGGCATCGATACCATTGTGCTCGGGCCGGGGAATATCGATCAGGCGCATCAGGTCGATGAGTATCTGGCGCAGGATCAGATCGAACCCTGCGTTACACTGCTGCGCGGCCTGATTGAGCACTTCTGCCTGCGTGCTTCTGTCTGAGCGCTGCTCATGCTTAAATCAACGCCAACATTTAAAACCTGTTTCAGGAGTGAAAAAACCGAGTGAATCCAGATACCACCGCTTACGTGCAATGGTTCCGTCAATCATCGCCGTACATTAATGCGCACCGCGGTAAAACCTTCGTCATCATGTTCGAAGGCGATGCGATTGCGCACGATAATTTCAATCATGTGGTGCAGGACATTGCCCTGCTGACCAGTCTCGGCGTGCGCCTGGTGCTGGTACACGGCGCACGACCACAAATTGATGCGGTTTTAAGCAAGCTGGATATCCAAAGCCGTTTTCACAACGATTTACGCATTACCGACAGCGAAGCCTTAAATGCGGTAAAAGCGGCGGTCGGCATGGTGAAAGCCGATGTTGAATCGCGCCTATCGGTTGGCCTGCCCAACTCACCCATGCATGGCGCACGCATCCGCGTCGTGAGTGGTAATTTTGTTACCGCCAAACCGCTCGGTGTCATTGACGGTGTCGATTATCAGCACACCGGTGAAGTGCGGCGTATTGAACATCAGGCCATCAGCGAATTGCTGGCACAGCGCAACGTGGTGCTGCTGTCATCGGCCGGTTATTCACCATCCGGCGATATGTTTAACCTCACCGTTGAAGATGTTGCACAACACACCGCGGTGGCATTGCGCGCCGATAAATTAATTATTATGGGTGAGCAATCCGGCCTGCTGGATGACGACGGCGAACTGATTAAAGAATTAACCTGCATGGATCTCGAACCCCACCTGCATGGCTGGAAAGGGGAAGTACGCTGCCATGCCGAAGCCGCGATAAGAAGCGTTCGTCAGGGAGTACCACGGGTGCACCTGCTGAGTTATGCCGACGACGGCGCACTACTGCAGGAACTGTTTTCGCGCGAAGGCCGCGGCACCATGGTCACGCAATACGCTTACGACCAGCTGCGCAATGCCAGAAGCGACGATGTCGTCGGTATTCTCGAATTACTGCGGCCGCTGGAAGAGCAGGGTATTCTGGTGCGTCGCTCGCGGGAATTACTGGAAAACGAAATCCAGCGTTTTTATGTCATTGAGCGCGACGGCATGATTACCGCCTGCGCCGCACTGTATCCGTATTCTGACGACAAAGCCGAACTCGCCTGCGTTGCGGTGCATGCCGATTATCGCGGTACCAATCGCGGTCAGCGTCTGCTGGAACAAATCGAGCAGGAAGCACAACGGCGTAATTACAAACAATTGTTTGTGTTAACCACCCGTACCGCACACTGGTTTATTGAAAACGGTTTTGTCGCCGGTGCGGTTGCCGAATTACCGCAGGAGCGGCAAAAACTGTACAACTTCCAGCGTAATTCCAAGGTGTTTTTCAAATCGTTGTGAGTACTGAGTTTCTGTGATTTCACTTTCTCATCTGGGGCGCGAAATTCATCGTCGTTATGATGAATTCGGCCCCATTCTGGTGTTTGACGATGGCAATAAACGCTATTTAAGTTTTGGCACCGCCGATGAACAAAGCTGTCAGCTGAAAAGCGCACCACTGCAACTGCAACACGAATACGCCCGCGCGATGGTGGCGGTGCTGGTGCAATTCGATGCGCTGACACCGCCCGCCAATATCACGCTGCTGGGTACCGGCGGCGGTACCCTGGCCAGTACTTTGTTTCACTGGTTACCGGCGGCGACGATTCAGACCGTCGATATCCGCCAGGCGGTATTTCAGGTAGCGCAGCAATATTTTTCCCTGCCCCGCGATAAGCGTCTGAGCACCCATGTCAGCGATGCCGCCGATTTTTTACGGCAGACAGAAACCGGTCAATGCGATTTATTAATCTGCGATCTGTATCTGGCCGATGGTCTTGATCCTTTGGTATTGCAGAGCGATTTTCTCGATTTATGCGAACGCCATTTATCGGCCCACGGTTGGTTAGTGCTGAATTTATGGAAAGAACACCGCGAACAGACCGACTGTCTGGAGCAGTTAAAACAGCGTTTCCCGCAACTGCTGCAAAGCACCACCACCGATGGCAACTGGATACTCTGGGCCAGTAAATACGCGGAAATTGCCGATAAAAAAAACGCCCGTGATCGCTGCGTACAACGCGCACCATTGGCCGGTTTTAATCTGTGGAGCGTAGTGAAAGGCTTTTATCGTCACCGCTGATACCCCGTTCGTAAGACGGAGGCATCAGGGCACGCCTCACAAAGACTTACAAACTTCCCTGCTTAGTGACACGAACAGCCGTTGCCGCCACTGCAGCCATAGGGTAGCGTGCTGATTACAAGATCAGTACGGAGCAGACCTCTGACTGCCCACGTCCGATCACCAGAATAACAACAAGAGTACTCCGTATGTTGCAGTCGCTTATTCAGATCGGTCTGCCGATCGCCCTGATTTTAATTATGGTAGGCGTTGGCCTGGGTCTGACCCCGGAAGATTTCCGCCGTGTATTCCGCCAGCCAAGAGGTTTCCTGATCGGTGCCTTCTGCCAGATGTTGCTGCTGCCGTTAATCGCCATGGCCATTATTGCCGTGACCGGTCTGCATGGTGAACTGGCGATTGGTTTGTTTATTCTGGCTTTGTGCCCCGGCGGTACTACCTCGAATCTGTACAGTTACCTTGCCCGTGCCGATGTCGGCCTGTCCGTATCACTGACGGCGGTGATTGGTTTTATTACGCCGTTCACCATTCCTTTGCTCGGCGTCTGGGCCATTAATCATTACAGCGATGCCGGCTCACACTTTGAACTGCCCATCGTCAGCACCTGGATCAAGCTGATGATTATTACCGTGATTCCTGTTGTTATCGGCATGGCCATCCGCGCAAAATGGCAGCACTTTGCCCGCCGCATGGAGCCATTAATTACCCGCTTCTCGGTACTGGTGCTGGTCGCGGTGATCGTCTCCATCTGCATCAATCTGGGCGATAAGCTGATTGGCTTCACCCTCCAAGCCGGACCGGCAGCGCTGTTGCTGAACCTCAGCACCATGAGTCTGGGCTATCTGGCCGGACGCTGGTTCCTGCACAGCGAAGCACAGGCACGGGCCATCAGTCTGGAAGTCGGACTGCAGAACGGTACGCTGGCACTGCTGATCACCACCAGCATTCTGCAAAGCGCCGAGATGTCTATTGCCCCCAGCGTTTACAGCCTGATTATGTTCGTCAGTGCCAGTCTGTTTACCGTTGCCGTGCTGCGTCGCGACCGTCGCCAGACCGCCGTGGCCTGATCAACACAGTCCTTTAAGGACACAGGGCCGGGCAAAAAGCGCCCCGCCCTGTAGCAAACGGGAAGATGGCGTGAATTGATTCATTTTTGTGACTCATATCTCGGTAAATTGTCTTAGCAAAACACCAACTAACGTACCATTTACGCTAGAATCCGCCGCTCATTGACGGAGGACTCTATGCGAACCCGAACTTTATCCACCCCCAAGAGCCTGTTGCTGCCTTGTGCATTACTGCTCGGCGCTGCTGGCCCGGCTCAGGCCGATAACGGCCTTAACGTTTACGGCTTTCTGAATGCCGGTGCTTACTACCTTGATGAAAACGATATCAGCATTGAGTCGTATGAATCAGGCAGCCCGCAATTCTTTAACCGCGACACCATGATGGGCCTGCAGATCAGTAAAGAGATCAGCGAGCGCACCAGTGCCACCATCCAGCTGACCGCCAAGGGTGAAGAAGACTTTGCCGTGCGCACCTCGCTGGCCTTTATCAGCCACGCGCTGAACGACAGCACCGATATCCGTTTCGGTCGTCTGCGTATTCCATTCTTTTATTATTCAGAGTTCCTCGATGTGGGCTACGCCTACAACTGGATTCGCCCTACCGGTGATGCTTACGGTATTCCGTTCTCCGATTACAACGGTGCCGACATCATCAAACGCTTCAGCTTCGACAGCTTCGATGGCCAGATTCAGCTGAACTACGGTCGTCGTGACAAAGAAATCGTGTTGTTTAACGAAGCCTATGAGTCCGAGCTGAACAACTTCGCCGGCGCTACCCTGAACCTGTATATGGGTGATTTCGGTCTGCGTGTTGGTATGCAGCAAACACAGATGACACTGGATTCTGCCGCAGACGCGCAGACTCTGAACGATGTACGGACGGGTGCTAAAACCCCGGATGAGGCACTGTACGATCTGACCGTCAGCGGCGCCCGCCGTATCGATATCGCCCAGACCTACGCCACCCTGCTGACGTCCGGCATGAGCCAAAAGACCCAGGACACCTTCAGCTTCGACGACAAAAAAGCCCGTTACTACAACCTGGCAACCACCTGGGATAACGGTGACTGGAGCTTTATCGCCGAGACTGCCGTCATCAACTTCGACTCCGGCCTGTATGTGGATAACTTTGCCTGGCTGGCGTCGCTGGCCAAGCGTTTCGATGCGCTGACGATTCATACCACTTACTCCACCTCGCGTGACCGTCTCGACGGCGGCGAAGTTGGCAAAGTGCAGGAACTGATGATGCTGCGTGGTGAAGACGAAAGTGTCACCCTCGGCATGCGCTACGACCTGGATGAAGCGACCGCCTTCAAACTGGAAGCGACCCATCATATGGAGGAAACCAACCAGGGCCTGCCAGGCGCCTCGGGAACTCTCTACCGCGCCGCATTACAGCTGGTATTCTGAGGAGCTATACACGCATGAAACTTATCCAAGCCCTGGGAATGACCGCACTGCTGAGCCTGAGCGCTGCCAGCTGGGCTGACATCGCGGTGATCGTCAATCTGAAGAATAACAACACCTACACCGGCATTGATGTTGACCTGATCGAACGCATTTATCTGGGTAAAGCCAACCAGTTCCCCGATGGAACCTCGGCTGTCCCCTACGATCTGGCCAAAGGCGACAGCGTTCGCGACAAATTCGGACGTAAAATTCTGAACAAAAACCCGTCGCAGCTGCATGCCTACTGGTCACGTTTAATCTTCTCCGGTAAGAAGCAACCGCCGCGTGAAGTCAGCAATGCCGAGGCCATGAAGGCCGCCGTCGCCGCCGACCTGAACGCCATTGGTTACATCAACGCTTATGCGGTTGATGCCAGTGTCGCGGTGCTCTACACCATTAAAGACTGAAAAGACTGACTCTGGCCCCGGACGTAAGCGTCCGGGGCTTTTTTGTAAGAGCAACTCGTCTTATTCTTGCCCGCCCAATTTCAACAAGGATGCGAATACATGATCCGAGCGTTTCTGATGATCACCTTGCTGACCGGTATGCTGCCATCCACTCAACTGCAGGCAGCAGAACTGGTACTTAACGGCAGCGCTTCCTATTACTACCTGACCCGTGAATATTATGTCGCCGGGCTTTACCTGGCCGATCCCGAACAAAATCCGGACACCATTCTTTCTGCCAACACCGCCAAGCGCATGCAGCTGATCGTCAGCACCGAGCGCTGGTCGCCACGCAAATGGGCGCAGCAATGGCAGAACAATATTTCCATCAATAACGACAACCTCAGTGCTGATACTCAGGTACAGCAGGCGGTGATGGAATTTACCCAGTTTCCGCGTGACGACCTGCACCGCGATGACGAAATCACCGTCGATTACCAGCCCGGCGGCAACACCCGTGTACTGCTGAACCGCGAACTGGTGATCGAAAGCAGCGGCGTTGAACTGTTCAACTACCTGCTCAATACCTGGATCGGCAAACTGCCGCCATCGCGCGAATTCCGCCAGCATATCCTGCAGCAGGACACCTCCGCCGCTGCCGAACAAAACCGTCGTCTGCTGCTGACCCATGAAATCCCGGCCGCACGCAGCCAATTGTATTCGCGCTGGCTGAATGCCGAACGCGCGGCTCAGCAAGCCGAACAGGAACGCCAGCAGCAACAGGCCCGTGCCGCCGAGCTGGAGGCCGAAAAAGCCGAACTGGAAGCCAAAAAGCAGCGTCAGGCTGAAGCCCGCCGCCTGGCCGAAGAACGCGCCGCCCGTGAAGCCGCCGAAAAACTGGCGCAACAGCGCGCCGAGCAGCTGCGTCTGGCTCAGGCCACCGCAATCAAAGCCCAGGCAGAGCGTTTAGCCAAAGCGCAGAAGCCCGCCAGCAGCAAAGCCAGCAACAGCAAAAACACCGCCAAAAGTGCCGATACCCTGGCCGCCGAGCAGGATTACTACCTGCAGCAACTGCAATGGCAGTTACAGCGCCAACTGGAAGCCGAAGTCAGCTACCCGGCCTGGGCTAAGCAATTTGCGCAGGAAGGTCTGGTAGAAATGGATCTGGAGCTGAACCGCAACGGTGAAACCTTTAACCTGCGCGCGCGTGATGACAGCGTCGCCAAGCTGTTAATTACCGAAGTACAACGCGCAGTACAAAGCGCTGCGACGAAGATCGGTATTAACGCAGACCTCGAAGGCCAGCAGTGGCCGCTCAGTGTGCGTTACCGCTTCTCATTGCAGGGCGCAGAGCAGCCAACGATGGCGATGCCACAGCCACCCAAATCGTTGCAGGTGAAGAAAGCACCGAAAGCCCAGCAAGGGCAGCTGCGCCAGAGCTATGAAGACGTACAGCGTGAACGCATTCTGAATACGGTGGAGTATCCGAAAGCGGCGCAGATTCTGAAGAAGAAAGGTCTGGTGGAGTTGCAGGTCGAAATCCTGCGTGACGGTAAACTGGGCGAGATTAAAGAGCTCAGCAACAACCGTCACCGCGAACTGACTCAGGCGTTAATCAACGCCGTGAAGCAGAATGCTCCCTTCCCGCCACTGCCGGCAGAGCTCAGCGACAGCAACCTGCAGCTGAAGGTCAGCCACGACTTTAAACTCTGATACATGCCTACCATGCCAGTCTGCCAGTTCAGACTGGCATGGCACCAGCTACCTCACCACGGCAGTGGCTCAGCCACTTCCGCCCAGCGCTGCTGCTGATCAATATTGGCCAGCTCATCACCCAACCGTTCACAGGCGGCCAGCGCGATATCCCAACGCCGCCGGCGCTCGCTGTACTCCGGATAATCGTAAAAATCATCCAGATCAGGAATGCGTCCACCGGGCAGCGTTGCCGCAAACGCCCACGACGGCGCAATGATAATGGTGCGGCGATAGTTCTCGCGTGAGGCCGTGCGCCAGCGCAGTTTTTTATCAAACCAGCCGCCTTTCGGGGCCTTGGCAAAATAGTGCGGGTAAAGCACAAAGCCCTTCTCTGGCAGTACCGGTAAATCAAACTGGTAGTCGGTGATACCGCCATCACGATAGGTGCCGCGCGGCGCACCAGGAATATTACGCACCCCGGCAATCACCAGCGGTATAGCACCACTGGCCAGAATGGCCGGCTGCAGATTATCTTCGGTTAAGGTCACATGGCGCGCCGGCAGATGCGGGTAATGATCAATCGGTGCGCGCTGCGGATGATGAAACACCACCCGTTCAATCCACGGGCGCATAGCGCTGCGGGCGAACAGATTGGCCGTCATTGCTCCCGCCAGCCCCAACGTTTGCGGCACCTTATGATCCGCTCCTGCCAGACCACGACAGCGCGCCACCAGCGTGTGATAACGCACCACCGGGTTGTTAATAATTTCCTGCGTGCCGCTTTCGCCAAGGATCACATCCAGAATATGGCGGCAGACGGTCGCCACTTCGTGGGCGGTGGGTTTGGCTGAGGCATATTGCTGACTGATGTAGGCTTCCTGCAAACGGGCATGGGCCGCCAGCGGATCGTTCTGTGCATAACAAGCCATGCGCCAGGCTCCGGCGGAAGTGCCCAGCACATGCAGCGGCTGTTCACGCCCACGCACCCATTCACTCAGCAGATAACGATCCATCGCCGCCAGCGACAGCCACTTCGGGCCGCCGGAAGCGCCCAGCATCATGTCGATATCGGACGAGTGCAGACCATTAGCGCGGATATGCGCCAGGGCTTCGTGACCGGCAAAAATTTTTAAGGCAGGCTTCATGCCCCGCTCCATCATAATGAAAGGGCTCTTTGTACCCTGTTCATATGACAGACTTAAGGGGCAAAGATGCTAAGAAACCTCTGAATAACCCATAGCCCGTTCTGGATTTAGCCCGGAAGACTCGTGCGGGGTTATTCAAAGGCACTTTAACCACTATTCTACCCGGACAGCGGCAACTGAAACGTCAGCCATAAGACGGGATCTGCCGCGAATGATAACAATCCGGACGAACCCCGGACTAACCCCGACTACAAGCGAAATTGCATCATCTGTTTCGCCAGTTGCTGTGCCAGCTTGGCCAACTCCTGCACTTCCTGACGACATACGGTCAGGCCATCACTGGAGCGGCTGCTCAGCTCGGAAATATTCTGCACGTTGCGGCTGATGTCTTCCGTTACCGAGCTTTGCTCTTCGGTGGCGGTCGCCACCTGATGACTTAAACCCACCACGTCGCTGACGTTGTCGCTGATGCTGGTCAGCGCCTCGCCCATACGTTTAGCCGCCGAGACGGTTTCGCCGGTCGCACCTTCACCGGCCTCCATCGCTTTTACAGCACGTTGTGAGCCTTGTTGCAGACGTTCAATAATGGCTTCGATTTCGCTGGTCGATTCCTGCGTGCGGCGGGCCAGATTACGGACTTCATCCGCAACCACCGCAAAGCCACGGCCATGCTCACCGGCACGCGCCGCCTCAATAGCGGCGTTCAGTGCCAGCAGGTTGGTCTGTTCGGAAATGGCACTGATCACCTGAATCACCTGGCCAATATCATTCACCTGCTGTGCCAGCTGGCCAATGGCATCGGCCGATTCACGGATATCCGACGACATGCTGTTTACCTGGGTAACCGAGCGCTCCATATCGCCACGAATACGACCGGCGTCGCTGCCGACATTTTCCAGCTTGGTCGCCGTTTCGGTGGCGTTACGTGCCACTTCCTGCACCGTTGCTTCCATTTCGTAAATCGCGGTCGCAACCGAATCGGTCAGCTTGCTCTGTTCAGACGCCCAGCTGTGATTGGTGGTGACCACTTCTTCGATTTGTTCGGTATAGGTTTTTACCTGCTCGGCGGTCTCCAGAATGCCGCGGATCATCTGCCGCTGCGATTCCATAAAATCGTTAAATCCGCGCGCCAGTTGCCCCAGCTCATCGTTGCTTTCTATTTTAAGGGTTTGGGTCAGATCGCCGCCGCCCTGGCCAATACTGATCAACGCCTGGGTAATACGGCGCAATGGCTGCGTCATGCGATCTGCGAGCAGGGCAATCAAACCGAGAAAGACCAGTGCCGTTACGATGCCTACGGTCAGCGATAACAGCGTGGCTTTGTGCAACGCGCCATAAATTTCACTGCGTGGTACTTCCACCACCAGATGCCAATCAACCGCGTCTAACTGCATGCCCGAGGCGATGATGGGCTGGCCATCACGCTCAAACTCAACCAGATCACCGGCATTAGCGGCCAGCAGTTTCTGTGCTTCGGCGGCAGGCAGATGCTGCGCCAGATCGACGCCGGACATTTTAAGATCCGGATGAATCAGAATTTTGCCATTATGATCAATCAAATAAACAATGCCGGTTTCGGCGAAGCGGAACTTGCGGATACGTTCGGCCATTTCTTGCAGACCAATACCCAAACCACTGATGCCCAGCGCTTTGCCGTTGTGCTCAATACGCACATTGATAAATAAGGTGGGCTTGCCGCTGCTTTTATCCACATCCAGCTGCAGGGCTCGTTTCAGGCCTTTATCGAGAAAGCCAAAAAACCAGCCGTCGTTTTCCGCAGTAACCTTACGGGTGATGCCTTTCTGGGTGTAATAATTTCGGCTCAGAGCTGAGACAAAATGTGCGCTGTCGGCTTTCTGCCGGCGGGCAACGGTTTCAAGATATTCGCGGTTCAGCGGCCATTCGGCTTCCGGCTCACCGCGCTCAATCCAGTTCTGCATCAGAGAGTTATCGGCGATCAGTTCGGAGGCGGTAATACCGCCGGTGAGATCTTTCTCGATTTCCTGCGCAATGGCGCGGATATTGGCCGGTAAGGCCGAGCCCAGCCAGTAGGTTTCGAGTTGCTGGCGGCTTTGCCAGATACCCACACTGACGACCAGCGCCACACTCAACAGCAGGGCGCCGCCCATACTGAGCAGCAATTTCTGGCGGATGGTCATGGTGCACTCCTGAAGGATATGAATGTTCCCTTCAGGTTAGCAGCAGACCGCTCCATCACTTAGACCAAATACGACAGCTTAGCCCGCATCAGAGCAATGGCAGGGCAAACCCTGTGCATCACGGTTTTACGGAACCAGCTGCTGCCGTAACTGATAACGCCGCACCCGCCACAGCAACAATGCGCCCATCAGCAGATTGCCCGCCGCCGCCCCCATCAGTAATCCGGGATAGCCACCCAGCTCGCCACCAATAAAGGCACCGGGGACATAGAAGGCAAACAGGCGGATAAAATTAATCACCATGGACGCCTGCGTGCGCTGTAACGAATTCAGCGCCGAGTTCACACAAAGCACAATGCCCATGCCAGCATAGCCCAGAGGCAGCCAGCGCACGTATTCGACAATACTCTGCTGCACCGCCGGATCAGCGGAAAACAGCTGTGCCAGCCAATGACCCGAAGCCCAGAAAATTAAACACACCGCGCCTTGCCACAACGCCAGAAAACGGAAGCTGCTGTACAGCGCCTGCCAGATGCGGTCGTACTGTGCCGCCGCATGATTCTGCGCGACAAACACCGGCAGGGTTGATGTCAGCGCCAGAATCACCACAATCGCGAATGGCTCCAGACGCATACCGACACCAAAACCGGCCACCGCTTCCGGCCCCAGCGGAGCAACCATTACCAGCAGAATGGCACCGGCCACCGGCACCAGCATATTGGTCACCATCGCCGGAACACCGAGCTGTAACATTCGCTTCCACAACACCCGTACGTCATGCCAGTTCATACCATGACGGCTGAGATAACCTTCGCGTCGCTGACGGGTCATAATCACCAGCAGCACCAGAATCCAGCACAGCGCGCTGGCCAGAGCCGCACCACCGATACCCATTCCCGGCAAAGGGCCCCAGCCAAAAATCAGCAGCGGATCAAGCAATGCATTCAACACCGCCGCGACCATCATCATCTGCGAGGGCAGCCTGGTATTACCGGTCGCGCGCATCGCACTGTTCTGCATCATCATCAGCAACAACACAATGGCGCCCGGCCACCAGAACAGCATAAAACTGCGAATCTCCGGTAACAGCTCATCACCGGCACCGAGCAGACGGAACAGCGCGTCATTGCTCAGCCAGCCCGCCACGGCAATCACCACGCCCAGCAATAAACTGAGCAGCAAACCCGCCATCGCGGCACGCTGGGCCTGCAGGTTGTCATCGGCGCCCACCGCGCGTGCAATTAACGCAGACATGGCAATGCCCAGGCCAATGGCCAGATTCATCACCAGCATGGTGACCGGCATGGCAAAGCCCACGGCCGCCAGACTTTCGGTGCCGAGCAGGCTGATAAACCAGGTATCCACCATATTGAAAAAGAAGACGGCCATAATGCCCAGCACCATCGGCTGAGTCAGGCTGTAGAGTGTCCGGTTAACGGGGCCGTTGAGAATGGCTTGGCGCACTGAGGCATCCTTAATTGTATTTATTGCTGCGCTCACTCTACACCAAAAGCCGGAGTCAACCGGTGTCTGGAATGACACTTATTGTGCAACACTCCGATTCATCGTTTTGCCGCTCCGCCTTGTCCTTTGTTCTATCGTTGAAAGAACGCCAGACCGTATGGACATGTCATGATCCGCACCTTTGTTATCCGAGCCGCATTACTGAGTCTGCTTTCTGCCAGCGTGCAATCCGATGTTATCCGCCTGCGCGCCGATGAGTGGTTTCCCATGAACGGAAAGCCCGGCTCTGAACAGCCCGGCTATATGATTGAAATTGCCCGCACCATCTGGGAAGAAGCCGGTCATCAGGTTGAGTACCGGTTGATGCCGTGGGAAAGAGCCATTGATGAAACCCGCCAGGGCCGTGCTGAATGCATTGTCGGTGCCTACCACGAAGATGCCCCCGATTTTGTCTTCCCGCAGCTGACACTGGGCCTGGATGACAATCACTTTTATGTGCTGGCCGCCAATCCATGGCGCTTCCGCGCAATCGCCGACCTTACTACCGTCCGCCTCGGCGTGATTGGCGGTTACGCCTACGATAACGGCGAACTGGACGCCTATATCGAACAAAACCAGCACAATGGCGCGCGCCTGCAGATTGTCCGCAGTGGTAAAGCGCTGCAGCAGAATATCCGCAAATTGCTGACACAAAGAATCGATGCATTGGTTGAATCACCCGCTGTGATGCAGGCGCAGCTGAAGCAAATGGAACTCAGTGAATCAGTAATCAGCGCCGGTATGATTGGAAAACAAACCCCACTGTACATCGCCTGCTCACCGGTCATACCGGCGGTCAGTGAATATCTTCAGCAACTGGATGCCGGCCTGAAGCGACTGCGCAACGACGGGCGCTTAGAGGCCATCCTCAACCGTTACGGGCTGCACGACTGGCAATAACAACAACGGCCACCCTTGCACTGAACAACCCCTCTCGCTACCCTGCCGCTCAAGATTTTTGCGCAGAGAGGATGCTATGCGTCGCCAAGCCCTGATTGTTTCATCATTCGCTGTTTTACCACTGTTGTTATCCGCCGCGACCTTCGTCAATGCGGAAGAAGCTGCCAATGCAGAAAGTGCTGAAGCAGCACCGGAATTTCCCATCTGGGGCGGCTCTGCCGAACTGGGAACAATCCGTACTTCCGGTAATACCGATACCTCCAGCATTAACGGTAAATTTGCCGTTAAGCGTGATGGTGAAACCTGGGATTCCAGCTTCAAACTGGATGCCCTGACCAGTAAAGAAGACGGTGTGACCTCGAAAGAAAAATATCGCGGTACCATTCAGTTTGATCGTAACTTCAGTGAGCATTCCTACCTCGCCATTGTCGGCGACGAAGAGCGCGCCCGCTTCAGCGGCTTTGAATACCAGGCGACGTTATCCGCCGGTTACGGTTACCGCGCTATCCATGAAAAAAACATGGAACTCGACTTCGAAGCCGGCCCCGGTTACCGTCGCGACAAACTGAAAGAAAGCGGTGACATCGACGAAGAAGCCATCGCCCGTCTGGTGGCCAGATACCACTGGACCATCCAGAAAGGCGTCGAGTTTATTGAAGAATTCAGTGCCGAACTGGGCGAAAGCAACAGTATTTATAAATCTGAAACCGGCCTGAAAAGTCAGATCAACGGCAGCCTCGCGACCAAGCTGACCTACAAAGTGAAGTACGTTGATAAAGTACCGGCGGACAGCGAAAACACCGATACCGAGTTTGGTGTAACGCTGGTATACAGCTTCTGATCTGACGGCTTAGCCGCTGTTGCAGATAACAAAAAGCCCGCGTTATTACGCGGGCTTTTTGTCTCCGGTAAAACCGGATTATTGATCGCAGTCTTTATCTTTACGATGACCGTGATGACCATCCAGACCGTCTTCGTCCGGGTGATGCCATTTACGCATCTGCTTTTCTTTCATCGCTGTCCACTTTTCCTGCTGTTCGGCGGTCAGTACCCCTTGTACTAATTGCTCAAACTGCTGACGCGCGGCTTCGCGTTGTGCCTGATCCAGCGGCCACTGGTAATTGTCTTTCTGTTCTTTCACGCCTTTCAGTAACGCGCTTTTCTGCTCGTCACTCAGGTCCAGCTTACGGGCCAGTTCTTTGGCGTGCTTTTTCTGCATTTTGGTGTGTTGTTCGCGCATCAGTGTCTGCGCCTGCTCACGCTGCTCGGGGGTCAGCACCTGCTGAATTTCCGCGCGCATGGTCTGCATTAATTCGTGGGCTTTGGCGCGGCTTTCACTGCGTGGCGTATCGGCCTTGCGCAATTCGCGGAATTGACTTTCGTAGTTGCCTTCAATTTCATCAATGCGTTCTTCCTGGGCATCGGTCAGCTCCAGCTCGTCGTCCCAGTCTATTTCGCGGTGCTTACCGCCAAACGCCAGCGCCTGACTGGCCAGCAACACAGTACAGGCGGCGCCAATGGCTTTAAATATTGTCTGTTTCATCATTCGGTCCTCTGGCTATACCAGGCAGTGTGTACGCTTATCAGTGTACGGATTACCACACAAAGTTGTGTCCGCCATTGCAAAGAATTGTCACAGGAAAACCATGGGTATATTCCTCTATTACCTGCGAGACGGGCGGCGCGAATGTTCGTTATCATAGGACGTTTCCTCTGTACGACGAAGACCATGAGCGATACCACTAACGATCCCGAAGAGCAGCTGTTCCTGCAGGAAATGCAGGGCGTTAAGCCCCTGCAGGCGAAAGAGCGGGTGGAACTGCGTAAGGGTGACATCTCACAGGCCAGCGCTGCCGCACGCCGTCTGGCGGCGCAGAAGCAACCCGAAGAACAGGATGGCAACCGCCTGCAAACCAGCGAGGTTAAACGCGTTGGCCCGCACGATGTCATCGGCTACAAGCGCCCCGGCATTCAGGATGGTGTGTATCGCAAGCTACGGCTGGGTAAATACGAAACCGAAGCACGCCTCGATCTGCACCGGCGCACCATCGACGAAGCGCGGCGCGAGCTGTACCGCTTTATTCAGGAGTGCATGAGCCACGATATCCGCAGCGTTCTGGTACTGCCAGGGAAAGGCGATCGCAACATCAATGATCCGGCGGTGTTAAAAAGTTATCTGGTGCACTGGCTGGAGGAACTCGACGAAGTACAGGCTTACCATACCGCCCAGCCTCACCACGGCGGCAGCGGTGCGTTTTATGTTCTGCTGCGTAAAAGCGAGCGCAAAAAGCAGGCGGCGCGCGAGCAGTTCAGTAAAGGGCGCCTCTGATAGCGCACTGGCTGCTGTAGTAATCCGCTGTTACCAATCATGCTTCACAATCCGCCAGACTCGCTGTTCCACAACAACAATACGGAGCAGCACTCATGGCGAATATCCTCATTATTGCCGGCGATTACGTCGAAGATTACGAACTGATGGTGCCGTTTCAGGCATTGCAGATGGTCGGTCACAGCGTCAGCGTGGTATGCCCGGATAAAGCCTCCGGCGACAGTGTCCGTACCGCGATTCACGACTTTGAAGGCGATCAGACCTACAGCGAAAAGCCAGGGCATAATTTTGTACTGAATGCAGATTTTGCCAGCATCAACGAGCAGGAATTCGATGCTCTGCTGCTGCCCGGTGGCCGTGCGCCGGAATATCTGCGCCTGAACAGCCGTGTGCTGGAACTGGTCAAACACTTCGCTGCGGCCAGCAAACCCATTGCTGCCGTTTGCCATGGCGCACAGCTGCTGACCGCTGCCGATGTGATCCGTGAACGTAAAATTTCTGCCTACCCGGCCTGCGCCCCGGAAGTGACCATGGCAGGCGGTATTTATGCCGATATCGCCGTTGATCAGGCCGTTACCGATGGCAATATCGTTACCGCACCGGCCTGGCCGGCCCATCCGCAATGGCTGGCACAGTTTAATGCGTTGCTGAAATAACTGACTGTCGCGTCAGAGAGGATGCAATCACACTCTCTGGCGCGGCATAATGTCGGCAGACAAAATTGCGACGGAGTTTGCCGTGTGTGAGATTTATTCAGGTACCGAACCAGAGCTGTTTGCGCTGAAAACCCGCTCCATCCGCATTGATGGCGTGGTCACCAGTATTCGTCTGGAAGCAATTTTCTGGCAGTTGCTGGAACAGATTGCGGCGGATGCCGAACTGACACTGGGTACGTTTATTACCCGCATTTATCGTGAAGTGCTGGAGCGTCGTGGCGAAACCGGCAATTTTACATCGTTGCTGCGCGTCGCCTGCACCACCCATCTGAATCAGGGCCAGCGCCTGACGCTGACCAGCAGCTCTTATGACGATACCATCAACGATCATCAGGAACCGGAACGCAAAGTGTCCTGAAGCTGTCGGCGGTAATCCTCTTTATTAACCACACTCAACCTGCCGTGTTATTGCGCCGGTTGTTGCTCCTGAGGCTGTTGCTCCAGATGCTGCTCGGCCCACAGATACTGCGCCTGTTGCAATAAGGTCTGCATCCAGTTTTCGGCTTTTGCCTGTTCCAGCACCTGCTGCAGACGGGCGCGAAACGCTGGCGTATTACAGGCCGACTTTTTCGATAAAGTAAGGTACAGCGGCTCGCTGCTGATTTCCTGCGCTAATGGATGAATATTGCGATAACCATTACGCGCCGCATAAGCTCGCGCCGGATTTTCCTCATACAGCACGTAATCAACGCGCTGACCGTTCAGCATTTTCAATCCTTGTTCCAGACTGCCAACCTGATGCACGGTGAGATTTTCACGGGCAAAATCATCAAACTCCTGACCGAAACTGTTATGAATAACAGTAACGCCCTGACGGCCGATTAAATCTTCCCAGCGATTATATTCAAACGGTTTTTCATTATTCACCCACACCACGGTACGGGTTAACTGGAAGGACGGACGCAGATAATCCATTCGTTCAGAACGGGCGTCGGTATAAAAAGCGCCGGCTATGAAATCAATCCGTCCGGCGGCAACTTCTTCCTGGGTTCTGCCCCATGGACCGCTGTATTGCAGATCAATTTTAACATCCAGACTTTTTGAAACTTTTTGTAAGAAGGCCGAAATTGCACCGGTTAACACTTCGGGATTTTGCGGCTGCCTCCATAAGTAAGGCGGGTATTCCGCATTACCACTGGCGGTAAAGAAACGGCAGGCATCCTGTTCTGCACTGGCGGAAATGCTGGTAATCATTACCAGCCAGAACATCACAATCATTTTCATGAGCACAACACCCTAACGCAGACCTCCGGGATCGGATTCAGTATAGGCGGCCTGCCATCAATTGCTTGCTACTTTACGGCCAGCTACTTTACTGCCAATTCTGCATCCAGCGCGTTGATAGCTTCCTGCATCCGTTCGCGGGTTATCTCTGCCAGACGCTTTACATCATCCTCACCCAGTCCCTCGGTACTGATGGGTGGCAGATAACGCGCCAATACTTTACCACTATGGAAGCGGTGCAGATCAATATTTTTATGCGTGCTGCTGTAGACCAGAGGTACGATGGGTAAACCGGCCTCGATCGCCAAAGCAAAAGCTCCGCTTTTAAACGGCAACAAGCCTTTGCCGCGAGAGCGTGTACCTTCAGGGAAAATATAAACCGCACAGCCACGTTTTTTGACCGTACGGGCAACCGCCGCCATAGTTTCCCAGGCTTTGGTTTTATTGCCCCTGTTAATAAAAATGTTACCAGCCAGCCAGAACAGCAAACCAAAAACCGGAATAAAACGCAGGCTGCTCTTACCCAAAATAGTGATATTACCCGGCAACATACCAGGGTAAATAAACACATCCAGAATATCCTGATGATTGGTGACATAAATCGCCTGACCATCACCCACCGGAGATTCATTAATGGCTTTCATATCAATATTCAGCAGCCAGCGGCCGAAGGAAAATATTTTGGCGCAGTCGCGGGTATTATTACGATGAAAGGGACGGACAATGCACAGAAGCAGGCCAAGCATACAGCCCAATAAAAAATAGACGGTTAACACAACAGCACGGAAAGCAAACAACATGATGAAGTCTCTTATTATTGTTTATAGGTGCCACTGAGCTCCATCTCCGGGCGACACATACAGCAGATGCAAAACGCTATTGTTATTTCAGAGTAAGCCGGCAGCAAGGTGCCGGCCTGCCATTATCCTGTGAACAGCAGGCATAAATGCCCGCTTGTTTACACAGAAAAAATTAACGCAGAAACAGTTGGTAGGCGGTGTTGTCTGTTTCGTCCCAGTAGCCATAACCCAGCTCATCCAGAAAACTGTGTAACTGCTGCTGTTTATCATCGGCGACCTGCAGCCCCACCAACACTCGACCATAAGCCGCACCGTGATTACGGTAGTGAAACAACGAAATATTAAAATGCTTACCCAGCTTGCGCAAAAAATTAAGCAGCGCGCCCGGACGCTCAGGAAATTCAAACCGATAAACCCGCTCGTCATTCACCGTCGCCGGTGCATGACCACCCACCATATGGCGGATGTGATATTTGGCTATTTCATTATCAGTAATATCCAGTACCGGGTAATTGTCGCTGTGTAATTCATCCAGCAATGCCTGGCGCGCCCCCGGCTCGGCACTCACTTTAACACCGACATAAATCTGCGCCTGGCTGTCATCGCCGTAGCGGTAATTAAACTCAGTAATCGGACGCTTGCCGATTAAGCTGCAGAATTTCTGAAAGCTCCCCGGCTCCTCCGGAATGGTTACCGCCAGAATAATTTCACGGCCTTCGCCTATCTCAGCTACTTCTGAAATATAACGCAGACGATCAAAGTTAACGTTGGCACCGCTTAAAATCGCCACCAGGTTCTGATTTTCACAGCCTTCGCGCTCAACGTATTTTTTCACTCCGGCAATGCTTAATGCACCGGCCGGCTCACACACGGCACGGGTATCGTCGAACACATCTTTAATGGCGGCGCAGATTTCATCCGGCGTACAGGTGATAACCTCGTCAATATGATCTTTGCAGATTTCCCAGGTGTTTTTACCGATCTGGGCCACCGCCACGCCGTCGGCAAAAATGCCGACCTGAGGCAGAATAACGCGCTTTTTCGCCGCCAGGGCCGCCGCCAGACAAGCCGACTCGGTACTCTCAACGCCAATCACTTTAATTTCCGGGCGCAGCGCTTTGATATACGCCGCCACACCGGCAGCCAGACCGCCGCCACCGACCGGGATAAAAATCGCATCCACCGGGCCACTGAGCTGACGCAGAATTTCCATACCGATGGTGCCCTGCCCGGCAATCACTTCCGGGTCATCGTAGGGATGGATATAGGTCATGCCTTTTTCTTCAACCAGCTTTTGCGAATAGGCAAAGGCATCATCAAAGGCATCACCCTGCAGCACCACTTTGGCACCACGGGCTTTAACCGATTTCACTTTAATATCGGGCGTGGTGCGCGGCATCACAATAGTGGCTTTAATGCCCAGTTTCTGTGCTGCCAGTGCCAGCCCCTGCGCGTGGTTACCGGCCGATGCCGCCACCACACCTTTGGCTTTTTCTTCTTCGGTCAGCTGCACCACTTTGTTGTAGGCGCCGCGCAATTTAAACGAGTACACCGTCTGCTGGTCTTCACGTTTTACCCAAATTCGGTTGCCCAGCCGTTCACTCAGAAAGGGGGCAATATGCAGCGGCGATTCGATAGCAACATCGTAAACGCGGGCGGCGAGAATTTTCTTCAGGTAATCGTTAAGCATGCCGGGGATTCCAAACAGACTGAAAAAATCGGTGCGGGAAGCACTCAGAGGTGAGCATTGTAACGCATCAGCGCATATAATTCGCTGCATCTGACACATCAAAACCCGAGCTGCCATCATGACACAAGACGAACTGAAACGCGCCACAGGCATCGCCGCCGCCGACTATATCCGCCCTCATCTCGACGACGACAGCATTGTCGGTGTCGGCACAGGTTCTACCGCCAACTGCTTTATTGATGCTCTGGCCGAACACAAACACCTGTTTGACGGCGCCGTTGCCAGCTCCGAGGCCTCGGCCCAGCGTCTGCGTGACCACGGTATTCCGGTGTACGACCTGAACAGTGTCAGCAATCTCGATTTTTATATCGACGGTGCCGACGAAATTAACGAACACCTGGAAATGATCAAAGGCGGTGGCGCGGCGTTAACCCGCGAAAAAATCGTTGCCGCCGTGGCCAGAGAATTTATCTGCATCGCCGATGAAAGCAAGCTGCTCCGCCGCTTAGGTGCCTTCCCGCTGCCAGTGGAAGTGATCCCGATGGCGCGTTCTTATGTTGCGCGTGAACTGGTCAAACTGGGTGGCGACCCGGTCTACCGTGAAGGCGTTGTCACCGATAACGGCAACTACATTCTCGATGTACACAACCTCAGCATCGCCTCCGCCATCGAACTGGAAAGCAAAATTAACCAGATTACTGGCGTAGTCACCAACGGTCTGTTTGCCCTGCGTCCGGCTGACGTGCTGCTGCTTGGCACTCAGAATGGCGTCCAGACCATTAAGGCTAAATAACCATCATGCACGTGCCGGGCAAAGGATTGCTGCACGCAGTTCAGGCACGGCTGACGCCTGTGCGCCTGCCGAAGCTGCTGTTGCGTCTGTTGAGTATTATGCTGTCGGCGGTTGTGCTGATTGTGCTGCTGCTGAGCGTTCTGCCTGCCCTGCTCAAACCAGCGCTGAACCGCTGGCTGCCCGACCTGCTGGCCGATGTCGCCGCCCCCGGCAGCAATGTGGTGGTGCAGATTGAAACATTCAGCTGGACCCGGTTCCGCCTGAGCACACTGCAACTGCCACTGGTCGATGGCAGCCTGATTCAGCTTACCGACCTCGACCTGCGTTATAAGCCATCACAATTACTGCAGGGGCAGTTAAAAACCCTCAATATTGCCGGACTGCAGATCAGCTTGCCGGACGAAAGTGCGCGCAAAGTGGCCGTTGTCGCCGCGCACAATGCCGGTAATGCCGCCCGTGAACAGCTCAATCAATTACTCGAATTGCCGCAATTCAGCCAATGGTTACAACTGCCGCTGGAACAGGTCAGCATTGACCATATTGTGCTGCAACACCCCGCCGCAATGGCCGAACTCAGTGCCAGCCTGACCCCGCAACAATGGCGTATTCACGGCAGCGCCCAGCTCGATAACCTGCCACTGCCGTGGCAGATCGAACTGCAACTGCAACACACTGGCGACTGGCTGTTATTGGTCGCCGAACAAAGCCAGCTGTTATTACAGCAGTATGGCCATATTGAACAGGACGCCGATAACACCCGTCTGACCCTCAGCCAGCGCCTGGATTTTGCCGCGCTGAGTGAACGCTTACCTCAGCTGGCTGGCCTGCCTCTGCCGCTCAGCCAATTGCAACTCAACGCCCAGCTGCAACTGCCTAACTGCGCGTATTTACCGCAGGATCTGAGCCTCAGTATCAGTGCCGAACTCGACACCCGCCAGCAACAACTGGCTGACACTATGCTCTGGCACAGCGGCCGCTGGCATTTTGCCCTGAATAAAGAAGACGCAGCTGCCGACTGGCAATGGCAGCTGCGCAGCGAACAACAAAAGCTGCAGCTGAGTAATGTTCTGCCCAGCAGCAAACAGCCACTCACGCTCAGCAGCGGGCAGCAACTGAGCGGCCACTGCAACGCAGCACTCACCACCTGCGAAGCCGAAGGCCAGCTGCAGAACCAGCTGCAAAGCGCAGACGGCAAACAACTGCTGGCACAGTTTAATCTGACCCCGGCGCTGAACTGGCAACAGGGCAGCGCCCTCAGTCTGGTGTTGCCGCTGGATATTAATGTCAGTGCGCAGAATCCGGATCTGCCGCTGCAAAGCCTGCACAGCAAGGGCGAGCTGATCGCCCTGCTCGACGCCAGCGGCGACTGGCAACTGAGCAGCATTCCCGGCATCAGCAACAGCCTGCAATTAACCTCGCCTGAGGGCTGGCAATTACCGCCACTGGAATTTCAGCTGCTGCCCACGTTGTATATCAATGGCAACCTGAACAGTACAAACAACAGCGGCAGCCTGCACAGCGAACCGCTGCGGCTGACCATTAAGCCCTGGCATATACAACACGGGGCAGACAGCTTCCTGCAATTACAGACCAGCGAGTTCAGCTGCCAGCCAGCGCCCGGCAGCTCGTTGCTGGTTGCCCTGCAAACGGTATTCAGCGGCCAGTGTGATATCAGCCTGCAACTGGCCAAATCGCGCTGGCAGGGCTGGCCGGTTCCCGAAATCAGCGCCAGCGGTCCGCTGAAACTGCTGTATTCACTGCAGGATGATCAGCAGAACAGTGAGCCGCAGCAACAGCTTAACGGCGAGCTGCAGCTCAGTGGTGCCGGTAAGCAACTGCACCTGCGGATGCAATTACAGCACGACCTGCTGCAACAGCGTGGCAGTATGCAATGGCACCTCGATGATCTGCTGCTTCACTGGGACAAACTCAATCTGCCGGAAATGACGGCCTTAACCAAACTCGAGTTTTTAAACGGTGCTCTGGCCGGACAAGGCTGGGTCGACTGGCAACAGGTTAATAATGTCTGGCAAATAAAACCCGACCTGATGCTGCGCAGCGACAATATCAGCGCGATTTACGATAACAGCATCGGCTTTGAACAATGGAATGCGTTAATTGCCCTGCGCCGCCCATTCAGCGGCGATTATTTACTCGACGCACAAATCAGCGGCAAAAGCCTGAATCCGGGTATCGAATTAAAAGACATACTGGCGCGCAGTCAGACACGTATACCGGCTGACTTTTCTTATGCACTGGCCGAAATTTATGAAATGCACACCGACGTACTCGGCGGCCGCATCCATACGCCATTAATCCGCTTTGATACACGTAAAGACATAAACGCCTTTGGTATTGAACTTGAGCATATTCAGCTGACACAGATCGCCGCGCTGGAAGCCAAGGCCGAGGTTCAGGCAAGCGGTACTCTCGATGGCGTATTACCTATTGTGCTAACCAAAGAAGGGGCACAGATTCCCGGCGGCACTTTATTTGCCCGCGATCCGGGTGGCGTTATCCGCTACCAGAACGCTACCTCAGAAGCGCTGCAGCAATCCGATCAGACCGTTGGGCTGGCCATGCAATTACTGCAGAATTTTAACTACGACCAGCTGCAATCCAATATTCAGTACCAACCCGACGGCGCACTGAATTTAGGTCTGCAGTTTCAGGGCAAAAATCCGGACTTCTTTGGTGGTCAGGCAACCCATCTGAATGTGAATCTGGAATATAACTTACTGGATTTACTCGAAAGCCTGCGTGTAACACAGGATGTAATCAGTCGACTGGAAAATAAATACCAGTAAAAATCCGCTATTTGTTCAGAGGAATTTTTTACAGATAAACTCAGCGTGATTTTTAAGGCAGGATACAACGCACAGAAACATTCATCTGTGCATTGCCTTGGGCAGCAGAAATTTTTACTTATAAAAAGCTTCTACTTCGCCTTTCAGTTTAATAAGAATAGGACGGCCAAAACGGTCTTTTGCCTTAGGCGAAGGGATTTTTACCCAGCCTTCGCTGATGCAGTATTCCTCTACGTCCGTACGTTCCTTACCATTCAGGCGGATACCAATATCGTGTTCAAAACACTCAGCAACGTGCTGTGGGCTGCGTGGATTACCGGAGAGATGATCTGGCAAAGCCGGCTTGGCGTTAGTGTCGCTCATGTTTATAACCTGATATCAGAAAAAGTGCCCCATTGTAGACAAGGCGGGTGAGCGACTCAATCGGCCTGCGCGCTATTTTCATCGGCACACAGACCTTCCAGCCAGCACCTCTGCCAGCAACCCAGCCAACACCTCTTCCAACACCCCTCCCAGACTCTTACTATGAGCCGGACACAACCCCGGACAGTAAGAATATCAGGAGCCCTGCGCCAGATTGGTAGCGGCAACCTGCTCATTCTTTAACAGCTCTTTGCGGACAAACAGCTCAACCGGAATAAAGGCGAAAGGAACCAGCGACGCCAGCAACACCAGTAGCCAGGTCATCACCGACCAGCCCTGCTTATGGGAGGCCGCCAGCGAAAGAACAAAGTACAGCATAAACAGCACACCGTGCGTCATACCAAGCATGTAAACGAAATCCCGGCTGATAACGCCCAGCGTGACACACAGAATAACCAGATATGAGATGCCTTCCAGCAGGCTTGAAATCCTGAACAGCTTTAACATGAAATATTCACTCAGATATGGACAGTAAGGCGGTATAGCACCACATTGGCCGGCGAAGGTAGCAAGGCCCGGAGGAGGAGGCAATAAACAACAGGACTGAAGGTGTAATGTTTGGTAAACCTGGAAAGGCCTAACACCGCGTTAACGGGTGCATGCAGGCGTTACAAAAGTTACCGCACAGAGCCTTAATCACTTAACCCGACGCATACTAAAAATGTCACTCGTTGCGAATCACTCTTAAACAGTCCGTTATAAACACGCTCTACAGCTTATTCTCGTATAGATGTTCAACTGGAAAGATCATTGTGTAGTCGTCCCAGTTTAAGTTTCCATCAAGCAAATCAAACTGCACAAAGCGAGAGATGTCTTTATATACATCGTAATCAGGATGGCCATCACTAAAGATAAATGGAGCAAAATCAACTACCGAAACATGATTATCACTAAACTCAATTTCCAGAATATGACCCGTAACATGTGTAGCTTTAAGCACTGATAGCTCTGGCATTTATTATTTTCCTTGAAATTTCAGCCGGACTTAAAAAGTCCGGTAAATTTTAACTGGCGGGGTCACTCCCAATAGCATCAGATTAACCCGGTTTTCTGTAACTGTTGCTTTTGTTCTGTTATATGTTGCTGAATATTTTTTAATAACTGAATGCGGGTTTCAGTGGTTAGCTGGCGCAGCTTCTCCGAAGCTTTCGGCGCTTCAAACGGGTTACCGGATAACAGCTGGCTGCGCAGATATTCTGCACGCTGGTAAAAAGCCGAAATACCGCTGACGTACTGATGTGGCATTTCAAAAATTGCATCTCCTTCCTGGGCGGCATTCCAGAAAAACGTATCCAACTGATATTTATCCGGCTGCATACTCATATTGTTATTCTGTGGTGCCTGATCGAACTCATCCACCCAACTTTGTAAACGTTCGGTATTCACCTGCATTTCTCCCAGCAACGACTGCTGTACATGGTAAACATCCCGCTGGTGTTGCAGATTTTCAAATTCGATGGCTTTTTCAAAACCGGAGTTGGCTGCCAGATAAACACCAACCACCGTTGCCAATAAAGTAAATAACTGGCCCAACCAGAATTCTTTGTTAACCTTTTCAGACATAAATAGCCTCTTGATTCCCTGAGGAAGTTATTGATAGAAAAATGACCTGATACAGGCATGCCGGACTTTAGCATTATTCTGATGACAGGTAAGCGGCCATTTATCGGATCTGTGAGCAACCCAACACAATCTGAATTATCAGAGCGCCTGTATATTTCCTATTTTCTTTCCGGGCATATAACATCGACAGCTGCGGGCGAATTGTAGCGACGCAGGAAAAGAAAGGCGCTTCGACAGACTGCGTTTGTTAAATTTAAAGTCTGCATTCTAACCAAACCCGTTCTTTCGGGTGATGCTCTTCAATCGTAACCAGAGCATCATCTAGCTCTTCGTCATTTGCAGGGTCTATCACATAGCGGAAGCTTGTAATATTTATATCCATTTCTCTGTAGCGATCTAACTCAGATTCACTCAAGACATTTCCACCGATCCAAACAGGATACTTACCTGTTTTAATCACTGGTTCCAGCTCTTGAAATCCTTCTTTTGTAACTGCAAATATGATCATAGGAATTTAACAGGTTATTAGTGTGCATTAATGCATTTGAAATTTACGTTACTATCATCCGGCAAAGCGGGCAAGCACGAATGTAAATCATGTCTGAGCCGGAAAGCGCCGCTCATCACAACCCGCGTTAAAGCCTCTGCTGGTGATTTGGGCATGCTCACCTCATACTGGTGCACTCACTGGCGGTGACCGGTGCCTGACAAAGGAGCATAAAAATGGACTATCAGACCTTTCAACCCGATGCGGAACTGGATGCCATTATCAGTTGTTACTGGACCCTGGAAGTACCGGCTTCTGATGATCACCAGAAGCAGCGTATTGTTCCCGATGGCACCATTGAGATGGCATTTATTCTGGGTGACGATATAAAACGCTATGTCTCGGATGACGAGTTTATTATCCAGCCAAGAGCGATGGTTCTGGGTCAGATCACTACCCCGTTTTTTATTGAACCTCTGGGGTATGTTAATACCTTTGCCATTCGCTTCTATCCGCACAGCTTTGCCAGCCTTACCTCCACGCCAATTAAAAATCTGGTGAATACCGAAACCCCACTGGCTGAATTGTTTGGCGAAAAGACAGCTGACGATTTAACCCAGGCAATTGTTCAGGCGAAGGATACACCGTCCAGAATTGCTGTTACTGAAGCGTTCCTGAAGTCAAAGCTGAATGAGCAACAGGTTGTCGACAACATCATACAAACAACGATCGATGCCCTGATAGCCTCATCCGGGAATACACCGATTGCTGCGATAACCAAACAGGATCTGGCCCAGAGACGTCGCTTAGAAAGAAAGTTTCAGCAACAGGTGGGGCTCAGTCCAAAGCAACTCGGGAAGGTAATTCGTTTGCAACGGGCTTTGACAATGCTGCTTAACAATAAAGACGACAAACTGATGGACATCGCCTACGCCAGCAAATACTACGATCAGGCGCATTTTATCCGGGATTTTAAAGAGCTTACCGGGGTCAGTCCAAAGGAGTTTCTTGGGCATAAGCATATGGAGCTGTCATCGCTGTTTTACCAATAAGCGCTGTCGTATTTGTACAATGAGTTGTCAGGCTGTTGATGTAGTCTCTGAATACGGTTTATCAACGAACCGCCATTCTGCTAATTATCAAAGGCCGACAGTATGAACAGTTATATCGCAATGTTTGAAATCCCCGCCACCGACCTTGCAAGAGCCGTGGCGTTTTATCAGGCGGTACTGGGTGTAAACATCGAATGTATGGAGATGCCGGGAATGGAGATGGGTATCCTGCCTTACGAAGGCCAGCTGGTTCCTGCGGTGATTGTAAAGGGTGAGGGCTATATCCCTTCTTCAGATGGCGTCACTGTCTATCTCAATGCCGGCGATGATTTACAGCCAATGCTGGATAGGGTCACCGGGAGTGGTGGTCAGATCATTCTGCAAAAGACGGCTCACGCCGATAACAGTGGGTTCTTTGCTTTGTTTCTGGATTCAGAAGGCAACAAGCTGGCGCTGAACTCACCGAATTAATACGCCGCTCACACAGCAGAAAACTGTCTCTGAAGTCTCGCGGGCATGGCCCGCTCCTACGGTGCGGTGTTGGTTATGAATATCATCATTGTGAGGAGCCCGAACGACGCGACCATGTTGTTGATATGACGGCGGACAGGTACGGGAGATTACTTCGTCATTCTTTTAAGCAATAACCGCACTGATCTGGTGGGCAGTGCCCACCCTACATTTCCGTGTGAATGAAGTGCTCTGGCCTGTCGTGGATAAGATCCACTCCTACAATACAGCATCTGATTTACTATGCAGTTTTGCGTCTCAATTATGCGCCTGAATTTATGCGCCCGAATTATGCGCTTGCAGGCCGCGGTAGCGAGCGATGATTTTTCTGATCTGACCCGTTCAGCGGCTACTCTCTGCCCTTTCCCGGAACATCCATAAACTTAAAACTCACCCACAATAAGCACAAAAAGATCACCGGCAAAACCTCTACTATCAGCGAATATTCATCGCCGATTCCACCATCCGCTTCACTCAATTTATAACAACTAAAAAAAACCAGCGGATACAGCAGCGTTCCCCACAGAAAGAACGTGTTCATCAGGCGGTTAAACAGGGGAATTTTTATGCCGGGCTTGCTGGCCAGGCCCATCAGGCTCGCCACCGCCATAAAAGGATACGCCAGCAAGGGTAAGGCACCGGCGGTGAGGAAAATAATTCTGAGCAGTTCATCCATGAGTTATATCCTGAGGGTTGAATACTGCCTGATATTAATCAGGCAGTAAGGCCGGAATCAGCACACTGTCAGCCGAATATCAACGATATCAGCCGCACAGATAGGTGCCGGTACCCACCGCGATTAACAGCCCTTCTTCGTTATGAAATTCCATGCGCGTTACGGCCACTTTATTGCCGATACGCAGCAGGGTTGCACTGGCAATAAATTCTTTGCCTTTGCCGGGATGGAGAAAATCCACACGCATATCAATGGTGCCGAGTTTGGCCAGTTGTTTCGGCCGGTCTTCTTTCGGGATTTCATTTTTGTGCATGCGCTGCCAGGTCGCGATTAACGCCATCGCCCCGCCGGTTACATCAAGCGCGGTAGAAATCGCGCCGCCATGCAGAATACCCTGCAGCCAGTTACCAACCAGGTCGTCGCGCATATTCATGCTGAATTCACAGCGGGTATCGCTGAGCAGTTTGGGTTTAAGGCCAAGCAGTTTGTTAAACGGAATCTGGTCGAGAAAATTCATCGCCAGTGTCAGCTCGGTTTTGCTGAAGCCTTCAGCTTGTGTGGTCATGCCCTCTGCGGTCATGAAGTGCCCCTTTGTCTTTATTGTTATGACTCGCCCGCCAGAACAGCTTGGCGGGCAGGGCATTGTTCACAGAGGACAGAGGGGAGTCAAAGTATTCGGTGCAAAATAACGTGTTCAGCCGGCTTCTGCTTCGGCACGCTGTGCCGCCGGAGAACGGGCGATATAAGCCAGTGCCTGGGCGGTATCACCTTCGGTAATCGGGTGAAAACGCGGTGACAGCCAGCGCAGCGTGGCCTTTACCAGAAAGCTGAAGCTCGGTACGTGGTCGGTGTTGCGGCCACAGCGCTCCATTTTCCGGGTCATTTTCAGCCAGCCCCAGCGACCGATTTTCCGCACTTCTGCATCTTTATCCTGAGCTGCGAGAAAGCGCGTACCGGTAAAGACAAAATACACGAACAACGGAAATACAAAGGCCATCAGCAACTGGCGGCTGAGGTAAAAACCGATGCGGGTTTTGCACAGATGGCGGTGCAGGTCGTAGGCCACGGTGCGGTGTTCAACCTCTTCGGCCAGGTGCCATTTAAACAGGTCAGCCATCACCGGGTCGGCTTTATTCCAGCTGGTGTTATCCATCGCCCATTGGCCAAGAATACCGGTGAAGTGCTCCACCGCCCCGATAATACCCACGCGGGTTATCAGCCAGGAGCGCTCGAACATTTTCAGCTGCAGAAACTTCTGTCCCAGCGGCTCATCACCCAGCAGGGTTTTAAACAGAAAGCGCACGCGCTGCAAAAAAGGTTCGCAGTCTATCTCGTGCCGGTTCAGATATTTTTGCGCCGCGCTGTGTACGCGCGAGTGCACCGCTTCCTGACGGATAAAACCTTCAACATCGGCACGCAGTTCAGCGTCGTTTACCAGTGGCAGCGCTTTGTTATAGACACGGCAGAACCACAGCTCGCCTTCCGGCAGCAGCAGGTGGATGGCGTTGGTCATATACGAAGCCAGCGCGTCACCGGGAATCCAGTGCAGCGGGGTCTGTTCCAGATCAAAGCGCACTTTGCGCGCTTTCAGTTCGTGGCGCCCGGTGTTATTGGACGTGGCATTGTTCATATCAGGCTCCTGTATATTCACGCTTGTTCGGGCTGCTGCGCGGCAGAAAATGGCGAGGAAGAAACCGCAGATACCCGCACGGCACGCAGTGCGCTGTCTTCCTGATTGCTGTCGATGGTGTGGGCAAAATCAGCAATCCATTGCGCCACCTGTGGCGCATGGGTAAGCAGCACCCAATGGGTGGCGTCGATATCGCGGCGGTATAAATGTTCAACCCAATCGGTTAATTCGCTGAACAACTGCGTGCCAACATAGTTGTCACCGGTCGGTACAATCAGCTGCACCGGGCAATGTGCCACACGCTGTTCGGGGCGGAACATTTTGTTCATAAAGTTAGCGCGGTACAGACGCACACCAATGGCACCGTCATCACGCTGGGTTGGGTTGGCTTCCGGCTCTTTAACCCCTTCACGCAGGCGCAGATAAGCCGGCCAGACTTTGGCAAGCCCCGTACGCCACATCAGCGGCGCCAGCAGCGGCAACTGGAAAAAAACGATGTACCAGGAGCTGAACAGCTGACGGACGGCCTTGCTGATATTGCTGAATGACGTGGAGAACAGGTGCTTACGCATCCAGAATCCCATGTGGTCGAGACAAGGCCCCGACACGCTGGAAAATGAAGCAATCCGGCCTTTTAAAGCATCCGTGGTAACCGATTCCCAGCTCTGAATCGAGCCCCAGTCATGCGCCGCCAGATGAAACCTGCGGCCGGGAATCAGCGTATCCACCACCGCCTGAAGATCCTGCGCCAGCAGTGGCATGCGGTAATCGGTGGTTTTCTGCGGTTTGTCAGACTGACCGGCACCGCGTACGTCATAAGCAATCACATAAAACTGCTGCGCCAGACGCTCGGCCACCGCATCCCAGACGCTGTGGTTATCGGGATAGCCATGCACCAGCACCAGCGCCGGATTGGCCGGTTCGCCACGGGTCAGGGCGTGCAGGCGCACAGGGCCCGACTGAATAATGTGTGTTGTCACTGTCATAGCGATTCCTGGATTTTTGTTTTTTTCAGGCGAGAACGCGCTCAGAGTATCGACGCAAACTAACAAACAACCCGGCCTGTGATGCAGGTTCGCCAGCGCCAATTTTGTCGGACAATACTGGCCTGCCTGACACTGCACGCATCATTCACTCATATCATTCACGCACGTAAAAACGACGACGGTGGTGCCGATAGCAAATGGCGCGTTTGCATAAAAGCTTCATAATTGCCCGGCATACTGCGCAGCACTTTACGGAAGGCAGAAAATCTGCAGAAATCCGCTGTTTAGCGCTAAGGCATCAACGCTGTGTTTATGAGCCACCACTCAATAAAGTTGCGTTATATCAGCACCGATTCAGCTACAATTGGCATACTTTTCATTTCCCTTCCCGATCAGGAGATTCCTCATGGCTTTCAGCGATGCTCAACGCTTTTTCCCGGAAACCCGCCTGCGCCGTAACCGCCGCGACAATTTTTCCCGCCGCCTGATGCGTGAAACTCAGTTGACGGTCGACAGCCTGATTTATCCGATGTTTGTGCTGGAAGGTCATCAGGAACGCGAAGCCATTGCCTCAATGCCAGGCATCAACCGCCTGTCCATCGACCTGATGGTGGCTGAAGTTAAGCACCTGTATAAGCTGGGTATTCCGGCGGTTGCCCTGTTTCCGGTAACGCCAGCCAGCGCTAAATCCGAATTTGCCGAAGAAGCCTTTAACCCGAATGGCCTGTTACAACGCGCCGTGCGGGCGATTAAAGATGCGGTACCGGAAATGGGCGTGATTACCGACGTTGCCCTCGATCCGTTCACCCTCAACGGCCAGGACGGCATCACCGATCATGACGGTTATGTGCTGAACGACCGCACGGTAGAAACCCTGGTGCAACAGGCACTGTCTCATGCCGAAGCCGGTGCCGATATCGTTGCCCCATCCGACATGATGGATGGCCGTATCGGTGATGTCCGTCAGGCGCTGGAAGAAGAAAGCTTTGTAAACACCCGCATCATGGCGTACTCAGCCAAATACGCTTCCGCTTATTACGGCCCGTTCCGCGATGCTCTGGGCACGGCGGCCAGCCTTGGCAAAGCCGATAAAAAAACCTACCAGATGGACCCGGCCAACAGCAACGAAGCGCTGCACGAAGTGGCCATGGACCTGGCCGAAGGCGCCGACATGGTGATGATTAAACCGGGCATGCCGTATCTGGATATCGTCCGTCGGGTAAAAGATGAATTTCAGGTACCAACCTTTGTTTATCAGGTGAGTGGTGAGTACGCCATGCACAAAGCCGCTGCACAAAATGGCTGGCTGGATGATAACGCTGTGATGGCCGAATCCCTGATGTGTATGAAGCGTGCCGGAGCCGATGGCATTCTCACCTATTTTGCCAAGCAATATGCAGAGTGGATTAACAAGTAAGACAGGCTTAATTAAAGCAGACAGGATGAAGCAATGAGTGACGCAGCCGCAGAAAAAGCCATCGATTTAAGCAGCAGCGAATATTATATAAACCGCGAATTAAGCCATTTGCAGTTTAATATTCGTGTACTGGAACAAGCACTGGACGATAGCTACCCATTACTGGAACGGCTGTTTTTTCTGTGCATTTTCAGTAAAAACCTCGATGAATTTTATGAGGTTCGCGTCGCCAACCTGACTCAACAGTTAACCTTCGCCCGCGAGCAAACCGGTGCCGATGGCATGCACCCGCAACAGGTTTTAAGCAGCATTCATGCATTGTGCAGCGCAACTGTTGAGCGCCAGTATGAAATCCTGAATGACACCTTGTTGCCGGCACTGGAAAAAGAAAATATTCATTTCTTACGTCGTGCCGACTGGAGTGAAGATCAGCGCAGTTGGGTGCGGGCGTATTTTGAAGACAGCATTCAGCCGTTAATCAGCCCGATTGGTCTTGATCCTTCGCATCCGTTTCCACGACTGGTAAATAAAAGCCTGAATTTTATTGTCGCCCTCGAAGGCAAAGACGCGTTTGGCCGCGAAACCGGTCTGGCGCTGATTCCGGCACCGCGTTCTCTGCCACGGATTATCCGCGTACCGGATGACATAACCAAAGGCGGCGATAATTTTATTTTCCTGTCGTCCATGATTCATGAATACGCCGACGAACTGTTCCCCGGCATGACGGTAAAAGGCTGTTACCAGTTCCGCGTAACCCGGAACGCCGACCTTGAAATTGACCACGACGATACCGCCGACCTGGCATCGGCATTAGAAGACGAATTGCATTCGCGTAACTTTGGCGAAGAGATGCGTTTGGAAGTGGCCGATAATTGCCCGGAAGAGCTGGCGAATTTTTTGCTGAAGCAATTCACTCTGGATACCACCGACCTGTACCGCGTTAACGGGCCGGTTAATCTGGGCCGCCTGATTGAAGTGATCAGCCAGATTTCACGACCAGACCTGCAATACACTCCGTTTACTCCGGGTCTGCCGAAGAACATTAACTTCAACAAAAGTATTTTCGAAAGCATCCGCGATAAAGATACGCTGCTGCTGCATCCGTTTGAGTCTTTTACGCCGGTGGTCGATCTGCTGCGTGAAGCAGCCAAAGATCCTAACGTACGTGCGATTAAACAGACCCTGTATCGCACCGGGGCAAAATCAGAGATTGTAAACGCTCTGGTGGATGCCGCGCGTAACGGCAAAGAAGTGACCGTGGTTATTGAACTGCGCGCACGCTTTGACGAAGAAGAAAACCTCTATCTCGCCAACCGCTTACAGGAAGCCGGTGCGGTGGTGGTCTACGGTGTGGTGGGTTATAAAACCCACGCCAAAATGATGCTGATTGTGCGCAAAGAAGGTGACAAATATAAACGCTATGTGCATTTGGGTACCGGTAATTATCATGCCGGGAATGCCCGTGCCTATACCGATTACAGCTTCCTCACCGGCGATGATTCTATCGGTGAAGACGTACACAAAGTTTTTCAGCAATTAACCGGAATGGGCGAAGCGCTGCGCATTAAAAAATTATTCCATGCGCCGTTTACCCTGCATAAAAAACTGATTGAACTGGTTGACCGTGAACGTTCCCATGCCGAAGCCGGAAAACCTTCCTTAATCCGCATGAAAGCCAACGGACTGACCGAGCCGAAGTTAATCCGCGCGCTGTATAAAGCCTCGCAGGCCGGAGTAAAAGTAGAGCTGATTATCCGTGGTATGTGTTGTTTACGTCCGGGCGTAGAAGGTGTGTCGGAGAATATCCGTGTACGTTCTATTATTGGTCGCTTTCTTGAACACTCGCGCGTTTATTATTTTCTGAATAACGGCAAAGATGAAATCTACGCCGGCAGCGCCGACCTGATGGAGCGTAACTTATTACGCCGGGTAGAAACGGCTTTCCCGATTGAAACCAGCAAACTGAAAGAGCGCATGAAAAGCGAACTGGAAGTGTACATGCTGGATAACTGCCAGGCCTGGGATTTACAACCCGATGGCAGTTATATACGCGCGCAACCTGCAGAAGGTGAAGATATGGTGAAAGCACAGGCGATTCTGCTGGAAACACTGGCGGCAAGCTCATCGTAAGCAATTCCGTTTGGCATTGATAAAAAAAGAGCTTCTGTTGAAGCTCTTTTTTTATGCCCTGGTTTACAGAAGCTGTTACAGAGGAAATTACCGTAAAAGTTACAGCGAAAAATCCCGCCTTAAAGTCAGCATCAAACGATCCTGATTATCAAACTGACCAAACTGCGTATCGTCTTTACCATCAAAGGCAACAGCCGCGAAGCCGACTTTCCACTGCGGTAAAAATTCATAGTTTACGGTTGCGCGCCATAACTGGCTGCTGTCGTCGACCCAGTTAACCAGCCATAACAGTCCGGTGGTTAAGCGGTATCGGCTCCAGTTTTTTTCCACTGACACTGACGATTCCCAAACATCATCATGATTACTTTCTTCGTCGTACCAGTGGGTCGTCGCCAGCTGCAGGTTCCAGGTCCATTCATTTTCCACCCGGTCAAAGCCAAGCAGTGCCGAGGTGCGGCTGCTGTCTTCAATACCGCTGGCTGTCTGGCGCCCTTCACGCCAATAATGTGCGGCGTCGGTGCGTAAAACCCAGTCTCCCATGGGGCGTGCCAGTGATGTGCCAACCATGTCGCGCTCTGGCTGTTCGCGTACCAGCTGCGCATTTTCAAAGGTCAGCATTTCATCCGCATGATAGCCATGAAAAGCGTACAATTCGATATCGTTGCCCGACCAGAATATTTTTCCGCGCCAGCCGATATCCACCCCACTGCCTTCTTCGTTGACTGCGGGTAAAGTCGCGGGCATACCATTGGCCGCAAAGTCACTGCCGGCCGGTGCCAGGCGGGTCGTTTTACGCTGCGCAGCAATAATTAATTGCTGCTCCCAGGTGTCACCGAAGTAATCGGTAATCAACATGCCGCGCGGCTGCCGTCCAAGTGAATAATTATCGAAATAAGGTAAAAGAAATTCGCGCAGGTCGAGTGGGTTCCAGACATCCACAATGCGAAAATAATCTGCCCGCCCCCAGGCCTGTTGCTGCTTACCGGCACGGATTTCAAAACGATCGGCCGACCAGGTCAGGTAGAGTTCACGCAGTTCCGCATCACTGCGCATTTCATCCCGTACCTTGTCTTCGGCATCGTCATACTGGCTGCGGTAACGCCCCATTAAAATAGCGTTGGTTTTTAACCGGCCGTTGTTTATCTGCCCTTCCAGCAAACCTTCATATCGCTGCCCAAGATCGTCGCCGGCTTCGTTACCGGCGCGTTCCTGTTGACGTATTTCTGCATGACCTTTACCGCTGAAGGACGGTGCAGCAAGCGCTGCACCATTAACCAACAACAGCGCCAACAAAAGCTGAATCCGAACCATTACTGAATCCCGCTGCGCAACGTACGCTCATTAAACAGCCGTTCGGCAATGCCAACGTTGTAGGTTGTTTCTTTGCGCAATAAGCGGGTAAAGCCCCCTTCCACATGATTGGTCATCACCGCTTCGGTCACGGTCCAGTAGCCATCAATTTCTTTCAGGCCGGTGACTTCAAAGGTTTTGATATGACGGCCTTCACGATAAAACTCATCGCGCATAATCAGCTGCCGCTCAGCATCAACAAAAATTTCGCGTTGGCTGTATCCGGTACGCGGATTTTCCAGACCATTGGCCGTATGTGCGGCAATTTTGTGCAGCGTGCGACCGTTTATTTCTACCGTGCCCTGATCTTCATAGAGATAATCATCCACACGCAGGCGTTCGATATCGGCGAAGGAAAAATCGGTACCGAGAAACGGGCCTTCTTTCGAGTTAGTCGCAATACGGCGTGACTGACGCAGCGCGGGCAGATACAGCCACTGATCATCGTCTTTGCCGCTGGCTTCTTCGTAGCTGAACATCAGAATGCCGGTACCGGCAGTATCCGCCGGGGCGGTGAAATACAGCACGGCTTTACGCTCGGCACCGAATTTTTTTTCCAGCATTAACAATTCGCGCTCACGCACAAAACCATCACTCATGGTCTGTTCCAGAATCATGCGTGAACGACGGTCATCGCCGTCGTCACGATCACGTACCTGTTCCAGCAGCACTTCCGGTTTAATGCTTTTTTCACTGACGGCAAAGGCCGGCAGCATGGTCAGGCTCAACAGCGTAAGCGCTGCACTTTTCAGCAGTAATTTCATTATTCGTTCTCCGACGTCACCAGCCCCTGCGCACGACAATCGAGCACGCGATAATCGCGCGCCGACGCCTGCCAGATGCTGGTATGGGTAAGTTGATAGTTGGAAACAGGCGGCGCATTCAGCGGTGCTTTATGGCCCAGCACCACCAGCTGTAACTGGCGGAAATCCGGACGCGCCAGCGCCTGCAGATCGCGGCTGCGCAGGCTCTCGGCCATCATGTACATCTGCGCCAGTGCCGCGTTGCTTTGCGGCAGGCCATTGGCATCGAGCAGCTCGCCACCCAGAATGCCGCCCAGATACGACAGCAGATTCAGCGCCGAATAATTACGCCCGTGTTCGCTGTCCGGCGCCCCCGGTGCGTTACTCAGTTGCTGCTGTGCCGTCGCCAGCGCCTGCAACGCGGCCACGCCATCGGCGCGTTGCGGCGTATCGTACTGCCATTGCGTCATATAGCGGCCAGCCAATGGACCACGCGCGTTTGCCGCGACCACACACTGATGACCGGCGGCATTCAGACTGGCCGCCAGATGATCACTCAGCTGCTGCAAACCCTCCGCAGTGGCCGGTTTTTTCAGCCGCAGCCACAGGTGCGTGGCCTGAGCATCGGCCGACACCAGCCGCCGCTGCACCAGAGGATGCTCTTCCACCAGCGCCTGCAGGCGCTGCATACCGGCGGCGTTCAGTTCGCCTTTTTCGATAATGCGGCGGAAGCGCACTTCGTCCTGCTGGGCGACGATCACGTTCATGCTGGCCAGGCTGTCGACGCTGCGCAGCAACGGCTCACCGTCACTGCCCTGCACCTGCCATAAGCCTTCAACCGCCGTCACCAGTTGCGGCAACAACTCCGCCTGATACACGCCGTGCGGCGGGTATAAACTGATCACCTGCCATTCGTCGTGTTCGGTCAGCGGTTGGGCCGCCTGTGCTGTCGTTGCCGACAGCACACACGCCAACAGCAGCGTGTTCAGCACCCTAGGCATTGGCCGGCTCCGCCTGCGGCTCGTCGGCACGTTCAGCAACCGTCGCCTGTGGTGCATCAGGGCGATGGAAGGCCGGCAACACCAGCAACGCAAACAGCGCACTGAACAGCATGGTGAGCGAGATAAAGTAGCCCAGGTTCACCAGTGCCTGATAACCCGACAGCGTCAGCACCAGGAAGCCAAAGCCCAGCGCCAGAGTGTTAATCAGAATCGGTTTACCGCAGTACTGCAGCGCATTGGCCACCAGCTCGGCATGATCCTGACCTTTACTGAGACGCAGCGCGGCAATGGTATGAATGGCGTAGTCGATACCGATACCAAAGGAGATGGCCGCAATAATGGAGGTGCCGATATCCAGTGCGGTGCCGGTCAGCGCCATCAGGGTAAACACACCCACCAGCGTAAACAGCAGCGGTAGCAACGCCAGCAAACCGAGGCGCAGCGAACGCAGAATGGCGACCACCAGCAGCGCAATCAGTACCACCGCCAGCAGCAGACTCTGGATCTGACCGCCGACCACAGCATCGGTGGTAGACACCAGAATTTCACCATAACCGGCGGCGCGGATACTGACCCCGGCCGGCAGCACGTTGCGTGCTTCGTTCATCACGCGCTCGATCACGCCGCCCACTTCGGATGAGCGGTCACTGTGTAGCACGGTGAGAATGCGGCCATTGGAGAAGCGGCGGTCAACCACATCAAACAAATCCTGACCGTTGGCGTTTTCGTACAGCAGGTAATACTGCGCCAGCATCGGCTGGGTCAGATCTGACGGCAGACGGTAATCGGCGGCACTGCCGCTGGTCTCACCTTTACCAGCGCTCAGTACCTGATGCATGCGCTCAATAAAGTTCACCGGCGAAATGGTAAAGCCCACCAATGGATCGTTGTTCAGCTGCTGTTGCAGTTTTTCCACCGCCAGCATCACCTGCGGCTGTTTGAAGGCATCCACCTCTTTGCTTTCCAGCAGAAAGCTGACCACGGTCGAGCCGCCGAAGTTGGCGTTAATGGCGGCGTCATCCTGACGGATACGGCTGTCAGCTTCGAAGTAACCGATCACCTGGTTATCCACCGTCAGGTTCTGCTGGGTGTAAAGCAGACCACCGGCCATCAGTACCACAACCGCCATGACCACCGCTTTACCATGACCAGCCACGCGTCCGAGCAGGCCCATAAAACGGCTGACCAGAGTGCTGACCAATAAGCCGAAACGCGGTGGTGGTGCTTTCCACAGAATCACCAGCGCCGGTAAAAACAGCATGGTAACGATCCAGGCGAACATAACCCCCAGACCGACGAAGATGCCGAACTCGCGGATAAAGATCACTTCGGTCCAGCTCAGAGCGAAGAAGCCTGCCATGGTGGTGATGGTCGTCACCAGCATCGGCCAGAACAGTTTGCGCAACGCATCCGACGCCGCCTGAGTGCGGGCCGCACGGTCGGGATTAGCCGGTAGCAGACGGTAGTAAGTAGCGAGGAAGTGAATGGCGTCACAGACCGCGATGGCAATAATGAACACCGGCAGCATGGAGGTAACGATGTTCTGCTTCACGCCGAACGCCGCCATCGTGCCCAAGGTCCAGAACAGCGCAATCACGGCGATCATCAGCGGCGCAACCACGCCCTGCAAACGGCCAAAGCTGAGCAGCAGCACGACGATAATCACCAGCAACACACCCGGCAGCAGCGTCTGGTTATCCTGCTCCATACTGGTGGCGGTCTGCGCCGCGATCATTGGTGGGCCGCTCAGGTAAACGCGGTCGCTGAAGCCTTCGCGCGCGCTCACATCGTTGATGATGCGGCTGATTTCACCGTAAGCCAGCAACATGGACGGCGAATCATCTTCGTCGATATTAAACTCCACCTGAATGGTGGTGGCGTTACCTTTGGGCGATACCAGGCCGTTAATAAACATCGGATTGGCCAGCACGGCCTCACGCAGCGCCTGCCGTTCGGCGTCGTTCTGCGGCAGGGTTTTCATCAGCGGGCGTACATCCAGACCGCCGGTAAAGGCTTCGATGTGCTCCATGCGCGCCAGACTGCGCACCCGTTTAACCGGACGCAGGCGCACCGCCAGATTCTCCAGCCAGGCTTTATCCAGCGTACTGATGCTTTCCTGCTGCGCCAGACGTTTGAGCGCCGGAATATCCTGCGGTGTCAGCCCATCCTGCAGCAGCGCATTGGCCTGCGGCATGGTCAGCACGCCGTCTTCCGCCAGCGCGGTTAGACGCTGACTGTCGGCTTCACTGATCAGCAACATGCGTTCAAAGGTGCGGCTTAACTCCTGCACCGTCGCCAGACTGCGGGCGTTGAACACATTGCCTTGCGGATTATCGATGGCGACAAAGGCCTGCTCACCGGTGTTGGAGAACAGGCGCTTGGTATCGTGATCGGCCACCCGGCTGGGGTGGCTGTTATCGATCATGTACGGCGTGCTGTTAATCTGCAGCTGGCCGGCAGCGCCTAACGCCAGCACCGTAACCAGCAACAGACCCAACATCATCAGCCAGGGGTGACGCTGCACCCCGGTAAATAATTGCATTACGGCATTCATGCAATGGCCTCCTCAGCTGGCTGGCTGAAGGCGGTGGTGGCCGGATTCTGGTTCTGATAGACGCCGAGATTCAGGCCATCGCGCATGCGCTCGCCCTTACGGAAGCCTTCAACCAGATTGGTCCAGATCACATGGCGGTGAATTTCGATGGTGCCTCCGGCAAAGAACACACCGATGGAATCGCGCAGCAAACGCTCAAAATACTTGTCGCGGCGATAACCGGAATTACCGTGAATACGAATGGCGTTCAGGCAGGCTTCGTGCAGACTTTCGGTGGCGATCATCTTCACCATTGACGCCAGACTGGAGCAATCGACACCCTGCTCCATACTGTCCATCGCCCGCAGCAGAACGCTGCGCAGCACTTCCACCTGGCAATACATATCGACGATCTGCCCCTGAATGTACTGGTTCTCACCAATCGGACGGCCAAATGCCAGACGCTCCTGACTGTAACGCAGGCAGTCTTCCACCAGCGGTTCCATGCAGCCGGTAATCACCAGGCCGGTCAGTACACGCTCGACCAGGAAGGCGAAATACAGCACATTCAGACCACCACCCACGCCACCCACCACCGCGGATTCCGGCACCAGCACATCGTTAAAATTAAACGCACCAATTGGCGTGCCACGGTTGCCCAACAGCTCAAATGGCTCACTGCGCTCCAGACCCGGAACATCGGTACCGGTAATAAAACAGGTCACCGATTTATCACCGGCACCTTCGACATGGGCAAAGGTCATTACCACGTCCGCCTGCGGCGCATTGGTGATGTTCCACTTCTGACCATTAATGCGGAAGCCGTTCAGCTCCTGTGTCGCGCTTAATTTCATGGCACGGACATCGGAGCCACAGCCCTGTTCGGTAATGGCAAATGAGCCCAGTAATTCACCGCGGATCAGGCCCGGCAACCAGCGCTGCTTTTGCTCTTCCGTGCCGTAGCTGAGCAATCCGGCCTGCACCAGGCCCACCTGAGCGACAAAGGACACCAGTACGCCCATGTCCTGACTACCACGGGAAAAACCCTCCAGCGCGGCAGTAAACTCGCGCAGGCCCAGACCACGGCCACCAAACTCTTCGGGCATATGCAGGCCAAACAGCCCGCTGGCACCCAGGTCGCGCCAGATCTGACGGTCAAAGGTCAGCGTGACATCACGCGAGGCGGCACTCGGACGTACCCGCTCACGGGCGACCTGTTCGTAAAAATCCCGGATTTCCTGCTGTTGTTCGTTCCATACCGATTTCATAACTGAGCCTCCAATTCCTTTGCTGCGTTACTGCGGCTTGCGTTTAAGGCAGCCAGCAGTGCGTTGTCATCCAGATCAAGCAATGCTTCTACTTCATCGGCGCGCGCCTGATTGATATCCGCCAGCAACAGCCAGAACGGACGCACATCGCGGCCAACATAACGGTGGTGATAGAGGTGGTCGGCCGGCAGGCAGGATTCACGCGCCGGCAGTAATTGCGGGTTAAAACCAAAGAAGGTGAGGTTGCGCAGAGTCACGTTTTTCTCGCCATCGCCGACAAAGGCGCTGATGCCATAGCGGCTATCGGATACCACCTGGCGATAAGCGCTCAGCAGCATAATACCGACCCGCGCATTCAGTACCGGATCATCCAGCTCGGCTTTGGTTACCCGGCCAATTTCGCGCACCGCGGCAACCGGAATTCCCTGTAACTCATCAACCCCAGCGAACAGATCACGGCCAAAAGCCTGCTCAACACCATAGTGCGGACGCTCGGTGCTGGAGAACGGCAGGTTATCGGACAGCGGCGCTTTCAGCGTCGAGTAACCCAGCAACTGGCTACTTTGAGTATCAATCAGCACCAGATGCACATCCTGCGGGCTGAGATTGCTCAGTGGTTCATGATGCAGCAGGCGACGTGCCGCCTGATCGGGGTTAATAAAGCCAACGCGGGCGTAATGCACAAAGGCAAAACGTAACAGTTGGCGTGCCAGCGGCCCGGCCAGTTGCTCATGGGGAATGGCAAAGGCCGAGATGCCGGCACGTTCGGTCAGCAGCTGATCGCGGTAGTTGTGCAACTCCGGCATCAGCGGCAGTTGGTAATGGCGCAATGACCGTTCAAGGAAGAACGGATCACTGTCACCGCCCGGGCCGTTAGCCCAGGCACGCAGGCCGCTGCGTAATTCGCTCACGGCGGCTTCGTCACGCGCCTGGTCATCACTGGCCTGAGGTTTGCGCATCAGGCTCCACAGATCAACGTAGTTGTCGGTTTCCACCGCCCGCTCATTCAGAATGTCGAGCACCAGTGTCGAACCCAGCACACCAAATAAATTCGCCGCCAGACACAGCTGCGAGGTGTAATCCTTACCCTGCTGATGGCGGGCCAGTTCGTCGAACATTTCCAGCGGAATAAATTCATCCGGAATTAATCGTGCGCAAGCCTGCAGCGGATCCAGTGTTGCCACGTCTTCGGCATTCAGCAGGCCGGCCATTAATGGCAATGTGCCATCGCGGTAATCGAACACCGGCACATACTGCGCCGCCGCCATGTCATAACCGCAGATAACCGCTTTTTGATTGCGGTGCGCCACTTCGTGCAGCAGGAATTTCATTTCCAGACCCGAACGTCCGGTAACATCGACGGCATCAATAATCACATCAGCCCATTCAACCAATGCATCCACATTGTCCGGTGTAATGCCGTTGGCATAGCCGTCGATCTGCACAAACGGATTGATCTGACTCATGCGCTCGTGGAATACATCAACCTTTGAGCGGCCAACATCGGTCAGCACCATATTCTGGCGGTTAGCGTTATTCAGTTCATAACTGCCGTTATCTGCCAATGCCAGCTGTTCTGCGCCACTGCGCACCAGTACTTCAATAACGCTTCCACCGGTTGAACCACAGCCGGCGATGAGGATGTGTGCCTGTCGTAAACGCTGCTGTTCTTTGTCGCTGATAAAACCTGCATTACGCAGCGTAAATTCGTGATAAAAACTTTGGGCGTCTCCCGACCATCCCGGATTTTGCTCTGCCATAATCCCCTCCTGACAAGCTGCCATATCATCCTGAAAATTAATTCCGCAGAACTGCCGGTTTCGGTCCGGATGCGTAAAAACCAATGTTTTCCGCTTTAATTTCCGAAGCGCCGTTCTTCTCAAGCCTGCGGAGCCCGGATGCTAGGGAGGGCATTCATGACAGCACAACCACCGATTCTTAATTGCTGTCATGAAAAAACCACTGAGTTTTCTGATAATAAAAAGCGTGAAAAAAATGCAATAAAAGTGACACGATCGTGCCGTCCAATAGGCGGCGGAAAACGCAACAGAACATTGGAATAAACGTTCAGAAGTGGTTGATTTTTAAGCAACAGGAAAACAAAGATAAAAAAACAGCGCCATGAGCGCTGTTTTTTTTATCCTGTATTTTTTTCAGGCAGAGGCAGGTAATAAACGGTGGAGATCGGGCGGCACCTGAGCGAGGTCCCAAAGGAAACTGTCCAGTTTGAACGTTGCATTGCGTATTTGATGATCGATCTGCGCCAGTTCCTGCTGCACCTGTAAAAAACGTTGCTGGCGACGCATGGATGACAGTGCCTGTTTAACCTTCTCCGGATCGGAACCGACATACTGGCGTTTGCGTTTACCATTTTTCTGCGGTTCGATCAGATACAGATAACGCCCCTGATGCCAGAACGGTGTGGCATCGACTCGCGGTAACTGCCGCATATCATCCAGCTCACTGAGCAAATGTGTGCGTAATACTTTCAGCCGTTCCAGCTGATCGTGAATACGTTCAACTTTATCGCCTAATAATTGCTGATCGCCCATACCCTGCAGATGAATTTGCTGCCGTGATAAATCGGTAACGGTCATCATGCAGCCACGAAAACAGCCATCGCTGCTGGGGATTGCGGTGGCAGATATCTGCACCCAATGCATATCGCGGCTGCGGCTGATGAGACGGATAGTAAAACGGCTGCTGCCGTGCATGCTGAATAAACGCTGACGTAATATTTCTGCATCGTCGCGCGGCATCAGTTCGGTTAATGGTCGCCCGGCCAGCTCTGCCGGAGCATAGCCGCAGAGACGAACCAGATACGGATTCATATAGGTGATATGACCACCGGCATTAACCACCAGCATGCCGTCTTCCGCCAACTCGACAAGAGTCTCGTAGCAGCGGCTGCGTTCATTGCTGGTGCAGGTGGTGATTTTAGGCAGTGGCGTTTCGTCCACGGCACTGTGCGAGAAAGACACCGGTACTTCCATATCAGGATCGTACTGGCTCAGCAGGTGAATCAGATCTGCAGCGCGCATTGGCTCATCCTCCGTGATCTTGTCGCCGAATGACAATGGCCGCGATGATGAATGACCATGGCGGGTGACGCAAGTCTCAGGCTATTTCGAGGCTGAAACCTGCACCTTTCTGCTGACTGACTTCGGCCGCCAGATCGCGGGCGGTCAGCGGATGCTCGGTCAGCCATCCTTCCGGCAAGGTTAATTGCAGACGCTCACCATCGCTGCTCAGTTGCGGACAAGGCACCGGATGAGCACCCCGACTGTGATTGAGCACCACCGCCAAACGTAATAAGCGCGTGATCTGAATCATCGCTGTACGGCTGCCGGGCGTAATGTCAGAGAAATACTCCGGCAGAAATTTACGCCGGTGGCTGCGTACCATGGCCGCCAGCTTAGCCTGTCCCTGACGGGTGAACCCTAATAAATCAGCATGCTGTAATAAGTAAGCGCCGTGTTTATGAAAACCACTGTGGGCAATACTCAGACCGATTTCGTGCAGCTGCGACGCCCAGTCGAGCCAGTAACCCCAGCCGTTATCCAGTTTCCAGTCTTGCTGAACCTGAGCAAACAGCGCCCGCGCCATGTCTTTAACCCGCTGTGCCTGGGCAGCATCCACATAAAAGCGCTCCGCCATGGCTTGCACGGTACGTTCACGCACATTCTCGTGGGTCGAACGGCCGACAAGATCCCACAGCGCTCCTTCACGCAACGCGCCGTCGGAATACATCATGCGTTCCAGACCAAAGGTATCGAACACCGCCTGCAAAATGGCCAAACCACCAATAAATACCTGACGCCGTTCCGGCTTCACACCGGGCAGGCTGACATCGTCGGTGGTGGCAAACTGCAACATATGTTTGCGCAGTTTTTTTAGTCCGCTGAGGGTAATGCCTTCGGCCTCCCAGCCATTTTCCACCAGCGCCTGCTCCGCCGCACGGATGGTACCGGAAGAGCCCACCGCGCTGTGCCAGCCCAGCTGTTTGTAGTGAGTTTCGATGTTCAGCAGTTCCTGACGCGCGGCATCAACGGCATCGTTAAAACGCGCTTCGGTTATCACGCCATCCGGGAAAAACTGTTTCGTATAGGAAACGCAGCCCATATGCAGGCTTTCCAGCGCCTTGGGTTCAAAGCGTTCACCAATAATAAATTCGGTGCTGCCACCACCGATATCCACCACCAAACGGCGACCAGCATCGTCGGCCAGCGTGTGTGCTACACCGAGATAAATAAGACGGGCTTCTTCGCGCCCGGCGATGACTTCAATCGGATAACCGAGAATCTCTTCAGCGCGCTCAATAAACTGCTGACGGTTACGCGCCGCACGCAGAGCATTGGTGGCCAATACGCTGACACGCTTAGGTTCCATACCCTGCATAAACTGCGCAAACTCTCGCAGACACTCGAGTCCGCGTTGTTGTGCTTCTTCTGACAGAATGCCACGTTCATCAAGACCTGCCGCCAGCTGAACCTTCTGACCACGACGCTCAAGGGTGCGGATTTCGCCCTGAAATTCCTGCGCAATTACCATATGAAAACTGTTGGAACCCAGGTCCACCGCAGCGATCAGATCGGTCATCGCGCCAGTGTTTTCCGTCATAACTACTTTCCTGAATGCTGATTCCCGATCACGGCGCATAACGCCGGATGGGCTTTCTGCTCTGCCGGACAGGCACTTTAAAAGCGCGCTTGCCGACCCCATTTAGAGAATAAGATTGAATATGCAGTCAGCAACATCCTACGTCCAGCAGAGAATCGGTAATTGATTCCAGACAAAGCCGGCGTACAATGCGGAGCTGCGAAACTTAAATTCCACAGGGGAAACACATGAGCGACAACATCCTGACCGTAACCGACGACTCCTTTGATGCCGATGTACTGGGCTCTGACGTACCTGTACTGGTTGATTTCTGGGCTGAATGGTGTGGTCCGTGCAAAATGATTGCGCCGGTGCTGGAAGAGATTGCCGAGGAATATGCCGGCAAACTGAAAATCGCCAAACTGAACATCGACCAGAACGAAGCCACTGCGCCTAAGTTTGGTATCCGCTCTATCCCAACCCTGATCCTGTTCAAAAACGGTCAGGCGGAAGCAACCAAGATTGGCGCCATGAGCAAATCTGAACTGGCTGCCTTTATTGAACAAGCTCTTTAATAAGCCGCTGTCGACCCTGACAACGGCTTGTTTATAAAAAGGCGCTACGGCGCCTTTTTCTATAGACACCCAAAAACAATGTGTCTATAGTCTGTTGATGCACGGGGCTCCCCCATGCATTCCTCTCTTGATGAATCATCAAAAAACCTTCAATAACTGCAATAAACACCAGCCCTTTATGAATCTTTCTGATCTGAAACTGAAGTCCGTTCCTCAGCTCCTCGAATTAGCCAAGGAGATGAATCTTGAGAACGTCAGCCGCACCCGCAAACAGGACATTATCTTTTCCATCCTGAAACACCACGCGAAAAGCGGTGAAGACATTTACGGTGATGGTGTACTGGAAATTCTGCAGGATGGTTTTGGCTTCCTGCGCAGCGCCAACAGCTCCTACCTTGCAGGCCCCGACGATATCTATGTATCACCGAGTCAGATTCGTCGCTTCAACCTGCGTAAAGGTGATGAGGTTGCCGGTAAAATCCGACCACCCAAGGAAGGCGAACGCTACTTCGCGTTGCTGAAGGTTAACCAGATTAACGGCGACAAGCCGGAAAACACCAAATCCAAAGTTCTGTTCGAAAACCTTACCCCGTTATTCCCGCAAGAGCGCTTTGTTCTCGAACAGGGCAATGGCTCTACCGAAGATTTATCCTCCCGCGTACTCGACCTGGTTGCCCCCATCGGCAAAGGCCAGCGTGGCCTCATCGTTGCACCGCCGAAAGCCGGTAAAACCATGTTGCTGCAGACCATCGCTCAGTCCATTACCCGTAATAATCCGGAATGCGACCTGATTGTTCTGCTGATCGACGAACGTCCGGAAGAAGTAACCGAAATGAAGCGTTCGGTACGCGGCGAAGTTGTGGCATCCACCTTCGACGAACCACCGGCCCGTCACGTTCAGGTTGCCGAAATGGTGATCGAAAAAGCCAAGCGTCTGGTTGAACACAAGCGCGACGTGGTGATTCTGCTCGACTCCATCACCCGTCTGGCGCGTGCATACAACACCGTGGTACCCAGCTCAGGCAAGGTACTGACCGGTGGTGTTGACGCCAACGCCCTGGAAAAACCAAAGCGCTTCTTCGGTGCTGCCCGTAATGTCGAAGAAGGTGGCTCGCTGACCATTATCGCCACGACACTGGTTGATACCGGTTCGAAAATGGACGAAGTGATCTACGAAGAATTTAAAGGTACCGGTAACCAGGAACTGCACCTCGACCGTAAAGTGGCCGAGAAGCGTATCTATCCGGCCATCAATGTCCGTCGTTCCGGCACTCGCCGTGAAGATATGATGTTTGATGAAATGTCGCTGCAGCGTCTGTGGATTCTGCGCCGCCTGCTGACCGAAATGGAAGATGTTCAGGCCATCGAGTTCCTGCTCGATAAGCTGCGTCAGACGAAAACCAATGACGACTTCTTCGACTCTATGCGTGGTGGCCCGGGTAAATAAACCGGCCAACGGCATAATAAAAAGCCTCCCTTGCGGAGGCTTTTTTGTGCGCGTAATAAAAACACTGCGCTGAACCCGGCACTGACAGCGGGCATAAAAAAACCGCCCGAAGGCGGTTTTTAATGCAAAGCTTAAGCAGGATCAGGCTGGCAGTAACGCTCCGCCCATCGCTTCTTTCAGCTTTTTCATTGCGTTCTTTTCCAACTGGCGGATACGTTCAGCAGACACCTGATAGATAGCAGCCAGATCATGCAGGGTCGCTTTCTCATCACTCAACCAGCGTTGCTGCAGAATCGCACGGCTGCGCTCGTCGAGCTGATCCAGAGCCATGTGCAGACGATCGCTGGAATCCTGCTCAAAGTTATCGGACTCGGCCACCAGCGCCGGATCGGTGCTGTGATCTTCCAGATAATGTGCAGGCGCCTGATAGGCCGTTTCATCATCGTCATCGACACCAGCATCAAAGGCCGCATCGTAGGCATTCAGACGACCTTCCATCTCAAACACGGTTTTGGTTTCCACACCCAGATCTTCGGCAATCGATTTTGCCTCCGCCAAGCTCAGCCAGCCCAGACGTTTTTTCTGGCTGCGCAGGTTAAAGAACAGCTTACGCTGGGCCTTGGTGGTGGCCACTTTAACAATGCGCCAGTTGCGCAGAATAAATTCGTGAATCTCGGCCTTGATCCAATGCACGGCAAAGGACACCAGACGTACGCCGACTTCCGGATTAAAGCGTTTAACCGCTTTCATCAGGCCAACGTTACCTTCCTGAATCAGGTCAGACTGATTCAGCCCGTAGCCGGAATAGCTGCGGGCGATGTGTACAACAAAACGCATGTGCGCCATAACCAGACGGCGCGCGGCTTCGAGATCGGCGTGATAATGAAGTTGTTCCGCCAGTTGCTTCTCTTCTTCCGGAGTGAGCACAGGAATCGCATTAACCGTGGCAATGTACGATTCCAGGTTTGCACCAGGGGACAAAGCGTTAACGGCTTGCATACCTTTGTTCATTTAACCTTCCTCTTTATGCCTCTGTGAGGTGCTTTTTGCAGCCTCTGCGAAGTATCTTGGCGACTGAGTTTAGCACTTGCAAAGTCTGACAGCCAATACGCCATTGAGTTCCTTTACGGAACAATACATTCAATTACAACCCGATCAGGGTTCAATATGATCCAAATGCCGACTGACCGACCACCAGGCCCCTAACCAGCCTAACAGCATAGCCGCCAACAGCAGCACCATCGCGGCGGCGGCAGACAACGGCTTCAGTTCAAAGCCTGAGCCATACAGTTCCGCCAGATCCGCCACCGGGCCGTTCAGCAGCGCCCAGCATAAAATCAGCAGCAACCAGGCCAGTAAACCACCCACCATGCCGTACCATAAACCGGTATACAGAAACGGCCGCCGAACATAAGCGTTGGTACCGCCGACCAGTTTTACCACGCGGATCTCATCCACCCGTGCGGCAATCGCCAGGCGGATGGTGTTGCCGACCACCAGCAGAATGGCCAGCGCCAATAACACGCCAAGCACGCCAATCAGGCGTTCCGCCAATGCCAGCATCGCCTGCAGCCGTTCCACCCAGGCCATATCCAGCTGCACACTATCGACCAGCTGATAGGATTTTAGTTGCTCAATCAGACGCAATAATGCGGCTTGTTCGATGCCCAGCGGTGGCTCGACCAGAATCACCGCCGGCAGCGGATTTTCTGGCAGAAAATCCAGCGCGGCCTGCAAACCACTGTTGTCGCGGAAATCATTCAGCGCAGTATCGGCATCAATAAATTCGGTATTGGCCACACTGTCGAGGGCGGCAATGCGGTCGCTGAGCTGCTGGCCCTGCTCCTCGGTCGCTTTCGGGGTGAGATACAACGTGATGCGGCCCGACGCCTGAAAGCGGCCACTGAGCTGCTCCATATTATCCAGCGCCATCCACAATGCGCCGGGCATGGTCAGGGCGATGGCGATCACCATCCAGGTCAGCAGACTGCTGAGGGGTTTGCTCAGCAATCGCATCAGCGTCTCGACCGCCACCAGCTGATGGTTAGCTGCCCAGGCATTCAGCCGTTTGCGTACGCCAATTTCCTGTAACGACGCTCCGGCCTGAGTTTTAACCGTATGCTTCGGCTCAGCCATAAATACCTCCGGCTGCCGGGACCTGGCCGTCGTGCAGATGGCCATGATCCAGGATCAGACGACGATGACCCATACGTTCAATCAGGGCGATATCGTGACTGGCGATCAGCACAGTTACCCCCACCTGCTGGAAGCGCAGAAACAGGTTCATAATCTCGGCCGACAATTCTGGGTCAAGGTTACCGGTTGGCTCATCCGCCAGCAGCAGGGCGGGTTTATTCACCACCGCACGGGCGATACCGACCCGTTGTTGCTCACCGCCGGACAGCTCAATCGGATTGCGTTTTTCCATACCCAGTAAGCCAACCGAGTCGAGGGCAGCGCGCACACGGCGTCCGGCTTCGGCCGGGGTATAACCGGCAATCTGCAGAGGGAGAGCGACGTTGTCGTAGACGCTGCGGTCGAACAGCAGTTGGTGGTTCTGGAACACCACGCCGACTTTGCGGCGCAGATAAGGGATCTGACCCGGACGCAGGCGGCCAAGATTCTGACCATCGACAAACACCTGACCACGGGAAGGCCGCTCCATCAGCATCATCAGCTTCAGCAACGTACTTTTGCCGGCACCACTGTGCCCGGTAAGAAAGGCAAACTCGCCACGGGCCAACTCGAAGTTAATGCCGCTGAGCGCTTCTTTGCCTCCGGGGTAACGTTTACCGACCCGGTCAAACTGCACCATGGTCATATCCGGCTCCTGTTTTTATGTTTGTTCGGCTGGACCTGTTCGCGGCCATCAGCCGTTGTCGTTCTGCTCACGCTGAAACAATGCACGGGTGAACTCTTCGGCATTAAACGGACGCAAATCATCGATGCCTTCGCCCACACCGATATAACGCACCGGCAGACCAAAATGACGCGCCAGCGCAAAGATAATACCGCCTTTGGCCGTGCCATCCAGCTTGGTCAGCGTCAGACCGGTAACACCGACCGACTGCTGGAACTGACGCGCCTGATTGATCGCGTTCTGACCGGTACCGGCATCCAGCACCAGCATCACTTCGTGCGGGGCGCTGTCATCGAGTTTTTTCATCACCCGTACGACTTTTTCCAGTTCCTGCATCAGATTGTCTTTGGTGTGCAGACGACCGGCGGTATCGGCGATAAGAACATCGACTTTACGGGCTTTGGCCGCTTCCAGCGCATCGTACAGCACGGAGGCTGAATCAGCGCCGGTATGCTGGGCAATCACCGGCACATTATTGCGCTCACCCCAGACCTGCAACTGCTCGACAGCGGCGGCACGGAAGGTATCACCCGCCGCCAACATGACGCTCTTACCATCATTCTGGAATTGTTTGGCCAGCTTGCCGATGGTGGTGGTTTTACCCACGCCATTGATGCCAACCATCAGAATCACATAGGGCTTCTTGCTGCTGTCGATCACCAGCGGAGCCTGCACACCGCCCAGCGTATCCTGCAGCTCACCGATTAAGGCGTTATAGAGCGCATCTGAGTCTTTCAGTTCTTTACGGCTGACACGTGTGGTCAGGCGACTCATGATGTCCTGGGTCGCCTCCACACCGACGTCGGCCATAATCAGCTGGGTTTCCAGCTCTTCCAGCAGATCGTCATCAATTTCTTTTTTGCCCAACAGCAGATTCGCCAGGCCGTCGCTCAGACCGCTGCGGGTTTTGCTCAGGCCCTGACGGATACGGCTGAAGAAGCCGGGCTTTTTCGTACCCTGATTATCCAGCGGCTTGTCCTGGGTCTGGGCCTGAACAGGTGCGGCCGACAGGTTCTGCTCTGCCAGCGGAACAACGTCTTCTGCGACGGGTTGTTCGGGTTCTGGCTCTGATTCGGGCTCAGCGATGACGTCAGCCTCAGCAACGGCTTCAACGTCAACGACAGCCTCCGCAGTAACAGCGTCTGCGTTAACCGCTCCGTCTTCAGCAACGGCTTCGCCACTGTCAGGCAGGGTTTGTTCTGGAGATTCGGATTCCGCCGCCGGGGTTTCTTTGGCAGCGTCAGGGGTGTTTTTTTTGCGCTTAAAAAAATCAAACATCGGGGTACTCAGACATCAGGGACAATAATGGATGTTCGTCAGGCGCCGTGTTGCAGAATGCTGCGGGGGTTTGCGAAACGGTGCAATCGGGCCAAAGCCCATCGCTTTATTTCCGCACCCGGCGTCAGGGCGCTATCCTACCATCATTCCGCCGGATGTTATCGTTGGTGGATAAATTTCACCACGCATTCAGGGCATGTTGGCACGCCGTCATGCGTCCCGGATTACCCCGTCGAAACAGAGATGACCGTCCTATGCTGCACGGATTCAGCCGTACCACTCTCAGCGTTCTGATTATTGTCTGCCTGCTGCTGATCAGCTGGATCCATCTGGGATTCAAAGATGAAGAGGAGCAACCGCTGCCCGCTCTGACACAACCATTACTGGCTGACGCTGGCTGGCGTTACTGGCAGAGCCTGGAAGGCATCGCGGTGTATCTGCGTAGGGCGGGGGATATCAATGGCGGTCATCTGGCGCTGCGCAGCGCGAGCGCTTTATACACACTGAAACTGCCTGCAACTGACTGGCCCGACCACCTGAAACAACAATTGCCCGGCAGCCTGAAAGGAAGCCAGGCTGTGCTGCTGATTGCCGGTCCATGGGATGAACTCAGCCAGAAAACCATGGCCGCCTATGTTATTCGTACCCTGAACCTGCAGCCGCTGAAACCTGCTGGCGGGCCACTGCCGACCTGTATCGCAGAACATCTGGCGGGCGCATTGTGGCTGACTCAAGCGTTGCTACCTGCGTCAGCGCTACAACCGGCACATGCCTGGGCCGCTCTTTATAGCCTTCCAGACAGCCTCGCCCTGCTCACTCGCCCCGACGCAACCGGCCCAACCCGCAGCGCCTGGGCCGAATGGCGGCTTGAACAGACCCGGATACTGCGCCAGAACTGGCAAAATGACCTCAGTCAGATCGACATTCAGGCCGATCTTGCCTACTATCGCCCGCCGGAAGACCTCTACCGCCAGCTGTACCATCAGCTCGGCCAGAGCCAGAAAACCGCTCCCGCTGAACTGCTGCAGTGTTTGTCAGCCGCTCAGCCGCAGCGAGAACCCAGCCAGCACTGAAGAACTCATGAGTAAAATCCAATCCCAGCAACTGCGTATTATTGGTGGTCAGTGGCGCTCCCGCCGCCTGCGCTTCCCGGCCGTCGACGGCCTGCGTCCGACCATGGACCGGGTGCGTGAAACCGTCTTCAACTGGCTGCAACATGATATTGCCGGTGCCCGTGCGCTGGATGCCTTCGCCGGTTCCGGCGCGCTGGGCTTTGAAGCCCTGTCCCGGGGGGCAAAAGAAGTAGTCTTCCTGGAAAAGCACCCCACCGCTGCACTGCAGCTGCGTGAAAATCTGGAAATTCTGCAGGCGGCCAATGCTCAGGTCTGGGCCGGTGATGCATTACTGTGGCTGCAACAGAATCCGGAGCCTTTTGATCTGGTGTTTCTCGATCCGCCGTTCGGCAAAGACCTGCTACAGCCTGCCATCGACGCCCTGCGCCTGCTGCCCGGTGCGCTGGTGTACGTCGAGCATGAAGTGCGCCTGCAACCGTTATTTCCTGCTGACTGGCAAGAGATTAAGCACAAAGAAACCAAAGAGTTCTGTTTCCGCCTGTTTGAAATTGTGGCGGATTAAGGCGCCTGATTTTTATTGTTTTTTGATTGAGTTATCAAAAGCGCTAAGGAATTCGCCCGCCAGCGATGTTAAAGTAGCGCCGCCTTCTGTAACAGAAGGCTGAATTCCGCTGACTCAACGCATCTGTTTGGCGCATCCATTCAGCTCATCAATAAGGACATATCCATGCTGAAAACTCTCTCTGTTATCACGCTCTTCCTGCTGGCCACGTTTCGCGCTCAGGCAGTTGAAGTGGTTGATTACCCGGTTTATCTGGGCGGCGCTCAGTCACTGAAAGCCATCATCCTGCCACTGAAAAACGAAGAGAAAGCACTGATACAAGTATCCGGCGTTAACCATGCCGTCGACCGTGTCGTGTTCCTGGCCGAAATGCAGAACCGTGGTCAGGGTGGTGTTGCCTACCGTATTGCCTACGATGGCCAAATGAAAACCCTGATCCTGAAAGGCGTTAACTGGGGCAATGAATACTTTCAGGTATTCCTGCCAGACAATGGCCGTGACGGCCTGAATGTCGGCACCATTGAGCAGGGTGAAACCGACCCGACACGCGAAGGGATTGTGCAACGCTATACCCAGCAGACCACCGAAGGCATCCAGAAAAAGCTGGCGTTGTTTAACCGTGATAAGCACGTTAAAAACGTCGAAGCCATGCTCAGCGAAAAAGACAGTGAAGCCAGCAAAGCCTGCGGCGGCACGGTTAAAACCGCGATTGACTGGGCCAGCGTGAATGATGACCTGCTGAAAGGTATCAGCATTGGCGCATACTGCGGACAGGTTGCCGGCGAAATGGCGCGCATCTGTGAACGCCATTCAGAATTCAAAGCTGACCTGGCCGCGCTGCAGGGCGTGCAGTGTCAGTTCAGCGACAAGCTTAAACTGCGCCGCAAGGGCAACAACCTGACCTTTATGACCGAAAAAGACGCACCGAATCAGGCTGATTTTATCAACGCCTATCTGCGTAATTTCTGAAGCAAGCTGACACCAGCGTCTGCTCTTTGATAACGGCCGGAATCGATAACGAATCCGGCCGTTATCGTTTATCCCTGTTGTTTGCCCCTGCGGCTTATCCCCTTTGCTCCTTTTCTGCGCTTTCTTCTGCGCTTTCTTCCGTTTCCAGCCACTGCGGGCGCGGCACAAACTGCTGTTGCAGCTGATTCATCGCTTCGCGGTACTCGTCGGTCAGATACGGCCGCTCCAGCGTGAAGACCTGATAAATGCCGCCACGTAACAGTTCCGGCGAAATGGCGTCAACATCGGCGCTCAACAGGTTGCAGCGCAGGAAAGAGAACCAGGACGTCACCACAATCCAGGTGTTCAGCGCCAGACTGGCGATATCGTCTTCACTGATGCGGATAATACCGGCAGCATTCAGGCCGCGGAAAATCTGCTGCACCTGATTCAGACACAGACGGAAAAACGCACGGTAGCGGGCATGCAATTCGGCATCGGCCAGCAGCAGATGCTCCATATCGCGGTGCATAAAGCGGTAATCCCACAGACCGGTAAAAATGTCCTGCAGATAACGCAGTTTATCCAGTGGTTGCAGGGCACGCTCTTCCGGCACCTGCAGAATATCCAGCACCCGGCTTTCATAGCGCTCAAACAGGGCAAAAATAATCGCCTGCTTATTCTTGAAGTGGTAATACAGATTGCCCGGCGAAATCGCCAGATGGGCGGCAATATGATTGGTCGTTACCTTGCGCTCACCCTGCTCATTAAAGAGCTGCAGGCTGGCGTCGAGAATTCGTTCTTTAGTACTCATGCCGTTTCCGCTGTCGCTGCCCGTATTGCTGATAAAACGCCGGGCGTCATGTTGTCAGGCGCAGGCTCACACACATTGGCCGCAAATGCCATGCGCAGAAGGTTGATCTTCGCCATCATTCTTTTACAGTGTTGACCTTTTAGAGTAATGACTCTAATAATACCAACCGACGAAAGCAAACCAATAATAACTATCCCGCAGGAGCCCAGTATGGTCGCAACGGTTACCAGTCTCCATTCTCCCAATGAGGAGCTTGAGCGCATGCACAGCCTGTTCAAACAACAGCAACAGGCGTTCCGTAACAACCCGATGCCGTCTGCTGACGAGCGCATTGCCGATCTGAAGCGCCTGAAGGCTGCCATTCTGAAGTATCAGGATGAACTGGCTGCTGCGGTGAACCAGGATTTCAGCTGCCGTTCAACCGACGAAACCATGATCGCCGAGATCATGACCAGCGTTGAAGGCATCAACTACGCCTGTAAACGTCTGCGCGGCTGGATGAAACCGTCCAAACGCCACGTCAGCATGCTGTTTGCACCGTCACACAACCATGTGATGTACCAGCCGCTGGGCGTAGTCGGCATTATGGTGCCATGGAACTACCCGATTCAGCTGGCACTGCTGCCGCTGATGACCGCCCTGGCCGCCGGTAACCGCGCCATGATCAAAATGTCAGAGTTCACTCCCGTCACCAACAAGGTGCTGAAAAAACTGCTGACCGAAGTCTTTAACGAACATCAGGTCGCGATGATCGAAGGCGAAGTCGAAGTCTCTTCTGCCTTTGCCGAAATTCCCTGGGATCACCTGGTGTTCACCGGCTCTACCGCCGTGGGCCGCATCGTCATGTCCGCCGCCGCGAAAAATCTGACGCCGGTAACGCTGGAGCTGGGCGGTAAGTCACCGGCCATTATCGCACCGGGCGCCAGCATGAAAGACGCCGTTGAACGTATCTGTTTCGGTAAGTCGCTGAATGCCGGTCAGACCTGTATCGCGCCGGATTACGTACTGCTGCCCGCCGGTAAAGAGCAGGAGTTTATCGACACCTATCAGGCGACGTTTGCGCGCATGTATCCAACCATCCGTGACAACAACGATTACACCGCCGTGGTGAACGAGCGTCAGCACCAGCGCCTGCAGGCCTGGGTTGCCGATGCCAAAGAAAAAGGCGCGAAAATCACCGTGGTCAATCCGGCTAACGAAGACTTTGCCGGCACCCGCAAGATGCCACTGCACATTGTCGAAAACGGCAGCGCCGAAATGAAAGTGCTGCAGGAAGAACTGTTCGGCCCGGTGATGCCGGTGGTTCCTTACCGTTCGCTGGACGATGCCATCGACTACGTTAACGACCGCGACCGCCCGCTGGCGCTGTATTTCTTCAGCTATGACAAAGCACAGCAGAAGAAAGTGCTGGAACGCACCCACGCCGGTGGCGTCACCATCAACGATACGCTGATGCACATCGCTCAGGATGATATGCCATTCGGTGGCGTTGGCCCGTCCGGTATGGGCCATTACCACGGCAAAGAAGGCTTTGTTTCCCTGTCGAAAGCCAAAGCGGTACACCGCAAAGGCCGCTTTAACAGCGGGCAGTTTATTTATCCACCTTACGGCGGCGCGATTCAGGGCCTGATCCGCAAGCTGTTTATCCGCTGAGGAGGCGTTTTATGTTTAACACCTCCCGTCGTGGATTTTTACAACTCAGTGCCAGCTCCGCTGCTGCACTGACTGTCGGTGCTTCGCTGGCCAGCCTGAGCGGCTGCAGCAAAGTACCGGTGGCCAATGGCTATAAACAGCTGCGTGCCGGTGATATCGAATTTCTCAGCGCACTGGCACCGGTGATTCTGAACAAAAGCTATCCGGGCACCCTGGCCGATGCCGCACCTGAGCGGCTGACCAAAGCCCTCGATACACTGATCGGCACCCTGCAGGAATACTCCAGAGGCCAGCTGATGCAGCTGTTTGATGTGATGCAGGTTGCTCCTATCCGCTCCGTCATGGGCGCACAATGGGGCAGCTGGAGCGATGCCAGCGCGGAGCAGATTGAAGGCTTTTTACAGGACTGGAAAACCAGCAGTCTCCAGCTCAAACGCATGGGTTACGGCTCACTGTGCAAGCTGCTGACCATGTGCTGGTACTCGCAACCGGAAACCTTTGTCTCCACGGGTTATCCCGGCGCGCCGAAGAAAATCCCGGCCTGAGCGACAACAGAATAAAAAGAGAACTGACAATGCAGAACAATAATCAACGCCAGCCCGATATCCCGGTGGTTGCCGGTATTTCCGACCCCATTCTCGACGGTATCGCCAACGGCTGGAACGTGCGCGAATCGACCGAAGTGGCCGATGGCAGCGTCGTCGAAGCCGATGTCATCATTATCGGTACCGGTGCCGGTGGCGGTACGACCGCCGAAATTCTGGCCAAAGCCGGTCTGAAAGTGCTGATGCTGGAAGAAGGTCCGCTGAAAAGCACCAACGATTTCCGTATGGACGAACGTGAAGCCTACCGCGACCTGTATCAGGAAAGCGCCGGCCGCATGAGCAAAGACGGCGCCATGTCGATCCTGCAGGGTCGCTGTGTCGGCGGTACTACGGTAATCAACTGGACCTCCAGCTTCCGTACGCCGGAGCCAACGCTGAACTACTGGAGCGAAGAGTTTGGTGTCGAAGGCTTCAGCAGCGCCGACATGGCTCCCTGGTTCGAAACAATGGAGCAGCGCCTGAACGTCGCTCCGTGGCAGGTTCAGCCGAACGAAAACAACTCGGTGCTGGCCCGTGGCGCAACCAAGCTGGGCGTAGACTGGCATGTGATTCCACGTAACGTGTCCGGCTGCTGGAACCTCGGTTACTGCGGCACCGGCTGCCCGACCAACGCCAAACAATCGATGCTGGTCACCACCATTCCGGCCGCGCTGGATAACCATTCAGAACTGGTTTACAGCGCCCGCGCCGAACGTCTGATTATGGAAGGCCGTAAGGTGCTGGGGGTGGAAGTCACCGCACTCGGCCGTGATTATCAGCCCAGTGGTAAAAGTTTCGTCGCCAAAGCGCCGCACGTGATCATGGCCTGTGGTGCTATTAATGGCCCGGCACTGCTGCTGCGCTCCAAAGCACCGGACCCGCATAAGCGCATCGGCAAGCGGACTTTCTTCCATCCGACGACCTTCTGCTTCGCCGAATTCGAACAGGTGATCGACCCTTACTACGGCGCACCACAGTCGATTTACTCCGACCACTTTCAGTGGCTCGAAGTCAGCGGCAAAGTAGGTTACAAGCTGGAAGTGCCACCCCTGCAACCCGGCCTGACCTCGGTACTGCTGTTGGGTCACGGTGCTCAGCACTTTGACGACATCAGCAAATTGCCGAACCTGCACGCCATGATTGCCCTGCTGCGTGATGGTTTCCACCCGGACAGCGAAGGCGGCAGCATTGAACTGGCTGACGATGGCACGCCCATCATCGACTACGAAATCAACGACTACCTGTGGGATGGGGTCATCCGCTCCTGGCTGACCATGGCTGAAATTCAGTTTGCTGCCGGGGCCAAAGCGGTACGTGCCTCCCATGTTGACTCTCCGTGGTTTCACAGCTGGGAAGAAGCCAAAGCTGGTATCAGCCAACTGGAGTTCCGCTCCAATGCCTTTACCGCAGGCTCCGCGCACTGCATGGGTGGCCTGACCATGGGTGAAGATCAGAGCCGTTGTCTGGTCGACAGTCATGGTAAGTACCATCACCTCGATAACCTCTATGTGTTTGACGGTTCGGCCTTCCCCACCAGCATCGGCGCTAACCCGCAGCTGTCGATCTATGGCATGGCCTGCAAGCAAGCCAACAAACTGCTGGAAACCATCAAAGCCAGCGCCTGACGTCCAGCCTGTCATTTGCCGTGGATCATTTGATCCACGGCAAACTCCCCCGCGTTATTTCTCCCTGCCAGCCGCGCAACACCAGTGCTTTATTGTTTGCCGTGCGGCTTTTGTTTACTATGCGGCGCATTTCCAGCGCACGCAGAAGGCTCATTTATGAATATTGCTGTCTACCCTGGCACGTTCGATCCCATCACCAACGGTCATACCGATCTGGTCGAACGGGCAGCGCGTATGTTCGATCACATCATTCTTGCCGTTGCCGATAACCCGAAGAAAAAGCCGATGCTGGACCTTGAAACCCGTGTCGATCTGGCGCGCAGCGTACTCGGCCATCTGGCCAACGTTGAAGTGGTTGGTTTCAGCAACCTGCTGGCTGATTTCGTTAAAGAAAAAAACGCCAACATCATTCTGCGCGGCCTGCGGGCGGTGTCTGACTTCGAATACGAATTTCAGCTCGCCAATATGAACCGTGTACTGGCACCGAATGTGGAAAGCCTGTTCCTGACGCCGGCTGAGCACTTCTCGTACATTTCATCTACGCTGGTCAGAGAAATCGCCTCACTGGGCGGAGATGTCAGCAATTTTGTAAATCCTCAGGTAGCCAAAGCCCTGAAGAAATGTGTGAATTAACCCGCCCCTGACGGAGGTAAGTCATGGCTCTGATTATCACTGACGAATGCATCAACTGTGATGTATGCGAACCAGAATGTCCGAACGAAGCGATTTCTGCCGGCGAAGAAATTTACGAAATTGATCCGTCCAAGTGCACCGAATGTGTGGGTCACTACGACGAGCCACAGTGCCAGTTAGTCTGCCCGGTGGATTGCATTCCACAGGACGAAAACCGTATGGAAACCCAGGAAGAACTGGAAGCCAAATACGAAAAACTGACCGGCAAGAAAATCGCCTGATCCGTGCGGAATCAGACGCGGAGCCAGCACCACTGACGGTTGCACCGCTGACTGACCTCCCACACACTAAGGCCTCCCACAAGGAGGCCTTTTTTTATGCGCCCGCTCGCCCTGAAGACACTGCTGACGTCCCTGCTGTTTGCCCTGTTACTCAGCGGCTGCAGCACCCCACAGAACACTGCCGGTGCCGAACACAGCAAGCAGATCACTGCTGGCAGCAGCCAGAATACCGCTCCCGGCCAGGCCGCCATTGCCAGTGCCCACCCGCTGGCCACCGCCGCCGGTATGGCGATACTGGAGCAGGGCGGCAACGCCTTTGATGCCGCCATTGCCGTGGCCGCCAGCCTGGGCGTCGTGGAGCCCTACAGCGCCGGTATCGGAGGTGGCGGCTTCTGGCTGCTGTACGACGCCCGTGCCGCGCAGTACCGCTTTATCGACGCCCGTGAGACCGCTCCTGCCGCCGCCCACCGCGATTACTATCTGAATGCCGACGGCAGCGTAAACCGCGATAAAGCAGTCAACGGTGCGACCGCAGCAGCCATTCCCGGCCAGGCCGCCGCCTTTGCCTATATCAGCGAACACTATGGCGAGCTGTCCTTAAAGAAAACGCTGCGTGCAGCCATCCAACAGGCCCGCGACGGCTTCGCAGTGGATGAACACTACCGCATGCTGATGGGCTACCGCCTGCAGGCGGTGCGCCGCTATGAGGAAAGTGCCCGCCTGTTTCTCGATGATAACGACATTCCGGCTGCAGGCTTTGAGCTGCAACAACCCGAACTGGCACAGACTCTGGAAGCGCTGGCCAATGATGGCTTCAATGGTTTTTATAAAGGCCCGGTTGCGCAGCGTCTGCTTTCAGCAGTGAACAGCAACGGCGGCGAGTGGACAGCCGCAGACCTGGCCAATTACCGCGTGGTCGAACGCGAGCCCGTACACGTGCGTTACGGCGCACTGGAAGTGATCAGCGCACCGCCGCCATCCTCCGGTGGTATCGCCATTGTGCAGATGCTGAATATGCTCAGTCATTTCAGCTGGCAGACCATGACGCCGGTCGATCAGACCCACCTGTTAACCGAAGTGATGCGCCGCGCCTACCGTGACCGCGCCGAGTTTCTTGGCGACCCGGATTTTGTCGACGTACCGGTATCTGAGCTGTTATCCGAAGCACGGGCGCAACACTGGGCCGAAAGTATCGATCCGGTGCAGGCTACGCCAAGCCTTGAGCTGGCCGGGCCAAAAAACCTGCACGAAGGCTTCCACACCACCCATCTGTCGGTGCTGGATAAAGACGGCAATATGGTCTCGGCCACGCTGAGTATTAACCTGCCCTTCGGCTCCGCCTTTACCGCCGCCGGTACCGGGATTGTGCTGAATAACGAGATGGATGACTTCTCCGCCAAACCGAGCGCACCCAACGCCTATGGTCTGACCGGCAACGAAGCCAATGCCATCGCCGCCGGTAAGCGACCGCTGTCGAGCATGACACCGACCATTATCAACAGTCCGCAGCAAACCGCGATTATCGGCACCCCCGGCGGCAGCCGTATTATCAGCATGGTGCTGCTGGGCGCGCTGGAACATCTGCAGGGCAAGCCGGTGAGCGACTGGGTCCGCCGCCCGCGTTTTCATCATCAGTATCTGCCGGATGTCCTGCAACACGAACCCGGTGCTTTCAGCGCGCAGCAGGAGGTTGCCCTGACCCGTATGGGACACCGCCTGCAGACCGCAGGACGCCAGTACGGCAATATGCAGGCGATCCTCTGGGATAAGCGCAAACAGCAGGTGACGGCCGCCTCCGACCCGCGTGGTATCGGCAGCGCTGTCGTGAATCCGGAACATAAGCCATGAAGAAGGTCACTCAGCACAATGATCGCGTTCACCCTGAAAAAAATCATCGGCATGTTGCTGATGCCCATTCCGCTGACGCTGATCGCGCTGCTGGCCGGACTGTTACTGCTTAAGCGCCGTCCGGTGCTGGGCAAAGGGCTGATCAGCGTCGCCGCGTTGTGGCTTGCCCTGACCAGCTGGCATCCGTTTGCAGATCGCTGGCTGGCACCGTTTGAAGATAACTTCCCTGCCTTCGATCTCAAGCAACCAGTCAGCATTGTCGTGGTACTGGGCGGATGTCATGCCAGCGATGAGAGCATGCCACCGGCCGCGCAGCTGTGTTCCAGCTCACTGTTCCGTCTGACTGAAGGGTTGCGCATTCTGGCTGCGAATCCGCAGGCGCAGCTGTTTGTCTCCGGTTATGCCGGCAACGACAGCCGCCCTCACGCCGAGGTTATGCGTGACATCGCACGGAGCATGGGGGTCGCTGCAGAACGCATCCGCACATTCCCGCAAGCCAGAGATACCGAAGAAGAAGCACAGCTGATGACGCCCCTGCTGACCGGGCAAAGCTTTGCACTGGTCAGCGAAGCCTCGCACCTGCCGCGGGCGCTGGTGTTTTTTCAGCGTCAGGGACTGCAGCCAATACCTGCGCCAGCGGTACGTCTGAGTACCGATAACAGCGATTGGCGGATTGAAGCGCGGGCTGCGCTGAAAAGCGAACGTGCCATGTACGAAGGCATTGGCCAGCTCTGGCAGTGGCTGAAAGGCGCCTGACCGGCACAAAAAGCAGAAACAAAAACGCCGGGCAGTGCCCGGCGTTTTTTTTGATCACAACCTGCTGATCAGAACAGGTAGCTGACGTTCAGATCCAGCGTATCGATATCGGCGTCATAACCGTCGTCGTTGTTTTCCATCGAGTAACTGGTGTAATCCAGACCTACACGCAGCTTGTCACCCAGACCGGTATCCAGACCCACACCCCAGAGGAAATCGTTGCCAGAGGTGTCGCCCTTCGAGCCGGTGTTCAGCTTACGTTCGGCCGACCAGTGATGGGCACCCAATTTGAACATCAGATCCACATTGCCGAAGACTTCACGGCCAAAGCGGCTGACGATCTGATAAGAGGTTGCCGAATCTTTGAATGTACCGGTCGACGCTTTGATTTCTGTTTCCGCCAGACGCTTAGCCCCCAGCATCACATCAAAGCGGCTCTTATCGGTCAGCTCAAAATGAGTACCCAGATACAAGCCATAAGTGGCACCGTTACCGGTTTCGCCATCGGTATCCAGCTGCGCAGCACCACCGCTGAGCATAACGAAGTGACGGATACGTTTGCCGTCACCTTCGTTCAGGGAGCCCACTTCGTTTTCAATCTTGCCACACCCCAGACAGCGCACGAAGGCCGCCTGTAAAGGGGTAACCACCAGCGTTTCCGCCGCCTGATCAGCATTGCCGCCGAGCAGGGTAAACGGCAGGGTGGCGCCGTAGATCAATGCACCGGCCTGGGATAATACGAAATACAACGGACGGGCAATCACTGCATCTGCCACCATGGCACCAGCGCTTGGGCTTTCTTCAATCCGTTCAGCGCTGGCAAGAGAACTCATGCCCAGCAATGCGGTGGCCACAGCAATATTTACCGAAGTCCGTAAGGTCGCCATCAGTTGCATTGTTCTTCCTCTTTTGATGCAGATGCGAATAGGCCTGACTATATCAGCACCTGCACGCCTCGTCACGACTGGAGGCAGGGGCTTTAAGCGCTTCAGCGCTGGCAACCCGGGCAATAAACGGTCGCCCGCTGCCCCTGACGGATTTCTTTCAGCACGCTGCTGCACACCTTGCATTGTTCACCGCCGCGGCCGTAAACAAAAAGCTGCTGGGCAAAGTAACCCGGTTTGCCATCACCACCGACAAAATCACGTAATGTTGTACCGCCCTGCTCAATGGCACGCGCCAGTACCTGTTTGATTTCACTGACCAGACGCTCATAGCGCGCCAGACTGATTTTTCCGGCCGCCGTCGCCGGACGAATACCGGCCAGAAACAGGCTCTCATTGGCGTAAATATTGCCGACCCCGACCACGACCTTGCCATCCATCACAAAGGTCTTGATCGCCTGACTTTTGCCACGGGAACGGCGGAACAGATACTCAGCAGTAAAGTCATCCGACAGCGGTTCCGGCCCAAGATGAGTCAGGTGATCGCTGTCGGCACCCGGCTCAACCCACAGCAAAGCACCGAAACGGCGCGGGTCGTGGTAACGCAGCACTTTGCCGTTACTCAGAAGCCAGTCGACATGATCGTGTTTACCGGCCGGCGCAGAGGGCTCGACCAGACGCAACGAGCCGGACATTCCCAGGTGCCAGATCGCAGTACCGATATCGGTCTCCACCAGAATGTACTTCGCCCGACGACTCAGTCGACGCACGGTCTGGCCTTGCAGAAGTTTTAATTCCTCCACCACCGGCCAGCGCAACTGCGGCTGGCGCACCACCACACGCTCAATACGCTGATTCAGCAGCCAGGGTTCAATACCGCGCTTGGTGGTTTCAACTTCAGGTAGTTCAGGCATAAGGATGTCGGGCATCAGAAGAAAACCGGGATTATGCCAGAAGAGAGAAAGAAGGCGTTAAACGCGAATTCGCAGCCCGGCCCGCAGAGTGGCCGTCTGGTTGTCAGTGACAGATGGCGGCCATCAAATCACAGCAGGAGCAGTGATTAACGTGCGCAGCACGGCCCGCAGGGTGGCAGCCATGGATGGCTGCCATAAAAAAACCCGGCACAAGCCGGGTTCTTTTCAAGCAAAAGAAGCTTACTTAATTTTGGCTTCTTTATACATAACATGCTGACGGATAACAGGATCAAATTTTTTGATCTCCATTTTCTCTGGCATGGTGCGCTTGTTTTTATCTGTGGTGTAGAAGTGACCGGTACCGGCACTTGACACTAAACGGATCTTATCGCGTGGCATAACAGGTCTCCTTAGACTTTTTCACCGCGTGCGCGCAGTTCTGCCAGTACAACATCGATGCCTTTCTTATCGATGATGCGCATACCCTTGGTAGAAATACGCAGACGCACAAAACGGTTTTCGCTTTCTACCCAGAAACGGTGCTGTTGCAGGTTAGGCAGAAAACGGCGCTTGGTTTTAATGTTTGAGTGGGAAACGTTATTCCCGGTTACAGGACCTTTACCTGTAACTTGGCAAACCTTAGACATTGATCTCGCCCCGATTTTTAACTGTATCGAACAAATTGGAAATTCGTTACCAACCGTGGGCATTCGTCATCAAAATCTTGACTCGTGACGGCCCTGGCTGAAAAGAGTTGCGCTTTATACCAAAACGCCCTGACCGCCGCAAGCGAAAGCTTATTTTTTATACGAATGACAGGCCAGCGCCAGAACGACTTTTTATCGTTCGGTACCTGGCGGATGCAGGGTGGGCCTGGCCTGGCATTGTTCTTACAGCCAGCCGCGCTCCGCAAAGGACACGCAGTGCCCATCACCGACCACCAGGTGATCCAGCACACGCACATCGACCAGCCCTAATGCCTGCTGCAGGCGATCGGTCAGTGCGCGGTCAGCGTGACTGGGCTCGGCAATACCGGACGGGTGATTGTGTACCAGAATGACCGCCGCTGCGCCCTGAGTCAGCGCCAGCTTCACCACCTCGCGCGGGTACACCGCTGCGCCATCAATGGTGCCGTGGAACAGCTCATGATATTTCAGCACCCGATGCTGATTATCGAGCAGCAAACAGGCGAAGACTTCGTGGTCGCGATCACGCAGTTGCGCCAGTAAATAGCGCCGGGTCAGATCCGGGCTGGTTAAGGCATCGCCGCGCGCCAGCTGCTCAGCCAGATGCCGCCGCGCCATTTCCAGTACCGCCTGCAACTGGGCGTATTTGGCACTGCCCAACCCCAGCGGGGTGCAAAAGGTGGTCAGATCGGCGGTCAGTAACGCACGCAGACTGCCAAATTCCTGCAGCAGCTCACGCGCCAGATCGACCGCGCTTTTGCCTTTAACGCCGGTGCGCAGAAAAATCGCCAACAGCTCTGCATCTGACAGACTGCCCGCGCCCTGAGCTAACAGTTTTTCCCTTGGCCGCTCCGCGCTTGGCCAGTCACATATCGCCATACCCACCTCCCTGCAGGTCTGTGATTCGTTGAGTGATCGGAGCCTGCAGTGGCACTCCGGCCTGTTGCAGACTTGTCATACGCTTCCTTATATACTCCGGTTCATTCTAGTCAGCGTGAAACCAGCCATGCAACAACTCTGTAATAAGCGTATTTTGCTCGGAATCACCGGGGGCATTGCCGCCTATAAAGCCGCCGAACTGGTACGTATTCTGAAAAAAGCCGGGGCCGAAGTGCGGGTTGTTATGACCGCTGGCGCCATGGAATTCATTACCCCCCTGACTCTGCAGGCGCTGTCCGGTAATCCGGTGCATCACGCCCTGCTTGATCCGGAAGCCGAAGCCGGTATGGGTCATATTGAGCTGGCCAAGTGGGCCGACCTGTTATTGGTTGCCCCGGCGTCTGCTAATTTTATCGCCCGCCTGACACAAGGCTCAGGGGATGACCTGCTGACCACCGTCTGCCTGGCCACCGAGGCTCCGATTGCCCTGGCTCCGGCCATGAATCAGGCCATGTGGCGTGAGCCGATTACCCAGGCCAATATTGCCCGCCTGATCGACATTAAAGGCAGCAAACTGTATCTGTTTGGTCCGGCCGAAGGCATGCAGGCCTGCGGCGATGTTGGCCCCGGCCGCATGCTGGAGCCGGAAGAGATTGCCGTGCAAGCGGCCGACTTGTTTGAAACCGGCCTGCTGGCCGGTCTCAACGTCGTTATTACCGCCGGTCCGACCCGTGAAGCCATTGACCCGGTGCGTTATATCTCCAACCACAGCTCTGGCAAAATGGGGTATGCCATTGCGGCTGCGGCCCGTGATGCCGGTGCCAGAGTGACCCTGATCAGCGGCCCGGTGGTGATTCCTGCCCCAGAGCGCGTTCACTGCCTGCGTGTTGAAAGCGCCCGCGATATGCTCGACAGTGCCCTGGCACAACTCGGCCAATGCGATATTTTTATCGCCGCCGCCGCAGTTGCTGACTATCGTCCGATGACCGCTGCCAATCAGAAAATCAAAAAGTCGGCTGACAGCATGGAACTGACGCTGGTGAAAAACCCGGATGTGGTGGCCACCGTTGCTGCCCATGAACAACGTCCTTTCACCGTCGGCTTTGCCGCCGAAACGCAGGATGTGGATATTTACGCCCGCGATAAGCTGGTGCGTAAAAACCTCGATATGATCGTCGCCAATGACGTATCAATGAGTGATATCGGCTTTAACAGTGATCAAAATGCCGTCACTGTGTTCTGGGCCGAAAACCAGCAAAGCTTTGCGCAGATGAGCAAGCAGGCCCTGGCGCGCGAGCTGGTCGAGCTGATTGCACATCAGTATCAGCAGACGCAGGAACAACAATCATCTTAACCGTGGAACAGAATCACGATGCAAAAGTTACAGGTAAAAGTACTGGATGAACGTCTGGGCGACAGCATTCCCCTGCCGGAATACGCCACAACCGGCTCTGCCGGACTGGACCTGCGTGCCTGTCTGGATACGCCACTGACGCTGCACCCGGGCGAAACTCAGCTGATCCGCACCGGCCTGGCGATCTACATTGAAGATCCGGGTCTGGCAGCCATGATTCTGCCGCGCTCGGGCCTTGGCCATAAGCACGGTATTGTGCTGGGTAATCTGGTTGGCCTGATCGATTCCGACTACCAGGGCGAGCTGATGGTCAGCTGCTGGAACCGTGGTAAAGACAGCTTCACCATTGATATTGGTGAACGCCTGGCGCAGCTTATTCTGGTGCCGGTCATCCAGGCGGAATTTGAAATTGTTGAACAATTCGAATCCACGGAACGTGGCGCCGGTGGTTTCGGGCACTCAGGACGAAGCTAAGCACCGCAAACAGACAATGACCGCGACCTGATCTCATACAACAATAACCCAGGGGCTGCGCTAAGCCCCGGCCGAAAGGAAGCAAAATGAGAACGAAAACCCGCACACCAGAACGTACCATCGTTTTTTACAGTCGCCTCACTATCTGGCTGGCGCTGTTGTTTATTGCTGGCGGGCTTTCTTTTCAGAGCATTCAGGTCAACCTGTTTACCCAATCCGATGTCGACCGCGCCTTTGCTGACGCCATGGCCGAGCAGATGGCGCACTCTCTCAGCACGCGCCTGCAGGACACCCGCCGCCTGCAAACCGCTGCCAGCCGTCACCCGCTGACCGTACGTGCGCTGGAAGAGAATGATCCGGCCTGGAAAGCGACGCTGCGTCAGTTCCTGCCGGGGGTATCCTCGCTGCAACTGATCCGCCGGGAAGAGGCTATGGGCCTGCAGACCAGCCATGGCTATGCGGTACAGGAACTGGTCAGCCGCACACTGAGTGGGGCGGATATGCGCCTGGAGGCCGTACAGCGCAATGGCGGCGTGCATTTTTACTGGGCATCACCCATCCGCAACGAACGGAATCAGATTGCCGGTGTGCTGCTGGCCGAATATGGCTCCGGCTGGCTGTCACAGTTCCAGTCCGGCACCAGCCAGAAAATGGGCCAGATTGTGGTTAGCCAGTTTGTCGATAACGACCGCTCAAAAGGGCTGGAAATTTTCCGTATTGGTCAGGAAGTAAAACGCGCGGGCACCATCGTGACCAAGCCGATTAATGATTACTGGTATCTGACCTACATCCCATCCGATGAACGTCCGCAGCTGGAACTGATGCCACTGGCAACGCCCTGGATCATCGTTCTGGTCGCCACGTTAATCGGCCTGTTTATTCTGGTCGGCATGCAAAAGCGCGACATTCTGCGTAACCAGCTGAAACTGCTGACCTATGTGCGCAACCTCAGCCGTAAAGGCATCGACGAGCCACCGGTCTTTACTCTGGCCTTGTTCCACGAGCTGGCGGGCAGTATGCAACACCTGATCAATACCATACGGCCAGGTGCAGAAACCACGGCTGCCAGTCCGGATAAAAACAACGGCCGCGAGCGTCAGGATATTCCTCTCGAGCAGCCGAAGAAGATCACCACAGTCAGCCATGCCAAGCGCCAGACCTTACCGGAGCTGATGGTCGAAGAAGTTGAACAGGAACATCCGGTTGAAATCGCGCAGGGGATTTTCCGCGCTTACGATATCCGCGGCATCGTCGGCCAGGACCTGACCGATGACACCTGCTACTGGATTGGCCGCGCACTGGGTGCCGAAGTGCAGGAGCGTGGTTTCAGCAAAATCAGCCTCGCCTGGGACGGACGCGAATCCAGCCCGCAGCTGGCCGGACAGCTGCAGCAGGGACTGAATGACAGTGGCTGCCACGTTATCCGTCTCGGCGCGCAACCGACCGGCCTGTTGTACTTTGCCACCTACGAGCTTGATACCCCGTGCGGGGTTGTCGTGACCGGCAGCCATAACCCGTCTGAATTCAACGGCTTGAAAATCGTTATCGATCAGCAGACGCTGGCGCAGGATGAACTGCTGGCGCTGTATCATCGCATCATGCGCCGCGACCTGCCGCGCGGCCACGGCCAAACCGAAGAGCGTGAACTGGCCGAAGCCTATCTGCAACGCATTGAAGATGATGTACAGCTCGCGCGCAGCATGAAAATTGTGATCGATGCCGGCAATGGCATCGCCGGACCATTGGCGGAAAAACTGATGGCGCTGCTCGGGCTGGAAGCCGAATGCCTGTTCTGCAACGTCGATGGCCGCTTCCCCAACCATCACCCGGACCCAAGTCAGCCGAAAAACCTGCAGGCATTGCAGGACGCGGTGAAAGCCCACAATGCCGACCTTGGCCTGGCGTTTGACGGCGATGGCGACCGTGTGGCACTGGTCGACAATAACGGTAAGATCATCTGGCCTGACCGCTTGCTGATGCTGCTGATTGAAGACATTCTGCCGCGCAATCCCGGCCGCGATGTGCTCTATGACGTCAAATCCTCGCGCCATCTGGCGCCTCTTATCAGTCGCCACGGTGGCCGCCCGACCATGTGGAAGACCGGCCATTCGCTGATGAAGCGTAAAATGCTGGAACTTAATGCTGTGGTCGGTGGCGAGTTCAGCGGTCACTTCTATATTCAGGACCGCTGGTATGGTTTTGACGATGGCCTGTATACCGCGGCCCGTCTGCTGGAAATTATCAGCCAGAAAAATCAGCCCACCGACCAGCTTTTTGCTGCTCTGCCGGAAGATGTCAGCACACCGGAAATCACCATTGATAGCGATGATGTGCGCAAATTCAGCCTGCTGCAGGAGCTCTCCGCCGACAGCGAACTGACCGCCGGTGCCCGGGTATTCAACACCGATGGCCTGCGCATCGAATTTGCCGATGGCTGGGGGCTGATCCGTCCGTCCAACACCACGCCCAAACTGACCCTGCGCTTTGCCGGAAACAACGCCGAAGCCATTACCCGGATTCAGCAGCGGATGAAGCAGGCACTTACCCGCTACGCACCGGAACTTAAGGTTCCGTTCTGAGAAAGACGTCAATTCCCGTTGGCAGGTTCGCGCCGGATAACGTTATAATGCGGCGCGGCATCAGGGCCTGCTGAGCAAGCAGGCAGCCTTCGCCACCCGTTCTTAATTATTCGCTCATCAAGGAGCCAGACCATGCCATTGTCGCGTGACAGCGCCATGAATACCGCCAAAGTTCTCAGTGAAGCCCTGCCTTACCTGCAGCGTTTCGTCGGCAAAACCATCGTCGTCAAATACGGCGGTAATGCCATGATCGACGAAGATCTGAAGAACAGCTTTGCGCGCGATATGGTGATGCTGAAACTGATCGGCATTAACCCGATTGTGGTGCATGGCGGTGGTCCGCAAATCGGTGATCTGCTGAAAAAGCTCAACATCGAGAGCACCTTTGTGAACGGCATGCGTGTGACCACCGGCGAAACCATGGATGTGGTTGAAATGGTGCTCGGCGGCCTGGTGAACAAAGACATCGTCAACCTGATCAACCAGAACGGTGGTAAAGCCATCGGCCTGACCGGTAAAGATGGCCAGTTACTGCATGCGAAAAAACTGCACGTAACCAAAAACTCACCGGAGCTGGAAAAGCCTGAAATCATCGACATCGGCCACGTGGGTGAAGTGTCGCGCATTAACACCCAGGTACTCGATATGCTGACCAACAGTGACTTCATTCCGGTAATTGCACCCATCGGCGTGGGTGATGATGGTTCTTCTTACAACATCAACGCCGACCTGGTGGCTGGCAAAGTGGCTGAAGTACTGCGCGCCGAAAAGCTGATTCTGCTGACCAATATCGCGGGCCTGATGGATAAAGAGGGCAAAGTACTGACTGGCTTATCGACCAAGCAGGTCGACGACCTGATCGCCGACGGCACTATTTACGGCGGCATGTTGCCAAAAATTCAGTGCGCTCTGGATGCCGTACACGCCGGCGTAACCAGCGCACATATCATTGATGGCCGGGTCGCGCATTCAACCTTGCTCGAACTGTTCACCGACGAAGGTGTTGGTACGCTGATCACCAACCGCCGCTAACGGAGCATTTCATGACTGAGACCGCCGACAAGCTGTCACGACGCGATCAGATTTTGCAGGCGCTGGCGCAGATGCTGGAAAGCAATCCCGGTGCCCGTATTACCACCGCCAGCCTGGCTAAGGCCGTAGGTGTATCGGAAGCGGCGCTGTACCGCCACTTTCCGTCCAAGGCAAAAATGTTTGAGGGCCTGATCAGCTTTATCGAAGAAGCGGTCTTTTCCCGCGTCAGCCGCATTCTGCAGGATTTCGAGTATGCCGATCAGCGCTGCGAACGCACCCTGACACTGGTGCTGACCTTTGCTGAGAAAAATCCGGGCATGTGCCGCCTGCTGTCCGGAGACGCACTGTCCGGTGAAACCGAACGCCTGCGTCAGCGTATTCAGCAGTTCTTTGAACGCATTGAAATGCAGTTCAAACAGATACTGCGCGAAGCCGAAATGCGCGAAGGCAAAGTGCCGCTGCAGACCATCAGTGCCGCTGCCAATCTGCTGACCGCCGTGCTGGAAGGGCGAATCCGTCAGTATGTGCGCACCGAGTTTGATACCCGTCCGACCCAGTACTGGGATGAACAATGGCTGCTGCTGCAACCGCTGTTACTGCGCGAGAAAAACCTCACCAGCCTGTCGGTGTAAACCGCAGGCAAAAAAAATCCCGGGACATGCCCGGGATTTTTTTAATCTTTTTTACCTTCCAGCTCGCGGTCGACTTTATCCAGATCGACATCGGCATCCAGCGTACCGGCCGGGTACACCTGCAGAATCCTTACACGTTCGTATTGCTCAGCAAAGTCGCGGGTGCTGTCTTTCATTTCCTGCTGACGTGCTTTGATATTGCCCTCGCTGTCGCGAACACCATTCTGCAGTTGCACAATTTCAAGACGCATATCGGCCGGAACCTCCTGACCACGGCGCTCAATGTTGGCGGCCTGTGCCTGAGATTTTTCCAGCTTCTGCTCAAGGTCAACAATACGTCGGCGCTGTAACTGGATGTAGGAGTCAATTTCGTCGGCTTTGCGCTGCCGCGCACGTTCCACATCGGAGGGTTTGGCGTACAACCGCAACAGATCCAGATCCAGTTTGCGTTGCGCGGCAATGGCATCCTGACGAGCCTTTTTCGCGGCTTCTTCAGCACGGCGCTGTGCCAGCTCTTCTGCGGTCGGTGCCGGAGCCACGGTTTTTACGGTCATGCCATTACTGTTCAGTATCTCGTAGCCAAGATGGCTGTATTCCGCCGGAATATAATCCTTAACGACCACACGCCCATCGACGGTAAAACGATACATTTTGTTCGCAAAGCTCGAGGCAGACGCCAGTAAGCAAACAACAGCAAACAGCCCAACCAGTGGCTTCATGGTTATCAATCTCCTTTACGCGCGGGTTTATTCAACCCCGTAACGATCACGGTAAGCACTGATCGCAGCGGCATACTGCGCCAGTTCTGGTTTTTCGGACACATAATCGAGCACCTGGTTCAGACCCACAATGCTGATCACTTTCATGCCGAAGTCACGCTCCACTTCCTGAATGGCAGACAACTCACCCTGACCTTTTTCCTGGCGGTCCAGGGCAATCAGGGCAGCGGCTGGCGTTGCGCCTTCTGCGGCATTAATCATAGCCATGACTTCACGGATAGCCGTACCGGCGGTAATAACATCGTCTACGATAAGTACACGTCCGGTAAGCGGGGCGCCGACAAGGTTACCGCCTTCGCCGTGGGTTTTGGCTTCTTTGCGGTTGAAAACGTAAGGCATGTCTTTGTTGTAGTGGTCAGCCAGCGCCACCGACAGAGTCGCGGCCAGTGGAATGCCTTTATAAGCCGGGCCAAAGACGACATCGTAGTCAACACCGGACGCTTCCAGTGCTGCCGCATAAAAACGTCCAAGCTTGGCCAGCGCGGCACCGCTGTTAAACAGGCCGGCATTAAAAAAATAAGGACTGACCCGGCCGGATTTCAGGGTAAATTCGCCAAATTTGAGTACACCCTGAGCGATGGCGAATTCGATAAATTCTTTCTGATACGTCTGCATACGAAACCTGAGATTCAACCGCCAGCACAGGCCGGCAACATTACGGACGGAAGGGAGAAATACCGGCAATGCGTGACCAGAAGCACAACATTCGCGCCCATATTTACCCGCTTTCCAAAGGATGCGGTATGATACACGCTTCACCAGTTGGGAACCATGTATGAGGATTATCAGTTTACACGTCAACGGCCTGCAACAAGCGGTCGAAAAAGGGCTGTATACCTGGCTGCAAAGCGCACAGGCTGATGTGGTTGCCATTCAGGGTTTATTGGCCAAGGAATACCAGCTGCCTGATTCCGTCGTGTATCCCGATGGTTACAACGCCTATTTCTTTGATGCCGAAGCCGATAACTATTCCGGTGTGGCCATCCTCACCCGTGAAGTGCCAAAAGCTATTATGACCGGCCTGGCATTCCCGCAGTGCGATATGCAGGGGCGCTTTATTCAGGCGGATTTTGATCATGTCAGTGTTGGCTCCATCCTGTTTCCGGCGGTCGATGAGCACAACACACTGGAAGACAAACTCGCCTTCCAGAAATCCTTTCTGGAGCATCTGAACAAAACCCGGCGCAAACGCCGTGAGTTTATTTTCTGCGGCAACTTTGAAGCGGCGCATAAAACCGTTGATCTGGCCGACTGGCAGAGCCAGCAGGACACACCGGGTTTCCTGCCGGAAGAACGCGCCTGGTTCGATCAGATGTTTGGCCCGGCCGGTTATGTCGATGCCTTCCGCGAAGCCAATTTCGGCGAAAACCAGTTTACCTGGTGGCCGGATGCCGAAAGCGCACGCCGCAATCAGCACGGCTGGCGTAAGGATTATCAGATCTGCACACCGGGTATCCGCCAGTTTGTGGTGGAAGCCAAACTCGATACCAACCTGCGCTTTGGTGATCACGCCGCGGTTATGGTGGAATACGAGTTCGACGAAGACTGACAGCCCGCACAACTGACAGACAAATAAAAAAGGCGCCACCGGCGCCTTTTTTAGTACTGCAGATTGATCGCTGAAACGATCAGTCAGCCAGCGCTTCTTTCTGTTTCGCGCTCAGCTCACCGATGGCTTTCTGCGCCAGCGCCAGCATGGCATTCAGTTCATCCGGCGTGAAGGCTTCACCTTCCGCGGTGCCCTGAATCTCTACGAAACCACCGTTCTCAGTCATGATGACATTCAGATCGGTTTCTGCGGTGGAGTCTTCGGCGTAATCCAGATCCAGCACCGCTTCACCGTTGTAGATGCCCACAGAGACTGCAGCAATCATCTGCTTCAGCGGCTCACCTTTTACTTTGCCTTTGGCTTTCAGCCAGTTGATCGCATCCACCATGGCCACACAGGCACCGGTAATCGACGCGGTACGGGTGCCGCCGTCGGCCTGAATCACATCACAGTCGATGGTGATGGTGTTTTCGCCCAGCGCCGTCAGATCAATCGCCGCGCGCAGGCTGCGGCCGATCAGGCGGGAAATTTCCACGGTGCGGCCCTGTTGTTTGCCTTTAGCCGCTTCACGGATCATGCGCGAGCCGGTGGAGCGCGGCAGCATGCCATATTCGGCCGTTACCCAGCCCTGACCTTTGCCACGCAGAAACGGCGGTACATTGGTGTCGACTGAAGCGGTACAAATCACCTTGGTGTCGCCGAATTCCACCAGTACAGAACCTTCGGCATGTTTGGTGAAATTGCGGGTAATGCGCACATCACGCAGCTGATCGGTTGTACGGCCACTGGGTCTCATAAGCGGAATCCTTGAATCTGATATTGAGTAAAGGCCGGCATTATAGCGGCAAAAAGCCCCAGCCCTTACAATGCAGGGGAATTTATTAACGCGAGAGACTTATGGTTTTCAGTATGACGGCCTTTGCCCGTGCCGGCAGCGAATGCCCGCAGGGACGTTTTACCTGGGAAATCCGCTCGGTGAACAGCCGCTATCTGGAACTGCACTTCCGCCTGCCGGATGCTTTCCGCGATCTGGAACCGGCCCTGCGCGAGCGCCTGAAAAAATCCCTCAGCCGTGGCAAAGTCGAATGCTCCCTGCGTTTTCAGCCGTTACAGGGCGAAAACAGACTCAGCGTAAACCACGAACTGGTACACGAGCTGAACCGTGCCGCCGATGAAGTGCATGCCATCATCGGCCCCGGCAATGCCATGAATGTGCTCGAAGTGCTGGCCTGGCCCGGTGTCATCAGCAGTGCGGAAACCGACGGCAAAGCACTGCAACAGGCGGCACTGCAGGCGTTCGACGATTGCCTGCACAGCGCGCGCGATGCCCGCGAGCGCGAAGGCGAAGAGCTGGCGACCCTGATTCGCCAGCGACTGGAAAAAATGCAGCAGATTGTCGCTGCCGTTTCCGCCGCGATGCCCCAGGCACTGGCCGCCCAGCGCCAGCAGCTGGATGATAAAATCGCCGACCTGAAAATCACCCTCGACAGCAGCCGGCTGGAAACCGAAATGGTGCTATTGGCCCAGAAAGCCGACATCGCCGAAGAACTCGACCGCCTGAACACCCATATTCAGGAAGTCGGCCGTATTCTCAGCCAGGACGAACCCATCGGCCGCCGCCTCGATTTTATGATGCAGGAGCTGAATCGCGAGGCGAATACGCTATCCTCTAAATCACTGACGACCAGCATTACTCAGGCCGCCGTCGACCTGAAAGTGCTGATCGAACAAATGCGTGAGCAGGTACAGAACATCGAATAGATTGCCCGAAGCCGCCTGCAGCCACACCGCTCTGCAGGCGCAACTGGCGATTGCTTTGTCTGTTATATATACATCCCCCCGGATATCCCCTTCTTCCGCCAGCAGTGGCCGATCACTCAGGCTTGACCTGTCTACAACTTCATAGTTTACCGTACACACAATCCTTCCTGTCTGAACAGCAAAGCGAGCCACTACAGGTGTACCGAATATCTGAGTTAGCTAATAAAGCCGGGCTGTCACGCTCCACTCTGCTCTATTACGAGAAGCAGGGGCTGCTGCATGGCGCACGCCAGGCCAACGGTTATCGGCTGTATTCCGATAAAGATGTTCAGCGCCTGCATTTGCTGCAACAACTGCAGGCGGGCGGTTTAACACTTAAAGAATGTAAATCCTTTTTAGACAGCAAAGTGGAACGCCCTTTACTTGAAAAGCGCTTGCAGCAGCTGGATGAAGAAATCGCCGGAAAGCAGCAGGCACGCGCTTTACTTGCCGCATTGTTGGGTGAGGGTTCGCTGCGCTCCTGGCATCAGCAAACCGATCAACTGGCGCCAGATGCCCATCTGGATTGGCTGCAACAGCAAGGCTTTAATGAAAAACAGGCCCTGCACTTAAAATGGTTATCAAAAGATATGAACGAGCATGATCGCTATATGGCCGACTTTATGACGGTATTCCAGACATTAGAACGCTGGGGACCAGGCTCAGATGCCGATTCTCTTAAAGCGCTTTCAATGCTGCCTGTCACACCCACGAACATTATTGATATTGGCTGTGGCAAAGGCTTTTCCACCCGATTATTAACACAACACACCCAGGCACAGATCGTGGCTGTAGATAACGAACAAAGCGCCCTTGATGAACTGAATACATGCCTTACTGAACAAGACTTAGGCGACCGCGTAACCTTAAGCTGCGCCAGCATGACGGAGCTGCCATTTTCAGCGGAGAGCTTTGATTGTATCTGGTCAGAAACCTCGGCCTACATCATGGGTATTGAGCAGGCATTAAAACAATGGCGGCCGCTGCTTAAAGAGAATGGCTGCATGATCATCAGCGATCTGGTCTGGCTAAACGGGAACCCAAGCCGGGATGCAAAAGCGTTCTGGAAGAACGAATACCCCGACATGCAAACGGTCACAAAACGCCTGACACAGATGCAGCAGGCAGGCTTTGAAGTTATTGATCATTTCACCCTGAGCGAACAGGCGTGGAGCGATTATTACCAGCCACTGAAAGCACGGGTTACAGAACTCAAACCGAACATGCCTGATTCGCCAGTCATCGCAGATATAGAACGCGAAATTGCATGCTATGAACAACATCTCGGCGAATTCGGTTATGAAATGTTTGTTTTAAAGCGCTAAGACACCGAGCGGCAGGATGATCACTAATCTGAGGACAAAGCAGCCGGGCGGGACAATTTCGCTTATAATCAACGGCATTCATCCGCGGCGAATAATGTCATGACAGATTCCACTAAAAACATGATCGGCACCCTGTTTATTTTCTCAGCTCCGTCCGGTGCCGGTAAAACCAGCCTGGTGAAAGCCCTGCTGCAATCCACCGGTTATATCGGTGTGTCCGTATCCCACACCACCCGCGCGCCGCGTCCGGGCGAAGTGGACGGCAAAGATTATCACTTTGTCTCTGTGGCCGAATTTCAGGACATGGTCAGCCGCAGCGCCTTTCTTGAGCACGCTCAGGTATTCGATAACTTCTACGGCACCTCACAGGAATGGGTCGAATCCGAGCTTTCCGCCGGTCGCGATGTAATTCTGGAAATCGACTGGCAGGGCGCGCAACAGGTGCGTCACCTGATGCCGGATGCCGTCAGCGTATTTATTGCACCCCCGTCTATTGCGGCGTTGCGTGAGCGCCTGCAGAAGCGTGGCCAGGACAGTGAAGACATTATCGAACGCCGCATGCGCGATGCGCGTAACGAGATGAGCCACTACGGTGAATACAACTATCTGATTATTAACGATAATTTTGAAAACACCGTCGAAGAGTTACGTGCCATCGTGATTGCCCGCCGCCATCGTCTGAGCGCCCAGCAGGTGCGCCACGAAGATGTGCTGCAGGAATTACTGAACGGCTGATCACATCCGGAACCCGCTGGCCTCTTCCCTTGCCGGCGGATTCCGCTACAATACCCGGTTCCACCGAATTCATCTGATTCCACAGGATATCCCATGGCACGCGTTACCGTAGAAGACTGCTTAACCAACGTTGATAACCGCTTTGAACTGGTCATGCTGGCCACCAAACGTGCCCGCCAGATCGCGGTACAGGGTGCCGAGCCACTGGTTGCGGAAGAAAACGACAAGCCAACCGTACTGGCTCTGCGTGAAATCGCTGAAAACCTGGTAACGCCAACCACCATGGCCGCCCAGGAAGAAGCCGCCCGGGCGGAACAGTACTAAGCAGACCCAGCCTGAGGTTCTGCTTAAGTGCCCACCATTGATGCCTTATCGGAGCGGCTTTCCCATTATCTGAATAACCCTCAGATTCAGCAGGTCAGCCGCGCCTACTATTACGCCGAACAAGCCCACGATGGCCAGCGCCGTCGCAGCGGCGAGCCGTACATCATCCATCCATTAGCGGTCGCCAATATTCTGGCCGACATGCATCTCGACCATCAGAGTCTGATGGCCGCCATGCTGCACGATGTGATTGAAGATACCGGCGTACCCAAAACCGCTCTGGCAAAACAGTTCGGCGACGTCGTCACCGATCTGGTCGATGGTGTGTCCAAGCTCACCAATATTCATTTCGAAAGCAAAGAACACCAGCAGGCTGAAAATTTCCAGAAGATGGCCATGGCCATGGCCAAAGACATCCGCGTGATTCTGGTTAAACTCGCCGACCGCCTGCACAACCTGCGCACCCTGGGTTCACTGAAGCCTGAAAAGCGCCGCCGCATCGCCAAAGAAACCCTCGATATCTACGCCCCTATCGCCAACCGCCTGGGTCTGAACAGCATCCGCGTGGAGATGGAAGAGCTGTGCTTCGAGGCCATCTACCCGATGCGCTCAGAAATGATCCGTAAAGCGGTAAAAGCCGCCCGTGGTCATCGCTCTGAGATTGTGAACAATATTGCCACCGCGGTGCGTAACCGCCTGACTGAAGTGGGCATCAGCGCCCGCGTAGTCGGCCGAGAAAAGCATCTGTTCAGTATTTACAGCAAGATGCGTGATCAGCGTAAATCGCTGACCGACATTATGGATGTGTACGGTTTCCGCATTGTCGCCGACTCTGTCGATTCCTGTTACCGCATCCTCGGCGCCATGCACGGTTTGTATAAACCGATTCCGGGCCGTTTCAAAGACTACATCGCCATCCCAAAAACCAACGGCTATCAGTCGCTGCACACCACACTGATTGGTATTGGTGGCGTGCCGATTGAAATTCAGATCCGCACTGAAGAAATGGAATCCATGGCTAACCATGGCATTGCCGCCCACTGGCTGTATAAGTCAGAAAGCGATCAGGCCAGCGGCACCCAGCGGGCGCGACAGTGGGTACAGAACCTGCTCGAGCTGCAGAAAAACGCCGGCAGCCCGCTGGAATTTGTCGAGCACGTAAAAGTCGACCTGTTCCCGGATGAGATCTACGTATTCACACCCAAGGGCAAAATCCTCGAATTACCGTCCGGTTCCACTGCCATCGATTTTGCTTACGCGGTGCATACCGATGTCGGTAACCACTGCATCGCCTGTCGTATTAACCGCCAGCTGGCACCGTTAAGCGCGCGTCTGCAGAACGGCCAGACCGTGCAGATTGTGACCGCACCGGGCGGCCAGCCGAACCCGGCATGGCTCAACTTTGTGGTGACCGGCAAAGCGCGCTCCAATATCCGTAATTACCTTAAGAGCCAGCGCCGCTCAGAATCGGTGGCGCTGGGCGAACGCCTGCTGAATAAAGCGCTGAATGCGCTGGGCAAAACGCTGGAAGATATTGATCAGCAGCATATTGATCTGGTACTGCGTGAAACCGGTCTGGATGATCTCGGCGATCTGCTGGAAGACATTGGTGCGGGTAACCGTATGGCACCGCTGCTGGCGCGCCGCCTGCTGGTTGCCAATAAAGAGTCCGATGTTGATCTGGAATCGGTCGAGCAATCACCGCTGGCAATCAAAGGCACAGAAGGCCTGGTGGTTAACTTTGCCAAATGTTGCAGCCCGATTCCCGGCGATCCGATCATCGGCTATGTCAGCTCCGGCCGTGGTCTGGTGATTCATACCGAAAGCTGTAAAAACGTTGAAGAATTCCGCGATAACCCGGAAAAATGCGTCATCCTCAGCTGGGATAAAGACATCGACAGCGAGTTTACCGTCGATCTTAAAGTCTACCTGGAGAACCGTCGTGGTATCGTGGTGGAGCTGGCCAGCGCCATTAACCAGGCTGAAGCCAATATCGAAAAAATCAGCGTGGAAGAACGCGATGCCCGCCTCAGCGTTATTCATCTGAGTCTCAGCGTTCATGGCCGCAAACATCTGGCCCGCGCCATCCGCCGTCTGCGTAATATCCGCGGCGTGAATAAAATTGTCCGCAGTAAAAATTAAGGATTGTTATGAGCCGCGAAATCATCGCCACTGAAAAAGCCCCGGCCGCTATCGGCACTTACTCCCAGGCCGTTAAAGTCGGTAATACCGTGTACCTGTCTGGACAGATTCCGCTGGTACCGGAAACCATGGAGATGGTTGAAGGCGATATCGAAGCGCGCATTCATCAGGTATTCAAAAACCTGAGCGCCGTCTGTGAAGCCGCCGGAGGTTCTCTGCAGCAGATCGCCAAGCTGAATATCTTTCTCACCGACCTGGGCAACTTCGCCACCGTTAATAAAGTGATGGCGGAATACTTTGAGCAGCCATACCCGGCCCGCGCTGCGGTCGGTGTGGCACAGCTGCCACGTGATGCCGGCGTAGAAATGGATGGCGTACTGGTACTCGACTGAGTTTCTTTGCTGCATAAAAAAAGCGCTCACTGAGCGCTTTTTTTATGGCCGTTAACCGCAGACTAGATCAGCCCCATCTCGGTCAGCAGCTGATCATAACCTTCGCGGTAATTACTGAATTTAAAATCGTAACCCAGCGCCCGCAGACGTTTATTAGAACAACGGCGGTTAGCACGGCGTGAAGCTTCGGGCAGATCATGATCCGGTTCGACATCGCCGATGCGGTCTTTCATCCACTCCAGCACATCGAACAGCGTGGCTGGCTCGTCATCGGTTGCCAGGTACGTGTCGTCCAGTGGTTTATCCGCCAGCGCGCGTTCGATCAGCAACTGTAAAACCCCCAGACAATCATCCCGGTGAATACGGTTAGTCCACACCGGTGGTTCCGGATCACAGTGACTGCCCTGCCGTGCCTGCTCAATCATGCGCGTACGGCCGGGACCATAAATGCCGGTAAAACGCACCACCGTACCGGGCAGCTTATCGCTTAATAATGCCTGCTCCGCCGCCAGCATTTCTTTACCGGCAAAACTGCCGGGCTTGGTTTCGGTGGCTTCGTCGATCCATTCACCCTGCATCTGGTGATAGACACTGGAACTGGAAACAAAAAACGCACGCTTCAGGTTCTGTCCCTTCAGAGCCCGCAGCACATTGCGCAGCCCTTTGTAGTAGTAGTCGTGGTAACCCTCTTTCGAAAACACCGGCGACGCCACGCTGTACACCAGAATATCCAGATCTTCAGGCAATGACTGCAGCGTTTCGGCCTCCGCCACATCGGCCTGAATCAGACCAATACCTTCACCGATTGGTTTATCGGAGCGGCGCACACCCCACACCTGATGCCCATCAGCATGCAGCCGCTGAGCCAGATTACCGCCAATATCTCCTGCCCCGACAATCAGAATCCGAGCCATGTAATTCTCCTCTTGCGCTCAGTCTGGTGCGGCCCAAAGGGCCACGCATTCATTGTTATTTTAGCCAAGCGACAGCATTCAGCTTGCGGCAGACTTTCTTAAATCCGCCATAATAGGTAAGCTAAATCAAACTTCCGGCACCCATACAAGGTAACAATTAAGGAACCCTTATGACGCTGACCGAACTCAAGTACATCGTGACCCTGGCACAGGAGCGTCATTTTGGCCGGGCGGCGGAAAAGTGCTTTGTCAGCCAGCCGACGCTGAGCGTAGCGATAAAAAAACTGGAAAGCGAGTTAGACGTTGCGATATTTGAGCGCAGCAAAAGCTCAGTCACTGTTACGCCACTGGGAGAACGCATTGTTGCTCAGGCGCAAAGGGTGCTGGAAGAGGCCCGCACCATCCGCGAACTGGCCAGCGCCGGTAAAGATCAGCTCAGCACACCGCTGAAGCTGGGCGCCATTTTCACCATAGGCCCATACCTGTTTCCGCATCTGGTGCCGCAGATTCATCAGCAGGCACCGACCATGCCGCTGTATCTGGAAGAGAATTACACCGGCGTACTGCGCCGTCAGCTGCGTGATGGCGAGCTGGATGCCATCATCGTCGCCCTGCCGTTCACCGAAGCCGATGTCCTGACCCGCCCGCTGTACGATGAAAATTTTGTCGTGGTGCTGCCGAAAAATCATCCGTGGTGCAAACAGAAGAGCATCGAGGCCGAACAGCTGGCCGATGAAGATCTGCTGATGCTGGGCGAAGGTCATTGTTTCCGCGATCAGGTGTTTGAGCATTGTCCGACGCTGGCACGGAAGCATCACACCCGCCTCGGCAGCGTACTTGAAGGCAGCTCGCTGGAAACCCTGAAACACATGGTCGCCAGCGGCTTGGGGATTACCGTATTGCCCGAGTCGGCGGTGAGTAATCTCGATCAGAATCTGGTGACGACCCGCCCCTTCAAAGCACCGGCCCCCTTCCGCACCGTGGCACTGGCCTGGCGTGCCAGCTTCCCGCGCGGTCAGGCCATTGACCTGTTGTTGAGCACCGCACGTCAGTGCCGTCTGGAACCCTGAGGGCCGTTAACGCGTGGCAAAACTCAGCCAGATCACCGAGCTGAAAGGCGTTGGCCCGAAACTGGCCGAACAGCTGCATAAATTGCAGATCCGCAGCCTGGCGGATCTGTTTTTCCACCTGCCTTTTCGTTATGAAGACCGCAGTCAGATTACCCCCATCGGCGGTCTGCAACCGATGCGACCGGCGGTGATTCAGGGCGAAGTGCGCGGTGCCACCGTGCTGTTCGGCAAACGCCGCAGCCTGTTGGTGAAGCTGCAGGATCACAGCGGCGTCATCAGCCTGCGCTTTTACCATTTCAGCGCCGCGCAGAAAAATCAGTTCAGCACGGGGGCCACCATCCGCTGTTACGGTGAACCGCGTCGCGGAGCCAGCGGACTGGAGCTGTACCATCCAGAATACACCCGGCTGGAAGATGGTCTCGACTTGCCGCTGGAACCGAGCCTGACACCGGTTTACCCGGCCACCGACGGTATCAGCCAGCAGCGCCTGCGTTTGCTGCATGAGCAGGCACTTGAGCTGTTGAAGGCCGATCAGGTGGATCTTACCGATCTGCTGCCCGTTACCTGGCTGCAACAATGGCAGTTACCAACGCTGAAAGACGCCCTGCTGTTTTTGCACACGCCGCCACGGGAAACCAATCTGGCATTGCTCGAAAGCGGCCAGCATCCGGCACAGAAGCGCCTGATTCTGGAAGAACTTCTCGCCCACCAGCTGTCGTTGCATAAGCTGCGCGCACAGGTTCAGGCCGATGAAGCTCCGGCCATTCACAGCGACAAATCCCTGCAACGGGCATTGCTGCAGCAGCTGCCGTTTACCCCGACCGGTGCTCAGCAACGGGTGGTGAGCGAAATCGAACAGGATCTGACCCAGCCTTACCCCATGCTGCGTCTGGTGCAGGGCGATGTTGGCTCCGGCAAAACCCTGGTTGCCGCGCTAGCCGCCTGCGACCTGCTACAGGCCGGATTCCAGGTGGCACTGATGGCGCCCACCGAAATTCTCGCTGAACAGCATCTGCACAACCTCTCCGGCTGGTTTGAACCACTGGGCATTAAGCTCGGCTGGCTGGCCGGCAAAGTGAAAGGCAAGGCGCGCGAACGCTCGCTGGCGGAGATTGCCAGCGCTGAAGCGCAACTGGTGGTCGGCACCCACGCGCTGTTTCAGGACGATGTGCATTTCGCCCGGCTGGGGCTGATTATCATCGACGAGCAGCACCGCTTTGGCGTGCATCAGCGTCTGTCACTGCGGGAAAAAGGGGTGGCGCAGAAGTTGTCTCCACATCAGCTGATCATGACCGCCACACCGATTCCACGCACACTGGCGATGAGTGCTTACGCCGATCTGGACACCTCGGTGATCGACGAACTGCCTCCCGGCCGCAGCCCGATTACCACCGTTGCCATAACCGATCAGCGCCGTCCTGAAGTGATCGAACGGGTGAACAGCGCCTGTGCTGAAGGCGCACAGGCCTACTGGGTTTGCACCTTAATTGAAGAAAGCGAAGCGCTGCAGTGCCAGGCCGCAGAAAACACCGCACAGGAGCTGACCGCCGCCTTGCCAAATCTGCGTATCGGGCTGGTCCACGGGCGTATGAAAGCGGTCGAGAAGGCCGACATCATGGCACGCTTTAAAGCCCATGAACTCGACCTGCTGGTTGCCACCACGGTGATTGAAGTCGGTGTCGACGTACCCAACGCCAGCCTGATGATTATCGAAAATCCTGAACGCCTGGGTCTGGCGCAGCTGCATCAGCTACGCGGTCGTGTTGGGCGTGGCAGCGCCAAGAGCCATTGTGTACTGCTGTATAAATCACCGTTGTCATTTACCAGTAAACAACGCCTGCAAGTGATGCGTGACAGTCAGGACGGCTTCTACATTGCCGAACAGGATCTGCAGATCCGTGGCCCCGGCGAACTGCTGGGTACGCGCCAGACCGGTTTGCAGATGCTGCGCGTCGCCGATCTGCAACGCGACGGCGATCTGCTACCGCAGGTGCGCGATATGGCGCAGCAACTCTGGACCCTGCATCCGCAAACGGTCGAACCACTGATTCAGCGCTGGCTGGGCGATGCCGAGCGTTTTGCCAACGTCTGATGCCTGCAGAACAACCACAACGTTGTTGCCACCGCTGGTCAGAATCATCCTCCGCTAACCACCTTCAGGGCAGCAGATACAGCAGGCTGGTCTATAGTTATTTCCACCCCTAACGATCAGTAAACGGACTTCCCCCATGGCCATTCCCGCCACCGTAATGAAAGTGCTGGATGACTGGCACATCAATTACAGCCTGACCGACGACGAGGAGCTGTTCCATCTTATGCAAAGCAACCCACCGGCCTCCTATTCAGCCAAAGTTGCCAACGTCGTCTTCCTTAAAGACGATCTGGGTAAAGTACAGGTCGTGATCCCCGGCAACCGTATGCTCGACCTGAATCAACTGGCGCATCAGCTCGGCCGGCAATTTACTGCGTTGTCTGCCAGCGAACTGGAACGGCTGAAAAAACAGCATGGCCTGGACGAGTTCCCGGCACTGCCACAGGTCACTAAGCTGGAAAGCCTGGTTGACGATTCTCTGCTGCAGCAGAGCGAGCTGTTTATCGTCTCCGGTGCCGAACACGAGTGGCTGAAAGTGCCGATGGAACAATTCCGCACACTGACCACCAGTTCCCGTATCGGCAGCTATACCGCGCCGTTAATGACCGATATTCACTACAACGACCCGCAACAGGATCTGGAAGATGTGCATGCCGCCATCCGCCAGTTCACACCGCTGCGTATTCGTCAGCGTCTGGCCGAAACCCTCGACCTGCCGCCGCTGCCGGAAACCGCACGCCGCATCATCGAACTGCGTGTCGATCAGAATGCCGACACCGTATCGCTGGCACAGGCCGTTGAGCTTGATCCCGGTATGTCCGCACAGGTGGTGAGCTGGGCGCGTTCGCCCTATTACGGCATTCGTGGTGAAATCAAAACCGTGGAAGAAGCGGTTATCCGCGTACTCGGCTTCGATCTGGTCATCAATCTGGCGCTCGGACTGGCACTGGGCCGCACACTTTCAGTGCCGAAAGAAGGCCCGCATGGCTATGCGCCCTTCTGGCAACAGGCGGTGGTGACTGCCGCACTCTGTGGTGAACTGGCCAAACTGATGCCCGCGCGCCATCGTCCCAGTCAGGGGCTGGCGTATCTCTGTGGCCTGCTGCATAACTTTGGTTTCCTGATTCTGGGGCACATATTCCCACCGCAGTTCTCACTGGTAAACCGCCATATCGAGGCCAACCCGCACATCAATCGCTTTTACATCGAGCGTCATTTGCTCGGCCTGACCCGGGAACAGATCGCCGCCTGTCTGCTGAAGCAATGGCGTATGCCGGAAGAACTGGTCACGGCGATGCGTCAGCAACACAATCCCTATTACGAAGGTGAACACGCCGACTATGCACGCCTGCTGTATGTGGCTACCCGCAGTCTGCGCCGCCATGGCTTTGGTGACGGCCCGTTCGAGCAGCCGGAAGACTTTCTGCTCGACACCCTTCATCTGCGCTCCGACAGTGTGGATGAAGTGACGGTTAATCTGCTCGAACGCATGGACGACCTGAGCGAACTGGTGCAGATGCTGAATCACTAAGCTGCATTCAGTCGTCCACAAAAAAAGCCGCTGTTGCGGCTTTTTTTGCTCAGGAACAGGCGTTACCCCGCCTGTCGGCTCAGACTTTTTTTCACCCCGGCCAGCCATTGCTGCAACACCGGTTCGCGGTATGCCTGCGCCAGGCGCTGCAGTTCGTCATTCGGGGTGGTGCGATGAACATAGAGCAGAAATTCGGTAACGTCACGCTGCAATCCCGCCTGCCAATCCCGTGGTGGCTGCCAGTTGCGCAGCACCGCCTGCAGTTGCGGATACACACTGCTGCGGGTAACGCTGAGCAAGGCCGAGAACTGCATGGCTTCGTCGAGCTGTTTAATCAGCGCTACCCGCGCAGGTGCTGGCGGCTGCTGACGCAGACGGCTGATGTAGTCCTGATAGTTGCGGTTATCCTGATCGGCAATGGCGCTCAGTTCTTTGCTGCGTGCATTTTGCAGACGACGGCTGTTAAGCGTGCTCTGTAATAACTCGCGCTGCTGATCATCAAGAGAAGCCAGTGCACTGGCCAGAGTATTCTGCAGGGCAACCGGCGCCCACAGCGGCGTCAGCCGGTCGACGACATCGTACTGAAAACCGAGCGGCGCCTGGGTTTCATTCAGCACCTGCTGCGCCAGATTACGTGCCTGCTCTCCCAGTCCCTCCAGACCGGAAGCGCCGATAATGGCTTCCAGTTGTTTCTGTGCCTGCTCGGCGGCCTGTTGCTTTGCCAGTTCCTCCGCACTCAGCTGGGCATCTGCTTCGGTATTGTTTGCTACCGGCATGGATATGGCAGTAATACCCTGCTCCGCATTAATACCGCCCTGCTCCGCACTGATTGCCGGCATCGCTATCGTGCTGGCCAGCAGCACGGCCAGCATAGAACGCTGCATGTTCACTTTTGTTCTCCCGCTTTGGGGTTGTTGTAGATGTCCTGGTCGATAGCGCCTTCACTGCGCGCCACCACCACGGAGACCATAGCATCACCGGTAACGTTCACGGCGGTGCGCATCATATCGAGAATACGGTCGACACCGATAATCAGGGCAATGCCTTCTACCGGTAATTGTACCTGTTCCAGCACCAGTGCCAGAGTTACCAGCCCTACGCCGGGCACACCGGCAGTGCCAATTGAAGCCAGCATAGCCGTCAGCACCACCAGCAGATACTGACTCAAACTCAGATCAATGCCGTAAGCCTGGGCAATAAATGCCGTCGCCACACCCTGCATAATCGCCGTGCCATCCATATTAATGGTCGCCCCCAGCGGCACCGAAAAGGCGGCCACGCGGTTTTTAACGCCAAGGCGCTGCTCAACCGCACGCAGGGTAACAGGTACCGTAGCCGTACTGGAGGCAGTACTGAAAGCAAACAGCTGCACATCACGCATTTTGCGTAAAAAGATCCGTGGAGACAGCCCCGACAGGCTTTTCAGCAGCAGTGGGTAAATAATAAAGCCATGCAGCAAAAGTACAGTGGTGACGGTCAGCATATAAAGCGCCAGATCACCGACTTTGCCAATGCCCTGTTCGGCGAACAAGGTAAACAGCAGGCAGAAAACACCGTACGGTGCGAAGCTCATCAACAACGTGACCAGCTTCATCAGCACTTCGTTCCAATCGTTGAAATGGCTGCCGATACGTTCGCCGTATTCACCGGCACGGCCGATGGCAATACCAATCAGCAGAGCGAACACAATCACCTGCAGCATCCGGCCTTCTGCCATCGCCTGCACCGGATTGCTGGGAAAAATATTGGCCAGCACATCAATCAGCGCCATCGGCTGCGGCGGCACATAGTTACCATCGGTGGTTTTATCGACACCGCTTCCCGGCTCCCACCAGGTGGCTAACAACAACGCCAGCGAGATCGCCAGACCGGTTGTCGCCAGATACAGCACAATGGTTTTCAGGCTTAGCCGACCCAATGAACCCTGGTCACGCAGATGGCAAACACCACAAACCAGCGACACAAAGACCAGAGGGACTACCAGCACTTTCAGACTGGCAATGAATATTTTACCGCCCAGCAGAAACAGCCCATGGGCCAGTAAATCGTCGAGTATGTAATGCAGATATTCCTGCCACACAGGGTCACTCAGCAGGTCAGGTATCAGCAGCAAACGCTGGGTCAGACTGCCCAGCAGAATGGCAGCGGTCATGGCTAGCAGAATCTGACGAGTAAGGCTCATACGGATATCCTATTGGCCGGGCCGCCGCGACCGCAGCCGGACGGTAAAGCAAAACCGCGGACGGTGCCGCGGTTTTTAAGTTGTTATTTTTTTTTCGGTTTCAGGTACTTGCTCACACCCTGGAACCACATCACCAGCGACAGGTCCCCGGCGATTTTAATGTCTTTCTCCTGAATGCCTTTCATAAAAGCATTTTTGTCTTTCGACGTCAGGATACGCAGACCAGTATCAGCGTTTTTGAAGCTGATGGTAAAGGCCGGATTTTTATGCGCCTTACGCTTACTGCTCACGCTGTTGTTGGCAATGACGTAATGACGGACGATGCCGCCATCTTCGGTCTGTAACTGAAAAGCAAAATCTTTGCCATCCAGTTGTTTACGGAAATCAGGGTTTTTGCGTGCGGCTTTCTTCATCAGCAGGCCCAGGGCCCACAGCAGCAGTTGGAACTTGATCATGACACATCCTCAGGAGGGTAGAGAAAAAAGTGTCTCTCAGGATTCCGGTTGTTCGGTGATGTCGCCTGCATCCTGAAAGAGGCGCGATTGTGCCAGAGCCGGCATGCATTGCAAAAGACCTTCTTTGCCTAAACGGCGCATATGCTGACGATTGCGTTCAGGAATCCGCTCCGGACGACTGACACTGGCCAGCGCCTGCTCGATATCGGCCTCGCGGATGATATGCAGCATCGGATACGGTGAGCGGTTGGTGAAGTGGCTCATGTCATCTTCATCCTCGCCTTCAAACAGATACTGCGGATGAAAACTCGCCAGCTGCAGCATGCCTTCATAACCCATCTGGGCAAGCAGATTGTCGCAGATCAGCAGCCAGTTCCAATACAGGTCAAAGTTGTCAAAGCCTTGGGGAACAACGAATAAAGCGGTGGGTAATTGCGCGGGTTCTGCGTCGGCAACCGCGCGCAGCAGTTCCATAAACTGCAGGGTAGCCTGCTCCGGGTCGGAGCTGTCACAGACATCAATACGCAGGGAATGAAAAACAGGAGCGGCAAAGGGGCAGAGCCCCTCGCCGATAACCAGCTGCTTAACCCATTCCCGGGTCAGCCGCTTTGCCGTGCTTATTGCACGGCCTCTTTCAGACCTTTACCTGGCTTGAATGCCGGTACTTTGGCAGCCGCGATGGTGATTGGTGCGCCAGTCTGTGGGTTTTTACCCTGACGTTCTGCGCGCTGACGTACTTCAAAAGTACCGAAACCGATCAGGCTGACAGAGTCACCTTCACTCAACGCTTTAGCAATCTGATCGGTGATCACGGTGATCACTTCTGCTGCTTTTTCTTTGCTCAGATCTGCTTTTTCAGCGATGGCCGCAGCCAGTTCTGGTTTACGCATGGATGGTTATCCTTATTGGTCTGTAGTGGTCCCCGATTCCCCGGGGATGACGTTATCCCCTGCTGACAGCAGGGGAGCGTGAAGTAACGAGAGGTCAGGGCAGAATGGCCGGCAGCTCTTTGTTGAGTGCTACTTTATTCATAACCCTGGCTCCGGTCAAAGCATAGCCGAGCAATTCGCCGTTTTCGTTGCGAAACTCCGCCTGAACGTCGGCTCCGTCACATTCTGTTTGCCACATGCCGGAAACACTCAGCGCCGGCGGTGAAACCACCACCGGTACAACCGGCGTTTTAACGGTAACCGGCATAACGCCGTAGCTGACCTCGGTCGCTTCACCGCTCAGTGTTTTCGCCAGCGCGCGGGCCGATGCCATTAATGGCAGTACGTACAACAACACGCGGCCTTCAACTTCGGCGCAGTCGCCCAACGCGTAAATATCCGGCTCGCTGGTCTGCAGCTGGCGGTTGACTACGATACCGTGATTCACCTGCAGACCGGCTTTAATCGCCAGATCCAGACGCGGACGCAGACCAATAGCAGAAACCACGACGTCGGTTTTTAATGTTTCGCCATTACTCAGGGTGGCACTCAGCTCATCACCATCGTGCACGATACGACTGACCAGCGGGCCAAGATGGAAGCGCACGCCCAGTCCTTCCAGACCATGCTGTACGGCATTGGCCGCTTCGGGTGGCAGCAGCGACGGCAGTAATTGCTCACAAGGGGCAACGACGTCGATCTCAAAACCGCCATTGGCCATATCGTTGGCGTATTCACAGCCAATCAGGCCGGCACCCATAATCAATACGCGCTTTTTGCCATCGGCAGCGGCACGGAAACGGGCGTAATCTTCAAGATCGTTGATGGAGTAAATACGGTCTCCGGCATCACCTTCCACCCGCGGACGGATCACTTCCGCACCCCAGGCCAATACCAGCTTGCTGTAGTCGATGGGTTCTTCACCGACGAACACTTTGTGCGCCGCAGCGTCGATATGGGTAACGCGGGTGTTGGTGCGTATAACAATATTCAGCTGCTCAGCCATTGCCGCAGCGCTGGCCATTGCTAACTCATCGGCAGTTTTGTTTTTGCCGAAACCGGTGGATAACATCGGCTTGGAGTAATTACGGCCATCGTCGGCGGTAATCATCAGAATATCCTGTTGCGGCGCCAGCTTGCGCAGCTCTTTGACCAGGTTATAACCAGCCAGACCGGTTCCGATAACCACAATCGGGGCAGAATTCTCGTTCATAGACTTTTATCCGGATGGAGACAGGTGAGAAAAGGACAGGAAGTGCAGAGGCACTTCCCGGGAATTCGGCAGGGCTGAATCAGATTTCTACCATCTCGAAGTCTTCTTTGCCCACACCGCAATCAGGACAAATAAAGTCTGCCGGGACGTCTTCCCAGCGGGTGCCCGGAGCCAGACCTTCTTCCGGTGCGCCCAGTTCTTCGTCATAAATCCAGCCGCAAACAACGCATTGCCACTTTTTCATACTATTACCTTAAAAAATACCGATTTTCAGAAAGGCGCTAAAACTACTCAGGCGCACGCGGAAAATCAACGGTCAATTACGGGCATTTGCCGTCTGAAAATGGCCAGCCATGCCCGCCCAGGCTTGCCTGACGCCCCGATTTAGCGCATCCTGCGCGCCTGAAATGATCCCCGGTTTTCCGGATTTCTGCGTCTCCACCGAGCCCGTTCATGAAGGCATTGTCCTCCCTGCACCTGCCGGCGATTCCGTCTCTGGCGCCTGTGCTGCATCCATCTGCTCCCCGCTGGTCTAACCGGAACCAACGCCGTGCGTTCTCGTTACCGCCGATCTGGCGCGACTGGCTGCTGGATCAGCAATCCCTGACCGCCCGCCTCAGCGCTCTGCGCCCCAACACCTTTAATGTTCAGGTGCTGGCGCAGTATTACGGCGAACCAACAGCGGTTGAACGTCAGGCCCTGCAACTGTATGGCAGCCAGCGGTTGTGGATCAGAGAAGTGATTCTGCGCCTTGGCGACGTGCCGCTGGTGTATGCCCGCACCGCCATTCCGTTAACCACACTGTCGGGCAACGAACGCTGCCTGCAGCATCTGGGTGCGCGCTCGCTGGGCAGTTATTTATTCCGCCAGCCATCACTGCGCCGCACGCCATTGCAGGTCAGCCACTGCAAAGCCAATGCGCTGGGGTTAGAATGGTCGCGTCGTTCGGTGTTTACCCTGCGCGGTAAGCCGTTAATGGTGTCGGAAGCGTTTTCCCAGCGTCTGACCGAATTTCTCTGAAGGCCTGAGCGCCCTCTGCAAGAAGAAGAACCGCTATGTCCGCATTAACCCAACTGTTTGATCGTTACTGGCCGTCCCGCTGGGCACGCTGGCAGGACTGGATTGCCATCACCCGCCTCGACCGGCCCATCGGTTCGTACCTGCTGCTGGGGCCAACGCTGTGGGCATTGTGGATTGCCGGTTCGGGTAAGCCGGATATCTCGCTGCTGCTGATTTTTACGGTGGGTGTGTTTCTGATGCGCTCCGCCGGCTGCATCATCAATGATTTTGCCGACCGCAAAGTGGACGGTTATGTAAAACGCACCGCTGACCGGCCACTGGCCACAGGCCGTATGACCAGCAAACAGGCGCTGACCGGCTTTGCGGTGTTGGTACTACTGGCCTTCCTGCTGGTGCTGCTGACCAATACTTTCACCATTATGCTGTCATTTGCCGCCCTTGGGCTGGCGTCGCTCTACCCCTTTATGAAGCGCTACACCCACCTGCCGCAGGTGTTTCTTGGCGCGGCGTACTCTTGTGCGATTCCGATGGCCTTTGCCGCGCAGAGCAACGACATTCCGGCCGTTGCCTGGCTGCTGTATATCGCCAACCTGTGCTGGACCGTGGCCTACGACACCATGTACGCCATGGTCGACCGCGATGACGACCTGAAAGTAGGGATCAAATCCACCGCCGTGCTGTTTGCTGAACTGGATATTGCGATGATTGCTCTGCTGCAGGGCATAACGCTGTTCTGCCTGTTAGCGGCCGGAAATCAGCTGGCGCTGAGCTGGCCGTTTTATGTCGGCCTGCTGTGCGGTGCGCTATTTTTTGCCTCCCAGTTATGGCAGATACGCTCACGCGGGCGCGACGTCTGCTTTACCGCGTTCCGCCAGAGCTACTGGTTTGGCCTGATTATCTGGGCCGGTCTGGTCGGACACTATCTGCTGCATCCGGCCTGAGGCCTGCTGAATTGGTCTGAACAGGGTTCAGGCTTTTCACGAAAAGTTCCCTTATCTCGGCAACTGTCACATCCCTGTAACATTGCGCCAGTGTAATACCAGCGCAATACGGGATTGTGACACTTGCGTGACGACAACTATGACTAAAGCAGGCAAGACGGTATTAATCGTCGATGATGAAGCGCCAATCCGCGAGATGATCGCGGTCGCCCTGGAAATGGCAGGCTATGAGTGTATGGAAGCAGCCAGCGTTCAGGAGGCCCATGCTCATATCGTCGATAATAAACCAGATATGATTTTGCTCGACTGGATGCTGCCCGGAACCAGCGGCGTGGAGTTTGCGCGCCGTCTGAAACGGGATGATCTAACCGCCGAGCTGCCGATTATTATGCTCACCGCCAAAGGTGAAGAAGACAACAAGGTACAGGGACTGGAAGCCGGTGCGGATGATTACATCACCAAACCCTTCTCCCCGCGTGAACTGGTCGCACGCCTGAAAGCCGTGCTGCGCCGCGCCACACCACAGGGCATTGAAGAACCGATTGATGTGGGTGGCCTGATGCTGGATCCGGTCTGCCACCGGGTGACCTCACACAGCAGCCCGATTGATATCGGTCCGACCGAATATCGTCTGCTGCAGTTCTTTATGACCCATCAGGAACGCGCCTACTCACGCGCCCAACTGTTGGATCAGGTGTGGGGAGGCAATGTGTATGTCGAAGAACGAACCGTCGATGTACATATCCGCCGCCTGCGCAAAGCTCTGGGCGAAACCCACGAGCATCTGATTCAGACCGTGCGCGGCACTGGCTACCGTTTCTCGACCAAAGCGTCCTGAACACGATGAGCCCGGCCTGGCGCAGGGAATTGCGCCGCCTGTGCTATCTGCTGCTGCTCGCTCTGAGCATCGGCCTCAGTATCCATCAGACCGGCACCATGATTGCTCTGGCACTGGCAGGCTACACCGCCTGGCAGTGGCTGCAGTTATCGCGGCTGCAACGCTGGTTACAACAAGGGCAGAGTACACCGCTGCCACGCACTGTCGGTATCTGGGGGGCTGTCTTCAATGAAACCCAGCGCCTGCAGCAACGCAGCAGCAAGCACCAGCAAAAGCTGCAGGCCATTATTAACCGCATTCAGGATTCCACCGCCGCGTTGCAGGACGCGGTGCTGATGGTCGACAGCCACGGCAATCTGGAATGGTGGAACCACGCGGCGAGCAAATTTCTGGGGCTGCGGGCGCCGGTTGATGTCGGCCAGCCGATCACCAACCTGATCCGCAATCCGGCTTTTAACGACTACTTTAATCACGGCGAGTATGACGAACCGCTGGAAATTAAATCGCCGGTAAACAGCCGTATTCATCTGCAATTCAACATTACCCAGTTTGGCCGTAAAGACCGGCTGATGGTGGTGCATGACATTACCCGTCTGAAGCAGCTGGAACAGATGCGCAAAGATTTTGTTGCCAACGTCAGCCACGAATTACGTACGCCACTGACCGTGGTATCCGGTTACGTCGAAACCATGGCCAGCGTCAGCGACCAGCTGCCACCACGCTGGGGGCGCATGCTGGCACAGATGAGCGAGCAGAGCGCGCGCATGGAAGCGCTGATCAAAGATCTGCTGATGCTGTCGCGACTGGAAACCACACAACAGGAACAACCACAGGCCGTCGCTATTGAGCCGTTACTGGCCAGCATCGCCGCCGATGCCCGCGCGTTAAGTCACGAACGCGGCCACGATATCCACCTCAGTATCGATTGCCCGGCCCAACTGCTGGGCTATGCCGATGAGCTGCGCAGCGCCTTCTCGAATCTGGTCTTTAATGCGGTGAAATATACGCCGGATGGCGGCAGAGTGGAGTTAAGCTGGTACTGCAACGATGACGGCGCCTTCTTTGCCGTACGCGACAACGGCACGGGCATCGAGGCGCATCATCTGCCACGCCTGACCGAGCGCTTTTACCGCGCTGACCCCAGCCGCAACAAAGCGACTGGCGGCACCGGCCTTGGCCTGGCCATTGTGAAGCACGTGTTGTTGCGTAATAACGGGGAGTTGCTGATAGAAAGTGAGCCGGGAGAAGGCAGTTGTTTCACATGCCACTTTGGCCCTGAGCGGCTGCTCGGATGTCAGCCGCATGAGCATGAAACGGTGCCGCAGGAGCAAGCCTCGTAACGCAGCACTAAAACGGCTTAACGCACCCTGGCAATAAAGCGCGATAACGTCGCCAGTTTTTCCGGATCATCATCGACGTAGCGGATCAGCATCTGAATCGTTTGCGCATCGGGATGAGGTTCCTGTGCCTGCATCATACGAACATAACCGTTAATGCGGGCAACATCGCCGCTTTCCTGATCAACGATATCGAGCACCACCTGCTCCAGCAAAGCCGGTAACGGCCCTTCACGGCGAAATACGCCAATCAGCTCCTGCAAACTGATGTCTTTGATGACCAGCTTGGCACTGCCGCCGGAACCAAAGCGGACACTGGCAAGGCCCCGGGCCTTGGCAGCACTTTTACGCGCCGGAGCCGCCTGCTCACCCATTAATACCGATGCACCGCCCAGGTCGGCGGCGGCGACGGCCTTGGGTTCGGCCATCGCTTTCGGCGTTGCGCCCATCAATACCGACGCTCCCCCCATGTCACCACCGGCCACTTTAGGTGCGGCCCCCACACTGGCAGCCCCCAGAATGTCCGCTGACCCACCCCCCAGAGCGGGTTTGCTGTCGCCCTGGTTAGGACGTATTTTCAGATGTTTGTAGACCAGCTTGGACAGCTTGCCGACGAAATTTTCACGGGTAAATGGCTTACCAATGTATTCAGACACACCGGCTTCTACCGCTTTCAGCACATGATCGCGCTCGCCGCGGCTGGTAATCATCATAAAGGGGACTTTTTTGTAACGCTCATCAGCGCGCATCCATTGCAGCACTTCAATGCCCGAAACTTCCGGCATTTCCCAGTCGCACAATACCAGGTTGATGCTCTTGCCATTCATGATGCTGATGGCTTTGCGGCCATCGACGGCTTCATGCAATTCGCAGCCGGGATAGGTATCCCGGACCGCTTTTTTAACCAGATCGCGAATAAATGCGGCATCATCAACGATCAGAATATTCAGTGCTGCCATCGGCTAACCTTTGCCTGTGGGTATCCCCTTCAGCATAGCCGAATCCGCCGACATTGCCCGCCGGACCCGCCATTCGATCAAGTCGCAGACGGGTTGCGCCGATCACCGCTGCCGGCATCACAAACCAGTTCACCAGTGGAATCATCATAAACAATGCGACCAATCCACCGAAGCCCAACACGGTAAGGTTGTCGCCCGCCATTGCCTTACGCATCTCGGCAAAACTGCGGCCATGGTTATCAAAGGAATAATCAATGTACTGCAACGCCACGACCCAGCTGCCGAACCATAGCCACAGCACCGGACTGGCCAGATTCAGACCTGGAATAAAACTCAGCACCACCAATAAAAGGTAACGTGGCAACAGATACCCCAGTTTGGTGAGTTCGCGGCCAAACGTGCGGCGGATCATCTTGAGCAAAGATTCTTCCGGTATAACCACTCCGGCACGGCGCTCCACCTGCTCACTCAACAGGCCATTAAGCGGACTGCCCAGCGTGACCAGCAAAGTGCTGAAAAAATACGCCATTACCAGCAGCAGAGTCAGTAATGCCAGCGGCATCAGCAGCCAGTAAAGCCATTCCAGCCAGCCCGGCAACCAGGCCACCAGCGATTCAATCCAGCTGTTCAGTTTATGTCCACCCCACCAGCTGGCGGCGCTCATAACCACAATATTCAGCAGCAGCGGCAAAGCCACAAAGCGGCGCAGGCCCGGCTCGCGCAGAGAGAGGAAGCCCTGCCATAAATAGTGCCAGCCAAGAAAAGGATTGCCGTTCATATCTCACTCCGTGCATCAGTTCGGGCGCTTTTATACAATGCCTCCTCCTGAATAACCACCCAACAACCCGTGCCGTTGCCTGTTAAAAACGGCCAATCCAACCAGGAGAGCCAAGCCCGTGACGCCGCAACGTCTGGAGAGAATTCACCAAACCCTGAGCCTGCGCCAACCCGATTTAACCGTGCTGACCGACGAAGTGCATAAAGATCGCAATCTGTCGGCCATTGTCCGCACCTGTGATGCCTTTGCTGTGCCGGAAGTGCATTGTGTCTGGCCCGGAGATCAGTACCGCCTGCGCCGCAATCAGACCGCCGGAGCGGGCACCTGGGTCGATGTGCAAACCCATCCCGCCATCGACACCGCCATTGACCATTTACAGCAACAAGGTTTTACCATTTGCGCCGCACACTTCAGCGAACGCGCGATCGACTTCCGCGATTATGATTTCACCCGGCCAACGGCACTGATGCTGGGTAATGAAAAAGAAGGGATCAGCGAGCAGGCCGCTGAACTGGCTGACGAGCATCTGATCATCCCGATGCAGGGCATGGTGCAATCCTTTAACGTATCGGTGGCGGCCGCCATCATTCTCAGTGAAGCCCAGCGCCAGCGTGAGGTTGCCGGCCTGTTCGAGCACAACCGTCTGGATGAAGAAACCTACCAGCGCCTGTTATTTGAATGGTGCCAGCCAACCATCACCAGACTCTGCCATAAATACAAACTGTCTTACCCGGAGCTGGGAGAGGACGGCGAGCTGGTCGATCCTCAGGGCTTTTCTGCTCTGGTCAACGGCCGTAGCTGAAACTCCCAGCTCAGATCGCGGTTGTTAAACGTCATCTGAGACAGCGGAATACGCTGATAGCGGAAATCCTGCTGCCAGAATTGCAGCAGGTTTTGTTCAAAGCGGCGTGACACCTGCGCGCCCAGCAACACCACACGCAAAGCTTTCGGCGGCAGTCGCAACAGCCACTGCCGCTGATGACCAACCTGAACCGACTTATCCACCGCCGCCGCGGCACAGATTAAACGCTGCTCCGCCAACGGAGCGTGCGTCGGCGGATCGCAGTACAGGCTGTCCGGGAGCCGTGGAGCACGTTGCGACTGATAACTTACCGGGTGGAACGCGGTGTCCGGCCACTGCTGCGGATCAACGCCCAGCCAGATACCGCCAAAACCTGCTCCGTGGCGCCAGGCAAGCGCACAATAAGGATTACTGAAAAAGCGCTGCAATAACCAGTCTTGTGGCCGTCCGGCATCCTCTTCTGCGCGGGCTTTACGCTGTGCCACCAGCGCGGCTTCGATATCCACGCGTTTACTCTCCGCCTGACGCAGAAAATCCTCCTGACTGATCAAATCGCGCAGGTTCGCTGGCAGACGTCCATATTCAGACAGCATGTGCGACTGATAGTCGTCCGCCGATACTCTGACCAACGCCGGCTGTGCCGCTGGCGGCAATAACCAGGGCAAACCGCTGGCCGTTGCCGGTAATAAAGGGATAAATCCACGCTTTAACAACGGAATCGCCTCTTCTCCCAAGGGCAAATACACAAGCTCTGACGGCAGATTGACAGCATTACTCATAAAAACTCATGACTCCTGAGAGAAGACCGGCAGACAAGCGCCTGCAGCCTTGTGCGAGATATCTCACAAGGTAGTGCGATATCTAGGTAAAACACCCTGATCCCGAAGGAAAGATCCGCACAGAAAAAACGTAAGTGATTGATTTATATAATATTTATAAATCATGATACAAACACAACAGCCTCAGTATAGAAAACCTGGGCTATCTCAGAAGAGCGATTCTGCTATCTTTAATTCCACAAGGACGGACGCACTGCCGGGATGGCAGTGATCAGGAAGATACCGCTAAGGACTGCAATCACGGATAGAGTTGTCGGCGATGGATCGCTGGTCAGGGATGAGCAACCGCAACGGATAGCGGCAAGGATGAACGAAGTCTAGGACGCCAGGATGGCGCTAGGGTGCTGTGGCGGTCAGGACAGGATGTCCTGACCGCCCGATTTTTTTGGGCCGTTATAAAGTTTCAGACCACCCATACTCCCACATTGTTTCCCCACTATGTTTTTATTCAGCCACACATAACGCCTTCCGACTGTCTGTACCTAACGGCTGTGATAACGCTCCGCCATAAACCCCACGGCAACAAAAGATCCGATCACCACACTCAGAAACATTCCCGCCGACAATGTACGCAGATAACTGTCGAGCACCGGTGTCAGCCACACAGACAACGCACCATACCCAAACGTACATAACGCAATAAATACGCCTACCCGTATCCACATCGGTTGCGGCCGCACCAGCTTGCGCACCAGATCATTAATGGTGTCTCCGAAAATTACCAGTAAGGTCGCGATCAGCGCCAGAGCGATATCATCGGTATGCGGTCGCACGTGGCTGGCGAGAGTTTGAATCAGGGTCATGCAAGGTTCTCCGTCAGGTGAATGATTCTGTCCGCTAATAGCAAAGCAGACAGCCATGACATTAGCCGGGAAGAACAGCCTGTTCCATTTCTGTTACGAATAAAAACTGAACGTTAACTAAACAGCATGGAGTTCTGTCCCCGCTGTGCCATTCTGAAGATGTGCAGTAAAGGACATAACAAGGAACTGCGATCATGAATGAATTCCCCCACCGCCTGGGACAACTGCTGTTACAGCGGCAGGAAATAACAGAACAACAACTGCAGCAGGCGCTGAGCTATCAGGCGCAGAATCCCTGCCAGCTGGGGCAAGCGTTAATCAGCCTCGGTTTTATTGATGAGCGCACGCTGCGCAACGTTTTACGCCGCCAGCGCTGGATCAAACCCTGTGCTGCCTGCTTTGCCCTGATCGCACCCTTTTCCATGACCTGGGCTGACGAAGATAAAGAAGCCGCCTTCAGTGGTGATTGGCTGGAAGCCAGCCATTGGGATCTGGTCGACGATGACAGCGTCAGTGCCCATTCTTCTTCCGCCGATCTGATGAAATTCGTGGCGATGACCGCCTGGGATATCTACCAGGGTGAGCCGCAAGCCGGCGAAATACGCTACAGCGTCAGCCAAACCAACAATCAAGGATACAATCTGGAATTGTCGATGCGCTTTTGAGCACATCTGTTCAGCTGCATTTAAAAAGCACAAAAAAAAGCCCGTCCATTGGACGGGCTTTTTAATTTGGTGCCGGCACCAAGAGTCGAACTCGGGACCTACTGATTACAAGTCAGTTGCTCTACCGACTGAGCTATACCGGCTAAGTGGGCGGGGATATTACTGACCTGCCCTTGCCCCGTCAACCGCTTTTTTGGCTAAGCCTCTGAAAATTATCGCTTTATCGTGTTTTCAGTGAAAACAGGCAGATTCCGGCGACAATCAGAGTAATAAAACCGCCGGATCAGCAAGCACCCTGCACTTCAGCAAGCGCAATCTGCGGCCCCAATGGTTAAATTTAGAGTGAACAGTGCTTAATAAAACTGTCACAATCAGCATCGGAAATTTGCCGTAGAATCGAGGACCCTTATGAGCGGTGGCTATATTCTCGTTGTCGATGACGAGCCTGCAATTTGCGATATGATCCGTACCTGCCTTGAACTCGCAGGCTTCCGTGTGAAGCTGTCTGCCAATGGCCATCTGGCCCACCAAATGATCGTCAATGAGCGGCCTGATCTGGTTATTGCTGACTGGATGATGCCCATGATGTCCGGTATTGAATTAACCCGGCGCCTGAAACGCGACGAGCTGACCGCCGATATTCCGGTCATTATGCTGACCGCCCGGGCGGACGAAGATGATCGTATCAGCGGCCTCGACAGCGGCGCAGACGACTACATTCTCAAGCCGTTCTCCACCCGCGAGCTGGTTGCCCGCATCCGCGCGGTACTGCGCCGTACTCATGCATTGATTGATGATGTTCCGGTGAAGGCCGGCAAGCTCAGCCTTGACCGCTCTTCCCAGAACGCCAGCATCAGCGGCCAGCCCATTTCCCTGGGGCCGCTGGAATTCCGCCTGCTGGAGTTTTTCATGCTGCATCCCAATCGCGTATACTCGCGCGCCCAATTGCTCGACCGCGTCTGGGGGGGCAATGTTTATATTGATGATCGCACCGTGGATGTTCATATCCGCCGTCTGCGCAAAGTGTTGTCGATCGACGATCAGGAACAAATGATTCAGACCGTACGTGGGGCTGGTTACCGTTTTTCTCCGTCTGACGAAGTAAAAAGCTAAGGGGAAGTTTGTGCAGCAGGTTGCCTGGCAACGCGAGTTTTTCCGCATTCTGGTCGTGGTTGGACTGGGTGTCGCCCTTGGCTGGTCTTCTGGCCATCCCGTCTGGGGACTGATTCTGGGCCTGCTGACCGCTCAGGTTATGGCCTTCCGGGCGATGGCCAGCCTGTACCGCTGGAGCTACCGTCAGGGACCACCGCCACAAGACAGCGGCCTTATCGGCTACAGCGTTGATAAACTGATCCGCCGCGAAAAAAATCTGAAGAATAAGCTGGCACAGCAGGCGATTCAGCTGCAACGCTACAATCAGGGCATCGAATCGCTGCACGATGGCGTGGTGATCATCGGCCAGGAAGGCTACATCACTAATTTCAACGGCTCAGCGTCGCGCTTACTCGGCCTGCGTCGTGAAGACAGCGGCCAGCATATTACCAACCTGATCCGTAACCCGCGCTTTACCCGATATTTTAACGAGGGGGATTACAACTCCTCATTGCAGTTCGACGTCAGTCACCGCAAACAATTCAGCCTGCAGATTCAGATCACACAGTTCGGTCTCGACCAGAAAGTCATGCTGGTAAAAGACATCACCGAACGTAAGCGCGTAGAAACCATGCGGCAAAATTTTATTGCCGACGTATCCCACGAACTGCGCACACCGCTCACGGTGATTAATGGCTATCTGGAAATGCTTGACGATATGGAGCTGCCCCCCAGCCTGCAAAAAGCCATTACTCAGATGAACGGCCAGGGCCTGCGGATGAAAAGTCTGGTCAACGATCTGATTGAATTATCCAAACTGGAAAGCGCCAACACCGAGCAACTGGGTGACTGGTTTAACCTGCAGCAACTGGGCTATTCGGTGGTTGATCAGCTGCAGGCTTACAGCGCCAACCGCATTACCTTCAAATGCACACAAGCGATTGAGATTCAGGGCTTCAGTGATGAGATGAGCTCGGTGCTGACTAACCTGCTGACCAATGCCATTAAGTACGGCGGAGAAGATAAAATCGAATTCAGTATCCGCTCCGGCTTTGATGGTGTGAAAGTCAGCATCAGCGATCATGGCGCGGGGATTCCGGCGCAACATATCAGTCGCCTGACCGAACGTTTCTATCGTGTTGATGATTCGCGCGAATCGACCGTCGGTGGCTCGGGACTGGGTCTGGCCATCGTTAAACACGCACTGGAACATCACGACACCGTGCTGGATATCGAATCCACATTGGGTAAAGGCAGTACGTTCAGCTTTATTATTTCTTCTGACCGCAGCCGGGTGATGGAAAAAGACTGAGTATTCCCGCCGCATTGCAGACATAAAAAAAGCGCCTTAAAGGCGCTTTTTTGTTTCTGATTACTGTATTAATACAGCTATCAATCAGAATTTGTATTCCAGACCCGCACCGTAGTACTGAGCGTCTTTCGTTTCGTTATCGGACTCTTCGCTGGTTGCGTAAACAAAGGTCTTGGCATTTTTAGCCAACTTGTAATCTGCACCCAGGCTGTAGCTCACGCCGCCTTTTGTTTTGATATCAGACGCACCGTACTGTGCTTTAACAGTTACATCAGAAGTCGCTTTGAATGCAGCTGATGCCATCCAGCCTTCTTCGGAAGTGCCATCGTTATCAAAAGTTTCCCACAGTGCACCCAGTTGCACCGCGCCCACTTTATATTGACCGACGACGCGCTGTGCATTCATCAGCTCGCCATTCACTTCGTTGTCATAGGCATAGGCAACGTAGATATCGCCACGGGTATAGGCCAAAGATGCTGACAGGCCGTTGTTCACGTCTTCATCTTCTGAGTTCAGGTGATCAACGGTTGCAACCAGACCAGCGAAAGACGGCGAGCTGTACTGCACGCTGTTTTTCGAGCGGTTTTCGCTTTTAGAAATGATGTTTTTGATATCACCACGCAGATCGTTAAACAGATCGACTTTGTTCTGTGCACTCTTGAAAGGCGTATCAAACATACCGGCCTGAATACGACCAAAGCCACCCTCAAGACCAATAAAGGTATTGCGCTGAGACAGCGTAGAGTCATACTCATATTTGTCTCCGGCATCGTCTTCGCCTTTCAGGGTTTTTGCACCGCTATCAGCAAATACTTCATATTCCACCTGATACACCGCTTTCAGGCCATGCTCCAGCGCAATCTTACCTTTCACACCCAGGCGGGAGGCGTTCGAATTCAGTTGCGAGTAATTGCCAGCGTCTTTCTGCTGCACGAACTCCTGAGTCACATTGATTTTGCCGTAGAACTCGGGCTTTTCAATTTCAAGATTAATGGTTTCAGCCTGAACCAGAACCGGGGAAGCGATAGCGAGAGATAAGGCGATTTTTTTCATAATGTGTACCTGAATAATGTCATGCAGTGTTATAGCTCATTGCCTGAAAGTGCCGTATCAGGCAACAGGCTGGCCGATAGGTGACAATTCTGTTTCAGTTACATTACAGAATTATGACATCAGCAATATTTATTGCACTTGGATGACAATTCCATGAATGTTTTATGAATTCACCTGCGGATACTGATTAAGTTAAGCTCAGATACTTCACTTTGCCTTATTCCGGTGCGCAGAATGCTGATTAAGACCCACAAAAAAGCCCGCAGCAAAGCAATGCGCGGGCTTTTGCACTGCAGAGACAAAAATCAGTCTTTGTTGGCCTGTTCTTCTATTTCAGTCAGTGAGCTGTGACGCACGTCGGTACCTTTCACCAGGTAAATCACCTGCTCTGAAATATTACGCGCATGGTCACCAATGCGTTCAATGGCCCGCAGAATCCACAGGATGTTAATCGCCTGACCAATAGAGCGTGGATCTTCCATCATGTAGGTAATCAGCTCACGCAGAGCAGAAGCATACTGCTGGTCGACCAGTTTATCGTTGCGCACAACGTCAATGGCGCCATCGACGTCGTGACGGGCGAAAGCATCCAGCGCACCGGAAATCATTTTTACAACTTCGGCACCCATATAACGCATCGCCTGCTGGCACAGCTGGTTGCTGCTGTTATCAGCGACTTCCAGTGTATGAATGGCAATCTTGCTGGCTTCATCACCGATACGCTCAAGATCGCGCACAACACGGGAGACTGCCAACACCATGCGTAAGTCAGACGCGGCTGGCTGGCGACGCACCAGAATCTGGGTACACTCGTGGTCGATGTTCACTTCCATCTTATCCACTTCGTCTTCACGGCGGATAACATCGTCGGCCACGCGCGTATCACCGCTGCAGATCGCTTCAATAGCATTCGCTACCTGACGCTCGACCAGACCACCCATGCCCATCATATGGTTGCGGATCGCTTCCAGATCAGCGTTGAACTGTCCGGAAATATGCTGGTTAAAATTCATTTCCATTGTAGCGTCCCCTTACCCGAAACGACCGGTGATGTAGGCTTCTGTTAATGTGTGCTGAGGCGTCGTAAACACCTGATCGGTCGGGTTTACTTCAATCAGCTGACCAAGGTGAAAATACGCCGTACGCTGCGACACCCGTGCAGCCTGCTGCATGGAGTGGGTTACGATGGCGATGGTGTAATTCTCACGCAATTCGTCAATCAGTTCTTCAATCTTAGCCGTTGCAATCGGATCCAGCGCAGAACAAGGTTCATCCATCAGGATGACTTCCGGATCGACCGCAATGGTGCGGGCAATACACAGACGCTGTTGCTGACCGCCGGACAAGCCCGTGCCGGGTGAATGCAGACGATCTTTTACTTCATTCCATAAGCCGGCACGCTGCAGACTTTTTTCTACGATTTCATCCAGATCAACGCGTGAATGCGCCAGGCCGTGAATACGCGGGCCGTAAGCAACGTTGTCATAAATCGACTTAGGAAATGGGTTAGGCTTCTGAAACACCATACCAACCCGTGCACGTAAAGGCACGACATCCACTTTAGGATCGTAAATATTTTCGCCATCGAGCAGAATTTCACCGCGGATCTGACAGATATCGATGGTGTCATTCATACGGTTAAGGCAACGCAGGAAGGTCGATTTACCACAACCGGACGGGCCGATCAGGGCGATCACTTCGTTGGCACCGATGTCCAGGCTGACATCAAAAATGGCCTGTTTTTCACCGTAAAAAACGCCGACATCACGGGCCTTTAATTTCGGATTTTCACAAAAAGCGGCGCCATTGGTTTTGTGGTTTTCGATGATGCTCATAATCTATTTAATCCAATCAAATCGTTAATGTGTCAGACCACTTACCAGCGGCGTTCCAGACGACGGCGCAGCATCACCGCGGCGGTATTCATCGTCACCAGGAAGCCCAGCAGCACCATAATGGCACCGGAGGTACGCTCCATAAAGGCGCGCTCAGGACTGTCTGACCAAAGGAAAATCTGTACCGGCAATACTGTTGACGGGTCATTCACAAAACCCGGTACGTCGACCACAAAGGCCACCATACCAATCATCAGCAACGGGGCCGTTTCACCCAGCGCCTGCGCCATACCAATAATGGTACCGGTCAGCATGCCCGGTAAGGCGAGCGGTAATACATGGTGAAATACGACCTGCATTTTCGACGCACCCAACCCGAAGGCGGCTTCGCGGATGGACGGTGGTACCGCTTTAATCGCTGCGCGACCGGAAATAATAATGGTCGGCAAGGTCATCAGCGTCAGCACCAGACCACCAATTAACGGTGTGGAGCGGGCAACACCAAAAATATTAATAAAAATGGCCAGGCCCAGCAGGCCGAACGTAATGGACGGCACCGCGGCAAGGTTGTTGATATTAATTTCAACAAACTCGGTAATTTTATTGCGCGGGGCAAACTCTTCCAGATAAATCGCCGCCGCCACTCCAATCGGAAACGACAACAGAAAGGTCACCAGCAAGGTCAGGAAGGTACCGGTAATCGCACCACGAATACCGGCAAGTTCCGGCTCGCGTGAATCACCATTAACGAAGAACAGGGTGTTGAACTGTGTCTTCAACATGCCTTGTTCAATCCACTGTTCCAGCCATTTCACCTGAGTTTCGTTCATACGATTGTTATGCAACTCGGTGCCACGGTCGTGCTTGAACCACTGATCGACATCGTCATCGGCGATCAGATTAATGCTCATCGTCTGTCCCAGTAACGACGGATTCAGCATCACCGCTTCCTGTAACTGCCAGGCCGCACCAGCACTGATCATGCTGTACAGCATGCGCCGTTCACTGCGTCCTTCAGGCTGTACCAGCTTTTTGAAGTGCTGCTTAATCAACCCTTCAAAATCGGCGTTACGGATTTCCTGATCATCGGCTTTTTTATTAATGCCGAGATAATCAGCATCAATCAGAATCTCCGTCTGGATAACGGTCTGGCGAAAGGCGGAAGCGCCTTTATTAATAATGTCGCCAAACAAACCCACCAGACACAGCAGACCAAACAACACCGACGCCATGCCGTAAACACGGAAGCGTTTTTCTGCCGCACGGCGGCGCACCATGCTTTTTTCAACTTTTTCGCGGGTACTCATAGAGGTATTAGTCATATTGTTCCCGATATTTCTGTACGACTTTCAGAGCCACAAAATTCAGCACCAGGGTCACCAGGAACAGCACCAGTCCCAGCGCAAAGGCCGCCAGTGTTTTCGGTGAATCGAATTCCTGATCGCCCACCAGCAGCGTTACGATCTGTACGGTTACGGTGGTCACGGAATCCAGCGGGTTAGCCGTCAGGTTCGCAGCCAGACCAGCCGCCATCGCTACAATCATGGTTTCACCAATGGCACGCGATACGGCCAGCATAATGGCACCCACGATACCGGGCAGAGCCGCAGGTATAACCACTTCTTTAACGGTTTCACTTTTGGTGGCACCCAGACCGTAACTGCCATCACGCAACGATTGCGGCACGGCGTTGATAACGTCATCGGATAAAGAAGAAACGAACGGAATAATCATGATGCCCATCACCAGACCGGCGGCCAGCGCACTTTCTGATGACACCGCCAGACCCATCGATTCACCCAATTCACGGATCACCGGAGCCACGGTCAATGCGGCAAAGAAGCCGTACACCACGGTAGGAATACCAGCCAGAATCTCCAGCGCCGGCTTGGCGTACTGGCGAATAGTCGGCGTGGCGTATTCGGATAAATAAATAGCTGCCATCAGACCAACAGGCACGGCAATAAACATCGCGATCAACGAAATAAGCAGGGTACCGGCAAACAGCGGTACCGCACCGAAGCTGCCGGAAGAACCGGACTGGTCAGCGCGCAAGGCCACCTGCGGCGACCAGGTGGTGCCGAACAGGAATTCAAACGGGCTGACTTTACCGAAGAACTGCCAGGCTTCGTACAGAACTGAGGCCAGAATACCGAGGGTTGTCAGTACCGCGACACCGGAGCTGGCAAACAGCAGACGGCGGACAATGCTTTCCACTTCGGTGCGGGCGCGCATGTCGGCTTTGATCCGGCGCCAGGTTAAGGCAATACCCAGCAGCGCCAGCGACAACACCATACCGCTGTGCAGCAGCAGCGTGCGCTGTTGCAGATCGATCAGGTGACGCACCGCTGGTTCAAGTTCCGGCGCTGCATCAATACCCGCACCAATCGCCAGATTATGGACTTTGCTGATGGTCAGCTGAATTTCCGACGAAGTGCCCTGCTGAATGGCTTCCGGCAACTGGGCGATCAGCAGATGATCAATGATTGGCGCTTCGGCCAAACCCCAGATAAGCAGCAATAACAAAGGCGGCAGGCCCGTCCACAGGGCCATCAACGCACCGTAGTGAGTTGGCAGTGAGTGCAGGCGTATGCCTTGGCTGGCAATTGCCCGGGCCCGGTTCCGTCCCAGCAGATAGGCTCCGCCGAGAAGAATCAGAACCGCAATGATCAAGCTACTGTAATTCATGGGTCATTGATCTTTAAGTGGTTGTGACATGCAAAAGCCGAGGCGCTGCCTCGGCTTTTGCCGCGTGTCTTCCGGCCGCGCCTGCAGCTTACTTAGCGGCCAGCGGCGTCAGATTTTTTACTGTTTTCAGAACACGGGTACGTTCTTTATCAGTCATCGGGATCATACCTTTATCGGCCAGGTAACCCTCTTCACCCATCGCACGTTCAGAGGTGAATTCAGCCAGATACTCTTCGATACCAGGGATTACGCCGACATGTGCCTTCTTAACGTAGAAGAACAGTGAACGGCTGACCGGGTAAGAACCATCAGAGATCGCGTCAAAGGTCGGCAGTTTACCGTCAACCGTTGAACCCTGCACTTTATCTGCATTCTGCTCCAGGAAGCTGAAACCGAAGATGCCGAATGCATCCGGGTTAGCAACCAGTTTCTGTACGATCAGGTTGTCGTTTTCACCCGCTTCAACATAAGCGCCATCTTCACGCAGACCGTGACATACCGCTTTGTATTTGTTCTTGTCGCTGTCTTTCATCGCTTTGATGAATGGGAATGCTTTACACCCACCTTCCATAGCCAATTCAACGAAAGCATCGCGGGTACCGGACGTTGGCGGTGGCCCCAGAACTTCGATTTTCTTGGCAGGCAGAACAGGGTTTACGTCTTTCCAGGTTTTGTACGGGTTTTCGATCAGCGTGTCGGAACCGTCTTGCGCAGGAACCATTTTCGCCAGCGCCAGGTACATATCTTTACGGGTCAGTTCCATGTGCGGAGCCGCCGCCGTGTTAGCGAATACGATACCGTCGTAACCAATCATCACTTCAACGATGTCGGTTACGCCGTTTTTGGCACACAGTTCAATTTCAGACGATTTGATCGCACGGGAAGCGTTGGTGATATCCGGCGTTGCGTCGCCCACACCAGAACAGAACAGCTTCAGACCGCCGCCGGAACCGGTGGATTCAACTTTAGGCGTGCGGAAGTTAGTCGATTTACCAAAACGCTCAGCCACAACGGTAGAGAACGGGTAAACCGTGGAGGAACCCACGATGCTGATGTAATCACGTTCGGCGTGAGCCGTAACACTTACGACAGAGGCCAGCATTGCGGCGCCAGCTAACAGAGCTTTTTTCATCTTTGCTTCCTTTTGTATTCCGGTTGTTACCAATCCAGGAACAGCGTTGGCTATTGGATGAACGTGATTATTGGAGCGCAATGTTACAGAAATATGACAGGCAGGCAATTTATTACAACACCATGACAGTTGTGTGACACGGGAATCGGGCTGCAAGCCGCATGTTCTGTGGGTATAATGCGCCGCCCGGGCCTGCTGCGCCCTTGTTCTACCGCCTATAATAAGAGCACCCGATGATCCAGAACCTGCTGAATTCCCTGCTACAACTGAACCGGCTCACCCGGCTTATCGGCGAATCCGTACGCTGGCTGTCATTGCTGATGGTGATCTTTTCCTGTCTGGTGGTCGTGCTGCGCTACAGCTTCAATATCCCGTCCATTGCCTTACAGGAAGCGGTGATGTATCTGCATGCGTCGCTGTTTATGCTGGGCGCCGCCTATACCTGGCAGCAGGGCGGACATGTGCGGGTGGATGTGTTCTACCGCAACTGGTCGCCACAGCGTCAGGCCTGGGTCGACCGTCTCGGCATTGTGCTACTGGTGCTGCCGGTCTGTCTGTTTATGCTCTGGGTCAGCTGGGATTACGTGGCCAACGCCTGGGCCATTGGCGAAAAATCGCCGGAAACCGGCGGCCTGCCCTTTGTTTATCTGCTCAAAAGCCTGATCGTCGCCCTGCCGCTGCTGATTATTCTGCAGGCGCTGGCCGAGCTGGCCAATACCTTCGTGCCGCATACCGATGCACATGAAGCCGCGGAGGTGGAAAAGCACTATGGCTGAATTAATGCCGCTGCTGTTATTTGTGCTGGTCTGCCTCGTACTGATGTGTGGCTTTCCGGTGGCCTTCACGCTGGCCGGTACCTCGCTGCTGTTTGCCGGTGTCGGCGTATTAACCGGTACGCTGGATGATGCCTTCCTGCATGCGCTGCCGAACCGTATGTTCGGCATTCTCAGCAACCAGATTCTGATCGCGGTGCCGCTGTTTGTGTTTATGGGCGTAATGCTGGAGAAGTCGCGCATTGCCGAACGTCTGCTGCGCAATATGGGCCTGCTGTTCGGCCCGGTGCGCGGTGGTCTGGGCTTTTCCGTGGTGATTGTTGGCATGCTGATGGCGGCCAGCACCGGCATTATCGGTGCCACCGTAGTGACCATGGGCCTGATCTCGTTACCGACCATGCTGCGTCAGGGCTACAGCCCGGCGCTGGCAACCGGCAACATCTGCGCAACCGGCACGCTGGGGCAAATTATTCCACCATCGACGGCGCTGATTATTCTTGGCGATGTGCTGTCCAGTTCGTACCAGCAGGCGCAATTGAAGATGGGTATTTTCAGCCCGGAAACCATCTCAGTGGCCGATTTATTTGTTGGTGCACTGATCCCCGGCCTGATGCTGGTTGCCGCTTATCTGCTGTACATCGGTCTGGTGGCTCTGTTCCGTCCACAAGCCGCACCGGCCGTCAGTGACCGGCCACCACTGGACAGCGCTTTTGTGCTCGAATTACTCAAAGGGTTGCTGCCACCACTGGCGCTGATTATCGCCGTGCTCGGCTCAATTCTGACCGGTATTGCTACCCCCACCGAAGCCGCCGGTATCGGTGCCGGTGGCGCCCTGCTGCTGGCCATTGCTTACCGCGAGTTTGATATTGCGCGTTTAAAAGAAGTGATGGATGCCACCCTGCAGGTCACCAGCATGGTATTCCTGATCTTTATCGGGGCTGCGCTGTTCTCGCTGGTATTCCGCGGTTTTGGTGGCGAAGAGTTGGTGCATTCGGCCTTTACCAGCCTGCCAGGTGGCGTGTTCAGTGCCATGCTGATCGTAATGCTGGTGATCTTCCTGCTCGGCTTTATTCTCGATTTTATCGAGATCACCTTTGTGGTGGTGCCAATTGTTGCGCCGGTACTGCTGATGATGGGCGTCGACCCGGTCTGGCTGGGCATTATGATTGCCATTAATCTGCAGACCTCATTCCTCACGCCACCCTTTGGTTTTGCCCTGTTTTACCTGCGTGGTGTAGCGCCAAAAGAAATTGCCACCCGCACCATTTATCGCGGCGTCATGCCTTTTATTGCCATTCAGCTGTTGATCCTGCTGCTGCTGGCCATCTTCCCGCAATTGGCCACTTGGTTACCGGATCAGCTCTATGGCTGATCCGGCCTGCCGCTAAAGTCGTATTGGCAGCGGATGTGCTGGGGGCAGAAAACCAGTACACTCCGCACAAAATAATTCCAACCAGGTAGAGCCCCATGGATCCGATAAAGGACGCCGTCGACCATTCCCACGAGCACTCCCCTGAAGATGTCCGTGAAGACTGCGAGCCAACCCCCGAAGGCGAGCTGGCCCTGCGCCTGATTCCCACCCGCAGTGAAACCAATGTTCATGGCGATATCAGCGGTGGCTGGGTAGTCGCGCAAATGGACCACGCTGCCGAAAGCGTCGCCAGCCGTCTGGCTCAGGGCCGGATTGCGAACGTTGCATTGGAGTCGGTGGTGTTTATGTCACCGATTCGCATCGGCGCGGCCGTGTGTTTTTATACCCGCCTGCTGGATATCGGCACCTCTTCCATCCGCATCGCTATCGAAGTGTGGACGCAGAATCCGAACGAAGTGGAACGGCGCAAGGTAGTCGACGCCGTGTTTGTGTATGTTGCTATCGATGAAACCGGGCGTATCCGCCGCGTTCCGCGCTGAGGACGGCTGAAATAGCAGGAGCCAGAGCGGCTCCTGCGGTCTGTACTTACTGCTTAACCGGACGCGCCCAGCCAGTCACGTTGCGCTGCTTACCGCGTGCCACGGCCAGCTCTCCCTCAGCCACTTCTTTAGTGATCACCGAACCCGCGGCGACCGTTGCGCCTGCGCCGATTTTGGCCGGAGCCACCAGCGATGAATTGGAACCGATAAAGGCGTTGTCGCCGATTTCGGTTTTAAACTTGTTTACGCCATCGTAATTGCAGGTGATGGTGCCCGCACCGACGTTCACGTCTTTACCGATCTCAGCATCGCCGATATAGGTCAGATGATTGACCTTGGAACCTTCACCGATCACCGACTTTTTCACTTCGCAGAAGTTACCGACCTTGGCGCCGTTATGCAGCTCGGCGCCCGGGCGCAGACGCGCGTATGGGCCAACGTGGCAGTCAGCGGCCACCAGCGCCTGATCGATCATGGAATAACATTCAATCTCACAGCCCTGCCCGATGCGGCTGTTTTTAATCACGCAGTACGGGCCGATCTGTACGCCGTCTTCCAGTACCACATCACCTTCAAACACACAGCCCACGTCGATTCGCACATCATTACCAACAGTCAGGGTACCGCGGATGTCGATGCGCGCCGGATCAGCCAGCGAGACGCCATCGCGCAGCAGCTGATCCGCCAGCTGGCGCTGATAAACGCGTTCCAGACCGGCCAGTTGCAGACGGTCATTCACACCCTGCACTTCGTATTCATCCTGCGGATGAATCGCACGTACCGCCACACCCTGTTCCACCGCCATGGCAATCACATCGGTCAGGTAGTACTCGCCCTGTGCATTATTGGCGGACAGCTTTGGCAACCACTCATTCAGCAACGCCGCCGACACCGCCAGAATACCGGTGTTCACCTCACGGATTTTACGCTGCAGGTCGCTGGCATCTTTGTGTTCAACAATGGAGAGAATATTACCGGCATCATCGCGCACGATACGGCCGTAGCCATTCGGATCGGCCAGTTCAACCGTCAGCAAGGCCAGAGCATGGCCGTCGTGGGTTTCATTAAGCAGCTTCTGCAGGGTTTCGTTGCGTATTAACGGGACATCGCCGTACAGCACCAACACGGTGGATGCCGGATCAACGTCAGGCATGGCCATCGCCACCGCATGGCCGGTGCCTTTCTGTTCACTTTGCAGTGCCCAGGTCAGCGGAAAATCCGTGATCTGTTCTTTCACTACATCAGCCCCGTGTCCGATCACCACATGCAGACGGGCATCGGCCAGCGCTGAGGCGCTGCGCAGCACATGCGCCAGCATCGGCTGACCCGCCAGCGGGTGCAGCACCTTTGGCAGGTCGGATTTCATACGCGAGCCTTTGCCCGCAGCCAGGGTAACGACGGCCAGTGTCATAACAGCAATATCCACAGAAAATAGTGGCGGCTATTCTAACGGGCCTGCGATGCCTGTCCAGCAACGGTGCGGCTGACGGGTATCCTCCTTGCGCAGTATTTACACGCCCTGCAGCAACAACAGAGCAAAGTAGCCGCGTTCATCGGTCCATATCCGGCGGGTGTCAAAACCGGCGGTCTGAGCCATCTGCTGCAATCGTTCCGGATGGTATTTACAGGAATTTTCGGTGTGGATACTTTCGCCTTTACGCAACGCGATCTGACGACCTCCGACATTGAGTACCTGATCAACCTCACTGATCAGGTGCATTTCTATTCTGGATTGTTCAGCGTTATAACGTGCCTCGTGGCGGAAACGCTGTTCGTCAAATCCGGCACTTAAGGTCTGATTCAGATGGCGCAGCATGTTTTTATTAAAGGCCGCCGTCACCCCCTGCTGATCGTTATAGGCGGCTTCCAGCACCGCCGCATCTTTTTCCAGATCCACGCCGAGCAGAAAATAACTGCCACGCCCGAGCGTCTGGCGCACGCGCTGTAAAAACTGCTGCGCTTCCGGCGGCGTGAAATTGCCCAGGCTGGAGCCGGGGAAAAATCCCAATTTGCGTTCGGCTTGTTCAATCTGACGCGGCAGACTGAGCGGCTGGCTGTAATCCACACAGGCGGCATAAATACTCAGCCAGTCATAGTCGTCCAGCAGACGCTGCGCGGCGGCCAATAAAAACTCACGGCTGATGTCCATCGGCACGTAGCAATCCGGGCGCAGTGCTTCTAACAGCAAACGGATTTTAAGACTGGCCCCGGCACCGTATTCCAGCAGCACACTGCCGGCACCGACGATGCGTGCAATCTCACCGCCGTGCTGGCGCAGCAAGCCAATTTCGGTACGGGTCAGATAGTATTCCGGCAGCGCGGTAATCGCCTCGAACAACTGTGAGCCGCGCTCATCGTAAAACAGTTTGGCTGGCAACGTTTTCTGCCGTTGTGCCAATCCTTTCAGAACTTCTTCGCGCAGATCCAGTGGTGCGGGTAAGTGATCGAAAACCTGCAATGCCTGTCGTTTCATACCGTGTCTCCCGTAATGCCATCCGTTGTGTGGTGTCATCGGTTTTATATTGTTTTCAGGGCGTTATGCGGTGTCGCGGGCTAAGCGCAGGCCGGTAAACTGCCAGCGCTCATGGGGGTAGAAAAAGTTGCGGTAAGTAATACGGCCGTGACCTTCGGGCGTGGCGCAGGAACTGCCACGCAACACCATCTGATTACACATAAATTTACCGTTGTATTCGCCCACCGCGCCGGCGGCAGGACGGTACCCCGGATAAGGCTGATAAGGGCTGGCGGTCCACTGCCAGCGGCAACCAAACAGCTGCTGCAACTGTTGCGGAAACAACCGTGCAGCGCTTTCCCATTCGGCTTCTGTCGGCAGGCGCGCACCGGCCCAGCGGGCGTAAGCATCAGCTTCGTAAAAGCTGATATGGCAAAGCGGCGCGTGCGGGTCGAGCGGCTGACGTCCGGCCAGGCCGTATGCACTCCATTCGTTATTGTGCTGGCGCCAGTAAAGCGGTTGCTGTTCCTCCGGTGGCAGGCTGCTGATCCAGCTCCAGCCATCGGCCAGCCACCATTGCGGCTGCTGATAACCGCCCTGTTCCACAAACTGCAGGTATTCGCCATTGCTCACCAGACGGCTGGCGATTTCTCCACCCGCCAGCCACTGGCGGTGACGAGGGGTTTCGTTATCGAAGGCAAACACCGAATCGCTGTGACCAATCTCGGCAATGCCTTCCGGCAAGCTCAGCCAGCTCAGCGTTGTCTGTTCTGCAGAATGCTGTATGGCTGGCTGATATACAGGTTCCAGCGGATTTTTTGCCCAGCAGTACAGCAGGTCGGTGAGCATCAGCTCCTGATGCTGCTGTTCATGATTCAGCCCCAGTTCGATCAGCGGCTGCAGGCTGGCGTCAGTCAGCAAGGGCTGCATCGCCTGATCAATGTGCGCGCGATAGGCCAGCACCTCGTCCAGTGTGGGGCGGGATAGCAGGCCGCGCTGAGCACGCGGGTAAGGCTGGCCGATGCCGTTGTAATAGCTGTTAAACAGATGGCCGAACAGCGGGTGAAATTCCTGATAATCAGGGCGATGGGGTTTAAGCAGAAAGGTTTCGAAGAACCAGCTGGTATGGGCCAGATGCCATTTCAGCGGGCTGGTAAACTCGGCCGCCTGTAATTCATGATCGGCGGCGTTCAGCGGCTGGCACAGTACGAGTGTCTGTGACCGGACCTGCTGGTAAAGCTCCATGTCCGTACCTCCGTGGCAAACAGGTATCAGGTGTTAACCTGACCCAAAGCGTCGGCCATGGCAAGTCCGCAATGGTGATTGGCCTGATCGGGGCGGAGGTCAGACCAGAGTGATTAATCCGGACTTAAACAGGTGGCAAAACGCTGGGACAGATCCTGAATAAAATCAGGGTAGCCCGTCTTTGTCACAGAAATATGACTGGCCACCGGGTCCAGCTCGCCCTGTTTAACATCCAGACCACGCACCACCGATTGCACCAGTGCCGGGGAAAATTCCGGCTCGCTGAAGACACACACCACTTCACCGGAGGTCAGCTGATCGCGCATACGCTGCAACGTTTTCAGGCCCGGCTTCTGCTCCGGCGACAGGGTGAAAGCCCCCACCTGCTTTAACTGCATCGCCTGCACCCAGTGGTCGTAAGCGCGATGAAACACAAAAAAGCCACGATCACGCAGCGGGGTCAGCAACTGGTCGGCACGTTGCAAAGCGGCGTCGACATCGGCGGCGAAGTTACCCGCGGGCAGCTCCAGGGCATTGGCCAACTGCTGCTGTGCGCGCACCATCATAGTGGGTGAAAACCACCAGTGGCCATCATTCGGCTGCCCTTCTGCACGTAACTGCGAGACATCAATCCAGATTTTATCCGGCCAGCGGCGGGCAAAACCACTGAGGTAAGGCTCAGCCTGAGCACCAGACCAGATAATGACATCGGCGCTCTGGATAACATCGATATCGGATGGACGCAGGGAAAAATCGTGTGGCGTCATCCCCGGCGGCAGCAAGACACTGAGCTGTTCCGTCTCCACCAGCGAGGCAGCCATCAGCGCCAGCGGGTGAACAGTCGCCAGCACTTTGTATGGCGGTTCATGGCTGATAGGAGCAGCCTGACTGCTCAGACTGAGACTCAGCAACAGTGAAATCAGCAGCAACGGCAAATTCTTCATTGTATCGGGGCGTTCCTGTCGTAGAATTGCAACATTATAACCTAATCTCCGAGGCGCGACGATGACCCAAAACGTCTACAAGGCCCACGACCACCACGTCTGTATCGACAGCGCCGTGTCCCGCGCCCGCGCTCTGTGTGAAGAACAGGGCGCGCGCCTGACTCCGGTACGCCAGCGTGTACTGGAACTGGTCTGGGCCAATCACAAACCGGTTGGTGCCTACGACCTGCTGCCCAAACTGGCGGAAGAAGGATTTAACTCGGCACCACCAACGGTCTACCGCGCCCTCGATTTTTTACTGGACCTGGGATTGGTGCACCGCATCAGTTCGCTCAATGCCTTTATTGGCTGCACCCATCCGGGCGAAGCGCATCCCAGCTGCTTTTTCGTCTGTCGCGAGTGTGGCGAAGCGCAGGAGCTGGACGCTGAGCAGGTGAATACCATTGCCCGTCAGGCCGAAGCCATGCTGGGAGTCAAAGTTGAACAACAAATGACGGAATTAATGGGGCTGTGCCCAAGATGCCAGGCCAGCGCATGAACAGCAGCGAGACAACCGCCGTCCTCAGCGCCAGCCACTTACAGCTTGTGCGCCAGCACAAAACCGTACTCAACGATATCAGCCTGAATCTGAAAGCCGGGCAGATCATCACGCTGATCGGCCCTAACGGCTGCGGTAAATCAACGCTGATTAAAGTGCTGCTGGGGCTGGAAAAACCCGACTCCGGCACCGTTACGCGTCGCACCGGACTGCGTATCGGCTATATGCCACAACGCCTGAGTCTGGATCAGCGCATGCCATTAACGGTGACCGGATTTCTGCAACTGGCGCGGGGTGCCAGCCACGAACGCATCGGTCACTGGCTCGACCGTCTGAGCATCCGCGCGCTGGCGCAACAGTCGGTGCATGATTTGTCCGGCGGCGAATGGCAACGGGTATTGCTGGCTCGCGCACTGCTGATCAAACCCGACCTGCTGGTGCTGGACGAACCGGTGCAGGGCGTCGATGTGCAAGGGCAGCTGGAGCTGTATCGTCTGATTCCGCAGCTGCGTGACGAACTCGGCTGCGCGGTGCTGATGGTGTCGCATGATCTGCATCTGGTGATGGCCGCCACCGACGAAGTTATCTGCCTGAATGGCCATATTTGCTGCTCCGGTCATCCGGACACCGTGTCCCTTGATCCAGCCTACATTCAGCTGTTTGGTGCCCGCCAGCAACAGGCTCCCATTGCCCATTACACTCACCATCACGATCACCAGCATTGCGCCGATGGCCATGTTGAACACCGGGCGCCCGGCAAGGAAATTCTGTGAATCTGTTCGATTACTGGTGGCTGATGCCATTAATGGCGGGCATTCTGCTGGCTCTGGTGGCCGGACCACTGGGCAGTTTTGTGGTGTGGCGGCGCATGGCCTTTTTTGGAGACACCCTGGCCCACGGTGCCTTGCTGGGCATTACCTTTGGTGTTCTCACCGATATCAATCTGACGCTGGCACTGGTGCTGGGCTCGGTGTTACTGGCGCTGTTGTTACTGCCGCTGCAGAACCGCTCGCGCTTATCCTCCGATACTCTGCTTGGCATTGTGTCGCACAGCACCCTGGCGATTGGTCTGGTGACGCTGAGTCTGGCACAGGGCATCCGCGTCGACCTGATGGGTTATCTGTTTGGTGATTTGCTGGCGGTAGAACGTATTGATGTGCTCTGGATTCTGCTGGCCGCCATTCTCATTGCTGTGCTGCTGTTCTGGCAGTGGCGCGCGCTGCTGGCGATTACCGTCAGCCAGGAACTTGCCGCCATCGATGGCCACCCGGTGCAGCGCCTGAACCTGATGCTGATTCTGCTGCTGGCGCTACTGGTCGCTCTGGCCATGAAAGTGGTCGGAATTCTGCTGGTCAGCGCTCTGCTGATTATTCCCCCGGCGGCGGCGCGCAGCCTGGCACGCACGCCGGAACAGATGGTGTTTCTGGCCAGTGCGACCGGTGTTATCTCGGTGCTGTTAGGCTTGTGGGCATCATTCCACTGGGACACACCGGCAGGCCCCAGCGTGGTTGTGGCAGCAACGGCTTTATTCGCGTTCAGTCTGGTGTTGCAAAGCCTGCGTGATAGCAGACGCAGCGCCTGACGGCAGACAACGCAAACGACAGGCAAAAAAAGACCCGGTCGCCATTGGGGGCAAACGACCGGGTCAACTTCGGATCATTGGGGAAGTACCGAAGAAAAAAGTACAGAAGAAAAATAACTACCTGAAAAGAACGACCTTAAAAAAACATCCGGAGAGAGAAGTCATGCATCTGTCCATCAATTCCCAAGGGAATAATTAAACTATAGCCACGGATTTTTGCTTTGCCGGTTAAAAACCGGTTTTCAGGTTGTATTTTCTTATGGATATCGGGGATGTAATACAGAGCAGCAATCACGAGCGGACATCGTCGTGTTGCCAACTGAAGCCGCCGCAGACGGCCTCAGAAAAGGCAGGAGACCGGCACGGATAGTGCCGGTTCGCATTCAGGCAGGCGGCGTCTCTTGCGCATCCGCAGCAGCATCGTCGTCAACCGGCAGCAACCAGCTGTTGAGACGCTTCTGCAGAATGTCCGTCCCTTCACCGTTCAGTGACGAATAGGTCTGCACACTGACCAGATTTCCCAGTGACGAAACCGCTTTACGTACCTGCAGCAAAGCACTCTGAGCCGGACCACGTTTGAGCTTATCGGCCTTGGTCAACAGGATATGCAGCGGCATTTCTGAACGCTTCGCCCACTGGATCATGGCGTTGTCGAATTCTTTCAGCGGATGGCGGATATCCATCAGCAATACCAGACCAATCAGGGCGTCACGGTTTTGCAGATAATTATCCAGCTCGCGCTGCCATTCGTTTTTTACCGCCAACGGCACTTTGGCAAAGCCATAGCCGGGCAAATCAACCAGCGCCAATGGCAACTCGCCGATCTGAAAATAGTTAATTAACTGCGTACGACCTGGAGTTTTACTCGTACGCGCCAGTTTTTTGTGACCTGTTAACCTGTTCAATGCACTGGATTTACCTGCATTGGAGCGGCCAGCAAAGGCTACTTCCCGCAGAATATCCATCGGGCATTGACTCAACTTCGCGGCGCTCTTAACGAAGTGAGTGTTGGTGTAGGTCAATGATTCCTGTTCTATCATGGGGTAAACGTAATGACCGTCCGGAAATTAATGTTATATAATGCTTGGCCTTTGGATGACGCACCCATTCTATCACAGGGCGATGAGTCCGGGGCTAAGCTGTTTTAACCAACTAAAACATGCAAGTAGAGAGAGACTCATATGATGAAAAGATTGGCTTTGATGGCTGCCGTAACTGCAGCAATGAGTGCAAATGTTCAGGCCTTCGATGTAGCGGCTAAATTCCAGCAAACCTGTAACGTATGCCATGCAATGGCCGTTGCCGGTGCTCCGAAAGCCTTTGATAAAGCCGCCTGGGAGCCACGTATGGCCAAGGGCATGGATGCACTGGTAACCAGCGTCACCAACGGCTTGAATGCCATGCCGCCACGCGGTCTGTGCATGGACTGTACTGCTGACCAGTACAAACAACTGATCAACTACATGGCAACGCCGAAGTAAGCGCGCTGCCTGAGTAGTAGACGAATTCACATACAACCTGGACCTGATGATGAAAAACCTGTTGATTAGCCTGATCGTTTCTGCCGGACTGATGTCCGTTGCTCACGCCGGTGATGCTGAAGCCGGTAAAGCAAAATCTGCTACCTGTGCTGCCTGTCACGGTGCCGACGGTAACAGCCTTGCACCAACTTTCCCGAAAATTGCAGGCCAGGGCGAGCGTTATCTGATCAAACAGATCAAAGACATTCGCGATGGTAATCGTCAGGTTCCGGCGATGGCTCCATTCGTTGCCGGCCTGAGTGATACCGATGTTGCTGACTTGGCCGCTTACTTCAGCGCTCAGGTACCAACCACTGGCGGTGCTAAAGAAGAACTGGTTGAACTTGGCCAGCGCATCTACCGCGGCGGTATCGAAAGCAAAGGCGTTCCCGCTTGTCTCGCTTGCCATGGCCCGGACGGCAAAGGCATCGAAGCAGCTGGTTTCCCACGCCTTGCAGGTCAGCACGATGCCTACACTCAGGCTCAGCTGACGGCGTTCAGCATGAACCAGCGTACCAACGATGGTGATACCCGCATGATGCGTGATATCGCCTATCGTCTGCACACCACTGAAATCGAAGCCGTGTCTTCGTACATTCAGGGTCTGCGTTAATCCGCAGATAAAGAAGAAGGTGGCTGCGGCCACCTTTTTTTATGCCTGCAGTTTGTCCCCCACTTGACTGGTCTTTGCATTTTGGCGGTGGGCGATGCCGAACCTTTATGCAAAAATGCATCTAACAAAATCTGATTAATAAGAATGGAGTAACCCATGTTGTCACAGGTAACCAAATGGATGGCAGCTGCCGTATTGCTGATCAGCGCCAGCGCTCAGGCCGCCGATTACGAGGCCGGTAAAGAATACAAAGTGCTGGCAGAGCCTGTACCTGTGCTGGCCGATGGCAAAGTGCATGTTGAAGAAGCTTTCTGGTATGGCTGCCCGCACTGTTTCCACCTGGAAGACATCATTACTCCGTGGAAGAAAAACCTGGCCGCTGATGTCTCTTTTGAAGGTGTACCGGCGATGTTTGGCCGCGCCTGGGTATCTCAGGCTCAGTTTTACTACGTAGCTGACGTACTGGGTGTGCTGGATCAGGTGCATGGTGAAATTTTCAAAGCCATCCATGTTGAGCGTCAGCGCCTGCTGGATCGTGACGACCAGCGTGACTTTCTGGTTGCCAAGGCCGGCGTTAAAGCCGCTGATTTTGACAAGGCTTACGAGTCATTCACGGTTAAAAGCCGTATGAAACAAGGCGACCAGCGTATCCGTGCGTTCCAGATCTCCGGCGTACCTGCCCTGATCGTGCAGGGTAAATACGTGATTGATGCCACCTCCGCCGGTGGTCAGGATCAAATGCTGAAAGTGGCCGACTACCTGATCGCCAAAGAGCGCGCACTGCTGTCCGGCAAGTAACATGACCCATTTCTGCACTCTGCAGGAATTCACAGCGGCACCCCGTGCCGCTGACACCCTTCGTTTACTCTCCTTCAATATGCAGGTCGGCATTCAGACCGGCGGCTATCACCACTATCTGTTACGCAGTTGGCAGAATTTACTGCCCTGTCGCGAACGCGATTGGGCGCTGAGCCAGATTGCCCAACTGGTCAGCCCGTTCGATATTGTCGCCCTGCAGGAAGCCGATGGTGGCAGCTGGCGCAGCAGTCAGGAAAACCAGGTCGAGCGCCTGGCTCGGGAAGCTCATTTTCCTCATTGGTATCAACAGATTAACCGCAACCTCGGCAAACTGGCGCAGCACAGCAATGGCCTGCTGACCCGCCTGTCAGGAGCACGGGTCGAACAACACTCATTGCCCGGCCTGTTGCCCGGCCGTGGCGTAATGCTGCTGCGCTTTGGCAGCGGCGAGCAGGAGCTGCTGGTTGCGATTACGCATCTGGCGCTGGGTAAACGCACCCAGTTCAGCCAACTCGATTTCCTCTGCGATCTGGTCGCCGATGCGCCCCGCCTGGTGATCATGGGCGACCTCAATCAGGAGAGCGAAATCCTGCTGCAGCAAAGCCCGCTGAAACGCCTCGCCCTGCACCGTCTGGAGCAGCATCTGCCCACGTATCCCAGCTGGCAGCCGAGCCGGGGCCTCGACCATATTCTGCTGAGTGACAACATCGAACTGAAACGCATCGCGGTAATCAATCATCCGCAGTCCGATCACCTGCCCGTTGCAGCAGAAATTGTCCTGCCCGGACAACCCTGACACCACGCAATTTTTCCACGATTCAACACAGCAACTTCAGCTCCCTTACCTATACTTGTCCTGACTATTTAAACACCTCCAAAAGACGTAACCCGAGGACGCAACATGGCAGAGGGAGCAGGGTCGGATTCCGCCCGGCGCTGGCGCGACAAATATCTCGATCTGTTGGACAGCCACGAGAAACTCAAAAACACCTCAGAACAGCAACACGATCAGATGCGACGCGGGCTGGTTATGGTGTCGCTGCTGGCAGAAGGTCAGGCTGCGGGCGTCGATAAATCGCTGAATGACCTGCGCGACGCGCTGAAACCCGGAGCCAGTGGCATGAACCGGGTCATGGATGAACTGGAACGCGCCGTTAAACGCTTTGAAGAACAAAATACCGCCCAGGCCGAAGTGCTGCTTGGTCAGCTGGCCGATACCGCCGAAAAACTCAGCCATTGCCCACTGCCAAGACCGCTGCTGAAGCGCATTAAAGAAATCCGTAAAAATGCCAGCAATGAGCTGCTGAGCTGGTCAGGCTATATCAATCAGCTACAAAGCTGGATTCAGATTTTAGGTGAAATCGCCACCCTGGAAGGTTTTGAAGAACAGCGCAGCAGCAAATGGTGGCAACGCTGGTTTAAGCCCAACGATCAGGAAGCCGCCGAAGACCTTCCGCCCGACTCGGATGCCGGTGAAGGCCACGACACTGAACCGGGATTCTCCCATATTGCCCAGGAAGTGTCTGAAACCCTGCTTAACCTGCTGTCACAGCTGGTCATTCCTGAACGTCTGAGCCACACCGTGCTCAACCTGCAAAACCGTTTACAGGAAGGTCTGAACTGGTACGAACTGGTTCCTCTGCTGGAAGACACCACCGATTTCCTGCTCGAATGCCTGGGCAACAGCCAAACCGAGCTGGAGCAGTTTCTGCAAAGCCTCGATCAGCGTTTGCAGGCAATTCAGATTCTGGTCAGCGAAGCCAGCCAGGGACAAATGGAACGCAAACGCGCGCGCCTGGATCTCGACGGCATGGTGCGCGATCAAATCGCCGATATCCGCTCGGTGGTCACCGGATCCGGTGATCTGGGCGAGCTGGGTGTCAGCGTGCGCGATCATCTGACCATGATTGTGCAGGCCATGGAAAAGTATCAGAAAGAAGAAGAAGAACGCGAAGAACGGCTCGCAGCCAAGCTGGAAATGCTGCAGGCGCGGCTGAGCGAGATGGAACAGGAAGTCAGCGAAAGCCGTGTGGCTATTGAAGAGCAGCGACGCCGCGCCACCCACGACAACCTCACCGGCCTGCCCAACCGCGATGCCTATCAGGCCCGCCTGGCAGAAGAACTGCTGCGCCGTAATCGTTATGGCGGTTCATTAGCCCTGGTGATCGGTGATGTCGATCACTTTAAACGCATCAACGATAATTATGGCCATCTGGCCGGTGATAAAGTGCTGCAGCTGATTGCCCGCTCGTTGCGAAAAAACCTGCGCGATGTCGATTTTATTGCCCGCTACGGCGGTGAAGAATTCGTCATTCTGATGCCGGAAACCAGTAGCGCGGATGCCATGGTGGTGGCAGAGAAATTACGCGCAAAAATTGAAGGCAGTCCGTTTAACTTTAAAAAAGAGCGGGTGCCGATCACCATGTCCTTCGGCGTCAGCGAATTTCATGCGCTGGAATCACCGGACGCCGTTTTCGACCGCGCCGACAAAGCGCTGTATCAGGCTAAAAACGAAGGCCGCAACCGTATCTGTCAGGGCTGAATTGCCCTGTCAGATACCCCGCCTTCAGGTAAATTCTCCGCTGTATCTTGATCTTTTCTTTCGCTCTGCTAAATTCCCGCATCAAATCTTTCGTTTCGAAACATAAAATGCCCAAACGCAATACGGTACAACGCCGCCATGGCATTCTCAGCCAGCTGAGCAAGCATGGTCAGGTGCAGGTTGAGGAGTTGGCCCGACGCTTTGACACCTCCGAAGTCACCATCCGCAAAGATCTTGCGACTCTTGAGCAGAGCGGCCTGCTGCTGCGCCGCTACGGTGGCGCAATTCCGCTGCCAAGCGAGCTGATGAGTGAACCTGTGGGAACGGATGATGGTCAGAGCCCCAACAGACAAAAAGTTTCGAAACGAAAGCAGGCAATTGCCAAGGCCGCCGCAGACTGTATCCGCGACCATAACCGCATCATTATCGATTTCGGCAGCACCACCGCCGCACTGATTCCGGAGTTGCAGAGCAAACGAGGCCTGGTGGTGATGACCAACTCGCTGAACGTCGCCAACGCCGTGCGCGAGCTGGAAAACGAACCGACGCTGCTGCTCAGCGGCGGCACCTGGGATGCCCATTCCGAGTCCTTTCAGGGCCAGATTGCCGAACAGGTGCTGCGCTCTTACGACTTCGACCAGCTGTTTATCGGCTGCGACGGTATCGACCTCGAGCGCGGCACCACCACCTTTAACGAGCTGTTGGGCTTAAGCCGGGTGATGGCCGAAGCGGCGCGTGAAGTGATTGTACTGGCGGAAGCCGACAAGGTCGGACGGCGTATTCCCAACCTCGAACTCCCCTGGTCAGCGGTCAATATTCTGATTACCGATGACCGGCTCAGCACTGAGCAACAAACATTAATCGAACAACAGGGCGTGCGCGTAATCATCGCAACGCCAGGCAACGGAGAATAACAATATGTGTGGCATTGTCGGCGCAGTTGCGCAGCGTGATGTGGCGGAAATCCTGCTCGAAGGCTTAAAGCGTCTGGAATACCGCGGTTACGATTCCGCCGGTCTGGCGATCATTAATGGTCAGGCCGAACTGAAACGCCTGCGCCGTCTGGGCAAGGTTCAGGCGCTGGCCGATGCGGTAAAAGCCGACCCGCTGCCCGGCGGCACCGGCATCGCCCACACCCGCTGGGCGACCCACGGTGAACCGTCCGAAGCCAACGCCCACCCGCATATTTCCGGCGACATCGCCGTGGTGCATAACGGCATCATCGAAAACCACGAAACCCTGCGCCGCGAACTGCAGGCCCAGGGCTATGTGTTCACCTCGCAGACCGATACCGAAGTGATCGCCCATCTGGTCGAGCGCGAACTGAAAAGCGCCGACTCGCTGCTGGCCGCCGTTATGGCCGCCCGCAGCCAGCTGCACGGTGCTTACGGCATGGTGGTGATCGAACGCCAGCAGCCAGAGCATATGATCGTCGCCCGCTCCGGCAGCCCGCTGGTGATTGGTTTTGGTATTGGTGAGCACTTTGTCGCCTCTGACCAGCTGGCATTGCTGCCGGTGACGCGCAAATTCGCCTTCCTCGAAGAAGGTGACGTAGCCGAGATTCGCCGCGATGGCGTCAGCGTTTACGACCGCGACAATAACGCCGTTGAGCGCGAAGCCCACGAAAGCACCGTTGAACATGATGCCGGCGACAAAGGCGAATTCCGTCATTACATGCTGAAAGAAATCTACGAACAGCCACAGGCCATTGCCAACACCCTTGAAGGCCGCCTGTTTAACGGCCAGCTGAACCTCGAAGCGCTGGGCGACCTGAGCGGTATCGAGCAGGTACAGATCATCGCCTGCGGCACTAGTTATCACGCCGGTATGACCGCGCGTTACTGGATTGAAGACATAGCCGGTGTCGCCTGTAATATCGAGATCGCCTCGGAATTCCGTTACCGCAAATCCGTGGTGCGCCCGAACAGCCTGCTGGTCACCATTTCCCAGAGTGGCGAAACCGCCGACACTCTGGCCGCCCTGCGTCTGGGCAAAGAACTGGGCTTCAGCAAAACACTGACCGTCTGTAACGTGCCCGGCTCATCACTGGTACGCGAATCCGATATGGCGCTGATGACCCGTGCCGGTGCCGAAATCGGCGTGGCCTCTACCAAAGCCTTCACCACCCAGCTGGTCGCCCTGCTGCTGCTGACCGCGGCACTGGGTCGTGGCCGTGATATGGATAAAGCCAGTGAACAACGCATCGCCGACGCCCTCACCAGCCTGCCGGGCTTAATCGACAAAGCCCTGCTGATGAATGCCGACATTCAGAAGCTGGCCGAGCACTTTGCTGAAAAACACCATGCGCTGTTCCTCGGCCGTGGCGACCAGTACCCGATTGCAATGGAAGGCGCGCTGAAGCTGAAAGAAATTTCTTATATCCACGCCGAAGCCTACGCCGCCGGTGAACTGAAACACGGACCGCTGGCACTGATCGACGCCGAAATGCCGATCGTCGTCGTTGCTCCGGCCAACGATCTGGTGGAAAAACTGAAGTCGAATATTGAAGAAGTGCGCGCCCGTGGCGGCGAGCTGTACGTGTTTGCCGACGAAGCCGCCGAAATCAGCCCCCAAGCCAATATGCAGGTGATGGCCGTACCGCACTGTGACGACATCATCGCGCCGGTGCTCTACACATTACCGCTGCAGTTACTGAGCTACCACGTCGCCATTATTAAAGGCACCGACGTCGACCAGCCGCGTAATCTGGCGAAGAGTGTAACAGTCGAGTAAGCAACGGCTGAACGACCACCGGTTCTCAATAACATTACGGGTTGCTTAATTTAATGCTCAGAAAATTACTCACAACTACGCTGCTTTGCTGCTTTCTACCCGTCGTGCAGGCAGCCCCGGATTTTGCTCAGCTGCGTAATCAGGCGCAACTGTCCGGCGATACTTATCTGACTGACAGCGAACGTGAAGCACAGCTTCTGCAGCAGGGCCAGACGCTGATTCATCAGGCTACGCTGGCGGATTCGCAGGTCAGCTATTTTCTCAGTCAGGGCAATGGCGTGCAGACCATCGCCATCCGTGGCACCGCTAATTTAGCCAATGTGATGGTCGATCTGGATATTGAGTTTCAGCCGGACGAGCGTCTGGGTATCACGTTGCACAATGGCTTTAAGTCTGGTGCTGAGGCGGTGTTTAACGATGTAAAACCCTGGCTGGTTGCCGGCATGCCGGTGCAGATTACCGGCCACAGTCTGGGCGGTGCCATTGCCGTGGTGCTGGCGATGTATTTAAAACACGATACGGCAATGCAGATAACGCAGGTGATTACTTTCGGCCAGCCCAAGGTCACCAACATTACCGGCGCGGAAATTTACGCCAGCATTCCGCTGACGCGGGTCGTCACCCAGAAAGATCTGGTGCCACTGGTGCCACCACTCAGTCCGCTGCAGATTAAGGATCTGGATGTTTACTGGCACATGGGCGAAGAAATTATTCTGCTCGGCCAGCAGCAATACTCGCAGACCCGTGGGTTAAAAAGCATGCTGCGCGCGACCAAACTGAGCACGGCGCTGCCGGACGAAAGCAACCTGCAGGCGCATCAGATCACCACTTATCAGACGCTGATCGGTGAGCTGCTGCAGTCGGCCGAAGAAGTGCCTTACCAGATGGAAATTAATCTGTTCGGGCTGTCGATTAATTAAGGCTCTTCTGAGCCGTTTCATACGAACAGGAGATGCCGTTATCCGGCATCTCCTGTCACGACATCAGGCATCACCAGCCGGCAGCGTATCCTGCTCCCCGACTGAACCCAAACGCTGATGCAGCCACGCCAGACCCAGCAGTGCCAGTCCCAGCCCCATAAAGGATGCCACGCGCCACAGCCCGGTCAGGCCAGCCATATCGATCAGGAACAGCTTGGCCACGACTACCAGCAACAGCACCATGCCACCACGGTAAATATCGCGGCTGGATAACCAGCGCCCCAGCGTCAGCGCGCCAGCGGCCAGTAACATCCACACCACCGAATAGGTGTACAGCTCGCCATCCGGGGTGTAGTTACTCAGGCTCATACCGGCATCGCCCTGCCAGATCTGGCGGATTTCCAGCGAGATAAACCAAAACGCATTCAGCCCGGCAGCCAATGCGGCAAAACGGCCGTATTGCGCCGGCAGCTGACGCCACAGCGCCAGCATAATCAGCGTTGGCAGGCCGTAGCTGAGCAACAACAGGTTAAACAGCGGCGTCGAACCGATATTGCCACTGCTCCACAGCGGGTTTTCCGCCAGCAACAGCACAAACAGATAGGTGGCTGCAGCCGCTGCCAGATGCAGCAGGCCCACCACCTGATAGAAGCGCGGCAGCTGTTCACTTAAGCGCGCACGCCACAGATAAATAACCGCCGCACAGCCCCAGATCAGTACGTCGAGGCTGGCTTCGAGAAAGCTGAATTCATGATGGAAAATATCACCATCGTACAGCCAGTAACGCACTTCTGCGGCGAGAGTCAGCACCAATAGCTGTGCCGCACCGCCTTGCAGCCAGGCCTGCATTTTTACTTCATGGCGCAGAATCCAGGCGGCAGCTGCCGCACAGAGCGTGGCACCACCGTACGTCCAGAGTGACCAATGCGTGCCGGCATCATAGCTCAGCAACCATGGGTTAAAGGTCAGACGCACGACCACCAGCAACAACACTGCGCGGATAACCCACGCCATCAGCGGCAGCTGATAACGCTGCTGCAGCCAGGCCAGCGACACCAGCTGCAAGGCAAACGCCAGCGTCAGGGTTGCTTCGGCCAGCCAGATCACCGCTGCCAGTGACAGACCCAGATGCGCCGCGCTGATCAGAATCACACTGATCAGTGGCCGGGCATCGCCATAACGCTGCTGGTTCATATTGGCCAGCCACAGGTACAGCATGCCCAACACCAGCGCCACCAGTCCCCAGGCCCAGTCGAGGCGGAAATCGGTAAACAGGTAATAACCCAGCGCCAGCATCAGCAGCGGTACCGCACTGCCAAGCCCGGTCCAGAAGGCCGGATACAGAACCCGCATCCGCAACAGCCAGAGCGCACTGCCGCTATACAGCAGCGTCAGCCACAGGAAGCGCACACCCAGCTGTGCCTGCCCGGCGGCATCGGGGCCCAACAGCACCAATTCATCGCCGATATAGGTCAGCATGGGAATAACCGTCGCCAGCACAATCAACAGCAACGGCATCGCCGCCAGCGGGTTCAGCTCCGGACGACGGCTGGCCGCCAGCAGCATCAGTACCGGCAATGCCAGCAGGGTGAAGTAACCCGAGGCGATCACGCCTTCACCGGCGAGGGTAATCCCCTGCGCCAGCAACACCAGCAATACGCCCGGCAAAGCAGGCCAGTGCGGATCGGCACGCCAGCTCTGCACCCGCTGCCACCAGCTGAGCGGTTCTGCGTTCTGAGCCGCATCATCCGCATCCTGACCGTGGTTCTGCAGCAGCCAGTCAAAACCCGGTACCGCAAGGAACATATAGGCCAGCGCCAGCAGATAGAGTGAACGCACGCCATCAGCAGGTTCGGTCATCAGACTGATCAGCCACCACAAAAGAGAGCCGGCAATCACACCGATCCACAGCCAGCGTTGCTGCACATAGGCCAGCAACCAGAGCGAGAACAGCGTCAGAATGCTGATATACACCAGCGCCAGTTCAATCTGCCCCGAACCACTGCTGAGCAGAATGGGCACCAGATAACCACCGAGCATGCCCAGCGCGGCCAGCACCGGGCCATGCCTGAGTGCCAACGCCAGTGTGGCAAAAGACACCAGCGCCATGCCGGTAAATACCAACCCCGGCGCGGTTCCGGGTAATAACTTAAAGGCCGCAAACAGCGCGGAATAAAGAATGATACTGGCGCCACCGGCCAGCGCCGCAAAGACGTTGTTCTGGCCTTTGTTGCGTCGCAGCCATTCCGCCGCGACATGCAGGCCGATACCCGCCAGCAGCGACAACACTACGCGGGTTTCCGGCCCCAGCAGCCCCTGCTCAATGGAGTAGCGCACCATAAACACGCCGGCCAGACCCACACAGATACCACCGAGCCAGACCATCCAGTTGTTGCGGATATTCTGCAGCAGACGATCAAAAAGGTCGGGGCCACTGCTGAAAGCAGGGGTTGCTGACGGTGCCTGATAAGACGGTGCGGTCGGTGAATACACCGGCAGTTCAGCGGCAGGCTCCGATACGGGTTCAGAGACGTGTTCAGATACACCTGCAGACAGCGCCTCACTGGCCGCAACCCCGGCCAGTTCGGACGCTGCCGTAGCCGGTTGCACAGAATCGACCGCTGTTGATGGCGGCGCAGTCTCCGCACGTCCGGCTTCCACCGGTTTCTCCCGAGCGGCCGCAAGGCGGCGCAAGGCCGCTTCCAATATCCCGATGCGCTGCTCCAGCATACTGACCCTGAAGAACGCCATCACTCCGAGAACCAGCGCTCCCAACAAGGCGATGGCAAGCAAAAACGCCAGAGTTGTAAATTCATCCATAAAAAGTATTCACGTTAATTGACTGGGGACTCAGCAAGAGACTATACGCAATCGCTTCCGGTGCTGTCCTGATGATATTGGCTCAGGCCCTGCGCAAATATCATCAAAGAAATACCGGCCAGAGTATAACGCTGCCAACGCCGGAAAAAGTGACCGGGGCCGCAGGGTTTGCCAATCAGGGTTTGCGTCCATAAAAAAAGCGGGCCCAGGCCCGCTTCTTTCATACTGATTGTTCAGTGCTGACGCATTCGCTCAGCCATCACGTTCAGAAGTAGTAACCAAATTGCACGTTAAAGAAGGTCTGCCAACCGTTTTCGCCATCACCTTCCGCAAAGGCTTTGGTGTAATCACCGGCGCCGATGAAAGGCACGTTCTTGGCGCTGGTAACATCGAAGTTGGTGTACAGGTTACCGGTCACCACCAGCACGCCGAGGGTGTTGATCTGCGAATCACGGAAGGCTTCTTTGTTTTTGTCCAGCAGGTTGTAGTCGTTGTACAGCTGTACCTGATTGACGATACCACCTTTCCACGGCAGGTCGTAGCTCAGGTTCAGGACATACACATTCGCCTGCGCTGCGGCCATGTAACGCGCACCAAAGCCACCCATCTGGATGGTGTCATCGCTGACGCCGTCGGCGTTTTCAGCATTGTAGGAATAGCGGATTGCTTCCGACTGTACGCCAAAAGCACCGTAGGTTGCGGTGTAGTGCAGCGCTGCCGCCTGAGCATTACCCATTTTGCCGGTGGTTTCGTTATACAGACCGCCGTACTGCAGCGACACACCGGCTTCGGCCTGTTCGCTCAGGGCATAGGCCGCACGCAGGTTGAGCTGGTGGGTTTCCTGATTCTGCTGCACACCGGCATCGCCATCGGAGACCACATCAAATGAGAAACGCTGAGCATCGGTTGGTGCGGCATCGCCACTGGCAAAATAAGCCAGTTGCAGATCCCAGTTACCGGATTTGGTCAGCACTTTGATGCCGCTGTCGTAGTCATCGTTAAAGCCCAGATACAGGGTCGCATCACCCCAGTAGCTGTGCGATTCGAACGGCAGAATACCAAACGGTACTTTGGTGATACCCACCTGTACTTCGGTGTTATCAGAGGCATCGGTAGCAAAGTACAGATGATGCACCATGGCACCGTTGCCGCTGTCGTACCAGCGGTACTGGCTCGACAGGCGTACGCCCTGATGCTCGGCTTCGATACCCAGATTGATCTGGTTATAGGTGAAATCGCCACCGCGTTCGGTCTGCGCTTCGCTCCAGTCTTTGTAGGTGTAATTCAGACGGAAGCCACCGGTCAGGCGTACATTTTCCAGCGCGGTTACCCGCTGTTCCAGACTGTTGGTTTCGTGGGTATCAGCAAAGGCCTGAGGGCCAATCAACAGGGTCGCCAGCAAGGCGCGGGAGAAGGTAGCGTTAGACATGAAATTCTCTGCGATGATTAAAACCTGACCAAGCGGTCATAAAAAGCGCAGCATCATTCCAGAATTGTCCGCTTTGTTGTATTGGATATATGTAACAGAATGTTTCGGTCAAAAATCCTGATCATTATACAACCAGTAAAAATCAAAAATCTTTTGTATTACAAAGGGTTAACTATTGCAGTCCGAATGTTTTGAAAGATCGTTGCGAAAAAGTCAGGTAGCGAAAGTCTTGGTGCTGCGCCGTTACTCAATCAGATAAAAGTTAAGCAACTCCTGCAGCCGCCCCTGCTTGCGCAGCTCAGCAAAGCCATGATCAAGGGTCGCTTTAAGCTCCGGCCCGCGCATATAGAGCCGTGATATCAGCATGACAAAATCATCTGCAGCAACACCGGGCACCGGCTCAAAGACGATATCATTTCCCAGATCCACATCGCCCTGACGATACAGACCATGCAGAATCTCCAGCCGCGTCAGAAACAACTCACAGCGTCCACGCCTCACCTGAGCCAGCGCCTGGGCATAATGATTGGCCTCACGCATCACCCTGTGGGTTTCGATTCCAAAACGGCTGTAGTCATAACCACGCAGCCCGCAGATATTATAATTTTTCAGATCATTGCTGCTCTGAACCTGCGGCAAAGAGGGGAAACGGATGAGCGAAAAGGCATAACCCGGCTGTACCTGATAATAGGGCTCGGTGACCAGAAAACGCGCCTTACGTTCGGCGCTGGCCGAGGCGCTGAGGGCTATCTGATAACGGCCTTTTTCTACTTCCAGCAGGCAACGCTTCCACGGCAGCATGTGAATTTCATAATCCAATCCGGCCTCCGCGAAAATGAGCGCCAGAACATCAGCATCGTAACCGCGTACCTCGTTATCCCGTTCAAAGGTATACGGCGGCCAGCCAGCGGCATCGCCGCAGATGCGGATCACCTCGTGCGCCTGAACCGGCCACGCCAATAACCCGGCCAGGGCTGCCCACAGTATTTTGCATCGCCAGAGCTGCTGCATATTGCGTCCTGCCATTCATACTTAGTGCTGAGTGTAGAACGAATTTCACACTGAGTACCAACGCCGAACAGAGAGGACGCTATTGCTAAAAAAGACAGCAGAAGAGTGCTTTCCCGCGGTTAGAACCAATCTTTCTAAACCGGTTTTCGTAGTCTGCTTTACTCAATGCACCCTCAGTAAATATCGACAGGAGCGTGAGTATGAGCCGTTTTAATTCACCCGGAATACTGTTGAGCGCATTGCTTGCAGCCAGCCTCGCGGCCTGCAGTAATGATTCGTCCAGCAGCCGTTCCGACAGTAAAACGCCAGTGTCCGGCAAAGTGGCCGATGGTTATCTGGCTGGTGCCAAAGTCTGCCTCGACCTGAATGCCAATCAGACCTGTGATGATGGCGAACCTTCCACCACGTCAACCTCCGGAGGCAGTTTCACCATTGAAAATGCCACCGCTGAACAAATCGCTAATGCGGCTGTTGTGGTCGAAATTATCGTTGGGGAAACCATCGACGAAGACAACCCCGGCACCGCTATCGATCGCACTTATACCCTGACGGCTCCTCCCGGCTACGGTTTTGTCAGCCCACTGACCACCATGGTACAGAACGAAGTCAGAGAAAAAGGCGTTACTCCGGATGAAGCCAAGGCCAGCATCCAGACCCGTCTGGGCACGACGGTTGATCTCGAAGACGACTACGTAGCCGGCAGCAGCGATGGAGGCGGTAATGCAACAGAATTTGAGCGCGTACATAAAGTGGCTCAGGTTACCCGCGCCGTCATGCAGCAGAATATCGAAACCGTCACGCAGGTACTGAACGGTACAGAGGCCTCTTTTGAAGATGTACTGGCTTTAATTGTTAACCAGGTGTTGGCGGCTCTGGAAACCATTGGCACCGCAGTTGATAACAGCAGTGGTGAGTTTGATGCCGATACTCTGGTCGACTCCGGCGCCGTTGATGACGCCGGGGTTGATCCGGCCATAGTCGAAGACGATCTGGCGGAACGCGAAGCCGAACGTAACGCCAGCACTGTCAGCATCGCGGGTGTGCTCGGAGGCGGTGGCAGCCTGCACTTTTTTGAAAGCGAAGAAGACGGTGGCCAGGTCAGTTTCGCCTACGGCACCGTTGCTCCGGGCGAAAACGACAACGTGACCATAACCGATTTCCGATACAACAATGGCAATGGTCTGTGGGAAGAGGAATCCGGTGATGGCAGCAATAGTGAGCAAAACTGCATCCTGTCTGGAGGGACCTGGAACTGTGTGACCGATAGCGACGAAACCATCGCCATCAGTGGCGAAAGCGTTGTCGTAAGCCGTGGCGGCCTGAGCGCAGCTCAGGAAACCATCACTGGCGTAGCCGTCAACCTCAGTGGTAAACGCATTCAGACCTATGCCAACGACGAATACTTCGCCCTCGCACTCGACCCTACCGCCAAATTTGGTACCAGCGCCACCGGCTACAAACTGACCTTCACCCGCGCCAGCGACTACTACGAACTGTATAAAGAAAACGCGGCCAGCGTTTCTGCCTGCTGGGATGGTGACGCCAATACCGAAGGTCCATGGGCACCAACCGATATCTGGTGTAACAACGTTTTCACCCGCACCGGCGATGGTAACTCTCAAACTGATGGCGATGCAGCCACCAGCCTCGCACAGCTGATCTCTGCCAGCGCAGCGGTAAATCCCGATTCGCCGGAAGACATCAAAGGCACCGATATATACAGCAATGACAAGAGCTGGATGGTGGAATTTGTCAACGGCGGCCGCGCCAATTTCTATCCGTTCAGCTACAGCGAGGGCGGTGCTGCTCTGGGGGCTAAAGTGAGCGGCAGCTGGGTACAGAAAACCGTAGACGGTAAAGCCATACTGGTATTTACCATCCCGGATCTGATTGCCGCCCAGGGCGACTTTGACCGCTATGACCGCGTACAGTTTTTTACCGTACATGAAAGCTACGTTCGCCGCGGCTATGTCGCCAAGGCCGGAGCCAGCAACGACAATGAGTGGGTATTCAATAATGCTGCCCGCGATGAGATCAAAGCCGCGTTCGATAACGGTCTGCTCACTGATCTGGATGTTTGCAGCAGCGGTGACGCCGAAGAAGCTCTCATCAGTGCCTTTGCCAGTGCAGCAACCGCCTGCTCAGCCAGTGCCTTTGTCAGTGACGATGTGGCCGGTAAAGCGCTGACATCCGATTTCGGCATTTTCACTTTTGTCGATAATGACAGCGGTAACTACTTTGGTGAGCTGGGCGACGATGGCCAGAAGTACCTCGACTTCAGTTGGAGTATTGATAGCAGCGGCTCTATCGTCATTAACACTTCAACCACCAAAGCCGATGGTTCCACCCTTTACCTGCGTATGAATATCGCCAAAATTGCGCAGAATGCCCGCCAGGTCAGCGTGGTCACGCTGGGCCTTGAGGCCTCCAGTGAAGCCGCACTGGACACTGCCAGCGGTGATGTCAGCGGTGAGGTCTGGAATATCCGCTGAGACACAAGACCAGGGAGATAAACAAAAACGCCCGGCACTGCCGGGCGTTTTTTGTTGGCTCTTACCTGTCAGAAATCGGCCAGCATATTACGCAGACTGGACAGGGTTTCCTGGCCGCGCTGTTTCTGTTCTTCGGCGGAGGTTTCGGTTTTGCCTTCCCAGACGATATCGTCCGCCGGCAGCTCATCGAGGAAGCGCGAATGGGTGGTGTCCATCGCTTCACCAAACTGGCGGCGCTTGCCGGCATAGGTGAGGGTGAGGGTACGCTTGGCGCGGGTAATACCCACGTACATCAGGCGCCGCTCTTCTTCGATGGTGTCGGCCTCGATGCTGTTGCGGTGCGGCATCAGTTCTTCTTCCATCCCCATGATGTACACATGCGGAAACTCCAGACCTTTGGAGGCGTGCAGGGTCATCAGCTGCACCTGGTCAGCGTCGTCTTCTTTTTCCTGCTGTTCCATCATGTCGCGCAGAATCAGCCGGGATACGGCATCTTCGATGGTGCATTCGTCGCCCAGCTCTTCCGCCTTGCTGATCATTTTGCTGATCGAATCCACCAGAAACCAGACGTTCTTCATGCGCCGCTCGGCCTGGTTCGGCGTACCTGAGTTCTGCAGCAGATAACTTTCGTAATCAATATCGCTGATCATTTCTTTCACCGCGGCGACCGGATCATCGGTATAAGCGTTGCGGGTAATGCCTTCCAGCCAGTGACCAAAACGGCGCAGACGATCAAGCGCTTTTGGCATCAGCTGTTGTTCGAGACCCATTTCGGTGGTCGCCGCCATCATTGAGATGCCACGCATGGCGGAATATTCGCCCAGTTTCTCAATGGTGGTCGGGCCGATTTCGCGGCGCGGTGTGTTAATCACGCGCAGAAACGCGGCGTCATCGGTCGGGTTAATCAGCAGTCGCAGGTAACCCATGATGTCTTTGATTTCGTTACGGCCGAAAAACGACTGGCCGCCGCTGATTTTGTACGGCACCTGATACGCCTGCAGCTTCATCTCGATATTGCGCGACTGGTGATTACCACGATACAGCACGGCAAAGTCGCGGTAGCCGCAGCCATAGCGCAGACGGCGTTCAACAATTTCGGTGGCGATGCGCTCAGCTTCCACGTCGTCATTGCGGCATTTGAGGATTTTGATCGGGTCGCCGTAGCCCATATCGGACCACAGTTTCTTTTCAAATTCGTGCGGGTTGTTGTCGATCACCCGGTTGGCGGCATTCAGGATCAGGCCGGTGGAGCGATAGTTCTGCTCCAGCTTAACGATTTTCAGCGTCGGGAAGTCTTTCTTCAGCAGCGACAGGTTTTCCGGACGCGCCCCCCGCCAGGCATAGATTGACTGATCGTCATCGCCTACCACGGTAAGGCCGGTACGGTGACCAACCAGTAACTTAACCATCTCGTACTGGCTGGTGTTGGTGTCCTGATACTCATCCACCAGCAGGTAGCGGATTTTTTTCTGCCAGCGCGTGAGTACATCAGGATGATCGCGGAACAGTATGGTCGGCACCATGATCAGATCGTCAAAATCGACGGCGTTATACGCTTTAAGCATGCGCTGATACACGCTGTAGGTCTGGGCAATCAGCAGATCCTGTGGCGTAGACGCTACTTTGATGGCGTGCTCGGGGGTGATCAGGTCGTTTTTCAGGTTGGAAATGCTGTTTTGCACCAGCTCGATCATATCGCCATCGTCGCCGTGCTCACGGTGCATCACGTCGCGGATAATGCCTTTGCAGTCATCCTGATCAAGGATCGAGAAGCCACTTTTATACCCCGCCGTGGTCAGTTCATGGCGGATGATGTTCAGGCCGAGGTTGTGGAACGTGGAAACGGTCAGGCCTTTGGCACCGCCCTTGCCGACCAGCGACATCACCCGCTCTTTCATCTCGCGCGCGGCTTTGTTGGTAAAGGTTACCGCGGCAATGTGGTACGACTTGATACCACACACACCAATCAGATAAGCGATCTTACGGGTAATCACCGAGGTTTTGCCGGACCCGGCACCGGCCAGCACCAGCAGCGGGCCATCCACATACTTGGCGGCTTCTTTCTGGCGGGGATTGAGCTGACTTAAATCGACCACGGGCTTACCTCTCTGACGGGCGGGCATTCTAACAGCTCAGCGGGTGGTTGGAATCCGCAGCGACACAACAGTCACAGCCTTTCAACAGCGACAACACCTTAATTCAGGTACGCAAGTCTTTGTCCGGGAAGGATATTTTTTCCTGCACAAAACGAGACATGCAGCCCGAAATGTCCTATATATGAACACTGATTATTAAAAGAAATGGTTATGGATAGCGTCGTATTTTGCCATTCAGGCAGCGGTACGGGGCGTCACAAAACCGGGCGTCGCCTATAGGGCAGACACATTACCAGATCTAATTCAGTTCGGGTTTTATGGAATTCTCACCACAACAATCCAGGCTCAACCTGTTGGTTTTGAGTACTTGCGAACAACGCTTAGGCGACCTGCGACTATGGCTGAACAACAGCAGGAGCCAGGATGCCGTTGTGCCGGATTACCTGTTGATGGATCCGCACACAACCTCCACGGAGCCGCCCTTTAGTCCGCACTGGCAGGCCGTAGTGCTGTTAATTGACCATATTGCTCCGCAGCATCTGCAATGGCTTTCACAGCTGCCAGTGCAACTTCCTTTTCTGATCATATCCACCGCCGAGCACCGCCAATACTTACCTCAGTCCGGGCACTGGCTGGCGCTGAACGATTTCAGCCGTCATCGGTTTTTTCAGAGTTTTAAACCTCTGCAACTGCAATTACGCAGCGACATTCCGGCACCGCTGCAACGTAATGAATTTTTCCGCAGTCTGCGACAGCAACTGACAGGCAACGAGCAGGCTCTTTACCTGCAGGTTTTACAGTGCCGCTGGTTGCGCAATAACCGCGAGCCGCACACATGGCAGCAGCGCGAAGACATCCAGCAGGAATTTGAACGCACCATCAGCCTGCGTGCTCCCGCCGGTGCGATTGTCGGCCGTATTCTCGACGATCAACTGATCGTTATCAGTGATAACTACTACCAGCTACAGGCCGACTGGCTGCCATTGCAACCGGATGACGATGAACGGCCGTGGGTGGTGTATTACAGCTCACCGCTGTGCATCAATGACTTTGCCGCCCTGAGCGCGGTACTGCAGGAAGGCGTACAGCAGATCGCACGCGAACGGCTGGTGCAGGAGTCGCAGTTTGAATGGCGCCAGCAGGACACCAGCCTCAGTCTGCTGGATGGGATGCACCTGGCATTGCAGCGCGATGAGTTCTACCTCGAATATCAGCCTCAGTTTGACAGCCGCAGCGGCGCGCTGGTCGGTGCCGAAGCGCTGATGCGCTGGCGTCATCCGACATTAGGGGTTATCCCGCCCACGGTGTTTATTCAGGAAGCGGAAAACGCCGGACTCATTCAGGCGCTGGGACAGTGGGCGCTGCGCGAAACCGCCAAAGCCTGGTGTCAATTGCAGAAGCTGCTGGAGCAGCCGTTACGGATGGCGGTGAATGTCTCTTTTCCGGAGGTCGCCGATCCCAGCTACGCCCAACAGGTCATCGACCTGCTCGACCAGATTGGCATGCCGCCACAATATCTGGAGCTGGAATTAACCGAAACCGCGATGATGCGTGATGCCAGCGTCTCGTTACTGAATCTGCGCCAGCTGAAAGCGGTGGGGATACACATTGTGCTGGATGACTTCGGCACCGGCTTCTCGTCGTTATCGCATTTAAGCGATCTGCCGCTCACCGGTATCAAACTCGACCGGGCGTTTGTCTCGCCGTTGCCTGATCATGGCCCGCAGACTCATATCGTCACGACGATGCTTGAGCTGGCCAAAAAGCTGCGGCTGGAAACCACCGCCGAAGGGGTTGAAGACCGTGCTTGTCTGGAAGTGATAAGGCATCTGGGCTGCGACCGCATTCAGGGTTACATCTACGCCCAGCCTCTGCCGTTGGAAGAATTGATCAGCCAGGCCCGACAGGGCTTCAAAACCAACTCCGACTTTAATCAGGGGCGGCTTTTCTGAGGCTGCGAAGACGGCTCAGCCGGGCTGTCTTTAGGGCCGAAAAAGGCCTCGCCATCAAAAGGGTTCTCGGTATTCAGGTGGTAATAAACCATTCCCCCTACCGCCACACCCACCACCAGCAAGAAGATGATCAACTGCTTTTCCATAATATTGATTCTTATTTATAGCGTTAATGACAGTGTGGCAGATACTGGCACCTGTGCAAATAACACACAAATCCGTATCTGCCCCCCCTACCCCTGACGATAACGATCCAGTGTGCGATAACCCAGCGCCTCCAGCAGATGCGCCCGGCCAATGGTTGGCTGCGCATCCAGATCGGCGATGGTACGGGCAATATTCAGCAAGCGATGGTAACCGCGCGCCGACAGCTGCAGACGCTCGATGGCCATCAGCAGCCAGTGCTGATCTTCCTCACTCAGAGCACAAACCCGCTCGCGCAGACTGGCGCTGAGTCCGGCATTGGCACAGTCCTGACGCTGTTGCTGAATGGCCTGCGCAGCCATAACCCGTTGCTGCACTACGGCACTGCTCTCGCCCGGCGGCGCCTGTTGCAATAAAGCCGTAGGAATGGGCGGCACTTCAACATGCAGATCAATGCGGTCGAGCAGCGGCCCGGAGGTCTGCCCCTGATAACGGCGGATCTGCTCCTGGGTGCAATGGCAACGCCCGGACGGATCACCAAAATAACCACAGGGGCAGGGGTTCATCGCCGCAATCAGCTGAAAGCGTGCCGGATAGGTTATTGAACGATTGGCACGGCTGATAACAATACGTCCGCTTTCCAGCGGTTCACGCAGCACATCCAGAACTTTGCGGCTGAATTCCGGCAGCTCATCCAGAAACAGCACCCCGCCATGGGCCAGCGAGATTTCTCCGGGCTTGGGGCTGGTGCCGCCACCGACCAGCGCCACTCCGGAAGCCGTATGGTGCGGCGCGCGAAAAGGCCGCACACGCCATTGATCCTGCCACTGCGACGGCTGGCTGCTGATGGAATAAATCGACGCCGACACCAGCGCCTCTTCTTCACTCATGGGCGGTAAAATACCGGGCAGACGACTGGCGAGCATGGTTTTGCCGGTGCCCGGCGGGCCGATAAACAACAGGTTGTGTTGCCCGGCAGCGGCAATTTCCAGTGCCCGCCGCGCCTGTGGCTGCCCCCGCACATCACTCAGATCGGCCAGCTCTGCCGCCCGGATGGCGCGTACCGTTCCGGCTGTTACCGCGGTTAACGTCTGCTGCCCATGCAGATAAGCGGTCACCTCCAGCAGATTGGCTGCGCTGCGGAATTCTCCCTGCGAGCAAAGCGCCGCTTCGGCGGCGTTGGCAATCGGCAACACCAGCACGTGATCCGCCCGCGCGCATTGCAACGCGCAGGGCAAAACACCGGGCACCGGCTGTAATTCTCCGCCCAGACTCAGCTCGCCGATAAATTCATGGCCATCCAGAGCGGTGGCCGGAATCTGGCCGGAAGCCGCAAGAATGCCCAGCGCGATGGCCAGATCATAGCGGCCACCTTCTTTTGGCAGATCGGCAGGAGACAAATTGATGGTGATGCGTTTGGCAGGAAATTCAAACTGCGCGTTCATCAGGGCAGAACGCACACGGTCTTTGCTTTCTTTAACGGCGGTTTCCGGTAATCCCACCAGACTGAGCGACGGCAGGCCGCTGGACAGATGCACCTCAACAATGACCGGCGGCGCATCAATACCCAGCTGCGCGCGGGTGTATACGCGGGCTAACGACATAAGCAATCCTTTGCTGTACGGCTGAAACCTCAGGGTAATGCAAAGTTGTGCAATTGCCTATGCGCAGAGAAAAGACAGCCGCGTTACGAACAGCCGTCACATAAGAAGCTAAAATAGCTGCACATGAATTTGTTGGAACGGCCTATGTCAGTCAGCTCCCTCCTATCACACCGATTATCTCTGGGCCTGTTGTTGCCCATGTTGTTGGCCATGTTGCTAAGCCTTGTTCTCAGTGCCTGCGGAGGCAGCAGTGGCAGCAGCAACCCGACAGCCACGTACTCGTTATCGGGCCAGCTGAGCATTGCCACCGGTATCGTCACCGATTCCGATATCAACGATATCTACGCGCCTTATGCCAGTAATGACGATCCCACCAACCCGCAGCTGTTGAGCAACCTGACCACCGTTCAGGGCTTCGCCTCGGCCAGAGCAACCAACAGCACGGTATCAGGAAACAGCGCATCGGAACGCTATGCCGACAGCGCAGACCGCGACGATTACTTTAAGGCCAGTCTGCAAGCGGGGCAGACCCTCCGCCTGCAGGTGGTCGACCTGACCTACTTTTATAGTGGCGAGGGCTATCACGGCGATCTTGATCTGTTTCTCGCCGAGGCAACCCCAAACGCTGAAGGGGATTATATTCTGGCAGACTCATCCCAGCTGGGCCCGGTGGATGGTGCTGCCGCAGCATTTGAAGAAGTCACGGTTCCGGCCGACGGCGACTACCTGATTAACGTCTACGCCTATTCCGGTATTTCCAAATACGTGCTGCAGATTCTGCCCGCCAGTACATCCGCATCCGCACACCGAATGGATGACTTTGTTACCGACGAAATCATTGTGAAAGCCAAAGCCGGCAGCAGCCTCAGCGCCCAGGCCCGTAATGCGGGTCTAAGCACCGCACTCACTCCTGTGGCCCTGAACCAGCTGAAAGCCGCATCGACAACCGATCCGGACAAACCGCAGCTGCTCAGCCTTAACCGCAGCAGCGCGCGGTTAAGCGCCGGCAGTGCTGAGCCCGATCTCCTGCGTGCTTTCAGCGAGACGCTGTATAACAAACGCCAGACCCTGATCGACAGCAAGCGCCTGCGCCAGCAGGAAGGTATCGAATACGCCGAGCCCAATTACATCCGTAAAGTGCAGGCCACGGCCAACGATCCTTACTACCGCTACCAGTGGCATTATCCGGCTATCAACCTGCCGCAGACCTGGGATCTGAGCAAAGGTGATGGCGTCATCGTGGCGGTGATTGATACCGGTGTGTATCTGGCCCATCCGGATCTGAGCAGTCAGCTGATCGCTGGCTATGACTTTGTCAGCAACAGAGACAGTGCCCGCGATGGCAATGGTATCGATAACAACCCTGATGACCCTGGCGACGACGATATTCCCGGAGCCAGCTCATGGCACGGCACCCATGTTGCTGGCACCGTAGCAGCAGCAAGCAATAACGGCATTGGCGGAGCCGGTGTCGCCTGGAAGGCGAAAATCATGCCGCTGCGGGCGCTGGGCAAGAATGGCGGCACCTCCTACGACATTATTCAGGCCGTGCGTTATGCCGCCCGGCTCAGCAACGACAGCAACACACTGCCAGCCAACAAGGCCGATGTAATTAACCTCAGCCTCGGCGGCTACAGTTCATCCGCAGCGGAGCAGTCGGTGTATGCCGCTGCCCGTAATGCCGGGGTAATTATTGCTGCTGCTGCCGGTAACGAGACCTCCTCCTCACCGTTTTATCCGGCGGCCTATCCGGAAGTGATTTCCGTCAGCGCCACCAACTATCAGGGGACGCTGGCCAGCTACTCCAATTTTGGCAACACCATCAGCGTTGCAGCCCCTGGTGGAGAGCTGGGTAATGACGATAACCGCGACGGCAAGAAGGATGGCGTGTTCAGTACCGTGGCCGATGACAGCAGCGGCTCACGCCAACCCAGTTATGACCTGTATCAAGGAACCTCCATGGCCAGCCCGCATGTCGCCGGGGTGATTGCGTTGATGAAATCCGCCTATCCGGCGCTGTCCGCCAGCGATGTCGATCAGTTATTGCAGAGCTGTGCGATCACCAGTAAGGCCACCAGCTGTAACCGTGACAACCAGTTGGGTTATGGTCAGATTGATGCTTACCGCGCGGTCAGCGAAGCGCTGAAACTGGCCAATGGTGGTACCTTGCCACCGCGCCCGGTGGCATTACAGTCTTCTCCGGCGGAACTGGTGTTTGGCAGTGACAGCAGCCTCAGCTTTACCCTGAGCAATGCCGGTGATCTGCAACCGGCACTGCTCAGTGTCAGTGAAGATGCCGACTGGCTGAGCATTACTGCGGCCAGCACCGACGACAAAGGGCTGGGCAGCTACAGTGCCAGCGTTAACCGCAGCGGCCTGAGCGATGGCTACTACAACGCCACCATCATCGTCAGCGACGGCAGCAACAGCCTGAGTATTCCGGTGTATATGCAAAACGGAACGGTCAGCAACAACAGCATGACTCAGCAATATGTTCTGCTGGAAGACAGCGATTGTGTTGAGGAGCAATGTGTTGTCAAAAGCATCGCCGCGCTCAGCAACGGCCGCTTCAGCTTCAGTGGCATTGCTGCCGGACGTTATCGGCTGCTGGCCGGTTCCGATATTGATGTGGATAACGTGATCTGTCAGGCCGGTGAAACCTGCGGTGCCTATCCGAGTCTGGGCGCGGAACAGATTATTGAGCTGAATGCGAACCGCAGTGGAGTCAACTTTCTTATTAACCTGAACAGCAATCTGGGCAGCAGTAATCAGAGCGCAACCCGCCTCCTGAACCGGCAACTGCCCGCCAGCTCCGGCGAAGCGGGCAAGAGCCCTGCGCCCTGATAAATGCAAAGGCTATGTTGCGTCGTTCAGCTACGGTTTAGCCCGCGTTCAGCATACTGACGGTTCTGTACCGGATGGATGTCATGGATGAAAGCACCAGAAAACACCCTGCTGTTTTGGGCTCTGACAGCATTACTGATACTCAGCGGCTGCACCGTTTACCCCAGCAAAGTGCCGCTGGATCAGGGCTATGCCCGCTGCGAACTGATATCACGCCAGCTGGCGCTGAACTATGAGTGGCTGGAGGCGAATACGCATGCCGACCTGTGGCGGGGACTGGGGGATTGTCAGCAAAGCGCTGAAGTGTGCCTCGGAGCCTATGTGGTGATTGTCGGCGGCTGGACCGCAGGCAGTGCCATTGTCTCCGGCTCTGTTTATCTGGCAGGCAATACTCTTCACTGGCTGGAGTATCAGGGTCGCTGTAACAACAGTGGATTGCGGCAGCTGATCAAGCGGGCACAGCCACCATTAAAAGCCGCTCCCATGCAGATCAGCCGTTACTGACGGCAGGTTATTGAAGGCGGGCACTTAGCGCCTGCAGCACTGGCACCAGTCGCTGTGAATTATGCGGCGGGGCGATATAACCACGGTAAGCGCCCTGTTTATCCAGAATCACCAGATTGGCGCTGTGATCCATCAGGTATGCCACGCCTTCGCCGCGCTCAACTTTGCTGTACACCGCGTTAAGTTCCGCCGCCAGCACGCCCAGACCATCGGCATTACCGGTAAAGCCCAGAAAACCCTTATTGAAGTACGCCATATAAGGCTGAAGTGACTGCGGGCTGTCGCGCTCAGGGTCAACCGACACCAGCACCACCTGCCATTGTTCGCGAATATCGGCCGGCAGCTGTTTCCAGGTACGGCTGAGGTCGGCAAGCGTGGTCGGGCAGATATCCGGGCAAAAGGTGTAGCCAAAAAACAGCAGTACGTTACGACCCTGCAACTCGCTCAGCGCCATCCGCTGCCCTTGCTGGTTGATAAATGTCTGATCGGTTACCGCCAATGCACGGGGGAACAGCATCAGACCATCCTGCTGCAGCAGCTGCGCCTGCTGCCATTGCGGTGCATAAGCAACACCTGCACCGGTCAGCCATGCCGCAAGTAACAGTAAAAACAGTACAATCGCTTTTTTCATCAGTGCCCCAACCCCTATAACCTATAGTGCCCCCAAATCGGTGACGCGGAGTATATCAGCCATGACGGCCAGCCACGCAGCAACAGCCCCTTCTCTGGCTGCGACACAACGCCGCATCTGGATGCTGGCCTGGCCGATCATGCTCAGCAACATCACGGTGCCATTACTGGGGCTGGCCGACAGCGCGGTACTGGCACACCTGCCCGACCCGCAACACCTGGGAGCGGTCGCGATTGGCGCGCAACTGTTTACCCTGCTGCTGTGGAGTTTTGGCTTTCTGCGCACACACTAAGGTAGAAAACATTGACTGACACACTAATGTCCACAAGAGTGTTGACATGCGTGTCCAATATAATGGTGCCCGTCGACATGAATCGACCCAAAATAATATACATCCAACGCCTTTACAGACTCGACGGCAAGCTCGTTGCCAGCCCCGGAGGGGTTCCTACAATCGAGTGGACGAACAGAGTTCTTCACTGGAATAGCGATCAGCAAAAATTTGAAGAGACTAACGATTTGATGATTGAGCGATTCCCAATCATCTACAGGAATGGTGAGCCATGGGATCTCGGCAACCTTTACCTCTACCGTTGGTGGTTGAAGTTCGCAGAATCCAGCCCTCGCTCAATCGTAACGCTAGATCGAAAAGCAAAGAACCTACTCTCATACTTGCACTTCATTGACGAACATAAGACTGACGATCTGCCACTCGATATTTTTTACGCCCCACCTCTCAGCAGGAAGAACCAACGAGTCACGTATATCTACAAGTCATATCTCACGGGGCTGTTCGAGCAGAAACAGAACACTCTTAAGACGGTTAAGCAAAAAGCCGCAGAGGTCGCAGCGTTCTATATGTTTCTGAACGACAACAAACTAACCCCTCCAGGTGAAGAGATACAAGATCGCTTTTACACACTCAAACAGCACAAGGTAATGATTAAGGGTGGCAGACAGTTCCCTGTGACCTATTCGGATATCCATATAACAAAGGCCTCTGTTGAAGAGGAACAGTTCGATCTCATACTGGGCGAAGAAGGCGGTGTGCGCCCACTATCAGAAACAGAGGTGGAGTGGGTTCTTGAGGGCATTGAAGCCATAGGTAACCGTCAGATGCAACTGATGGTCTGGTTGGCTTTATACACCGGGGCCAGAAAACAAACCATCTGCACGATGAGCGTTGAAGCGATAAAGAAGGCTTACGAGTCATCAAGAGAAACCAAAGAAGCGAGAATCCCCGTTGGGCCAACGACTGGCGTTGATACGAAGCACGGCGTTCAGTACGTTCTTAAAGCACCGAGCTCGTTGGTTGCACAGGTCTACGAATGGGTAAAGTACTCAGAGATATACAAAGCAAGGAAATCACAAAGCTTCTACGGCGACTCATCTTCGAACTATGTTTTTTTGACAAAGTTTGGCAGTCCATTTTACACCGCGAATCGACACGTACAGGACGCTGCCAACCCTAACTATTCAATGACGCTAAAGAGGAGCGAGCGGGGAAAGGCAGGCCACCATGTAGGAGGCTCGATAAACGACTTCGTAAACCAAAAGCTAATTCCATGGATCAAACAGAATAAAGACCCACAATACAAAGGGTTTAAATTCCATGACCTTAGAGCCACGCGAGGTATGCGATTCGTACGAAAAGCCAAAGCATTGGGAGGCATGTCAGACACAGAGATCATCACTCACGTTAAAGGTCTTCTCGGCCATAAGCATGAGTCAACAACGATGATCTATCTGAAGTATGACGAATTCGTTCAAGAACAAAAGAAAAAGAACGAAGCCGTTCACAAAGCCATGTACGGCGAAAACTTCCCTTGGGACAACTTTGATGAATGAGTTCTTCGACTTGTTTAACGACCGGCCCGAGCAATACAGTCAGTTTGAAGCGGCATCGCTCTCACTCTCTGAACTGGGCAGAATTAGATTCAATTTCAAAAGCAGCAGCCAAAATTACAAGCAGATTTATGCTGGACGAGTGCTGTTTAACGTGCGCAACATTGCTTCTATCAAGACCAGAACCAAATGCTCCCCCACTTCACTGGATAGCTGGGACATCGACTTTTCGAGCTATATAAATCATCGGAAAATCTACTTAATTAGACTTATTGATTCCTTCCTCGATGGAACCGCAAAACGAGGATCTATTACATATCAATTAAACTTTATCGACTGGGCAGATAATCGCTACGAACGTGACAAGCTTTTCTTCGACAAAGAGCAGATGAAGCGAGCATATAGTGAATACTCAAATCTACTTTGGGATCGAGTATCTCAGAGCAATCTATCCTCGCCATTCAGTAGAAGCACAGCACGTATGTGCCAAGAAGGAGCAGCCCAAGCGATTCTACTGACACATCACGATCTAGAATATGATAAATTGCAGAGTTGGGCACTGAGAATTCAACAGAGAAGAGGCGAAAAAGGATTCAAAGTCCTTGAAAGCACACAACGCGCAGCACTCAGCCGAGATGCACATCGTTATTTATTCAATAAAATCTCTGAATATTTGCTTCAGGATGATCATCCCAAACCATTTATTCTCAAACCAGAACCGAAACTTGGTATCACTGGTCAGATCTACCTAAGCTCAAGCCATTGGAACCTACACGGAATCAACAATAATCCTGCATCGTACTTTTATAGGTCGGGAACCCTGGGCCGTAGCCGAATTCATGAGTTGCTTTATGATCGTAGCGGAAAAATAAGCAGAAGCATAAATGAATTAATGGAGTCGAAAGATGCCGAAATTAAGAAAAATGGTCCATTTTCCGACAAAAAATTTCATTACAGATTACGAGAACATTACCACGCCATAATTTCATCTGATAATTCAGGCGCCATCGAACATGAGTCATATCATCGTGATCTTTTTAACATTGCAAGCGTTCACTTTTCCCATCTGATACTTGCGGACAGCGGTACAAACCTAGCCGTCTTGCTAACAGCCCCTATGATCGAGCCCACCAATCTCGAACGAGAAGGCAAGTTCAGAATTCTCTCCTTCAAAAGCAAAGGTGATAAGCAATATTCTCTTCGTCTAAGCCCTCTCGCAAAAAAATATTGGAGCCGTTATGTTGCATTATGCCAAAAGTTTATTCCGTCAGACTCTCCCCTAAAAGGGCCCCAACATTTCAAACAAAGACAATCTCTCTCTCACACAATTAGCAGTAAGCAGCTCATCATCCCTACCAAGTTTTGGAATTCAGTCAACCTTTGGGTTAGTACAAAGGATTGGCGGGATTACTCGGTGAATTTAGCCCTTACTGTAACCGGTGACATTCACTACTCTGCAAACCAGCATCAACACACTGTTGAAACATCAAGAAAGCACTACATTGCAGTTGAAAACCGGGTTGCAGTTAAAGAGCTAAACGGCTTCTTCAGCGGCCTGGCTAGCGCTGTCAATCTCTACAAATCAAAGCGGGTCGCTGTAAATATCGTTGGTGAAAATGTCGGCACTCAGGGCCTGACAGGCATTTGCATATCTCAAGGTGAGGCCAAAGAGGGAGGCTTTTCCGATGAAGCTCCCAGCCCCCGATGCTCGGCAATGCTAAGCTGCTTCTTTTGTAAGTCTTATGCGCTCAGAGCAAGAGAGGAGGATGTTCTCATGCTGCTATCGATCCAGAAATGGCTACCTTTGCACAGCCGTGAGAATAGCCTGAATATGGATGAGCACCTTCTAAAGTTCCAGCCAGTCATAGAGCGCATAGACGACATAATCGCTGATCTCTCAAATAAAGGTGAGCAGTACGAAAATATTGTTAAGCGAGCCAGAAGGTTGGCCGAGATTGGCAACTTACATCCGTACTGGGATATGAAAATAGCGGCTTTGAAAGAAATCACATCCAGTAGAGGAGAACAGTAATATGTGGGTAGCACGATTCCTGGATGGCACCGAAATACTGGAGGCCCAGCCCGATCAATTCTCTGATGATGGTCTAGCGAAAACACCACCAGACAGCTTTGTCATTAGCCGTAACCTGTCAGGTGAAACCCTTTCTATCTACAGCGATAACGTCTGGGATCTATCACCCTATTCACTAATGAGTAAGGGCACCAAGTATAACTTTACCAGCCAGTTTGGAAAACCAGAGGGCAAGCTTAGCAAGACAGCACATACAATTATTGGGGAGATGAAGCGTATCATGTTTGCAGTACTCTACGAGCCGACGCATTCGGGAGGACAACGCAATAAACCACAGACCTACCGAAAAATTTTAGAAGTTCTCAGAGGGCTATCCATCATTGCGCTGAACGAAAACAAGACTCTCGCTCAACTACATGAAAGCCCTCTCGTCGGGCCTAAAATCACAGCAAGTCTTTACGCCTCCAAGACAGCATTTCGTAAAGCCGAAGCTCTCAGAGATTTAATAGCACTGATCGAATATATAAACGAGCATTTCAAAACCGAGCTACCAACATTGATCCCTAATGAGCAGCTCAAAAAAATACTTTCCGTAAGGTCTCAATTGCGTTCGAGCTATGTAAACGACCCGTCCGCACAACGAACCCCTCTCATACCATCACGAATTTATTCTGCGCTGATAACACTATCTACGGAAGTTGTGACCGACTTCAACGAGCATAAAGAGCAATTAGATGGTTTTATGAAGCGAATTAAGGCCGATCCTCTATTCTTTGCCACTCCCTCCATGCTGAAAGACAATCAAAGACCTGGATCAACTACCAACGCAAAACTTCAAAATGCTTTTAATGAATATAGAAAACATTATCCATCTGCAAGACGAACTGATATGCCATTATTAAGCCAGGAGGACTCCGTCGCCGAGTATGGCCTAACAGAATTATTCGACAAGTGGACAATTGGTTCAAACTATAAAAACTACAAATATTTAAAATATACGTTGAAAGGTCTTAAGTACTACTTAGGCTATGTATTGGATGCTGCGAGGTTTCTAATATATTGTTATTCAGGAATGCGCAAACATGAAGTCGATGCACTGAAAAAAAACTGCCTGAACAGCATTCATATACCAGGCCTTGGCGAACTCCCCATTCTGCTCAGTAACACCTCAAAAATGACGAACAGCAACTATAGTGAGTCGGCATTACCCTGGGCGACATGTTCACAGGTAATACCCGCCGTAGAGGCATGTGAGTCTATCGGAAAAATGATGAATAGCCCTAGCGACTTTCTGTTTGCACGCTTCGATTTTCCAATGAAGATCAGGACGTTTATTAATACCGATGATCATCGTCAAACCATTCTAAAATATATTTCAAGAGGATCAGATGAACTTCGAGTCAGGGAGAGCGACATCGTGGAGTTAGAGAACTTCGATGCATTCCGCGATTGGCGAAACGACCCGAATCTGAATCTAAAAGTAGGCGAGTACTTTCATATTTCAAATCATCAGTTTCGGCGCTCGACGGCCATCTATGCAGCACGAAGCGGAAAGGTTTCCTTGCCTTCGCTGAAGTTCCAGTTCAAACACTTATCTGAAGTAATGACAATGCTTTACCGAGAAAATGCAAGCTTCGCTGAAAACATTCTCAACATAGTTAAAACCGGCGATTCACATGACGTAATACGAGACTATCGAAATGAACTGATGCTCTTGGAAGCTCAGGAATTCGAAGCCCATGTCGTAAAAAGCACTGACAAGCTTTTCGGTGGATCAGGCAGCAGATTCGAACAGGAAAAATATAATAACCCTTCATGGTTAAACAGCATCGAAGAGATCGAAAAACGCGTCAAAGATGGGCGCATCTCCTATCGGGAAACAGCTATTGGAGGGTGCTCATCCCGCGAGATGTGTGACAAATTCAGCCTAGACGAGATTATCCCGTGCCTAGCTGGTTGTGATGACGCGATTTTGGGAGGCGATGATGGACTTGGACTTAAACGCGGGGCCAAGCTCAAGAAATATAAAGAAACGTTGGAGACGGAATTAGAATACCTCGAACCTGAACACCCCTCCGCCCACTTGGCGCGCAAAGAGATCACACTGATCCACCAGAAATTAATAGAGATGGAGGCCATCGATGATTAAGCACCAGGAGTACTACAAGGCTCTCCAGAGACTGATAAACAATGAGCCATCAGTTGTTAAGAAAGGTTCAAAAATCAATAAGAGAAATGTGGCATTAGAGGCTGGCAAGAAAAATGCCAGTAGTATCAGGAAAGGACGCGACTTCGATGATCTAATCGCAGCAATAGATGCCGCATCAGCTAAAGCCAAGCCTCCAAGAAAAGCCAGAGTTGACAAAGCAGATACGCTCGCAATACGAAACAGAGAGTTACAGGACATGCTGGACATCTCTCATGCGAAATACCTAGCCGCGATGAATCTACTACTTGAAAATGGACTTTACTCAGTTGAACAGCCCTCCGCCCAAGTAATCGATCTAAACGAAAAAGATAATGCGGTAAGGCCCACTTTTGATGACCCTATGACAAAGGACATGTAGTATCGAAATAACGCTGGTTTCTAATGAACTGGTGGCGATTCACTTATTATCGGCGTTCCAATCGTTTTCTTAGTGAAGCAGTGCCTTGGTCATTTCAAGAAAAAGTGACCAACCGCATGGCATTCTGAGCAGACACCACACAGTGTGGTCTGATAGCCAAGCATGTTGTAGAGATTGGTGTCAGATAAGGTAAGCATGACCCGAGCAGTACGTGGTTAGATCGAGAGTACAAAAATCCCAATGTCAGCAGCCCTGAAAAACTAAGGGAACCGTAATATAGGTGACTAGTTATGGTCAAAGCCACGTCCCCGGTAAGACTGAAAAGCAGCCTTATGAATGCGGCGACAGTCGCTGGTATTCCTTTGCAACGCACTGCAGCCGAGCAAATTGAATACTGGGCAGATATTGGCCGTAAGGTTGCGAGGAACGTTGACCCCGAAATCCTACTGGCCGTACAGGCAGGACTGGCGGTTCTTCGTGTAGAGGATGCAGTATGTGCACCTGTAGATCCAGACGAAGTTTTCAAGATCCATGAGCGAGAGTGCAAGTCAGGAGCACTAAGTGAAGCGATCGCCTCAGGCTCTGTCCGCTACCAAGCCTCACTGTCAAAGCTAGGTTATTTGGAAGCCTGCCATCCTGACGGGTATATCGAAGTAGGTCATTTTATTAACGGGCAGTTCATCGCGAAGTGAATCGCCACCAGTTTGCTAGACACCATCAAACTCATTTACTAAATTGATGAATCTGGAATATATTGGGTAAATTTGGACGGCTTATAATACAAGCCACAGAAGGCACAATATATGCAGTTACCAGTAGGTATGAAAAGCAGAATTATATTAGGCTTAAAAACCTCTAGTGAACTAGTCGCGATTCAGCTACGCCGTTAAAGCCGATGCAAAATTTACCTCGGCCACTTCAAGTGCAGTGAATCTATAACATACAGATGGCTGTGCTCCTTTCCATAGCCAAATGCCTCCAGATGCTCATGACCAGCTTCAAGATCATCGTGCCGGTGAAATAGCGCATTATTTTCGTCCTCTGGCCAAAGTTTATACGCCAGCATCAGACCGATAACAGAAAGCCCGGCCAATACTAAAAACGCCGAATTCACATCCAGCACGGTTAATAACCAGCCAGCGAACGGATAGGCCATCATCCAGCCTGCGTGGGAGAGTGAAAAGTGTGCAGCAAAGAGCGCTGGCCTGTCCGCGTTACTGGCTGAACGAACCAGAACTTTACTGGTTGGGGTCTGCACCAGGGAGTAACCCGCTCCCAGCACGAACCAGATCATCAGCAAAGTGACATAGTCTGTGATAAGAGTGCCGGATAGTTGTGCAACAATCATCAAGCCGAGGCCTGCCAGCATCACTCTGCGCTCAGTGATTTTTTCCAGAAGCGTTGGCAGTGTCAGCGCTGTGAGCATGGAGCCAAAGCCGAAAGCAGCCAGAGCGAATGCCGTTTGCTGGCCACTCAGGGCAAAATTCCCCTGCACCAGAACCACGGTGTTAACGAACACCATAGCGCCCCCCAGGGCGGTGGTAAAACTCAACAACAGCAGACCTCTCAGTCGTGGAGTCAGCAGGTAAATGCGTCCACCTTTCGTAAGTCTGTCTGTCCAGGTATTCACCGCAGAAGCCTGGGCTTTTGGGAGGGTAACGGATAGCACCAGCAACGCTGACGCCACGAACCCCAGCATGGTGCCGAAAAATAATCCATGCCACGAGGTAATCAGCAGCAATGTCGCCGCCAGCATGGGGCTGATCAGACTTTCCATGTCGTATGCCATGCGGGAAAGTGACAGCGCTCTGGTGTATTCACGCTCGTCCGGCAGTACATCAGGAATCGTCGCCTGAAATAACGGCGTAAATCCGGCGGAACTGCTTTGCAGAACAAAAATAACCACATAGATGTGCCAGACCTCGGTGAGGAACGGCAGCGAAAGCGCCGTCAGTGCGCGGATAATATCCAGCAGCACTAGCACAGGTTTGCGTGGGCGCCCCTGAAACAAGGCCGCCAATAGCGGTGACACAAACACATAGGCCAGCATTTTGATGGTCAGTGCCGTTGCCAGCACAGTGCCTGCATTGTCTCCCGCCAGCTCAAACGCCATCAGACTCAGGGCAACCGTCGCCAGGCCTGTGCCCAACAACGAAATAACCTGCGCAGCAAACAAATGGCGGTACACCCGGTGACGGAGAATGCTCAGCATGGAAACCTCAGCGATTGACGTTGACTGACAAAAAACCGATTGCTGGTCGGTTTTTACTGTGGCAGTGTATGCCTCATCCTGAACGTTGGAAAGACTATGATTCTCGGTGAGTTAGAAAAGCAGGTTCTGAACCATCTCTGGTCAGCGGGTGAAGCCGATGCCAAGCAGATCCATGCCGCCTTCAGTGCCGGGCGCAGCAGCTCCCTGAACACCATTCAGAGCACTCTGGACCGTTTGTACAAAAAGCAGCTGCTCAGCCGCAGCAAACAAGGACATGCCTTTGTCTACCGCACCCGGGTTGATCGGGAAGACCTGATCGCTCAGCTGATCCGTAATATCACCAGCGACCTTGTCAGCCATGACAGCCAGTCGCTGATGGCGGCATTTGTTTCCTTGTCTGCCGATCTGGGCGACGATGAGCTCGATCGCCTGGAGGCTATGATCCGGAATCATCGTCGCAAAGGTAAAGCACATCCATGATTACCGGAAGCTGGGGTTTCATTCTGAACCTGCTGAGCATGGCGGCATTGCTCGGACTGGCCTCAGCTGTCTTTCAGTTATTAACGGCTCCTCTGATTATCCGGGCAAAAAACCGTGTTGACCCGTTGGAGCAAAAATGGCTCATTTTAAGCTGGGCCGTTTTACCCTGGACAATGACTCTGTTGCTGTTTGTTGAGGGCGGAATCGCCTTACCAGACGACCACAACACAGTGCATGGCGCTCTGGGACTTATTCACTGGCACCATGCCGATGAGTTTGTGATCAGCGCCTGGCACAGCTGGTTTCTGAGTGCGGTCGGTTTATGGCTGACGTTGCGTATGGGGCAATTTGCGTATCAGCAATGGCGTGTAAGGCAGCAACTGAAACTTCTGCGTGAGCAGGCACAGACCACATCGAATTCCGCTTTCCGCACTCTGCCGACCCGCGACGTTGTGGCCATGGCAGCCGGATATTTCCGCCCTGATATTTACCTGTCGCAAGGTTTGCTCAATCAAACAACGCCAGACCAGCAGGCAATCATCATTGCTCATGAGCAGGCGCATATCCGCCAGTTCGATAACCTGAGTCGCTGGTTACTGATGCTGTTTATTTGCCCACTGCCAGGCTTTGTGCGAACCCCCATTCTGAACTGCTTCACATTAGTGACCGAGCAGCTCGCCGATCGCCGGGTTACCCGCAACGCCGAAGCCGCCGACATCGCAGAAACACTGGTGAAAATCGCGCGCTTACGCCATCGCATCAACAAGCCTGGTCAGGCGGCGTTTGTCGCTGCAGAACAGCTGCGCGAACGGGTCTGCGAGCTGCTGACCCCATCTCGTCCGTCCGCTCTGAAGCTGGGCCTGTTACCACTGGCTATTCTGCTTACAGCCACGGCGGTGCTTTCTGCCACTGATGCTCTACACCACTTTTTTGATATTTTCCTCGTCCATTAACGGAGCTGAAATGAAGCTTGTTAACCACGTTATTTCTGCGCCAAAAAAACCGATCATCAATCGGTTTTTAATATGCTTGACCCTGTTCATACCCTGCTACGAAAGCGCTTACGCCGAAAATACAGTGAGGCTGTCTGACGCCGTCGAGCGGGCGTTAAAGGGGCATCCACAGATTGCCATCTGGTCTTATCGCCAGCAGGGCATACAGGCCGAAATAGAAGCGGCAGGCAGCCGGCAACCTGCTCAGCTGGAGCTGAGCGTCGAAGATGCATTCGGTACTGACCAGTACGAAGGTACCGATGCCATGCAGACGACCTTGAGTGCCCGCTGGCTGTTAGAAGGTGATCAGATCAGCGCCAGAACAGAACAAGCAGCGGCTCAGCAGCGCTTGCTGACAGCAAAACAGCGAGTGCAGCTAGCCGATGTAACCGCACACACATCAACACTCTTTATTTCGTTACTCGCCGATCAGGAGCGGCTGCAACTGGCACAGGAAGCGTTAGCCGACGAAAAAGAAATTCTGGCGATCATTCAGCGCCGTGTGAATGCCGGTCGCGCCCCCAATACCGACCTGATACTGGCACGTACCCGTTTAACAGAGCAGGAGTTGGCAGTGGAAGAATTCGGGCACCGGCTGCAGTCGGCGTCACTGCGATTGTCTGCGCAGTGGGGAGCGGCAGAAACCCAGCTTTATGCCGCGGGAAACCTGCTGCCATTTCTGCCGTTGGCAAAAGCTGAAGCTGCCATGAACAAATTGCAGGAAACCCCGTCACTGAGCCAGATAAAAGCGGAAGCAGAACTGTTCAGTGCGGAAGGAAAACTTGCGAGTGAAGAAGCGGTAACCCCGTGGTCGGTTGGCGCAGGCGTGCGCCGTTTCGAAAATACGGATGACTATGCCCTGGTCGCCCAGTTCAGCATTCCGCTGGGCGCGAATCAGCGCCACGCCGCTCTTCAGCGCTCGGTCAATGTCCGTGAACAACAGAAGACACTTTCAGCACAGGCGCATTTGCAACAACTGACCATCCAAACCCGCACACTGCTGATGGAACTGGAACACAGCCAGCACGTTATCAATACCCTGACAGAAACCATTCTGCCGACTCTCAATAACGGTCGTCAGCAGGCGCTTAAAGCCTATGAAAACGGGCAGCTGGATTATGTGCAGTGGGATAACACCCGCCAGCAATGGCTGAATGCCCGCAAGCGTTTGCTCGACGAAGCGGAAGCACTGCATCAGCAGTGGATTGAATTACAGCGCCTGACCGGCCAGACCATTTATTTCTGAGGCTCAGTTATGACACCCCGTAAAATATTTTCCCACCTGTTACTGGCTTTGCCGTTATTCGCAGGCAGCGCTCTGCCAACACAAATGGTTTATGCCCAGTCGGCGGAAACAGCCGAAGCGGAACCGGAGAAAGGACCTCACCGCGGACGCATGCTGCGCGATGGCGATTTTGCTTTGGAGCTGGCCATTTTCGAAACCGGTGTACCGCCGGAGTTCCGCGTCTGGAGCACATTGTCCGACCAGCCCATTGCACCACAGGATGTGCAGCTGAGCGTACGTCTTATTCGTCTTGGCGACGTCGTCGATAATATCGGTTTCCGCGCTGAAGGCGATTACCTGCGTGGCGACATGGAAATTTACGAGCCTCATTCTTTTATTGTCGATATTCAGGTTCAGCATGCTGGCCAGCAATACCAGTGGCGTTACGACAATTTTGAGGGACGTACGCAAATCGCCGCGCCGGTTGCCGATGCCATGGGAATTACCACCGAAGTCGCGGGGCCAACCACTCTGCATATTCAGACACCGGTCTGGGGCAATCTGACGTCCGTACCAGGCACAAAGCGCAACGTCAGCGCGCGTTTTGACGGAGAAATCCGCAAGGTGTACGTACGCGAAGGACAGATGATTCAGGCAGGCAGCGAATTGCTTACCATCGACAGCAACGAGAGTCTGAAAAGCTACAGCGTACGCGCACCAGCCTCAGGCATTGTCAGCCGGATTTATGCCGCTGCCGGAGAACAAAGTGCAGGACGTACTCTGCTGACGCTGCAGGACAACCGTACCTTGCAGGCTGAACTTGCCGTGTACCCGAAAGACTGGAGTCGTGTAAAAGCCGGAGCCCCCGTTACCATCACGGTACCCGGCACAGAATTGCAGGCTCAGGCTGTGCTTAAACATGCTTACCCCTCTGTTCAGTCCGATCAGTCACGTCTGTGGCTGGCCACCATTGATAACACTGAGGGGTTGTTGACGGCTGGTATGAAAATCAATGGCCGCATTGAAACCGAAACCCGTGACGTAGCTCTGGCCGTCAAACGCTCTGGCTTACAGGCGTTTCGCGACTTCACCGTGGTTTACGCCAAAGTCGGCGACGAATACGAAGTGCGCATGCTGGAACTTGGCCAGGCCGCCGGTGAGTGGGTTGAAGTGCTCGGTGGTCTTGAGCCCGGCACAGAATACGTCAGCGAAAACAGTTACATCATCAAAGCCGACATCGAGAAGTCCGGCGCGTCACACGACCACTGATACGGGAAATCGCCATGTTGGATTTACTGATAAAACTGGCCATTGCCCGGCGTAATCTGGTGATGGTCGTTGTTGCCATCGTTGCCGTGCTGGGTCTGTGGAATTTTAACCGGCTGCCGATTGATGCCGTGCCTGACATCACCAACGTACAGGTGATGATCAATACCGAAGCCGCCGGCTTTACCCCACTGGAAGTGGAACAGCGTATTACCTATCCGCTGGAAACCGCGCTGGCCGGATTACCGGGGCTGGAATACACCCGTTCGGTATCGCGCTACGGCCTGTCGCAGGTGATCGCTATTTTCAGCGATGACACCGATATTTATTTCGCCCGCCAGCTGGTCGGCGAACGCATGGCATCTGCCAGCGGTCGTCTGCCTTATGGCTTACAACCAGAAATGGGGCCTATCGCCACCGGTCTGGGTGAAATTTTTATGTTCACCGTTGATGCTGAGCCTGGCGCAATGAATGCCGATGGGTCTGCCATCACGCCTATGGATTTGCGCAGTGTGCACGACTGGATTATCCGCCCGCAGCTGATGCAGGTGCCGGGCGTGGTGGAAGTGAACCCCATTGGTGGTTACGAGCGTGAAGTCGTGGTGCAGATGCAACCGCAACGTATGCTGTCCGCTGGCATCAGCAGTGCTGATATTGCGGCCGCTATCCGCGCTAACAATGAGAACCGTGGCGCCGGATTTGTTGAGCGAAATGGTGCGCAATGGCTGATGCGGATTCCGGGGCAGGCAATGCAGGCCGACGATATAGCGGCAATTACCATTACCTCTGACAATGGTAAAACGGTGCATATCAGCGACGTCGCCGAGGTGACCATTGGCCACGGCCTGCGCACCGGCGCCGCGACCCAGAATGGCCGGGAAGTGGTGATGAGTACGGTGTTTATGCTGGTTGGTGAAAACAGCCGCACAGTGGCAAGTAATGTCGGTAAAAAACTGGCCGAGATTAATGCATCTCTGCCTGAAGGCATTGTGGCAACGGCTGCCTACGACCGCACCGGGCTGGTAGACAAAACCCTGAGTACCGTCACCACCAATCTGGTGGAGGGTGCTTTGCTGGTGATTGTTATTTTGTTCCTGATGCTGGGCAATATCCGCGCGGCCATTCTCACCGCGCTGGTTATTCCTCTGGCAATGCTGATGACCTTTACCGGTATGGTACAGACTCGCGTCAGCGCCAACCTGATGAGCCTGGGCGCGCTTGATTTTGGTCTGCTGGTCGATGGTGCCATCATCATTGTCGAAAACTGCCTGCGTCGTCTGAGCCAGCAGACAGGTCCGCTTGCATTAAAGGAACGTCTGCAACTGGTGTTTGAAGCCACGCGGGAGGTCATCCGTCCGGCATTATTTGGTGTATTTATTATCACCGCCGTGTACGCACCGATTTTCGCCCTCGAAGGGGTCGAAGGCAAAATGTTCCACCCGATGGCCATCACCGTTGTGATTGCTCTGCTGAGTGCGATTCTGCTGTCAGTCACCTTTGTTCCAGCGGCAGTGGCCTTGCTGTTCAAAGGTCCGGTGACTGAAAAGCACAACCCTCTGGTGTCGACACTTACGCGCATGTATCAGCCATTATTGGCTCTGACCCTGAAAGTCCGGGTGCCCATCATTGGACTGGCGGCAGTGCTGGTTTTACTGAGCATCTGGCAGGCTACCCGGTTAGGCAGCGAATTTGCCCCGAATCTGGATGAAGGTGATATTGCCATGCATGCGCTGCGCATCCCTGGTACGTCTCTCAGTCAGGCCATTGCCCTGCAGGAAACACTGGAAGAGCGCATCAAAGCCCTGCCGGAAGTTGAGCGGGTATTTGCCAAAATCGGTACTGCTGACGTCGCCACCGATGCTGTGCCCCCGAGTGTGGCCGATAACTTTATTATTCTGAAACCACGAGACCAGTGGCCAGATCCGGATAAGCCCAAGCAGCAGGTGGTCGCCGAACTGGAAGCCTTAGTCAGTGAAATCCCTGGCAACCGTTATGAATTTTTACAGCCCATTCAGATGCGCTTTAACGAATTACTCGCCGGTGTACGCGCCGAAGTTGCCATCAAGATTTTCGGTGACGATCTGGATGTGTTAACTGGCCTTGGCGCGTCGCTTGAGAAAATTGTTGCTGGTGTCGACGGTGCCGTGGACATTCAGACTGAGCAGGTGACCGGCTTGCCACTGCTGGAATTTATTCCGGATGCTGATGCATTACGCCGTCACGGTATCAGCCGTCAGCAACTGCAGGATCAGTTGGCCACCGCTCTTGGCGGTGAAGTTGCAGGCACCTTGTTTGATGGTGATCGCCGGGCAGATATAACCGTGCGCCTGCCTGAAACCGTACGCACTGATATCGACGGCCTGAACTATTTACCGGTGACCGTTGCAAACGGGCAGGTTGTTCCACTGCAGGAGCTGGTCACACTCAGTGAAAACATCGGTGTTAATCAGGTAAACCGCGAAAATGGTAAACGCCGCCTGGTGGTCACCGCCAACGTTCGCGGTCGAGACCTTGGCAGTTTTGTGGATGACGTGCGTAATGCCGTTGGTAATGAACTGGATATTCCCTCGGGCTACTGGGTGGAATATGGCGGTACCTATCAGAAGCTGCAGTCAGCCTCGCAAAGATTGATGATTGTTGTGCCACTGACACTCGTGCTGATTGTAGGTTTGCTGGTGCTGGCACTGAATTCTGTGCGCGATGCACTGGTCATTTTTACCGGTGTTCCACTGGCCTTAACCGGCGGCGTACTGGCTCTGACCGTGCGTGATATTCCCTTTTCGATTTCTGCCGCCGTTGGGTTTATTGCCCTGTCGGGGATCGCCATTCTGAACGCATTAGTGATGGTGTCGTTTATCCGGGAATTGCAGCGCTCTGGCCGAAGCATTGAGCAGGCTATTGTTGAAGGTGCACTGACACGTCTGCGTCCGGTGATTACCACCGCGCTGGTAGCGTCACTGGGTTTTGTCCCGATGGCACTGAACTCAGGTATCGGCTCAGAAGTACAACGACCACTGGCAACCGTGGTGATTGGTGGTGTTATTTCTTCTACGATTCTGACCTTATTTGTGATTCCGGCACTGTACCGTCTGGTGCATCGTAGTGAAAAATGATGGAATGCATGAAATTTTCCGTAACACGCCTTGTACTTTTACTCGTCATGTTAACCACAGCGTCCTTCGCCGCGGCTCATGGCGTTGATGACAATACCCGGACGTTTCTGCAACAGAATACCGGCGTGCAGTTCGTCCCTTTCCTGTATATCGGCGCCAAGCACATGATCACAGGATACGATCACCTGCTGTTCCTGCTGGGGGTAATCTTCTTTCTGTTCCGCAGCCGGGAAGTGCTTCTCTACGTCAGTCTGTTTACTCTGGGGCACAGCATTACTCTGATGTCGGGCGTTCTGGCCAATATTCAGCTCAACGCTTACCTGATTGATGCCATCATCGGCCTTTCAGTGGTGTACAAAGGTTTCGATAACCTTGGTGGTTTTAAGCGGGTATTGGGGTTTCAGCCAGACACACGCTACGCCGTGCTGATTTTTGGCTTGTTTCATGGTTTTGGTCTGGCGACCAAATTACAGGAGTTTCACATTCCCGCAGACGGCCTGCTGACCAATCTGATTGCCTTTAATATCGGCGTCGAGATCGGACAGTTTGCTGCACTGGGCATCATCCTGATACTGATCTCGGCATGGCGCCATTCAGCAACCTTCAGCCGTTTCGCCGTACTGACCAATACGCTGCTGATGGCATCGGGCATCATGCTCACCGGCTACCAGTTGACTGGCTATTTTAATTCCTGAGGAGAAGGAAATGACTAACGCACAGATTCCGGCCAAACAGCTCTGGCTGGCCACACTGGCCGCATTTGCGACTGGGCTGCTTACGCTGGTTATCGTCATTATGCCAGCGGAATACAATATAGACCCAACCGGCATCGGTACTCAGCTGGGCTTAACCGCGCTGTCACCGGAGAAACTGAATGAAGCACCGTCAGCCCAGAGTAACTCAGCGAATATGGATGGTTTGACCACCCTGATTATCCCGGCTGGCAGCGGTAAAGAGTTCAAACTGGAAGTGACAGAAGGCGGTCAGGTTGATTTTGAATGGATCACCGATGGTGCCAGTATTTATGTTGATACTCACGGCGAACCCTTTAACGATCCCAGTGGCTACTTTAAAAGTTATGTCATTGCCACAACCGGTGAAATGAAAGGCAGTTTTACGGCGCCGTTTGCGGGAACCCATGGCTGGTATTTCCGCAACGATAGTCAGCAGGACATCACCATTCAGCTATTTTTTGAAGGCCAGTACGAAAATCCTCATGCGATGTAAATCGCTAACAAGTAACAGGAGTCACTCTATGAAAGCATTATTACTATCCGCCCTTCTGACGTTGTCTGCATTCAGCGGAACTGCGCAAGCCCACGGCGACCACGGCATGCTTGATGAGCGAGGCGCCATGGGTCTGGCAGCCCGCGTAGTGCAGAAAATGACAATACGCGATTATGGATTTACAGCAGGACAACTGGATAGCAGTTGGCAGAGTATCAGCAAAGACCAAGTCGTTCTGAAAGAAAGCGGACCTGGATTCTACGTTGTCGAAATCACTAAAGTCGGCTCTGAAGAAAAGGTATACGTCAAGGTGCTGGAAAACGGCGACATTTCTGACGTATCCAAGGTATATCCGTTCTGAGAGTGCGCCTATATCTGAACGCCGTTCCCACACAGAGCTTCGTGGGAACGGTGCCGCGCCAGCCACTCCGGATACCGAATTCTAAAAAATCACAGAATTCTAGCAATTGAACTGTCCCTGCTTCTCAACCAGAAAATCCGGGGTTGGCAGGCAACTGCGCGCGGGAAGGTACGTGAAGACAAGATCTAGGTCGAGACCGAACACAAATCAGTATTTGAAAAAAACGGACATGAGTCTGGGAGAGAGTGCCCGCTCCATTGTTGTCACAAACCTGACACGACAGTTCCTGAAGCGCCACTACGATACCGTTATAAAGGTCAATAAGTAGACCCTTCAAGGGAGAAGTGACCCCGCCGGACAGTTGAGACGAGCGGCAATTTTATACAGTTTCTCAATCGTGATATTCACTTCTCCCCTCTCAATTCGTCCCATGTAACTTCTGTCCAGCCCACATTCCAGCGCCAGAGCATCCTGAGAAATGCCATTCTCCTTTCTTTTCGCTCTGATGTTCGCCCCAAGGGCTTTTGCCAAATCATTCATTACCGCTCTCCTAAAGAGCAGTAATGTTTAATTTTGCGGCTTATATAACCACGGATTATAATCCGTATTTTTTAGGGCGTAAGAGAGTGAAATATTCCTCTGTGACCATCGATGAAGTTCTTTACCACATTCTCATGGAAGAGGAAGTTGGCTGTTTCACCATCATGGAGCTGCGTGATCGATATCTGAAGCGCGTTAATCCAAATGGAGTTTCGCTGCCCGATCTTAGAATGTATCTCTATGATCAGATTCGAAAAATGATCAATTGTGGATGGGTAGAACATCACTCCGAAAGAAAAGCTCGTGGCCAACGCTTCGTCGTCTTGCAACAGCCCGCTGGGATATCACCAAAACCGACTCAGCCCGGTAAAGGGATGCAAGTACGTGAAACTCTCGCAAAGCCGCAGCAACAAGCGATAGATATGCATCCAGACATCAGCAAATACGAAAAGCCAGTGGAGAAAAAGAGCGCCACTGAAGTACTGCAACAAATGCTCAAAGAGACCAGGCTGGACTTGCTCACGTCCTACGGTGAAACAGAGCGATACGCCCAAATGATTCAAGACCTACCAGAACTGAAAACCACCTTAGAGTCAGACTTAGTGGCGTCCCGAGACAACAGCTCTCGTCTACTCGGGCACATCAACGCTCTTGAATCAGCCTTGCAGAAAATTGGGACCATGGGATGACACTTCGGCGCTGGCAGTCAGAGTGCATTGGTCAGGCACTTAGGCATTACCGCAATCAGCAACATTTTTTCTGTCAGGCAACGCCCGCCGCGGGGAAGACACGCATGGCAGCAGAACTGGCCAAGCTTCTGTTTGCTGAAGGAAAAATTGATGCTGTTATCTGTTTTGCTCCCGCCTGTCAGATCGTTGATGGATTTCGCCGTACCTTTACGAAGGTACTAGGCAGAGCATTTGACGGCCGCATGAATGCAGCAGGGACGGCAATCACCTATCAATCCATCGAACATCAGGAGGAATCATTCTGGCGGCTGTTTGAGGAGCTGAGAGTATTCACGGTGTTCGATGAAATACACCACTGCTCAGGAGGTGATGAAGTCCAGAGCCCAAATATATGGGGTCAAAGAATCATTCAACGGATACAGGATTCGGCCACTTACACCTTGGCGATGTCCGGCACTCCTTGGCGTTCAGACGAACGGTCTATCGCCTTGGCTCGCTATTCAACTCCCGAGGGACGACTGGTCGTCGATTATCAGTATTCCTTGAAAGATGCCATCCAGGAGGGAGTCTGCAGGGCGCCGCGCGTTACGTTAGTGGATAACTCTGAGATCACATTGAAAAGAATCGATAACATCGTCGATAACTACGATGGATTCAGCTCTCTACTGAACAGCTCTAAAGCGACATTTGAAAGTCTGGTTACTCATGTTGGAATCAACCGGCAGTTACTTTTATTGGCACAGAAGCGTTTGAACGAAATACGGATATCGATGCCGGATGCTGCGGCCCTAGTCGTAGCATCGAATATTGACCACGCCTATAAAGTCTCAGAGCTGCTTCAGCAAATGGATGAACAGGTTGTCGTGGTTACCACTCATCGAAATGATGCCAATCAGGTGATTGATGACTTTAGATCAGGCCTGTCTCGCTGGATTGTCGCAGTGGGAATGGTGTCAGAAGGTACAGATATTCCTCGATTACAGGTCTGTTGTTATCTGAGTCGTATTCGAACAGAAATGTACTTCCGTCAGGTGCTGGGCAGAGTGCTGCGCCAGCGCAGCAAAACGGATAATCAGGCCTGGATGTATATGCTGGCCGAACCTGAACTGTCAGCCAGTGCCGAGCGACTGATGGATGACTTGCCGGAGCACTTGGCGGTGTGTGAGCACCTGGTTCGTGTAGAGGTGGTCGACGAAGCCTGGAGAGCAGAAGATGGATTCCATACCTCTCAATCGCCGGGTTTTGATTTTACCAGCCTGAAACCATCAGCGAGAACTAAGGAGCCAGGAGGTGCGGCTTCCCCTGCCGAGCAGCTTGGGCAGATGATCTTATTAGGCGCCTTTCGCGAGAAGTTACTAGCTTTTTTCTGAAGCGCTTGGTCTCTGAGGTTGTTTAGCATCCGAGCACGTGAAATTGCTGATGGACTCTCCTTCGGCCTGGCCAATCCAATAGCAAGTCACATGAGGGACATTTAACATTCACCGACACCAAACCTTAGTCCCAAGGAATCCATGTTCGACCGTCCAAGATCCAGTGTTCAATATATGCTACTTTCAGCGCTCGGTTTTGCGCTAATGGCCGCGTGCGTTAAAGGGGCCGCAAATAGCGGCATTCCCGTGCTAGAGATTGTTGCCGCCCGAGCGATCGTTTCCATACTCCTAAGCTACCTAGACATAAAACGTAAACGACTGTCTGTATGGGGTAACAATAAACCGTTGCTTGTTGCACGCGGTTCCATCGGGGCCCTGGCGCTCATATGCGTGTTTTACGCAGTCTCCACTTTACCGCTAGCTCAAGCTACTGTGCTGCAGTACACATATCCTGCGTTTACGGCGCTAATCGCCTTGTGGTTTCTAAGAGAGAGCGTCCAATTCTCAACCATGATTTGCATTGGTATGAGTATCGCGGGCGTCATCGTGATGATGCAGCCCAACTTTCATGAAGGAGTGCTCGCCAGTACATCCATGCTCAGCATAACTGCAGCCTTGGTTGGCGCTTTAGGTAGCGCAGTAGCCTATGTCATGGTGCGCCATCTGAGTCAAACGGAAGACTCCAGCGTCATCATCTTTTACTTCCCTTTAGTTGCCTTTCCAATTGCCTCCGCAGCCCTCCTGTCAGCCGACATATTTGTCTCGCCCAATATCGAACAGCTAGGGCTGCTATTGTTGGTTGGTATTTTTACTCAAGTTGGCCAAATAGGGCTTACGAAAGCAATGGCCATGGCGAAGGCTGGAAAAGTTGCAGCTTATGCTTACGTTCAGGTTATTTTTTCTGTGATACTAGGGTGGCTATTCTTCACTGAGATTCCCAGTTTTTGGGCTGCAGTTGGAGGCTTGATCATTATGTCAGGGGCTCTGATCAATACCTTCTACAAGCGTTAGAGATCTTAAGAAATTTGACAAATGCTCTCCCTGGAACGGCTTTTTTGTCAACATTCTGAAGTTCTATCAGTGTCAAAGAAGCACGTTAGACAAATGCCCTAGAAAGCCGTGTTTATGGCATTTATAGCTAATTTGTCAAAAAAACAAACCTGAGTGTGCCTGCATGGGCACCACCGCACTGACCGCCCGTGCGGCCGGTGCTCAACAACCGCTTCAGGTTATTCAAAGCCTGCAGCATTCGCTGTGGCTGGTGATGCCAATCTGCCTGCTGGTGATGGCCGCCGCCTTTGTCGCGTTGCCGTGGCTGCTGCCGGTGATGGGCGGCAGCGCCGATGTACAAAGCGGCGCTGCGGAGTATCTCAGCATCCGTCTGTTATCTGCACCCGCGGTACTGGCGCAATATGCGCTCACGGGCTGGTTTATCGGCCTCGGTAAAACGTATGTTCCCTTGCTGATTCTGACGCTGGTGAACAGTCTGAATGCGCTGCTGGATTATCTGCTGGTGTTTCACGTCGGCATGACCAGCGATGGGGTGGCACTGGGCAGCGTACTGGCTGATTACAGCGGCCTTGCTGCGGCGCTGTATTTTGCCCGTCGCCATGGGCTGCAGTCATTGGGGACTCGTCCGCCGCTGGTAACACTGCGCCCGCTGTTACGCATCAACCGACACTTATTTGTGCGCACGCTGTGCCTGCTGCTGGTGTTTGCCTTCTTTACCGCTCAGGGCGCGCGCATGGGGGAACTGACACTGGCCACGAATGCCCTGCTGATTACCGCGCTGCTGTTGATATCCAATGCGCTGGATGGTTTTGCCCATGCCGCCGAAAGTCTGACCGGACACAGTCTGGGCCGGGCCAATACCTCACAGCTGCGCCGCACACTGCTATTAACCGCGCTGAATATGTTGCTGCTGGCCAGCCTGCTGACGCTGTTATTGTGGCTGGCCGGCCCCTATCTGCTGAGCCTGATGACCAATCAGCCGGAGCTTTTGCCACAACTGCAGCGCTATCAGCATTACCTGTTCTGGTTACCATTGGTCGGTGTTGCCAGTTACTGGCTGGATGGTGTGTTTATTGGAGCGCAGGCCAGCAGTGCGATGCGAAATGCCATGCTGGCGGCCGCTTTGCTGGTATTTTTACCGGTCTGGTGGCTGACCAGAGAGTGCGGGAACGATGGTCTTTGGTGGGCGTTCTACGCCTTCCTTCTGGCCCGGGCTTTGTTTGCTCTTAACACTTTTTTGGCACTGTGGCGTCGTCCACAAAATTTTATGTAAATCGACTGGTTGCCGCGTCAAACTTTACTATACTTTCCAATGTCGACAGAAACTAGATTCGCAAACCATTGATTTATAAAGATTTTTTAACTAATTAATTTTTAGATCAATTCCGTCTAAGTTGTGCCGTGATTTTCCATTGCGTGAGTAAATCTGAACTTATAGCTTTACCACACGTCAATCACGGCAGATTGGAAACGAGGCAAACGCATGACCATGGAAGTTATCCACCAGCAAATCCGCAACGCCCTCAACGATGAAGCCATCACTCTGCAATTGCAGAACGCTCTCAGCTCCCGCGCCGATCAGGTTGCCCGGATCGTTGACCTGCCAGAAGGTGAGGCCGCGGAAAAACTGCTGGAATTTGTCGTCCGCTACATCGAAGACGTGCCACAGATGCTGCTCGATTTACAGGCAGCCGCACTGGAAGCAGGCTTGAGCCACTACGTGCAGCCGGTTATCCAGATGGCGACCGAATTTTTCATTACGCCACCTGCGGCACTGAGCCATGAAGTGGGGCTCGCCGCGCTGATGGATAAAGCCTACCTGGCGCACCGCCTGCTGGAAGAAGTGAACGAAACCTACATACACCGAGTTGGCCAACCGCTGACCCCGATGGATATGACGTTGTCGAATGTGATTATTCACACCCTGATCGGCGAACCGTTCGCCAATGATCTGGACCAGCTGGTCGATGTCGCGGTGAAACGTCTGTTCGGCCCGCAAATGGCCTATCAGAGTCCTGAATTCAAAGCGTTCATGAACCGTCAGGAAGCCAGCAACCTGGTGCATATCTGGCGTCAGTGGCCATCCATGTCCAATGAGATGGGCCTGACCAGTACATTGCTCTGACAACCTGATACCGGCTTGCCTCAGGCCAGCCGGTGCTGCATCTCCGGCAGGCGCTGCAGAATAAATTCCTGTAACGCCTGCACCCGCGCACTGCGACGCATATCTTTGTGATACACAAACCACATCAATGACGGCTCAGCACTGAGTCCGAACTCCACCTGCTTCAGCCCCGACATGGTGTCCGCCAGGCGCTGCAAACCACCAACCGGGCCGATACCCATGCCTTCTTTTACCGCCGATAAGATGTCGTTAAAACTGTTGCTCTGAAAGGCGATCTGGTCCGGATCAAGCTTCTCCAGCAGTTGCCGGATACCGGAAATCCGTTGTTTTTCTCCGGTCGGCAAGGCCCACCAATGGCGATTAATATCAGCCATCGAGCGCGGCAGACCATGACGCTCAATATAATTTCCCGAGGCGCAGTAGTGCATCTGCACCGGCAGCAGTGGCCGCGCAATCAGATCCGGTTCGCGTGGCTCCGATCCCATACGGATGGCGACATGCACGTCTCCACGCGCCAGCGACAGTACGTCGTCGGTGGCGACAATCTGTACCCGGATCTGTGGAAACTCCTGGCGGAACGCATGCAGCAGCGGCGTAAAAAACGGCGAAAAATCGGATACTGTCGAGATGCGCAACGTGCCGGACGGCGAAGCGTCGAGCGTTGATAAGGTGCCCTGCAGACGGCGCATGTCGGCCACAATCGGATGCATTTTCTCCAGCAGCAACTGCCCCGCATCGGTCAGACGGTAGCCACGCTGATGGCGGATAAAGAGCTTATGCCCGAGCTGTTGTTCCAGCCGGTTAATGTGGCGCAGCACGGTGCTGTGATTCATCCCCAGACGCTCTCCGGCGCGACTGAGACTGCCGGATTCGGCGACCTGATACGCAATACGGATATCGTCCCAACTGGTTTCCATCATCGGTTCTCTGCACATTGTGAATGGCGACATTTGAGTTGTGCATATTTGCACAACAGTTGTCTGATTATGCGTGTTTTTTTGCTGAACTAAAGCCGCTATGGTGGAGTCTTATCGAGATCGATTCTCAGGGACTACAGATGTCACGCTCTGCACTACGCAACACCCCCTCTTCTTACGGCTGGATCAGCATTGTCTTTCACTGGCTGATGGCTCTGGCCGTCTTTGGTCTGTTCGGGCTGGGCCTGTATATGGTGGAACTCACCTACTACGACGCCTGGTATCGCGGTTCACTGGATCTGCACAAAAGCGCAGGCATTATGCTGGCATGCGCATGGTTGCTGCGGGTGCTGTGGAAGTTTGTTAATCCTCAGCCGCAGGCATTGGGCAACAAAGCCTGGGAACGCAAAGCCGCCCACCTCGCCCATGGCCTGCTGTACCTGCTGATGCTGGCGCTGTTTATCAGTGGTTATCTGATTTCTACCGCCGATGGCCGCGCCATTGAAGTGTTCGGCTGGTTTGAACTGCCCGCTACGCTGACCCTCGCCAATCAGGAAGACGTCGCCGGTGTCATTCACTGGGGGCTGGCCTGGACGCTGATGGCGACGGTCGCGCTGCATGCTGTGGCCGCCATCAAACATCATTGGCTGGATAAAGATAAAACGCTGGTACGCATGTTAAAGCCCGGTGCTTAAGTGCGATAAACCGCACCGCAATGACAATCTGACCGATGACATAACCGTTTTAAACAACACGTTAAACACCAAGGAGCAAACGATGAAAAAACTGATGCTTGCCGCCGGCCTGAGTGCCGCGTTGCTGATGCCGTCACTGTCTCAGGCAGCGACGTATCAAATTGATACTCAGGGCGCCCATGCTTTTATCCAGTTCAAAATCCAGCATCTGGGTTACAGCTGGCTGCTGGGTCGCTTCAATACCTTTGATGGCCAGTTCGAATACGATGCCAAAGCGCCGGAAAAATCGGCCATTGAAGTAACGATTGAAACCGCCAGTCTGGATTCCAATCATGCCGAGCGTGACAAGCACCTGAAAGGTTCTGATTTTTTGAATGTCAGCAAATTTCCACAGTCCACATTCAAAAGCACCGGCTTTAAATCCACCGGCGCCGGCGAAGGCATTCTGAGTGGCGATTTCACCCTGCATGGCGTTACCAAAGCCATCAGCTTCCCGGTGACCATGATTGGTGAGGGCAAAGACCCGTGGGGCGGCTATCGTGCCGGTTTTGAAGGCAAAACCACATTGAAACTGTCTGACTACGGCATCGATTACAACCTGGGGCCAGCCTCCACGACCGTTGAAATTGGTCTGTTTATCGAAGGCGTGCGCCAGTAATTACTGAGCACACGACAACAGGCAGAAAAACATCAGGCAGAAAGAGCAGTCGTTCTTTCTGCCTGTTTTGTTTCTGGCGTCTCTGTTTTTCTGACGTATCTGTTTTTCTGGCGTCTCTGTTTTTCAGGCATCCGTGGTGCGGCGACGCTTAAAGATTCCCGGCAGATTGATGACCTGCACAAAGCGGAAGACCAGCACGGCGTGGATCAGCGCAACAATACTGCCAACGGCATACTGTCCCGAGCCCATCATTTCCCACACCATCATCGGCAGCACCAGAATCGGAAACCAGGCCAGATAGCGGTAGAACACTTTTTCAAAACGTGAGCCGGCGTCATTGGCCGTCGACACGACCTCTGCACTGTCGGTTACTTTGCTGCGCTTGTTGTTATTGTTTGACATGACCTGCACCTGTTTCAGCTGAACCTTCAGAGGATCATATTCTCCTGCTCCCGGCTATTAGCCCATGGTCGGAACCTCACCGTGGTGAAGCCCCGTATCGATCAGCAGAAAACACGTAAACTGCTAGGCTTAACAAAGATTTAGCGGATATCCGGAGTTTCTGTGCAGGGTTGGATTACAAGGTTGCTGCTCTGCCTTTCATTAGCGGTCATAAGCGGCTGCGACTCTCCGGGTCCGGCGCTGCGAATTGGCACCAATGTCTGGCCCGGTTATGAACCCCTTTATCTGGCCCGCGAGCAAGGGCTGTACGATCATCACATCAAGCTGGTTGAGCTGCCCTCGGCATCAGATGTTATGGATGCATTGCGCATGGGTCATCTTGAAGGCGGCGCCCTGAGTCTGGATGAAGTGTTATCGCTGGTGCAGGAAGGCCAGGATCTGGTGGTCGTGCTTGTGTTCAGTTTCTCTGCCGGTGCCGATGTCATTATGGCGCACCCGGATATCAAAACTCTGGGGGACCTGCGCGGTAAAACCATTGCGCTGGAAACCACCGCCGTCGGCGCACTGATGCTCAAAAATGCGATGGAGTTTGCCGAGTTACAGGACGATGCCTTACACATCCGTCATATCGGCCTGAGCGACCACCTTAATGCTTATAAGGCCGGCAGCATTGATGCCATGATTACGTTCGAGCCCTTCAGCAGCGAGCTGGCCCATGCGGGTGCGCATGTACTGTTCGACAGCAGTGCCATCAAAGGCCAGATCGTCGATGTTCTGGCCATTCGGCGCGAGGTAATCACTCAACAGCAGCGGCCTATTCAGGAACTCATTCAAGGCTACTTTCAGGCCAGGCGCATGCTGCGCACCACACCTGCAGCCGCCCTTGCCATCATGAACCAGCGTATGCGCCTGCCAGAAGACGATGTCGGTAAGATGTTTGACGGCATCGAACTGGCAGATATTGCAGAAAACAGGCGTTTGCTGAGTGGTGATCCGTCCCCCTTAAGCCGCCATTCCGATCATCTGGCCCTGATCATGGTAAAGCAGAAACTGATGATGACTCCTCCGGCACTTAAACACTTCACCACGCCACGTTTTCTACCGGAATCGTCATGAGCGCTGCACAAAAGCCACGCCAGAAACTGATCTCACTGCAGCGGATTTTACTCAGCTGGTCTGTCATCGCTCTGGGGGTCGCTGCACTGCTGCTCAGCTATTTCCTGTATCAGGCCTCAACCCAGCAGTTCAGCAGTAGCTGGTCGAATAAAATGGAAGCTGAACTGGGAGGCCTGCGCCTGACGTTGCAGCATCAACTGGCCGAAGAGGAATGGAGCCTCAGCGATCAGACACTCAGCCGCATGGCAACCCGTCCACACGTCCGCCACCTGCTGCTATGGGTCGATGGTAAGGTGAAGCTCTCTACCCGCCGTGCGGATATTGGCCAACCGCTGACGGTTGATCTCACCGCCCTGCATCTGTCGCTGGACACAAGACAGGTACAGTATTTTCAGGCTGGCGGCGAATTTTACAGCTTGCAGCCGATTCAGTACCGCACCCAGGGATTGCGTGACCAACAGTCAGGCTGGCTGTTTGCTCATTATGATGCCCGCAGTCAGTACCAGCAGATGTTGCAAAGTACCGGTCTGCGCATTGCCCTGCTGGTTCTGCTGCTGGTGCTTTACACCCTCGGCCTGCAACGCATTTTACAACGTCAGGTTCTGCGCCCGCTGTATCGCCTGGTGAAGTTCACCCTGACGCTGCAGGCCGGAAAACTGGGGCAAACCATTCACTCCGGTACGTCTTCCGAGTTCGCTCATCTGGAAAGGGCATTTAATAACCTGAGCCAACACCTACAGCATTCAATGCAACAGATTCGCGAACAGCATATGCGCGACCAGGCCTTTACCCGCGCCTTCCCGGATGTGGCCTTTCTGCTCGATAACGACGGCATTATCCGTGGGCGTTACGGCAGTCTCGACAGTCCGCTGCCAGCACTGCATAAAGACCTGACCGGCCAGCCTTTTACCTGCTGGCTGCAACCGCACGCTGCCGGACGGATGACAGAAAGCCGGGATCAGGCCCTGCTGTCACTGGATATGGAAATTACTGAGTTCCGGCATGAAGATTTTTATATCGAATCACGCATGACGCCTCTGCTCGATAAAAGCCAGACTGGGCAACCCCAGGTAAATGGTCTGCTATGGCTGATCCGCGATATATCCGAAGTCAAACGCAAGCAACAGCAAATTGAATATCAGGCCAACTTTGATTCGCTGACCCGGCTTGCCAACCGTCGGTTTGCGCTGCTGCACATCGAGAAAAAAATGGCGCACGCCCGCCGCGTAGGAAAATTCGGCGCAGTGCTCTTTATCGATCTGGACCACTTTAAGAATATCAACGATTCTCTCGGCCACCCGGTGGGCGACAAATTGCTGGTGAAAATGGGCGAGCGCCTGAATCAACTGGTACGCGATGAAGACCTCACCGCACGCCTCGGTGGCGATGAGTTTCTGGTGTTATTTGACGAGCTGGGTGACACCCCGGAAGCCGCCGCACAATATGGCAGCGACTGCGCTGAACGACTGCTGGCCGCCATCCGCGAACCCTTCAATATCGACATCCATTGCTTCCACCTGTCGGCCAGCATCGGCATTGCCGTGTTTCCCGCACATCAGGATGAAGCGACCGACCTCGTCCGCCAGTCCGATACCGCGATGTACCACGCCAAGGCGCAGGGGCGCAGCGGCATCAGCATTTACACCCAGAATATGCAGCAGGAAACCCAGGACAAACTCAACCTGTATAACGACCTGCATCAGGCGATCGAACAACAGGCATTTACTCTGGTGTTCCAGCCACAGATAAATGAGCAGGCCGAGATCACGGGTGCCGAAGTGCTGTGCCGCTGGACCAACCGCGGCGTGCCGGTCAGCCCCGAAGTGTTTATCCGGGCGGCGGAGGAAACCCGACTGATTCTGCCCCTGGGGCAATGGATTCTGAGTGAAAGCTGCCGCGTGCTGAAACGCTGGCGTCAGCAGAATGTGCTCCCTGAAAGCTTCCGCCGTCTGGCCGTGAACATCAGTCCGGCACAGTTTATGGACGAAAACTTCGAACGCTATGTCACCGACCAGGTCAGCGGCAATGACTTATGTTCTGCGCAGCTCGAACTGGAAATTACTGAAAGCATTTTCCTCGGAAACAAAGACACCATCCGCAGCAAAATGCAGCGCCTGAGCAGCATGGGATTCACCTTTGCCCTGGACGATTTCGGCACCGGCTACTCCTCGCTCAGCTACCTGCAGCACCTGCCGCTGCACAAACTGAAAATCGACCGCTCCTTTGTGATGGATATTGAAGACAACACACGGCCGGCCCGGATTGTCGATTCCATCATTCAGATGGGGCAAAACCTGGGTATGGACATTATCGCCGAAGGCGTCGAACACCAGGCCCAGCGGGACTATCTGCAAAACCATGGTTGCTGCGAATTTCAGGGCTATCTGTTCAGCCGGCCATTGGCAGAAGATGAGTTTCTTGAGTTTGTACGGCACAATAGCGCTCTGGCCCATCACTGACGGCGACCGCTGTGCTGCCACTGGTATACCACCCCAACTACTCCTGTCCCTTCCCCGAACAGCACCGCTTTGTGATGTCAAAGTTTGTACGCCTGCATGACTATTGCCGGCAACAGGGGCTGATTGGCCGCAACAACCTGTTTCAGCCACAGCCAGCATCGCTGACCGACCTCGGCATAGCTCACGAACGTTTTTATCTGGAATCGTTGTGCGATCAGACACTGGACCCGCGCGCCTGGCGGCGTATCGGCCTGCCCTGGAGCCAGGGCTTAATCGACCGCACCCTGACCGCGCCCAACGGCACCCTGTTAACCGCGCGGCTGGCTTTGCAACACGGCATGGCCTGTCATCTGGCCGGCGGCACCCATCACGCTCACCGCGATTTTGGCTCTGGCTTCTGCCTGATCAATGATCTGGCCTACTGCGCTCTGACACTGCTGGCGCAGGGCGATGTAGAAAAAGTGCTGATCTTCGATCTGGATGTACATCAGGGCGATGGCACCGCCGCCATTCTGGCGCATGAGCCACGGGCATTTACCTGCTCCATCCACTGTGAGAAGAACTTTCCCTTCCGCAAATCCGCCAGCGATCTGGATATTGGTCTCGACCAGCACCTGACTGATCAGCCGTACTTGCAGACGGTGGAAGAAACACTGCTGCGCTTACTGGATGAACACCAGCCTGACCTGGTGCTGTACGACGCCGGCGCCGATATCTGGCAGGGCGACGAGCTGGGTCATCTGGATATCAGCTGGGCCGGCGTGCAGCAGCGTGATGAGCTGGTACTCAGCCATTGCCTGCGCCGCCATATTCCGCTGGCAACGGTGATTGGTGGTGGCTATGACCGCGATCATGAACGCCTCGCCCGCCGCCACGCCATCGTGGTGGAAAGCGCCGCTCATCTGTATCCGCAGTATCTGAGCTGAAACGCGTAAACAACAAGCAAAGCATCTCCTCTGGCATTTACAGAACCAACGTACAGGATTAGGCTCGGCGTATAATAATGATAAGGACAATACTTTGCGCCATTTACTCGCCTTTACCCTGATGCTTTTGCTGGCCGCCTGCGGTGGCGACGGCAGCTCCGGCCACTCCTCTGCACCTGACGACAACACTCCCGGCAATGGCGGTGATCCGGGCGACGGCGGTGATCCGGGCGACGGTGGTGATCCGGGCGACGGCGGTGATCCGGGTGACGGCGGTGATCCGGGCGATGGTGGTGATCCGACCGACCCTGATTGCGGCTACCTGCCACCGGCCGAGGTCAATCCGACTCAGACACTGGGTAATACAGCAGCAGCGGCAACCTATGACCTGACCGTTTACAACGAACGTACCGAGCTGAATACCGACCTGACCGGCACCTGGGTGATGGTCAGCGACTATGTACGCACGCAGATACCACGCATCCCTACCGAGCAGGAAACCAGGCATATCCGCCGCAAAAGTGTCTTTGTAATCCGCGATAATGCCGGCGCTCTTGAAGTTGCTAACTGCGCCGCAGGCAGCAGCACGTTCCAGCCCCTGCCCGATACGGCTGCTGCCTTCTCTTTACCGCTTTACAGCAACTCTAACGGTAACGAGTCGCAATTGTTTACGCTGACCAGTAACAGCAGGATGGCAGGACAGGCTTTGGCGGGTTATACCACGGGCTTTGGTGAGACCCGTTTCAGCGGTCAGAGTACTGCGGCCATTAAAATATCAGACAGCACTGCTCCCCTTGGCCAACATTCCCTCGCCATTCAATACAATAGTGTCAACATTGATGAGCCAAATCAGCCGGTATACTGCCTGGTACAGACGCTGGAGCTGAGCGGAACACAGGAATGCGGCGAGGCACCGGCAGCCAGCGAGCTGATTCAGCAACTTCAGACCCGTAGCAGCAGCGGCCTTGGCCTGCTTTTTCTGACAGAGAAGAACGGCAACCTGAAAAGTGCACTGGCACGGGATAGCGGTTGTGTAAGATTGATATCCCAGCACGAGGGGCTCAGCAACCTGACAGCAACCGCCGATAATCTTCAGTTGGTTCTGAGTGCGGACCTGGGCTCAGCCTCAGCTATTGGCTGCGGATTAAACAGTTCTCCGGCCGCCACCGGCAGCTACAGCACGACCCTGACATTGCCCTGACCTGATACTGCGCCGGGCATCAGCCCGGCCATCTGTTCTTTCAGCCACATCACCGCCGGGTCACGGCTGGCCTTGCGGTGCCAGTACAGATGCAGCTCCAGTGGTGCCAGTGGTAGCGGTAACGACAGGATGCTGTAATCAGGCAGCTGCGCGGCCATATTTCGGGCAAAGCTGTGCGGTAGTGTCAGCAGTAAATCGGTCTGCTGCATCACCTGAATCGCGGCATAATAATTCTGGCAGCGCAGCGCCACCTGCCGCACCTTACCCAACCGGGTCAGGGCGAAGTCTTCCACGCCCGGCCCTTCGGCGCGGCTGGAAACCAGCACATGCCGGGCACTCAGGTAGCTATCCAGATTCCACGTACTTCCCTGTAGCGGATGCCCATTGCGCATCACTACGACCAGCTGCTCTTCGCCAATCGCCTGATGCTCAATATCATCGCCGACCGGCAGCAGTACATCGGCGGCAAAATCAATCTGTCCGGATGACAGCGCGCTTTCCATATCACGCCGCGCCACCCTCACGCTGCGCAACTGAATTCCCGGCGCCTGTTGTTGCAGGCGCGCCATTAACAATGGTAGCGCTGTGGCTTCCATCACATCCCGGGAAGCCAGAGTAAACACACGGCTGGCCTGGGCAGGATCAAAGGCCAGCCCTTCAGTCAGGGTCGATTCCAGATCCTGCAACGCCGCTCTGACACGACCAATAATCGCCTTCGCCAGCGGCGTCGGAGTCATGCCCTTGCCGGAGCGCTCAAACAGTGGGTCATCAAAGCGTTCACGCAGACGCCCCAGCGCATGACTGACCGCCGGTTGCGACAGATTCAGCTGCTCGCTGGCACGGGTCAGATTGCCCTCACGGTAAATCACATCGAAGACCACAAAGAGGTTCAGGTCGACGCGGGAAAGATTCATTTTCTGCATGCACTGGCCCGGCAGTATTCACAAGAGCAATAAGAGTACCATGCGATTCCACACTGGAGTCAGCCGCTTATTTGACCTGCCACACAGCCTCACCCTATATTGACGGCGTCAACATAATCAATAACAACTGCCATCAGACAATCACAAGGATCTGCTATGAGTGCCCTGCCTGAATTCCAGAGCTTTAACGTCAGTGTCGAAAACCACATCGCTCACGTACAACTGTGCCGCCCCGACGCCCTGAACTCCATGAATCAGGCCTTCTGGCTGGAGCTGCCGCAATGCATGCGCGCTATTGAAGCCCAGACCGATGCCCGGGTAATTGTGATTTCTTCGACCGGCAAGCATTTCTCTGCCGGCATGGATCTGGGCGTGTTCACCAATCCGAAAGCGGTGCCAATGACCGGCGACGCCGGGCGTATGGCCGAGAATCTGCGTCGTGTCGTGATGCAATTGCAGGATACCTTAAGCTCACTGGAGCAGATCCGTTTACCGGTATTGGCTGCCATTCAGGGTGGTTGTATCGGTGGTGCGCTGGATATGGTCTGCGCCGCCGACTCCCGCTACTGCTCCGCCGATGCCTACTTCACCATCAAAGAAACCGAACTGGGCATGACCGCCGACGTTGGCACCTTACAGCGCCTGCCAAAATTGATGCCGCAGGGTGTCGTACGCGAACTGGCCTATACCGGGCGTAAATTCAGCGCTCACGAAGCTAAAGCGTTGGGCTTTGTTAATGAAGTGTATGAATCCCATCAAGCCATGCTCGACGGTGTAATGACCATTGCAGCTGAAATTGCCAAACACTCACCACTGGCGGTCAGTGGCTGTAAAGAGATGCTGAATTACAGCCGTGACCACAGCGTTGAAGACAGCCTGCGCTATATGGCGACCTGGCAGTCAGGCATGTTCCGCCCGACCGATATGATGAAAACCTTCCAGGCCAAAGCGCAGAAACAACAGGCGCAGTTCGATGACCTGTTTGCCGTGAAGGGATTGTTTGAGGAGTAAAACGACAGCGGCGGAGTACATACTCCGCCTCACACAATGAAAGCCATTCAGAAAATAATGCGCAATCCGGTATTGAAGTAATTCATACGAGTCGACACATTTAAGCGCTCATCGTTAGTCACTGATCCCATTTCCTGCCATTCAATACGTTTTTCCTGATAGCCAATGTCCAGTTCCACATGCTCGCTCAGAGGAGCAAAGATGCCAACGCCAATATTGACGGCCGTACCGCTCAGGTCATCATCTCCTGCCACCAGAGAGGCAGTATCGTCGTAATCGTAGGACCCAAGACCGACGGTTAAGTAAGGCCGGACAGGTTTATTGCCGACGCTGAAAAACAGATTCAGATCCATACCGCTCAGATCATTCCGCGATGTGTCGACATCCATATCGACCTGTGTTCTGGCAAACTCCAGCCGTACTGCCGGGGAAAACATAATGCCTAACTTAAAATCTTTTATATCCTGATCGTAATGTGTGGTACTGATTTTCTGGTTACTGTATTCCCAGTCGTGCGAGCCATCACCTGTACCCCACCCCATTCCGAGATACAGACGCACAGGGTCATCAGAAGCAACCGCAGCCAGCGGTAGCAGCCCGGCAGCAAAAATTAAAGACCAACGGCAAACAACACTGAACATAAACTTTCCTTAGTAAAAACACGCATAATAATTAATGCAAATCATTATTTTTATATTTATAAAGTGCAAGTGTTTACTAAAAGATTGCTGCGCTGAAACCGGATAGCCTAATACTTGCCGGGCTTAGCGCGGATCTTCTGGCACTCGTGTATACACGCAGCACGCTGCGTATTCCAGCAGGCATAAAAAAACCCACGCTGCATTTCTACAGAGTGGGTTTCTTTTGCAGAAACTCAGTGTTTGCCGAGTTTTGCTCGGGACTGCTGGACTTGTTATAGCCGCAGCTGAGCTGCGGCATCCAGCACAAACACTAATTATAAACTTAGTGCTTACCGAGTTTTGCGCGGATCTGCTGGGCCTGTTATAGGCGCAGCACGCTGCGTTCCAGCAGAAATCTAGGCATAAAAAAACCCACGCTGCATTTCTGCAGGGTGGGTTTCTTTCGCAGCCAAACAAGGAAGCTTAGTGCTTACCGAGTTTTGCGCGGATCTGCTGGATGGTACGCAGCTGAGCCGCAGCTTCTGCCAACTGAGTAAGCGCACGAGAGTAATCAAAGTCTGCACCCTGATTCTCAATCGCCTGCTCAGCGTGTTTCTTAGCTTCCATAGCCGCTGCTTCGTCGATGTCGCTTGCGCGCACCGCCGTATCAGCCAGTACGGTTACTGTATTGGGCTGAACTTCCAGATAACCGCCAGAGACGTAAACAACCTCTTCTTCGCCGTTTTGCTTAACAATACGGACCGGACCTGGTTTCAGTGGGGTCAGCAGCGCTGCGTGGCCGGGTTCAATACCCAGATCACCCAGTACACCGGACGCCACAACACGCTCTACCAGGCCAGAGAACAGATTCTCTTCGGCGCTGACGATATCGCAGTGGACGGTAATCGCCATAATCTTTCCCTCAGACTGAGGAGGCCGGGGAGCGGACTACACTACTCGCTCCCTGACCCGCCCAAGTTACATTTTCTTGGCTTTCTCGATAGCTTCGTCGATGGTACCAACCATGTAGAACGCTTGTTCTGGCAGGTCATCGAATTCACCATTGAGGATGCCCTGGAAACCACGGATGGTTTCTTTCAGAGACACGTACTTACCAGGCGCACCTGTAAAGATCTCGGCCACGTGGAATGGCTGAGACAGGAAACGCTCGATCTTACGTGCACGGGCTACCAGCTGCTTATCTTCGTCGGACAGTTCGTCCATACCCAGAATCGCGATGATGTCTTTCAGCTCTTTATAGCGCTGCAGAACACCCTGAACGCCACGAGCTACGTCGTAGTGTTCGTTACCGATGACCAGTGGATCCAGCTGACGAGAGGTGGAATCCAGTGGGTCGATCGCAGGGTAGATACCTTTAGAGGCGATATCACGTGACAGTACGACGGTTGAGTCCAAGTGAGCGAACGTGGTCGCCGGGCTTGGGTCAGTCAAGTCATCCGCAGGTACGTATACGGCCTGTACCGAAGTAATAGAGCCAGTCTTGGTAGAAGTAATACGTTCCTGCAGAACGCCCATCTCTTCTGCCAGCGTTGGCTGGTAACCTACCGCTGAAGGCATACGGCCTAACAGTGCAGATACCTCGGTTCCCGCGAGGGTGTAACGGTAGATGTTGTCTACGAACAACAGTACGTCTTTACCTTCGTCACGGAATTTTTCAGCCATAGTCAGACCTGTCAGAGCCACACGCAGACGGTTGCCTGGGGGTTCGTTCATCTGACCGTAAACCATTGCTACTTTGGATTTGACTTTGTCGTCCAGGTTTACAACACCGGATTCCGCCATTTCGTAGTAGAAGTCGTTACCTTCACGGGTACGCTCACCAACACCGGCGAATACAGACAAACCGGAGTGTGCCTTAGCGATGTTGTTGATCAGTTCCATCATGTTTACAGTCTTACCAACACCGGCACCACCGAACAGACCCACTTTACCACCCTTAGCGAATGGACAAACCAGATCGATTACTTTGATGCCTGTTTCCAGCAGATCGCTGCTGGCAGACTGTTCGTCAAAGGTTGGTGCTGCACGGTGAATAGAAGCAACTTCTTTCTCACCGATAGGACCACATTCGTCGATTGGACGGCCAAGCACGTCCATGATGCGACCCAGTGTCTCGATACCAACTGGTACAGAGATTGGAGCGCCAGAGTTTGTTACAGGAAGGCCACGCTTCAGACCTTCTGTCGAGCCCATCGCAATGGTACGAACCACGCCGTCGCCCAGCTGTTGCTGAACTTCGAGAGTTGTCTCAGTACCATCTACGGTCAGGGCGTCGTAGACCTTAGGCACCACATCGCGTGGGTATTCCACGTCGATAACGGCGCCGATGATCTGTACGATACGTCCGCTCATATTCGGTTCCTCTTAACCTTAAAACCTGTGTTCCCGGGCCTTAAACGGCCGCGGCACCGCTAACGATTTCTGAAATTTCCTGGGTGATCGCTGCCTGACGAGCTTTGTTATACAGCAAGTTCAGATCTTTGATCATGCCGCCAGCGTTATCGGTGGCGTTTTTCATTGCCAACATACGCGCGGCCTGTTCACAGGCGTTGTTTTCAATCACACCCTGATACACCTGAGATTCTACGTAGCGAACCAACAGACCTTCGAGGATCTCTTTGGCATCAGGCTCGTAGATATAGTCCCAATGGTGTTTCAGTGAATCGTCTTGTTGTGCCTTCAGGGGCAATAACTGCACCGCTTCTGGCGATTGGGTCATGGTGTTCACAAAACGGTTATGCATGATGAACAGACGATCAATCCGACCACTGTCGAATGCGTCCAGCATCACTTTTACCGCTCCGATCAGGCTCGCCAACTCAGGAGCATCACCCAGATGAGACTGGGAGGCTACTACGTTGCCGCCAAAGCTGTTGAAGAACAGACCGGCTTTGGAGCCGATAGCGCAGAAGTCAACTTCCACACCTTTGTTCTTCCACTCTTTGGACTGCTGTGCAACACGCTTGAACAGGTTGTTGTTCAAACCGCCACACAAGCCACGGTCGGAAGACACCACGATATAACCAACACGCTTGATTTCGCGGTCTTGCAGATAACGGTGACGATATTCAGATGTTGCATTCGCCAGATGACCGATCACATCACGGATTTTATCCGCGTATGGACGGCTTTCCTGCATGCGCATCTGAGCGCGACGCATTTTACTCACAGCGACTTTTTCCATCGCTGAAGTAATTTTCTGCGTGCTTTTTACACTCGTAATCTGCTCTTTAATCTCTTTTCCGACTGCCATTTAGCTGCCCTACGTTGAGTGAATCCAGCTGGCGATGGCCGTTTCCGGCATCGCCAGCACCGGACTTACCAGGTCTGAGTGCCTTTGAATTTCTCAATGCACTCTTTCAGACCGGCGGCGATTTCATCGTTGTAGTCACCCTTAACGTTGATCTTCGCCATCAGTTCAGCGTATTCGCTGTTGGCGTAGCTCAGCAGAGCAGCTTCAAACGCTTGAATCTTGTTCACTTCAACGTCTTTCAGGAAGCCTTCAGTCGCAGCGTAGATCACCAGACCCATCTCAGCGGTGGACATTGGCGCGTACTGCTTCTGCTTCATCAGTTCGGTAACGGCACGGCCGTGTTCCAACTGTTCGCGAGTCGCTTCGTCCAAGTCCGATGCAAACTGAGCGAAAGCCGCCAGTTCACGGTACTGAGCCAGAGCCAGACGGATACCACCGCCCAGTTTCTTGATGATCTTGGTCTGTGCAGCACCACCTACACGGGATACAGAGATACCCGCGTTCATCGCCGGACGGATACCGGAGTTGAACAGGTTGGTTTCCAGGAAGATCTGACCATCGGTAATAGAGATCACGTTGGTCGGTACGAACGCCGAAACGTCACCGCCCTGAGTCTCAATGATTGGCAGCGCGGTCAAAGAACCGGTTTTGCCTGTCACTGCACCGTTAGTCATGCGCTCAACGTACGTTGGGTTAACGCGACATGCGCGTTCCAGCAGACGGGAGTGCAGGTAGAATACGTCACCTGGGTAAGCTTCACGGCCTGGTGGGCGCTTCAGCAGCAGGGAAATCTGACGATATGCCCATGCTTGCTTGGTCAGATCGTCAAATACGATCAGAGCGTCTTCACCGCGGTCGAGGAAGTATTCACCCATGGCGCAGCCGGAGTACGGAGCCAGGAACAGCATTGCTGCCGGGTCTGACGCGCCTGCCGCTACGATGATGGTGTGATCCATCGCGCCGTGTTCTTCCAGTTTGCGTACTACGTTAGCGATAGAAGATTGCTTCTGACCGATGGCAACGTAGATACACTTAATGCCGGAGCCTTTCTGGTTGATGATGGCGTCAATAGCCATCGCAGTTTTACCCGTCTGACGGTCACCAATGATCAGCTCACGCTGACCACGGCCAACCGGCACCATGGAGTCGACTGCTTTGTAACCAGTTTCAACAGGCTGATCGACCGATTGACGTGCAATTACGCCAGGCGCAACACGTTCAACAGGAGCGGTCAGGTTGGTTTCGATCGGACCTTTACCGTCGATCGGGTTACCCAGAGTGTCGACAACGCGACCCAGCAGGGCTTCACCAACAGGTACTTCCAGAATGCGGCCAGTACATTTGGCAGTCTGGCCTTCAGCCAGACCTTTGTATTCGCCCAGAACAACGGCACCAACGGAGTCACGCTCCAGGTTCATTGCCAGGCCGTATACGCCGCCTTCAAATTCAATCATTTCACCGTACATGGCGTCAGCCAGACCGTGAATACGAACGATACCGTCAGATACAGATACGACGGTGCCCTCGTTCTGGGCTTGTGAAGTCACATCGAGATTTTCGATGCGTTTTTTGATGACTTCACTGATCTCAGATGGATTCAGTTGCTGCATGCATCGTCCCTCAAACTAGGATTTCATCGCTTCGGCTAATTTTGACAGCTTGCCGGTAACGGAGCCGTCGATTACCAAGTCCCCGGCACGAATGATGGCGCCACCGATGAGAGTCTCATCGATTTCGCTGGTCAAACGTACATCACACTGCAGTTTGGCTTTAAGGGCCTGTGCCAGTTTATCGGCCTGCTCATTGCTCAGTTCGAACGCGGAGGTGACGACTACGTCAACCGTGTTCTGCAACTGGGCTTTCAGCTCTTCGTAAAGAGCTGCGATTTCAGGCACCAGCATCAGGCGCTTGTTTTCCGCCAGAACGGCTACCAGGTTTTTGGCTGCTTCATTCAGCTTGTCGCCACATACGTCAGTTAAAGCCTGTGCCTGCTGTTGCGCAGTCAGAGACGGATGCACCAGTACTTTTGCCATATCGGCATCGGCAACACAGGCTGCCAGTAATGCCAGGTCCGCAGACCAGGCGTCTAATGCACCTTTCTCACTTGCTTCAGCAAACACCGCTTTGGCGTATGGCCGAGCGAGAGTTGTTAATTCAGCCATGGAAACCTCGCTTACAGTTCGTCAGCTAATTGGTTCAGCAGCTCAGAGTGAGCAGCCGCATCAACTGACTTACCAAGAATTTTGGCTGCGCCGGCCACGGCCAGCTCAGACACCTGCTTGCGCAGAACTTCTTTAGCGCGGTTCACCTCTTGCTCAACTTCAGCTTGAGCAGCAGCTACCAAACGCTCACCTTCGGAACGAGCAGCTTCTTTAGCTTCGTCGACGATTTGGTTAGCGCGTTTGTTAGCCTGTTCGATGATTTCAGCAGCCTTTTCTTTGCTTTCACGCAGTTGGGAAGCGGCTTTTTCCTGAGCCAGTTCCAAATCACGTTCAGCACGGTTAGCTGCGTCCAGACCATCGGCAATTTTCTTTTCGCGTTCTTGCATAGCACCCAACAGGTGAGGCCATACAAACTTCATGCAGAACCACACGAAGATAGCGAAAGTGATGATCTGGCCGATCAGAGTCGCGTTAATGTTCACGCCAGAGCCCTCATGTTCATTGATTAAGGAAGTTCGTTATTACATGAACCCTTAGGCAGCGAACATCAGGTACAGACCCAGACCAACACCGATCATTGGCACGGCGTCCAACAGACCAGCGATCAGGAACATTTTACCTTGCAGCATTGGACCCAGTTCAGGCTGACGAGCAGTACCTTCCAGCAGACGACCACCCAGCAGACCAAAACCGATTGCTGTGCCCAGAGCACCCAGACCGATCATCAGAGCCGCAGCCAGGAATACCAGACCTTGTTCCATAGTTATCTCCAAATATAGAAGTTAAGTTAGTGAGTTAAGGGTTAAAAAAATTAATGATCTTCGTGCGCCATGCTCAGATACACGATGGTTAACATCATGAAAATGAACGCTTGCAGTGTGATCACCAAAATGTGGAAAACAGCCCAGGCCCACTGCAGGACACCGCCCAGCAGACCGAGGAAAGCACCAGCAGAGAACATCAGCGCGATCAAGATGAAGATCATCTCACCGGCATACATGTTACCGAACAAACGCAGTGCCAGAGAGATCGGCTTAGCGATCAGCGCAATCGATTCCAGGAAGAAGTTAACCGGAATAAACAGCGCCTGGACGACCGGGTTTTTCGCATTGAATGGGTGCAGCGTCAGCTCACCCACAAAACCGCCGATACCTTTAACCTTGATGGAGTAGTAAATCATCATGGCGAAAACAGTCAGTGCCATACCCATGGTGATGTTCACGTCAGTCGAAGGTACAACCTTCATATAGTGAACGCCGAAGGCACCAAAAATAGTGGGCAGCACGTCAACCGGGATCAAATCCATGAAGTTCATCATGAAGACCCAGGTGAAAATAGTCAGAGAAAGCGGGGCAACCAGAGCATTGCGGCCATGGAACGCTTCTTTAACGGTGCTGTCGATAAACTCAACGATCATTTCCACAAAGTTCTGGAAGCCCGTTGGTACAGCTGTTGTTGCCTTCTTGGCAGCACGCCAGAACAGGAACATCAGCATAGCGCCCAGACCGAAAGACCAGCCCAGTGAGTCGACGTGTACCGCAGTGAAGCCCATATCTGCAGCTTCCTGACCACTATGAGCCATGGTCCAGGTCGCTTCAGTCAGTTCAGTTTCAGTACCATCCGCGTCATGACGAACATAACCAGCAGGCAGTTTGCCGTAGGTCAGATTGGTTAAATGGTGCGAGATATACTCTTGGGAGTTACCAGCCATTGTTCACTCTCAATTCCAAAGGTTTATAAATTAGCTATCTTTGCTGCGGCCAGATGGCCCAGCTGCACTGTTATGAACGCAGCAAACAGTGCCAGGACATTCAGAGGCTCGACGCGCTGAAAAATCACAGCAAAACTCAGCGCCGTCAGCACAAATTTCCAGGATTCCCCCTGGTAAAACGACTGTACGATCTGTACAGAAGACCGGGCTCCGCTATAACGGAACGCGCGCCAGACGAAGTACGCATTGGGCAGGGCGCAGGTTAAGCCCCCTAACAATGCCGACTTGGCGGCTACATCGCTATGCAACCAGGCAACCAATGCGGCCAGAACCGTCAGGATCAGTTGTAAAATCACGATCCGGTAGGCCGGAGGACGCGGTATGCCTGTCATCCCCAGCCCCACAATTGGTCAAAAATCTGCAACAGCCTATTTTAAGGCGCGGTGATTATATTGGCTCGACCCTTCAGCTTCAACCGAAACCGGGGGGCAAAACGAGAATAATTCGACCAATAGGTATGATGCAGGTCAGGCAAAGGCTGAATCCCGCGCCGGTTTGAGCTGCACAAGCCTCAACGTCAGGATTTGTCAGGCCTACGTAAGGAAGTGATGACTTACTTAATGCTACCTGAGCGCTACTCTCAGACGCCCCGTGGCATCCTGACTTTTATGCATCCGAAGGGTACACAGAGTTCTATCAATAGCTATTTGCATCCAGCCTTCACGCGCATACGCTGCGCCTTTTGCTTTTGTCTGGAACAACCAATGAAGAAGGGAATCCTCTTACTCCTGCTATCGCTGCTCAGTGCCTGCGGCGGCGACAATAACTCATCCCAGAGTCCCGCGCCACAGCCAGAAAACCCCGACACTCCTGTCGCCGGTATCACCATCCCGGTAGTGGTTCATATCATGGAGCATCCCGCGTCTGATGACAGCCGTATCAGCGTCGCTAAAGTTCACTCACAAATAGCCGCACTGAACCGAGCATTCAACCGCCAGAATGATGACCTGAGCCAGGTGCCGGCAAAGTTTCAGCCTCTTATTGCCGATATGCAGATCCGCTTTGAACTGGCCACGACCGACCCTCAGGGGCAACCAACTACCGGCATTACCCGCACCACGCAGAATATTGAGCTGGCGCCGGAGGAATACCGCTGGGGTTATCGCTATCTGCATTACAGCGCCTTAGGCGGCAAAGATCCCTGGCCACGGGAGCGCTACCTTAATATCTGGGTCAGCGACATGCGCGACCGCCATGGCAAAGTATCACTGGCCGGACGCGCCAGCCTGCCCGGCAATCCGCCAGAGGAAGACGGCGTACTCATAGCCACCCTGGCCTTTGGCACAGAACCGCCACTGGAACAGGGTCTGCATCTGGGCAAAACCACCGCCCACGAAGTCGGCCACTGGCTGGGACTGAAACACATCGCCGGCGAGCAGGAGAGCTGTAACGTTGACGACGGCATCAGTGATACACCGCTGAGCAGCAGCAATTACGGCGGCATGACACCTTCGCATCCCAGTTCAACCTGCGGCAGCGCCGATATGTTTATGAACTATATGTCACTGGCCCGTGACGAGAGCCTGCTGATGTTCAGTCAGGGTCAGAAAGCTGCGGTCTGGTCGGTACTTAACGAAGGAGGGGAGCGGCACTCGCTGTTGCTTAACAGCCGTAACACCGCTGCAGACTGACTTACTTGATATGCGCCAGAATGCCGTCCAGCTCATCCAGATTGGTGTAATTAATCACCAACTGGCCTTTGCCTTTGGCACTGTGCTTGATGGCCACTTTGGCGCCCAGACGATCGCCCAGTAAACGCTCCAGACGCTGAATATCCGGATTGGGCTTACTGGCACTTTTATCCTCTGTTTTACCTTCCTGCAGATGACGCACCAGCGCTTCGGTCTGACGCACGGTCAGCGTACGACTGACCACCTGCGCCGCGGCTTCGCTCTGTTGGCCACCACTTAAACCGAGCAGGGCGCGGGCGTGGCCCATTTCGATATCGCCGTGTTCGAGCAGGCGCTTTACGTCTTCGTTCAGGTTCATCAGACGCAGCAAATTGGCAACGGTGGCGCGGTTTTTACCCACCGCTTCGGCGACTTCCATCTGCGTCAGTTCGAACTCGTGTTGCAGGCGGTGCAGAGCGGCGGCTTCTTCCATCGGATTCAGGTCTTCGCGCTGAATATTTTCAATCAGCGCCATGGCGATGGCGGCATCGTCGGCCACATCACGAATCAAAGCAGGAACGGTATCGAGCTGAGCCAGCTGACAAGCGCGCCAGCGGCGCTCACCGGCAATGATTTCAAAACGATCATCGGCGCTGGCCAGCGGACGCACCACAATCGGCTGCATCAGACCCTGCGCTTTAATAGAGGCTGCCAGTTCTTCCAGCGCTTCCGGCTGAATGTCTTTGCGCGGCTGGTACTGACCCGGCTGAATCCATTCGATCGGCAGGTGACGCAACTCGCCAGCGTCTAACGACTGACTGCTGTCACTGACGTCACGGTTATCGTCACCGTCTGCCTGCGTGGCGACGACCGCCGCACGGGAGCTGGTCAGCAGGGCGTCAAGGCCGCGCCCAAGGCCGCGTTTTTTCTTTGTCATGCGTTCAAATAACCTTATTTAGCTGCATCAGGCCGAGGCGGTCTGACGGGTGCGGCGGTTCATTTCACCGGCCAGTGCCAGGTAGGCCACGGCACCACGAGAGGTTTTATCGTAACTCAGCACCGGTACACCGTGACTTGGCGCTTCGGCCAGACGCACGTTGCGCGGAATCACAGTGCCATACACCCGGTCGCCAAAGTGGCTGATCAACTGAGTGGAAACATCGACGGTGAGGCTGTTGCGCGGATCGTACATGGTGCGCAGCAGGCCTTCGATTTCCAGCTTCGGATTGGATGTTGCTTTGATCGATTCGATGGTCTGCATCAGGGCACTCAGACCTTCCAATGCGTAGTACTCGCACTGCATCGGAATCAAAACCCCTTGCGCCGCTACCAAAGCATTGACCGTGAGCATATTCAGTGACGGCGGACAGTCGATCAGGATGTAGTCGTAATCGGGGCGTACTTCGGCCAGCGCTTCGCGCAGACGGCTTTCACGCCGGGGCAGATCCATCAGCTCGACTTCGGCAGCGGTTAAGTCGCCATTGGCCGGCAGCAGATCAAAACCAGCGGTGGCTTCGGTTTTCCGGATGGCCGCCGCGGTCCGGGCACGCCCGGTCAGCACATCATAGAGGGAGACCTCAAGGTCGTGCTTGTCGATACCGCTGCCCATGGTGGCGTTACCCTGTGGATCAAGATCCACCAGCAGCACACGACGCTTGGTCGCGACCAGCGAGGCCGCCAGATTGACCGCCGTCGTGGTTTTGCCGACACCACCTTTCTGATTCGCAATTGCCAGAACTTTGCTCACAACTCAGCTTCCTTCAGTGCCTGACGGCGACACGCATTCAATCGTTGGTATTAACCGGCAGCAAACGCAGCAAGTGCCGTTCGCCTTCCACACCGGGAACGCTGATGGCATCGGAAGCCACCACGCGGAATTTGTCGGCGATGGCGGCAATTTCATCCTGTGGATATTGCCCCTTCATCGCCAGAAAGCAGCCCTGCTCAGCGCGCAGATGCTGACACCAGTGGGTCATATCGGCGAGCGAGGCAAAAGCGCGGCTGACAATCATATCGAAAGGCCGGGGGGGATGATATGCCTCGACCCGATCGTTCACTATGGTCACGTTATCCAGCCCCAGCGCGGTGCGCGCCTGAAACAGGAACCGGGTTTTCTTACCGTTGCTGTCGAGCAGGGTGAAGGTTTTATGCGGATTCATAATCGCCAGCACAATACCCGGCAAGCCCGGCCCGGTGCCGACGTCGGCAATATTGTCCGCTTCCTGCACAAAAGGATGCACTGCCAAACTGTCGAGTAAATGCAAATCGACCATACGCTCCGGTTCACGGATGGCGGTCAGGTTGTAGGCTTTGTTCCACTTCTGCAGCAGATCCAGATAGGCACGCAACGCACTCAGTTGCTCTGCCGTCAGGGCAATCTGCATCTGTTCAGCGCCGCGCGACAGCTGACGGGTTAAGGAATCTGTTTCAGCGTTCATGGTGAATCAAACCAGCAATATAGAAAGGCGGCGGATATTAGCATACGCCCGCAGGAGACGGGAAACGCGCGCCTGCAAGCTTAACCGACATTCACCAGACTTGTTCCGGACATAACCTAAGTCGGATTGGGCTTATCAGCGCTTAGCCCTATCATGCACACACTCATTAAGGGAGCCTGCGTATGAATTCCACCGCCAGTCATCAGCCATCGTCCCACTGGTGGCCCATTATCGCCGCTGCGGTATCGCTGATTGTGGTGCATGGCTTCGGCCGCTTTGTGTACACGCCGCTGCTGCCACTGCTGGTCGATGACGGCCTGATCACACTGTCTCAGGCCGCATCCCTCGCCACCTGGAATTACGTCGGCTATTTAAGCGGCGCCATGCTGGCGCTGTTTCTCTATCAGCGTGGCCATGGCCGTATTACGCTGGCGCTGATGCTGACCGGCAATGCACTGATTACTTTACTGCAGGTGTTCGTCAGCCAGTACGAAACCCTCGCCGCCCTGCGCCTGCTGAACGGTATTGGTAACGGCGTGGTCTTTGTGCTGGCACCGGCGCTGGTGCTGGAGTGGCTGGTTACGCAACAGAAAGCGCAACTCAGTGGCCTGATGTATCTGGGTGTGGGCATCGGCCTGCTCAGCTCCAGTGCGCTGGTTGAGCTCAGCGCCGCCTGGCTGGCCGGCCCGCAACGCTGGCTGCCCGCGGCCATCGCCGCCATTCCGCTGGCATTGTGGAGCAGCTGGTATCTGCATCGCTTACCCGGCCACGCGCCGGCCGGGCAGGGTGACGATCATTCAGCACTCTGGGACCGCGCCAGCACGCCATTATTTCTGGCCTATGCCGGTGCCGGGTTAGGCTACATTCTGCCGATGACCTTTCTGCCCGCGGTAGCGGCGGACTGGCAACTGACGCTGGTGCCCAGCGCCTGGCTGCTGGTCGCTATCACCTCACTGCCATCCACCTGGCTGTGGAACCATCTGGGTGCCGCTATCGGTGATAAAACCGCACTATTGTGGAACTACGCCATTCAGGCGGCGGGTGTCGGGGCGCTGTTGTTATTACCGCAGCAGTCGGCGGGATTGTGGCTCTGTGCGATTCTGGTCGGCGGTACTTTTTTAGGCGCGGTATTGCTGACTCAGCGGCTGGCGCGCAGCCTGCACCCGCATCAGGGACCAAGGTTAAGCGCCGCGCTCATTGCTCTCTATGGCTTCACCCAGCTGCTCGGCCCCTGGCTGGCAAAACTCGGTATTGAAGGTGGGGCCAGTTTGTCATCCACCTTTATTTGGGGATTTGCAGCATTGGTATGGGCCTTTGTATTAATGTTGTGGGTACCCGCACGCCGCGATCACTGAGGGCACTGATATGTCAGCCAACCAACGCCAGCCGAGTCTCTATATTCCCCACGGCGGCGGCCCGTGCTTTTTTATGGAATGGCCGGGCAACCCGCAGCTGTGGGATAACATGGCCGCCATGCTGCGTTCGATTCCTGCGCGTCTGCCGCAACCGCCCAGCGCCATTCTGCTGATTTCGGCCCACTGGGAAGCGCCGGTATTTACCTTCTGCGGTGGCTCACACCCGAAACTGGAATACGACTATTACGGCTTCCCACCGCATACCTACGAGATTCGCTATCAGGCTTCGGGCGCTCCGGCACTGGCGGAGCGGGCAGCGCAATTACTGCAGGATGCCGGTATCGGAGCGGCGGTGGATGACAACGCGCCCTGGGATCACGGTGTGTTTATTCCGCTGAAAGTCGCCTATCCGCAGGAAGAGATTCCGGTGCTGGCAATGTCGCTGAAAAAAGGCCTGAACCCGGCCGAGCATCAGGCTGCCGGAAAAGTGCTGGCGCAACTGCGCGATGAAAACGTGCTGATCATCGGCAGTGGTCTGAGCTACCACAACCTGCGCGCATTTTTTGCCGACTCAGCCGCCGATGCCGCGGCCGCCAAAGCCTTCGATGACTGGCTGATTGATGCCGCAGCACAGGACGAAACCCAGCGCATCGCTGCGCTCAATCACTGGAGCGATGCCCCCGGCGCACGTCAGGTTCATCCGCGCGAAGAGCACCTGCTGCCAATGATGATGGTTGCCGGAGCCGCAGGCACGGATCAGGGCAGCGCTTTTTATAGAGAAGAGATTATGGGCAAAGCCGTCTCCGCGATTGGTTTCGGGCTTTAACCAGTATTCAGAAATACCAGCGCCAGTTAACGCTGGCGGCATGTTCATAATTGTCATCAACAGCAAGGCGGGATACTTCAGCAATTAAGGCTGATTCTTCCAGTGCAATACTGTGCGTCAGCGTCAGCTGTTGTTGTGTTTTTCGGTCAGGAGCAAATCTGGGTTGGTAACGCAGCCAGCTTTTCATACCAAAGACTTCGTAAAGATAAGCACCCACTTCCGGTTCGGCGTAGAGAAAATCGGCATCGTTATTCCGGTACCAGCCGCCATTCAGCAAAGCATACAGACGCAAATCGGCGGACGCCGCCAGGGTAATACCGACGCCACCATGAATATTAAATGCGGTTTGCCGCTGCAGATTATCGTCAGCCAGTGAATAAAACCCGACGCGAAAATCCCCCGAAACACCACTGGTAAAACGATCCCACGGTGTCAGGGAACGGGCTGAATACAATTGCAGATGATTAAGACGTAATGCTTCACGTTGTGGCGATGCGCGCAACGAGAGATCAAACAGTTTTAATTCGTTCTCAGCGAAATACTGGCGGTTGTCATCTTCAATGCCATGACCTACAGCCAACCACTGAAGGCTTAACCAGTCGCTTTTTTCTGTACGCTGATAGCCGAATGAGTAATGTGCATCTTCCGGTGTTTTCAGTGGCGAACGATAATTATCGAGCGTCAGTTCATAGTCAGAAAATTCTGGCAAGTCGGGGATACTCTGACGCAGTATTTCGGTTTTTTTCCTGCTCTGTTCCGTACCGTCAGTGCCAGTCTGCTCTCTGTAATCCAGCACAGCGTTTGCCATTTCCCGCAGCAGAAATCCGTCTTTGCCACTGACCTGAGGCAGCTTATTAATTTCACCCTGTTGCCACTGATAAACCACATCCTGCAATTCCTGCGGCACGGTATCCTCAAGCATGCGTACACGCCATTTGGCTGCCGGCGTTATCTCTATGCTTTTGATTTTTCCGCTGCGGTTTACCGCTTTGACCAGATCAATAGGAGTGACCCAGTCACTGGTTTCCAGTTGCGGAATAACCAGGCGGAGCAGGTCAGCGGATACGGTGGCGCAGTTCTGTGTATGGAAAAAATAATCCATATTAACGGAACGTAATTCCCACAGGTGGGCCTGCAGCAAGGCACGCTGCCCCTCATCCAGATCAAGTTCATAGCGCCAGACATTGCGCTGCTCTGCCAGATTATAAAATTCGAAATGTGCGCGCAGGGGTTTAACCAGAAAGAAGCCAGGTTTTCCCTCTATTATCGTCTCCCAGATCACCTTAAGCGGGTTAATGCTGTCGAGTTCGGTAAAAAATGAAACGGAGTGCCGGGCACGAAAACCATCCTCCCGAACACCCTCTATAGCCAGCATTGCATGCCCCATCATACTGCTGGGATTAACCAGATTCTCCGATGCATATACAACACTGATTTCATCAGCAGGAGCGCGGCGCAGAAACTCCTGATACCCCTGGCATGCCGATAAATTCTGCTCCGGCTTAATAAGCCCACGCTTCAACAGATAGATATAACGAGCCGGAAATCGACAATAAGCAACTGATTCTGTCGCGAATAGCTCCAGCGTTGCATTTAACTCGTTACGTAAAGAAAAATTACCTGACGATAAAATAAATTTTGGATCATCAACGGCAAGCTGGTCTTTTTTATAATGCAAAAGAGCCTGCCAAACCGGTGAGGAAGACACATCCTGAACCAGCGTTTTCTGATCAATGGCGTTAGCAGCCATGCACAAAAAAAAGGAAGCCAGCAGGCTTCCTTTTAACAATCTTTTCATCCGCAGATTACTTACAGCTGATTGTAACGTAATCGTCGTAAGTCCACATTGCATCTGTTGCAGAGTCAGTAGTAGAACCGAACAATCCGCCTGATAACAGGTTCACCCAGAAAACACCTTCGACTTTACGGTTCATTGCTGTAGAAGACGCACAATCAGCATCGTTGGTGCTGATTATTTTGCTCTGGCCATCCTTTTCCAATTTAACAACACCAGGTACGGTATAATTCTGACCATCGATAGTGATGTCGATTTTCTTACCTGTAGACGTAGCAACATTCACTGTCGCAACATCTTCAGAAAGAATTGTCGCGCAACCACTGATTGATGCAGCAACAACAACCGCCGCCAGTTTGATGTATTTCATAATCCCTGTATTCCTTATACATTTATAATTAACGCCTCCTAAGGCGCAGCGATTATATCCAGCCGGGCCAATCCATCAAGTTATTATATTATTATCAGAATATTTATTTTGTATCTTCTGGCAGGTCCGGCTATTACCCAGAGAGCGCAGATATGACCCTGCGCAAACATTATTAATCACCGCCAAATATCAGACCATGAATTACAACTTAAACCCCGGTGCATGATGCAGCTGCCCCTGAATCTGCGCGGCATCATCCAGCGCCTGTTCTAAGGTCTGGCTGCGGGCGGCATTAAACAGGCGCTTGGTTTCCCGCAGGCAGCGGGCGTCGTTGGTGGCCATCTGCCGCGCCAGACCTAGGGCACTGCCCAGCAGCTGGGCATGGGGTACCACGCGACTGACCAGCCCCATGCGCAGTGCTTCGTCGGCCGAAAATGTGCGGCCGGTGAGCGCCATTTCCAGCGCATGCTGCATACCGATACGGCGCGGTAATAACCAGGCGCCGCCATCGCCGGGAATAATCCCCAGTTTGATAAAGCTTTCGGCAAAGGTCGCCTGCTCGCTGGCAATGGCAACATCGCACATGCACACCATATCGTTACCGGCACCCACCGCCGGGCCATTAACCGCGGCGAGAATGGGAATTTCCAGCTGGGCAAACGCCAGCGGAATACGCTGAATAAAGGCTTTGTAATTGGCGGTCAGCTGTTGTGCATCGCCGGCAAACATACCACTGCGCTGCTGCATCGCTTTGATATTGCCACCGCCGCTGAATACTTTACCGGCACCGGTAAATACCGCGACTTTAATATCCTGACGGTCGTTAACCTGGGCCAGCGTCTGTTCGATGGCGTCGATCACTTCAGCATCGGAAATGGCGTTTTTAATATCCGGCCGGTTCAGCGTCAGCAGGGCAATGCTTTCGGCACCGCTGTCGTCTTTGCATAATTCCAGAGTCAGGTGTGCGCTGTGGTCAGTCATGTTGCAGTTCCTCCAGATCGCGGAAGTGTTGCAGCGCTTCCGGGTTTTTCAGGGCGTCGGTATTGTTAACAGGCAAACCCTGCACCACATTGCGCACCGCCAGCTCCACCAGCTTACCGCTGATGGTACGCGGCAGTTCCGCCACCTGAATAATCTTCGCCGGCACATGGCGCGGCGTGCAGTGACTGCGGATCTGGCTGCGGATTTTATCGCGCAGCGCATCATCCAGTGTCTGGCCATTATTCAGCACCACAAACAGCACCACGCGCACATCACCGGTCCAGGGCTGACCAATAGCCAGACTTTCCAGAACCTCGTCCAGCTGCTCGACCTGACGGTAAATTTCGGCGGTGCCTATGCGCACACCACCGGGGTTGAGTACCGCGTCGGAGCGGCCGTGAATAACCAGCCCGGCGGTTTCACCGCTGTCTTTGCCATGGTGCGCGACACGTTCGGCATAATCACCGTGAGCCCAGACACCGTGAGTCCAGACGCCATCAGGCTTTTGTGCGCTATAGCGGCTGAAATAGGCATCGTGATATTTCTGTCCGTCCGGGTCATTCCAGAAACCAACCGGCATTGACGGGAAGGCTCTGGTACACACCAGCTCGCCTTTTTCGCCCGGAGCCAGCGCGCGGCCTTCGTCATCCCAGATTTCCACTGCCATGCCTAAGCCAGCGCACTGCAGCTCACCGCGATAGACCGGCAGCAAGGGGTTACCCAGCGCAAAGCAGGAGATAATGTCGGTACCGCCGGAGATGGAACACAGCGCGATATCGGCACCGATATCGCGGTACACATAATCAAAGCTTTCATGCGCCAGCGGCGAACCGGTAGAGAGCAGGGTGCGGACTTTATGCGGCTTTCCTTGCTGATGTTGCTGATGTTGCTGGTGTTGGTGCAGATGTTGTTGCAGGTGTAGGTGCGCCGGTTTTACGCCAGCTTTCTCCAGCGCCGACAGGTATTTGGCGCTGGTGCCGAAAATGGTGATGCCTTCTTCGGCGGCCATCTTCCACAAGACATCGGGCGCCGGGTGAAAAGGCGAGCCATCGAACAGCACCAGCGTGGCACCCGTGGCCAGGCCGGAAACCAGCCAGTTCCACATCATCCAGCCGCAGGTCGTAAAGTAAAACAGCACGTCATCGGCGCGTACGTCGGTATGCAGACGCAGCTCTTTCTGATGCTGCAAAAGCGTCCCTCCAGCGCCATGGACGATGCACTTGGGTACACCGGTGGTGCCGGAGCTGTAGAGGATGTACAGCGGCTGATCGAACGGCAGCTGGGCGAATTCAATGTCATCCTCAGACCACTGCTGCTGCGACGAGGTGATAAAATCCTGCCAGCTCACCGAGCCCTGTGGTTTGCTCAGCGTCAGCCCCGGATAAGGCACCGAAATCAGCTGCTGCGGCGGTAATTGCAGCGCATCGCGGATAGCGGCCACGCGCTCGCCACAATCGATGGTTTTACCGGCGTATAAATAGCCCTGAGTCGCGATCAGAAGTTTCGGCTGAATCTGGCCAAAACGATCAAGCACACCCTGCAGACCAAAGTCCGGCGAACAGGAGGAGAACAGCGCACCAATCGACGCTGCCGCCAGCATGGTAATCACAGTTTCCGGCACATTGGGCATAAAGGCCGCCACCCGGTCACCGGCCTCAACACCCGCTGCACGCATGGCTTGTGCCAGCTGCGCCACCTGAGCATAGAGTTCGGCGTAGGTCAGACTGCGGCGCTGGGCCGGATCTTCGTTGCGGAATACCAGTGCGGCTTTATTGCGGAACGCGGGGTTCTGCGCCGGAGCCAGCAGATTTTCAGCGAAGTTCAGCCGCGCGCCCTCAAACCAGCGTGCGCCGGGCATCTTATCGCCATCGCTCAGTACCGCCGTCGCCTCATGGCTGGCGATCACATCGCAGTAATCCCAGATCGCCTGCCAGAAATCTTCGCGCTCGTGGGTACTCCATAAATGCAGGTCATCGTAATCGCTGAAGCGGTGGCCACTGGTGCGCTCCAGCCAGTTAATAAAGCCCTGCATCTGCGAGGCAGTACGGCGTCCGGCGCAGGGCGTCCAGAGGGGTTGTTGCTGTTCTGTCATTGCTTGTCCTGTCCTCGTTATTATCAGAGCATCGTGATTAGAACATCGTGGCTGAAAGCCACTTCTAGCGGCAATGCCATTGTTTGTGTGAGCGACGTTCCGTCGCGATAATCCACATCGTGGCGATCATCTACATCGTGGCTGAAAGCCACTCCTACTTGTGGGAGCGACTTTCAGTCGCGATCAGTCTGCAGCCACATGGCATCCCAATAGGGATAATCTCCGACCCGTCTTACCAACCCGGCACGCAGAGGATTGGCGACGATATAGCGTGCGGCAGGCAGAACATCTTCCTCGTGACGAATGGCACGGTCGTGAAAACCGGATTGCCAGACACTCTCTTTGCATCCCCGAAGTCTGTTCATCTCCATCGCACTGACCGCCTTCATGCGCTGAACCCAGGCAGACAAGTCATCATCCTGACCAAGCTGCAACAGCCAGTGCACATGGTCTGGCATCAATACCCAGCAGAGCAACGCCGACGATTTAAGTAACTCAGGCCGGATGAAACACCGGGCGGCGGCAGTAGCCAACAGCGGATCTGCAAAAAACGGCTGGCGGTTAGCCGTCGTGCTTGTCAGCAGGTAAACCCCGCCTTCAGTCGAGTAACGTCCTTTCCGTAAACGGTGACTGGCAGGCATCCTTGCCTCCTGTTTATTTTATTGTCTGTCTCTTACAGCTATCTTATCGTGGCTGAAAGCCACTCCTACCGGCGATGCCATTATTTGTGGGAGCGACGTTCAGTCGCGATAATCTTCATCGTGGCTGAAAGCCACTCCTACCAGCAATGCCATTATTTGTGGGAGCAATTTTCAGCTGTGGGAGCGACTTTCAGTCGCGATCAACGCGCGGCCGCTTTTACTGCCATTCGGGCGCTGCAGCTGGTCGCTGATCCACTGCCCGGTTTCTGCCAATAACTGCGCGTCGATACCGCTGTGCAGGCCGAGGCCTTCGACCAGACGCAGCACATCTTCGCTGGCAACATTGCCCGACGCTCCGGCGGCATAAGGGCAGCCTCCCAGTCCGGCAACCGAGCTGTCGACGGTGCGGATACCCAGCTCCAGCGCGGCGTAAATATTGGCCAGTGCCTGACCATAGGTATCGTGAAAATGCACCGCCAGCTGCGACACCGGCATATGCAGTGCCAGCGCGCGGATCAGACTCTGCGTCTGCGGCACGCTGCCGGTGCCAATAGTGTCGCCCAGTGAAATTTCATAGCAGCCCATATCCAGCAGCGCCTGCGCCACATCGACCACCGCCTGCACCGGCACCTCGCCCTGATAAGGACAGCCCATCACGGTGGAAACATAACCGCGCACCGGCAGACCAACCGTGCGCGCATGTTCCAGCACCGGGCGGATACGTTCCAGACTCTGCGCCACGCTGCAGTTGATGTTCTTATGGGTGAAGGCATCGGAGGCGGCGGTAAACACCGCAACCTCTGAGGCGTTGGCCGCTACTGCCGCTTCCAGCCCCTGCAGATTAGGGGTGAGGGCGGCATAACGCACGCCGGGCTGGCGCTTAAGCTGCAGCAGTACGCGGTCGCTGTGTTGCATCTGCGGCACCCATTTGGGTGAGACAAAACTGCCGGCCTCGATATGGCGCAGGCCGGCGGCGGCCAGCCGCTCGATCAGCTCGCAGCGCAGCTCAACACTGAGCGCCTGCGCCTCATTCTGTAAGCCATCGCGCGCGCCGACTTCGACAATGCGCACGCTGTCCGGATGTGCCCGCTGCATCATGCGTCGGCCTCCGCTGCGTTCTCTGCTTCTGCCTCTGCCGTTATCTCCAGCTGCAACAGCTCAGTGCCTTCGGCCACCTGATCACCGGCCTGATACAGCACCGCCTGCACCAGCGCGGCCTGCGGTGCGCGGATGCTGTGCTCCATTTTCATTGCTTCCATAATCATCAGCACCTGCCCGGCCTCAACCTGTTCGCCCGGCTGCACTTTAACCTCCAGCACCTGACCGGCCATGGGTGCGGTCAGACCGCCATGATCGTCCTGCGCCTGCTCGCCCAGCCAGCGGTTACGCACAAAACGCTGGCTGCCCTGCGGCAGAAACAGCAGCAGTTCATGCTCGCTCAGTGCCAGCGGCAGCGATTGCTGCTGACCGTTTACCCGCGCCTCCAGCTGCAGCAGGCGGATATCATCGGCCTGACCCTTAAGCTCTAAACGCCCCTGAAGCTGCACACTCTGATCGGCCAGCTGCAGGTTCCAGCCCTGATCATTCGCCCGCGCCCGTGCCCGCAGCACATCACCGGCGGCACTTTCCAGCCGCAACACGCGCTGTGCAGGCAGTGCCGACTGAAAACCATCGGCGTGCCATGGGTCATGCGCTTGCTGCTGAGGCTGAGAGGCAAGCGTCGGCAACAGCAGCTCAGTCAGCGCCGCCAGTTCCCAGTGGGTCGGCAAAGGCTGCGTCAGTTCGTGCTGGTTACGCTCAATAAAATCGGTGCTCAGTTCGGCATTGGCAAAAGCCTCCAGGCTGAGCAGACGCAGCAGAAAATCGCGGTTGGTTTTTACTCCGTCGACCTGCAGCGCAGCCAGCGCCGTGCGCAGGTTATGCAGTGCTTCGGTACGATCACGGCCGTGGGCAATCAGCTTAGCCAGCATCGGGTCGTAGTAGGGGCTGACTTCATCACCCTGCTGCACACCGCTGTCGAGGCGAACAGAAGCACTCCGCTCTGGTGCCTGCCACAGCTTCAGGCGGCCAATGGCAGGCAGGAAATGGTTATCCGGATCTTCCGCGTACAGCCGGATCTCGATGGCGTGACCATTAATCGGCAGGCTCTGCTGGCTGACGTCCTGCGGCAGACCTTTACCCGCCGCCACGCGTAACTGCCAGTACACCAGATCAACGCCGGTAATCATCTCGGTGACCGGGTGCTCAACCTGCAGGCGGGTGTTCATCTCCATAAAGAAGAATTCATGGTTGGCATCCAGCAGAAACTCCACCGTACCCGCGCCGCGATACTGAATACGCTGCGCTACTGCCAGCGCGGCTTCGCCCATACGCTGGCGCAGCGCGGCCGTCATACCCGGTGCAGGGGCTTCCTCGATCACTTTCTGATGGCGGCGCTGCACCGAGCAGTCACGCTCGAATAGGTAAACGCCGTTGCCAAAGCTGTCCATAAACACCTGCACTTCCACATGGCGCGGGCGGATCAGGTATTTCTCAATCAGCAGGCGATCATCACCAAAGGCCGAGCGCGCCTCGCGCCGGGCGGCGGCAATATCGTCGTGCAGCGTGGCAGCGGAGAGCACGATACGCATGCCCTTACCGCCACCGCCGGCACTGGCTTTCAGCAGCAGCGGATAACCGATGCGCTCGGCCTCGGTGCTCAGGCGTTCGTCGCTCTGTTCATCGCCGTGATAGCCGGGCACCAGCGGCACACCGCTGTCGGCCAGCAGGGCTTTGGCGCTGGCCTTATCGCCCATGGCTTCAATCGCGGCGGCCGACGGGCCGATAAAAGCAATGCCGGCGTCTTCACAGGCACGGGCAAAGGCGGCGTTTTCACTTAAAAAGCCGTAGCCCGGATGAATGGCTTCGGCGCCGGTAGCGCGCGCGGCGTCCAGCACCTTGTGCATATCCAGATAGCTTTCGGCGGCGGTCACACCACCTAGAGCAATGGCTTCGTCGGCCTGCTGTACATGCAGCGCGCTGGCGTCGGCGTCGGAATAAATGGCAACGGTGCGGATGCCCAGCGCTTTTGCGGTACGCATCACACGCACGGCAATTTCGCCACGGTTGGCGATCAGAATCTTGTTAAACAGGTGCTCAGTCATGGGCTGCTTCCTGTGCATAAGTGGGGGCGCGTTTCTGCAGAAACGCACTTAATCCTTCCTGGCCTTCGGCGCTGACGCGCAGGCGGGCAATCAGTGCCGATGTTTGTTCTTTCAGCTGCTCAGTCACCGGGCTGCTCTGCTGGGCGATCAGGGCTTTGGTCGCCGCCAGCGCCTGCGGACCGTTGGCCAGCAGCGCCTGACACCAGCGCTGCACCTGCTCATCCAGCTGCTCCGCCGGCACCACTTCATGTACCAGCTGCAGTGCCTGCGCCGTTGGTGCGTCGATCAGTTCTGCGGTTAAAAAGTAACGCCGCGCCTGACGTGCGCCCATCGCCGCCAGCACATAAGGGCTGATGGTGGCCGGGCTTAAACCGAGTTTCACTTCGCTCAGACAGAAGCGCGCGTTATCTGCCGCCACCGCCATATCGCAACAGCAGATCAGCCCCAGCGCACCGCCAAAGGCTGCGCCCTGCACACGGGCGATGGTCGGTTTGGGGAAGTCATTCAGATCCTGCAGCAGACCGGCCAGCTGCAGGGCATCGGCGTGATTCTCTGCCTCGGAGGCGTCTTTCTGCGCTTTCATCCAGTTGAGGTCAGCGCCGGTGCAGAAGTGTTTGCCCTGACCGGCGAGCACCAGCACCCGCACCGCAGGCTCGATGGCCAGCACCGCCAACTGCGCCCGCAGTTCGGCAATCAGCTCCGCATTAAAGGCATTACCCAGTTCGGGACGGTCGAGGCTCAGCGTGGCGACGCCCTGATGAATTGCGAGTTCCAGCATCTTTATCTCCTACATGCGGAACACGCCAAAGCGCGTGTCTTCGATGGGTTTATTCAGGCAGGCCGACAACGCCAGCCCCAGTACGCGCCGGCTGTCGGCCGGGTCGATAATGCCGTCATCCCACAGCCGTGCCGAGCTGTAGTACGGATGACCCTGCTGCTCGTACAGCTCACGGATCGGCTGTTTAAAGGCGTTCTCGTCGGCGTCGCTCCAGGGCTCGCCTTTCTTCGCCAGCTGCTCGCGCTTCACCTGCGCCAGCACGCCGGCTGCCTGTTCTCCGCCCATCACCGAGATGCGCGCGTTGGGCCACATAAAGAGGAAGTTCGGATCGTAGGCGCGGCCACACATGCCGTAGTTACCGGCACCGAAACTGCCGCCGATCACCAGCGTCAGCTTCGGCACCTTGGCACAGGCCACCGCCATCACCATCTTGGCGCCGTGGCGGGCGATGCCTTCGGCTTCGTATTTGGGGCCGACCATAAAGCCGCTGATGTTCTGCAGAAACAGCAGCGGAATTTTGCGCTGCGCACAAAGCTCGATGAAGTGCGTGCCTTTCTGTGCCGACTCAGAAAACAGGATGCCATTATTGGCAACGATGCCGACCGGCATGCCGTACAGTTTGGCAAAGCCACACACCAGCGTGGTGCCGAAGCGCGCTTTGAATTCATCAAACTGCGAGCCGTCCACCAGCCGCGCAATCACCTCGCGCACATCGTAGGGCTGGCGGGTATCGGTCGGAATCAAACCGTACAGCTCACTGGCCGGATAGGCGGGTTCTTTTACCTCTGCCGCCGTGCTTGGCGGCTTGCGGCGGTTCAGATTGGCGACGGCGTTACGCGCCAGTTGCAGCGCGTGCTCGTCGTTTTCGGCCAGATGATCGGCCACGCCAGACTGACCAGTATGCAGCTCGCCACCACCCAGTTCTTCGGCACCGATTTCTTCGCCGGTGGCCATCTTCACCAGCGGCGGGCCGGCAAGAAAAATGGTGGCCTGATTGCGCACGATAATGGATTCATCAGCCATCGCCGGCACATAGGCGCCGCCGGCAGTGCAGGAACCCATCACCACCGCAATCTGGGCGATACCGGCGGCCGACATATTGGCCTGATTAAAGAAAATACGGCCGAAGTGTTCGCGGTCGGGGAAGACTTCATCCTGACGTGGCAGGTTAGCGCCGCCGGAGTCCACCAGATAGACACAGGGCAGATTGCACTGCTGGGCAATGGTCTGCGCGCGCAGGTGTTTTTTCACCGTCAGCGGGTAGTAGCTGCCGCCCTTCACCGTGGCATCGTTGCCCACCACCATGCATTCCTGACCGTTGATACGGCCGATACCGGCAACCACACCGGCGGCCGGTACGTCTTCGCCGTACACCTCATGGGCCGCCAGCTGGCCGATTTCGAGAAAGGGGCTGCCAGCATCGAGCAGCAGCTGAATTCGCTCACGCACCGGCAATTTACCGCGCGCGGTATGGCGCTGCATCGCCACCTCACCACCGCCTTCGGCGATGCGGGCGACTTTGGCTTTCAGGTCGGCCACCAGCGCCTGCATCTGTTCACGGTTGGCGGCAAACTGCGGACTGCGGCTGTCGAGCCGGGACTGGATATGCGGCATCAGCTCTGCTCCTGAAACAGTTCGCGGCCAATCAGCATACGGCGGATTTCCGAGGTGCCGGCACCGATTTCGTACAGTTTGGCGTCGCGCAGCAGGCGGCCGGTGGGGAAGTCGTTGATATAGCCGTTGCCGCCCAGCAGCTGGATCGCATCCAGCGCCATCTGCGTGGCTTTTTCGGCACAGTAGAGAATCACACCGGCGGCGTCTTTGCGCGTGGTTTCACCGCGGTCGCAGGCGGCGGCCACCGCGTACAGATAGGCGCGGCTGGCGTTCATGCTGGTGTACATATCGGCCAGCTTGCCCTGCACCAGCTGGAATTCACCGATGCTCTGGCCAAACTGTTTACGGTCAACGATGTAGGGCTGCACCACATCCATACAGGCCAGCATGATGCCGGTCGGGCCGCCGGACAGCACCACGCGTTCGTAGTCGAGGCCGCTCATCAGCACTTTCACGCCCATGTTCTCGCCGCCGAGAATGTTTTCTGCCGGTACTTCGACGTTATCGAACACCAGCTCACAGGTGTTGGAGCCGCGCATGCCGAGCTTGTCGAGTTTCGGGCTGCGTGAGAAACCGGCCCAGTCGCGCTCGACGATAAAAGCGGTCATGCCGTGCGGGCCTTTGCTCAGATCGGTTTTGGCGTAGATCACATAGACGTTGGCATCCGGGCCGTTGGTGATCCACATCTTGGTGCCGTTGAGCACATAGTGGTCGCCTTTTTTATCCGCGCGCAGCTTCATCGACACCACGTCGGAACCGGCGTTGGGTTCGCTCATCGCCAGTGCGCCGATATGCTCGCCGGAGATCAGCTTCGGCAGGTATTTCGCCTTCTGCTCCGCCGTGCCGTTGCGGTAAATCTGATTTACACAGAGGTTAGAGTGGGCGCCGTAGGACAGCCCGACCGAGGCCGAGGCGCGGCTGATTTCTTCCATGGCGATAACATGCGCCAGATAGCCCATACCGGCACCGCCGTATTCTTCGCTGACGGTAATGCCGAGCAATCCCTGCTCACCGAACTTGCGCCACATGGGCATTGGGAACTGGTTGTCGCGGTCAACGTCCGCAGCCAGCGGCGCCAGCTCACGCTGGGCAAAACCGCGCACCTGATCGCGCAGCATATCGAGCGTTTCGCCCAGGCCAAAATTGAATCCGGTCATCGTATGGCTCCTTCCTGTTGTATTTTTATTCTTGGTCAGCAGGGCCGGAAATAACGGGCGGCGCTAAGCGCCTTTCAGTGCCGCCAGTGCCTCGCTGGCTTTCAGCTCGGCGTCATCCAGGTCCTGCATCATGCGTTCGATATCGTGCAGTTGCTGGCGCAGGTGGCTGCGCCGCTGTTCTATCACCGCCAGCAGTTTTTCCAGCTGCGGGCGGTTGGCCTCCGGCTCCAGTCCGGGGCGGTACATACCAATCAGCTCGCGGCTTTCCGCCAGCGATAAGCCCAAACGCTTACCGCGCAGGATCAGCTTCAGCGTCACCCGGTCCTGTGGCGTATAGATACGGGTCTGACCTTCGCGCTGCGGGTTGAGCATGCCTTCCGTCTCATAAAAGCGGATGGTGCGGGTGGTGATATCAAACTCGTCGGCGAGGTCACGGATGCTGTAAGTACGGCTCATGCGGGTTGGGCTGTCGGGCTGCTAAGTTACCTTTACGTTAACGTAAACCTGAGTGGCAAAACAAAGGGCAATTCGGGCCAGAAGGCATGGGTAATAAAAAGCTCGCATCGAGCGGGTGGTATCGGCAATCGCTACCGGAATACGATCCATTGGACAGGTATTCAGGCAGAGCTTAATGTCGGCGGGCAGAGTGCATGCGCAGGTATGCGTACCAGTCAGCTTTCAATATTAGTAGTATTTCTGGTCGGTAGCCCTGGCGGCCGACCTTGTGACGCTCAGCCGTGACTTGCTCAGGTGAAAAGCTGTAATAAAGGAAAGGGAATGAAACGCGACATTTGTACCGGACAAATTGAACAGCGCCTGCTGCTGTTGTTACGGCTGTTGCTCCGGGCCTCCAGGCAGGGAATGAAAGTTCCCCCGGCAAAGCGCCAACGGTCATCAGGCAGCCGCTGGCAGCAAGATACGCTGAACGACAGCCTGTACCACGCACCCGCTTTTGAGTGCTCCCCAGGCAAAACGTCATAGGAGACGCCTCATGACAGGGCACTTACCAAAGCTGCTTATTGTGGAAGATGACATCAGCCTCAACCGGATGATGAGTGAGGCTTTGCAGGGGCAGGGTTACCGGGTTAACAGCGCCACATCAGGCCTGCAAGGGCTTAAGCTGGTGCGCGAGTGGCAGCCCGATATTCTTCTTCTGGATATGATGCTGCCGAACTTTAATGGGCTCGAGTTATTACGCCAGACCACACCTGAATACCGAGGTATTGTCTTGATGATTACCGCCAGCGACCGTCCCCAGTTAGAGGAGCAGGCGTTTGATCTCGGCGTACACGATTACATTCAAAAACCACTGCGGCCACATATTTTATTTGCCAAGTTAAAAGCGCTGATCCGTCTGGCTCAGGGGCAAACAAATGAGCTGACCACAAGCGAGTTTTATCAGGTGCAAAACCTCAAACTTGATCCTGCATCACGCCAGTTTTTTATCGACGACGAAGCCGTAGTACTCACGGATGCCGAGTTTGCGATTGCCGAATACCTGATGGCGAGACCAGGCGTGGTTCTGGCACGCAGTGATATTGTCGCGGCTTTGCGCGGTATTGAGTACGACGGCCTCGATCGTGCCATTGATATGCGCATTTCCAGTTTGCGTAAAAAAATGGACGACAGTGTTCCTCCCTATAAATATATAAAAACGGTGCGTAGTCGCGGTTATATGCTGGCGGATGTATGAGATTTTTTGGCCGTCTGTTTTTGTATTTTTCCTGTGCCTTATTGGTGGGCGTTTTTGCTGCGGTGGTGCTGCTGGACCAGCATTATGTGCAAGCTCTGCAGCAGGAAGAATATGCCCGCACCCAGGGCATTCGCCAACTGGTACAGCAACAAATCATCGGACATCCGGATCGTGAGCAACGCTTGGCTCAGTGGCAGGATAAATTTGGCTACCGGCTATCTTTACAGCCGCTATCGGAGCTGCCGTTAAATCAGGTCGAACAACAGCAGCTACAGCAGGATGGCAGCTACGTCAGCGCTCGCAGTGGTTGGGTCGTGGACGACGTTACGGTCTTTTATTTTTTTCCGCAGTGTCATTGTGCGTTAGTGCTGGAAAAAATGTATCACAACGCCCTCGCACACCAGCATTATGGCAATGCCTTAGTGTTAATGGTCTTTCTGGTGTTGGGGCTGTTTGTATTTTTATACGTGCGCAGTAATCAGCGCTATGTACGGCACCTTAGCGAGGTTTATCAGCGCTACGGCGACGGTGATTTTCAACAGCGCATCGACGCGCGTATGCCGCATCCCTATGACGAATTAGGCCGGCGCTTTAACGACATGGCTGAGCGCATAGAAACCTTAATGAATGAGCACCAGCTAATGGTGAATGGCGTTTCTCACGACTTAAAAACACCGCTGGCGCGTTTGCGTTTTGCTCTGGATATGACACGGGAATGCCGCACCGTGGCCGACTACCGGGATCAGGTACAACAGATGGACGATTGCCTCGACGACTTAACTGAGTTGCTCGACGACTGGCTGCTGCTGGCCAAACTCAATGGTCAGGCGTACCCCATCAGGTTTACCCAATGCCCGCTGGCACCGATGATCCGGCAGATAAGCGAGCGCCTCAACCCGCTGATGCCAGAGATACAGATAGCATTACAACTGGAAGAGATCGGGGCAGCGCTTGACCCTGCGTTATTTAATCGCGTGTTGGAAAACCTTATTACCAACGGCCTTAAGTTTGCTCACAGCCAACTGCGTATTTGTCTGCGGGCAGATCACAACCGCTTTGAATTAACCGTGGAAGATGACGGCCCCGGTGTGCCCGATAGCGACAAGCAGCGCATATTGCAGCCCTTTGTGCGCTTAGATGACAGTCGCAGCAGTCAGGGCGGCGGACTGGGGCTGGCGATTGTTATCAATCTGTTGGATAAACACGGCTTTGAATTAAAAGTACAGGATAGCGATCTGGGTGGCGCGGCGTTTGTGGTGCGGGGAGAACGGGCCTGATTCTCTTAGTGTTAACAGGCCCTGGCCTCATAACTTATAGCTCACCGATAACATCGTATTCCAGCGGTAATCCGTATCCACAATCGGGCTGGCGGTAATGCCTTTGCCAAGATGGGTAATTCTGGCTTCTGCCTGCATGCGCCAGCGTGGCGTCATGTTATAGCTAACCTCCAGACTACTGCCGATATTAGTCGTGGCCTGGCCCCGGTAAGCTGGGCGGTTAAGCTGCTGTTCCTGCGCCCGCACGCCGTAATAATAATCCACCAGTTGCTGGTCGAGCTGGTGAAAATATACAGCGGGAATAATGGCTAAACGCGGTCCTTCGAGGGGCCAGGCGGCCACCAATGACCATTTCTGGCCCTGATGAACCTGACTGATATCGTGCACCCATTCCAGTGCAAAATAGCCCAGCTGCTGGTCGTAAAAATTAAACCCCATACCCGCATCCAGACTTTCCTTACGCGCCTCCATGCCCCGGGTAGCATCACTGGTGTCGTCGTTCAGAGTTTGCAGGCGCAGGGCAGCAATAGCACTTAACCAGCTTTTCTGGCTGAGCGGCAAATACAACTCGGCGCGGTCAATATTGATGCTCCATAAATCACTTTGATATTGCACGACCGGCAGGAAATACGCATTGCCGTCGCTGTTTTTATATTCCGCTGAAGTGTTGCCCATGCCGACGCCAATATGAAACTGATCACTGGCGGCGGGCATGGCGAAAGCGGCGAAAGACGCAGCGATCAGAACACGTCTTAATGTATGTAAGATCAACATATGAAATCCTTTTCCAATAAAAACTAAAGCAATGGCGTTGTCTCAGGTGCTGACGTTGACGTATTGCTTGTGGGGATGACCTGCTGCGAAATGCTGCTGGGCTTTAAACCCAGCCAGGTGCCGATTTCTGCAGAAATCACCAACAATATCGGGATCAGCAGCAAGCTGATCACCGTGGCAAATAACAATCCATAAGCCATGGAGGCAGCAGCCGGTATTAAATACTGTGCCTGCTCTGAGGTTTCGGTGAGCAAAGGGTAGAGGCCGGCAAAAGTGGTGACGGAGGTGAGAATAATGGCGCGAAAACGGCTCAGGCAGGCTTCGATGGCAGCGGCTTGCAGCGCCATGCCTTGCTCGCGGCACTCATTAAAGCGGTTAACGATCAACAAACTGTCGTTGACCACCACACCCGATAACGTCAGCATGCCGAGCCACGAATACAGGCTCACGCTTAGCCCTAAATACACATGCCCTAAAATAGCGCCAACCAGCCCTAAAGGAATGGCCGCCATAATAATCAGTGGCTGCCAATAGCGTTTAAGTGGAACCGCCAACAATATATAAATGCCCAATAGCGCCAGGGTAAATGCCGTAAGCAAACCTTGTTGAGACTCGGCAACCTCTTCCAGCTCACCTGCAGGCACGATAGATAAACGAGGAAACTGGCGGCGTAAATCCGGTAGCTGAGTTTGCAGCAAACGCTGATACACATCGGCCGGACTGGCAATATTCTTATCGATATCCAATTTTAATTTACGGCTGAGCGCACCGTTATAGCGGTAATACACACCGGCGGTTTGCGCAGCATGAATATCAGCAACAGCAGTCAGTGGAAAACGCTGTCCCTGTTGGTTAAAAACGTAAAACTGTGACAAGTCTGCCCGGCTGTTACGCGCTTCCGGCGTCAGACTCACGTACATTTTTACCCGCGCCTGATCGCGAAAAAACCGGTCGACCTCCAGACCGCCAAAGCCCATGGCCAATTGCTCAGCCAACATACGCCGGCTGATGCCATACAACTGCGCCTCGGGTTTTAGCGTAAACGACAATTGCGGCAGACTGGCCTGGTGAACATCTTTGACCGATCGTACCCCTGGTTGTGACAGCAGCCATTGACGAATGGTGTCACTTTGCTCAGCCAGCACACTGGCGTCCGGGTGCTGAATAATAAGTTGATTGCCAACGCCAGAGCCTTCAAGGGATACCGTCACATCGACATTATCGACGGCCTCCAGTGGCAACACGGCAGTGCGCCACTGCTGAGCGATGGCGGCGAGATCTGCCTGGCCGCGCAGTTCGCGTTTTAATGGCTCGGCAAATACCAGAATATGGCCCTGCTCCAGGGTAATGGTCATGCTTTTTTCAATCACATCACCGGCCATACCTTGCTGGCGGTATTGCTGGTTGATAAGCAAGCGCTGTTGTTTTATTTGCTCGCTGGCCTGCTGCAACAGAGCTTGCGGGGCGTTAGGCTCCATATCGACCTGCATAATCAATAAATCGCCCGGCACTTGCGGGAACATCACGCTGCGTATTTTGCCCAGGCTTAAATAGCCAAATACCAACACGCACAGGGCTACAGCCACACACAACATCCCGTAGCGATAGCGCAAAGCGCTGATTAATAATGGCCGGTACAGTCTTTGCCGAATGCTATCCAGGCCTTGCTGTGGCAGATGACGCCAACGCTGCAGGCGACTTTGACGCTGGCTTTGGCCGAGCGGGATATGACGTAAATGGGCGGGTAAAATCAGTTTGGATTCTAATAACGAAAATAATAAAGCGACGATAATAACCCAGGCAAAGCCGGCAAACAGACGCCCGGTTTCCGATGGAAACTGCGTCATAGGTAACAGGGCTACAACGGTTGTGAGTACGCCAAAAGTGGTGGGCAGGGCAACTTTTTTGGCACCGGCAATGGTGGCGCTCACCGGGTCGGTAGTTTGTGGGTTGGCTGTTTGTTTTTGGCTATAAATACTTTCGCCAACGACGACCGCATCGTCCACCAGGATGCCCAGCACCAGAATAAAACCAAAGGTGGTGACTTCGTTAATGGTGTACTGAAAGCCAAGCTGACCGAGCACGATTAAGGTACCGGCAATGGCGACGGGCAATCCCATGGCCACCCAGAATGCCAGGCGCAGTTGTAAAAAAAGACTGAGGATCACAAACACCAGCACAAAGCCGATCCAGGCGTTATCGGTCAGCAATTGCAGTCTTGATTGCACGTAGTCGGCCGCGTTAAACCATACCGTCAGGCTGACATTATCAGGCAGCTGAGTACGGAGTTGAGCGACCTCTTGCTTGACCTGGCGAGAGATTTCTAACACATCACTCTTAGCCGCCATTTTAACGGCAAAGGCAATGCTGGGCTGCTGATTAAACCGAATCTCGGAGTTGCCTTCGATAAAACCGTCTTCGATGCGGGCCACATCACTTAAACGCAGGCGCTGGCCCTGATCGCTGACACGCACCACCAGCTGGCTTAAACGCTGCAATGATTCGGCACTGTACTGGCCCTGCAATAAAAACTGGCCGTTATTTGTTTTTAACAGCCCGGTACGGCTGCGCACGGATTGCTGGTGAATGGCTTCGGCCACCTCGGTCAGCGACAACTCATAGAGCTGCATTTTTTCCGGTTGCAGATAAATATATACGCCGTATTCCAGCAAACCGTATTGTTCGATTTTATGCACCGCCGGGTTAGCCAGCAGAGTTTGCTTAACCTGATTGGCCAGCTGTACCAAACTGTGATCGTCGGTGTCGCCATGGAGTTGCACCATGAGGGCATCGAAGGTCATATCCGCCAGTTGAACCTGCGGCTTTTCCGCTTGTTGTGGCCAGTCATAAATACTTTCAATATTGGCTTTAACGTCGCTGAACAGCCGTTGCACATCGTAGTCGAGTTGCTTTTTAACGGTCACATTGAGCATGTCTTGCTGGCTGGTGACGGCAACGGATTTAATGCCACTCAGGCCTTCCAATGCCTGTATGACTTTTTGCCCCAGCTCCTGATCTATTTGTGCGCCGCTGCGGCCTTCGTAATAAGCGCTGACAGTAATTTCACTGGCAGGCAGTTTAGGTATCACTTCTTTGCGCATATGGCTGGCAGAGATCCAGCCACCGATCAACAAGGCCAGCATCAACAAATTAGCGGCGACCGGGTGACGCGTGAACCAGGCGATCATAGTGCCGCCTCCTGACTGAGAGTGGTGGTTTCAACTTTGACAGGGCGCGCTTCAATGCTCATGCCTTGCGCCAACGAATCACGCGGATAGGCCAATACATTGTCGAGCGGATGCGGGTTACTGGTCGCTGGCCAGGAAAAATATACGCGCTCATTTTGCACAATAAAGGTATGCAAACGCTGCTTTTGCGCACGCTGGTGTTTATCTAAAAACCAGATTTCATGCTGTGCCGTCAGGCTGGATTCAGGCACGGAATAAACCCTGCTCCAGGGTTTTAATGGCAGCTGAGCACGCACGTGCTGACCGGTGATCAGGGAGTGCTGACCATCCAGTGTCATATAGAGTTGCCGCTGTAATTGTTCACTGTATTGGCTGACGCCCTGAATGTGCGCCTTGCCCACAACGTTGCCATTTAAATCGGTAATGGTGATGGGGTGTTGCAATAACGGCTGGGCCAGAGAATCAAATTCCTGAACGCTTACAACCACACGAATTTCCTGACCGTCGTGGGGTATTACCGAGGCGATGCTTTGCCCCACGGCAATGTGTTCGCCGATATGGGTCTTGATGTCGACCAGCTCACCAGAAAAAGGCAATGCGATACGGCTGCGTTTCAGATCTTGCTGAGCCTGTTGATATTGCAGTTGATAATATTCCAGATCAGCGTTGGCGGTTTGCACCATCAGGCTGTCATGGGCGTATTGGGCGCGGACATTTTTTAACGCCATATTGGCATTCATCAACGCGACCCTGGCGGCGGCCACCTGCGCCTCATAGGGCAATGGGTCAACCTGCAGCAACCATTCCTGAGCGGGCAATACCCGTCCACGACGATAGCTGGGGGAGGAGTCCACAATGCGGCCCGCTACGTCACTGGTCAGCTCCACCAGTTTTGCCGCCTCCAGTGCGGCGAGTTTATCCAGTGTCGGCATATGCGGTTCTGCTTTGGGCTGAACCACGGAAGCGACATAGGACTTGTTCTCTGGCTGCACGTCATGGGTAGTGACTTCGGTGTTTTCCAGCTCATCCAGAACCGCCAGAAGTACAAACAACCCAAGCCCGGTTGCCAATAGTTGACGCAGGCGAACAGAAAATAGCCATTTCATGATGGTGAGCTCTATTGAAGGTTAATAAATACTTGTCCATCGGAGCTTTGAAAGCGGATGGTGCTTTGCTCAAAGGTCGGACTGCTGTTGCTGGCTAAATCCACCGCGCTGATGGCGAGCTTCTCGGTGGGTGCGCCGAGAAAATTCTCATCCAGTTTGTGGTTGTCGTTTTCATCGTGATAAACAAACAAGGCGTAATCACCATGTTGTAACTCAACAAAAGTACAGCGCGCGCGTTGCTGTTTAATCGTCTCGCGACAATTCTGCTGCGGCGCCGCCTTACCATTAAATTGCTCAGCATTGCTGAGTAAGCTGATATCGATATAGCCGTCATCATTAGCAGCGGCATGGACTTCAATAGTGAGATTGCCCTGTGATTGCGCAGAAGCACTGCCCGCATTTTCGGCGTGGCTGGGAAGCGCAAACCCCGCTAATGCAGCGGCCGTCCACAGCGCCAGTGCAATCGGTATTTTTTTCATAATTTTCTTCCTGAACGTTAAAAACCTGAATGTTAAAAAGAGATGGTCTGCAGCCATCCCGGCAATGGCTGTCCGTCAATCGTTACTGGCAGTGTAGGGAGAGGAGGTGTGAGACTTCAGTAAGCCTTTGTAAGAGCTGGGGCTTACCCGCATGAAAACGTTTGTGACACTGCAGCAGCGTTCTCTACCATAAAAGTCCAATTAAGGAGGATGCTTATGAAAATCTGGGTGGGAGCTGCATTGTTGCTGGTGTTGGTTTCGCTGCTGATCGCGACGGCGATACCTTATCGCAGTGAAGCCGTATCGTTTTTGCATGGCGATACACGCCTGGCGGGGGATTTATTACTGCCTGACGCGAGTGAATCTGCGCTGCCGGTGGTGATCTTTGTGCACGGCGATGGCACCGTTGACCGCTCCTGTGCCGGCTATTATCAGCCTTATTTTGATGCCCTGTTGGCCGCAGGTATTGGCGTTTTTAGCTGGGATAAACCCGGCGTCGGAGAGTCTGAGGGGAACTGGTTAGATCAAACCATGGCAGATCGCAGCGCGGAAGTAGCCGCAGCCGTAAGGTATTTACGCAGCCGGCCAGAGGTGGATGCTAAGGCGATTGGTTTGCTCGGATTTTCACAGGCGGGTTGGGTAATGCCACAGGCATTGGCGCAAGATCCGGATTTAGCTTTTGGTGTGTTTATTTCTACCGCCATTGATTGGCGTGAGCAGGGGGATTATCTCACCCGTCAACGCCTTGCATCGCTGGGTTTAAGCCAACAACAACTGCAAGAGAGCATGGCCTATAATCAGGCGCTGGATCAGCGTTTGGCACAGGGCATGTCCTATGGTGAGTATCAGACTTATCGTGGGCAACACGAGCCAGAGTTTTTTCAAGGCAGTGAAATGTCGCCTTCCCGTTTCAGATTTGCGGTCAACAATATGGCGGCCGATGCACGCAGGTTTTTACCGCATATCCGTCAGCCGGTGCTGGCATTATTTGGTGACTCAGATCGTAATGTCGACGTACAGCAATCGATTAACGAATATAAAACCCACATTCAATCGGATTTTAGCTACCGGGTGTATGCCGATGTTGACCATGGGTTGTTCAAAAATCAGTACTTTGCCGATCAGCCTAAAGACAGTCTGTGGTTTTGGCTAAAGATGATTGTTTTAGGCGCTGAGGGGTTAGCGCCAGGGGTAGACGAAGATATTGCTGGCTGGATACAACAACGTTAAACACACCTCTGAATCATTCTGCACGGCTTAACGTGCGTGAATCATTCAGAGGTGGTTTAGGGCCTGTTTACACTAATTAAACAGGCCCTAGTTCAGGTACTTATCCAGAATCGCCTGGTATTCACCACTGGTCTTCAGCTCTGCCAGCGCCTGATCAAAAGCGGCAACAAACTCCGGTGATGTCGCGGCTTTGCTGATAAGGAAGTAGATGTCGTCGGAGTAGACCGTCATGAGGGTTTTGAAACGGCCGCTGAAGCCTTCTTTTTTCAGCCCTGCTGCGGCGGAGAACGGGTCGGCCAGAAAGCCATCCAGCCGTTTCGCCGCCAGCTTTTTGTAGTTGGTTGCATCATCACCGGCATCGGCCAGACGGGCTTTGAAACCCGCATCATTTTCCAGAGCCGCATAATCTTCGCCGTAGTAATAACCGCGGGTAATGCCAAGGGTAAAATTCTTGCCGATCAGATCCTTCAGCGAGGTGATACTGGCGTAGCCTGCGGCATCCTCGTTACGCACTATCATCACTGCCGATTCGGTACGGTATGGCGTGCTGAAATAGCCAAATTCTTCGCGTTCAGCGGTACGTGAGGCACCGCCGGTCAGGTGCAGATCACCAGCGGCCACTTCTGTCAGCAGGCGCTTCCAGGGCCGGTTCACAAAGGTAAAAGGGCAGCCCATGCGGGTCAGGATGGCGGTCGCCATATCCAGATCCAGACCAGTAAAAGTTCCTTGTTCTTCATAGGCATAGGGCAGCCAGGGCTCCCAGCCCACCTTAACGCCACCCGCCGGACAAACCGGAGCAGCCTGAGCCGGAAACATCAGCAATACGCTGAACAGTGAGGCAATCATCATCGGAAATTTCAGTGTCATGGTGCAGTCCTTCTGCCTGTGCGGATAGTGACCAGTGTAGGTAGTTTTCAGAGTCGCGGAGTGCCAATGATGATCGCAGGCAGGTATGTCAGCTTTGCCACATGATCCACTGCTCCATATTGCCTGTTGATGACTTTAAGGTTGGTTTAAGCATGGCCGCTCTACGCTGGGTGCAAATCCTGAGGAGAGGTCGTAATGACACACACAATCAAAGTCTGGGACCCGCTGGTGCGTATCTTCCACTGGTCGCTGGTGCTGTTTTTCTTTATCGCTTATCTGAGCGAAGACGAGTTCGAAACCCTGCACGTCTGGGCTGGTTACAGCGTGGCCGCGCTGGTCACCTTTCGCCTGGTATGGGGGCTGATTGGCAGCCATCACGCACGTTTCAGCGACTTTGTGACGTCCCCGCGTGGCGTATGGAATTATCTGATTGCCATTCCGGCCGGTAAGGCGCGCCGCTACATCGGCCACAACCCGGCCGGGGGTGCCATGGTGGTTGCCCTGCTGTTAGCGCTGACCGGCACCGTGGTATTCGGTATGGCAACGCTGGGCGCGGATGAAAACGCCGGGCCGTTAGCAGGCACCTGGCTGGCCTCTTTTGACGAACACACGCTGAAAGAAATCCACGAATTTTTCGCCAACAGCACACTGGCGCTGGTCTTCCTGCACGTTGCCGGGGTGCTGTTCAGCAGTCTGCATCACCGCGAAAACCTGGTGCGCTCAATGATTCACGGTCGCAAAGAAGCACGCTCTGACGACATTGACGGCCAGGGAGATCAGCATGAATAACCTGACCCGCCGCGCCTTGAGTGCGGCTCTTTTTACCTTAAGCCTGCTCGCCACCAGCCTCAGCTATGCCGACGCCAGCGCCCAGCTACAGGCTCTGCAAGCTGGCGGAGCGGGGCCATTCTCAGCCGCCGCCGGTGAGGCGCTGTGGCTGCAGGATAACAACGGGCGCAGTTGTGCCAGCTGCCACGGACGCGATCCGGCACAGCCCGGCAAACATCAGAAAACCGGCAAGCTCATTGAGCCGATGACGGTGCACGCCAACCCGGAGCGCTTTACCGATGCCGCCAAAACAGAGAAGTGGTTCCTGCGTAACTGCCGCTGGACGCTGGGACGCGAATGCAGCGCTCAGGAAAAAGGCGATGTTATTACCTGGCTCAGCCAGCCATAAAGAAGGAGAAAGATGATGAGTAACCTGAACGCCCTGCGCACGTCTCTCAACGCCCTGCGTTTTGCCACCGGCACACTGCTGCTGGGTGGCGCCCTGACCCTTGGCATTTACGGCCTGAGCACTCTGAATAATCAATCCTTCGCGGATGACGATGATGATGAGCACAGCGAATACCGGCCACGCAGCGAACAGCCCGGCACAGATACCGGCACAGATACCGCCGCAGCACAGCAATACAAGCAAGAATGCGGCAGCTGCCATCTGCCTTATCCGGCCAAGCTGCTGCCGGCGCGCAGCTGGCAGACGATGATGGCCAGCCTTGATAATCACTTCGGTGACGATGCCTCGCTGAGTGCCGCCGCTCAGGCAGAAATTCTGGCCTACCTGAGTGCTCACAGCGCCAGCAATCACACACGCTACCTTAAAGGCCTCGCCTACAACGACACTCCTCAGCGCATCACCGAACTGCCATACTTTAAACGTAAGCACCGGGAAGTACCGGAGCGTATGGTCAGCGGCAATCCGCAGGTTGGTTCATTCAGTCAATGCGACAGCTGCCATAAAGATGCCGCACAGGGGAAATTCAATGAACATACGGTGGTTATTCCTGGCTTTGGCCGCTGGGACGATTAATCCGGCCTTTGCCGGAAAACATCCCGACCAGACCCAGATCAGGGCCTGGGTGGAGCAGGGTGAGATACTCTCTCTGGAAGCCATTCTGCAACGGCATCCTCTGGGTGGTGAACTGCTGGATGCCGAAGTGGAATGGGAAGACGGTGTGCTGGTGTACGAACTCAAATGGCTCGATAGCCACGGACAGCGACATGAAACCTATATCGACGCCCGCAGCGGTGCCTGGCTGGAGGATGAAAGCGATGACGACTGAGGTCCGGCCGCTGTGAAGCTGCTGCTGATCGAAGATGACCAGCAACTGACCGATGCCCTGCAGCCGCTGCTGCGCGAAGCCGGTTACGCGGTAGAGGTCAGCCACGATGGCATTGATGGTGAGTTTCTCGGCAACGAGTTGCAGCCGGATCTGATCGTGCTTGATCTGGGCCTGCCGGGTAAAAACGGCCTGGACGTGCTGCGCAGCTGGCGCGCCGCCGGTAATCGCACGCCGGTACTGGTGCTGACCGCACGCGACGCCTGGCATGAGCGGGTCGACGGCCTCAAAGCCGGTGCTGATGATTACCTCGGCAAACCTTTTCACAGCCAGGAGTTACTCGCCCGGCTGGAAGCCATCGGCCGCCGGCAGGGCGGCCAGGCCAGTAACGCCCTGAGCTGGCGCGGTGTGACACTGGATACCGAACGCCAGCAAGCCAACAGCGCCGATGGCCGCACCATCGAGCTGACCGCGATTGAATTCCGCCTGCTGCGCTACCTGATGCAGCACCCGCAGGATGTGCATTCCAAAACCCGCCTCAGCGAACACGTCTACGAAGAAGAGCAACAGAAAGACAGCAACGTGATTGAGGTCTACATCAACCGCCTGCGTCAGTACTTCGGCAAAGACTTTATCGAAACCCGCCGTGGGCAGGGCTATCAGCTGGCGGCGGACACACAAACATGATTTCACTGCAGCAACAGCTGCGCCGGCAATGGTTGCTGACCTTACTGCTGCTGCTGTTACCGCTGCTGTGGCTGGCCGACTATGGCGTGCGCCAGCTCACCACCCACACCGTGCTCAGCCGTCTGCAACACGATGCCGACGGCCTGATTGCCGCCCTGACACAGGACGCTCAGGGCCACTGGCAGGTGGATGACAGCCGTCTGGGCACACTCTATCAGCGTGTGTACTCCGGCCATTATTTTGCCATCCGCGACCAGCAGGGCACCGACCTGCGCAGCCGCTCGCTGTGGGATAAAGAACCGCCCGTCATTCACCTCGGCAGCGGCGTTGTCCGGCACTGGCAGCAACCCGGCATTCAGGGTGATCAACTGGATGAACAGTGGCTCAGCCAGGCGCAGGGCATCCGCGTACAGAATCACGACTTTACTCTGTGGGTGGCGGAAGACATCGCGCCTCTGCACAACGAACTCAGCCAATACCGGCTGGCGGCCCTCGCCCTCGTGATCTGTGCCATGCTGCTGTTAATGCTGATCCAGCGCCGCCAGCTGAGTCGCGCCTTCACCCGGCTGGAACCCTTACAGCAGCAACTGCGCGAACTGCGTTTTGGTGAGCGCGATGGCCTGAATGCCGCCGCCGGTCATTACCCGCAGGAGGTGCAGCCACTGACCGAAGAAATCGATCGCCTGCTCAGCCTGTTGCAGCAGCGGGTCAGCCGCTCGCGTAACGCGCTGGGTAATCTTGCCCACGAAATGAAACGCCCGCTGCAACAGCTGCAGCTGCTGGCGGAACAGCTTGATCCACAGCACCAGCAACAACAGCGCGAAGCTCTGCAGCGCCTGCGGCAGCTGGTCGAGCGCGAACTGAAGCGCGCCAGAATTGTTGGGATGTCATCCCCCGGGCGGCAAACCAAACTGAGTGAAGACCTGCCACCACTGCTGCAGGTGCTGCAACAGCTTTACCCACAGGTACGGCTACAGGCGCATTATCCACAGAGCGGCGTTCTGCCGCAGGACCGTGACGATATGCTGGAGCTGCTCGGTAACCTGCTCGATAACGCCTGCAAATACGCCAGCGGGCAGATTGATCTGCACATCAGCAGCCATGAAAACGACTGGCAGATTATGGTGTCGGATCAGGGGCCGGGCATCGACCAGCGCGAGCGCGAACGGCTGCTGCAACGCGGCACCCGCCTCGACGAAGACAGGGGTCAGAACAACGCTCAGAACAACGTTCAGGGCAGCGGTCTTGGCCTGGCAATTGTCAGCGATATTGTGGCCAGCTACAGCGGCAGCCTGCAGCTGCGCGCCAACCAGCCACAGGGGCTGTGCGTTATTGTGACGCTGCCCGCGACAGCCGGTCGTTAACCGCCAGCCAGTCTTCTGTTCCCGGTGGTTGCTCCAGCCAGAGCTGGCGATAACCCAACTGGTCGGCTTCATGCAGTGTCTGATACAGCGTCTGCGCAAAAGCGGGCGCATTATCCGGCAGAATCAGTGCCCGCTCACGGCCACAGGCCAGTCCAATCAGGCGTGGTGACCACAGCAGCAGGCCGGTGTCATCGCCAACCCCGTCTTTTATGAAATCCGCCAGTTCGTCACTGCTGAACAGATGCAGCGGAGTGCGCGGCTGATAATGCGCCTGCACGTTACCCGGCACCGCTTCGTTGTGCTGCTGCGGTACCTCAACCGGCCGTCCCAGCACCTGTTCTATGGCAATGCGGCTGATCGGCCCGGCGCGCAGAATGCGGATACTCTGTGCCGGTTGAGTCAGATCGACAATGGTCGACTCCAGCCCGAACTCGCAGGCACCGCCATCCAGAACTGCGGCAATGCGGCCATCCAGTCCGGCCATCACTTGCGCCGCCGAGGTCGGGCTTAACGCTTTGTACGGGTTCGCCGAAGGCGCGGCCACACCACTGCCGAGCTGGCGCAATAAGGTCTGCAACAGCGGATGCGCCGGTACGCGCAGGCCAATGCTGGGCAGGCCGCCAGTTACCTCTTCCGGCACATCCGCTGCTTTGGGCAGCAGTAAGGTCAGCGGGCCGGGCCAGAATGCCTGCGCCAGCTGCCAGGCTTCCGCTGGTACACTGGCCGCCCACTGCGGCAGTTGTTCTGCACTGGCCAGATGGACAATCAGCGGATGATTGGCCGGACGTCCCTTGGCAGCAAAAATAGCGCGCACCGCCGCCGCATTACGGGCATCGGCGGCCAGGCCGTAAACGGTTTCGGTCGGTACGGCCACGCATTCGCCAGCCTGTAATAACTGCACGGCACGTTGCAGGCCGCTGTCGCTGAGGCCATCAAGCCATTCTGTTTTCATAGTCGGTCATCGTTTTCATAGTCGGTCATCGTCTTCAGGGGTTACAGCACGGGCAATCGAACGGATCGGCCAGTGCGCTAACCGGATATGTCTGGGTAAAGCCGCAGGCACAGTGTGCCGTGCGGCGCTGAATTTTATGGGTCGCTGCGCCACAGCCTGCGCAGGGCAGACCGGCCTCAGCGTCGTCGGGCCAGAAACCGGGACGCTGACAGGCCGGACACTGGGCTGCCAGCCGTTGTGCCAGATTGTCGGCCGCGGCGCGGATGCGCTGTGAGCGCAGCGGGCTGTGCATCGCCCGCCAGTCAGGCTCCAGCGTCATCGGCCAGGACGATAGCCGCTGCAGTACCTGCGCCGCGCTCGTCAGTCCTTTATAGGTAAGGTCGCCGTCACGTAATATCCAGCCCTGACCGGGATGGCGGCTGAGTAACTGAGCCAAGGCCTGCTCATCGGTCAGCGTCTGCACACCGAGTGGCGCAGGCCCGGCGGCGACGCCGGTGACGCACTGACCGGTGTCGTGGTTAAACAAAGCCACCAGTTCCTGCTGCCAGGGCAGCAGACCGGGGTATGGCCCGCCACCAAAGCTGCCTTCACTGCCCAGACCCAGCCCGCAACCGCTGAGATCCGCTGCCAGTATGGCTTTCAGGCGCACCACATCCAGCGCGGGCATGGGCCGCTCGATCTCGCCGGAAAAGGTGCCCAGCTGGTCGGTATCCCAGTGGCCGATACTGATCACGCCAATCTCCTGCGGGCGCAGCGCAGCCGCCAGTAGCGGGCCTTTGCCATGACGGGTCAGCAGGGCGGCGATCGGCATCAGAAATAGCCCTCACGCTTTTTCTTTTCCATCGAACCGGCCTGGTCAGCATCCAGCAGCCGCCCCTGGCGCTCGCTGGTGCGGGTGGTGAGCATTTCCGCGACGATCCCTTCTACCGTGGTGGCGCGGCTTTCGACCGCACCGGTCTGTGGATAACAGCCCAGCGTACGGAAGCGTATCCAGCGCGGTTGCAGTGATTGCAGCTCACGCGCTAACAGATACGGGCGCATACGCTCATCGTCGAGGGCGAGAATCTGACCGCTGGCGTCGTCCACCCAGCTCAGCCGTTCAGCGGCAAAGTAGAGCGGTACGATGTCGATGTTTTCTTTCAGGATATAGAGCCAGATATCCAGCTCGGTCCAGTTTGACAGCGGAAACACACGCACCGATTCGCCTTTGCGGATCTGGGTGTTGTAGATCGACCACAGCTCCGGCCGCTGGGCTTTCGGGTCCCAGCCGTGGCTCTCACTGCGCACCGAGAACACCCGTTCTTTGGCGCGCGACTTTTCTTCATCACGGCGGGCGCCGCCCAGTGCGGCGTCAAAGCGGTAATGGTCCAGCGCCTGCTTCAGCGCCACGGTTTTCATCTGGTCGTTGTACTTTACCGAGCCGGATTCCACCGGATGCACACCGGCGGCCAGCGCCTCTTTGTTGGTGTGCACCAGAATCTGCAACTGATGTTCGGCGGCCAGCCGGTCACGGAAGTGCGCCATTTCGGCAAACTCCCAGGTGGTATCCACGTGCAGCAGCGGCATCGGCACCCGGCCGGGGTAAAACGCCTTGCGCGCCAGATGCAGCATGACGGTGGAGTCTTTGCCGATGGAGTAAAACATGCACGGGTTATCGAACGCCGCGACGACCTCACGGATAATGTGGATCGCCTCGGCCTCCAGCCGTTGCAGATGGCTCATGCGTCTGGCCAGGGTGTCAGTCATGGCCTGCCTCCTGCTCTGACTTTGTTTCCAGCCATGCTCCCTGATAAAGACGCGCAGCCACGCCGTTATCATCCAGCCGGAACAGGTACAGCCAGTCGTTATCCACCAGCTGGCGCACGTTTTCGTGACGTTCGACGATGGCGGCAATGGCCTCGGCCGGTGCCTGAATGTACACGCTCAAGCGCAGCGGTTCGTGCATCCATTGCTGGCCATCATGCACCGACTGCTGCGGCAGGCCGATGCGCAGGTCACCGCCGTTACCTTCAAACACGCCCAGATTGCCCCCCACCACGTTGTGCAGCACTTTGTTGCCACTGCCGTATTTCAGCGGGTCGCTCACCGAGGCGTTGTATTGCATATTGATCCAGTGCGTTACCACCATCGGTGCCGTCATAATCAGTTCCAGCACGCTGAAGCTGGCGTCGTCTTGCCAGATATAATCGTGCAGGAAGGTACGACCGCCGAAATTCAGCCCGCGGGTACGACTGCGCGGCGCGACAATAAAGGCGCTGTTACCCGCCAGCCCCCATTCCGGGCGCACTTCTGACCAGTCGAGCGCACGCCGGCTAATCGCCGCATCCAGTGTTTGCGGCTGATTGAAGCAAGGCTCATGCGCCAGCCCCAGGGCCGTGGCGCGCTCCCGCTGAGCCAGCAACGTGGCATCGCTGAGCCATTGTCCGGCGGCGGCGGTCACCTGACTGAAGCAGTGGATATGATCGGTGGTGGTGTTATGCAGCACCGCCACAAAGCGGGTGCTGTGCGGAATAACCCGGCCACGGTCGGCCAGTGCTTTGCGCACGCCATCATCGTTCAGCAGCTGTGCCAGCACCTGTACGTTGACTGCACCGGTCTGACCACCGCAGGCACCACAATCCAGCCCCGCCGCATGCGGGTTGTTGGTGGTGTGGCTGCCATGCCCGACCAGCAGTACTTCGCCCGCCAGCCGTTTCAGGCTCATGGCTTGCAGAATGCCGTCGGCCAGATCGGTTTTTTCGCTCAGGGTCAGTGGCCGTTCACCGTTCCACAATGTCCACTGGCCGGTGACCGGCCAATCGTTTACCGGATGCGCTTCGGCTTCCAGACCAAAGGTTTTACGCAGCAGTTTGGCGGCGTAACTCAGCCCGGCCGCTTCGACCATGCTGAATGAGGTGGCGGCACCACGGCTGAAATCACTCCAGGCCGCATCTTTCTGTTGCTGTCCCCTTCTGGCAAAACCCAGCGCCTGGGCTTCATGCCCGCCTTCGCTGACGCGCAAACCGGCGGCCAGCAATCCCGGCAACTGCGGCCGGTTAAGGTCGGTGCCTACCGGGGTATAAGCGACCGGCAAGCCAAAGAAACCGGCAAACCCCAGTGTCTGAATATCCGGGCACTGGGCTTCCAGCGCCCGCCGCATGACCTCGGAACGCACATCAATGCAGAAAATGGCCTGCAGTTTCGGCTGCGGCGAGGTGGCCAGCGGCTTCTGCGCCAGTATCTGTAATTCCTGCTGCTGACGGGCAATCTCTGCCGCCCGCTGCCATACCCACAACGGTTTCTGCGCCTGCCGTTGCTGTGCCACCAGCGCACTCAGTTGCGGCAACTGGCTGTACCACTGTTGTTGCAGTTGTTGTGCGCCCTGCTCATGGCGCAGCTGCCAGTGACGCCACAATGCCAGCTCCCAACCAAGACGAATGGCAACCAGCTGCGGCAAGGCATCATCGCTGTCCCCCTCCAGCCGCGACTGCCAGCGCTGATAAGCAAACCAGGACGCCCAGCCGTTGATATCGAGCAGCAGCGCATGGGCATACGCTTCGATCTGGTCCGGCGTGCTCAGACCCAACTCCGCCAGTGCAATCAGAATCAGCGCTTGCGGATCGTCCGGCAGCTCGCGGAACGCTTTGGTCAGGCCCGGCTCGCCCATCAGAATGGCAATGCCACGGTCGGCACGGATCTGCTTAACCCAGCTCAGATACAAATGGCGTGCGGGTTGCGGCCCCGACTGCTGGCAAAAAGCCGCACAGAACTGGCTGATCTGATGGGTGATTTCATCGCGCCAGGCCATCTGGTGCTGACGGTCACGGGTACTGTCGAGCCAGTCCGACAGATTATGCCAGTGCGCTTCTGCCGCCGGTTGTTTCAGCGTCTGCAGCAGCGCTTCGATATCGTCAGTCGCGCCCAGCTCGGCCGCAGCTCGCAGCAAGTGGGCGTCACGGATCTGGCTGCGCTGCCACAGACGGGCATAGTGATCGGCTGGCATCAGGCAGCGAATGCGGCCCAATGCTTCCAGGCGTGCAGCGGCATCGGTAAATGGTTGATCGCGCAATTCCCACAGCGGGTTTACCGCAATGAACTGATCCAGTGGCCAGGTGGGCGCAATGCGTTTTCCGGCGGCATCCACCGCCGCCAGCAATGCCATGGAATCGACCGGGACGTTTGACAGGTTCATAACAGTTGCTCCTTATTGTCGTGGCATGTGACCGCTACTGCCGAAGCATCGTGCTGCCCGGCAGAATGTTGAGGCTTATGTTTAGGATTGGCCCGTACCGGCAGACGTGCAGGCCACAGACGCAGGGTGATGCGGGTAAACCATTCGTCCAGATACAGACCGGCAAACAGAGCCACCGATAAACGCTGCACCGGCGGCCACTCGGGACGCCATCGCAACAACCACCAGAGGGCGAACAGCAGCAGGAACAGCGCACCGGCCCACAGGTCCGCAGCACTGAACACCCCGGGCCGCAGCAGCGCTGGCAGATCGCCGGTCAAAGGCATCATCAGGGTTTTAAGCACGCTGTAAGCCAGAGCCAGCGCCCCCGCCAGCAGCAACGGCCGCAGCCAGACGCCTTCACGAATGCTGTAGGTAAGCCATGCGGTCAGCGCCAGCGCCAGCAGCAACCAGCCACTGAACGGCTGGGCTGCCGGATGCAGCAACGCCGACAACCACCAGGCCGCCGCCACCAACGCCACGGCCGGCCACAGAGCCAGCAACCAATGGCGCGCCACCGGTGGCGGGCTAATCAGCAGCGACTGTTGCACATGCTGCTGCACCGCCGAACCGGAACTTAAAAACGCCCAGGCTTTGTAAGCCGAGTGCGCCAGCAGATGCAGCAACGCCAACTCCACCAGGCCCAGCGCACATTCAATCAGCATCAGACCCATCTGCGCGCTGGTCGACCACGCCAGCCGCACCTTCACACTGATGCGGGTGGTCATAATCAGTGCTGCCAGTACCGTCGTCAGACCAGCCACCACCAGCACCAGCCACTGCGCCGCAGCCACCTGCAAAAACAGCGGGGCGAACAGAATCAGCAGGAAGCCACCGAGGTTAATCACCCCGGCATGCAGCAGGGCCGATACCGGCGTCGGCGCTTCCACCACCTGAATCAGCCAGCCGTGTACCGGCAGCTGCGCACATTTGATCAGGGCGGTCAGCGCAATCAGTACGGCGGCAATCTGCTCACTCAGGCTCAGTGCGGCCGGGGTCTGGTAAGCGCTCAGGATGGTGTCGATATTGGCCGTGCCGTGTTGTTGCCACAGCAGATAAAAGGCCACCAGCAGAGAGGTTTCTGCCAGCCGCGCCAGCAGGAATTTTTTATGCGCCGCCAGCGCTGCGCGCGGACGGTCGGGGTAGAACATCAGCAACTGATGCAGCGCCAGACTGATGGCAATCCAGCCCAGCACAAACAGCAGTAAGTGATTGCTGATAAACACCAGCGCAACCGCCGCCAGCGTCAGCAACAGCCAGCGCAGATAACGGCCAAAGCCCGGATCGGCGGCCAGATACCGGCGTGAGAATTTCACCACCACCAGTGCCATCACACTGAGCAGCAGCAACAGCGTCAGGCGCAGGGGATGATCGCTCAGCCAATGCCGCTCAGTGGCCGGAAACAGCAACGCCAGCGCGATGGCGCTCAGGGTCAGCACGGCAATGAGTTGCACCGCACGCCAGGCAACATGCCAGCGCTGGTCATCGTTAAAGGCAAAGCGCCGGGTCTGCAGACCGGCAGGAACAGCGGCCAGAATCAGTGTCAGCGGGATCGCCGCCAACACAATGGCCATCAGCAGAGAGGAAATACTCATGGTACGCAACCTCCTGGTTCATGGATCAGGTGTACGTACAGTATGTCGGCGCTGGTTAGTACAGATAAAATAGATATAAACTCACAGTTCATTCACTTTTAGAGAACGATTAAGTGAGCCGCCTTAATTACCATCATCTGCATTATTTCTGGCGTGTTGCCACGCTGGGCAATCTGACCGAAGCCGCGCGCCAGCTGCATGTCTCGCAATCGGCGCTGTCAGCACAGATCCGCGCGCTGGAAGAGAGCATGGACACTCAGCTGTTTGAGCGCAGCGGCCGCCGTCTGCTGCTGACCGCCACCGGTCAGCGGGTGCTGGGCTATGCCAACGATATTTTCAGTCGTGGTGAAGAGCTGGAATCGCTGCTGCGTCACGGCATTGAGCCGGAGTATCAGCAACTGCGTATTGGTGTGTTATCCACCATGTCGCGTAACTTTGTTGAGGGCTTTATCGCGCCGCTGATCAGTCAGCCGAAAGTGCGCTTCAGCCTGCATGCGCGAGGGATGGCCAACTTGTTGAATGGCCTCGCTAACCACCAGTTTGACCTGATTCTGACCAACAGTAACGTCGCAGCAGACGGCCAGGACACGCTTTGGCAAAGCCAATTGCTGGCCCGCCAGCCATTGGCCGTGGTCGGCCCGCCAGAGCAAAAGCCAGAGGCAGAATTTCCGCAGGGATATGACGGCAGACGCTGGGTGTTACCGGCCAGTGGCACCGAACTGCGCAGCGCCTTTGATGGCTTTTGCAGTCGCTGGCATTACGAGCCGGACGTGCAGGCTGAGGCCGACGATATGGCGATGCTGCGTCTGCTGGCGCGCGATACCGGCGCGCTGACTGTGCTGCCCAACGTGGTGGTGAAAGATGAGATTGCCCAAGGCACACTGCAGGAGTTTATGACCCTGCCCAATGTGTATGAAAACTTCTATGCGGTGAGCGTAAAACGTCAGTTTGTCTCACCGGTTCTGACCGAGTTACTGGGGCAGCAAGGCCTGCGCAGCTGAACTGGGCAGGCTGAACTGGGCAGGCCGGCTGCCGCAGAACATCAGCAGCCACGGGTAACGACAAACTCGTCCTTACTGAGATTGCGCTGCTCGAAATTCAGGTGGTACTGCACCTGATGCAGAATGTCTTTTTCCGTGCGCCGTGCCGCCAGACGGGTCAGTAACTGGGTGAACAGAATATCTTCCAGATACGGGCCATTCATTTCCTGATTCTGTACCGCTGCGTCATCCAGCAACTGCAGTAAAAAATCGATGACTTGTTGTTCGCCACTCATAACACGCTCCATTAATGTGCTTTTGCTCAGTGTGGCAGCAGAAACAAAAACGGGCTTGATACGTATCAAGCCCGGCGTGTGTGCGGGAGGCTGTTCATGCCTTTTTCGGGTCAAGCTTGCAGTTTAAGTGGTGACTGGCCGGTTCAGACGACGTTGTCGTGCAGTAAGGCGTGCTCTTGATCGTGCTGTTTATTCTGTTGTTTGCGCTGTTGTTTGTGCTGCTGTTCGTTCTGTTGCTGCTTGTGAAAACCATCCGTAATCAGCGAACGATAAGCCAGGCCAAGAGCAAACAGCAGCATGCACAACTCCACAGCCATACTGGCGGCGTCGGGCCATAACGGCTGATCCGGCGAAGCAATCCCTGCCAGCACCGAGCTGAGCGGGATCAACAGATACAGCGCGGCGGTCAGACGCAACAACGGTACTCTGGCGGCTTCGCCGGAACAGAAAAAAGCCAGCAACATTGCAGCGACAAACACCAGATAGTAGCTGCTGAGGTAGAGCAGATTCAGGTTATCAAACAGCGGAGCCAGCCAGCGTCCGGCCAGCATGGCAGCGGCGATGCCCGCCATGCAGCCAAAACTCACGCCATACGTCAGAGCGGCCAGATGATTCAGCCGCGCCTGAGGGTAATGCTTCTGCTGGCGGCGTTTACTCAGCCACAACAGATTGCCGCTGTAAAACAGATAAGCGCCGCCAAGGCCGAGCAGGAAGTACATCCAGCGCACCCACTCGCCACCATAACTGCCGAAGTGCAGGGCAAAAAAGCTGTTAACCAACCGCCCCCACAGACTTTCATCTCCCTCTGGCCAGGTGCTGTAAATCAGATCGAGCGTGTAAGGCTGAAGCACCAGCATATTTCCCTGTGGACTGATTTGCAGATGCTCATCGCTGGTCAGGTACATCAGCAGGCTGGGGCGCTGTCCCGCTAAGTCCTGAAACTTCAGTGTACTGACCTGCTGGCCGGGCATCAGCTCGGCCGCGCGGCTGAGGTAGGTCTGCAGCGGATGCAATGATGACTGGACGTTATCCGGCAGCGCCGGGGTTGATGCAGGCGGAAACATTGGCTGGTCGCCGTAAATAACGCTCAGACCGTTGTAAAAATCATCGTGAAATGCAAACACCACCACGGTCAGCGCAATCAGCAGATGGAAAGGCAAACTCGTGACACCTACCAGATTATGGGTATCCAATAACCAGCGGAATCGCCCTTTGCCTTCGCGCAATGCCAGAAAACTGCGCGCCATGGTCGGCAGCAGGAAGATAAACCCGGAAACCAGGGCCAGGAAATACAGTACCGAGATAACGCCCATCACCAGCACGCCCAGCGATTCGTGACCGACAACCCCCGGAATACCGGCCGTGCGGTGCAGCTCATCAATTAAATCGGCAACGTGTACAACCGGATATTGCTCTACCAACAGTTCACCCCGGTCATCCAGACTGGCGTAGTTCAGAGTTTCCTGATCCAGCAGATGAGCCGGTGCAGTATCACTCCAGCTCAGCGGTGCCGTGGCATCGTGCAGGTGCAGAGTAAAGCCTTTAGCCGCCTGGGTGGAGGTTGCCATCACCTGGTGGATCAGCGCATCGCGCTCACTGTCTGCCAGCGCTGGCAGCGAGACACGTGGTGCTTCAGCCCAGCTCTGCAACGACTGCTGGAACATGGTCAGAGCACCGGCAAAAAAGCAGATAAAGAGCAGCAACCCGGTGGTGATGCCGGTCCAGGTATGAATGCTCTGGTAGGTACGCACGATATCGCTGCGAATTTTCATGAGAATCCCCTGAGCGTAAAAAACAGACCCCAGCAGAGCAGGTTGGCCAGTCCAAGTTTGATGGCGGCGGTGCGCCAGCTGGTAAACAGATAACTGAGGCTGAAAAACGTCAGCCACAACGGCGCCAGCAGCCACATATTCAGCTGCACTTTCACCGGTGCCTGAATACCGCCGGGCCCATACCACGCAAATAACGCCACCAGGGCATAGGCCAGACTCAGACAGAACAACAGACCGATCAGGGTTTTGCGCCACCACTGTGGCTGAATAACCGCTTTCATTTAACCCTCCGGGCACTACGCAGGGAGTTACGCAGCCAGAATGCCAGCGCCGGAACCAGCACCAGCAGCACCATCAACGTTGTCAGCCAGGCAAAAAGCGCCACCACGCCCTGCGCGGCCATCAGCCACAGCGAGGCCAGCAATCCGCCACAACCGGCATAGCGCCAGAGTTTCCCCAGCGGAGCCGCTAATCCGCGTTGATTTCGCAGACTGAGGTAGATACAGGCCAGGGCCAGCAACAACAGCAAAAGTGCCAGCAACGTCAGAGAAACAGCGTCCACTCAATCCTCCACAGAGCACGAACCCAGCCGTCAGAATGGCGACCAGCAATAAGACGCAAATGATAATGATTTGTAATAGTTAAAAACAACGGTGAAAATACCCGTTATCCACGGTGAAAATTCCTTTTACTCTTTTGCCGGTTTTTCTTTTTTTGTGGCGCACATTGATGTCTGACTATCAGAAAATTCTTATTGATCCACTCTCCGGCAGTCAGGGCCATCTGCTGCTGCAACGGCTGCGGCCGGGGCTGGATCTTAAGTATGAACAGCTGACGATTCATACCGAGTCCAACCTCAGCCTGTTGTTCACCCCCGGCATTCGTCTGGTGTTTGCCCTGCATGGTCTGACCCGCATTCGCATCGGCCGCCAGGAAATTACCTTTAACAGCCATGATCGCTGTAACGGCGCGCTGTTTCCGGTGCTTGAGAGCGCTCTGGGGTTCAAGCATTTCCGCCAGGAAAAGAACAAGAGCGAGCTGATGATATTGCTCAGCAATGAATGGCTGAGCACCAGTCTGAGCGACGATGAGTACAGCGCACTGCGTCCTCTGCTGCAGAACCATCTGCACCCTTCGCGCTTTGTGATTACGCCACTGATACGCCAACTGCTGCAGCGTATCTGCCATGAACACTACCCCCAACTGGGCAAGCTGCAGCAGGAAAGCCTGTGCCTGTCATTAGTGCATGAGGCCCTGCAGCAGATACTTCCGCTGCGAACTTTTTCGGCCAACGAGCATCTGCAGCAGCTGGCCGAGCGGATTGATCTGTTACTGACCGCCGATACCGCCACCGACCTCACCATCGCCCAGATTGCCAGCCAATGTCACAGCAACCCCGGCTCCGTACAGCGGATTTTTAAGCAGCGCCACGGCATCAGTCTGGGGGCCTACCGGCGCCGTATGCAGCTGGACATTGCCCACAAAGCACTGGCCGAAGGAGCCACAGTGATTCAGGCCGCGCAGGTCGCTGGCTACAGCCATCTGCAAAGCTTCAGCGATGCTTTCCGGCGCGAATTTGGTTATCTGCCCAGAACCGTAAAAGGTAGCCGTAAGCGTGCCGCAATGACTCCCGACAAGTCATTGAATACTAATGGTTCGCATTTGCGAAAATAATAAAAACCCTCTAGCGTGCGCAGCCTGATCCGGGACGGTGCTGTAACAGCCCTCCCGCAGACGTATCTGGCTATGCAATCTGGAGAGCTGTTATGCATTACCCGTCTTTCACCAAGAAGCTGTTATTTATTGCCGTCAGCAGCGCATCCGGCGCTGCTCCCCTCTGGGCGCAGGACAATCCGGCGTCCCTCGATAAGGTCACCGTGGTCGGTGAAAAGACCGAACGCTCGCTGAAGGACACCACCTCCTCGGTGAATGTGATCGACGGCGCTGATCTGGCCAGCAACCAGTACCTGTCGGTAAACAGCGCCATCGCCGACACCGCCAACCTGGTGGTTCTGTCCGGTGCCAATCCGGATATCCGTGGCGTTTCCGGTAACGGTTCCGCGACCGGCTTTCTGTCTTTTTCCGGCGGTTCCAAAGCGCGTGTATCGCGCCTGGTTGATGGTGTGGCCGAGCCCTTTATTGCCGACCTGACCGGCGATACCGGACTGTGGGATGTGGAGCAGATCGAGGTCTACCGTGGCCCGCAGTCCACCACCAACGGCCGCAACAGCATTGGCGGCAGTATCTACATCAAGACACATAAACCGACCTATGAGCTGGAAGGCAAGGCACGCCTGAGTGCGCGCAATCAGGACAACCTGCTCAACAGTGCCATCATGCTTAACGCACCGCTGGTCGATAACCAGCTGGCGTTCCGTCTGGCGGCCGAAAAAACCGACGGCGATACCTACACCGATAGCACTGAATACGACACCAACCCGTCCAGCCACGACCTGAACGAGCTGAGCTCCTACCGCGTGCGCAGCAAATTGTTGTGGGAACCGGCAGCGGTTGACGGTCTGTCCGCCTTGCTGACCTATGTCACCAGCGAAGAGCAGGGCAACACCGGGCGGCAATACTATCAAGGCGATGATCCATGGAAATTCGTGCCGGTCACCCAGCGCTATATGGATACCCAATCCGATACCCTGAGTCTGGATCTGGGCTATCAGGTGTCCGATGCCATCTCGGTCGACCTGCTGGTTGCCGATACCGATTTCGACTGGGGCTTTGATGAATATCAGCCTGATCCGGCGCGGGAATCTCAGGTATCCATGCGCGAAGAAGACACCAATATCGACGCCAAGGTAAGCATCCGTCCGCAGGACAGTGCCCTCAGTGGCTTTGTTGGCCTGGCCTATTCCGAGCGCAGCCAGGATTTCAACAGCACAGGCGCTTCGGTTTACAACGGTAAAGACAACAGCAGCTCAACCTCGCTGTATGGCGAAGGCAGCTACCAGCTGAATCAGCAATGGGCGCTCACCCTCGGCGCACGCGTGCAGAAAGAAGAGCAGACCCGTGATTTTTCCCTGCGCGGTGCCGCAGAAGCCCGTCTCGACCGGGAAAAAACCATTCACCTGCCCAAGCTGGTTGTACAGTTTGCCGCTACAGATAACACCACCTTGTTTGCCAGTGCGCGCAAAGGCTACAACCAGGGCGGTGGCGGCTTTAACTCTACCGCCAACGAGTACTACTACTTTGATGAAGAGCGTGTAACCGCGTACGAAATGGGCAGCCGCAGCACCCTGCTGAACGGTAATCTGAACCTGTCGGTTAACCTGTTTCACAATACTTACGATGGTTTCCAGGCACTGAGTGTCAAAGACAATAACCGCAAAATCGATAACCTGAACGAAGCCGTTACCTACGGTGCCGAAGTAGAAGCACGCCTGTTTGTTTCCAGCGCCCTGCAACTGCGCGGTGGCCTGGGTCTGCTGGATTCTGAAATTACCGACGCTACTGATGAATACCCGGAGGCCGACGGCAACCGCCTGAATTCTGCCCCCGGCGTCACCGCCAATATCGGCGGCCGTTACTGGCTGACCCATGCGCTGAATGTTGATCTGTCGGCCAACTATGTGGGTGAGTACTTCGGTGATTTTCTTAACAGCGAAGAGCGTAAAGCCGGTGACTATATCATCGCGCGCCTGAGCACCACGTACGAACAGGGCGACTGGCTGCTGTCGGCCTTCGTCAACAACCTGGCCAACGAAGAAGCACTGCTGACACGCGAACCCGCCTCCGGTTACTACCCGGAAGGATACGCTGCCGTGGTCGACCCGCGCACCATCGGTGCCTCGGTGACCTACAGTTTCTGAGTTACCACTCTGCTGTAGTGAAAATAAAAAGGGCCCGATGCAAATCGGGCCCTTTTTTTAGCATGGCTGGTATAACAACAAGGGTTAACCAAAGGCGACAACATCCGGTGTGTCACTGTGCTCAGCAAGCCAGGTATCATAATTAGCCTGCAGATTAATCCAAACAGCAACGCCAGACCCTGTTGCAGCAGCAATGCGCTGTGCCAGATCAAGAGAGCAGGGGACGTGACCATTACTGAAATTAGTCAGATGCTTACGTGATACTCCCAGTCGACGAGCAGCTTCTGTGATGCTCAGCTCATATCCCTCTAACACTTGCCGTTTAAAGACCAAGCCTGGGTGTGAGGGTTTGAATCTGGGTTTCAGAACGTTACTAACGTTAGTCATTATTTCACCGCCTTGATTTGCTTTCCGTGGTAATCGCAATAGTCCACAAGAATGGCACCATCATCTTCAACCTGAAAAGTAACTCGCCAGTTGCCATTTACCTGAATGGTAAAGACACCCGCTCCACTTCCTTTCTTTTCTTCTAAGGATCGGAAAATTGCTTTCAGATCCTTAGGATGATGGGAGGCATGCATCGCTGACAAAATGTCTCCGATTTTATCAACATGATCCGGTTTAACTTTGCTGAAATCACCGTCCCAGTATTTTTTCAGGGCTTTACTTTTAAAGCTCTTTATCGCCATCCAACATCCTTATTGCATGCAATAGTAACCTAATAGGTTACACCTTCAAATAAAAGTTCGTTTCTTTTTGTCACGCACTCAGCTTATTTACCGCATTTTTCTTTTTCAGATGAATCAGAATCTGGCTGATAGCCGCCGGGGTAATACCGGAAATACGTGAGGCGACACCGAGGGTTTCCGGGCGCAGGGTATTCAGCTTCTGCTTCACTTCGTTCGACAGGCCGCCCATGGCGTCGTAGTCGAGGTCGGCCGGCAGCTTTGTGTTTTCATAGCGGCGCAGCTGTTCGATTTCATCAAGCTGACGGGCAATGTAGCCGTCGTACTTGGCCTGAATCTCAACCTGTTCGGCGACCTGCGGATCAGCCACCGGCTCACCTTTCAGACCGGCCACATCGTTGTATTCCAGACCCGGACGTTTGAGCAGATCGTGCAGGCTGTATTCGCGCACAAATTTGCTTTCGCCTTTGGCTTCCAGCGCGGCAGCTTCGGCGCTGCCCGGCTGCACCCAGGTGGTTTTCAGGCGCTGCGCTTCCTGCTCAATGCTTTCGCGCTTGGTGCTGAATGCTGCCCAGCGTTCGTCATCGACCAGACCCAGCTCACGGCCCACTTCGGTCAGGCGCAGGTCGGCGTTATCTTCACGCAGCACCAGGCGGTATTCGGCGCGGCTGGTGAACATGCGGTACGGCTCTTTGGTGCCCATGGTGATCAGGTCGTCGACCAGCACACCGATGTACGACTGATCGCGGCGCGGTACCCAGGCGTCTTTTTCCAGCGCGCGCAGGGCGGCGTTGGTACCGGCCAGCAGGCCCTGGGCACCGGCTTCTTCATAACCTGTGGTGCCGTTGATCTGTCCGGCAAAGAACAGGTTATTCACAAATTTGGTTTCAAGGCTGTGCTTCAGATCCTGCGGATCGAAGTAATCGTATTCGATGGCGTAACCGGGACGGGTGACGTGGGCATTCTCAAAACCGCGGATGCTGTGGATAAGATCCAGCTGTACGTCGAACGGCAGACTGGTGGAGATGCCGTTCGGGTAGAGTTCGTTGCTGTTCAGACCTTCCGGCTCAACAAACACCTGATGGCTGGTTTTATCAGCGAAGCGGGTGATTTTATCTTCAATCGACGGGCAGTAACGCGGGCCGATCCCTTCGATCACACCGGCATACATCGGCGAGCGATCGAGGTTATTGCGGATAATCTCGTGGGTACGCTCGTTGGTGTGGGTAATGTAGCAGTTCACCTGCTCCGGGTGTTCATCCACCGAGCCCATAAAGGACATCACCGGCAGCGGCGCATCGCCGGGCTGCACCTGCATTACGGAGAAGTCGACACTGCGCGCGTCGATACGCGCCGGCGTACCGGTTTTCAGGCGGCCAACGTTAAACGGCATTTCGCGCAGACGTTTGGACAGCGCAATCGACGGCGGGTCACCGGCACGGCCACCGCTGTGGTTTTCCATACCAATGTGGATAAGTCCGCCAAGGAATGTACCGGCGGTCAGCACCACAGAGGTCGCGTGAATACGCATATTGGTGTTGGTCACTACGCCACAGACGGTGGAGCCAACGCCATCGCCCTGGGTAATCAGGTCGTCACAGGCGGCCTGGAAGATATCCAGATTGGGCTGGTTTTCCACAATATGACGGATCGCCGAGCGGTACAGCGCACGGTCGGCCTGAGCGCGGGTTGCACGTACCGCCGGGCCTTTGCGGCTGTTAAGAATGCGGAACTGGATACCGGCTTTGTCGGTGGCGCGCGCCATAGCGCCGCCCAGTGCATCGATTTCTTTTACCAGGTGGCTTTTGCCAATCCCGCCGATGGCCGGGTTGCACGACATCACACCAACGGTATCGGTGTTGTGGGTCAGCAGCAGGGTTTTGCAGCCGGTGCGGGCTGCGGCCAGCGCAGCCTCCGTACCGGCATGGCCGCCGCCAACCACAATGACGTCATAACGCACGGGATAATCCACAAACCACCTCAGAATTGTTCGTTTAACAGGAATCGGGAAAAAAGGGCGCGCAGTATACCAGCCTTACCCGCTCAGCGGCAGTAGGCTGAGTAAAATTTAACCAATGCTTTTATACACTTTATCCACATCGGTAAAAAGACTGTTAGCCAATTTTAGTCACCGCTGTGATTTTTCAATTTAATTCCTTTAAAAACAAAGTATTAGAGAGTGTATAAAGCTGTTGATAGTTGTGGGTAACTTTATCCTAAGAATAAATACGGAAAACTGTTCATGCTGAGATCCCAGCTTATGCGGATCTTTGTTACGCGTTAGTCACAGAGTTATACACAGAGCGGATGAAGAAATTGGGCAGCCACCGGGCCGTGGCTGCCGGAAGGGGATGTCAGGGCGTGGTTGTGGGATCGGTGGCAGGATCGGTCGGCGTTTCAACCGGCGTACTGCTGACCGGCGCGGTAAAGGTCATAAACAGCAGATCGGTGTCTTTGCGCAGATACACTTCTAGCTCCGAATTGGTGTTGATCACCGCATAACCGCTGGCGTTGGTTTCGTTAAACGCCGGGCAGTTTTTGCGCTCACGCAGGGTAACGGCATAGAGGGCATCGTTTTTATCCAGCAGGGTGATATCACCTTCGAACGTACAGCCACTGCTGTCGGTACTGATGCCTTTGAATGACGCTTTGCTGCTCAACGGTTCGACATAAAACTCGTAACCGGTGGCCGTCCACTTACCTGCGAGCAAGCTTAAAGCGGAGTTATTCGGCCAAATGCCGTCATCGGTGAGCACAAAACTGCCGGTGGCGGTGGCGTTTTCAAAATCGCCGACCAGCTGTGGCGAGGTTTCCACGGTGTATAACAGGCCGTTCAGGCTGTAATCCTGATTCAGACCATCGGCCACATACTGTTTGGCGGCGGTATCGTTCTGCGACAGTGCGTAACTGGTCAGCGCCAGCGTGGCCGTACGGTTATCGTTATTCAGCAGCGCCGTGCCGTAATAGCCATGGCTTTCATCCAGAGCGTAAACGTTGCCGTTGTAGATCAGCACCCGCAGGCTGCCTGCCTGATCAAACTGGCCATCCCATAAACCATTCAGCGCCAGGGTGGGGTCACTGACGGTCACTCCCTGTTCGTTGGTGATCTTGTTTTTGTCTTCTTCTGCGATGCATCCCACCAATAATGTGGTGGCTATCGCCAGAGCTGCTGCGCGCACGGTGTTCTCCTGCCTGAAAGTAATATCAATAAAGATAGCAATCGGCGGCGAATCCGCTCTCTTTAACCGCCGAACTCATAAAAAGAGCAATTGCCTGAATAGTCAGCCTGAGCTTGCGGGATTTGCGCAAAGGCAAAAGTGATTGCCATCTAACACCCGTTAGATAGAATGGCGCTTCATTCCGGATGGGCCAACAAACATGAGCGATACCCGTAGCCAACTGAAACAGATCGCCATCGAGCAGATCCGCCGGCGCACACTGCATGCCGCCAGCTTTCGTGAGCTGGGTAAAGTGGCCGGAATCAAAAGCAGCTCGGTGCATTATCACTTTGAAAACCGCGATGCTCTGCTGTTGGAACTGGTGAAAGACTACGAGCAGGATTTCTTTATCCGGCTCGAGCAGCGCTGCCACGAACTGAGCGACCCCGGCCAGCAACTGCAACAGCTGGCGGCGCTGTTTCAGCTCAGTCAGCAATCGCAGTACCAGTGTTTGTGCCTGGCGTTTGCCGCCGCAGGGGATGAAACCAACGATCAACAACGCGCCGCCGTTGAGCAGTTTCTGCAGCGTCTGGAAACCTGGATCAGTGCCGTACTGGCCCGCGCCGCCGATCACGCAGACAGCGCCCCGCAACTGGCGCGGGTAATACTCAGTGCCCTTGAAGGTGCGCTGTTGCTCGACCGTGATCAGCCACAGGCCCCGCGCCTGAACGCCGTCAGCCAATGGCTGACAACCCTTATCCGCAGTCACTCTGACCAGCAACCGGAGACGTTATGAGCGCGCAACCCGCCTTTCAACCCATCAATATGGATCGCAACAAAGTGATGGTTATTCGCCCCGGCGATCAACCCTGGCTCAGAGCCCCGCAGGCGTCTGTTGAGCGTTTTCCGCTGGAACGTGAAGCGCCGGAACAGGGCCAGGTTAGCAGCCTGGTACGCTACTTACCCAACACTCGTTTCCCGCAACACAGTCACCCGCTGGGCGAAGAAATTTATGTGCTGGAAGGCGTGTTCAGTGACGAGTCGGGCGATTACCCGGCGGGCAGTTATTTGCGTAATCCACCCGGTTCCGCTCACAGCCCGTTTTCCATTAACGGTTGCCTGATTTTTGTAAAACTTAATCAGTTTGCAGAAACCGACAGCGCAACCGTGCGTTTGCGCCCTGAAGATCAGCAATGGCGTACCGGAATTGGCGGCCTCACAGTTTGCCCGCTGCACGAACATCAGGGCGCCAGCACAGCACTGGTGCGCTGGCCGGCTGGTGAAGTTTTTCAGCCACACAGGCATTGGGGCGGAGAAGAAATTCTGGTGATTTCCGGCTGCTTTAAAGACGAACACGGTGAGTATCCACAATACACCTGGCTGCGCAGCCCGCATTTAAGCCAGCACTATCCTTTTGTGGATGAAGAAACGCTGATTCTGGTGAAAGTCGGCCACCTCTGAACATCTTATGCTCTGCACTTCACCGCCTGCTGGTTTCAGCGGCGGTGATCGAAAGCCAACGGTAGCCACTGCGCACCCCATAATTGTCGTCCGATCACCTGTCAGCTCTGGCCTGATGCGCCTATCCTGTTACGCATAATGAGAATAACGTACCGGTCATTATTTTTTGCGGCACTCTTTACCGCACAGACATTGGGACCCGGTGCATCATCTGCGAGGCGCTTATGAACAGCAAACAGCAAAAAGCTCAGGCCATCAGTTCTTCCATGGAAATTCCCGGTCGTAAAATGGAATTTGAATTCGAACTCGATGACATTCCAAAATACTGGTACGGCGATGACATCTTTAAATCGACCTTCATGAACGCCCTGTCATGCCTGTTTCCGGAAGGCGAGCGCATGTTTATGGATGCGGTGCGCGACCATCAGCATAAAATCAGCGACCCGCAATTACTGCAGCAAATTAAAGGCTTTATTAAACAAGAAGCGATTCACGGCCACGAACACGCGCAGTACAACGATTTTCTGAAAAAATGGAATTACCCGATCGACAAAATCATGTCCTTCGAGAAAAAAGAAAAAATCTGGATGAAAAAATGGCTGCCGCGTAAACACCGTCTGGCCATAACCTGTGCGCTGGAACATTTTACCGCCATCATGGCGCACCAGATTCTGACCAACCCGGAATCCACCGAAGGCATGCATCCACAGTTTAAAGAAATGTGGCGCTGGCATGCCGTGGAAGAAACGGAACATAAAGCCGTGGCCTACGATGTATACCAGCAAGCGGTTGGCAGCTACTGGCTGCGCGTGATCACCATGATCAACATCACCGTTCTTTTCTGCCTGCGTACTTCCATTATTCAGGCTATTTTCCTGTGGAAAGACGGCCAGCTATTCAACCCGAAAGTCTGGTGGAAAGGTTTTCAGTTTTACTTCCTGAAGCCCGGCCTGGTACCGACCATCTTTCGTGATTATCTGGATTATTTCCGCCGCGACTTCCACCCATGGGATCACGATAACCGTGAACTGCTGGGCAAGTGGGAAGAAGAACAGCAGAAATATAAGATCGTTTGATCTGTAATTGTCAGAGCCTTTGGCAATAATAAAAAGCCGCGATGTTCGCGGCTTTTTCATGTCTGTACATTATTTCCGGTGCTGTCAGACATCTTTTTCACAGCAGTTGCCGCTGCGGCTGAATTACTTGCCAATACAGAAGCTGCCAAAAATCTCACCCAATAAATCATCGGCGGTAAAAGCACCGGTAATTTCGTTCAGTGCATGCTGCGCCATGCGCAGATCTTCGGCCAGCAATTCCCCCGCAGCCATACCTTCGAGTTGCTGGCGGCCAAAATCGAGGGCCTGCTGGGCGCGGTTAAGGGCGTCGATATGACGGCGGCGGGCGAGAAAACCACCTTCGGCGGCGGCATCAAAGCCCATAATCTGTTTCAGGTGTTCGCGCAGCACATCGACACCGGCATTCTGTTTCGCCGATAAGGTAATCACCGGGAAACGGCCGTCGTTATTCAGGCCAATGGTTTCTGTGGATAAGTCGGCTTTGTTACGGATGACGGTTAAACGGCCATTATTTAACAGGTCGGTCGCAGCTTCCTGCAAACCACGCTCGTCGTACAGCGCGTGCAATAATTTTTCTGCATCGGTTTCGTTGGTGGTGCTGTCGACCATCAGTAAAACGCGGTCGGCTTTGCTGATTTCTTCCCAGGCGCGCTGAATGCCAATGCGCTCTACTTCATCCGGCGCGTCGCGCAGACCGGCGGTGTCGATAATATGCAGCGGCATACCGTCGATGTGGATATGTTCTTTCAGTACGTCGCGCGTGGTGCCGGCGATGTCAGTAACGATGGCGCGCTCCTGGCCTGCCAGTGCGTTCAGCAGCGACGATTTGCCGGCGTTCGGCCGTCCGGCAATCACCACGTTCATGCCCTCGCGTAATAATGCGCCTTGTCCGGCTTCGCGCAGTACGGCTTTCAGTTCAGCATCCACAGCATCAAGCATGGCGGCTACTTTGCCGTCGGAGAGAAAATCAATTTCTTCTTCCGGAAAGTCGATGGCCGCTTCGACATAAATACGCAGCTGAATTAACTGATCGAGCAGGCTGTGTACTTTATTAGAAAATTCCCCCTGTAATGAACGCAGCGCACAGCGTGCGGCCTGCTCAGAGGCGGAATCAATTAAATCGGCAATGGCTTCGGCCTGGGCCAGATCCATTTTGTCGTTTAAGAAAGCGCGCTCAGAAAATTCGCCGGGGCGTGCCAAACGGCAACCCAGCGCCACCACTTCTTTCAGCAGCAGATCGAGCACCACCGGGCCACCGTGGCCCTGCAGTTCGAGGACGTCTTCGCCGGTAAAAGAATTCGGATTAGGGAAGAACAGGGCGATGCCTTCATCCAGCACCGTACCGTCAGCCGCCTTAAAAGGGCCGTAGTGCGCATAACGTGGCTTAGGCGCTATACCGAGTACGGCCTGTGCCACGGTTAACGCCAGCGCGCCGGATACGCGGATAATGCCAACACCACCTCGTCCTGGTGCGGTCGCTACAGCGGCAATGGTGTCGTTGTGGATAAGGTTGCTCATCGCGGATTCCTGAAATCTGTTACTGCCGGTTAAAACACAGCGGTTTGGCTTGCGCGAATTGTACCTGAGTCTGTGAATATGTGTTGCTGACGGTAATGAAAGCCACTTTCCTGAGCTGCAGGCAATAAAAAAGCAGCAGGAGCTGCTTTTAACGTTGCACCGCAACGGCGCTCTGTTTGTGTGTGGCAGAGGGTTGCCGCCAGGGACGGCAGGCAATAAAAAAGCAGCAGGAGCAGCTTTTAACGTTGCATCGCAACGACCCGAAGGGTTGCCGCCACGGACGGCAGGCAATAATAAAGGCGCCGAAGCGCCTTTTTAAGATTCCTGCAGATCAGCTGTTTTCGATCTGTTTGGTAATCACGTATTGCTGACTGATCGACAGGATGTTGTTTACCACCCAGTACAGTACCAGACCAGCCGGGAACCACAGGAAGAAGATGGTAAAGATTACCGGCATAAACTGCATAACACGCGCCTGCATTGGGTCCGGCGGCGTTGGGTTCAGCTTCATCTGAATAAACATAGAAGCACCCATGATTAATGGCAGGATGAAGTAAGGATCCATCACAGACATATCTTTAATCCACAGGAAGAAGGGTGCCTGACGCAGCTCCACAGATTCCATCAGTACCCAGTACAGCGCGATAAATACCGGCATCTGTACCAAGATAGGCAGACAACCACCCAGCGGATTGATCTTCTCTTCTTTGTAGAGCTTCATCATTTCCTGGCCGAGCTTTTCACGGTTATCACCGTATTTTTCTTTAATTTCCTGCATCTTCGGCGCGACTTTACGCATGTTCGCCATTGAGCGGTAAGAGGTTGCAGACAGTTTAAAGAACGCGGCTTTAATCAGAACGGTCAGCAGGATAATAGCGACCCCCCAATTACCCACAAGACCGTGGAAGAAGCTCAGCAACCAGAACAGCGGCTGGGCAATCCACCACAACCAACCGTAATCGACGGTCAGGTCCAGATGCTCTGCAATTTCTGCCAGACGACCCTGAACTTTCGGGCCAACATACAGGCTGGCACCCACTTCAGCGGTTTCACCAGCAGCAATAACGGTTGGTGCATCGTAGAAACCAAAGATGTAGTTTCCTTTTACTGCACGGCCATTGTAGGTGTGCTGCTCATCTTTCGCAGGCACCCAGGCGGCAAGGAAGTAATGCTGCAGGATGGCGGCCCAGCCACCTTTTTCCACCTTTTTGTACTCGCCATCTTCCAGATCAGAGAAAGTGACTTTTTCGTAACGGTTTTCTTTGGTGGTCAGAGCAGCACCTAAATATGCGGCCATACCCATCTGCGAACCTTTTGACGGATCGACAGAATTGTCACGCTTCAGCTGAGCATAAAACACACCCTGCCAGGTTTCGGCCGAGGTATTTTTAATGCGGTAGTTAACATCCATCAGGTAATCACCACGACGGAAGGTAAATACTTTTTCCACCGCGGCTTTATCCGTTTGTGTGGTCAACACGACGCTCAGCTCATCCTGGCCTTCCGCCAGCTGATACTGAGTGGCATCCGCGCTGTACAACGCCGGGCCTTGTGAATCCACACCGTCTTTACCCAGCAGACCACTTTGAGCCACATAGGTACGACGCTGGTTGCGCTCCATTAATACGAAAGGAACATCTTTCTGATCAACCGCTGCCGGATATTCAGGCAACAGCACCTCAACAATTTCACCACCGCGTGGGTCAATCACCAGACGCAGTACGTCGGTTTCAACGTGAATTAGTTCTGACGATGGCTGAGCCTGGGCTGCTGTATTCACAACCGGTGTATCCACGCTTGGCTGTTCAGCCAGTTCGTCTGCACTGGCGGTGGTTACCGGAGCATCCTGATTTTCAGCAAACGGCGTTGCTTCAATCGGTGCAGTCACCTGATTTTTCTGACCGTAGTCATCGTTCCAGGCAAGAATAAGGAAATAGCTACTGACAATCAGGCCAAGAAATATGACCGTACGGCGGATATCCATGATTAGGGTTTCCGTTGACAACAATTGGAGGAATGGTTGGGTAAATCGGGTACCGGATCCACACCGTGGGAACCCCATGGGTGACACCGGAGCAATCGTTTGAGCGCAAGATAACCGCCGCGCGCAGCACCGTATCGACGAATCGCTTCATCGGCATAGGCAGAGCAGGTGGGGTAATAACGACAACGACTGGGAATAAGAGGACTGAGAGCGTAACGATAGAAAGCAATCAGGGACAGCAACACCTTAGCGCCGGGTTGCGCGCCGGTTTTTTCGGCTGCCGTTTGCTTGTCTGTCATTGGAAGGACGCTTTAATCTGAACCAAAGGCCGTCAATCATCTCACGAATTTGCTGGTTGTCCAGTTCGGCAAGACCAGAGCGGGCGAGTAAAACAAAATCCAACGACGCCATCTCATGCTGATGATGTCGGAAAGATTCGCGAACCAGACGTTTAATCCGGTTGCGGTCTACAGCCCGTTTGATCTGCTTTTTGGCCAGAACAAATCCTATTCTGGCCTGGTCCTGCTCATTCGGAGTTGCCAACACCAAAAGGTGAGGCGAACTACCGCGTAATTCTGTCTTGTCGAAAACCCGTTTAAACTCCACCGGCTTAAGTAAGCGGGCACGGCGGGGAAATCCGAATTCCGACATAGACGGCAAACTACGCAGCGTCAGACGGTCGATTAAGCAGTCAGTTCGTGACGGCCTTTAGCACGACGACGAGCCAGAACTGCACGGCCGTTTTTGGTAGCCATACGGGCACGGAAGCCGTGAGTACGCTTACGTTTCAGTACGGTTGGTTGGAAAGTACGTTTCATAACACTGTCACCCAGTTAAGTGAAAAGGGTCTAATTTTTAAGGGCCGCAATTGTATGAGAAAGAATCAGCAATAGCAATGGTGATTTTATGTGCAGTTTCAGCCCTGAACTGAATCTGTTTTTTCCTGCTGACCCGAAAAGATTTTTATATTGGTTATGTTATGTGAAAGAAGAGAAGTAGTAGTTCGTTATTTATATTCTTAATGAAGCCAATTTCTGTGCATAACCGTAAAAAAACTATAAAAATCAATATCTTACCGGAAGCACAACTGCCGGGTTAAACTGCGCTTAAGTTATGCACTAGCTGCCGGTAACCCAGGTATGGAATGTGGGTGGAATTGCCTGGAAAAACGCCTTGGCATTTATCCAGAAAGATATCCGCATGCTTTCGGCCTGTTTATCCACAGGGTTTTGAATGAAGTGGAAAATTATCATAACTTCTGTGGATAACCATCGATCCCTCAGTTAGAATATGCGGCTCGCTAGAATTCAGATGACGGATGTAAAGAAGTGGCACTGACAGCTCTGTGGCAAGATTGCCTGGGACACTTGCAGCACGAACTCCCCGCGCAGCAATACAACACATGGATCCGGCCGTTGTTGGCAAACGCCGATAGTGGACAGCTGGTTCTGAGTGCGCCTAACCGTTTTGTAAAAGACTGGGTAAAAGATAAGTATTTGCAGCGTATCCAGGAAATTCTTTCTGACCTGAACGGCGGCCTGATTACCCGCGTAGAACTGGCTGTTGGTGAAGCACAGCCCATGTTCCGCCCGTCAGGAGTCAGTCGTCCTGAACCTTCGCCAGCTCCGGCCAGAAATGAAAATTTTGGTTTTGCCGCACCGCGGGCGCAGGCACAGGCTGAACTCGATTATGGCAACCAGCAGGAAGCGGCGCCTTTCAGTGGTCATCCTTCTTACGGTGATGCACCGGTTACCGCGCCGGCTCCGGCGGTCAGTCGTCCAAAGCGAGAAGTGCAGGTTGAGGGTGGCATTCAGCATCAGAGTTTCCTGAATCCTACCTTTACCTTTAAAACCTTTGTGGAAGGTAAATCGAACCAGTTGGCCCATGCGGCGGCCCGTCAGGTTGCAGAGAATGCCGGCGGCTCTTACAACCCCCTCTTTATATATGGTGGTGTTGGCCTGGGTAAAACCCACTTGATGCACGCGGTGGGTAACTACCTGCAAAGTAAAAACCCGAATGCCAAAGTGCTGTACGTGCATTCCGAACGTTTTGTGCAGGATATGGTGAAAGCCCTGCAGCTGAACGCCATTAACGAATTCAAACGCTTCTATCGGGGTTTGGATGCTTTGTTAATTGACGATATTCAGTTTTTCGCCGGTAAAGAGCGCTCGCAGGAAGAATTTTTCCACACCTTTAATGCGCTGCTTGAGGGCGGTCAGCAGATGATTCTGACCTGTGACCGCTATCCGAAAGAGATCAACGGCCTGGAAGAGCGTCTGAAAAGCCGCTTTGGCTGGGGTTTAACCGTGGCGGTTGAACCGCCGGAGCTGGAAACCCGTGTTGCTATCTTAATGAAGAAAGCCGAGCAGACCGGTGTGCACCTGCCCGATGATGCCGCTTTCTTTATTGCGCAGAAGATCCGTTCCAACGTGCGCGAGCTCGAAGGCGCACTGAAACGGGTGGTCGCCAATGCTCATTTTACTGGCAGTGAAATCACCCTGCCGTTTATTAAAGAATCTCTGAAAGATCTGCTCGCGCTGCAGGATAAACAGGTCAGTATCGATAATATTCAGCGAATCGTGTCTGAGTATTACAAAATGAAGATGTCTGATTTATTATCTAAGCGCCGCACCCGCTCCATTGCCCGTCCGCGTCAGGTGGCGATGGCTTTGAGCAAAGAACTGACCAACCATAGCCTGCCGGAAATCGGTGACGCTTTTGGTGGGCGTGATCACACAACCGTTCTGCATGCGTGCCGCAAGATCAAAGAACTACAGGAAACCAGCGCAGATATTCGCGAAGACTATAAGAATCTGCTGCGCTCGCTGACAACGTAAAACAACGGTAATCATGCCGTGTTTTACAGGAAGACCGTTTTCAAGAATCACAGGCGCTGTTCAATCCGATGAACATGCCCAGGACCTGAGTGGAGAACCATGAAATTCGTTATCTCTAGGGAAGCCTTGCTTCGTCCTCTGCAATTGGTGGCCGGCGTAGTAGAAAAGCGCCAGACTCTGCCAGTACTGTCAAACGTACTGCTGGAGGTTAAGGGCCAGCAGTTGTCACTGACAGGCACCGATCTGGAAGTCGAACTGGTTGGCCGCGTTACCCTTGACGAGGTTGGTCAGGAAGGTGAGATCACGGTTCCGGCCAAAAAGCTGATGGATATCTGCCGTTCACTGCCCGATGGTGCACAGATTGAAATCGAACAGGATGAGCAGCGCGTTAACGTCCGCTCTGGCCGTTCGCGCTTTACTCTGTCGACTCTGCCTGCCACCGAATTCCCCAATGTGGATAACATTGCCGGTGAACAGACCTTCACCCTGGAGCAAAGCAGCCTGCGTCGTGTGATCGACCGCACCAGCTTCGCCATGGCCCAGCAGGACGTGCGTTACTACCTTAACGGCATGTTGTTTGAAGTCAGCGCCAACGGTCTGCGTACTGTATCGACCGATGGCCACCGTCTGGCAACCTGCCAGGTGGCGATGAATGGCCCGGATACTGCACAGCAGATCATTCTGCCACGCAAAGGCGTGTTGGAAATGGCTAAGCTGCTGACCGATCCGGAATCATCCGTCACGCTGTCGCTGAGCACCAACCATCTGCGTGCGCGCACTGAGAATTTCACCTTCACCTCGAAACTGGTGGACGGTAAATTCCCCGATTACAGCCGCGTGATCCCGAAAAACGGCAGCAATGTGATGCTGGCCGAGCGTACCGAACTGCGTCAGGTATTTAACCGTACCGCGATTCTGTCCAACGAGAAGTACCGTGGCGTGCGTCTGGTATTGGATACCGATCTGCTCAAAGTGTTTGCCAATAACCCCGAGCAGGAAGAAGCGGAAGAATCGGTCGCCGTGGAATACAAGGGGGATGCTCTGGAAATGGGCTTCAACGTTTCTTACCTGCAGGACGTCATGAGCGTACTGGATACCCAGCAGGTAAAAATGACCCTGTCCGATGCCAACAGCAGTGCCTTGCTGGAAGAACCGGAAGGCGGCGACGCGATGTATGTTGTTATGCCGATGCGCCTGTAGTCGCCGGCCATATAGCGAACTCTTCTTATGCCAATCCGGCAGCTTAAAATCAGCGGCGTGCGAAATCTGCAGCCGCTGGATCTTACACTCCAGCCCGGAGTGAACTTCATCTACGGCGATAATGGCTCGGGCAAAACGAGCATTCTCGAAGCCATCGTGCTGATGGCGGCGGGTAAATCATTCCGCACGTCACAGCTTAAGCACGTTCTGGCCCATGATGCCGACCGTATTGAAATACAGATGGATATCGACGACGAGAGCCTTGGCCACTGTCAGCTCGACAGTCTGCGCTTAAAAGGCGGAGATCATCTGTTGAAGTTAAATGGTTCTGTGCTGACGTCCCAGGCAGAAGCCGCTCATTGGTTGCCGGTTCAGGTGATTGATCCCACCACATTTAAACTGTTGTCCGGTTCGCCGGAAGAGCGCCGCCAGTTTATCGACTGGGGTGTGTTCCACGTGGAACACAGTTTCATGGAGCAGTGGAAAACCTTCCGCAAGCAGCTTAAGCAGCGCAATTCAGTGCTTAAGCAGAAAGAAGCAGAATGGCTGCCAGTGTGGAATAAAGGCTTTGTTGAAAGTGCGCTGGTGATTGACCAGCACCGTCGCGATTATCTTAAACGCTTTAAACCCGAGTTTATGCGCATTCTCAAAGCCCTGGATGAGAGCGTCGATGTCAGTCTGGCGTACTATCCGGGATGGGATAAAGATTCCGCGCTGCAGGACGTACTGGATAAGCAGCAGGAGCGTGATATGGTGCTGGGCTATACCCAGTCAGGGCCACACCGTGCCGAGCTGCGTATCAAGGTCGACAAGCAGCCTGCGGCTGAAATTTTAAGCCGTGGTCAGCAGAAAACCGTCGTCGCCGCGCTGAAAATTGCCCAGGGCGCTTTGTTCCAGCAAGAGAGTGGACGCCGCACCATCTACCTGGTCGACGATCTTGCATCTGAATTGGATGAAAAGCACCGTTTCGCTTTATGCAAACTGCTGGAAGACTTAAAATGTCAGGTCTTTATTACCAGTATCGATAAGGACAAGCTGACCGATATCTGGCAGCCGGTAGCGAGCACTGTGTTCCACGTGGAACACGGACGTATTGAGGATGTTGCGCAAGAAATTCAGGGCGTAACACAAGAACAAAGCCCGGTAACGGACTGATAAAAGAACAGTTTATTTCGCACTGTCCGACAACGTACAACCGCGGCAGCGCACCGAATTAATCAAGAGGAACCACCGAATGAGTGAGCAGACTTACGACTCGTCGAGTATTAAAGTCCTGAAAGGGCTGGATGCCGTGCGCAAACGGCCGGGGATGTACATTGGCGATACCGATGACGGCACCGGTTTGCATCACATGGTATTTGAGGTGGTGGATAACTCCATTGACGAAGCCCTGGCTGGCCACTGCGACCAGGTGGACGTGATCATCCATACCGATAACTCCGTTTCCGTATCAGATAACGGCCGTGGTATTCCAACCGAGCTGCACCCGGAAGAAGGCGTATCAGCGGCCGAGGTTATCCTCACCGTTTTGCACGCCGGTGGTAAGTTCGACGATAACTCTTACAAGGTTTCCGGTGGTCTGCACGGCGTGGGTGTTTCTGTCGTAAACGCGCTGTCTGAATCGCTGAAACTCACCATCCGTCGTGGCGGCAAAGTTTTTGAGCAGGAATACAGCCATGGCGTACCGGATTACCCGCTGAAAGAAGTTGGCGTTACCGACGGCAAAGGCACCACCGTGCGTTTCCTGCCATCGCTGAAAACCTTTACCAATAAAACCGAATTCAGCTACGACTACCTGGCCAAGCGTCTGCGTGAACTGTCGTTCCTGAACTCCGGCGTACGTATTCATCTGAAAGACGAGCGCAGTGACCGTGAAGACGTGTTTGCCTTTGAAGGTGGTCTGGGCTCGTTTGTTACCTTCCTCAACGAGGGTAAAACCGCACTGAACGACGTGTTCCACTTTAATATGCAGCGTGATGACGGTATCGCGGTGGAAGTGGCCATGCAGTGGAATGACACCTTCCAGGAAAACATCTACTGCTACACCAACAACATTCCACAGCGTGATGGCGGTACTCACTTAGCAGGCTTCCGCGCCGCGCTGACCCGTACGCTGAATAACTACATCGAGAAAGAAGGCCTGGCGAAAAAAGCCAAAGTTGCCACCACCGGCGACGATGCCCGTGAAGGTTTAACAGCCATTATCTCGGTTAAAGTACCCGATCCTAAGTTCAGCTCGCAGACCAAAGACAAGCTGGTTTCCAGCGAAGTGAAAACCGCAGTTGAGCAGGAAATGGGCCGCCTCTTTTCCGATTATCTGCAAGAGTACCCACAGCAGGCCAAAGATCTGGTTGGCAAGATGATCGACGCCGCCCGTGCCCGTGAAGCCGCGCGCAAAGCGCGTGAAATGACCCGCCGCAAAGGCGCACTGGATATCGCCGGTTTGCCCGGCAAGCTGGCTGACTGTCAGGAAAAAGACCCAGCATTGTCCGAAGTGTACCTGGTGGAAGGGGACTCGGCGGGTGGTTCTGCGAAGCAGGGCCGTGACCGCCGCACCCAGGCCATTCTGCCGCTGAAAGGTAAAATCCTGAACGTTGAAAAAGCCCGTTTCGACAAGATGCTGTCGTCCGCCGAAGTCGGCACCCTGATTACCGCACTGGGCTGTGGTATTGGCCGCGAAGAGTTCAACCCGGACAAACTGCGTTATCACAGCATCATCATCATGACCGATGCCGACGTCGACGGTGCGCACATCCGTACGCTGCTGTTGACCTTCTTCTTCCGTCAGATGCCGGAAATCATCGAACGCGGCCACATCTTTATTGCCCAGCCACCGCTGTACAAAATCAAGCGTGGTAAGCAGGAGCAATACATCAAAGACGAAGAAGCGATGGAAAGCTACCTGACCCACATCGCGCTGGAAAAAGCAGCTCTGCACCCGTCTGCTGACGCCCCGGCGATTACCGACGTTGCCTTTGCTGAACTGGTTGCCGAATACCGTGCTGCGCAGGAAACCATCACCCGCATGTCCAACCTGGTACCGCACGAAGTGCTGCACCAGATGGTGACACTGCAGCGTATGGACAGCGCAGAGCTGGCTGACAAAGCCAAAGCCGAAGCATGGGCCGCACTGCTCAGTGAGCGCCTGCCGGACGCTGGCCGCAGTGGCAGCCACTTTATTGTTGAAGTCGCGGCTGACAGCGAGCGCAACAGCCATAAAATCGTGATTAAAGTAATTACCCACGGTATTCCGAAAGAATTCCGTCTGGATCACGATTTCTTCAACGGCAGCGGCTACAAAAAACTGGCCGCAACCAGCCAGAAACTGAGCGAAACCCTGGAAGAAGGCGCTTACATTCAGCGTGGCGAGCGTGTCCACCTGATCGAAGACTTCTGGGATTCTGTGCAATGGCTGCTGGCCGAAGCGAAAAAAGGCTTCAATATTCAGCGCTATAAAGGTCTGGGCGAGATGAACCCGGAACAGCTGTGGGAAACCACCATGGACCCGAACACCCGCCGTATGCTGCGCGTGACCATCGAAGACGCCATTGGTGCCGACAAGATGTTCACTACGCTGATGGGGGATGAGGTAGAACCGCGCCGCGCCTTTATCGAAGCCAACGCGCTGAACGTAGCGAACCTGGATTTCTGATTCTGGGTTTGAAAGAGTTGCAGGAAAGAAAAGGCGGCTTCGGCTGCCTTTTCTGTATTTATCTTTAAAAAGGAGAAACACAGTGAAATTGATATTCGCAGCTATTTTAGCCTCAACCATGATGCTTTCCGGATGCGCGGTTAAACCAATACCGAGCCAGCCACGGGATAGTTATAGCTGGTATGGCTCAGAGCAAGGGGAAGGTGCAGCGGTAAAGACTGTGCGTGGCATTAAGGTCTGGTCGGTAGATGGTCAGCGTATTGCCAGTATCCTCGAAGTGATGACAGGGAAAGCGTTTGATGCGCTGAAATTAGCGCCTGGACGTCATTCAATGATTGCGACCGTTGATGGTCGTGATATGAGGATTGGAGCGGTCAATTATGAAGCTGGCCATGAATATCTTATCGATATGCTGAAAGTAGGTGACAGAACCTACTACTGGGTTGAAGACACAACGAGCGATAAGATCGTGTACGGTAAAAAGAAAACTGTAGAAGAGTTCCTGAAAGACTGATCTCTCACAGAAAACCTCCGGCGTTCGGATGCCGGAGGTTTCTGCTCAGACTATCTTATACCTCGTACTCCGCCCGCCGCCCGGCAGCTTTTCAATACAGCCTTTTTCCAGTAAATCCGCCAGATGGCGGGTAGCGGTGGCCTTACTGACTTTGGCCACCTTCTGATACTGGCTTGCGCTTATTCCATCCTCAAAGCCTTTCTCTCCGCCATCGAGCAGGCGGTTCAGTACCCTGATTTGTTCTTTGCTCAGCGGGGTATCGCGGTGCTGCTGCCAGAAGCGGGTTTTCTCTAAGGTGCGGTCGATCGTCCGGATGGCGCTGTCGATGGCGGCTTCGAGTGTTTGCAGGAACCAGTGCAGCCAGGGTGTGATATCCAGCGTCTGCGCCGTGTCGTTTTCATCTTCTCCGTTATCTGCTGCGTTTTCTGAAGAAGCAAGCTGCTGCGTTTGGTTAAGCGCGGCGTAGTAGCCTTTGCGGTCGGCCAGAATAGCAACCGACATGGCATATAGGTGCACACTCTGGCTGTCGGCCTGAGCCAGCGCCATATCGGTGAGGGCGCGGGTCAGGCGACCGTTGCCGTCATCAAAGGGGTGCAGGGTCACAAACCACAGATGGGTAACCGCTGCGCGCAGCAGAGGGTCGCTATCGGGGTTGGTTGCGGTGTGGTTAAACCAATCAATAAACTGCTGTATAGCCTGTTCCAGTCCGGCTCTTGGCGGTGCTTCGTAATGTACGGTCGGGCGGTCCAGACGGCCGGATACTACCTGCATAGGCTCTGGCCCCCGCAGCTGGCCAACCCGGATTTTATTCAGAAAGCCCGTCTCACTTTGTGGGAACAACCAGCGATGCCATTGATACAAACGCTCCAGCGTCAGCATTTGCTGATGGTTTTGCAGGGCATCCATCATCATCTCGGCCAGTCCTTCCGACCGTTCAGATACCGGGTAGGGTTGTTCTTCGCTGATGCCAAGATGGCGGGCGAGAGAGGAGCGGACTGACTGGGCGTTCAGCTTCTCGTCTTCAATGGCGGAGGAGGCAACGATATTGGCGAGCAAGGCCTGTAGCGATTGCTCGGCCGGTGAGCTCAGGCTGGCCTTGCCCTGCAGTACGCCGCTTTTCTGTTGTATGGCGCGCAGCAGAGGTTGCAGCGGGTCATGTTGCCAACTGAACTCTGGCCAGGCCGAGGATTGCCAGATCCATTGCATGCTTGTCTCCGGAAAGTAGCTGATTGATTGCAGGAACTCAGTTACAGCATCTGAGCCGATTAACAATCATATTCGGCTCATAATAGTCAGAAATATGAGCCGAATACCAGGCCTTATTCGGCTCACTTCAGATTCCACTGTTGAAAGAAACCTGAAAAAGACGCAGCGCCAGCCTGCCATTCCTGCGCTCTGTCACCCTCAACCGGCCAGTTTGTGGTACTTTGCGCGCCTTCTTTGAGAGTCTGACTGCCCGGTCAGTTTTATACCGGGCCTGAATGAGGAAAAACCATGAATGCGGTGGTGATTGCGGTAGTACTGATGCTGGTGCTCAGTCTGGCGCGTATGCACGTAATGCTGGCGATGATTGTCGCGGCCTTTGTTGGCGGCTGGGTTGGCGGCCTGGATCTGAAGACCACGCTGGACGCCTTTAATGCCGGTATCGGCGGTGGGGCCGGAATTGCGCTGAGTTATGCCTTGCTGGGCGGTTTTGCGGTGGCGATTTCGCTGTCGGGTCTGCCGCATTTACTGGCCGATGCCATTCTGCGTAAGCTGGGTGCGGAAACCGGTGGCCGCGAGTCACGCTGGTTGAAGAATGGCCTGCTCGGTCTGCTGCTGCTGGTTGCGGTGTCGTCGCAGAACCTGATTCCGATCCATATCGCCTTTATCCCTATTCTGATCCCGCCGCTGCTGTTAGTGATTGCCCGCTTACGTCTCGACCGCCGTCTGGTAGCCTGTGTGCTGACCTTTGGTCTGGTAACGCCTTATATGTTTCTCCCAGTGGGCTTTGGCAATATCTACCTGAATGAGATTCTGCTCGGGCGTGTGGCTGAGGCTGGCCTGAATGTTGAGGGGATTTCAGTGGTTCAGGCGATGGCGATTCCGGCGCTGGGTATGCTCGCGGGCCTGGTTGTTGCGGCGCTGTTTACCTACCGTAAGCCACGTGAATACAACCTCACCCGCATTGCGATTGCTGAGCATACTGAACGCCGTTATGAGCCCAAAGCGCTGATAGTTGCGGGTGCGGCCATTGTGCTGGCCTTTGTGGTGCAGCTGTATACCGATTCGATGGTGCTGGGGGCGATGGCCGGTTTTATGCTGTTTTCCGTTACCGGTGTGGTGCGCTGGAATGAGTCCGAAGGCGTGCTGGTCGATGGCATCAAGATGATGGCCTCTATCGGCTTTATTATGATCGCCGCTTCTGGCTTCTCGGAGGTGCTGGAGCGTACCGGCCATATTGCCGAGCTGGTGAATGGCTCAGCGGCCTGGCTCGATCATAACAAGGCGCTGGCGGCACTGTTGCTGCTGGTTGTCGGCCTGTTGCTGACGATGGGCATTGGCTCGTCGTTCTCGACCATTCCGATCATCGCCGCGATCTATGTGCCGTTATGTCTGCAGATGGGCTTCAGCCCGCTGGCGATTGTGGCGCTGGTCGGTACCGCCGGGGCGTTGGGCGATGCGGGTTCACCGGCGTCGGATTCGACGCTGGGGCCGACCGCGGGTCTTAATGCCGATGGCCAGCACCATCATATGCGCGACACCGTGGTGCCGACCTTTCTGCATTTCAACCTGCCGCTGTTAGTGGCTGGCTGGGTTGCGGCGATGGTGCTGTAAGCTGCTTAGATTGTAAATTGCAGGCTGATGGTGAGTGTTTACTACGGCGGGCACTTACAGCCAGTCTGCCTTTTATTGTTCAGAAACGTTTACCACTGCTGTCGGCATCGACCATTTCACCGTCAAACGGCTGGGCTGAAATTTCATCGACCCGGTTGTTAATCCAGCTTTCACTCAGCTCGCTCAGTTGCGCAGTACTGAGATCGGTCGTTTCCATCACCGGGCTGATCACCAGGTTAATGGTGCCCGGGCGTTTTACCCAGTTGTCATTTGGCCAGTGTTCGCCGGAGTTGTGGGCAATGGCAATCACGGGTGCCTGGCTTTTGGTGGCGAGCATAGCACCGCCTTTGGAAAAGGCTTTGCGCTTACCTGGCGACACCCTTGTACCTTCGGGGAAAACCAATACATGAATGCCGCTGTTCAGACGGTCGGCCCCCTGGTTCAGTACCTGCTTCAGCGCATTGGTTTTATGAGTGCGGTCGATAAATATCGGATGAATCATCTTCAGCGCCCAGCCAAAGAACGGCAGATAAAGCAGCTCGCGTTTAACCACCTGTACATGCGGTGCAATGATGGTGGGAATAAAAAAGGTTTCCCAGGTGCTTTGGTGTTTGCTCAGCAGTACATAGCCACGGCCATCGGTGGGAATATTCTCCCGTCCTTCCACCCGCCATTTTACTCCGCAGATCAGCCGCGCCGACCAGACCACAATGTGGCAGTAAAACACCATGATGAAATAGTTACGCGCCTTCAGCGGCAGGAAGATGCCAATAACAAAACTGGGAATAAACCAGGCAAAGGTGAGCACGGCCAGCCAGCCATAAAAAATAAGGCTGCGCAGCTGAGCCAGCCATAAGCGGTGAGTTGTTGCACTGGCATCCATGCCAGCTGTATCAGGACGTGCGGCCATAGAGATACCGTGCTCTGCGCTTTTTATAATGGGGCGTTATTTATACCACTTTAGCCGGGGTTCTCTTGTTACCTGAATTCCTCGGACTTTTTCCCGGCTGTAATTTAGCTCAGCTCTGTTGCGCGGACTCAGACTTTCTCATTAACGGGGTCAGATTACTGTTTGGTACGACCGTGTTGTATTGTTAATCTGCCGGAACCTGTTTACTAACAGTGCTCGTAATAACAATAAAAACACGGCAACAAAGGACGTCGTATGCATTCTTCCCCGTTTAAGTCTCTGGTGCTTGCCTGCGCCATTGCTACTCTGACCGCCTGTGGTGGTGCAGAAAATACTTCTCAGCAAACCTCTGACTCTACCAACCCGGCGCCGGAAAATCCGCAGCTGGCCACGAAAGATGTGTCTTTCCGCCTGGATGTGAGCAAAGCCCTGAATGCCGGGGTCAGTGCCACCCGTGCTGAAGTGCGGGTGTTTAATGATTTACTGGAGCGCTCATCATCGGCGGATATCGCAGATCAGGCAGCGAGTATCAGTTTTACGGCTTTGCCATTGGGCAGCTACAGCATTGAAGTAAAGGTTTTTGATGGTACGACCCTGATTGCCACAGGCACAGGCTCAGCTCAGGTGAACGCCAATGACACCACAGCCGTTAACCTGCTCGTCAATCCGGTAACGGGTAATCTGGATGTTGCCATCTGCATGCCCGATATTGCCACGCAGTATTTTACCGGTACCGGTGCAGGCACGTTGGTTCATCAGCCTGACGGAAACAATATTGATGATGACGATCAGCCGGCAGCACAGGGATATCATGCAGCTTTTGATGGTGTCGCTGATATCCGTTATGACTTCCGTGTTGGAGATGGCGCTCTGGCGAACTGGAGCGCTGAACATCCAACAGCTCTTGTAACGGATCATGGCGCTTCTCTGCAGATTCGTTCTGGCGAAAATTTGCTGCTGGATCTGTCGGGCTGTAATACACGGCTGATGGTGGAAAAAGGAAATAATCAGTTCAGCCTCTGGTATGTGTTGCCTCAGGTGTACGATAAAACGATAAGTGTTAAGAGTAATAATCTCGAAATCGGAACAATAGAAGCAGATGCTTTGGCTATGGTAATCAGTTTCATCGATACAGATGGTGATGCAGCTGTGGCCGGAGCTGCAACCTTATCGGATATTGATTTCAGCAAGTTTGAGCAGCAAAGCATAATGCTTGGCGTACCTGTCCCGACAGCCTTTACCGGAATGGCTGATCTTATTTTTACGGGGCCGGAAGATTTACTGGGGCAAAGATTTTATTTTTCATCGGTGGAATGAATTTATTAACGCAAATAAAAAGCCGGCATTTGCCGGCTTTTTTATGCTTATGCGGTACGAATGTACTACTAATAACTTATTAGTCATTAAGTGTGATATTTCTGGATGCGCAGATTCTGCTGCGCAGCCATGTTGTTATAGTAATTTGCGTCGGATGACGTAATCACAATAAAAACAACAAGTTCCAAGGATGTTTTATGCCTTCTTACCCGTTTAAATCCCTCGCTTTAGCCTGTGCTATTGCAGCTCTTACCGCCTGTGGCGGTGCTGAACAATCGTCATTGCAAACCACGGACTCCGCCAGCCCGGCGCCGGAAAATCCGCAGCTGGCCACGAAAGATGTGTCTTTCCGTCTGGATGTAAGCAAAGCCCTGAATGCCGGGGTCAGTGCCACCCGTGCAGAGGTGCGGGTGTTTAATGATTTACTGGAGCGCTCATCATCGGCGGATATCGCAGATCAGGCAGTGAGTATCAGTTTTACGGCTTTGCCACTGGGAAGCTACAGCATTGAGGTTAAGGTTTTTGACGAAGATAACCTAATCGCCACCGGGACGGGTTCAGCTCAGGTGAATGCCAATGACACCACGGCAGTTAGTCTGGTGGTGAACCCGGTAACGGGTAATCTGGATGTCGCCATTTGTATGCCGGATATGGCAACAGAATATTTGCATAATTCAGGCTCCGGCACACACAGTGAAAATCCCGATCAGCATTACTTTTCTGATAACGATCAGCCAGCCTTCCAGAGTTTTTCATCATCATTTGATGGCCTGGATGGCAACCTGAGCTTTAGCTACCGCATTGGTGATGTCGCTCTGGATGAAGAAGGCCGGTCACAATTGCCGCAGGCTTTATATACTGATCATGGTGCGAGCCTGAGCATCAGTAATGATACGGGTGAGGTTCTGAACTTGTCTGGTTGTAATACTCAGGTGGACGTTGAAGTTTTCAATAACGAAGTCGCGCTGGTTTTTACCATGCCGGAGTCTTATATCGATCAGCGAATGGTCGGTTCCGGTTTAACATTGGTCAGCATGAAATTTGATGGCCTGGCGATGGTTATCCGCTACTCCGGTAATGGTGCAGAAGCGATTCCTGCAGGTGCTCAGCGTTTAGCTGATATTGATTTCAGCAAGTTTACGCAGCGGCGTTTGTACCTTGGGGCGCCGGTTTCATCCCCTGATATGACAGCGTTTGAGTTGTTGCAGGCACGGATTATGGTGAACTCGGTCTTTAATCAGTTGGACCTCGGCTTGTACTGGTCCATTGTTGAATAACTCTGTCGAACAAGTTGTGAAATAAACAGAGAGAAATGAAAAAGCCGGCATTTGCCGGCTTTTTATTATCCGTTTGTCAGCACAAAATCGGCAAACGCGGCGAGGTTATCAAACACCTGCGTCTGGCCAAGCCCGGCGTCGGCGAGTTTGGCGATGCTTTTCTCGCCTTTACCGGTGCGTACCAGCGCGGGTTTGCAGCCTGCTGCGACACCAGCTTCTAAATCGCGGATGGAATCGCCCACCATCCAGCAACCTTCTGCCGATACGCCTAAGGCTTTTTCAATCTGATGAATCAGGCCGGGCAAGGGTTTGCGGCAGTCACAGCCATCATCCGGGCCGTGAGGACAGAAGGCGATATGGGCAAACGATCCACCTTCCGCAGCGGCCAGCGCGTTCATTTTAGCGTGCATCGCTTCCAGGTCGGCAAGACTGAAATGTCCCCGTGCCAGGCCACTTTGATTGGTCGCAACAGCGATGGTGTAACCGGCTTTGCATAAACGGCCAACGGCTTCGGCACTGCCGTTAATCGGTAGCCATTCATCGACGGATTTTACAAAGTCGTCGGAGTCTTCGTTTAGTACGCCATCGCGATCGAGAATGATGAGTTTCATGGGGCAGTCTCTTCTGTAATGCCGGTGTCGTGCCGGAGAGATGTGGACGACATAACCGTCTACGGGGTTAACCAGGTGCAGCGCTGAATTAAAAATATGTCAGTTAGTGCCAGTCATGCTTTTCGGCTGATAACTCTGCCTGAGTCTGGCGGGCAATGATGCCTGCCGATAATGGCAAATGATACGCTCGGTTGGCCTGATCCTTCAGCAAAAACTGATTTCTCAGCAAAAGGAATATCACTATGGAAAGTTCATTTCGCCGGCGCATTGCCGGAATCTCACTGCTTAGCCTCGGGCTGTTACTCAGCGCCTGCGGCGAAAAAGCACAAACCGATGTGATTGCAGCGCAAGCTCCTGATGCCACATCCGCGAGCATTACCAGCGGCACCTGCAGCGGTACTTACCCGAGTTACTGGCAGGACCCGGCCGCCAAATTCAGCAATATGTGGAAAGGTCAGGAAGTCAGTAACATGCCACCTGCTGACTGGCAGGGACCGGTGTTCCGCATATCCGACAAGTATCCGCGTCAGCCGGTTGATGACCGCGCCGCCCAGCCGTGGCGTGATGCACGTTTTGATGCCCTGTTCAGAACAGATACTCCGGCCGCGCAGAAAAAACAGCTGGCGTATGACTACAGCTGGCTGGTGATGAATTACATCCAGGAAGGCAACGTTAACCGTCCCGGGATCGAAGACTGGGATGTGTGTAACAACAGCGTGCGTCCGTGGTACAGCATTCCTTTCCAGACTTACGATGCGATGAGTGGCCGCGAATTTACCCATGGCCTGACTCGCGAAGCACCGGTTACCTTTTCCACGCCACAAGGTGTAATCGATACCACCATGTGGGCGGTTGGCTTCTTTAATGCAACGGCTGCTTATACGTTAGGCACTGTCTGGCAGGCGGATGGCACCGCGAAAATTCCGGCTAACGATGTGAGCTTTGATGAAGGTGCGGTGGTCGGTAAACCACTGTTCAATACCTCCACTCCGGAACAGTTACCGGTGCTGGCGAATCAGCCGGCGTGGAATGCCAATATCTCCGATCCGTCATTCTGTAAATGCACACCAGCGAAGGGCAATGAGTGCACGCTGATTGAAGAAAGCCAGCAGTGTCCGCGCAGCACGACAGAGTGGAACGACGTGCGCCTGCTGCAGTTTGATTTTGCAGTAAAAGACAGCCGTGCGCCGGGCACACAATGGGTATTCGGCACCTTTGTTGCCGACGGTCAGCGTAAAGCCAAAGAAGCCGATCCGTGGCTGCGCATTAGTCTGTTGGGTGTGATGTGGGGTAACGATACGCCACCGGCTGGCAAGCTGGCTCATAATTATCCGCTGGATGTGAAAAAGAACGGTTTTATGGAAGAGGTGATCTTCTGGGATACCGTGAATGAACTGAATAAATACGGCGGCGCCAACCCGATGCAGCATATGGGACATTTAGGCTGTAATTATCGACTGAACGGCCCGGCCGATAATGCCAACAGCTCGTGCATGTCGTGTCATGGCAGTGCATCGGTACCGGACAGCAATTTTGATACGCCGCCGCTGCTGTCACAGTTTTCAGGTATCACCAAAGAATGCGTAACCCCTGATCCTGAAAATCCGTTAGTTGGTGTCGACCGCAGTGGCAGCAAAGCAACGGTGAATAATGGTGTCAGCTTTGCCAATATCGACAGTATTTATTTTGCCAATGTACCGGCTGCCGCACCTTTTAATATGACCGTTGAAACCGATAACGGGCCGGTTAACGTGATGGGCAATGGTGTACCGGATTATGCCAGTGGTCGTAAGAACTGGATTTCTCTCGATTATTCTTTGCAGCTGTCTATTTCATTAACCCAATGGATGCAGTGGCAGGAAAACAGCGATGATCCGGCGGCAGAACGGATTCACTTTAAAGAAATACGCCGTGGGGTGAAGGAAAATTAAGCTGGATTAATTTCTGTGGACAAAAATAAAAAGCCCGGCTGATTGAGCCGGGCTTTTTATTAATTCAGAATCAACCCTGCAATAGCGAAATATCGGCGATACCGATAAACAATCCCTGCAGTTGCTTGAGCAGTGCGAGGCGGTTGTTTTTCACGGCTTCGTCGTCCGCCATGACCATCACGTTGTCGAAGAAGGCATCAACTGCCGCGCGCAGACCGGCAAGTTCGGTCAGTGCGGCGCTGTAATCGCCCTGTGCCATTAACGGTTCAACGGCCTGCTGTTTGGCAGAAACCTGTTCGGCCAGGGTTTTTTCTTCGGCCTGCGCGAGCAGGGCAGAATCCACGTTGGCTTCCACTTTGTCGCCACCGTTTTTCGCCAGAATATTCGACACACGCTTGTTGGCAGCGGCCAGTGCTTCGGCAGCGTCCAGTTTATTGAACGCGTGAACGGCCTGCACGCGGCGGTTAATATCCAGCGCGTTGGTGACGCCCAGCGCACGGACTGACTGGAATACGCCCGCCGGAATACCTTCGTCGGCGTACCAGGCGCTGAAGCGATCAAGCAGGTATTCGGTCAGTGTGGCTTTGGTTTCGGCTTTTGGCGCGGCAACCCAGTTGTTGTCGATGGCCCAGTCAATCAGGTCGCCCAGATCGATATTGATTTCTTTTTCAACCAGCAGACGCAAGACACCCAGCGAGGCACGACGCAGTGCGAACGGATCTTTGGAACCGGTCGGAATCTGGCCAATACCAAACAGACCGACGAGGCTGTCGAGACGATCAGCCAGCGCAATCAGCGTACCGGTTTGGCTGGCGGGCAGCGCGTCACCGGCGAAGGCCGGCATATATTGCTCAACCATGGCGGCGGCAACATCGGCGTGTTCGCCATCGTGCTCGGCGTAGTATTTACCGGCCAGACCCTGCAGGTCGGTGAATTCGTACACCATGCTGGAAACCAGATCGTTTTTGCACAGCTGCGCGGCACGCTCTACCAACGCACTGTCGGCACCGGTTACTGCGGCGATACGGCTGGCCAGCTTACCGATACGGCGGGCTTTATCGGCGATGGAACCCAGGCCATTCACCCACACCACGTTTTCCAGCTTGGCGAAACGGCTTTCCAGTTTCTGTTTGCGGTCGGTGTCCCAGAAGAAAGCGGCATCCGACAGACGTGGGCGGATCACTTTTTCGTTACCGGAAATCACCTGCGCCGGATCTTTCGATTCGATATTGGCGATGGTGATGAAGTTGGGCATCAGCTTGCCGTCTTTCATCACGTGGAAGTATTTCTGGTGTTCTTTCATCGATGACACCAGCGCTTCCGGCGGTACGCGCAGGAAGTCTTCGTCAAACGAACCGGCCAGTGCCACCGGCCATTCGTTCAGCGCGGTCACTTCGTTCAGCAGGTCGGCATCGATAACGGCTTCGCCACCCAGCTCTTTGCCTTTGGCAGCGACCTGTTCGTTGATCAGCGCGGCACGCTCAGCAAAGTCGGCCATCACATAAGCGGCACGCAGTTTGTCCTGATACTCCGCCGGGTTGGCGATGGTGATTTCACCCGGCGCGTGGAAGCGGTGACCACGGGAAGTGTTGCCAGCCTTCAGACCCAGCACTTCGCCGTTAACTACCTCAGAGCCGAACAGCATCACCAGCCATTGCACCGGACGCACGAATTCAACGCGCGAAGCACCCCAGCGCATACGCTTGGGAATCGGCAGCTTGTCGAGGCTGTTCTGCACAATCGCGGCCAGCAGCTCGGTGGTTTGCTTGCCTTTGATGGTGCGCTGAATCATCAGCTTGCCATTGTCACCGGTCTGCAGATCGGCTGCGGTTGCACCGGCACGGGCAGCAAAGCCTTCGGCGGCTTTGGTTGGCTTACCATCGGCGTCAAAGGCGATATTGGCTGGCGGGCCGTAGAGGATTTCTTCCTGGTCTGCCTGCTGGGCTTCGAGTGCTTCGATGCGCACCGCCAGACGGCGTGGTGCGGCGAAAGAGACAACGGCACCAAAGTTCAGGGCGGCGTCTTTCAGACCTTGTTCGATGCCGGAGGTGAACGCGGCAGACAGGGTTTTCAGCGCCTTCGGTGGCAGCTCTTCGGTACCCAGTTCAACCAGAAAATCCCGACTTTCGATTTGAGAGGCACTCATTATTTGTTCTCCTGGGCGGCGGCTTTGGCAGCGGCTTTTTCTTTATCGGCCAGATAGCGTGCGAGGACGTCGGCACGGTTGGCTTCGGTTGCCAGTGGGAAGCCTTTTTCGGCGCGGCTGTTGAAGTACGCCTGAGCGACGGAGCGGGCCAGGGTGCGCACGCGCAGGATATACCCCTGACGCTCGGTGACCGAGATGGCACCACGGGCATCCAGCAGGTTAAAGGTGTGTGAGGCTTTCAGTACCTGCTCGTAAGCGGGCAGCGGCAGACCGGCTTCGATCAGGCGCGCACAGGTTTTTTCGTACTGGTCAAAGGCGGTAAACAGAAAGTCGACATCGGCGTGTTCAAAGTTGTAAGCCGATTGCTCCACTTCGTTCTGGTGGAATACGTCGCCGTACGTCACAGGCGTGCCATCCGGGCCATAGGTCCACACCAGGTCGTAAACGGAATCGACTTCCTGCAGGTACATGGCAATACGCTCAAGACCGTAGGTGATTTCGCCGGTGACCGGGAAACACTCAAGGCCGCCGACCTGCTGGAAGTAGGTGAACTGAGTCACTTCCATGCCGTTCAGCCACACTTCCCAACCCAGACCCCAGGCGCCCAGGGTTGGCGATTCCCAGTTGTCTTCAACAAAACGGACGTCATGCACCAGGGTGTCGATGCCCATTACGCGCAGGGATTCGAGGTATTTGTCCTGAATATCCACCGGATTCGGCTTCATCACGACCTGAAACTGGTAGTAGTGCTGCAGACGGTTTGGGTTTTCGCCGTAACGGCCATCGGTCGGACGACGGCTTGGCTGCACGTAAGCAGAGCTCCAGTTTTCCGGGCCAATGGCGCGCAGGAAGGTCGCGGTGTGAAAGGTACCGGCGCCCACTTCCATATCCAGAGGTTGGTTAATCACGCAGCCCTGTTCGGACCAGTATTCCTGCAGGGCGGCAATCAGGCCCTGGAAGGTTTTAACGTTGTGGCGACTCTGACTCACGGTGGAATTCCTGTGTTGGCACGGCCAGAGCTTGTTCAGACTAAGTGAATCAGGCCCTGAATGCTGTTCGCAAAATAAAAAGACGCCGGATTATAGCAGCGATGCGCCCCGAGAACAGGGGCAGCGTGCGGGGTCAGCAAGTTCGGGGGGTTGTAATCGCCGGAGGGGTTTGTCAGGGTAAAAAAGCATCGTCCTGCCACAGGCAGGGCGGATTTCCGGAGTTGCTCTGCGTGTGTTTCGTGCGCTGGCGGGCAAAGGGCCTGAACCGCTCTGGCATAACATGGAGGCTTTATGACCACTTCACCGGACTCTGTCCGCAAGCAACAACCATCGCCGCTGGCCGAACATAAGGCGGTGCAATCGACCGTGCTGCTGCCGGTGTTTATTCCTACGGTTCTTATTGCCGCGTTGCTGATCATCGGCACCATCGCCAATCCGCAACTGGCCGGTGAGGTGTTCAGCAGCGCGCTGAGCTGGATCACCAGCACCTTTGGTTGGTTTTATATGCTGGCGGTGGCGATTTTTCTGCTGTTTATCGTCGGGGTGGCGATATCCGGCTGGGGCAATATCCGCCTCGGGCCCGACCATGCCGAGCCGGAATACAGCTTTCCGGCCTGGTTCGCGATGTTGTTTTCGGCGGGCTACGGCATTGCGCTGTTGTTTTTTGGCGTGGCTGAACCGGTGCTGCATTATTCACAACCGCCTATGGGCGCGGCCGAAACCATTCCGGCGGCGCGCCAGGCGATGCAGATTGCGTATTTTCACTGGGGCGTTCATATCTGGGCGATATACGGTCTGGTCGGGTTGGTGTTGGCCTATTTTGCGTTTCGTCATGGCCTGCCGTTGTCGATCCGTTCGGCGTTGTATCCGTTAATTGGCGAGCGCATTTATGGGCCGCTGGGGCATACCGTGGATGTGTTTGCGATTCTCGGCACGTTGTTTGGTCTGGCCACCACTCTGGGGTTATCGGTGGCGCAGATTAATGCCGGCATTCACTACCTGTGGCCGGCGGTGCCGGTCAGTACCACGGTGCAGGTGATTGCGATCTTCACTATCACGCTGGCGGCGACGGCCTCGGTGGTGGCGGGGATGGATAAGGGCATTAAAAACCTGTCGATGCTGAATATGGCGCTGGCCATCTTCCTGATGGTGGTGGTGTTTTTCATTGGCCCGAGCATTCATATTCTGGAAACGTTTCTGCAGAACACCGGCGATTATCTCAGCGGACTGGTGGCGCGTACCTTTAATCTGCAGGCTTACTCGCGCAGTGACTGGATCGGCAACTGGACGCTGTTTATTTTCGGCTGGACCATCGCCTGGGCACCGTTTGTGGGTTTGTTTATTGCCAAAATCAGTCGTGGCCGCACCATCCGGCAGTTTGTCTTTGGCGTACTGGCGGTACCGACGTTGTTTACCTTTCTCTGGTTTTCGATTTTTGGCGATACCGCGCTGTATCTGATTATGAATGAAGGCCTCAATACCCTGATTGCCGATGTGCAGGCTGACCACGCCGTGGCGCTGTTTCAGCTCTACGACCAGCTGCCCTGGTCGTCGTTTTTATCGCTGATTACGGTGTGCCTGATCATTACCTTCTTTGTTACCTCATCGGATTCCGGCTCGCTGGTGGTCGATTCTCTTGCCTCTGGCGGGGCACTGGAAACTCCGCTGTGGCAGCGCATCTTCTGGGCTTTTCTGGAAGGCACCATCGCGGCTGTTCTGTTGCTGGCCGGTGGCCTGAGTGCGCTGCAAACCATGACCATCGCCAGTGCGCTGCCGTTTGCTGTCATCATGTTGCTGGCCGTGTTGGGGTTGTGGCGGGCGTTGGTGATTGAAGGGCACCGTGCTTCGAGCCTGAACTCAACCGCGTCCACCCGCCCGCATCAGCAGCAGAGCCAGTGGCGCCGGCGTCTGGCGGGCCTGGTGGATTTTCCCGATGTGGCACGGGTCGATGGCTTTATTGCCACCACGGCGGTACCTGCGCTGGAACAGGTCTGCAAAGAACTGGCACAACACGGCTGGCAGGCCGAGGTTGGGCACGATGCCGCGCAGGCCAGAGTCTGGCTGCAGGTGCAGGGCGGTGACGAGGTGGACTTTATCTACGATATCCGCCGCACACTGCAGCCTTTACCGGCGTACAAAACCCCGGCAGCCGGTGAGCAGTTTGCCCGTGCGGAGGTGTATCTGCGCCGCGGCAGTCAGGGTTATGACCTTTACGGCTGTGATCAGCAGGAAGTCATCCGTGATTTGCTTGATCAGTTTGAGAATTATCTGAACTTCCTGCACATCACCCCCGGGCACCTGCCCTGGGAGACGGCGGGTTACGATGAACTCAGCACCAGCTCGGAAGGCCGTTCAGAGTAAGTGAACGCTGACCGACGCACCGCCTTCCTTGCGGTTGGCGATGCGTATGCTGCCGTGTTCTTCGCCCTGTTTGTGGTGGCTGGCAATCAGTTCAACAAAGAACAGGCCGAGGCCTGAACCTTCGTTTTTGGTGGTGTCTTTTTCACCGGCAAGCACAGCTTCATCAAAGCCGTGGCCATTATCGTCGACGCAGATGGTGAGGCCATTGCTGTCGTCGGCGGTCAGGCGGATTTGTGTGGCACCGGCCTGAGCGCTGTTGGTGATTAAGGTAATCAGCGCCAGATGAATCAGGGTTTCGTTATAAAAGCCCTGGCAGTCTTCACCGATATCGTTGGAGAAACGGATACCCGGATATTGCAGGCTGGTGGCTTCAATGGCATCGGCGGCGGTGTCGCGTGGCCAGGCATCGTCCATCGGGAAATGGGATTTTTGTTCGAGACGAAATAAGGTCACCATTTGCATGGTGTCGTTTTTCAGGCGATTGGTGCGCTGCAGAATCGGTTCAAGGTGCGTGTGATAGCGCTTGGGAATGCGCGCCAGTGCTTCCTGCTCGTAGTCGAGCAGAGCCTGCAGCTGATTTTTCAGATCGTGTACGACAGCACCGACCAGATGTTCAAATTTCATGGAAACTTCCTGTGTCCTAAAGACCTGCGGCCCGTTTCAGGCGCATAAACGTGCCCTTCAGACGCTCGTAGCGTTCATAACGTTCATCGTTACTGCCAATTTTGCCAATACGCTGGAAATAACGGTAGCAATCTTTCAGCTGACCAATGTCTACCTGGGTATTTTCGATCAGGCTGATTTTGGCCTGGATGGCATTCAGCAGCACGCTGACGCCCGCTTCTTCATAAGAGGCGGCTTCATCGAAGGCGGCGATGGCTTCGTGAAATTCACTTTTTTCATAGTGGCTCACGCCGCGGGCATTGAGGGCTGTGGTGTGATCACGGATGACCATTTGGTTGAGGCTTTCTTCCAGCGCCTGCAACTGGTTGAGTTCGTGACTGCCCATTCCCTGCTGCTGCAGTTTGCGTATCAGTTGTTTGGCTTTCACGTGCTGACCGGTGTCGATGTAGGCTTCGGTCATTTGCAGTTGCTGTTCATCGCTGGGATTTTTCATGCGCTGCAGAATCTCTTCGGCGCGCTGGGCTGAAGCGCGCGCTTTATCTTCTTCATTCAGCGCGTTGTAGGTTTTGCCTTCAATGATGCTGGTTTCGAACATGATGCTGTCCTGACCGGCGTAGTCCTGGCGCAACTCATCAATGGCCTTAAAGGCTTTTTCGACCCGTGCACGCTGCTCGCGGCTTTGTTCGCCGGGTTTTAATTCGTGGCGCACGGTATGGGCAAACTGCAGATAGTTTCTGGAGTTTTTATAGCAGGAGTGACGACCGAGTTTGATGGCTTGTTCAAAGGCGGCTTCCGCTACCGGAAAATCGCCATTGCTGTACGCCAGTTTGCCCAGCTCCATTTGGCGCAGCACGGCTTTGGGGGAAATTTCTACCGCCTTCTCCAGTTGTTTCTGCGCGCCTTTGGCATCACCCAGACTGAGCAGAATAGTGGCGGTCCAGTCATAACACTGCACATACATAGGGTGAGCCGTCAGCGTTTGTTTGAGCAGCGCCAGGGCGCTGCGCGAGTCACCGAGAAAATGCATGCAGATCGCCTGACCAAGGCGCGCCCAGGATACCGAGCGCTTATTCAGCAGTTCGGAATACACTTTGATGGCTTCGTTATAGCGCTTCTGGCGGATGTAGAGTTTGCCGAGAATGCGGGTAACAGGAATCAGCAGTTTAGGATTGTTGTCGAGCACGGCGTTGGCCAGATCTATGGCGCGATCGTTTTCACCCAGATCAATGGCAGTATCGACTTCCAGTAACTCCAGCTTGGTGGTGAGGATGCGGGTCAGGCGTTCACGCAGCATATTCAGGGTAAAGGGTTTGGTGATGTAATTGTCGGGCTCATATTCGAGCGCGCCCATGACCATTTCTACGGCATTTTCACCGGTAACCAGAATAAACAACGCGGTTGAACGCAGGCGGTTGCAGTAGCGCGCTTCTTCCAGAATCTGCTGGCCGTCTTTGCCTTTGCCGAGGTTGTAGTCGGACAGCACGATGTCGTATTCGCGCTCCATGATAAATTCCATGGCTTCACGGCCGTCAGTGGCGGTATCTATTTGCGTCGCGCCAAGGATGGTAATCATCTTTTTCAGTGCGCTGCGGGCTTCTACCAGATCATCTACAACGAGGATGCGTTTTTCTTTCAGGGCGAGTTCAAGATTAATCATATGCGCGGTCATCTACGTGGTGTTCTGAGTCTAGCAGAGCAACCGATGGATGCTGTTGCCGGGCTTATGTTTGTTGTCTCTGCGTCGTCTCAGTTGTGCCTGTTGCATGAGACAGGCTGCAGGTACACTTCAGGCTCTGCAGAGGAGTTGCATGTTGAAATCTCTTTTAGGCTACATACTGATCGGACTGATTAAGTTAGTAGGACTGACACCGTTAAAGACGGCGCAAAAGCTGGGGCGGGGCATAAGCTGGCTGCTCTGGTTTTTCCGCAGTCGTGCCCGAGAGGTGACGCGGGTAAACCTCAGGCTCTGTTATCCGGACATGGTACCTGAGCAGTGTGATCAGCTGGCGCGTGATGCTTTGCTGCATAGCGGTATGACCGCAGCAGAAATGGGACCTTTCTGGGGGTACAGTCAGCTGGAAGGTCTGAAACTGCTGAAAAATGTTCATGGTGGTGAGCTGCTGGACAGGGCGCTTGCGGATGAACGGGGTGTGTTGCTGCTGATTCCGCATCAGGGGAATTGGGAGCTGACGAACAATTTCCTCTCGGGCCAGAGCCCGGTAACCTTTATGTACCGGCCGCTGAAGAATCAGGTATTTAATGACTGGATGGTGAAGCGGCGGGAGATGCTGGGCTGCAATCTGGTTCCGACTACCGGGGCCGGAGTAAAAACGCTTTTTGACGTATTGCAGTCTGGTGGGGTCGTGGGTTTTTTACCCGATCAGGAACCCAAGCGCCGCAGCGGCGTGTTTGTGCCTTTTATGTCAGTGCCGGCACTGACGCCCAAATTGCCCGGTGAGCTGCTGAGAAAAACCGGCGCGATTGCCCTGATGCTGTGCGTTGTCCGGCTGCCTGAGTCGCAAGGCTTTGATATCCATATTTCTGAGCCCCCTTCAGATATTTACGCGGACGATCCCGAAGTGTCGGCAACGGCCATGAACCTGGCAATTGAGCGCTGTATCGCGCTGTGCCCTGAGCAGTATCAGTGGGAATACAAGCGCTTTAAGCATCGTCCCGAGCATGCGCTGAACCCTTACGCCAAAGCCGGGGTTCCCTGATTCCGCAGCGCTAGCCGGGCTTTGCCTGGCCATATTATTAATCTTTAAGAACAGTTCTGATCCTGTGCCGGTCTGTTGCATGAAATGTGGTAACCGGTACACTGCGACTCCCGCACAGGAGTCGTATTGTGAAATCGATTATTGGTTATCTGGCGATAGGGCTGATCAAGCTGCTGTCCCTTACTTCTCTCTCTCTGGCACAAAAAGTTGGCCGTGGTCTGGGCTGGCTGTTATTGAAACGCCGTACCCGCGCCCGTGAAGTGGCCCGTCTCAATCTGTCCCTCTGTTATCCACAGCTGAGCGAAGCAGAACGCGAAGATCTGCTGGCTGAAACGCTGGCAGAAAACGGCATGATTCTCGCCGAAATGGGGCCGATGTGGGGCTACGCGCCCGAGCGGGCAGCAGGCCTGATCCGCAATGTTATTGGCGAAGATGTGCTTGATGAAGCGATCGCTGATCCCCGTGGCCTGATTCTGCTGGCGCCGCATCTGGGCAACTGGGAAATCATCAACAACTACATCTCCACTAAATGTCCGATCACCATCATGTATCGTCCGGCCAAAATACCGGTATTCAATAACTGGATGGTTGCCCGCCGTGAAGCGGTGGGTTGTAAGCTGGTGCCGACCACCCGGGCCGGTGTAAAAGGGTTATTTGATGTGCTCAATGACGGTGGAATGATCGGCTTTCTGCCGGATCAGGAGCCGCAAAAGAAAAGCGGCGTGTTCGCGCCTTTTATGGGCATAGAAACCCTGACGCCGAAATTACCGCATGACATGCTGAAAAAAACCGGTGCCATAGCCATTTACGGTTTTGCCAAGCGCCTGCCCAATGCCGAAGGTTTTGATATTTATTTCATCCGTGCAGATGACGATCTGTACGCTGACGATGTACGTGTGTCGGCTACGTCAATGAACCGCAGCATTGAAGAGTGTGTTTCGCTCTGTCCGGCGCAATACCAGTGGACCTATAAGCGTTTTAACCGCTTCCCTGAAGGCGGGCCGACGCGCTACCGGATTGCGAATATCCCATAAGGTGTCTGAATTATGTAGCGGGCTCTGGTCTGAAGCGTACAGGCGCTATTGATTGCTGTCGTCTTTATCCTGCGGATGGGATGCTTTGGTGAATCGTCGCAGCAGATGCATCTGTTCACCAAAACGGCGGCAGCCAGAGCAGATAAGGGTGTGAACTTTCAGCTCGGCCTGCTCTTTAAGGCTGAGCGGGCGCTCCTGAGCTTCAGACATCAGGCGTGTGGCCTGCTGACAATTCATCATGCGTTTTCCCCTGCACCAAACCAGTGATCTTCCAGGCATTCGCGCAGCCGCAGCCGTGCGCGGTACAGCAGCACATGCAGGTTGCTGGTTGTCAGTTCCAGTGCCGCACAGATTTCCTGGCTGTCCAGTTCGATAAATTCCCGCATCATAAATACCCGTGCCTGTTCTGCCGGGACCGCATCAAGACAGCGGTCGAAGACGCGCCAGAAGTGTTCATCGTGCACCAGTTGCTCTGGTGCATCCCAGCGTTGCGGACGCTCATTTTTATGCCAGTGTCCGCGCTCATCAAACAGTTGGTCGTCGGCCAGGCTGCAATCCTTACAGTCGTCGATATCGGTCATTTGTGGTTGGCGGTAACGGCCACGCAGGGCATCGGCGATTTTGTTTTTCAGAATGGCAAACACCCAGGTTTTAAGACTGGCGGAGCGGTTGAAGGCGGCGGCATTTTTCAGTGCGCCGGCCAGTGCTTCCTGCACCACATCTTCGGCCTGTTGTTCGTCGCTGAGTTGCAGGCGGGCGAAGCTGAGCATCTGCTGGCGCAGTTCGGTCAGCTCTTCGTTATCAGCAAAAGGCCGGGGATTATTCATGCTCAGCTGCGCCAGAACGTCGGGCTGAGCAGTACCAGTAAGGTGAAAATTTCCAGACGGCCAAGCAGCATGGTCAGTGCCAGCAGCCATTTCGCGGTGTCGGAAATATTGCCGTAATGGGCGGCGACATCGCCGAGACCAGGGCCGAGGTTATTGAGGCAGGAACCCACCGCAGAGAAGGCGGTTACCTGATCCAGGCCGGTAGCCATCAGCGCCAGCATCATCACCATAAAAGTAACGATATAGACGGCGAAAAATCCCCATACAGCATCCAGAATCCGGTCGGGTACGGCACGGCGGCCGAGCTTAATGGGCATCATTGCATTGGGGTGAATCAGGCGGCGTATTTCACGCACGCCCTGTTTGTAGATCAGCAGCACGCGGATGACTTTCATACCGCCGCCGGTCGAACCGGTGCAGCCACCGATAAAGGCCATCATAAACAGCAATACCGGCAGAAAGACTGGCCAGCCAGCAAAGTCGGCGGTGCCGAAACCGGCAGTCGTGGCAACCGACACTAATTCAAAAATACCGAAACGGATGGCCTCCGGCAGCGCGTAGGTGTTGGTCAGCCACAGCGCCGAAATGGTCAGCAGGGCACCGCCAGTCATTACCAGCAGGAAGAAGCGTACTTCCGAGTCCTGCCAGTAATGGCTGAGTGTACGGTTGCGCCAGGCGAAAAAATGCAGAGAGTAATTGATGGCCGCAGTCAGCATAAAAAACACGCAGATGCCTTCAATCAGAGCGCTGTCGAAATGGCCGATGGAGGCGTCATAGGTTGAGAAACCACCAATGCCTACGGTGGCAAAACTGTGGGTAATGGCATCAAAGCCACTCATGCCGGCAAACCAGTAAGCCAGCGCGCAGCTGATGGTTAAGAAGGCGTACACGTACCACAGGGCTTTGGCGGTTTCGGCAATGCGCGGGGTCAGTTTGGAGTCTTTCAGCGGGCCGGGCATTTCCGCGCGGTAGAGCTGCATACCACCAATCCCCAGCATCGGCAGAATGGCGACCGCCAGTACGATAATCCCCATGCCGCCCAGCCATTGCAGCTGCTGGCGATACCAGAGAATGGATTTTGGCAGGTATTCGAGGCCGGTCATCACTGTTGCACCAGTGGTGGTCCAGCCGGACAACGATTCAAAGAACGCGTCGGCAAAACTCAGGCCGGGCTGTTCGGCAATCATAAACGGCAGCGTACCGGCCAGCCCTAGCGTCAGCCAGAACAGTGCGGCAATCAGGAAGCCGTCGCGGGTGCGCAGGTCGTTGTTGGCATTTTTAACCGGCAGCCAGGACACAAAACCCAGGCCAAAGGTCAGCACCAGGGCGATGACAAAGGCTTCGGTGGCACCGTCGTTGAACCACATCGACACCAGAATCGGTGGCAGCATGGTCATGCTGAACAGCATGAGAAAAATACCAAGAATGCGTGCAATAACCGCAAAGTGCATGGACTGCTCCGCTCAGAAGAAACCGAGGCCGACCTGGAACAGGCGCTCGACATCCGGAATATGGCGTTTTTTCATCACGAACAAGATGACGTGGTCATTGGATTCCACCACCACATCAGAGCTCGCCATAATCACTTCTTCACCGCGCACAATGGCACCAATGGTGGTACCCGGTGGCAGTTTGATTTCGCGGATTTTTCGCCCCACCACTTTGGACGAGCTGCTGTCGCCGTGGGCAATGGCTTCAATCGCTTCGGCGGCACCGCGGCGCAGTGAGTGAACATTCACTACGTCGCCACGGCGCACGTGGGTCAGCAGGCTGCCGATGGTGGCCTGTTGCGGAGACAGCGCCACGTCGATCATGCCGCCTTGGACCAGATCGACATAGGCCGCTTTATTAATCAGGGTCATCACCTTGCGTGCACCAAGACGCTTGGCCAGCAGCGACGACATGATGTTCACCTCGTCATCGTTGGTCAGGGCGCAGAATACATCGGTGTTTTCGATGTTTTCTTCTTCCAGCAGTGCTTTGTCGGTGGCACTGCCCAGCAGCACCACGGTTTTGCTCAGATTTTCACTGAGGAACTGAGCGCGTTGTTCGCCGTGTTCAATCAGTTTGATGCGGTAATCACGCTCCAGCGCTTTTGCCAGGCGGTAACCGATATTACCGCCGCCGACGATCATCACCCGCTTGTAAGAATCTTCTTCGCGGCGCAGTTCACTCATTACCTTACGGATATGCTCTTTGGCAGCAACGAAGAAGACTTCGTCGTCGGCCTCAATAATGGTATCGCCGGTGGGTTCGATGGCTTTGTTGCGGCGGAATACCGCCGCCACGCGGGCATCAATATTGGGCAGGTGATCTTTCAGGTGATGAATCGCCTGACCGACCAGCGGGCCGCCGTAGTATGCGCGGACAGCAACCAGCTGCACGCGCTGATCGGCAAAATCCAGCACCTGTAATGCGCCGGGATACTGCAGCAGGCGGCTGATGTAGTTGGTCACTACCTGCTCGGGGGAAATCAGAACGTCGATCGGGAAGGCATCGTTGCGGAACAGCTCGGCCTGCTTCAGATACTGGCCGGAGCGGATGCGGCTGATCTTGGTCGGGGTGCGGAACAGGGTATAAGCCACCTGACAGGCGACCATATTGGTTTCGTCAGAGTTGGTGACGGCAACCAGCATGTCGGCATCATCGGCCCCGGCATCACGCAGAATACTGGGATACGAGCCACGACCAAGTACGGTTTTAATGTCGATGCGGTCCTGCAGCTCGCGCAGGCGGTCGGCATCGGTATCGACCACGGTGATGTCATTCTGCTCGTTGGCCAGGTTTTCAGCCAGTGTGCCGCCGACCTGACCGGCTCCCAGGATAATAATCTTCATAGGCTCTCAATATTGGTTCTCAGTAGCCTGCGGACACGCGATTGGCGTGTCCCCCGTCGCGCTTACTGCGTCTTGTGCAGCAGGGCGTAGTAAAAACCGTCGTGGCCGTTGCGTTGTGGCAGCAGCTGACGCCCGGCATTACAGGCGCTTCCCCAGCAAAAGTCCAGCGTCTGCAGTTGTGCGTCGGCATTGGCATCGGCAAAGCGTTGCATTTGCGCGCTGTTTTCTTCTGGCAGCACCGAGCAGGTGGCATACAACAGCCGCCCGCCAGGCTTCAGTAATGACCAGGCGGTATCCAGCAATTGCGCCTGAACCTGCGCCAGTTGGGCGATGTCTTCACGACGACGCAGCAGCTTGATATCCGGATGACGACGGATCACACCAGTGGCCGAGCAGGGCGCGTCGAGCAGAATGGCGTCGAACAGTCCACCATCCCACCAGGCATCGGGCGTGGCCATATCGGCACACACAACCTCGGCGCTGAGTTGCAGGCGGGCGAGGTTTTCATGCACCCGTGGCAGGCGGTTTTGTTCAATATCCAGCGCTACGACACGGGCGTCTGCGCTTTCCAGCAGATGGCAGGTTTTACCACCGGGAGCGGCGCAGGCATCGAGAATGCGTTCGCCGTCCTGCGGTGCCAGCAGCATGGCGGCCAGTTGTGCGGCTTCGTCCTGCACGCTGAAATCACCATCGGCAAAACCGGGCAGGGCAGTGATATCGCAGGATTCCAGCAGATAAATACCCACGGCGCTGTGTTCGGCGGCATGGGCTTCGATACCGGCTTGCTGCAGGCGCTCAAGGTATTGCTCACGGCTGCCGTGACGCTGATTTACGCGCAGGCACAGCGGTGGACGCTGGTTATTTTCGTCGAGAATGTCCTGAAACTGTTCGGGCCAGGCTTTGCTCAGCATTTTCACCAGCCACTTCGGATGGCTGCTGGCGGTGACCGGGTTTTCATCGAGTGGTGGGGTCAGGCTTTCGTATTCGCGGGCGTAACGGCGAAGGCAGGCATTAATAACGGATTTGGCGTAACCCTTGCCCAGCTCTTCGCAGACCTCGACGGTGGCGTGCACGGCGGCATGCGGTGCTTTCTTCTGAATCTCCAGCTGGTACAGACCGATGATCAGCAGGGCGAATAAGTCCTGATCTTCTTCACCAAAAGGCCGGCTGAGCAGCATTTTGGCCAGTGCGTTCAGGCGCTGAAAATGACGGCAGCTGCCCAGTGCCAGATCGCGCAGAAAGCCACGGTCGGCGAGTTCAACACGCAGTTCCAGCGGTGGCAGGCATTGGTTAAGGGATTGTCCGGCGAGGACGGCGCTGAGTGCCATGGCCGCCGCACGGCGGGCACTCAGGGTGGTGTCTTTGGCTTTACCCCAGGGCGAGGTTACGGCGGTCAAAGTTGTGACGCCAGCATGTGGTGCGGCTGAAACAACTGCGGCTGACCGTTAATCACATCGGCCACGTTCATGGCTTTTTTGCCGGCTAACTGTACCTGAGTGATACGTAATACTCCTTCGCCACAGGCGATTTCCAGACCGTCGGCGCTGACTCTGGCGATAGTGCCTGGCAGCAGCTGGCTCGGTTGTTCAAGGGCTTCGGCCATCAGCACGCGGATGCGCTCATCGCCAAGCAGGGTGTAAGCCATCGGGAACGGGTTAAAGGCGCGCACGCGCAGCGCAATCTCGTCCGCCGGCTGTTGCCAGTTGATGAGAGCTTCTTCTTTCAGCAGCTTATGGGCGTAGTTGGCCTGGGCATCGTTTTGCTTTTCCGGCTGCAGGGTTCTGGCTTCAAGCTGTGCCAGGGTATTCAGCAGCGCCGCTGGGCCCATCTCTGCCAGACGGTCGTGCAGGGTGCCGCCGGTATCATCAGCCAGAATACCGGTGGTGACTTTGCTCAGCATGTCGCCGGTATCCAGACCTTTATCCATCTGCATGATGGTGATGCCGGTGAGTTTGTCTCCGGCTTCAATGCAGCGCTGAATCGGCGCGGCTCCGCGCCAGCGTGGCAGCAGTGAGGCGTGGACGTTCAGGCAGCCGTGTTTTGACGCGTCGAGTACGCTTTGCGGCAGGATCAGACCATAGGCGACCACAATCATGACGTCGGCATTCAGGCTTTTCAGCTGTTCAACATCGGCCGGGTCTTTGAAATTGAGTGGCTGGTAAACCGGCAGGTCGTTATCCAGTGCAACCTGCTTTACCGGGCTTGGCTGCAGCTTCTTACCGCGTCCGGCGGGACGGTCGGGTTGGGTATAAACACCGATCACTTCATGCTCGCTGTTGATCAGCGCCTGCAGATGGATGGCAGCAAACTCCGGCGTACCGGCAAAAACGACGCGTAAGGCCATTACTTCTTACCCTGATTGCGGGCTTCGAGTTTGTGCTTCTTCTCGAGTTTATCTTTGATGCGGTTACGCTTCAGCGGCGAAATATAATCGACCATCAGTTTACCTTCGAGGTGGTCGGTTTCGTGCTGAATACAGACTGCCAGCAGACCACGGCATTCCATTTCAAAGGGTTTGCCATCACGGTCGAGGGCTTTGACCAGGCAGTGCTCAATACGGGTAACCTCTTCGTAGAAGCCCGGTACCGATAAGCAGCCTTCCTGCATGGATTCCATTTCGCCGTCGAGCACGGTGATTTCCGGGTTGATAAACACCAGCGGTTCGTTCTTGTCTTCCGACACGTCGATGGTCACGATGCGCTCATGTACATTGACCTGAGTGGCGGCCAGACCAATGCCCGGTGCCTGATACATGGTTTCGAACATATCATCAACGATGGCCCGCACGCGCTCGTCCACCTCAGCCACTGGCACGGCTTTGGTACGTAAACGGGGATCCGGGTATTCTAAAATTTCGAGTATGGACATAGAGTTGCTGTGCTTTTATAGAACTAAGTGGTCGTGACTTGCTAAGATGGCTGCCGAACAGTGATTTTCAATGCGCGATCGCAGATCCGCTAATAATAAAGGGAATACAGGATGAGCAAAACCATCAAGCGCATTCTCGTTGCTGGTTTGATGTGTCTTTCAACCGGTGCCATGGCGCTGGATCTGAAATCGGATGCGCCACAACGCTATGTGGTTAAAAAGGGCGATACCCTTTGGGATATCTCCGAACGCTTTACCAATGACCCCTGGCAGTGGCCGGAAATCTGGTATCAGAACGGTCAGATCAAAGATCCGCACCTGATTTTCCCTGGCGATGAAATTGGTTTGGTCAGCATTGATGGTGAAACCCGCGTAACCGTTACCAAACGCGGCGAAGGCAGCCGTACCGTGAAGTTATCGCCGGGTACGGTCAAAATGCAGCCAACGGCACGCGTAGAGCCGATTGAATCAGCCATTCCTGCGATTCCTCAGGATGCCATCCGTGGTTTCCTGCGTGAACACCGTGTAGTGGCACCGGAAGTGCTGGAGAAAGCACCGCGTGTTCTGTCCGGTACCGATACCCGCATCCTCATGGGTGCTGGCGGTAAGGTGTATGCGCGCGGCGATTTTGGCCCGCAGGTTTCCAGCGCTTACGGCGTGTTCCGCAAAGGTCAGGTATACCGTGATCCGGAGAGCGGCGAAGTGCTGGGACTGGAAGCACTGGACATCGGTATGGGCCGCGTACTGGCGCATGACAATGATATCGTCACACTGGAACTGGAGCGTACCAACCAGCAGGTATCCGTTGGCGACCTGCTGCTGCCAACCGAAGACCGTGATCTGATCGCCAACTTCTACCCGAAATCTCCGGATCGTGCCGTAATGGGACAGATTCTGGCGGTATCCGGTGGCGTGACTCAGGTTGGCCAGTACGACGTGGTGGTGCTTAACCGTGGCGAGCGTGATGGCCTGGAGCCAGGCTCTGTGCTGCTGATTAAAAAAGCCGGTGCCGTGGTGTATGACCGCGTGGCCGCCGAGCGGGTTCGCCTGCCTGAAGAACGTGCCGGCAGCCTGATGGTATTCCGCACCTTCGAAAAACTGTCTTACGCATTGATTATGCGTGCCACCCAGCCACTGCGTGTGGGTGATAAGGTGGAAACACCGAACAACTAAGGGATATCGCTTATGCTCAGGGACGAGCTGCTGCTGGCCTGGTGGCGTCTGGCAAAACTGCCGGGCGTCGGCAGTGTGACGCTTGGCGACATCCGCCAGAATCTTTCCCGTCCGCACGATCTTTTATCCTGCACCGCTGCGCAGCTGCAATCTTTTGGTCTGAAGGCCGATGCTGCTGCGCGCTGGCTGGATGATCCTTCCCTGAGCGATGGTTTTGATGTGCTGCAACGCTGGCGCAACCACAACCGCTGTGGCGTATTGCTGGCGGGCGTGTCTCCGTATCCTGAAACACTTGCCAGCCTGCGCGATGCGCCGACCTTTCTTTATTATCACGGCGATCTGGCCTGTTTCAGTCAGCCGATGATTGCCATGGTCGGCAGTCGTAACCCAACCCCTTATGGCGCGGAATGGGCGCAGCAAACCGCCAGTCAGCTGGCGGCGGCTGGCCTGACGGTCGTCAGTGGCATGGCGATTGGTATTGATGGTGCGGTGCACCAGGGAGCGCTTAGTTGTGGACGCACCATTGCGGTACTCGGCAGTGGCCCGGATGTGATTTATCCGCAGCGCCATCTTGGGCTGGCGCAGATGGTGATGCAAAAAGGTTTGTTGTTGTCGGAGTTTGCCCCGGGAACAGAGCCCCAGGCCAAACACTTTCCTTCCCGTAACCGCATTATCAGCGGCCTGAGTCTCGGTACTGTGGTGGTGGAAGCAGCGATTAAAAGTGGCTCGCTGATTACCGCGCGGCAGGCCGCAGAACAGGGCCGCGAAGTTTTTGCCTTGCCCGGTGCGGTGACCAACCCGCTCAGCCATGGTTGCCATCAGCTGATCCGCGAAGGTGCCTGCCTGGTACAAAATGCACAGGATGTATTGCAGGAGCTGAATCTGTTGCCGGAACAGGCGCAAGCACAGGCACAACTGGAGTTCGACGAGCCGGCAGATGTGTCGGCTGTCTTACCACCGACAGCGACGGCTGCAGTGCGGACTGAAGTACCGCAACTGGTTACTCAGGTGGATTACAGTGCGACCAGCACCGATGTGATTGCCCTGCGCAGTACCTTACCCATCTCGCAATTATTACCGCAACTCCTCGATCTCGAATTGCAGGGCTGGCTGGCACAGGTGCCAGGTGGTTATATGCGGCTGAAGTAACAGCCGCAATTGCCCCTACAAACTATTTAGCAGCAGAAAAATAAACAGTGCAATCAGTAGCAGATAGCCGATCACGATCTGTACATACTGCGACTTGTTTTCCCCGGCTTTATACCAACGGCCAAAAGCAAAAATACGCTTATTCTTCAGGCCACTGATCAGTACACCGATCACAGCAACTAATGCGATGCTGATGAAATAAGGCAGCCATGCAGTATCGGCAGATGTTGGCATTGCTGTCTCCGGTTTAAAAGATAAAGCTGTTGGTTACTGGCCTCTGTTCAATGGTCAGGAATTTTGACTGGCAATAACAATCAACAGACCGATAAACAGCCAGAGCAGGATTTCCAATACCAGAATGTTCTTTTTGCGCATAAAACCCTGAGGTCTGAATTTCGCTTATGGCGTGACGATCAGCGCTGCCACAGCAACGAAGCAACAAAATACAAAGGTAACGGCATAAATATCCAGCCCAGTGCCAGATTGCGGATCCGGCTGAGCTGACTCCGGCTTACCTGGCCTGAATCCGGAAAGCTTTTCAGATCGCCGAAGCGCTGCTGCCAGAACCAGCGCAACTGGCCGGATGGCAGAAAAACAGCGCCGGTTGCCAATGCCTGCAGCACAATCTCTGCACGGATATATTCAGCGCCACCGATAAAAATCAGCGGCGTGATAATGGCAACAACCGGTGCCAGCAGATGATTAATCAATGGCCACCGGCGGCCGTTGGTTTGCTCTTCCAGATAACACCACCACTTAACCGACATCAGCGGCAGGATAGCAAGCAGAGTACTGCCTGCCACCATTCCCATTTTCTGCACAAATGAATCACTGATGCTGCTGATATTCAGCCAGTAAATCAGAGTGGTCAGTATAAGCCAGAGGAGAAATCTGACTCTGATCAAAACGACGTTTCTTTTTTATAGAGAGTAACAAATAAGTGAATAAAACCATACTGATCACTGAAAGTGAAATGCTACAAACGATGTTATCAAAAATGATCGGTAGGCAAATACCAAGAAAGATCCAGAGGAAAAAATAATCTCCAAATTTATCGTTATCTGCCATGTCTGAACCGCACTGTTTATATGGAAGCCCATTCTGCGAATCAAGGTTCATAGAAAATCTGAATCTGTAAATAATTCCATGATGACAACCACAATTAAAGCAGATTATTCAGGTGCTTTTAACATTATCTACTGGCCAAGGACGTCTGCTACACAACTCAATCAGTGTGAAAAACATGAAGGACTGAACAGCCAGCCAAGCACTAATATCAGGGCAAACACCATACTTCCCTGGATTAGATTGTATATAGCGCCCCCCTCATCACCTTTCGAAGGCTTAAATGAAAGGAACGCTATGTATATAAACCCGGGGACAATGGCCATTAAAATAACCTCTTCCGAGGTTAACGTTGGCCAATACTGGGTTTTATATGGAAATATGAATAATTGGTAAAAAAAGCTTAAAACTACCCCATACCCATAAAACCATAACAAGTGGTGATTCTTCTTTCGTTGAATGAACCACCAATATATAAGAATAAACAGCACACCCAGGGCAGCCAAAGACCATGTATTTTCGAATGAAACACTCTGACACAATGAACTTAGCCACATATCCAATGATCCTGTTCTGGCTGTGTTAGGTTACTTAATAAAAAATACAGGTTGACCTGTGTATAGGCCAGGTTTTCTGACCTTCTGCAACTGAAAGCAATAAATCTTTAACCATATTGATGCCGTTCGATAGACTGCCTTTGGTGCTTAACATTTCATTCGATATATCCATATATACCACCCTTCGGGCGACATTGCTGTGCAAAGCTGCTCCTGCTGTTTTGTGTTCAGGAACAAGATGCTCCATCGTACTCATGCCTGTACCAGAAGTATAGTTGTAAGCGTAAGCCATTGCTGGGTATTTTCTAAATTTTCAGGGCTCGCGCCACAGGCTAAGCACTCATGCTATTCGCCGTTAATCGATTTATTCTGCAACCTTATAGTCGATGGTGAGCTGGGGATTCAGTTTACTATAAAAAGGGTTAATTCAATTTGTTTATCGTGGATAATTCGGTAATTTTTCAGGATTTTATAAAGTCTGGGTTAACGTGATGAGAATCAGATGTGCCTTAAATTTTATTTTTAATGAAAATATAAATCAAAATGCTGAGTAGTATTACGAGTATGCTGGCAGAAACCCAAAAGAACGTGTCATTCTCTGGTGTAATTACATATCCTGAAACTGAATGTGTGTAAATCTTACCTTCGCACAGTTGGTAAACAAAATAACCAAGCAGTACGATGGCAGCAAGAGAAATGCCAAAGCTATCATTAAGATCCTCAGGTTTCTTAGTCAATGCCATTGTCATCCATGTAGATTCAAGCTTCCAATAAAAGTAGCTTGCAAAAAATTAACACTATTTTAAACAAAAAACACACAGATAATGTCCTGTCTGATTGAGTTTCTTCAGACGGGACAGATATCACTTGTGTGTACAATGAACGTGATTGTCAGGTTGGAATTACACCTACTATGTCGGATGCTTCCCCAGAAGCTATAGAATCAGATCAATTATTCAAAGGGAGTTTAGAATATTTTTCCATTGCTTCGTATCCATATTAAAGATGAGGTCCATAGCATCAGTAAGATAAAAAAACTCTTCCAGCCCAGAGTTTGAATTATCCAATTTTGTGTCGCTAGCATTATCAAAAAAATACCATAAAAAAACATGGTCATAATAATTTTTATTCTCATAGCAATCCTGACAGACAGATTAAATATAACAATATCGCTCTTACTGCTGTTCCAATACGATTTGGAATTCCACCGGCTACTGCTGATAAAATATACGTTACCTGGCCTGAATCCGGAAAAATTTTCAGATCCCTGAAGCGCTGCTGCCAGAACCAGCGCAGCTGGCCGGATGGCAGAAAAACAGCACTTGTTACCAATGACATCTGCACAATCTCTGGACGGATATATTCAGCGCCACCGATAAAAATCAGCGGCGTGATCATGGCAACAACAGGCGCCAGCAGATGATTAATCAATGGCCATTTTCAGCCATTGATTTGCTCTTCCAGATAGCACCATCCCTGTTTCTATATGACCGGGTTGCTGGTGATTCTGCTGATGTTAAACCTGTCATTATTGTGATTTGTATCGCCTAAAATGCTTATGAAAAATAATTCTGTGGAAAGTATAGAGTCGCGTGATGACTACCTCCAAATGCCAAATTTTTGCAGATGCTTCTTTCTTGGTATAAGACCAATGATGACCAAAAGCACACCGCCATCATCACTGTATTCATGAAACTCAGCTATGCCAAAAAGTCTATTAAAAAAGGAGTTAGTATAGGATTTTATTCTGTTTGTAATTGAGTCGATTTCGGATGCTTTTAATTCTTTCTTATCCAAGAAAAACATTATCGCAGGGTCAACTCTGCGAGGTGTCAATCGACCAACTCGAAACATCTTTACCGCTGCAATTTTATATACGCCATCATTCTGTAAGACCATGTCTTTTATGTCATATCTGAATTTGATTCTAGAGTATTCCATCTGTGGAAATTTACAGATTGGTACAGTCTGATTTAAGTCTTCCCACAGTAGACTCCTGCTCTTCTTTAGTGCAAGAAGAGCAGAAGAGACAGCGATAAATAGAATAAGAAATACCCAGTAGTACAGCATTTAACAAACCAGAAATGTGGAGAGAATATAAGCGAAAATATCAAGAGAAAACGCAACAAGCGCAGCAGTTGAAACCATGGCTGCCAAGCTGGCGAATGTAGCAAATATTATTGCATAGTATGCAAACACGATAGCAGCACCGATCATTGCGATTAAGACTAATGATGGAACAATTGCTCTTGGATTCGTCGAACAATTAACACTTAGACTGGCTAGCGCTATTATGCCAGAAAAAATTGCAATGGCTAATGCAAATGGTGGAGTTACAATCAAAGGCCAGAAGAAAGAGGATACAGATGTAAGGATCGCTAAATGTCCAATTCCTGCCGAAAGATCAGAGAGTAGTCTTCCCCCGTTCTCCCCACCACCAATCAGGTAAGCGCCGGCTCCTGTTTCCGGATCAAGCACTGTGTAACCGATAGAGGATTTACCAAAAAAGCTGACTGGCTTTTCATGGGCAGTCACTTCTTTGCCGGCGTATACCGAATTACGGATATCCGTTTCAACAGATGTAGGTAACTGCAGACCATTTAATGCGATGTCGAGGTTAGTTCGTGTGATGGTCCAGATTTTCTGGCCTTCGGCCGCTGCCAGCTGTAAGGCTTTGACTGCACTGATACCGTTTGCCGGACTGTCTTCAGTGCTGAACATCTGCTCGGGAACGAGATGCTCCATCGCACTCAGACGTGCACCGGAAGCGCGGTTGTAATTAATCCATTGCTGGGTGTCGTTATTTTTATGCGCCAGCAGATGCGTGATGTGATCAACGTCCATTACCAGGCCGTCCATCTTCACGTTACGCGGAATACCAAACCAGTAGAGCGGCGTCACATTGGTTTTGAATAAACCGTAGCTGGGTGCCTTATAGCTCACCATATTGGCCTGACGGGCAGCGATATCATCCTGCACATTATTCAGGGCAAAGTAGCTGAGAAGTCCGGTTGCATCTCTGCTCAGGCCGCTGTGGAAAGATGGATGTCAGCCGGCCTCCTCTTGCCGCCCTCCGTCCCTTGTTGTAGGGTGCCGCCTTTCCTTTCATCTGCGGGTTCCGTCTGTGAATTCATGGCATCTTGAACTGGCGGCGCGCAGTATTCGCTCCGGTGGCGTGTTGGCTTATCCGACTGAGGCGGTCTGGGGCTTGGGCTGTGATCCGCACAACGATGCGGCCATTCGCCGTATCCTTGAACTTAAAGGTCGCCCGGCGCACAAAGGTCTGGTGTTGGTGGCATCGTCATTGCAGCAGTTAGATGAGCTGTTGTTGCCGCTGAACGATGACGATTTGGCGCAGGTGATGTCCACCTGGCCCGGCCCGGTCACCTGGGTGTTACCTTGTCGTCGCGAAGTCTCGCCATTATTACGGGGTCAGCATCAGTCGCTGGCGGTGCGGATAACCGATCATCCACTGGTACGTGCATTGTGTGATGAAGTGGGTCCAGTTGTTTCCACCTCGGCCAACCCAGCGGGGCGTGAACCGGCCCGTACCGCGATGCGTGTGCGTCAGTATTTTACGGATCAACTCGATTGTATTTTGCCGGGAGCATTGGGTGGCCGTGCTCAGCCGTCAGAGATCCGCACGCTGTCTGGTCAGCGTTTGCGTTAACAGACCTGTGACAGGTCTCAGAGGAGAATATTTATGAGCCAGGCTCAGAATCCGCAGCAACGCTGCGATGTGGCGGCGGTTAAAACGTTTCTGCTGGATTTGCAGGACCGTATTTGCAGCGCACTGGAAGCGCAGGACGGTAAGGCGTTGTTTCAGGAAGACTCCTGGGAACGTCCGGCTGCAGAGGGCGATCTGGCATTAACCGGTGGTGGCCGTACCCGCGTGATCGCGGATGGTGCCGTGATTGAAAAAGGCGGCGTGAATTTCTCTCATGTGCGTGGCGCGCGCTTACCGGCATCGGCAACGGCCAATCGCCCGGAGCTGGCGGGTCGCAGTTTTCAGGCTCTCGGCGTTTCGCTGGTGATTCATCCGCACAATCCTTATGTGCCGACTTCCCATGCCAACGTACGCTTATTTGTTGCAGAAAAAGAAGGCGAAGCGCCGGTGTGGTGGTTTGGCGGCGGTTTTGATTTAACACCGTTTTATCCCTATGAAGAGGATGTGGTGCACTGGCATCAGACTGGCAAAGATTTGTGTGTACCTTTTGGTGACGGTGTTTTTGCAAAATATAAAAAATGGTGTGACGACTATTTTTACCTTAAACACCGCGATGAAAACCGTGGTGTCGGCGGCCTGTTTTTTGACGACCTGAACGAGTGGGACGGCGAACTGAATTTTGAAAAATCCTTCGCCTTTATGCAGGCGGTGGGTAACGGCTATATCGACGCTTATGTGCCGATTGTGGCTAAGCGTAAAGAGCAGCCTTATGGCGAGCGTGAGCGTAAATTCCAGTGCTACCGTCGTGGCCGTTATGTCGAATTTAATCTGGTCTTTGATCGCGGCACAATTTTCGGACTGCAGACCGGTGGCCGCACCGAGTCGATCCTGATGTCGTTGCCGCCGGTGGTGCATTGGGATTACGACTGGCAGCCAGAGCCGGGCAGTCCGGAAGCGTTGCTGTACACCGATTTTCTGCCCCACAAAGAATGGGTGTAAGGAGGCTGCCATGACTGACCTTTATGCCGTGGTGGGAAATCCCATTGGCCACAGTAAATCACCACAAATTCACACCGCCTTTGCCGCGCAGACCCGTCAGGATTTGCTCTACACGGCACAGCTGGTACCGCTGGACAGTTTTGATTCGGCGCTGAATAAATTCTTTAAACACGGTGGTTGTGGTGTGAACGTGACCGTACCATTTAAAGAAAACGCCTGGCGTTACGCCGATGAATTTACCCCGCGCGCACAGCGTGCGCAGGCGGTGAATACACTAAAGAAAATGGCTGACGGACGTATTCTTGCCGACAACACCGATGGCGTGGGGCTGGTGCGTGATCTCACGGTGAATCATGGTGTGGCATTAAACGGTAAACGTATTTTATTGCTGGGTGCCGGTGGTGCAGTACGGGGAGTGTTGCAACCGCTTCTGGAGCAACAACCGGCGGAACTGATTATTGCCAACCGTACCCTGAGTAAAGCAGAAATGCTGGCCAAGGACTTTGCCGATTTAGGCAATGTAAAAGCGTCAGAGTTTGCTGCGCTGGACGGCACGTTTGATGTGATTATTAACGGCACATCGGCCAGTTTGAGTGGTGATTTGCCACCGTTACCGGCCTCTGTGTTAACAGCCGGAACGGTTTGCTACGACATGATGTACAGTGCTCAGACCACGATTTTCAATCAGTGGTCACTGGATAATGGCGTGCAGAAAGTGATTGATGGTCTGGGCATGCTGGTAGAGCAGGCGGCTGAAGCCTTTGCTCTGTGGCGCGATGTCCGCCCGGAAACAAAAACGGTCATTGCGGTATTGCGTGGCGAACGCCGCCACCGTTAAGTCCATCTTTATCTGCCCAGTCGCCTCTGCGCAGTGATGATCGTCAGTCTATTTTTTGATGGAAGTGTGTAATGGCCACCACCACAAGCAATAAAAAGAATCATAATTTTTTCAGTAACCTGCTGTTTAATATCGTGATCCCGACGCTGATTCTCACCAAAGCGAGTGGTGACGATATGCTGGGCCCAACGCTGGGTGTGGTCGTCGCATTGGCGTTTCCGTTAGCGTTTGGTCTGTGGGATCTGAAGACCGCTGGCAAAGTGAATGCCTTTTCGATACTGGGTATCGTCAGCGTCTTACTCACCGGTGGTATCAGCCTGCTGCATTTGCCGCCGGAATATCTTGCCATTAAAGAAGCGCTTATTCCCGGTCTTATCGGCATTGCCGTGCTGCTGACCCTGAATACCCGTTATTCGTTACTGCGCATGATTATTCTGAATGACGAAGTGATCGATACAGAAAAACTGCAGCAGGCAATTGCCGAGCATGGCGAAGAAGAGAACTTTCAGCGTCACCTGACGATGGCCAATAAAATTATTGCCACCTCGTTTTTTCTGTCATCGGCGCTTAACTATGGCCTGGCGCGCTATATGGTAACCGCCATGCCAGGCACCGAAGAATATAACGAACAGCTGGGTGCAATGACGGCAATGAGTTATCCGGTGATTGTGCTGCCGAGCATGATTATTCTGGCTCTGGCGATCTGGTATTTATTCCGCAATATTCACAAAGCCACCGGCCGCGGACTGGAAGATTTTATGCGGCAGTAAGCTTGGCGCAGAGATATAAGAGATATAAAAAAACCGGCAATGCCGGTTTTTTTATCAATGCAGCCGTTACAGTACAGCGCTGCTGAAATTCAACTGATACACACTGGTCGTACCACTCACTTCATTACCCACGGCAATAAAATGCTTACCCTCACGGCTGAAGTAGTCGATAGACTCAGGGCCTAAATCGCCGGCCGCGCTGTTGTAAGTATCGTTATCGCATTCACCATCGCCATTTACTTCGGTGCAGACCGGTGCAGTAAAATCGCGGTTATTCAGATAGCTCTGGAATACCGGTACCTGCGGGTTGCTGATGTCGTACACCATAATGCCGCCCTGACGCTCCAGGCCAACGAACGCAAAAATACGGCCGTTAATAGTGGCCACTTCAATGGCTTCCGGCTCGGTGCCTTTGTCATCGCTGCGGTTGTCGGCGGTCTCTGCGGTTAAGTTCACTTCGTTGTCGGCATTAAAGTTATCCGGCTCAACGGCAAACACACGCTTGGCAATATCGTCGCCACTGTCGAATACCAGCTCTGCATTGCTGTTCCAGATGGAAAACGAACGTGCGCCGTAAGCGTACAGGGTATCGCCTGCACCGATGCTCTCGCGGTCGTTAATTAATTTAAGACGCTTCAGTTGATCGTTATCATCGAGTGCGGCTTTTAACGGATGAGCGTCAGCGACGATATCAAACAGGTCGCCGCCGCGGGCTTCGTCGACATGAGAAATACAGTCGTCGCTTTCGTTGGCATATTTTTGCGCATATTCGTTTTTACCACCTACAGAATAATCTTTGCCATCCCAGCTGTGATTGGCCGTATCACAAGCCTGCTGTGTGGTTTCGTAAATATACTCGCGTCCGTCGCCTTCGTTGGCAGAGACAATATAGGTTTCGTTATTCAGTTCGAAACTGGCAATGGTGTCCGGCATATAAAGACCAGCCAGTTGCTCGTAGCTGGCAAATTCCCCCGGGCCGTTATCTTTATTTGATGCATCCAGCTGATTGCCGGAGTCTGCATTCCAGGATTTTTCTCCCAGCGCTTTAATGCTTTCTACGCGGGCGTTGGCGACATCAATAATGGCCATGGCGTTATTTTCCTGCAGCGCAACCCAGGCTTTGCTGCCGTCGCTGTTCAGGGTCAGATATTCCGGTTCCAGATCCTGTGCCACGCTGGTGCCGGCCGGGCCGGAAATACGCACGCCTTCTGGCAGCTCAGCAGCGCGGCTGCCACCGTTATTAAAATCGGTAAACAGCACCTGCTGTACCACGGCTTTATCGGCACTGAAGCCTTTATTTAAATCGACGATGGTGACCGAACCCTGGGGGTCATTTTTATAATCGCCGCTCGGTTCGCCTTCGTTGGCACTCAGAATATAACGGCCATCAGCCGACAAGGTGACCATGTCCGGCAGGCTACCGGCAGAGTAAGTTGCCAACAGGCTCAGATCGTCAGAACGGTATAGCGCAATCAGACCGGCATCCTGTTTTACCTTGGCTTCAATGGCGACGGCAACCAAACCATTTTTGGCTGAGACGCTGTTGGCGGCACCAATTTCAATACCGGCGGCAGTGGCTGCAGCGGCCAGATTGATGCTGCTTTTTTTCGTCGGCGCGCTGTTGTTCTGCGCCAGCGATAACACATCGATGGTGGCATCTTTGGCATTCACCACATAAAGCTGATCGGAGCAGCTGTCATAGCTGACAATCTCAGCCGAGCTGGTGGCGAAGTCATTACCGGAAAAATAAGAATCAACCAATGATAATTGCAGCGTACCGGTGGTGGTTTCAGTTGCCGCTTTTTCTACCGCAGCACACTGAATACCCAGCTCGGCCAGTGGACTTTTGCTGTCGTTGTTGTTGCTATTGTTGTCATCGCCACCACAGGCAGCCAGCAGCGCCGTGCTTACCGCAACAGCCAGAAACTTCGGGTTCATATTATCTCCGCTTAAATTCTTTAAATTTATGGGCGCAGAGAATGGTGGGCAGATGTTACAGCTGCGTGAAATTGAGCCGCGAGGTAAACATGGCAGATTAAGTCTCAGCCATAAAAAACGCCGCTGAGGTTGCCCGCAGCGGCGTTTTTTTCAGTGTTGTTAAAAGCCAGAATCAGCCTTCAAACACACCGTTATGGTAGATGTGCGCAACATCTTCCAGATCGTTCAGCAGGCCAGCGAAACGCTCGAACTGAGCGATGTCATCGCCGGACACCGGATGCTCGGTCTGTGGCAGATAAGTAATCTCTTCCACTTCGAAATCGATTTCCGGGTTCATCTCGGTCAGCGCGGTTTTCGCCTTGAAGTAATCCGTTGGCGGCACCAACACAGTGATCATACCGTCTTCGCAGTCGATATCGGAGACATCCACATCGGCCATCATCAGGGCTTCCAGTGCGCCTTCTTCGTCGTCACCGGCAAACACAAACATCGCGCGGTGGTCGAACATGTGCGACACCGAACCCTGGCTGCCCAGCTTGGCTTTGCACTTGGAGAAGATGCCACGGATATCACCGAAAGTACGGTTACCGTTATCGGTCAGAGCGCTGATCAGCACCATGCAACCACCGGGGCCAATGCCTTCATACAGCGCTGGCTGGAAGTCTTCACCGGCGCCGCCTTTGGCTTTGTCGATGGCTTTATCGATCACGTGGCTTGGCACCTGATCTTTCTTGGCTTTATCAATCAGACCGCGCAACGACAGGTTGGCGGATGGATCGATACCACCGTTTTTGGCGCACATATAAATCTCGCGGCCATAACGGGAATACACTTTGGTTTTAGCAGCGGCCGTTTTGGCCATTGATTCTTTACGGTTCTGGTACGCGCGGCCCATAGGAATTGCTTCTTGTGGCTAATGAAAAAAACGCACCGATTGTAACCGCTGGACGCGATGCTGTCTTCTGCGGCGCGGAGCGCGGATCAATGCCCGCTCATCAGTGGTCTGGTAACAGCGGCTCTGATATCAAAGCATGGGGTTGTTATAACCTTATCCCGAAATATTACTTATTGGTTATAACTTCATGGACTAGACTGCGCACCTTCATCAGTCCCCGCGCGGAGTTTTAACAATGTCTCAGGTTTTGCGTCTCAGCAGTGCCATTGCACTCAGTGGTCTGGCATTCAGCGCCCAGGCCACCAACGGTTACTTTACCCATGCCAGCAGTGTTCGTGCCCAGGGAATGGCCGGTGTCTCTGTCGCCATGGCTCATGATGCATTGGCGGCGGCCAGCAATCCGGCGGCCATCAGTGCATTGTCGGCAGAACAACAGCTGGATGCCGGCATCACCTATTTCAAACCTGAGCGTTCCGCCGATATTCACGGAAATGGCTTTGGTATTGATGGCCATTACGATGGCAACGACAGCGAATCCTTTCTGATGCCGGAACTGGGCTTTGCCCGTAAACATTCCGACCACCTCAGCTACGGTCTGGCGCTTTACGGCAATGGCGGCATGAACACCGATTACGGCAAAAACCCGTTTGCCAATTTTGGTGCGCAGGGCAGCGCCGGCGTGAACCTTGAGCAACTGTTTATTACCAGTACCGTCGCTTACCGGTTTAACGATCAGCACGCGCTGGGGTTGGGCTTAACCTGGGTTCGTCAGCAGTTTGAAGCCAAAGGCATTCAGCCGTTTGCCGGTATGTCACAGGATGGAAACGCGGTATCCAATCAGGGCGTCGATACCGCCACCGGCTGGGGTGTAAAACTGGGCTGGCAGGGTAACCTGAGCGACAGTGTCACGCTGGGCGCAAGCTGGTCTTCGGCAATCAGAACCGATGGCTTTGATCGTTACCGTGGCCTGTTTGCTGAAAACGGCGGCTTTGATATTCCCGAAAACTACAGCGCCGGCGTGGCCTGGCAGGTCATTCCGGCACTGACGCTGGCGGCCGACTGGCAATTCATCGGCTACGGCAGTGTGCGCTCCATCGCCAACGAACTGGACGAAGGTGGCCCACTGGGGGCTGATAACGGTTCCGGTTTTGGTTGGGAAAGTATCAACGTCTATAAAATCGGCGTTGAGTACGATGTTCAGCCGGGGCTGACCCTGCGCGCTGGCTTCAGCTACTGCGACCAGCCAGTTCTGGTTAATCAGACCTTCTTCAATATTCTGGCGCCGGGCGTAATTCAGAAACACGCCTCACTGGGCGCGACCTACGCCGTAAACGACAGCAACGACGTGTCGGTGGCTTACACCCACGGCTTTGAAGAAACCGTGCATGGTAGTGGCTCGATTCCGGCCAGCTTCGGTGGCGGTGAAGCCGATATCACCATGTTCCAGAACCAGCTGGCGCTGGGCTGGCAGGTGAAGTTCTGAGGGGGGTGAGTCTGAGGTCGGATGTCTGAGGTCAGATGTCTGACGCATAAAGACGCTTAAAAACGGGAGGGCCAGTAATGGCACCTCCCGTTTCTGTTTTAGGGTTGTGCATAAAACGTGGTGCGCATAATCTATGCACATATGAATAGCGCATGGGATCGCGTATGCAAGCCACATACAACAACGCCGCTCCGAAAAAACCGACCAACGTCAGCATCAACAGCGACCTGCTGGCTCAGGCGCGGGCCTGTAAAATCAACCTGTCGGCAACGCTGGAACAGGCGCTGGCCGATAAGGTTGCTCAGGTTCAGCGTGAGCAGTGGCTTAAAGAAAACCAGCAGGCGATCAATGGTTACAACCAGCTGGTGGATGAGCAGGGTGTATTCAGCGACGGCCTGAGAAGTTTCTGATGCAGTTTTATGTTTACAGCAACACCAATCCCGCCAGTAAGGGGCAGTACCCCTATCTGCTGGATGTACAAAACAACCTGCTCGCTGATCTGAAAACCCGGCTGGTGATTCCCCTAACCGCAGAGGCCAATTGCCGTTCTGGCGCTATCAGCAAACTGTGCCCGGTGTTTAACATTAACGGTGAAACCTTCGTTGCCCTGACCCAACAGATGGCTGGTATTGAGTTGCGCTTACTGGGAGCAGAAATTGCCGATTTATCGGCTTACCGAACTGAGATTATTGCGGCAATCGATTTTGCGGTGGTAGGGATTTAGTATGTATCTGTTACGTTCTAACTCAACCGCTGTATATTTACGGCACCATTATTATTCTTTTATATTTTAAGGAGAGTAAGTATTGGCTTTATATGATTTAGCTGCGCTTAATGACAAAGAGTTTGAGGTGCTAGCAAACGATATTTTATCTGAGCTCTACGGCCAGCATATTGAACGCTTTAAACCGGGTAAAGACGGCGGTATCGACGGGCGATTTTTTAGTCATGATTGTGGCGTAACAATTATTCAAGCGAAGCATTATATTCGGTCAGGACTAGAGAAATTAAAAAGTAAATTAAAACAGGAAGAAGTTAAGAAAATTGAAAAATTAGATCCGGCCAATTATGTTCTAGCAACATCAGTTGCTCTTACTCCCGAAAATAAAAATCAACTCATAAGCATACTTAATGCTAATGGCGCAGTAAATGTAGAAGTTTTTGGTGCTGATGACATCATAGCTCTTCTCGATAAACATCCAAACGTTCTTGAGAAACACTTTAAATTATGGATCGCCAGTACACATATTCTCACAAGAATTCTACACGCTGAGGTTGTTGGAAGAAGTTCCTATAAAATTGAACAGATGCTAGATGAGTCCAAGAAATTCATAGCAGTGTCCAGTTTTTATAAAGCCCTTGAAAAGCTTCGTCAGAGTAGAGTGCTGGTGATTACCGGGGAACCAGGTGCTGGTAAAACAACATTGGCAAAAAATATTTGCCTATATTACTTAGCCGGTGAGTATGAGTTTGTTGAGATAATTAATGACCTAAGTGAGGCAGAGAAAGTATATGCGAAAAATAAAAAACAAATCTTTTATTTTGATGATTTTCTAGGCAGTAACTACTTAGAAGCAATAAATGGTAATAGTGATTCTCATATTATGGATTTTATTGCAAGAGTTGAAAAAAGCGATGACAAAATTTTTGTACTTACAAGCCGAACTAGCATTCTTAACTCAGGTGTCAGGATAAGTGCTCAATTTGAAAACAGAAATATTAGGAAGGTGGAATACCTTCTAAATATTAGTGAGATGGATCGTTTAGATAAGGCTAAAATATTGTATGAGCATGTTTGGGCTGGTGGGATATCTCAAGATTACATTGAAGAAATCTATAAGGATAAGAGATACAGGTTAATAATCGAGCATAAAAATTACAATCCACGCTTAATCGAAATGATTACGGATCAGGAGAAAATTACTGGAGTTGACGTATTATCTTATTGGTACCATGTTGAGTCTTTATTATCAAATCCATTGAGCTTATGGGATCATTGTTTTAACGTTCAGAGTGACGAGCTTATTAGAGCTCTGGTTAGAATAGTTGTTTATTCTGGAGGAGTGATAAATGAGAATTTTTTAAGGACTGAATTTCAAGAAATTACAACGCAATTGAGTATAAAGAAACATTCGGTTTTCAGTTGCAAATTTACAGACTACATTCGCATAGCAACATCTGCCTTGCTAAGACGAGATATGGGAGCAACCGGCTGTGAATATAGAGTTTTCAATCCATCGCTTTCAGACTATGTTTTATCAGAAATCAAAGGGAATCAAAAATTATTAAGTGATTATGTGAAGTGGATGCCTCGAATAGAGGTCCTGCTTTTTGTTAGGCAATTATATTCTCAAGGTGTAATCGGAAGAGCAATTTATCTAAATATTTTACAAAATTGGATTGACTTGTATTCAGGAGATTATGACTTTCTCTTAAATGTGTACAAGGATTTAGATTTAACGCTTGATTGTAACGTTAAAACGGGAATCCTAAAGCTGATAAAAGAAATATTAGATAACCCTCAGGAAATTAAATTTTTAAATATATTTATCTATTATCTGGATTTGATTGGAGAGGATGGTCTTGTTGAGGTTGAGCGATTACCTGATTTGCTGAGGAAAAATACTACTATATCTGAAGATGATATCGTCAGTATTGAGAAATTCCGAGAGAATTTTTTACCGGATGATGAATTTCTGGAAGAATGGATAAATGAATCTGTTTTCGATTTAATAGATAGCGAATTGGACTACATTACAGATGGCATAGATATGGAGAGGCATGTAGATGCTTTTGTTGAGGATTATTCAGTAGATGAAGAGGGAGTATACGATGATATATTTGATGCAATAAAAGAAAAAGTTGAAGACTTAGGGCTGGATACAGATCGTATTGATATTAGCTCTCTTGTCGATACCGTTGATATCGATGGTTTAGCAGAAAAATATGTTGATAACTTCAGAGAATCCTATATGTCACAAGATGACCGTAGCCCTAGCTTCAGCAATCTCTCTGATAGTAATGAGCTTGATCCTATCGACGATCTATTTGATAGAGATTAATTTTTATTGATGGAAAACTCACATTCACTGCCTAGTTGCAACAAGCAATGAAAGTAAATGGTGAATAGACCATCAACATGCAGATTCATGTGAGAGGTTATAAATAATTAATCGGCTTATCATACCCCTCCGCCAGATGCTTATCCTTCAGCTGCACATAATTGCCTGCGCCGTAGGTAAAAAAACTGCGTTCTTTTTCGGTAATCGGCCGTGCCTGTTTGGCCGGGTTGCCGACGTATACATAACCGCTTTCCAGACGTTTGCCCGGTGTCACCACGGCGCCGGCGGCGACGATCACTTCGTCTTCGACGATGGCGCCGTCCATGATCATGGATTTCATGCCGATTAATACGCGGTTGCCTATGGTGCAGCCGTGCAGCATGGCCTGATGGCCGATGGTGACATCGTCGCCGATAATCAGCGGGTAGCCGCCGGGGTTGTAGTCGGAGGCGTGGGTAATATGCAGTACGCTGCCATCCTGTACGCTGGTGCGTGCGCCGATACGGATATGATGCATATCGCCGCGGATGACCGCTAACGGCCAGACCGAGCAGTCGTCGCCCATTTCCACATCGCCGATAATTACCGCGCTGCGGTCCACGAATACGCGCTCGCCCAGTTTCGGGCTATGGCCCTGATAGCTTCTTACGTCTGACATTGTGTTCTGTTCCCGCGCTATGATCTTGAATTAAGGCCATTTGACCCAATTTATAAGGCATTGAGCAAGGGTTGCCCGTCAGGCACCTTCACCTACGCCCCTTTTCCGGAAGCGAAGCATCTATGACCACTTCTTCATCTACCAGTGCAACGGCTGCGGCAGCGGCGACCAATCCGCTGTCAGCAAACCATCGTCTGCCGCCGTTTTCGGCTATTAAACCAGAACATATCAAACCTGCTATCGAACAAAGGTTGAACCAGAACCGCGAGCGTATCCGCGAGCTGCTGGCCACGGTCAGCGAGCCGACCTGGGAAAACTTTATTGCGCCGATGGAAGCCTGGGACGATGAACTGAGCCAGGCCTGGTCGCCGGTTGGTCATTTAAACGGTGTGCTTAACAGCGATGAGCTGCGCGATGCCTATAACGCCTGCCTGCCGCTGCTGAGCCAGTACAGTACCGAAATGGGGCAGAACAAAGCGCTGTGCGATGCCTATAAAAAGCTGCGCGCCTCGGCGCACTTCGACAGCCTGAGCACTGCACAGAAAACAGCGGTGGAACATGCGCTGCGCGATTTCCATCTGGCCGGTGTCGATCTGCCGGACGATAAAAAAGCCCGCTACGGTGAAATCCGTCAGCGTTTATCTGAGCTGACCTCTAAGTTCGGTGAGAACGTACTGGATGCCACCAATGCGTGGAGCAAACTGATCAGCGATAAGTCTGAGCTGGCCGGTCTGCCCGACAGCGCTCTCGACCTGCTGGCACAACAGGCTAAAGCGCATGAGCAGGAAGGCTACCGTTTAACGCTGGATTTCCCGTCCTATATGCCGGTGCTGACCTACGGTGAAAACCGCAGCCTGCGCGAAGAAATGTACACCGCCTATGTTACCCGCGCCTCCGATCAGGGCCCGGATGCCGGCAAGTTTGATAACAGCCAGCTGATGAATGAAATTCTGACCCTGCGTTACGAGCTGGCCAAACTGCTGGGTTTTGAGTCGTACGCCCATTATTCGGTAGAAACCAAAATGGCCGGTTCGCCGGACGAAGTGCTGGAATTTTTAAGCGATCTGGCGGCCAAAGCCAAACCCCAGGCAGAGCGCGAATTTGCCGAGCTGAAAGCCTTTGCCACCGAGCAGGGCTGCGCTGATTTACAGCCGTGGGATGTGAGTTTTTACAGCGAGAAATTACGTCAGGCGCGTTACGCCATTTCGCAGGAAGATATCCGCCCGTACCTGCCGGTTGATACCGTGATTAACGGCATGTTTGAAGTGGTGTCGCGTCTGTATGGCCTGAGCTTTGAAGAGCAGAAAACCTTCGACAGCTATCATCCGGATGCGCGTTTTTTCCACGTATTAAAAGACGGCAAACAGATTGCTGCCTTCTATCTGGATTTATACGCACGGGCGAAAAAACGCGGCGGCGCGTGGATGGACGATTGCCGTATCCGTCGGTGTAATGCCGATGGCAGCATCCAGCTGCCGGTGGCTTATCTGGTGTGTAATTTCACTCCGCCGGTTGGTGATAAACCGGCACTGCTGACCCACGACGAACTGACCACGCTGTTCCATGAATTTGGTCATGGCCTGCACCATATGCTGACACAGATTGATGTGGCGGCGGTGAGCGGCATTAATGGCGTGGCCTGGGATGCCGTCGAACTGCCGAGTCAGTTCCTGGAAAACTGGTGTTACGAGCCGGAGGCGCTGGCCTTTATTTCTGGTCACTATGAAACAGGTGAGCCGCTGCCACAGGAACTGCTGGATAAACTGCTCGCCGCCAAACATTTCCAGAGCGCGATGATGACCATGCGTCAGCAGGAATTTGCCCTGTTCGATTTCCGCCTGCACCACGAATTCCGTGAACAGCCGGTGGATGTACAGCAGCTGCTGAACGAAGTCCGTGCTCAGGTAGCGGTGGTGCCGATTGCCGGCTTTAACCGTTTCCAGCACAGCTTCAGCCATATTTTTGCTGGTGGTTATGCCGCCGGTTATTACTCCTACAAATGGGCCGAAGTACTGAGTGCCGATGCCTATTCGCGCTTTGAAGAAGAAGGCATTTTTAACCGTGCGACCGGTGAAAGCTTCCTGCAGGAAATTCTCAGTCAGGGCGGCTCGCGTGAAGCGGCGGTTCTGTTTGAAAACTTCCGTGGCCGTAAGCCGTCGGTGGAACCTTTGCTGCGCCACAGCGGCATTGTGGTGGAGGAAGTTGCCTGATGTCTGAATACAAACCCAAACGTCCGCGCCGCTTTATTGCCGGCGCCGTCTGCCCCAAGTGCAGCGAAATGGACAAGACCGTTATGTACAGCAACGATGACGGCGAAGAAGTGCGCGAGTGCATCAGCTGTGGTTTCAGTCAGACCACCGCCGAGCAGGCGCAGGAAGATCAGCAGGCGCAGGAACTGGTGACGCGGGTAACGCCAGACGGTAAACCCGTTCTCGATGATGGCGAACAACCGCTGAAAATTCTCGGCCTGTCACCCTCCGCTGTTAACACAAAAGCTGATTCTGACGCTGACAAAAAGTGACCCTTTCATGTATTGAGTCTGCTGTTGATAGTCAGTAGACTGACGTTATTAACAGCACCCGCTGCCGGTCGCCTGACACAAGGATGTGTCAGGCGGCCGGATTCGTTTCTGCCCCCGGATTTTCTCTTTTTTCATAATTCGTTCAGTTTTCTGCTTTATGCTGGCCTGTCCGGAATCTCAGGTATGCCGCTATTATCGTGTTTCAGGTCATGCATTTTCGTCAGTCGGGCGGTTTTCCGGGTTGGCGCTTTTGGGATCTGCGCTTTAGACTGTCGTTCTTGTTACTGACCCTAAGCTATTTAACGAGCAACTTATTAAGCAAGGAGCTGCTGTGAAACCGGGTAAAACCCTACGTTCGATTGTTCTGTTGGTGCCAGTGGTATTACTGGCGGGTTGTGCAACTTATGGTGCCGGTATTAACGGTGCGATTAAGGATGTACAAAAAGGCGATTACGCCGCCTCCGAAGCCAAGCTGGCTAAAGCTCTGAATCCTGCGGGTAATGACCGTCTGCTGTATCACATGGAACTGGGCGTGGTTAAACACCTGGAAGGTGATTTTGCTGCCAGTAATGTGCTGCTCGATAAAGCCGAGCGCATTGCCGAAGACCTGGAAACAACCAGCATTACCGGCTCGATGGTGACGCTGATGTCGAATCCGCGTCAGGGCCCGTACGGCGGCGCCGACTTCGAAAAAGTCTTTATCAACTATTACAAAGCGCTGAACTATTTTGGTCTGGCGCAGCTGGCCGCGGACCGCAATGGTTATTACGAAGCACTGGAAGGTGCACGTATTGAATCCCGCCGTCTGATCATCCGCCTTAACGATCTGAATTCACGCAAAGGCACCTACGCCGAGCAGAACGATAAAGATCAGCAAACCTTCACCAAGCTGCTGAAGATTTTCGAGAAGCTGCAGGGCAATCTGGTGGATATGGATAAACTGCAATACCGCGATGACGCCATGGCGCATTACCTCACCGGTATCAGTTTTGAAATGAACGGCGAGTACGATGATGCCCGTATCAGCTACCAGAAAGCCGCGAAAAGCTATGAAGATGGCTTCAGCAAGCAGTTCCGTCTCGATGCGGAGATGACCGAGCAGGCATGGTTCGACACCATCCGCATGATGCAGAAAGCCGGTGGCTACAAAACTGAATCGCGCGCGCTGGCGAAGAAAAAACTGAGCAAAGCGCGCCAGGCCGAGCTGAAAAACTGGACCGCCAACAAAGCCCAGATCATCGTGCTGGAGCACAAAGGTCTGGCGCCACAGCGCAAAGAAATGAGTCTGGAACTGTCGGTTAACCCGTCGTTGCAGGCGCTGGAAATCCGGCCGTATTTCTTCGGTAACGACAAAGCCCAGCTGGCCTGGTTCTATGTGCTGTACGCCGATAAAGACATTTTCGATGCCGTGGCGAACTACCTCGATGCCGCCGAAGTCGGATACTGGTTTAACAGTTTTACCAAGACCGTGCCTATTGGCCCGCTGTGGAATACCGCGCAGGATATGGGACTGCTGAGCGCCATCGGCGATTCCATGCGCATTACCGTGCCTTATTATTCACCGGTTAAAGCGCTGGGCGAGAGTACGCTGAGCGTTGATGGCGAACGCAGCCTGATGCTGAAATCTTCCAACCCGGCATTGATGGCGGTACAGGAACAGATGGTTAACTCATCAACCGATATTCAGCTGGCGCTGGCACGTTCATCATTGAAAGCCTTAACCGCTCAATCGGTTGCTTCAGCCGGTGGCTCTTACGGTGGCATTCTGGCATCGGTTGGCAAGCTCACAGCACAGCTGACCGACGCGGCTGAAACCCGCAACTGGTTGCTGTTGCCAAGCGATATCCGTGTCCGCCGGGTGGCCGTTGAGCCGGGTGAACATGCACTGGCACTGGATTCCACGCTTAACGCGGGCCAGCGTCAGAGCGCACAGGAGCAGGTGAATCTGAAAGCCGGCGATATCCACCTGTGGCGCGTACGTACATTGCCTCCTCTGGCCGGTGCGGCCAAAGAAAGCGAAGTAAAACAACTGATCAAAGTATCTGAATAATTCATATTCATTGTCTGATAAGGAAGGACACCATGCTGACAAACATCACCAAACTGACTGCCTGCACGCTGCTGGGCGCATCTGTACTGCTTTCTGCCGGTTGTGCCACCAAGGTCACCCGTCTGAGCGCCAACGAAGAAGTGGCACTGTCTGATCGCTGGAACGCCAAAGACTCTGAGCTGGTGGCCAACGAAATGATCACCGACATGCTGTCATTCCCATGGGCGCGTGACTTCGAGATGGATAACAACCGTCGTCCGACCGTGATCATCTCGCGCATCAGTAACAAATCGCACGAACACATTGCCGTCGATACCTTCATCAACGACATCAAGCGCTCCATCATCCGTTCCGGCCGTGCCGGTTTCGTTGCCGGTGGTGATGAGCGTGATGCGGTACGTGATGAGCGTCGTGATCAGGAACTGAACGCCAAAAACGCCAAGGCTCAGGGCCAGGAAAAAGCCGCTGATTTCGCGCTGTCCGGCACCATCAACTCGCTGGTGGATCAGGTGGGCAAAGAACGTGTGACCTTCTATCAGGTCGACCTGAAGCTGATCGACATGGAATCCAACATGGAAGTGTGGAACGGTCAGAAGAAGATCCAGAAACTGCAGCAGAAATCCTCTTTCGGATTCTAAGGACAGCCCGTGGCTAAGCGCTTACTGGTTGCGGCACTGGCACTGGGCACAGGCATCAGCCTGCTGTCCGGTTGTGTCGGCAACAGCACCAAACCGGCCAAAGACGCAGCCCGCAGCAGCAAAGCTCCGGCCTGGGTAACGCAGCCGCCGCAGATGCGCGGCATGGCCTACGGCATCGGTTCGATGGAAATCTACGGCAGTGCCACCGATGCGGTAAAACGCGCGGCGGAACTGGCGCGCATTGATCTGGTATCGCAGCTTAAAGTAACCGTCAGCGGTGACTTCAGCAGCGAAACCGTCGAGCTGAGCGGCACCAACCGCGACAGCGAAGTGCTGCGTACCGTGCGTAACTATGTGCGCAGTCAGGTGCCACCGGCCGAGCTGGACGAAGTGCAGATCAGCGAAACCCATACCGACGCCAAATACGCTTACGCCCTGGCCGAGCTGGATCGTAATGCCGCGGCCGCCCGTCTGCGCCGCGATATGAACGATATCGAACAGGAACTGAGCGCCATCGGCGAACTGCAGCCAAGCGGTAATCGCCTGCAACAGCTGCAGCCGCTGTTACCGGCACTGACCCTGTTCGCCAAGCGTGAGCGTCTGGGTGAGCGTCTGACGCTGATCAGCATGGAACGTAAGGCCCCGGCCTTAAGTCCGGAACTGAAAGCACTGCAGGACCGCATCTACGCCCAGATCGATCAGCTGCAGGTCAGCCTCGAACTGCTCGATGACGGCGCTCAGACCATTGGCGGCGGCGTGCTCGAAGCGCTGACCTCACAGGGCCTGCGCATTCAGGACGGCAGCGACGCCGATCTGCGCTTCGATATCAGCGCCCAGCTGAGCGGTAAAGCCAAAGACGGCAGTCACTATGTGTTTGCCGACAGCCGCGTTACCATCCGCGATGGTGCCGGCCGTGTGCTGAGCTCGTTCAGCAAGCAGGCCAAAGGCGTGTCCGGACTGGAAGACGTTGCCCGGCAGAAAGCGGCACGTGAAGTTGCCAAACTGATTGGTGATGAACTGGCGGTAGCACTGGTGGATAAAATCCGCTGAACGCGGTTATCGCTTCGGTATAAAAAAGAGCCTCGTTTGAGGCTCTTTTTTTGTCTGGCGTTTGTTACCGCTTTGCGGCTTCGGCTCAGTTAAGCCAGCGGGTCAGCTGATAATCCTTGGAGAACTCCAGCATAAATTCCAGTTTGGGAATCAGTCCCAGCTGACGGACTTTTTCCAGAGCAATTTTATGATTGCTGGTCGCAGTTTTTGGAATCAGCTGCTCCAGTTCATCAAAAATCTGAGCAAAGCGTTTCATATTGTCGGCGCTGGCAATAAACCAGAAATCCGAAAGACCTTCGTTGGTTGTCGGAAAACCACGTTCATAGCGGAAAAATTTATCCGGATGGCTGAACGTTTTTTCTTCGGGAATCACCTTGCCTGAGGTATCGCGGAAACCAACCCAGCGGCCTGCGTAGAACTTCTCCGGGTCCAGCCGGGAAAAATCGATATCGGCAAACAGTGACATATCAAAGCGACTGACCATGATAAAGTCGTAGCGGACACCGTTTTCTTCTTCGTACTGTCCGACCAGATCGACAGCCCGTTTAAAGGTTGCCCAGCGGCTGTAGATATTATTGATGCGGTAGAGCTCGCGGGTCTTTCCGCGTAACTTTTTCTTGAAGTCTTTAAAACGCTCGCCAAGCGTTGGCGTAAAAAAGACTTCACTGTTCTGGAAGAGCGCTTTGCGCGGCTGATAGATTTCTTTCAGCTGATCGGCAACATCCACACTCCAGCTATGCATAAAGACGTCACAATTATTGATGCCGAGTATGTGTTGCTTGTACAGATCACTCTCGGCTTCAAAGGTGACTTCCAGTCCACCGTGTTTAAAGTTCTTACCTGCGGCCAGTCCATGCAGGCAGAAAGCAACTTTAGGTTTATCAGACATTCTTGTCTTCCTGTTGATATAAGTAAGCACGCAGAGCGCTTATTTTACCGGCTTGCCATTGAATAACATCGGTGCCGATATAGCGCTGATCGTCGATCTGCAGTTCAAACTCGATCACGGATTTTTCGCCATCGACCAGAATGTTTTTCTCAATGAAATTGATCTTCTTCACTGAAGCAAAAAGCCCGGTCAGAAAATCGCGGATGGCCGCTTTTCCACTGAGATTGACGCCCGGGTCAATGAGAGTGGCATCGTCATCGAAGAAATTCATAACGGAGTCGAGATCCATCGCATGGAATGCATGGACATAAGCGCGGGATTTCTCTTCGATAACATGACGCGACAATGTGATGTCGTGTTCGAATACTTTAATCGAATGGGAATCGTAAAAATTATAGTAAACGCCGCCCGCCAGAGGTTTTGACAGAACGGTCTGGCCCGCCAGAATCATTTCGTTGATGGTCGACGATACAAAATACTGACCATTAATCTGATTCTGTTTGCGGATAACGCTTTTGGCCGCTTCGATAAAATCCCGCGCATGGCGGAAGTAGAAAAAGCCGGCCATGGCATGACGGCTGATTGGCAATTTCTCTGAGGTCTGCCGTACTTCCGCGCGTTCGTTGAGAAGCGCGTAAGACCATTTAGGGTGAACGGATTCAAAAGTCAGCACGCCAGCGTCAGCTTTGTTTTCGCGGTAGAAAGCCAGAGCGGCACTGATATCTTCGCTCAGGTGATGGTCGGCCGAGGAAATGATCAGCTCGTCATCGGCATTCATCGTATCCAGAGCAAGCAGGCAGGTACAGAGTGCCCCACCGGTATCGCCGTTGATGTCGATGATGTTGTATTCGCCGGGTACAACAATTTTGATGATGGCATCGAGCGACAGCGCTTTGCGTTCAATTTTCGGCACCATGAAAATAAAACGGGCATCACTGCCAAGGCCGGCAAAAGGAGTCAGAGCATGTTCGAGCAGCGTCTTGCCTGCCACTTCGGTCAGAATTTTCGGGTAAATCCCGCCGGCAGAGGCTTCGTAAAGACCTGCGCCGCTCATTGGAATAATAATATTCATGCTGCGCCCTCGATTTCAGAGATCCGGTTTCTGATGTTGTCGTAGGTGACATCAAAAACAGAATCCACCTTCATTACGTGAGCCTGGCTTGCATAGGCGGCTTTCAGACCGTTTTCGTTATCTTCCACAATCAGACACTGCTGCGGATTTAATCCCAGCCGGGAGATAGCCAGGTTGTACATTTCCGGGTCCGGTTTTCCTTTGGAGACATCTTCGTTGGAAATGAAAAACTCAAGGTAAGGTTTCAGATGCGCCTGATCCATCATAACGGCAACGGAGTTGCGGATGGAGTTAGAGGCAACGGCTAACTTGTAACCTTGTTTGCTCAGGGATGACAGCGCATATTCATGGTGGAACATCGGCCGGCAAAGGTTGTTGACCATTTCCATGGTGTACTGCTGTTTCAGCTCATTAATAAAATCATGTAATGACCGTGGCAGACCTTTCTCCCGTGACAAAATATTCAGCTTGTCGCGCGTGGGTAGGCCATCGTAGGTGATCTCATGTTCGGGACGGGTAATTTCATAACCGAACAGACGCAGTGCTTTATTCAGTGCTTCGTAATGCCAGTCTTTGGCATCAATCAGTACGCCGTCCATATCGAAGATGACGGCCTTAATAACCTTAGTCAAAACGGAAGTACCTCTCTGCCTGTTCCGGAATATCCGTACACAGAATTAAATGATCGCTCTCCAGCAGCTCGCCGGGGAGGTTACGCAGTTCTGACCATTCGTCGTTAACATCGCGGCGGTGTAATTCCGGAGAAACGATGCAGACCTTTTTACCGGCAGACAGCCACTGCTGTAACTGACCGGCATCAATGTTCAGTCGCTGAAAACCATCGAGCCATACTCCCTGGGCCTGCTCCAGCAGAACGCCCGGTGTTTCGTATTCACTGGCACGCAGAAATGTGGTCAGGCCGTTGCGCAGATATCCCAGCGTGTCAGGTAATGACATGTCGAACATAAAATAGTTTTCGATACCATGCTGCTGCAGACTCTCGGCCACGGCAGTCTGCAGACCATCGGCCTTAACGTTTAAGGCCAGGCACGGGCGCTGTTCGTAACGCAGATATATTTCCAGCAGTTCGTCGAACGTCAGTTCTGTACCGTTCGGCATATCGTGGCTGATCATCAGTTTCCCGGCGCAGTCACGGATATCTGTTTCTGTACCGTATCCCATGGAAAAAGAACGGTGGAACGCTGCAACGGTATTTTTTTCTGTGGCGTCGAGCCAGTAGCCCCGGTGAGAAATAATCTGCATGCGATTCTCTTATGATCAGAAGTTAATTGCCTGCTGGTAGACCGGCAGTGATTTGAACAGATCCAGATCACTCGGAATACCTAAGCCGTACATGCCATCAGCTTCGCGACCAATGTTGTACACACCAATATTGGCGTTTTCTTCACGGTACATATAGGTGTAAACCGGAGCGACATAAAACTCGCCATTAGAGCGCTCATTATTGGCAATCATTTTGTCGGCCTTGGCGACGAAGTCTTTGCCATGGCGGTAGTTATAAATGCCAACGGTTGCTTCATCGGAGACGACAATTTTTTCGACCACTTCAGAAACCCGGCCGTTGTCTTCGACGCGGGCGTAAGACCATTTCGGATCGTCGGCTTTCATCGTCATTATCAGGCCATCAAGCGCCTGATCATCCATGTAATTCAGATAATCGTTAATATCCACATCAACCCACTGGTCAGAATTGGCAATCATCAGCGGGTCGTCGTTGTTGATGTAATCCCGTGCTTCAAGAACCGTACAGGCGGCACCTTCGGTGATGCCATCAATACCAATAACAACTGCCCCCGGCGCCCAGCTGCACAGTTTGTTCTGCAGATCGTAGTCGGCCAGATGCTGGTTCTGGCAAATAAAAATAAAACGGTGCTCGCAAGAGGGTTTGAGGTTGTTGATCACAACTTCAATCATGCGTTTACCTGAAAGGGGAATCAGGGGTTTAGGATCGGCATAACCTTCTTTGGCGAAACGACTGCCACGCCCTGCCATTGGGATAACAATATTCAGCATCAGGCATTCTCTTCCAGATATTTATCGTTCAGTGCCCCCGGCAGTTTGACTACCGTGGTGATGGTGTCTTCCAGAGCTTCAAAATCAGTGTACTCACCGGGCGCAATACGGATGATTGAGCCCGCTCCGTATTCCTGACCTTTCATCCGTGCCCGTCCGGAGACGATAACCGTGATTTCGGTGGCGATTTTGTGGCAATGGCTGGCTTCTTTATCACCAGCCTTAAAATGCTGTACGGCGACTTCAACATCCGTGGTTTTGTAGAGTGTTGGTTCGAAGCCGCCGACAAACCAGCCGCGTACCATATCTTCCAGTTTAAAGCTGTCCATAAAACTCCCCGTTATTCTGGATTAACGCTGCGCCAGCGCTGTTTTCGCCCGTGCTGCGGCGGCACGTACCTGATCCGGTGCGGTGCCACCAATATGGTTACGCGCCGCGACCGAGCCTTCCAGTGTCAGTACATCAAAGACATCAGCGGTGATTTCAGTGGAGAACTGCTGCAGTTCTTCCAGCGTCATTTCGCTCAGGTCTTTGCCGGTTTTTACACCGTAGCCAACCGCTTTACCGACGATTTCGTGGGCATCACGGAACGGGATACCTTTGCGCACCACATAATCGGCGAGGTCGGTGGCGGTGGAGAAACCACGCATTGCGGCTTCGCGCATATCGTCTTTGCGGGCAATCAGGTTGGGTGCCATATCGGCGAAGGCACGCAGGCTGTCGCGCAGGGTGTCAACGGTGTCGAACAGCGGCTCTTTGTCTTCCTGATTGTCTTTGTTGTAGGCCAGCGGCTGCGATTTCATCAGCGTCAGCAGACCAACCAGATGGCCGTAAACGCGACCGGTTTTACCGCGTACCAGTTCCGGTACGTCCGGGTTTTTCTTCTGCGGCATGATGCTGGAGCCGGTGCAGAAACGGTCTGGCAGGTCGATAAAGCGGAACTGGGCAGAGGCCCACAGCACCAGCTCTTCGGAGAAGCGCGACATGTGCATCATGATCAGGGCGGCGGCGGAGCAGAATTCGATGGCGAAGTCGCGGTCGGATACGGAATCCAGGCTGTTCTCGGTCGGTGCATCAAAGCCCAGCAGTTCGGCCGTGTAGAAGCGGTCAATCGGGTAGGTGGTTCCGGCCAGCGCTGCGGCACCCAATGGCAGTTGGTTCATACGCGCACGGCAGTCCTGCAGACGGGCGTAATCGCGTTCCAGCATGGCGTTCCAGGCCAGCAGGTGATGACCAAAAGTCACCGGCTGTGCAGTCTGCAAATGGGTGAAGCCCGGCATAATGGTGTCGGCTTCTTTCTCGGCCAGTTCCGCCAGGCCCTGTTGCAGACGGGTCAGTTCGGCGCTGATGGCGTCGATTTCGTCACGCAGGTAAAGGCGGATATCGGTGGCTACCTGATCGTTACGGGAGCGGCCGGTGTGCAGTTTTTTGCCAGTGATGCCGATTTTTTTGGTCAGCGCCGCTTCGATGTTCATGTGCACGTCTTCCAGCGCCACCGACCACTCAAAGTCGCCACGCTCGATTTCAATGCGTACTTCTTCCAGGCCGCGGATGATGTCATCGCGTTCCTGCTCGGTCAGTACGCCGACTTTGCACAGCATTTTGGCGTGGGCTACCGAGCCCTGAATATCCTGACGGTACATGCGGCGGTCAAAATCCACCGATGCGGTGTAGCGCGCAACAAAAGCGTCGGTCGGCTCGGAGAAACGTCCGCCCCAGGATGCATTGGTGGATGATTGATCAGACATGATTACCTCAAACTGGTGCATGAATCGGAAATGGCGCGGATTATAACCATTGCGGTGGCGCTCTGTCCCTGTTTTGCCGCCATTCGCCTTATGGTGCTTGCTCTGCCGCTGCGCTGACGACAGACTTGGCTCAGCATTCGTCTGCTCAGGAAGCATCAAATTGTCATCCAGCCAATCACCATCCTCATCCCCGCGCGGACAGCAGGCGCTGCTGGAGGCCTTTTTCCTGCCGGATCTGTGTAATTCGCGTGCGGTGATTATTCTGCTGGCGCTGAGCGAAGCATTGGTGCTGGCGCTGACGCTTGTGGAAAGTGGTTTGCCGCAGTTCTCATGGCAGCGTTTTACCGTGGTGTCGTTCTTTGTGCAGTGGGTGTGCCTGTTGTCGGTGGCGATTCTGTGTCAGCTGCGGGTGTTGCTGGCGCGTTTGTCGGCGATATCGGCCTCGCTGGTCGCCTTGCTGGTGATCGAGCTGGTTACGCTGGCGGTCAGTCTGGTCGGCGAGTGGCTGTGGCCACTGGACCGTACCTACACCGACTGGCCCTGGGTGCTGCGCAACCTGTTGATTTCCGGCGTTTTCGGCGCGATGGCTATGCGTTACTTTTATGTGCAGAGCCAGTGGCGGCTGAAAACCCAGGCCGAGCTGAAATCGCGGCTGGCGGCGTTGCAGGCCAATATCCGCCCGCACTTCTTTTTTAATACGCTCAACACCGTCACTTCACTGATCAGCGTTGACCCGGATAAGGCCGAACATTTGCTGCTTGATCTGGCGCAGCTGTTCCGTGCGGTACTGAATAACGATGACGCACAGATCCCGCTGGCACAGGAAATCGAACTGGGTCGCCGTTATCTGGGTATTGAGCAGGTGCGGCTGGGCAATGAGCGTCTGCAGGTGAACTGGAAGTTGCCGCAGCCTTTACCGGCGGCGCTGAAAGTACCGCAGTTACTGCTGCAGCCATTACTGGAAAACGCGGTTTACCATGGCATTCAGCCGAGTATCAGCGGCGGCTGGATTGAGGTTGAGCTGGCACAGGAAGGCCAGACGGAAGAAAGCAGCGTCTGGTGGCTGACCATCCGCAACAGCAAACCCGAGGGCAGTGGTGAAGCGGGTAACCGTCTGGCGCATAATAATATCCGCGCGCGGCTGGCCGCACTGGATGAACAGGCGCGGCTGGAGGTGGACGATCAGGGTGAGGTGTATCTTGCCCGTCTGCGCCTGCCACAGTCCGCAGGCACTGGCAGCGCTGGCGAAACAACCACAGAGGAGAATGTATGACTTATCGTGTGCTGCTGGTGGACGATGAGCCTCTGGCGCGGGAGCGCATGAAGCGTTTGTTGCTGGAGCATCACGACTTTATCTGCGCCGGTGAAGCGGCCAATGGTGATGCCGCGTTGTCCTGGTTGCGCTTGCATCAGGCCGATCTGGTGCTGCTCGATATTCAGATGCCCGGCCGTAACGGTCTGGATACCGCCGCCGCCATGCAGGAATTGCCGCAGCCTCCGCTGGTGGTGTTCTGCACCGCTTATGACGAACACGCGCTGCAGGCCTTTGCCGTGAAAGCCATCGACTATCTGCTGAAGCCGGTGCGCAAAGAAGATTTATCGCGCGCCCTGCAACGCGCTGGTGAATGGCTGGCACAACGTCCTGAGCTGCAGCCAGAGCAAGCGGCAGAACAGCAATCGGCGCCCGGTTGCCGTACGCATCTCAGTGCCCGCACCCACAATGGTTTACAGCTGATTCCGCTGGAAGAGGTGTTTTATTGCTACGCCGATCAGAAGTACGTCAACGTTCACCACGAGGGCGGTGAAACCCTGGTTGACGATTCTCTGCGTCAGCTTGAAGACGAATTCCCCGGCCTGTTTGTGCGCGTACACCGCAGCGCACTGGTCGCACTTAAACGCATCGAACGCCTTGAAGCCCTGCCTGGTGGTGGTCACAACGTTTATCTGCGTGGCCTGGCGGAGGGCGTTCCGGTCAGTCGCCGGCATCTGCCGGATGTGCGGCGGGTGATGAAGGAGCTGTAACCAAGGCTCTTGTGTCGCTCCCGACCCAGATCATTACCCCCATTCATCCCCCGCTGGTATGATGCGGCATTACTTTCTGAATTCATTGTCAGGCCCGGCCTGACCCGCGTTAAGGAATGTCATGTCTGCCGTAACCACGCTCCGCATTGCTACCCGTAAAAGCCCGCTTGCCATGTGGCAGGCCGAACATATCAAGGCCCGTCTGGAAGCGCTGCATCCGGGGCTGGTGGTCGAGCTGGTGACCTTTACCACTCAGGGCGACAAAATCCTCGATGTGCCGCTGGCCAAAATCGGCGGCAAGGGCCTGTTCGTGAAAGAACTCGAAGTCGCGATGCTCGACGGCCGTGCCGATATCGCCGTGCACTCAATGAAAGACGTGCCGATGGAATTTCCCGAAGGACTGGAGCTGGGCATTATTTGCGAGCGCGAAAACCCGCACGATGCGTTTGTTTCTAACCACTACAAAACCATCGATGAATTACCTCAGGGGGCGGTGGTCGGTACGTCCAGCCTGCGCCGTCAGTGCCAGATTCAGCAGCAGCGTCCGGATCTGATTATCAAAAGCCTGCGCGGTAACGTGCAGACCCGTCTGGGCAAGCTTGATGCCGGTGAGTTCGATGCCATCATCCTCGCCGCCGCGGGCCTGCTGCGTATGGAAATGCACGATCGTATCGCCTCCTTTATTCCTGCTGAACAGTCTTTGCCTGCCGGTGGCCAGGGTGCCCTGGGCATTGAATGGCGGGCCAATGACAGCGCTATCCACGAGCTGTTAAAACCTCTGCACGATGATAAAACCGCCGCCTGTGTGCTGGCCGAGCGTGCCCTTAACCGTCGCCTGCAGGGTGGCTGTCAGGTGCCGATTGCGGCGTACGCCGAGCTGGATGGCAATGCGCTCAGTCTGCGCGGTCTGGTCGGCAGTGTGGATGGCAAAACCATGCTGCGCACGGCGCAGAGCGGGCTGGCCGCAGATGCCGAAGCCATGGGCATTGCGGCGGCTGAAGACCTGTTAGCTCAGGGCGCCGGTGCTATTCTGTCCGCCGTTTACGGCCATGAAGTGAAGTAATGCCCGTGGCCGCTGCTGTACCCATCGTTGTTACCCGCCCGGACGGCCAGGCGGGTGGGCTGATCGCTGAGCTGAGTGCCCGCGGTTTTCCGGTACGCCATCATCCGCTGATCGATATTGTGCCGCTGGCCGACGACGAACAGGCGGTGGCCAGTGGTTTGCGCCAGCGTATTCTGGATATTGACCACTACAGCGCGGTGATTGCCATCAGCATGAATGCCGCCGCTATTGGTCTGGATTGGCTCGACCGTTATTGGCCGCAGCCGCCACTGGGTATACATTGGTGTGCGGTTGGGCCAAGTACCGCCGAAGTACTGCAGCGGGAAGGTTTCAGTGTGCATTCACCCGTGACAACCTACGACAGCGAAGGCCTGCTGGAGCTGCCGGTGATGCAGAGCGATGTGATTGCTGGCCGTAAAGTGCTGCTCTGGCGTGGTGTCGGCGGGCGCGAAAAACTGGCATCAGAGCTGACTGCCCGTGGTGCCGAAGTCGATTACGCCGAACTGTACGAGCGCCGTGAAATCGCCTGGAGCGCACAGCAATGGGCCGATACGCTGGCCGGTGAGCCGGTGCTGCTGCTGAGCAGCAATCAGGCGCTGGATATTGTTGAGCAGCAGGTGCCCGATCTGGCTCAGCGCGTCCGCGCCGTTATGTTGCCCGGTGATCGTGTCGCTGCTGTTGCCCGCAGCCGTGGTTACCGCGAAGTGCTGGTGGCGGCAAGTGCCCGTGATGAAGATATGCTGGCGTGTTTACGTGAATGGCAAGCGTAAGACGGACAATAAAAACATTAACCATTGATACAGCAAAGGATTCCGACAGTGACCACAGAACAAAAGGGAACGGATAATCAGACTGCCGCAGACGCTCCGGTTGCCAAGCCGGTAAAGGCCAAAGCGGCTAAGGAAAAGGCGCCTGCCGGCACTGCCCAGCGTAATGGTCCGCACCCCCTGTCATGGATCAACCTGGTATTGATGCTGGGCCTGTTTGCGCTGGCCGCTTACGCTGGCTGGCTGAGCTGGAACCAGCAACAGAACAGCGCCGCCGAGATTGCCGTGCTGCGCGATCGGGTTGATCAGGCGCAAAACAATGCCGCCGCACTCAGCGCGAAAGAAGCCGAGTTGCTGGCGCAGGCCAAAGCCCTGAATGACCTGTCAGCACAGCTGCAGGAACAGGTTGCACATAATACCGACCGTCTGGGCAAGCTACCGGGCGCTGAGCGTCAGGACTGGCTGCTGGCGGAAGCAGAATATCTGCTGCGTATGGCGAATCAGCGCTTACAGCTGGAGCGTGACTGGGACGGTGCGCTGAGCATGCTGCAGGCGGCCGATAACGTCCTGACCGAAACCCGTAATCCACGTCTTAACCCGGTACGCGCCACGCTGGCAAAAGAAATGCTGGCGCTGCGTACAGCCCCGGCCATCGACCTGACAGGTGCCGTACTGCGTGTGCAGGCATTGCAGGAACAAATTACCCAACTGCCTTGGGTGCCGGATCGTCTGATTATCGACGAGCCCGCGACGGCCAGCACTGAAACACCTGAAACCCAGACACCTGAAGCCGATCAGCGCTGGTACTGGAAACTGTGGAGCAGCGTCAGCAGCTCATTGCAGGGCATGATCCGTATCCGTGAGCGCAGTGCACCAATCGCGGCTCCGCTGACGCCGGATCAGCAGTATTACCTGCAGCAGAATATGCATCTGATGCTGGAGCAGGCGCAGGTGGCGTTACTGCGCCAACAGGCCGACCTGTATCAGCACAGCCTGAAACGCGTGGCTGGCTGGTTGCAGGACTACCTGATTATTGATGACGAGCGCACCCGTGCTGCGCAGTCTGCGCTGCAGGAACTACAACAGTGGAATGTCGCTCCGGCGCTGCCGGATATCAGCCAGTCGCTGCAACAACTGCAGACACTGGTTGAGCAACAGCGTCGTGGCACGGTGCAGCCGAAAACTCCGGCGACGGAGGATGCGGCATGAGGGTATGGCTGCTGTTTCTGGTTCTTACGCTGGGGCTGGGACTGATTGCCGGCGCATTGGTCAGTCTGGACGCCGGGTATGTGCTGCTGAGCTGGAATTTACACACGCTGGAAACCAGTCTGTGGGTCTTTATTGGCCTGATGCTGGTGGTCATGTTGTTAATGTACATGCTGCTGCGCTTCAGCCTGTTGCTGCTGGGCAGCGACTGGCGCTTTAACGAGTGGCGCCGCCAGCGCCGTAATCAGCGCGCCCGCCGCCAAACGACCCGCGGCCTGCTGAGTCTGGCGCAGGGCCAGTGGCGTCGAGCCGAGCGTCTGCTGACCCTGAGCGCTGATGACTCTGATACGCCGTTAATCAATTACCTGGCAGCCGCCCGCGCGGCTTACGAACAGGGCAAAATGGAAGCCGCCGATGAGTGGCTGAAAGCCGCCAGCCAGAGCACCAAAGGCGCCGAGCTGGCGGTGGGCCTGACTCAGGCCGAACTGCTGAATTCGCGTGGACAGAAAGAACAGGCGCTGGCGGTATTGCTGCGTCTGCGTCAGAAGCATCCGAAACACGCCTATCTGCTCAAGCTGTTGGTGAAAACCTACCTCGATCTGCAGGACTGGGTGGCGTTGCACGAGCTGTTGCCGCTGCTGCGCAAAGCCACCAAAATTCCTGCCGAGAAAATCAAAGAGCTGGAAGAAAACGTCCACCTGCAATTGCTGGAGCGCGCCGTGCGGGGTCATGGTCAGCGTCCGGGAGAGGGCGTGGCTGAACTCAAGCGTCTGTATCAGGATATTCCGCGTCAGCTGCGTTATTCACTGCCGATCACCCGCCGTTATATTGAGTTGTTGATTGAGCAGCACGAAGAAACCCTGGCCGAGCACGAATTGCGCAACGCCCTGAAATACGTCTGGCACGATGAGCTGATCAGCCTGTACGGCACACTGAAAGGCGAAGATGCCAGCCGCCAGCTGTTGTTTGCTGAGCAGCAATTACAGGAGCGGCCGAATGATCCGCAACTGCTGCTGCTGCTTGGGCGCTTAGCGTTACGGCTGAACAAACTGGATAAAGCGCAGGAATACCTGGAAACCGGTCTGCGCATTAAAGGCCTGCCGGAACTGCATGCCGAAATGGGTAAGGTGTTGCTGGCAGAAGGGGATGAATCCCGCGCCTGTGAGCATTTTCAGCTGGCGTTGCGCTAACACAGGCCGGAGAGGTTTCTGCTGCAGGAACGGTTTTTTGCAGGAACGGTTTTTGTAGGAACGGTTTTTGTAGGAACGGTTTTTGTAGGAACGGTTTTTGTAGGAGTCACGATCACAACCATCGCGGCAAAATGCCGCTCCCACAACCGACCGTCGCTGTTGCAGTCTCGCGGGCAGAGCCCGCTCTACATGCGGCGCTGATTGTATAAGTGCCGTCATCGCGGGGGCATCACTCCGGTAGGAGCGGGCCATGCCCGCGATCAACAGGAATATCGCCTGTTATTCCAGCGCCAGTTGCTTACCTGCGGCACGGCGTTCCGCCTGCCATTCACTCAGGCTTTGTGCGGCTTCAGTGCCGGGCAGCGGAGCCAGAATTTCAAAGAAATCTTCATGCAGATTGCTCTGCAGAATCTCGTTACGCGGCCGGCTGCGGACCACATACACGCTCTGTACGCTCTGGTGGTCAAAGGCGCGCCACTCCTGTTCATCTTTCAGGCTGCTGTAGCGGTGGCCTTCCAGTGCTTTGATCAGCTTGCCGGTGTTCAGCGAACCAGCCCGTTCGGCAGCGTCCTTAAATTGATAGACGATGCTGTAAGCCGATGCCGCAGAGCTTGATGGATAAGCGCCGTATTTGGTCACGAAGGCTTCGACAAAAGCTTTGCCCTGTGGATAGTCGTAACGGTAAGGCACCTGCCAGCACCAGGGCACCGCGCCGATAACGCCTTCCATAATGCCGGAGCCGGCCGACTTGGCCATGCCCAGGGTCAGATTAGGCACGATGATGGTCATCTTGTCTTTCAGCCCCATCTGTTGTGCTGCATGCAGCGCCAGCGCCATATCATCACCAAACTGCACCAGCATCAGCACGTCGGCACCGGAATCGCGTGCAGCTTCCAGTGCGCTGCGCATATCCCCATCGCGCGGACGTGGGTAAGTGACGAGCGCTCCGGGGTGAGCGCTGGTATCGGTGGTTTTGGTGAAGGTGCGCAGTGACGCTTCGGTCGACCAGCCCCAGCTGTAATCGGCGGTCAGGTAAAACAGTTTTTTGCCCTGCAGGCTGTCATTCAAATAAGACGCCAGCGCCTTGGCCGCCATGTGTGCGTTATAGGTTTCGCGGAACATGTGTTTATGCCCTTCGGCACCGGTGGTTTCGTTGGCGTAGGTCAGGGTGCCAAAGTAGAGCAGGTCGTGTTTGGCGGCTTCCTTACCGGCGGCAATGGCCACGGCGCTGGAGGAACCACCAAACAGCATGGATACATTTTGCGCGGCCAGCGCTTTAACGTTTTCGACCGCTTTATCCGGTTTGGCGGCGGTGTTGGCGGTCAGCAGCTCGACCGGGCGGCCAAGAATGCCGTTACTGGCATTAAGTTCTTCGATAGCCAACAAGGCACCACGCGCCTGAGCCAGGCCCTGTTCTTTATAGCGTCCGCTGGAAGGATAATTCAGACCGAGCTTAACGCTGTTACCGGCGGGCGCAGCCTGAATAGCCTGCGGCATGGCAAATGGCAGTGCCAGCAGCAGGCAGATGGTGGTGCGGATGAATGCAGCGGGCATAAGGCTCTCTCCTGAACGTCAGCCCGCTATCATCCTCCCGCATGGCACAAATGACTTTTATCATTTCGTCGGATAGACAAAGGTCGGCGGTAAATTGTGCCACTTGGGCCAGTGTGTACTGTCTGGTCTGCAGCCACAAAAAAGCGCCGCAAATGCGGCGCTGGTTGTGAGGCTTACGGGTCGCTGAGCAGGCGGAGCCGATCAGCGACACATCGTTTTGCAGGTCATTAAGGAACAGGGATCGGTGGCGGTGGCGTTCCTGGTCCACCTGGTCCACCCGGTCCACTGAACGCAGCATTAAAATAGCCACCAATAACAGTTTCGATTTCATCAGCTGCCTGTTGGTTCAGATAGGTCAGGTCAAATAGCGCGCCGTTCGGAAAGAAGAAGTTTTGCAGCGGCATAACACTCTGCTCTTGAATATAACTGGCTTCATAGATGTTGCCTTCAACCTCTACAAAGGCTCTTTTATGTGCCGCTATGCGTTCATAATCGTAATCCTTTGAAGGTATCCAAAGCAGGTTCCGGCCATTAACACTCACTTTTTGCCAGCTTCCGATTTGGGTATCGTCATTTTCACTGGCTGCGAGCCGCATCAGCGCACCGCTTGCAGTCTGTGACGGGTCACCCGCCAGATAGGCGTTTATATACTCACCGACGCTCTCGTCATAACCCCACCGGAAGGAATTATTACGCGAGGCAAGGGTCGCAAGGGTGGTACTTTCAAAGAGTATCTCGCAGTCTTCTATGGTGGGTTCTGTACCTTTGGTATCGCACTCCGACAACGACAACTGCGGACTGGTGGTTGTGGCTTTGCCATCCAGACGATAGGCATTGGCTGAGAAGGTGGTCGTATCGCTAGCAAGGTCTGCAGGCAATGTTTCTTCACTTCCTGGAGGCCCATCTTGTTGAAATTCTGCAGCGAGGAAATCGGATATAGCCATGCCTTCGAGATCCGATTGGCTGAGTGCCACTTGATACTGATCGACACCGCAGGCAACGGTTAATGCATTGGAGGTATCTGCCGTTGCGGTTACCGCACAATCAGTATATTGACTCTGCGTAATCCAGCCGTCCGTATTTCCAGCCCATACCACTTTGAAATTCGGGTATAAAGGCTCATCATCGAATGAATCCTGCCAATCAGAACCATCCCAAAATTCCTCTGCAGGTGAACGGTTGTTGGCCAATATGTTACGGAAAACCTGAGCGTTGATCGCCCATGCTTGCACACCTCCCGGCAGCAGTGCCGACGCATCGGCCAGCTCGCTGTTGGTTTCACCGCTTTCAACCAGATCATCGATGCTGTCGCCTGCGCTGACGATTTCAACATCCGCTGGCTCATCACCATTATCGATTGCATCAACAATGTCTTCGCTCTGCGCGATGATACGGCCCAAAATGGCATTCAGCACCGGGCCAAATTGCGCATCCGACAGGCCGTTGCCACCGGCATTGGTCTGTGATTGTGTAAGGGCATTGGCTAAAACGGCCGTAATAAACTGAGCACGCTCGTGAGTGTCGGTATCTCCGGCGTCAACGTAGTCTGACAGAATATCGCTGTCTTCAGGTAAGCCTAATGCGGTACGAATTTGATCGGCTGCGTCTTCTTTTGTCAGTGCGGCGTTGCTGCGCATGGCGTTTTGTACCAGCGAGCTGAGCGGGCTGATAAAGGTTTCGCCAGCCGGTGCGCTGAGGCTGTAGCTCTGAGTGATGGCAGTGTCCGGGCTGTCTTCATCAATGGTTTGTCCTGCAATGGCTTCAACCACGATGGTGTAAGTGTTGCTTTGCTCTTGTGTGACTTCCGGTAAAACATAGCTGCCACCGGCACCCGTGGTGGTGGTGGGTTCGTTGGCATCGCACTTGAGGTTGCTGTTTATGTCGAGACAGACTCTGGCATTGCTCAGGTAGCCGTCAGCCGCTTTGCCGCTGAGGGTAACGGCGGGATCTGGAGTAACGGGATCGGGGTCTGGAACAACCGGATCTGGAGTAACCGGAAGCGGCGTGTTATTTGAGCTGCTGCTGGAGCTACCACCGCATGCTGTTAATGCGGTGATGGCGGCGGTAAGTAGGAGTAGTTTTCTTGGGGGCGTTACATCCATGCTGGCGTTCCTTTAGTGACAGATAAAACACTGTAGACAACGCCTTAATACGCTGCAAAGTAATTATGTTTGTTTTCCTTCTTATTCTTTATGCCAGTGCACATCCATCTGCGGGAACGGAATCTCAATGCCTTCGGCGTCAAAACGCAGCTTGATGCTTTCGGTCAGCTGGAAGCGTACATCCCAGTAGTCTTCGGCTTTTACCCAGGGGCGCACAATAAAGTTCACGGAGGAGTCGGCCAGCTCGGAGACGGCGATTTTATAAGCCGGATCTTTCAGCACTTTGTCGTGGTCTTTGACCAGTTCTTCCAGAATGCTTTTCGCTTTCAGCAGGTCGGAGCCGTAGCTGATACCGACCACCATATCGATGCGGCGAGTGGCTTCTTCGGAGTAGTTGACCATGGTGTTGCCGAACACATTGCCATTCGGCACGGTGACGACTTTGTTGTCCGGGGTTTTCAGACGAGTGCTGAAAATGGTGATCTTATCCACAGAGCCGGCCACACCGCCAACTTCAACATAATCACCCAGTTTGAACGGGCGGAACACGATCAGCATTACCCCGGCAGCAAAGTGCGACAGCGAATCCTTCAGCGCCAGACCAACAGCCAGACCGGCGGCACCGACCAGAGCAACCAGTGAGGTGGTATCGAGGCCGAGTTGCGACAGGGCAAAGACAATTACCAGTAATATCAGCGTGGTGTTGAGCAGGGTGCTGATAAAGTTAACCAGAATCGGGTCGAGGCGTGCCCGCTCAAGTGCTTTGGTTGCACCGTGGCTGGCGGCGCGTGCCAGTATGCGGCCGACAATAAAAATCAGCAGGGCCAGAACAATCTGCGTGCCCCAGGGCAAAACATAAGTTTCCCACAATTGCTGCGGATTAATGGTGAAGGTCCAGTTCATAGAGGCTCCTGATTTTATAGGGGTAAGAGTGTATTCGGGTATCTGAGTATTCAGCTGCGCGGAGCGTAGGCAAATACATCGGAGTGCATGTTGGTTTGGGTCAGGCCCAGCGGTGCCAGCTGATCGAGGGTGCCGTACACCATGTTGGGCGAGCCGCAGGCGAACATCTGTACCTGGCTCAGATCGGCAAAGTCTTCGTGAATCACCTGATAAATCCAACCGGCGCGGCCATGCCAGCCTTCGCTGTGCTGTTCGATGATTGGGTGATAATGAAAGTTCGCATACTGTTGTGCCCAGTGCAGGGGCAGGTCAGCCAGATAGAAGCCTTCGGCCCCACGATTGGACCAGTACAGGTGGATTTCCTGCTTTGGGTTCAGCGCCAGGGCACCTTCGATCAGGGCTTTAATCTGTGAGAAGCCACTGCCGGCTGCCACCATCACCAGTGGCTGATCTTTGTGCTGCTGAATAAAGAGTTTGCTGATAAAGCAATCGCCCGCCGGCAACGTCACGCGCGCCACGACAGCGTCGCGCAGGAAATTAATAATGCGCAGGGCGTTGTCGCTGCTGTTGGCAATATGCAGCTCAATCTTGCGCGGGTCGGTATTGTTCATGCTGCCCGGTGCGCAGGCGATGGAGAAGGGCACCTGTTCTTCATTGCCCTGTTCATCACGTACATGCAGCAGCAGGTACTGGCCGGGCCAGAAATCGGCACTCTTGCCCGCCGGGGTGAGTAATTCTATGCGCCAGATATCATCGCCCAGCAGTTCCACGGCGGGAATCTGACAGGCCAGGCTGACCTGTGGCTTGTGGTTGGGGGCGTAAACATCGGCCATATAAATCTCAACATCGGTCTGGGGTTGGGCGACACAGCATAATACCTGATTGTCTTGCTCAAGTATGGTCTGACCCAGAGAGTTGCGAAAGCTGAGCGCTCCGGAAAGCCTTTCCCCCTGGCAGATCTGGCAGATCGCGTTTTCGCAGCTGACCGGCACGATCACGCCCTGCTGCAGCGCGGCCTCGGCGATGGTCTGATCCGGGGCACAGCGGATGCGCGCCCCGGATGGCCGGAAGGTGACGGTATGGAGCGTCATAACCCCAGCTGATCCCAGATTTCGTCGACTTTATTTTTCACGTCCTGATCCATCACGATCGGCGTGCCCCATTCGCGGCTGGTTTCACCCGGCCATTTGTTGGTGGCATCCAGACCCATCTTCGAGCCCAGACCCGATACCGGCGAGGCAAAGTCGAGATAATCAATTGGCGTGTTTTCAATCAGCGTGGTATCGCGCGCCGGGTCCATACGGGTGGTGATGGCCCAGATCACGTCTTCCCAGTTGCGGGTGTTCACGTCATCGTCGACCACAATCACAAACTTGGTGTACATAAACTGGCGCAGGAATGACCACACGCCCATCATCACGCGCTTGGCATGACCCGGGTATTGTTTCTTCATGCTCACCACCGCCATGCGGTAGGAACAGCCTTCCGGCGGCAGATAGAAGTCGACGATTTCCGGAAACTGCTTCTGCAGAATCGGCACAAAGACTTCGTTCAGCGCCACACCGAGAATGGCCGGCTCATCCGGTGGGCGGCCGGTGTAGGTGCTGTGGTAGATCGGGTCTTTGCGGTGGGTAATGCGCTCGACGGTAAATACCGGGAATTCATCGACCTCGTTGTAATAGCCGGTGTGGTCACCGAATGGCCCCTCTGGTGCCATCTCACCCGGATGAATCACCCCTTCAAGCACAATTTCGGCCGAGGCCGGCACCAGCAGATCGTTGCCAATACTTTTTACCAGCTCGGTCTTGCTGTCGCGCAGCAGGCCAGCAAAAGCATATTCGCTCAGGGTATCCGGCACGGGGGTGACGGCACCGAGAATGGTGGCCGGGTCGGCGCCCAGCGCGACAGTTACCGGGAAAGGTTCGCCCGGATGGGCCTTCTGCCACTCAAGAAAATCCAGCGCGCCGCCACGATGGCTGAGCCAGCGCATGATCACCTTGTTTTTAGCAATTACCTGCTGACGATAAATCCCTAAATTGTGGCGGTCTTTATGCGGCCCTTTGGTAATCACCAGCGGCCAGGTAATTAACGGACCAGCGTCGCCGGGCCAGCAATGCTGCACCGGAATTTTGCTCAGATCGACGTCGTCACCTTCCAGTACCACATCCTGACAGGGTGCTTTGCGTACTTCTTTCGGCCCCATCGCCAGCACTTTTTTGAAAATCGGCAGTTTGTCCCAGGCGTCTTTCATGCCCTTGGGTGGCTCGGGTTCTTTTAAAAACGCCAGCAGCTGGCCCACTTCACGCAGCGCTTCAACGGACTCTTCGCCCATGCCCAGCGCCACCCGTTTCGGCGTGCCGAACAGGTTGGCCAGAACCGGCATGTCATAACCTTTGGGGTTTTCAAACAGCAGCGCCGGACCGCCGGCACGCAGCACACGGTCGGCGATTTCGGTCATTTCCAGATGCGGATCAACCGGATAACGGATGCGTTTCAGTTCGCCACGTTTTTCCAGCGATTTAATAAAGTCGCGCAGGTCGGTGTATTTCACAGGCACTTCCACAGGCTTTTCAACTGCCGGGCATCATACCAGAGCTCCCGGGGCATCTCTGAATAATTCAGTGCCCGCTTCGGCTTACTGAAAAAGTTCAGATCAAGGCGCCACGTTGAAGGCATAGCGGGTTACGTCAAAACGTGGCAACACCGAGCTGGATTTTTTCAGCAAGCCCCGAAGGGCGTGGGCTGCAGAGCGTTTTGACGGTGTTGTCGATTTTATGAAGGACTTGCCATTCACTGCAATCGACGCCTTGTCAAAACGCTCTGCAGCACTCACGCGAAGCTGTGCAGAATTATTCAGAGGTGCCCCCAGATATGACCTGACCGCCCGGCTCCTTTATAATCGCCGGCCAAAACCGCAGGGGGTTTTTTATGCAGGCAAAAAATACACTGGTAGCCGCCGCTGTTGCAGGCTTCAGCGGTGTCGCACTGGGCGCGTTCGGAGCGCATGGTCTGAAGGGCGTACTGAACGCTGATATGCTGACGGTGTACCAGACCGCGGTGCAGTATCACCTGATTCATGCTGTGGTTCTGCTGGCCTTATCGCTGTGGCTGCAGGTGCAGCCATCGCGCTGGCTGAGCTGGTCGGCGCGGCTGATGTTGCTGGGGCTGATTCTGTTCAGCGGCAGTCTGTATCTGCTGGCGCTGAGCGGTGTGCGGCCGCTGGGTATGATCACACCGCTGGGCGGCGTCAGCTGGCTGCTGGGTTGGTCGGCGTTACTGGTGGCGGCCGTTAAGCTGAAAACCTCTTAACACTCTTTGTAATTATTCAGGCAGGTTATCGTGAGCGAACATGATGAAAATCCGGCAGCTGCGGCTGCGGAAGGCGACAAACCGGTTTACCGCCGCGGTATCAAAAGCTTTGTGATCCGTGCCGGGCGTTTAACCAAAGGTCAGGAAGGCGCTCTCGAACGGCAGTGGCCGGTGATGGGGCTGGAACTGGCGCAGGGCGCGATTAATCCGGTTGAGGTGTTTGGCCGTGACGGCCATGTGGTGCTGGAAATCGGCTACGGCATGGGCCAGTCGCTGGTACAGATGGCGGCGGCCGCGCCGGAAAAAGATTTTATCGGTGTCGAAGTACATCTGCCGGGTGTTGGCTCGTTGCTGTATCTGGCGGAAGAAGCCGGCATCACTAACCTGCGCAGCTATAAAGAAGATGCGATCGAGGTACTGAAACTGTTGCCGGATAACTGCATCGATACCGTGCAGCTGTTTTTCCCTGACCCGTGGCACAAGAAAAAGCACCATAAGCGCCGCATTGTGCAGGCCGAATTTGCCCAGACCATCCGCCGTATTTTAAAGCCGGGTGGCGTATTCCATATGGCGACCGACTGGGAACCGTATATGGAGCATATGCTGGAAGTAATGGATGTGGCTGAAGGTTATGAAAACGTTGCCGGTAAGGGCAATTGCGTGCCGCGTCCGGAGCACCGCCCGCTGACCAAGTTTGAAAACCGTGGTGAGAAGCTGGGACATGGGGTGTGGGATTTAATGTTCCGCAAAGTCTGATCGCCAGCTGCGTTAGCGGCCTCGTAAACGCTTACCGAAAATAATCAATCCGTATTGTCATTGCGCAACCGGATAGCAGAATACTCAGGAGAAAATCATGCAGAAGAAAGATAAAGAAAAAGTATTTGGTGGTGAGTGGTCAGAAGCGCAGCTGCGTGAATTTCTGAGCGCCAACAGCTATGACGGCAGCGATGCTGATTACGTGGCCGCCATCCGCGCATACCGTCATATGCTGCCGGAAGTGTTTGCCGAATACGTGGAGCTGTTTAAAGCCGAAGGCCATAACCTGAATGCGAAAAATGCCGAAGGCGTAACCATTCTGCAAACCATCGCCAGCCACAGCAAAGGCGAAGAATATGCTGCGGCACTGCGGGAAGCCGGTGCTGAGTAAGGCGTACTTGTTGCGTAAAAACGGGGCTTAAAAGTCCCGTTTTTTTATGTGTTTTCCAGCCTAACCGGCGTCCTGATCCAGCCACTGCGACCGCGCTTTCAGGATATCCGGCAGGCTGTCGAAAAATACCTCGACCAGCTGCGGATCAAAGTGTTTGCCACTTTGTTCACGGATCAGTGCTGTTGCCTGCTCGACCGGCCAGGCTTTTTTGTAGGGGCGCTCGCTGGTTAAGGCGTCGAACACATCGGCCAGGGCGACAATGCGTGCTTCCAGTGGAATGTCTGCGCCGCTGAGTCCCTGCGGATAACCGCTGCCGTCCCACTTTTCGTGATGGCAGAGGGCAATATCGCGTGCCATACGCAGCAGGTTGGAGCCGTCTTCGCCAATAATTTCAGCGCCGATCGCGGCGTGGCTCTGCATGATTTTCCACTCGTCTTCATCCAGTTTGCCGGGCTTCAGCAGCACCGCATCGGGGATGCCGATTTTACCGATGTCGTGCATGGGGGCTGCATTCAGCAGGTCTTCCAGATGCTGTTCGCCCAGCCCCAGACGGCGGCCGATGATCTGTGAAAACAGGCTCATGCGGATAACGTGGCGTCCGGTTTCGTTGTCTTTGTATTCCGCCGCCCGGCCGAGACGCTGCACGACGGAAAGGCGCGTCTGCTTCAGTTCTTCAGTGTGCACCAGCGACAGGTGCGTGCGGACGCGGGCGCGGACGATGGCGGGGCTGACCGGTTTGGTCAGGTAGTCCACGGCTCCGGCTTCCAGTCCCTGAGCTTCGTCAGCCACCTGCGACAGGGCGGTGACGAAGATGACCGGGATATGGGCGGTGCTGCGTGTGGCCTTCAGCTGCCGGCAGACATCGTAGCCGGACATTTCGGGCATCATCACGTCGAGCAGAATCAGATCCGGCCGTTCACTGTCCGCCAGTGCCAGTGCGCGCTGGCCGTCACGGGCAAATAACAGGCGGTAGTGATCGGCGAGAATATTTTTCAGCACCTGCAGGTTGGCAGGCTCGTCATCGACGATCAGCAGGGTAGGGTGTTCAGTCATGGGCATCCGACTCCCCGGTCAGTGTGCGCAGGTACGCTTCGAGCAGGGTGGCAAGGGTTTCAGCATCAAAGTTAGCAGCTGCATCACCGGCCTGCACGGCCAGATCCACCGGCATTGCGGCCATTGCTGCCTGTAGTGCCTGATCGGGCAATTCGCCCTGTTGTACCTGACGCAGCAGCGCCTGCAGCTGGGCGCTGCTGATATCGGTTTGCTGTTGCGGTGTGTCATCTATTTCCTGCTGCACAGCCAGCTGGCTGTCGATTTCCTGCAGCAGGCGGCGGATCAGAACCAGCATGGCGGGGGAAACCTTAGCTGGTTGCTGACGCAGCTGTTCTTCCAGCCAGGCGTAGGCAGCCGTCAGGCGGTGCAGGCACAGGTTGCCGGCCAGACCTTTGATGCGGTGCACCTCGGCGATGGCCGCGTCAGGATCATGCAGCAGCCCGGCCAGTCGTTGTGGTTGATTGGTTTTTGCGGCGCGGAAGGCGCGGATGGCCCCGATATGTTGGCTGTGGCTTTGCCAAAGCGTGGCGCCCAGTTCCCAGTCGATCAGCAGATCGTTGTCGTGGGTTTCGTTATGGCTGCCGTTATCCGGACTGATGCTGATACCCAGCACCCGTGCTATTTCGCGGCTGAGTTCACTGATATTCAGCGGTTTGGCGGCAAAGCCATTCATACCCGCGGCGTGGGCCAGATGGCGGTCTTTCTCCAGCACGCTGGCGGTCAGGGCAATGATCGGCGTTGGCTCCAGCGCCTGTTCGTATTCCCACTGACGGATCAGGCGGCTGGCCTCATGGCCATCCATGGTGGGCATCTGCACATCCATCAGCACCAGATCAAAATGGCCGGATTTAAACAGGGTAACGGCATCGCTGCCATTGGATACGGAGATCAGGCGGTGGCCACGACGGCTGAGCACACCTTCCAGCAACTGCAGGTTCTGCGGCACATCATCGGCGGCGAGAATCCGTAACGACGGCAGCTTAACTTCAGGCTGCAGAGCGCTGACGTCGTCGCCGTCTTCCCCTTCTGGCAGTGGCAGGCAGACCGTAAAACAGGAGCCTTCGCCCACCACGCTGCTGACCTCAATGCGGCCTCCCATCATTTCAACCAGCTGGCGGGCGATGGTGGTGCCGAGACCGGTACCGCCAAAGCGCCGGGTCATGCTTGAGTCGGCCTGGGAGAACGGCGCGAAGATGCTGCTCAGGCGATCGGCAGGAATGCCGATGCCGGTGTCGCTGACGCTGATACGGACGCCATCACTTGCGCGGCTGACGCGGATATCGACCCGGCCGTGCTCGGTAAACTTCACGGCGTTGCTGATCAGGTTCAGCAGCACCTGCTGTACGCGCAACGGATCACCGCGAAAGAAATCGCTGGTTCCGGCTTCGTAATGCAGTTCCAGCCCGACGCCTTTGCGTTGGGCAGCCAGCCCCTGGGTAGCGATCAGCTGCTGGCAGATGGCCCGCAGTGAAAAATTGCGGCTTTCGAGAATATCGCCGCCGTACTCAAATTTGGCGGTATCAAGCACATCGTTCAGCAGCGCCAGTAATGACTGGGCAGAGCTGCGCACAATATTGAGATTACGGCTCTGGCCTTCGTTCAGCGGACTGTCGAGCAGCAGTTCAGTAAAACCCAGAATGGAGTTCATTGGGGTACGGATTTCATGGCTCATATTGGCGAGAAACTCACTCTTCGCCTGAGCCGCCTGCTCAGCCAGCTCTTTGGCGCGGCGCATATCAATCTCCATCGCGTGGCGTTCGCTGATATCGCTGATAAAGCCAACAAAGGTGGTGACGCCGCTGCGGCGGAACTCACCAATGGCAAGCCGGACCGGTATCTGCCGGCCATCTTTATGACGGGCCAACACCTCCCGTCCCTGACCAATAATCTGTGCCTGACCGGAGCCCAGATAATTCTGCAGATACTGATCATGTCCGTCGCGGTGCGGCGTCGGCATCAGCATGCTGATGTTATTCCCCCGCAGCTCCTGCTCGTGATAGCCGAGAATACGCGCCACCGAACGATTGGCTGACAGGATCAGGCCGTTGGCGGAGATCTTGATAATGCCGTCGACAGCGGTGTCGAACATGGCCTGCAGTTCACTGGCGCTTTCTTCACTGCGGGCCAGCAGAGCGCGGTAACGCACCAGTGCATTCACACCGCTGATCAGTACGCCGATCAGCACGGTAACGGCAGCAATACTGATCGACAGGGCATAGTGTTTCTGACTGCCGGCAATAAACTCCGGGTCGGCCTGACCGACAAAACGCGCGGCTTCCATGGCGGTGTAATGCATACCGGCGATGGCCAGACCCATAACGATACCGGCCAGCAGTCGCACGGTGTTACCACGTATCGAAAAATGCTGACGCAGGCCGAAACTGATCCACAGTGCGAGTGTGGCCAGTACTATGGCCACCACCAGTGACAGCGCGAAGTAGACCGGGTCATAACGTAACGCCGGCCCCAGCGCCATGGCGGCCATACCGATATAGTGCATGCTGCCAATGCCCAGTCCCACGGCCAGACCGCCGCTCAGCAGCCGTGGCCAGCCGAAGCCGTTACGTGCAAGCTGGCTGAGGGTGACCCAGGACGCCAACACGCCGGGCAGCACCGACAGCAGGGTTATCCCCGGCTGATAAGAGACGGTTGTGCACAGTTTGAACGCCAGCATGCCAATAAAGTGCATCGCCCAGATACCCACGCCCAGAGCAGCGGAGCCGGTCAGCAGATGCAGACGCTGTATTGCAACAGAAGAAGTATTGCGTGCCGCGGCGGCCAGTGTCAGCGCCATAAATGAGGCAGCAATAGCGATCAGCAGGGACAGCAGAACCAGCCAGTTATCGTACTGTCCGACCAGCAGCATGGATGGGGAAAGGGTTTCGAGCAGAAAGAAATCGGACAGATTGATCATCATCAGCACTTGCGGATATGTGAGGGCGGTTCGCTCCGGAGCTGACGGATCTCAGCAGAGAGAATACGCGGCTTTAATACCAACACATTAGTTTATGCCCGACCCCGCTGCCGGGCATTTATGTAATAAATCGTAGTGCTGTCGCCGCGCGGAGCCCGCTGAAATCGTGTCAGGTTGGTGCGGGTACGGTGCCCTGCAACAGCATCGCGATGGCTTCGGTATTAAAACCGGTATCGCTGACGCCGGTTTCCTGCTTCAGCCGTTCGACAATTTTCTGTTCGATGGCCAGCTGTTCTTCCGGCGGCAGCTGCTCAAACTCTTCTTCGGTCAGGCCCATTTCTTTCAGCACGGCGGCGCGCATTTTTTCGGCATCGCTCATTGCCATATAGTCGCGGAATTCCTGCGCGGCGCTTTTTTCTGTACTGGCCTCTGGTTCTGCTGCGGATGCGGACGTTGCTGATGCCGGCATCGCAGCTGCTGCGGGCGCTGCGGCTACTGCACGGACAGGTTCTGTCGCAGGCTGGGCCTGTTGTTGTGTGCGCAGCAGATCGGCAAATACGGTATTGGCCGATTTATCCTGCTTAGGATTCAGATGGTTATTAATGGCGGATAACGCCTCCTTACGGTTAATGTTCATACCCTGCCTCCTTTTCTGATGGTTATGTCAGAAAGCAGTATGTATGCCATGGCGCTGCAGGCTGCGGTCTTGCTCTGTACAAAGTGGTTAAGGACTATCAGAGCGGCAGTGGCTGTCCGCGCAGCGGCGACGGTCAGCCGGTTTTAGGACTCCCCTTGTTGCTGCCTTCCTACCATTAATCAATTTGTCAGTGTTAGTATCGGCCCATGAGATTTCATCGTGATGGACCATCAATACCCGACCTCCTCTTAGAGCGCTGCGACGCAGGACGTGTTGTTTTCCTGTGTGGTGCTGGCGTTTCCGTTCCTGCGGGTCTTCCTGATTTCAAAAAGTTGACTCAGCAGGTGATTAATTTTTTTGATCCCGCTGAAGATTCCGAGATCAGGAAAACCTTCAACGAAGAAAATCCGCCATTAGATAAGGTATTCCACCTGCTCTATCAGGAGTTTGTTAAAAGCGAAGTGGATGCTTTTGTGGCTGAGCAATTACGAAAAGATCCTTCGACGCTGATCACAAGCGAAAAACACGAATTGATTAAACGAATATCGTCTGGTCAGAGCGGATATCCTCAGATTGTTACCACAAACTTTGATCGGCTGTTTGAGCTCAGCTCGGATGGTAACGCTCCGAAAACTCATAAACCGCCCGCGTTGCCAGACGTATCGTTGGGTTCAGAAATTGAAGGCATTACCTACCTGCATGGCCAGCTAGCGGATAACGATTCGGAACATCATGAGTATGTGTTGAGCAGCGCCGATTTTGGCCGGGCGTATCTGTCCGAAGGATGGGCAACAGAGTTTGTCCGTAACCTGTTGAAACACTACACCGTTGTTCTGTTGGGGTACCGCGCGGAAGACCCTCCAGTTAAATATTTGCTGCAAGGGCTGAATCACGATAGCCAGTATGATCGCTCACGCTTATACGCATTTGGCCGTGGCAGAGCTGAAGATATTGAAGCTGAATGGCGGGATCGTGGTGTAACGGCCATTGCGTATAACGAGCGCGACGATTTATGGCAGACATTGGAAGCCTGGGCGGAACGAAAAGATAGCCCACGGCGCTGGCTGGAGTCGGTTATTGCTTCTGCATGCCATGATCCGAAAAGCATGGAGCCGCATGAGCGCGGACAGGTAGTACATGCACTTCGTACCGCCCGGGGAGCGAAGCTGTTTGCGTCGGCGAATCCTGTTCCTCATCCCGAATGGATCTGTGTGCTTGATGCGCGCGTGCGTTCTGCAGAACCCAGCAAAAGTTATGGCCCAGAGAGCGAAGAGTTCGATCCCCGTGCCGCTTATGGATTGGATGATGATCAAGAGACTCTTTCTGACTATGGGCAACGTAAAATCATCACGAACGATGATTTGCTGGTATGGCGCGAGGGGGATGACAACCCGGTTGCAGTGTACTCGCTAGCGGGAAGGCAAACTGAAGGACATGAAGAAATACCTATCAGACTGGGTTTTCTGCTGGAATGGATCGTTAGGTCTGCTGATAGCCCTGTAATTGCTTGGTGGGTGGCCCAAAAAAATGGGCTGAACTCAAGGCTGTTGCAGCGTATTGAATGGTCGATTAAACACTCAAAAGACTTACCAGAGCGAGCTGCGCATATTTGGCACCTGATTATTGAACATCATCGGTATTCCCTAAAAGTACATGACAGTGTTGATTGGTATGAACTGAAAGATCGTGTGTCGAAAGAGGGGTGGACGCCCAGTGTGCTGAGGTCTTTCAGGAAGGCAACTTTTCCGAGAATTGTGATTCAGCAATCATCTGGAATAGCGAAATCTAAACCACCTTCTTTGGCCTGGGATGAGATTGGAATTGGTGATATTGCGTGGTTTGAAGTTGAGATTATGAGCCATCGTGACGGTGACATCGAAATTCCTGATGAGGTTTTGCCCGGCATACTGCGCATACTGGAAGATCAGTTTCATGTCGCCTCTGGTTTATTGGCTGATACTGAGAATCCTTATTTCGAGACACCTACCTGCTATCCGGATCGGGAGGTCGAGGGCAGCTTCTCAGAGGAAGACTCATCGTTTGTTTTCAGGACGTTCATTACTCTGTTTGATCGTTTACTTGCTAGTCATCCGGGTCAGGCGGCAGCGATGGCGACGTTATGGCCGGCAAACGAGCCGTTATTTTTCCGTAAGCTGAAACTGTATGCGTTATCAAAAGCAGCGGCATTTGAGGCCAATCGTACCGCTGATATTCTGTTGTCGTTTGATCAGGAATCTTTCTGGGATCAGAAAGTGGTGCGTGAGCTGCTGTTTTTATTGGAGGATCGCTGGGCGGAATTTTCAGCGGAACATCAGTATCAGCTGATGGAGAGAATATTGGCAGGGCCTGACCGTCAGTCATTTTGGACAGATGACGGGTACACAGAAATGCGGGCATACCGTATTGCCAGCTACGCAACGTATCTGAAACTGAAAGGTGCTGAGTTTTTATCGGATCAGTTGAAACGTTTAGCTGAGGTGGTGAATGGGATTGCGGACTGGAAGGATTCACTCGCAGAACAAGTGGTAGTCGCTCATGGTTCTTATGGAGGTGTGGTTCAGATCGATGAATCCCCCGAAGATCTCGTCACGGCTCCGGTGGGTCAGGTTCTCACACGTGTAAATGCATCTTCAAAACGTGAATTTGGTAGCTTGATTGAAAGGCGTCCATTCAATGGATTAATCAAAGAAAATCCCAGAAAGGCGATGCTGGTGCTGACCCGTACCGCGAGGCAAGGAGAATATCCTTTAGATCTATGGCGGGCGCTGCTGGAAAATCTTTCGGATGACATACCAACCCGATTATCGCGAATTTTCCTGGTCAGAGTTCTGCGGTTACCCAATACCGTTATTGCAGATTTACGTCACGAGCTTGGTCGCTGGATACATAAAAGTCTGGTCAGAATGATCAGTTTAGATGAGGCTCTGGGCTGGGCAGTTTATGATCATATTGTGGATAGTCTGATTGAAGCAGGGGAGGCAGCTACAAAAAGTAGTATCGGAGGCATTCGTCGTGGCGGGAAAGCCCTGCAGAGATCCCGACGGACTTATGGGTACGCGATTAACGGGCCATTGGGGCACTGCACTCAGGCATTAATTTTTGCCGTTTCCGGAGATACTGAAGCGTCTGGGTTGCTCTCTTATGGAATTAAGGATCGTCTGGAACGCTTGTTTAGTGCGCCGGGAGAGGGGGCTGATCACGCAGTATCTATTGTGATAAGGCAGCTTAACTGGTTGATGCATATTGATCCTGCTTGGACATCGGAAAAGCTACTGCCGATGCTGAATTTCGATCATCCATTGGCTGAGCCGGCCTGGGATTCCCTCCTCCGGTTAGACCGACTTCCTACTGATGAGGTACTACAAACAATAAGGCCGCTGCTGAGTAGTCTGATGTTATGGGTAAACCAGTTGGCGTGGGAACAGCAAATGTTGTCACGGGCAGCCCAGTGGCTGGGAAGTATCTATCTGTTCCGTGATAGTCAGCCTGAGCTATTAACTAAAACTGAAATGAAAAATGCACTCAGGACTGCTGCAGATGAGGTTCGCAATCAGTTTATTCATTGGCTAGGACGTGTCGGGCAAGGGAATGAAAATGGCTGGGTTGAGCTTGTCATTCCGTTTATTCAGAACGTATGGCCTAAAGAATCAAAATATCGTACCACCTCTTCGGTGAGCTCCTGGCTTCATTTGCTGAACGATACCAACGATTGTTTTCCCATGGTTTATGAGGAGATAAGAAACTTCTTGATTCCCGTCAGTCACGGTCAGCATTCATTCTACCGTTTTACCCGTAATGCCGGCGAGGATGAGAGTCTGATCAGACGTTTCCCTGAAACAGTTCTGGATATGATGAACAGAATCACGCCTCAGGTACATTCCTTGATATCAGCAGACTTACCAAGTGTGCTTACTATTATCGCTGAGTCGAATCCAGAGTTATTGTCGGATGTGTGCTATCTGCGGCTCATCGATCTGGTTGAAAATGCATAAATACAGAAAACCTCAGACGCTCACTATCAGTGTCTTTTTCACTAACGATTAAACAACCATCGTATTACCTGCTTCTGTTGGCTTAGGCTTCTACAATATTTCACCTTACCCCTACAAATGACCAATGGCCTGATACAGCGCCAGCGGTTTCTGACTTTGCTGCTGTTGCTCACGCATCTGTTTTAATTCCTCAATGGTGGCGCGCAGGGCTTTCAGTTTGTTGTCCATATCTTTGCTGCCGGCATCAACTTCGTTGCGCAGGTTAAGCGGGGTTGCCCGCACCGGGCCAGGAATATCGACATACACCTGTGCGTCTTTGCCATTGGGTTTGCGCTGCTCTTCATTGTGGTAGCGGTTAATGGCATCGGCGGCCCAATGGCGCATATTCATGCGGTGGGGCTGCATATCATCGTAGAGGGGCGCATCCGGGTGTGATGCACGACTCTGGGCGGGGTTGCTGCCAGAGTTGCTGTTGTTATTGTTGTGGGTGCTGTTGCTGGCATGATGACCAGCGGCGGCTGTTCCCGGCAGGGGGCCTGCGGCCACCAGTTGCGCATCCTGATCGGGTTCAAAGCGCAGCTGTACCCGGGTTTGCTCATCGCGGCTGTTCAGCAGCTCGTTATCAAACTGGAAAAAACTCAGCGGTGATTGCAGGTCAACCCTGCCCTGTTCGCTGTTCAGGGCGAGGTTGCCACCGGTTATGGCGTGCTGCGGCAAGCTGGGCGGAGTATTCAGATGCACTTCCTGCAATAGCAGCGCTTCGCCGTTTTCATTCAGCGCAACACCGGAGCGGGCAATGACTCCACGCACCTGGCCGGTGTCGTTTTTCAGCTCGTAATCCGACGCTGCAGAACCCAGAAAGAAGGCGCCTAAGCCAGCTTCCGCGGCGGAGCGCAGGGTTGGCCCTTCATCATCAAATTCCATCAGGCTGAGCTGGCTGAAGATGGCATCGTTTTCGTCAATCCAGCCGTTGCCGTCGTCATCGTACTGCGCCAGGTCGGCAAAACCATTACCACTCTGCGGGCCGAACATTTCGCTGCCGTCATCAATGATGCCGTTGTTGTTTTTATCGAATACCAGATAGCCACTACCGGCGGCGGTACGGGCGATGCTTTCGTTCTGGCCGTCGGCGTTCAGATCAAAACTGAAGCTCTGGTCGGAAAGCTCGACCGCACCGCCATTCAGATTAATCATCAGCGGGTCGATCAGATTGAGCTGACCCTGAAACAGGTTGGTCTGCTCGGCGCGGGTATAACGGCTGAAATCCAGCGCCAGCATAAAATCAATCTGACGGCCGTCTTCGGTCTGTACCTGACCCAGCGCTTCAAAGGCCAGAGACTCTTCGCGTTCAACCTGCAACACGCTCTGCACCTCAACCTGTACGCCAAGGCCTGCACTGCCCGGCCGGGTATTTACGGCGCTGACGATCACACTCAGCTGGGTGGTCTGTTCGGTCAGCTGTTGTGCCAGGTAGGATGAAGACGACTGCTGCTGACGGCCATCGGCATGGGTCACACTGCTGCTGCGACTCACTGCCTGGCTGCTTTCAGTGCGGGTGCTCAGTGACAACTGAATGCCGGCGCTGGCGCTGCTGCCGTTCGTTGGATTGCCGCCGTCATTATCTCCATCACCTGCCGTGACTCTCACCGACATGCCTGTAAGGCGAGCGCTTAATAACAGATCCTTTTGCTGAGCACTGAGCTGAACCTGCGACTGAACAATCTTCATGGCCGTTTCCTTTTGGCGGGTTATGCACAGGGTGTCGGCCAGGTTGTTGATAACGTTAAGATGATTAACGTATTGATAAATGGCTGTTCATGAATGTGTGTTCTATGCGCAGCCTAGTAGGTTGGACAAATTATTGATTTTCCATGAAAACTTGGCGGGATCTGTACATCTGGTTATTATCGTGAAAACAATAAATAACTAATGGAATAGATCGTGAAATCTCTCTCTCTTGCTGTTGTCTCCGCCTTATTACTGACTGCCTGTGGCGGCGCTGATGATAGTTCTGATTCCTCCGGCGTAGAGCGCTTTGACCCGGCACCTTATATTGCCGCCTCTGAACAATTGAACGGCAGTGGTTACGCCGGAAGTTGGGTCGGAGTTGTGAATATTCGCCGTGAACGCACAAAAATGGTGAACGTCGAGATCAGTAAAATTGCTGAATCAAGTCGTCTGGAAAGCCTGATTATCCGTAACAGAAGCGCGGAGGCCGGTGGTGGTTGGGAAATGGCAAACTGCGCTGGTGGTTTTGACCCTATGAACATTACCATCGGTAAGATCGTGACGGAGCATGGGGATAACGGACGCGAATTCTTAATTGAGACAACCCGTCACCTGACTTATAAAGCCAGCGGGTTCAGAACGGTGGGATTAAGCCCTGTTTCTTATTATCAGGAAAATGTCACGGTAGAACTGGATTTTTATAAAGTCAGCGATGATGCCGACAGCCTGGGTTCTGTCTCGCTCAACTGGTCAGATACCGAAGGTGACAGTACCTCTGCTATTCACTGTGCTGTGATTGAAAACCAGTCAGGGGGTCATCGTATGGTGGCTCTGAGTCATGAAAATGATCTGAAACTCTTTGTGGCCGAAGCAGTAACACCCCCTGCTCTGGAGGCTTATGTCGCTCAGAGTGGTCACACCGATGATATTTTTAACAATTTTAATCAGGGTGAACAGAACGTTCAGTTCTCGGAAGAAGGCCCCGATGTCTGGCGTTATAACTACTCTGCGACCACTGGCAACGGACTGGGCGCTTCCGGTCAGGTCGTGCTTGATCTGCTGCCCTGATATTCAGCGGCAGAATAAAACCAGCGGAATTGCCCGCTGGTTTTTCCCATCTTATTTCTGTCCCGCTTAATTTTTTCTGTACCATGATGACGGTATTAAATAACCGGAGTCGTCATGAACATTGGTGAAGCGGCCGCGCAGGCCGGTGTATCGGCAAAGATGATCCGCCATTATGAAAGCAGTGGGCTGCTGCCAGAGGTAGCGCGTACCGCGGCGGGTTATCGCCAGTATTCTGCACAGGATGTGGAAATGCTGAGGTTTATCCGCCGCTCACGGCTGTTGGGGTTTTCACTGCCGCAAATCGGAGAGCTGCTGGCGCTATGGGCCGATCCGCAACGTTCCGCGCGTGAAGTGAAAGCGCTGGCCGGGCAGCATCTGCAGGAAGTGGAACATAAAATTCATGAGCTGCATGCCATGCGCAGCACCTTGCAGGGCATGGTGACGGCCTGCTCCGGCGATGACCAGTCACACTGTGCGATTCTCGCTCAGCTGGCGGCAGATGATTGCGCGCCAGACGCGGTTCCATAACCTGAGCACCTTCAGGCTGCCGAGCCCGGTAACAATAAAAGTCGCCATTCCAATCTTTTGGATGATAGAAAACACAGCGACTTTTGCTTCAAATTCCGGATTAGGTTAAAAAGGACAAATATTGATATTGTCCAGGGAGAAGGTATGAGCTTAAGGATTATCATTTCGGTCACACTGCTTGTTGCTGCCAGTCAGGGCTATGCCGACTCGTACACCCATTATCAAGCTGAGGACGGCACGGTCACCGTGCAACGGAGCAAGGAAGTGTACTCTGCCGAACCCGGTGTTGTATCAAGCTGCATTGCTTTACCCGTATCCTGGAATGATGACCTCAAAGTAACCATCGCTGGTGCGGCAGGCGCAACTGATTTTTCAGCCAGATTAAGCTCCGATACAGTCAGCGCCGCAGTGATGAACAGCAACTGGAGTTATCCTGGGTTTAACTGGAGCTGTTTCAGCGATACTGCGCGTAACTATGAAGACGGGGGCCAGGTTGTTGTCAGTTTTACGTTTAAGCCGGGGGTTGCCGATATGCGGACGTTCACCATGACGGGTCTTAATATGGGAGAGTATTTCGCAACCCGCTATCCTCAGGCCGTTGAAATGCATCGCTTAGTGGTAAATGAGAACGTCACTGATAATTTGATGCTGCTGTCTGGTGCGCTTGATTAACGATGGCCTTTCTATTATCACATCGCTGTAAATGAGATATATCGTTGGCAATCCTTATTATTTTCCTGGCGGATATTCAGCATTACCAGCTGCTGCATACGATTAAGCGAACGTTTATTGCTACAGCGTTCTGAAGTGAGATTATTCAGTAAAAAAGCAGACTAATGGTCTAGCCCCTTCCAGCTTTAACGTGAATACTCTCCGGTTATTTGAGTCCGGTAACAATAATGTCCTTCACTTCAATCTTTTGAAGGATAGAAAAAAGAGCTGCTTTCATTTCAAATTCCCGGTTCAAGTAAAAAAGGACAAATGTTGATATTGTCCGGGGAGAAAATATGAATTTAAAGCTTATCGCCACGGCGGCTCTTTTGGTTGTCGCCTGTCAGAGCTATGCCGAATCGTACACGTACTATCAGAATGAAAATGGTACGGTAACCGTGCAGCGTGACGAAGAGCTTTACTCTGCCGAACCCAGTGTCGTATCAAGCTGTATTGCTTTGCCGGTGTCGTGGAGTGATAACGTTGAAGCAACCATCAATGGGACCGCAAGTGCAACCCATTTTTCAGCCGCTTTAAATATCGATACAGATAACGCCGCATTGATGAACAGCAACTGGAGCTATCCTGGGTTTAACTGGAGTTGTTTCAGCGATATTGCGCGTAGCTATGAAAGAGGAGAAAAAGTCCTCGTCAGCTTTACGCTGAAGCCGGGAGTCGCTGATATGTTGGCTTTTACGACCCTAGGGTTCTACGAAAGTGAGTATCTCGGCATACCTTTCCCAAGAAATATTGCCACACACCGTCTCTTGCAGGACGCATACGTGGGCGACCACTGGATGCCAGTATCCGATGAACTGGATAGGCGGAAATACAGTCCTTATTACTCGCTAATATTCCGGGACGCAGAGGCTTATTATTTTCTTTTCAGCGAGTCAGACAGCGACCCTTCCGGTACGGCTATGATGCGGCTGGATGAACATGGTCTGCAACCTGTCGCTGGTACTCCTGACGCGCACAATATCTATTTTCTGAACAATAAGTACATCGCAATTAAAGCAGGGGAGGCCGACGGCCCTGAAGAAGATACGGTTTATATAAATTATTCGGATGATCTGAAAAGTTGGCAGGCAGGTGCAGATTTAAAACTGCAGGCCGGTATGGAATTAACGGGTATTTATTATAATGCCGTCGTCGGTGAATATCTTGCTGTCAGTGGCGATTTCAATACCAGCGACTTTTACTCATCAACGGATCTGCAAAGCTGGACCTATGCGGGTAAAGGGCCTGAAGATTTTTATGCCGAATATATTACATTAACCAACGGCAATATGCTGTATATGGCCGAAGGGGAGCGTTACAACACAGAGTTTTTTATTAAACCTGTTGGGGAATCCAGCTGGACAGAAATAACCCCGTTTCCTGAAGGTACTCCTCCTGAGGGGCGTGAGTCTGGGTTTCTGATTCAGGACTATCATCAGAACAGCGATGGCACGTTGCAGGTTGTTGGTCTTTACGGTTATGGCGGCGAATATGAATACTATTGGTATGACGTACTCTACGGCTATTCTGAAAACGGTGTTGATTGGACATGGAAGGTTATTGGAGAGTGGAGTGACCCCTACGAAGAGATTGGAAACATCATCATTACTGATTCTGTAATATTTATCAGTAACGGTGAGACTTCGGAGATTCTGCTTTCCATAGATGGTGGAGAAAGCTGGCAAACCCGAAACACTGAAACCGTGCTGGCTGATCGCTGGAATATGCCGGAAGGTGTCGTCATTGAGCAGGACAATATCAATGTGGCCGGAGAAACCTTTTTTATCAAATTCTCGCTGCTTATTCCGGAGGCTGAATCTTCAAATCGGTTTAATATAATGGGCTACGCATATATATCGACGTCGGATTTTGAGCATTTTCAGCTGGAAGGGTTCGATAATGGGGATTCATTGGTTATGCCGGAGGTCGGTGGGAACCGTTTCCGCATACAGGAAGATTGGCATAGAGATGTCGTCAAATTCTATCGTTATGGTTCGGCCGTCAGAGATACTGATGATGGCGATGGTGGCGACACGGACAATAGTGGCGGCGATGAAACTGGCGGTGGCGATGGAGCCAGCCCTGGTAAATCGGAAGGAGGATCATCCGGCGGCAGCCTTTGGTTTCTGAACTTGTTATTACTGCCTCTGGTGTTGCGTACTGTAAAGCGGAAGCGTATTTACGCAGTGCATTGACGTTAAATTAGCCAATAAAAAAGCAGGCCATCGGTCTGCTTTTTTATTGGCGGGAATATGCAGCAGATCATGCTGCGCCAGACCTCGCTGGCTTCGCCTTTTGTTAGCCCCGACTATTAAGGTACCTCTGAATCATTCTGCACAGCTTCGCGTGAGTGCTGCAGAGTACTTTTGAAAAGGCAACGCTTGACCTTACCATCATGGTAAGGTTCACACTGCAGTCATTGCTTTCCTGACAGGACAGAACGATGACTCAATCTACTTCTATTCCCATCCCTGATGATTCTGCTGCTGTGCTGCAATTGCCGGTGATCGGCATGAGCTGCGCCTCCTGTGTGCGCCGTGTCGAACAGGCCTTACTGGCGACGCCGGGTGTCAGCGCCGCCAGCGTCAATCTGGCCAGTGAAAAAGCCGAGGTGACTCTGGCGGCTGATGGGCAAACACAGGCGCTGCTGCAAACCGTTAAAGACTGTGGCTATGAAACCCGCACCGAGCAGTATCAGCTGTCGGTGATCGGTATGAGCTGCGCATCCTGTGTCGGTAAAGTAGAAAAAGCCCTGCTCGGTTTGCCCGGCGTGCTCAGCGCGCAGGTGAATCTGGCTGCAGAAACCGCCACGGTGGAAGTACTGGCCGGTAATCTGGATGCGGCAGCGTTAATCAAAGCGGTCCGCAGCACAGGTTACGATGCTGCACCTCTGGCCGCTGAGCGTGATGATGACAACGACCGGCGCGAGCAGGAACAACAGCAGTTGCAGCGTGATTTCTGGCTGGCCGCGGGGCTGACATTGCCGGTGTTTGTGCTGGAAATGGGCGCACACATTATTCCGGGCATGCAGCAGTGGCTGGCAGAGACTCTGGGCCAGCCGCTGAACTGGGGCATTCAGCTACTGCTCACCACGCTGGTGCTGTTTGGCCCCGGCAGGCGTTTTCTCAGCAAAGGTCTGCCGGCGTTATGGCGTCGCGCTCCGGATATGAACTCGCTGGTGGCGCTGGGCAGTTTATCGGCCTGGGGTTTTTCGCTGGTAGCGACCTTCGCCGGGCAATGGCTGCCGCAAGGTACGCGCCATGTGTATTTTGAGGCGGCGGCGGTGATCGTTACCCTGATTCTGCTGGGGCGCTTACTCGAAGCGCGCGCCAAAGGCCGTACCGGCGAAGCCATTCAGCACCTGCTGGGTCTGCAGGTAAAAACTGCACGGGTCAAACGCGGAGCAGAGCTGGTGGATGTTGAACTGGCGGATATTCAGGTGGGTGACGTGCTGGTGGTGCGTCCCGGTGAGCGTATCGCCACCGACGGCGAGGTGCTCGAAGGCGAATCCTATGTCGATGAATCCATGCTCACCGGTGAGCCGTTACCGCTGGCGAAAGCTCCCGGAGATGAGCTGGTGGGCGGCACGGTGAATAAAAACGGCGCGCTGACCTTCCGTGCCGCAAAAGTCGGTGGCGATACATTGTTGTCACAGATTATCCGCATGGTGGAGCAGGCGCAGGGCGCGAAGCTGCCGATTCAGGCACTGGTCGATAAAGTCACCGCCATTTTTGTGCCGCTGGTGATGGCCATTGCCGCACTGACCTTTGTGGTCTGGCTGCTGTTCGGCCCGCAACCGGCGCTGAGTTTTGCCCTGATTAATGCCGTTGCCGTGCTGATTATTGCCTGCCCCTGCGCCATGGGGCTGGCGACGCCAACCTCCATCATGGTCGGCACCGGGCGGGCTGCGGCACTGGGTATTCTGTTCCGTCGTGGCGATGCGCTGCAGAGCCTGCGTGACAGCAAAATCGTCGCGCTGGATAAAACCGGTACGTTAACCAAAGGCCAGCCGGAATTAACCGATCTGATCTGTCAGCCGGGTTTTGAGGAAGACAATCTGCTGGCATTAGTCGCCGCCGCCGAACAGCATTCTGAACATCCGCTGGCTGAGGCTATTGTACGCGCCGCCAGAGAGCGTTCGCTGACACTGAGCGAGCCGCAGGAGTTTACCGCGCTTCCCGGTCTGGGTATTCGTGCACTGGTCGATGGCAAACGTGTTGAAATCGGTGCCGACCGTTTTATGCAGCAGCTCGGGCTGGATTTAATGAGCGCAGAATTACGGCCTTTAGCCGCGCAGAGTGCCGCACTGGCAGCAGCCGGTAAGAGCCCGCTGTATGCAGCCATCGACGGACAGTTAGCGGCAGTCATTGCGGTGGCTGATCCTGTTAAAGACACCACCCCTGCGGCGATTAATGCTCTGCATGCGCTTGGCTTAAAAGTGGCGATGATTACCGGCGATAACGAACGCACCGCGCAGGCGATTGCTGCTCAGCTCGGTATCGACGAGGTTGTTGCCGGAGTGATGCCGGAAGGCAAAGTAGAAGCGCTGAAAACTCTGCGCGCCCGTTACGGTGCGCTGGCTTTTGTTGGTGATGGCATTAACGATGCGCCTGCACTGGCCGAAGCGGATGTTGGTTTAGCCATTGGCACGGGTACTGATATCGCCATTGAGGCGGCCGATGTGGTGCTGATGAACGGCGATTTGCGTGCGGTGCCGAATGCGCTGGCCATCAGTCAGGCGACACTGCGTAATATCCGCCAGAACCTGTTCTGGGCATTTGCTTATAACGCCCTGCTGATTCCACTGGCAGCCGGTGCGTTGTATCCGGCTTATGGTGTGTTGCTGTCGCCGATGCTGGCGGCGGGGGCAATGGCGATGTCGAGCGTATTTGTGCTGAGTAATGCGCTGCGGCTGAAGCGTTTTAAAGCGGTGCTTGGCTGATTCAGGTTGTTGTTAAATGCCTGTTGTTAAAAGCATGCTGTTAAAAAACAGGTAAAAGCAGGCGGATATTATTCCGCCTGCTCCAGCTGTTCGGTTAATTCCATCCATTCCATTTCAATGTCTTCCAGCGCACTTTTCAGTTTGCCCTGTTCCTGCAGCAACTGATTAAGCTCGGCTTTGCGTTCGGCATCGTACAGACCGGTGTCGGATAATTTTTCTTCGACCGCGCTGAGCTGGGTCTGGAATTTCTCCATCTGCTTTTCTGCTGCCTGCTGTTGCTTGCGCAGAGGCGCCAGGCGCTGGCGTTTTTCGGCATCCAGACGTTTCTGCTCTTTGCGATCTGTCTGTGGCACGTTGGCCGCAGCGCTGGCAGCAGATGCTGTGGAGTTGTCGGTGCTGCCCGCCAGAATGTTGTCCCGCTGTTGCAGGTAGTGATGGTAATCGTCGAGGTCGCCATCAAACTCCTGCACCTTACCGTTATCGACCAGCCAGTATTCATCGACGGTTGCTTTTAATAAGTGGCGGTCGTGACTGACGATTAAAATCGCACCGGGGAAATTCTGCAGCGCCAGCGTTAAGGCTTCGCGCATTTCGATATCCAGATGGTTGGTCGGCTCGTCCAGAATCAGCAGGTTGGGCTTCATCCAGGCGACACAGGCCAGCGCCATGCGGGCTTTTTCGCCACCGGAAAAGGGCTCGATCACTTCCAGTGCTTTATCACCATGAAAACCAAAACCGCCGAGGAAATTACGGATTTCCTGATCGGACGCTTTCGGTTTTAAACGCTGTAATATCAGTGCGCCGGAGGCTTTCACATCCAGCGATTCCAGCTGGTGCTGAGCGTAGTAACCAATGCGCAGATGTTCGCCTTCGGAGCGTTCACCGCTGAGCATGGTAATTTCGTTGCACAGGGTTTTCAGCAGCGTTGATTTACCCGCGCCGTTAGGGCCAAGCAGACCGACGCGATGGCCCGGCACAATCGACAGACGCACATCGGGCAGAATGGTTTTTCCGGCATAACCCAGTGCGGCATGATCAATGGCCAGCAGGGGTGCTGACATTTTTTCGTAGCATGGAAACTCAAAGCGGAAAGGCGAGTCCACATGCGCCGGCGCAATCAGCTCCATGCGCTGTAATTCTTTTAAGCGGCTCTGTGCCTGTTTGGCCTTACTGGCCTTGGCGCGGAAGCGGGCAACGAACTGTTCGATCTCGGCCACGCGTACCTGTTGTTTTTCAAACAGCGTTTGCTGCTGTGCGAGTTTTTCCGCACGGATGCGCTCATAAGCACTGTAGTTGCCGGGATACAACGTCAGACTCTGCTGGTGCAGATGGACAATATGGTCAGCAACGCCGTCGATAAAATCGCGGTCATGGGAAATAAATAACAGGGTTCCGGGATAATTATTCAGCCACTGTTCGAGCCACATGGTGGCCTCGAGATCCAGGTGGTTGGTCGGTTCGTCGAGCAGCAGTAAATCGGACGGCATCATCAGCGCCTGCGCCAGATTCAGGCGGATACGCCAGCCACCGGAAAAGCTTTTAACCGGACGCTGCAATTCTTCTTTGCTGAAGCCCAGACCGTGCAGCAGTTGCTCGGCTTTAACCGGTACGCTGTAGCCCTGATGCTGATCCATCTGATCCAGCCAGTGGGTCAGGTCGTTATCGTTCTGGGCGTTGGCGATGCCGTGTTCGATGCGGCGGTAAATGGCATCGCCGTCCATCGCGTAATCCAGCGCACTGCGCTCGCTGGCTTCCACTTCCTGACGCATATGGGCAATGCGCCACTTTGGCGGAATGTACAGATCGCCACCGTCCACCTGCAGTTCACCGTTGAGCAGCGCAAATAAACTCGACTTACCGGCCCCGTTCGGACCGATCAGCGCCATTTTCTGCCCATCATGAATACGCAGCTGGCAGTCTTTGAGCAGAGTTTGCGTTCCGCGCTGCAGGGAAACCTGATTAAATTCGATCATAACTTGGCTAATTAAAGGTGACGGCAATGGCGGCGCAGTTTGCCACAGAAAGCGGCGATAACCCACTGTGGGAGTTTGCCCTGACATTTTATGCTCGCCCCGGAGTGCAACAGACGTTGCTGAGCCTGCAGAACGATGCCGGTATGGATGTGCTGTTGCTGCTGACGGCTGTTTGGCTGGGTAAGCAGCAATGTTTGTTACCAGACAGTTTGGCTGAAGCCGGTGACTACTTTCGTTGGCGTGAGCAGGTGATTCTGCCAATACGTCAGGCACGTTCACAGTTAAATGCCGAACCGCTGCGTTCGCAGCAGGCGGCATTGCGCAAGCAATTGCTGCAGGCCGAATTACAGGCGGAGCGGGAAGGGATCGTGCGCATACTGGATTGGTTGAAAAATCAGTCATTGATAGACCAGCAACAGCCGTGCTGTGAGCAAAATCTGTTGCTGCTGCAGGATATGGCGGCGGTTGATAATGGCGTGTCGGCGGCACAAAAAAAAGAGGCCCGCAGGCCTCTTTTACAACAGCTGTTGCTGCAGGCGGAGTAACTCCGCACAACGCACAATGCTGATGATCAGTCGTTGCCGAACAGGCTGGACTTATCGCCGTCTTCAGTTGGGGCTTCTGTTGCAGGAGCATCCGTCGCCGCAGCTTCGGCGGCAGGTGTTTCTGCTACCGGAGTTTCAACGGCTGATTTTTCAACAACAGGCGCTTCAATGGCCGGAGCCGCTACCGGGGCTTCAATTGCGGTCGTTTCAACGGCAACGTCTTTCACTTCTGCTTCTGCAGCAGCGGCAACAGGAGTTGCTGGTTTAGCGGCTGGCTTTTTCGCAGCTGGTTTTTTAGCGGCAGGCTTTGCGGCTGCTTTCTTAACGGCTGGTTTGGCGGCTACCGGTTTAGCAGCGGCTTTGGTTGCAGGTTTTGCAGCAGCTGTTTTCTTGGCGGCAGGTTTGGCAGCGGCTTTCTTCGCCGGAGCTTTTTTGGCAGCAACGGTTTTTTCTGCGGCGGGAGCCGCTGGCTTGGCAGCAGCAGCTGTTTTCACTGCAGGCTTACGCGCTACGGCTTTCTTTTTGGCCGGTGCTTTGCTGGTCAGTTTGGCCTGGGCTTTTTCAAAATCAGCGATGACTTTGTCCAGTGCTGCACGTGATTTTGCTTCAAGCGTCAGGGCTGCCATTGCTGCTTTAGCGGCTACGGCGGTTTCTTTGGCGGCTGCCGCTTCCGCTTTGGCGGCTTCAACACGGGCACGGGCCGCTTCCAGCTGACGAACGCCAGCCGGTGTTTTCTTCACTTTCACTTTTTCAGCAACGGTTTTACGCGCTGCATTGGCTTTGGCCAGCTTCTCATTGGCTTTGCCTTGCGCGGTTGTCGCTTTGGCAACGGCTTTCTCTGCATCGCTCAGTTCTTTGGCGCGGGCAGTAGCCAGTTTCGCCTGCAGAGCGGCGATATCTTTTTCCAGTTGCTGTGCAACACTCAATGCGGCTGCTTTAGCAACGACTTTTTTAACCGCCGCTTTTCTTGCTACCGGCTTTTTCGCTACAACTTTTTTGGCAACAGGTTTCTTTGCTACTGCTTTCTTAACAGCGGCTTTAGCGACTGTTTTTACTGCAGTTTTTGCTTTTGGTTGAGCGGCTTTTTTTGCAGGTGCTTTTTTGCGGGCGGCCATGTGAATTCCTCATTCAGGTTTGATCGTCGGGGCATTATACGAAATGAATTAAAATCATCTATTTATTTTAGATGAATTTATTTTTCTTTTTCGGTTGGGTGACGAATGTTGTCAATGGTTTTGCTCATCCATTGCAGCAACGGCTGCCACTCTTTTTCGTCTTTTGAATCCTGCTGATCAAAATCGATCAGACCTAATCCGTGCTCGCTGGCACGGACATAAAATTGAGTATCGCGCAGTGCGGCGATAAAGGGAATTTGCAGGCTGTTGAGGAAGCGCTCGAGCTTGGCGTAAATCAATGTATTTTTACGCACACGATTAGCAACAACCGCGATAGGCTTGGGATTAATACGATAAGCACGCGATAACAGTACATCGCGGATAAAACCGGTGGCGGCACGGATATCGATGGCAGAAGGAATAACCGGAATAACAATAAGGTCGGCCTGCTGAATCAGATCGGATAATTCATTGCCGGCAAGTCCGGCGGGCGTATCGAGAATCACACGACTGGTATCGGATGGTACGCGCAGACTCCAGGTTCGGGTCGAGGCACTGGGAGCATGACGCTGAAAGGCTGCCACGCCACTGATTTTTGGCAGGTGTTGGTCACGTGCCTGTAACCAATCCATGGATGATCCCTGTGGATCATAATCAATCAGTGCCGTTACTTCGCCCTGACGGGAAAAGTAGCTGGCCAGATTGGTTGCCATGGTGGTTTTGCCACAGCCGCCCTTGGCGTTCGCAACCATAATGCGAACAGGAGCAGCACGACTGATAATCCGGGCGGCTGCCGGACCATCTTGCGGCGTTAGTATTTCTGTCACTGAAATATCCCTGTTTCCTTATGCGGTACCGATGGTTATGTGGGCTCGTTATCGGTTGTGTTGCCAGTGCGTGTTATCGGGGCGCTTTTTGTCCTGCGCATTTGTAGCATAGGTTATAATCTCCGGGCGTGGAATGAATCACAAGGATGATCAAATGAAAAGTAAAATAGCCTTTATGCTGTTTATTCTCGGGCTGGCAGTTGCTGCGCCTTATTTTATTAAAGGCCCGGATGGCAAACCACTGATGTCTTCCGATTCTGAGCCGGAGCTGTTATCAACGGAGCAAACGCGGCAGACCTATTATAAATGGCAGGACAGCAAAGGCGTTTGGCATTTTGGTGACGAAGTACCGGAAGGGGTCGTTGCGCAGGCTGTCGGAGTCGATACCGCTGCCAATGTTATTCAGAGTGTTAAGGTTGCGGCACGAGAAGAAACCACAGAAAAGAAACGCCAGCAAGAACCGGAGGCTAATGCACCGGGCTTGCCGATGACGGTGAATCCGGCCGATATCCCCAAATTGCTGGACGATGCCAAGGGCGTACAGGCGTTGGTTGATCAGCATAAAAAAGACATTGATCAGGCGCGCTGAACGCCTGCGTCAGAATAGGTGTCAGCAGGTTTCAGCGCAGGAAATACAACATGCCGTTGGAGCCTGCGGCCAGCCATTCATTGTTATGAAAGGCAACGTCTTCGACCAGCACGTTATTGCTGACCCAGGTGTCGCGTGGACTGGCGCGCCATATATGGCTGCGCTGGCCATCGGCGGTATTCCATAATTCAATTTGCCCGGAGCTGTTACCCGTTAACAATTGGCTGTTGTTGGCAGAAAAACGGGCAGCGCTGTAGTGACCGCGAGTACGGTCAATCTGTTGCAATAAACGTCCGGATGCCACATCCCATATTTTCCCGCTTTCGTTCAGTGCTGAGGTAAACAGCAGGCGGCCGTCGGCTGACAGCTGTGCGGTTTTTACCTGATTATTGTGTTTCAGCTGATGCAGTAACTTACCGTTTTCCAGATTCCAGATTCGCGCATTCAGATCATCGCTGGCGCTGGCGGCTAATAAACTGTTGTCGCTGACACTGACGTCGTAGACGATGCCGTCGTGGGCAAGACGTAAGCGAATGCCACCATTTTTAATATCGAACAATGTCGCGGTGTAATCGGCCATGGCCAGCAGGGCGTAATTGCCGTTGCTGGTCAGGGCGATGTCTTCAATGTCTCCGGGGGAGTTCCAAAACCATACCGCTTCGCCACTGTCGCGTGCCCAGAGTACGATGGTGCGGTTGTCGGTGGTGGCAACAAAATTCCCCTCGGGTGAAAACGCGCTGCTGGTAATGTTGCTGTAGCCTTCCGCTTTATGATTCCAGTCGAACAGTCGTTCTGCCGGATTAATGCTCCAGAGGCTGCCGCCATGATGCAGACTGCCAACCATCAGCTCATTACCATTGGCTGAGAAATTCATGGAGTAAGCGCCCTGGCGCGACACTTCACGGACGTCGGCCGGCGCTTTGGCATCGTCGCAGCCACTCAGTAATAAGGTCAGGGGGAATAGTAAGACGGCACGAACATGCTGCAGTCGCTGAATCATGGCAAACCCGTTGCAGATAAATTCTGTACCAGTGTAGTTCGTCTGACGGGATTTTGTGGTTCCCGCTGTTGCGGGAACCAGAGAGCAAAGAGAAGGGTTATACGGTGGCGAGTTCGCGGTGAGCGGTATGCAGGCGAGCGATCAGCTGATCTTCCAGTTCAAAGCGCTCTTCCAGAATTTCGCCGATAGCGGATAAGTCGTGTGGCAGCTGCGCCAGTTGTTCAAAGGTGCAGTGTTCGTCGTAGGTGTCGTTAAAATCGACACAGCGGCCGGTCAACGCATCCAGTTTGGGAACCAGAGTAGAGGCCAGCTCTACACCGCCGTCGTCATACTCTTTGGCTTCGTTGATGAGTTGCTCGTAAATTTCAAAATGCCCGGCGGAGCAATAGTCCATCATGCTCTGGCAAAACCGTTGGATTGCAGACCCCAGATGTTGTTCTGCTGACAGCGGCTTGCTGGCGGACAGGTTGCAGAATAAAACGATCAGTTCCTGACGACCATTGAGCCAGCCATCGATCAGTTTGTGAACGCCGCCCCAGCGTTCCTGTGCAGTTTTGCAGCCTTCCAGCATATTCATCTCCTTGGCGACCCGGCATTATTTTTACGGGTCGCTGCATTATTGTTCTGACGGTATGTGGACACTATAGGCCGGGCAAAAAGGGCGAGGCAAGCAGCTTTTTTGCCTTTTATACCTTGCTATATCAAGGCTTTCTGCTTGCCCTTAAATGATGTGCGATTGCTTCAGCGACGGCGTGGCCAGACGTGGAACAGCGCAAATGCAGCGGCCAGGGTGTAACCGATAAACCACAGGCGGGTCCATTCCGGCATGGTTAACCCGACGAAGCTCCAGGAGACATCGGCGCAATTACCGTTGCCACGCAACATCACGCCGATCAGCTCGCTCAGTGGCAGTGTTTCAATCAGATAATCGAAGCCAGGGCCGCAGGCCGGAACGTCTTCCGGTGGCAGGTTCTGCAGCCAAACATGATGATCCGCCACCCAGACGCCACCTATTGCGGACAGCAGGGTAAAGATCAGCGCGATGCGTAATGTCCAACTGGCGGGTTTGTTCTCACGCTGGCGGGCGATAAACGCGGCCAGACAGCCGAGACCAATGGCGAGGGTGGCAAGACGCTGCACCATGCACAGCGGACAGGGTTCCAGATACAGCGCATATTCAAAGTAATACGCGGCGGCAAGGAGCGCGACACAAGAGAGAAAGCCGGCGAGATAGCCGTGATGTAAAGACAGTGATTTCAGAAATGTTTGCATAAAAATTCCACAATCTGACGCTTCGCGCCCGGTTGGCTGGCAGTCTACCACAGCAACAATCCGGAGGATCTGGTCTAAGATCAATAGGGCGGCGGCCAAGGCTGCCGGGTTGCAGATTAGTCAGGAGGAGTAGAGGTATGTTCCGCAGGTCAGCGAAGTTAATGTCAGAAACCATTGTAATGCTGGGGGTGCTGCTCAGTCTGGTTGCGGTTTCTGTTGTGCGGGCAGAGGATGCGCCGATTGCCACAGAAACCAAATACCTTCATCTGGAGCCGGCTTTCGTGGTGAATTACGGCAGCACCGGGCGGATGAAATATCTGCGTACCGAAATTGCTCTGAAGGTCTCGGGCAATGATGCAGCGGCGGCGGTAAGCCAGCATAAGCCTTATATCCGCAATAATCTGGTGATGCTGCTCAGTGCGCAGGAAGCTGAAACGATGAACAGTTCCCAGGGGCGGGAGTCGTTGCGTAAGGTGGCACTGGACGAAGTGCGGGCGCTGATGGTGAAGCTTGAAGGCTCGCCGTTGGTCGATGATTTATTTTTCAGTAATTTTGTCGTGCAGAATTAATATCGTGCATTAAAACGCTGACATTAAAATGGTTAATGGTGACATAAAAAACGGGAGGCATTGCCTCCCGTTTTGCATGTCAGCGGTTGACCGCTCAGCGCTGCAGGTAGTGCGCTAAGTATTCGGCAAACGGTTGAGTGTCCGACTGCTCCAGCGCTTCCTGGGCGGCAATGGAATCGCGCGCCATCTGCAGCCATTGCTGGTGAACCTGAGGGCCAAGATTCTCACTCAGTGTTTTGCGGTGTTGTTCAGCTTGCTGGCGCGTCAGCTCCGCAAACTCGATCTCTTTTTCCTGCAATTGTTGCAGCACCTGTGCCGATGGCGTCAGGCGGCTGTCGGCCAGTTTCAGGCGTTGCTGACCCAGACTGTCAGCGTGGAAGGTTTCACCGCTGGCACGGTCCATCATGGTGGCCAGTTCTTTCATTTCATCAAGCAATTGCATGCCCCAGCTTTGCAGGCTGATGGTGTCATCCTCCTGCTCCAGCATCAGGCCCGGACGACGGCCTTCCATTACGGTGTGTTGCTGATTACGTTTGATGCGCCAGTATTCGTCTTCGTCGATATCGGGGCTGGGTTGCAGCAGACACCAGGTAAGGAATACATCCATAAACTGCATCTGTGGCACATCAATACCCAGTGGCATGAACGGGTTAACGTCGGTGCAGCGCACCTCGATGTATTCAACGCCGTATTTATCCAGCGCCTGCAGCGGCTTTTCACCATTGCGCGCGACGCGCTTCGGACGGATATCGCTGTAATACTCGTTCTCGATCTGCAGCAGGTTTGTGTTCAACTGCTTGTAATGACCGTGCTCATCCTGCAGACCAATTTCATCGTAGGCCTGGACTGGCGCGCTGATCGCTTTGCTCAACGTTTTGATATAGCTGTCGATGGTGTTGTGACACACCATCAGATCGGATTGCGCGTTGTTCTGGTAGCCCAGATCACTCATGCGCAGTGAGGTGGCATAAGGCGCGTACAGCGTGTGTTCATAGAGGCGGTCAAGTTTATGGTCACGACCAGCGAGAAAGGTGCTGCACACCGCCGGAGAAGCACCAAACAGATACATCAACAGCCAGGAGTAGCGGCGGAAATTACGGATCAGGCCAAAATAACGCGCCGAGATATAGCTCTGCGGGCTGTATTGATCGCCGCGTTCATCGTTGGCCTGCAGCAGCGGCCAGATCTCTGCCGGTAGCGAGAAATTGTAGTGAATACCGGAAATGGTCTGCATGGTACGGCCATAACGGTGCCACAGACCATGGCGGTAAACATGCTTCAGCTGGCCGATATTTGAGCTGCCGTAATGGGCAATCGGAATGCTCATTTCACCCTGCAGAATGCAGGGCATGGAGCTTGGCCAGATCAGCTCGCCGTCCAGCTGTTTGTAGGCAAAGCGGTGAGCAATATTCAGATAAGCATGAGCTTCGTGAGCGCTTGCGAAAACCGGCGTAATAAATTCCAGCAGGGCTTCAGAATAATCGGTGGTGATGCTTGGGTGGGTCAGTGCCGAGCCCAGCCCTTGCGGATGCGGTTTCTGGCTGATGATGCCCTGGGGTGAGCAGCGTAAGCCTTCTTTTTCGATGCCACGTTGTAAACGCGCCAGCAATGCCAGATGTTGTGGATCGCTGAACAGATTCAGGGCTTGTTGATAATTAGCCAAAGTCGCCTCGGGGCAGAAACGGAGATCGCCGGATTATAGGGGGAAATGGAGGGTGGACGATACCACCCAGCGGTATACCGGGTGGGTTTGATTGTTGCAATGCTCGCCCCTGATGAGCTCAGGAGCGCAGGTCGTTACTTTTTCGCCTTGGCAAACGCGGCAGCCAGTGCACCGGCCATCGCGCCCTGAGCCTGGGCTTTATCACCAAAGCTGTTGCGGTTTGGCGCACCGTTCGCCCGTTGACCGTTACGCTGCGGTTTTTCGCCGGGTGTGCGTTCGTTGGCGCGGTCATTGGCATCGTCGCTCATGCGCATCGACAGGCCGATACGCTTACGCGCGACGTCCACTTCCATCACTTTAACCTTGACGATATCGCCGGCTTTCACAACATCGCGCGGGTCTTTGACGAAGGTGTCGGACAGCGCGGAAATGTGTACCAGGCCATCCTGATGCACGCCGATATCGACGAAGGCACCGAAGGCGGCGACGTTGGTGATCACCCCTTCGAGCACCATATTCGGCTTCAGATCTTTGAGCTCTTCCACACCCTCTTTGAATTCGGCGAATTTGAATTCCGGACGTGGATCGCGGCCCGGCTTCTGCAGTTCATTAACGATGTCCTTTACGGTAATTTCACCGGTTTTTTCATCGCTGAATTTGGCTGCATTCACGGATTTCAGCAGCGCACTGTCACCAATCAGGCTGGCAACGTCGCGGGAAAATTCGTGCGCGATTTTTTCCACCACCGGATACGATTCCGGGTGCACTGCAGAAGCATCGAGCGGGTTGCTGCCGTTCATAATGCGCAGGAAGCCGGCGGCCAGTTCGAAGGTCTTACCGCCCAGGCGCGGCACGTTAAGCAGATCGGCGCGGCTGTTAAAGGCACCGTTGACATCGCGGAAGGCGACGATGTTGTTCGCCAGCGTGCTGTTCAGACCGGATACACGGGTCAGCAGCGGCGCTGAGGCCGTATTCAGATCAACGCCAACGGAGTTTACACAGTCTTCGATCACCGCATCCAGAGAGCGGGCCAGCTGGCTCTGGTTCACATCGTGCTGATACTGGCCCACACCGATGGATTTCGGTTCGATTTTTACCAACTCGGCCAGCGGGTCCTGCAGACGACGGGCGATGGATACCGCACCACGAATGGTTACATCCAGATCGGGGAATTCTTTCGCCGCCAGTTCAGACGCCGAGTAAACCGAAGCACCGGCCTCGTTCACCATTACTTTCTGCACGTGTTTCAGTGCCGGTTGGGCTTTGATCATGTCGGCGACGAATTTGTCGGTCTCACGAGAACCGGTACCGTTACCGATGGAGATCAGCTCGACATTATGCTTGGCGATCAGCGCGCTCAGCACCGCCGCCGATTCGGCCAAACGGTTCTGCGGCGGAGTCGGGTAAATGGTGGCGTGATCCACCACTTTACCGGTGTTGTCGACCACTGCAACTTTCACCCCGGTACGCAGACCCGGATCAAGGCCCATGGTGGCTTTGCGGCCAGCCGGAGCGGCCAGCAGCAGGTCTTTCAGGTTATCGGCAAAGACTTTAATCGCCGCTTCTTCGGCGTTTTCGCGCAGGTTGCCCATCAGCTCGGTTTCGAGGTGGGTGAGCAGTTTGATGCGCCAGGTCCATTTCACCACTTCCGCCAGCCAGCGGTCGGCGGCACGGCCCTGTTGTTCGATATTAAAATGCGAGGCGATCATGCCTTCACACGGGCTTGGTGTCAGTTTGTCGGAGGGATCACCGGTCACCAGCGAGAAGCTCAGAATGCCTTCGTTACGGCCACGCAGAATGGCCAGCGCACGGTGGCTGGGCACGCCTTTCAAGGCTTCATCATGTTCGAAGTAATCGGCAAACTTGGCCCCCGCACCTTCCTGGCCAGGAACAACGCGCACCGACAGCGTGGCTTCCTGCTGCATAAAGGTACGCAGCTTGGCCAGCAGGTTGGCGTCTTCGGCGAAGCGCTCCATCAGAATGTACTTGGCACCGTCGAGGGCTGCTTTGGTATCGGCCACGCCCTGTTCGGCGTTGAGAAAATTCGCCGCTTCGGCTTCCGGGTCCAGCGCCGGGTTATCCAGCAGCGCTTCGGCCAGTGGCTGCAGGCCGGCTTCAATGGCGATCTGGCCTTTGGTGCGGCGCTTGGTTTTGTAGGGCAGGTACAAATCTTCGAGGCGGGTTTTGGTGTCGGCGCTTAAAATATCGCGCTTCAGCTCATCGCTCAGTTTGCCCTGCTCTTCGATGGTTTTCAGGATTGAGGCGCGGCGGTCTTCCATCTCGCGCAAATAACGCAGACGCTCTTCCAGCGTACGCAGCTGAGTGTCATCCAGCGAGCCGGTGACTTCTTTACGGTATCGGGAAATAAAAGGCACGGTGGCACCTTCATCCAGCAGCGCGACAGCGGCTGCAACCTGTTGTGGGCGGATGCCCAGTTCTTCTGCAATACGGGAACCGATGGATTCGTGACTCATAACACTCTCAGGGGAAACGATAAAACCGGGGGGAGTATAACGGACTTGTGGATCGGGCTCATGTGCTGAGCCCGGCAAAAAGTATGACTTACTTCTTGGCTTTGGTGATGTCGCGGTCGTAATTCAGACGTTTGGCGGCATCGAGGGTCAGCATCTGCATAAAAGCTTTGGTTTCGGCATCGGAGCCAACCGGTGCTCCGCCGCTGCCATTGCCACCAAAGACGTTGGTTGGCACCTGACGTTTGGCAAAGGCTTCGGCCCAGAGTTTCTGGATTTCAACTTCGGCCTGCAGTTTCTGCGCGAGGGCGTTATCGGCCTGCAGAATCACTTTCTTCTGATAGGCTTCAGCGTCTGCCAGAGTACGCTGGGTTTCGGCTTCGATGCGCGCTTTTTCCAGTTCGATCTGGGCAGTTTCTTTGGCAATTTCAGCCTGTTCTTTCAGTTTTTCGGCACCAGTAATGGCCAGCTGTTTTTCGGTTTCCGCTTCGGTGGTGTGCTGAATCTGCTCTACCTTGGCTTTGGCCTGACGCTCTGCCACTTCACGTTCACCTTTGGCGATGGCCAGCAGGCGCTGTTCTTCTTCCTGAATCCGCTGTTCGCGGGCAATCGCACGGTCGGCGGATGCTTTCTGCTTCAGCTGCATACGTTCAACGAATTTCTTGTTAGGGCGCATATCGGTGACGCGGGCATCCAGTACGGTAATGCCGAAGTTGGTGAACTTCTGCACTTTGCGCTTTGGAATGCCGTTTTCGTCGACTTGTTTCATAACCACAAATTCGATTTTGGTTTCGTCGCCGTAATCCTGTTGCTCTTCGCCCAGTGCGGCATTGGCAGAGGATTTTTGTTTACGGTTGCTGCGGCTGAGCTGCTCTTCCCGTTTGACGATGTAAATCCCGTTAGCCATCTGATTTTCAAATTCAGAGTTAAAGCCGGAACGGCCACCGGAATAATATTCTTCGGCACCCATCAGCGATGCGGTGGACTGCAGCGTTTCTTTAAAAGCCGGAATCAGCGCGGTGCGCAGCAGATTTTCCGGAGAGCGGTATTCATGAGCGAGCTTGAGGAAATGCTCCTGATCCTGTGGGATGGAAAAACGCACGGTGGCTTCGGCATCGGCATCCACCTGATCAAGGAACATAATGTTCAGCGGTGGCAGCAGTGCGCTGGCGAAGGCATCGTCACGCTCGGCTGTCAGTTCTTCACGCTTACCGACAACGGCCTGTACCGTCATCGACCGTTTCCAGGCGTTATAGCGGCCGAACAGGTAGGTGTTGTAGCCCACGTCTGAGACTACTTTTTCTTCACCGGTGATGGTGCGTACGTGGTAGACAAAACCGGGCTCAGCGTAGAAAAACACCTGATTGAACATGCCAAACGCAAAAGAAATAACCGCAGCAATCACCAGTGACGGCGCAACCTGCTGGGGAATATCGTAAGTGATGGAATCAAGTCGGCTGCTGATATCTTCAGCATCCACGCCCTGAGACTCCAGCTCACTGCGCATACGCTCAACTTTCATGTGCTGGGCGGCACGGAAAAAACCCAATGCGATAATGGCGGCGATACAGAGTATGCCGGTAAGAATGCCCCAGAAGGCCATAACAGTTCCTTGTTTTCAGAGTTGTCAGAATTTTGGAAGGCGGAGTCTAACGGCGGATGCCTGTCAGCTCAACGCGCAGAATATGCAGTTGTGACGCTTGTCAAAAGCAATAAAAAACGGGAGCCGAAGCTCCCGTTGTCGGACTCTATTGCTTCAGTTAATCGGTGCGATTCGCTGAACTATTACGTCGTAGTTGTTATAGCCATTTTGCCCTTGCCCATACAGTAAGGTGATAGAATCATCCAGATTTACGACCATTCCATAGCTGTCCATGAATCCGGTTAGGTCGTCCAAATACTCAGTCGCAACAGGGGTAAGATTGTCATTGAGTATTCTCAGTAAAAGACGGTTGCCAAGTGTACCGCTGCCATTTTTCTTAAAAAATCCAAGCAAGTTCCCATCTTTTAGCTGGGTGAGGTTAGTGAGGTTATAAAATAGATCTTCACTGTAATCACTAGCGTAAAACCTATACCCGCTTTCATTAGGGTTTACCGAGGCTATTGCGACATTCCCCCACACCCCTTGTCCGGCAATAGCTATTCTGCCGGAGGTAAGTTTTATCGCATTGCCAACGTTCAAGTGTTGATAAGCACCCACATTGTTCCAATTTGACACCAACTGTAATGATGCATCAAACCTAAAAACAAAAGCCCCATAATCACTTGGTTCTCTTGTCTCTGAATTGGCTGACTTCGCCGTACCAACTAAAACTAGTTGATTATACTGCGGGATTATTGTCTCGATTCTTTCAAGTTCTATGCCGGGTATTTGTGGCAGACTGACCGTTGCATCTACCGAGCCTGTATCGGGATCAAGTTCAAGCAGATGGGCTTGATCCTGCCATGAACTACTGCCATTACGGACCCATTCAACAGCGCTGACGTAGATTTTCCCATTCCACTCGGTCACGGCAGTAAAATCATAGCGCTCAGCTACCGCTTCTGGGCGATATAGCACTTCATTTTCCCATGCTGGTTCGAGATCAGAGTTCAGCTTCATGATAAGAGCTTTCTGCGTATCCCAATCCTGCCCCACGAGATATACAGATCCATCGCTGGATTCAAACATGTTGTTATAGCGATCCCTGCCGTTTTTGTTTTCAATGTATTGAGCGGTTACGCTACCTTGGCTGTTCAGCCTGATAATCCAGTCATCTGCAATACCTTGTAATGTACTGGTTACCTCATGTGAGGACGTGCTGGCACGAACAAGGTAGCCCCCTGCTTGCGACGCAATAATCTGACTCGCTCTGTCATTCCCGCTGCCGCCAAGCTGTGTTTTAAAAACCCCAACATTCGCTGTTTGCTCATCGCTGTAGTCCGATAAATGGTCAGCAGTATTTTTCTGGCGGACACTCCATTTGTATGAGCCAGGTGCAAGTCCCTCGAGAACATATTCAGTGTCTGTTGTCGTGAACTCTGAAGGGAAGCCTGTAGCGTCCAGCCAGCGAATCTGGTACTCATCCGCTTCTTCAATTGAATTCCAGGATAGCGTGGCTTTATAGCCGGTATCCGTGTATTCAACTACAGCCTTTGTTCCCGTTGGTGCGACTGGCTTTTCAACTTCAATGGAGATTGTCTGGCTGTAAGGACCTGCGAATACTTCGGCAGAGGGAGAGTCCAGAATAGCCCGGTAGCTGATGGCATTAGAACCGACATCCAATTCACTAAGAGTGATTATGGGATCCTGTACCTGAATGGTTTGGCCATTGACAGAAACTTCATATTGTTTGGCCTGAGCAACAGGTTGAAGGTTAAGCTGAACCTCTGCGCCGGATGAATAAACCAGTGTACCTTGTGTTGGGATGATGGACAGATATTCCGCAACGGCACCAGATACGCTGACAGCAGTTGCCTGATTTCGTAGCTCCACACCATCCAGAGTGACCGTTTTTAGCAGCAATGAATGTTTATTTCCGTCTCCCCAATAGTAAGCTGGCCAGCTGATTTCCCATGGGGCTCCGTCTTCGTCTTTGCCTACCTCTACACCGTCAATCAGTAGGGCAAGGCTTTGTGCCTGGACGTCCGCAGGGATATCGGCACGAACGATAACTTCAGCGGTCCGCACTTCACTATCGGCAGCGGGAGACGTGACGATAATCTGGTTAGCCAGCTTGTTGATGTCAACACCGGCCTTTTCGAGCTGAGCCTTTTCTTCTTCGGAGATACAGGCCGTCAGGCTCACAACTGAGGCAAGAATAAACAGGGAAGGGAGCGTTTTCATTAATCGTCCTTAATTTTTGAACCAATCGCATCGATAAATCAGTCAGCAGATTATAGCGTTAGTTGTCACCATCGTAATAATAAAAAAGCCGCACTTCCGGATAGGAAGTGCGGCTTTCATTGGCCGTTATTTGACTTGGGAATTAATCCAGCTGCGGGCCAGCAGCTACGATGGCATCAGAGACATCGTATTTTTTGAAGTTTTCAACGAATTGAGCGGCCAGATTGCGCGCTGCTTCGTCATACTTCTCTGCGTCGGCCCAGGTGTTGCGTGGGTTCAGCAGATTGGTGTCGACGCCTTCCAGAGTCTTAGGTACCAGCAGGTTGAACACAGGTACAGTCTCGGTTTCAACGCCGCGCAGTTTGCCGTTCTGGATTGCAGAGATTACAGCACGGGTAGTCGGGATGCTGAAACGCTGGCCGCCGGCACCGTTTGCGCCGCCAGTCCAGCCGGTGTTAACCAGATAAACCTGAGAGTCGAATTCGGTAACGCGCTTGATCAGCAGTTCCGCGTATTCGCCAGCCGGACGTGGGAAGAACGGTGCGCCAAAGCAGGTAGAGAAGGTCGATTTCAGACCTTTGCTGCCGCCCATTTCGGTAGAGCCAACCAGTGCGGTGTAACCGGACAGGAAGTGGTAAGCCGCTTGTTCTTTGGTCAGAACTGACACAGGAGGCAGTACACCGGTCATGTCGCAGGTCAGGAAGATAACCGCTTTGGGTTCGCCGGCCATGTTTTCCAGAACGCGTTTTTCAACGTGCTCCAGTGGGTAGGCACAACGGGTGTTTTCGGTTTTGGATACATCGGTGTAATCGGCAACGCGGGTGATCGGGTCGATCACAACGTTTTCAACGATGGCGCCGAATTTGATGGCGTTCCAGATGATCGGCTCGTTTTTCTGAGACAGATCGATGGTCTTCGCGTAGCAGCCGCCTTCGATGTTGAATACGGTGCCTTTGCCCCAGCCGTGCTCGTCGTCACCAATCAGGAAACGCTCAGGGTCAGCGGACAGGGTGGTTTTACCTGTACCGGACAGGCCGAAGAACAGACAAGTGTCGCCGTCATCGCCAACGTTGGCGGAGCAGTGCATTGGCAGCACGTCTTTTTCCGGCAACAGGAAGTTCTGCACGCCGAACATGGCTTTCTTCATTTCACCGGCGTAACGCATACCGGCCAGCAGTACTTTGCGCTGGGCGAAGTTCAGGATAACTGCGCCGTCAGAGTTGGTGCCGTCACGCTCGGGTACACATTCGAAGCCTGGTACGTTCAGAATCTGCCACTCTTCTTTATCAGAAGCGTTGTAAGTTTCCGGACGGATAAACAGGTTGCGGCCAAACAGGTTCTGCCAGGCAGTCTGGGTGGTCATTTTAACCGGCAGGTAATGCTGCGGATCAGAACCCACGTGCACGTGTGACACGAAGCTGTCGTGCTGGGCCAGATATTCTTCCACGCGTTCCCACAGAGCATCGAACTTGTCGGCGTCGAATGGGCGGTTGATGTTGCCCCAGTCGATGGCGTCTTTGCTGCTCGGCTCTTCGACGATGAAGCGGTCCATCGGAGAACGGCCAGTGCGGATACCAGTCTCAACAACCAGTGCGCCGTTGTCCTGCAGTTGGCCTTCGCCACGCAGGATTGCTTGTTCTACCAGTAACGGTGTCGATAAATCGGTGTAAACAGTGGTCATATATCGGTGCCCAAACGGGTCCTCATAATTAGCGCACGGCTTGTGGCCATACTCTGATGTTCTCTATACCGCCCTGAGGGTACACGGGCGAACCCAAAGTTGAAGGCGCGTGATTATGCCAGAAAATTGGTTAAACGCTAAGCCCTGTCTTTTGAGGTGAAACCGCTGTCCCGAAAAGTCCCCTGTTGCGGGGCTTCCGGGTTGGCGGGTGTCGGTTGGTTAATGCGGGTTGCGTTCCGGGAACAGCGCCTCAACCTGTGCGTGGTCGAAGACGTAGCTCTGTTGGCAGAATTCGCAGGTGATATCGATTTTGCCGTTTTCTTCGATGATGCTGTTGAGCTCGTCGTAACCCATCTGGTGCAATGCATTGGCAATGCGCGGCTTGGAGCAGGTGCAGAAGAAACTCAGCTCCGAGGCAGGATAAACGCGGGTCTGTTCTTCGTGGAACAGGCGGTGCAATACCGTTGCTGCATCCAGCCCCAGCAGCTCATCGTTACGGATAGTCGAAGCCAGATGGCTGACCCGTTCCCAGGCATCGGCGTCGGTTTCCTGACCGGCAGGCGTTGGCATTTTCTGCAGCATCAGGCCGGCCGCACTCTGGCCGTCACAGGCCAGCCAGAAGTGACTGCCGAGCTGTTCAGACTGGGTGAAATAGTCTTCCAGCGACTGGGCAATATTGCCGCCATTAATGCTGACAATGCCCTGATAACGCTGTCCCTGGTCCGGTTCAATGGTGATGACCAGCTGGCCATCATCAAAGCTCAGGTCGCTTTCGCCGGCGTTTTCATCGTAACGGGCAATGGCGCGCAGCTGACCCTTTTCGTTGGTTTCAGCCTGCAGCAACGAGACATTCCCCGGCAGGCGCATTTGCAGGGTCAGGCGTCCGGCAAATTTCAGGCTGGCGCTGAGCAATGCGGTGGCGGCCATCAGTTCACCCACGGCAACGGCGATGCGGGGTGGGTATTGGTGGCGGCGCAGGACTTCGCGATAGCTGTCCTGCAGGTGAGTAATCTCACCGCGGATGTCGGTATCGTCAAAGCTGAAGCGCTGCAGAGTGTCGCGGCTGGTATTGCTCATGTCAGTAATCCTGATTGTGCTCAAAGCGGCGCATATCGCGTCGCTCTTTTTTGTTGGGTTTGTGGTCGGGCACCTGCATGGAGGCTTTCATAATGCGCCGCCGTTCGCCTTCATCCATGCGCTGCTTGATGCTTTCCGGGGTTTCTTCATACAGCAGGCGTGCTTCCGGAGCGCCGCGGCGCTGACCGGAGAGTGCGGTAATGATGATTTCTTTTTGCTCAAAACCCTGACGGATGCTGAGTTTGGCACCCAGCTCGGCGGTTTTGCTGACTTTGCAGCGCTGCCCTTCGACATGCACTTTGCCACCTTCAATGGCGGCCTTAGCCAGAGCGCGGGTTTTAAAAAAACGTGCCGCCCAGAGCCATTTGTCGAGGCGGATTTTTTCGTTGTTGTCAGTCATAGCTTAAAAATCCAGCTCATCAAAATGATGAATTCCGGGGAAGTGGCTGTCGCTGTTGGGTTCTTTCTGGCTGTCGGGATGAAATATGGCCAGCAGAAAACCGATGCCCCAGCGGGCGGCGGATTCTAGCACAGCCTGGCTGTCGTCGATCAGTAGGGTGCGGGCCGGATCGAAGCCTTCATCACGTTGCAGGTGATCCCAAAATGCCTGACTTTCTTTCGGTTCGCGGTAATCGTGGGAGCTGATCACGCGGTCGACCAGCTGGTCGAGAGCGGTACGCTCCATTTTCAGATTCACGCTGTCACGGTGGGCGTTGGTGACGATCACGGTGCGTTTGCCCAATTGCTTAAGGCGGGCGAGGAAATCCTGCACGTGCGGGCGGAAACCGATCTTATGCTGCACATCGCGTTTCAGCTCGGCGATCGGCAGACCGGTGAGCTCGGTCCAGTAGTCCAGGCAGTACCAGTCGAGGGTGCCGCGCAGACCAATAAAGCTTTTATTCAGCTCGGCCAGGGCTTCCTCTTCACTCAGGCCGTGCTGTTGGGCGTAAACCGCAGGCAGGTGGTCGAGCCAGAAATAATTATCAAAATGCAGATCCAGCAGCGTGCCATCCATGTCCAGCAGCACGGTATCAATTTGTTGCCAGTCGGTCAGGCTCATAGGGTTATACTCGCTATCGGAATGTCTATTAAAACAGGGCTGTTATGCATAAAAAACCACAGATTTTGCAGCGTCATCTGGTGGCGCAGAGCCGCCTGTTCCGGGTGGAGTCGCTGGAGCTGCGCTTCAGCAATGGCGTTGAGCGGACCTATGAGCGTCTGATGCCCGGTGGCTCCGGTGCAGTGATGCTGGTCGCGCTGCTGGATAACGATACGATTGCCCTGATCCGGGAATATGGGGGCGGAATTGAAGATTACACCCTTACGTTGCCAAAAGGTGCGATCGATCTGGGCGAGAGTCTGCGCGAAGCCTGCAACCGTGAGTTACAGGAAGAAATCGGTTACGGCGCGCGCGAATTTATTCACCTGAAAAAACTCAGCCTGTCGCCCAGTTACATGAGTGGCGGTATTGATGTGGTGGTGGCGCGTGATCTGTATGAATCGAAGCTCGAAGGTGATGAGCCGGAGCCGCTGGAACTGGTGCCGTGGAAACTGAATAATCTGCACGAATTGTACAGCCGGGCAGACTGTACCGAAGGCCGTGCGATTGCCGCACTGGCGCTGGCACAGGAATTTCTGGCCGGGCGTTTTGACGGTGAAGTGCTGGCCTGATTACTGATACGGAGTCAGCAATCCATCATCCGGCCGGATTGCTGCTGTGCAGAATTTCCGCGATCACTTTGCCCAGCGTATCCAGCCTGATGGGTTTGCTGATAAAACCGTTCATGCCAGCCGCCAGGCAGCGCTCTTTATCTTCCAGCATGGCGTTGGCGGTGAGCGCAATAATCGGAATATGGTTTTTATGGTTGCTGAGGTCGCGGATGCGCTCGGTCGCGGTAATACCATCCATCACCGGCATGTTCACATCCATTAAAATCAAGTCGTAATCATTACTCAGCACTTCGGCAATGGCCTGCTCACCGTTAGCGACGGTTTTGCACTTCAGGCCCAGGCGGCTGAGCATGCGTTCTGCAATTTTCTGATTAACGGTATTGTCTTCGGCCAGTAATACGCGGCCATGCAGAGTCTGGTTTTGCACGGGCCTGGGTATTTCTTTTTCCGGTGCCGCTCCCTCATGCAGCGGCAGTTGCAGAACAAATGTGCTGCCGTGGCCAATTTCGGAAGTGAGGCTGATATCACCGTGCATGGCGTTGGCCAGATGGCGGCTGATGGTCAGCCCTAAGCCGGTGCCGCCGTATTTGCGGCTGGTGCTGGTATCGGCCTGTTTAAATGCGGAGAAAATCTGGTCGGTTTTATCGGGCGCAATACCAATGCCGCTGTCACGGACTTCAATGTTCAGCAGATAACGGAAGTCTTCCTGTTGCTGGCCGCTGACGCGGATTTCGATACGCCCTTTGTCGGTAAACTTCAGTGCATTGCTGATCAGGTTGGTGATGATCTGTCGCACCCGTTTCGGGTCGCCGCGCCAGTTGGCGGGCAGGCCGGCATCGTAGTAGTACACCAGCGATAAGCCTTTACGCCGTACCGGCTCGTTAAACAGTTGGTAGATGTCGGTGAGCAGGCGGTTCAGGTCGAAATCAATCTGCTCGATTTCCAGATTGCCGGATTCAATTTTCGACAGATCGAGAATGTCGTTAATGATGTCGAGCAGGGCGTGGGACGAGTTATGAATAATATCCAGATAATGGCGTTGGTCTTCAGACAAGGACGAGTCGAGCAGCAGCTCGCTGGCACCGAGAATGCCGTTCATCGGCGTGCGGATTTCATGGCTCATATTAGCGAGGAAAATCGACTTACTGCGGTTAGCGCTTTCGGCCTGCTCCAGCGCTTCGCGGATGCGCACGTTGGCGGCTTCCAGTGCCCGCTGGTTGGCGACGGCTTCAGTGATATCCAGACCGGCGAGCAGCACTTCCTGATGATCACCGCTGTCGATACGGGTCAGGCGCCAGCTGATGGTGGATTCCTTGCCACTGGCGGATACCAGCGGGAATTCCGATGCCAGGCTGCCGGCATGGCTGCCGAGTAATTGTTGCCAGTCATGACGCAGTCTGGCGGCATGGGTTTTAGGCAGCAGGTAATCCAGCGGTTGATTGCGTAACTGTTTCTTATCCATTTCCAGCAGCGCCTGCACCGGCTGATTGATGCGCTGAATATTGCCCTGTTGGTCACACACCAGCAGCAGGGTTTGCATGGAATCAAAGTAAGCCCGTACGCGTTGCTGCTCGGCGCGCAGCTTTTCTTCCATATAGTGGCGTTTGCTGATGTCGTCGCCGGTCAGAAGAATGTAGTCGCGACCGCTGATATGCCAGGGCTGGGCATGCAGCGCCCAGCGCCCTTCATCGCCATGACGGTCGATCAGCGTGCACTCGAAATCCACCACGGTCTGACTGTCGAGAGCTTGTTGTAAGTAGCGGACAATGTGTGCACGTTCGGCGGCCGGCTGGATATCGGATAAGCGTTGATCGCGTGCGCCAGCAAACAGGGCAGCAAAGCGTGGGTTGGCATCAAGAATAAGCTGCTGCGCATTGAGGCGAACGGCAATGCCGCTCATGTTTTCCCAGCTCAGGCTGTGCTGCAGGCTTTGGCGATCAAGCTGATCGCGTAAGGGCCGGATCAGGTGATGGAAACCGGCGAACAGAATAATAATGACGGCGAGATCGGTCAGGGCGGCGCCAATCCAGCCCTGCAAATAGTGCTGGCGGATTTGGCTGAGAGATCGGCTCACCACGAGGCCAGAACCATTGCCCAGTGGTTGCAGATAAAGCATATAGGTGTGTTGTTGCTCTTCTGCCTGTTGCAGGCCGCTGATGCCCTGTGCCGCCTGCAATAAAGCCGCCCGGCTGATGCCCGGTTGTGGGGGCTGTTGTGTTGTAACCTCATCCCCCTGCAGCGAGCCGGTCTGTACGGCCAGCCCCTGGCTGCGCAGATAACCGAGTTCAATGTCTGTTGGCAGCGCATCAGGGTTTAATTGCCACTGTTGACGCAGATTGCCCGCCAGGCGTTGCAGCTCATGTTGCTGTTGTTTTACCTCATGCAGATACAACAGCAGACTGGTGACAACCGTAATAAGCAGGGTTGAGGCCAGCGCCAGCATCCAGAGGTATTTTATGTGGCGGCCCATAGTGCGTCCTTTGCCGAAGGTCCCTTAACAATAGATGCTTGTGGTCAGACAATCCAAGGCAATACCAGTGCGTGCAATGTGGCGGTCAGCGTCATTGCCATCGCAGCATAGGCCGACTGCTGTGGCCCTAATTCTAAAGCACGACTGGTGCCAATGGCGTGGGCGCAGATTCCCAGTGTCAGCCCCAGGGTTTGTGGCTCATCCATGCGCAGCGTTTTTAACAGCGGCGGAATCATTAACGCGCCGAGAATTCCGGTAATAATCACAAACGCCGATGCCAGGGCGCTGATACCGCCGACCTGCTCGCTGATGGCAAGTGCCACCGGCGTGGTAATGGATTTGGTGTAGATCGTGCGGGTGATGGCGTCATCACCAATCCAGAAGTGTGCCAGCAGCACCGCGCAAGCGATGGTGGTGCCACTGCCAAGGGTTACCGCCAGGGCAATGCGCAGCCATTGTTTACGCATGGTGTGAATAAACTGATACAGCGGCACCGCCAGCATGACCACCACTGGCCCAAGCATCAGATTCAGGTAGTGACCGCCCTGCATATAGGTTTGATAAGAAACGCCACTCAATTCCAGGCAGGATACAACCAGCACGACGCCGGTCAGAATCGGCGGAATAAAAGCATTGTTGCCCGTGCGGCGGTAGAGTTGCTGGCCGGCAAGAAAAGCCGCAATGGTGAGCGCGGCCCAGAATAACGGCAGGCTGAACAGATGTGTCATAAGCCTGATTTACCTCCCTTGCGCATAATCAGGGCACTGACCAGCGCTCCCGGAATCAGACTGAGCGCGAGAATAATCAGCAGCTCGACACCGTGTTCAGCCAGCAGTTGCTTTTGCGTGATGATGCCAACGCTGACCGGAATCAGAAACAACGGCAGCAGAGGGGATAACGTCTGGGTAATGCGCTGCAGATTATCCGGGGCTTTGCCGCGCAGTATCAGCGCCAGCAATAACAGCAACATACCAACAATGGATGCCGGAACAGGAAGGTGCAGCAGAGTTTGTAACAGAGACCCCAGCAGTAAAAAGATCAGCAGGGTAAGGAGGCCGGACATGCGTCTGCTCCTGAAAAGTTGGTGCGGAAGGAGAGACTCGAACTCTCACGCCGTGAAGCGCTGGAACCTAAATCCAGTGTGTCTACCAATTTCACCACTTCCGCGATTCAGGGCGCGGATATTATACAACTCGGATGCACTTGCCAAGGGCTGCCTCTTTATGATGCCGATGGGAGCCGCTGGCACTGGAGGGGGGCGCTCGTGTATGGTGCCTTTTTTTGCATAACAGGGAATGGCTATGCCTTCAGATAATCGTTTGGCCAGCAATATTCTGCTCAGCGCGGCCGCGGTCGTGATCGTGATCGCGGGTATTAAAAGTGCCGCTGCCATGTTGGTACCGTTTTTACTGGCGGTTTTTATTGCCATTCTCAGCGCGCCTTTACTGCGCTGGCTGACCAATCACAAAGTACCGGGTGTGCTTGCCGTATTGTTGCTGGTGCTGGGATTCCTGCTGTTGGGGAGTGTGCTGGCCTCGTTTGTCGGTGGCACGCTGACGGCATTTTATAAAGACATGCCGCTGTACGAGCAGAAACTGCAGGCGCTGACCGGCCATGGCGTCACCTGGCTGCGCAGCATGGGGGTTGAGGTGGCGGATAATGTCATCCGTGAATACGTGAACCCCGGTGTGGTGATGAAAACCGTCGCCTCGGTATTCAACGGTCTGGGCGGGGTGCTCACCAATACCTTCCTTATTCTGTTTACGGTCATTTTTATTCTGCTTGAAGCCTCCAGCTTTCCGGCCAAGGTCAAACGTGCGTTTGGTGAAGAAACCCAGGCCTTTGCCCACTTTGAGCGTTTCTCTGAATCGGTGCAGCAGTATCTGATGATTAAAACCGTGGTCAGCTTTGGTACCGGTCTGACCGTCGGCCTGCTGTTGGCCCTGATTGGCGTGGATTACTGGGCGCTGTGGGCGCTGGTCGCGTTCCTGCTTAACTACATTCCTAATATCGGTTCCATTATTGCGGCCGTTCCGGCGGTGCTGATTGCCTTAATTCAGATTGGCCCGGGAGCCGCGTTGCTCACCGCCGGTGTGTATGTGCTGGTGAATACACTGTTCGGTAATGTGGTCGAGCCACGGTTAATGGGGCGCTCGCTGGGGTTGTCGACGCTGGTGGTCTTTCTGTCGTTGGTATTCTGGGGCTGGATTCTGGGGCCGGTCGGCATGTTACTGTCGATCCCTTTGACCATGGTGGTGAAAATCGCGCTGGAAACACGGCCGCAATCACGCTGGATTGCTACCTTGCTGGATCATTGATGCGCTCACTACGTCATATGAGCAAAGAAGGGTAAAAACACTGCCAGCCGGGTGGCTGGCAGCGCTAGACTGAGCGCAACGGAGGATGTTGATGAAATCTATTCTGCTGGTCGATGATGATTACGAACTGGGTGAGCTGCTGCAGGAATACCTGTCGATGGAAGGCTTTGCCCTGACGGCGGTGCAGGATGGCGAAACCGGTCTGCAACGGGCGTTAAGCGGAGAGTTCGACCTGGTGCTGCTGGATGTGATGCTGCCGAAAATGAATGGCTTTGAGGTGCTGAAAAAACTGCGCACCGAATCGTCATTGCCGGTGATTATGCTCACCGCCCGTGGCGAAAGTGTTGACCGGGTGCTTGGCCTTGAACATGGCGCCGATGATTATATTCCCAAGCCTTATCACCACCATGAGCTGGTGGCGCGGATTAAAGCGTTATTCCGCCGTATTGATCTGTCGGCCGAGCAACCGGGTAAAGGCGCAGTGACCACGCTGAATGTCGGTGAACTGCAGCTGAATACCACCCGCCGCATTGTAACTCTGGATGGCGTTGAGCTGGCGCTGACCGGCGCGGAATTCGGTGTGCTGCACTGTATGATGGAACACGTCGGCGAATTGGTCGATAAAGACACGCTGTCGCTGGCGGCGCTGGGTCGTCCACTGATGGCCTATGATCGCTCCATCGATATGCACGTCAGTAACCTGCGCAAAAAACTCGGCCGCCGCGCCGATAATTCCGACTGGATCAAAACCGTGCGCTCGCGTGGTTATATGCTGGTCAGCCCGGAATAAATCCTTCCTTTATCACAGGCTTTTGCATGCGCTGGTATCGCTCGCTGTTTTTTAAAATTTTCCTCTGGTTCTGGGGGGTGATTTTTCTCGCCATGTGGGCCGCCGTGCTGACTAACGAATGGATCGAGGACGATTACTTCCGTCCGGCGACTCAGCCGGAAACCATGCATCTGGTGCATCTGATGGACCGCGAACGGCCAATTGTGGCGGAGGGCCGCAAGTTATGGCGCAAAATCCGGCCGGGCTGGAATCTGGTCGCGGTGCCGGTGGATATGATCAGTCAACTGCCCCATGACCTGGAAGAGTTTGCCGACGAAGCTGACGATGCTGATCAGATTCTGTGGGGACAAAACGACGGCTGGCTGATGATCGGCCCATTGCAGCGTCAGGGGTATCTCTACATCGCGGTTACCCGCAAAGAATGGCAGAGCGTACTCAATAATGAAGACCGCTGGCTGGTGCCGCTGGCCATCGTAGTGGTAGTCACTCTGCTGTGCTTTATGTTGGTGTGGAGTCTCACCCGTCCTATCCGCCGTTTACAGCGTACCGTGCGTCAGCTGGCGCAGGGCAATTTTGATGTGTCCGGTCTGCGCCGCGATCTGCATCGCCATGACGAAATCGGCATGCTGGCCAGCGAAGTGGTCGAGATGGCGGACGCTCTGCAGCGGCTGCTGCACAGCCATCAACAGTTACTGCGCGATGTATCGCACGAGTTACGCTCGCCGCTGACCCGTCTGCAAATTGCCCTTGGCATTGCCCGTAAAAAAGATCAGCAGCATGTGCTGGCGGCGGAGCATGACCGTATCGAACGCGCCGTCGGCCAGGTTGATGGCCTGGTCGGTCAGATTCTTGATCTGGCCCGGCTGCAACAGACCGACAGCCAACAATTGCAGACCAGCCGGCTTGGACTGGGCGGGCAATTGCAGATCTGGCTGCAGAACGCCGATGTGGAAATTGAAGAAAAAGAACTGCAATTGATCTTCCGTGAACCGGATGACGGGTTGAAGTGTGACTGGGACTGGATGCTGGTGGAGCGGGCTTTTGACAATCTGCTGCGTAATGCCATCCGCTTTGCGCCGGCGGGATCGGAATTGCTGATCGGTGCGGCAATAAGCGGTGAGTCGGCAGAATTGTGGGTGCAGGATCAGGGGCCGGGCGTTCCGGAGGAAGAACTGCTGCGGATTTTCGATCCGTTTACCCAGGTCGACTCAGCCCGCGATCATGCGGCCGGAGGCTATGGCATAGGACTGGCGCTGGTTAAACGCATTGTTGAATTACATGATGGCAGCGTGCTTGCCGAAAACCGTTCCCCCGGTCTGCGTATCACCATGCGTCTGCCGCTACGGCCACAAACCTGATCTGGCTCAGTTAAAAATACAGATGCTCCGGATTAGCTGGAAAAATCAATAGGTTTTTGGTAGAAAGTACGACCCTTATGCCCCCTGTGTTCTGGACGATGTGGCACAGCTGGCTTTTAAATACAGTGAAGAGACTGGACAAGTACTATGTCACAAGATTTCAAGCAAGCAGCTCTGGATTACCATCAGTTCCCTAAGCCGGGCAAAATCAGTGTCGAGCTGACCAAGCCTGCACAGACTTCACACGATCTGTCTCTGGCCTACAGCCCAGGTGTGGCAGAGCCAGTAAAAGAGATCGCTGCTGATCCTGAAAACGCCTACAAGTACACTGGTAAGGGTAACCTGGTTGCTGTTATCACTGACGGTACTGCCATTCTGGGTCTGGGTGACCTGGGTCCTCTGGCTTCTAAGCCGGTTATGGAAGGTAAGAGCCTGCTGTTCAAACGCTTTGCCGGCGTAGACTCCATCGACATCGAAGTTGAGTCTGAAAGCCCGCAAGCCTTCATTGATACTGTTCGTCGTATCGCGATCACTTTCGGTGGTATCAACCTGGAAGACATCAAGGCACCTGAGTGTTTTGAAATTGAACGCACTCTGATCGAACAGTGCGACATTCCGGTATTCCACGATGACCAGCACGGTACTGCGATCGTAACCGTAGCCGGTGCACTGAACGCGCTGGAAATTGTTGGTAAGAAAGTTGAAGACGCCAAAATGTGTGTACTGGGTGCCGGTGCGGCCGCCATCTCCTGTACCAAGCTGTTGATCCTAGCCGGCATGAAGCCAGAAAACATCTTTATGTGTGACCGTAATGGTGTGATCCACTCTGGCCGTACCGACCTGAACCAGTACAAGCAGGCCTTCGCGGTTGATACTGACAAGCGTACTGTTGATGATGCCCTGAACGGTGCTGATATCTTCCTGGGTTTGTCAGGTCCTAACATGGTGACTGGCGAGCAGATCAAGACCATGGCGCCGAACCCAATCATCTTTGCCTGTGCTAACCCGGTACCGGAAATCATGCCGGAAATCGTTAAGGAAGTTCGTCCGGATGCCATCATGGCAACCGGTCGTTCTGATTACCCTAACCAGGTAAACAACGTACTGGGCTTCCCATTCATCTTCCGTGGTGCTCTGGACGTACGTGCCAAGCGTATCAACGAAGAAATGAAGCTGGCCGCTGCCAAAGCACTGGCTGGTCTGGCGAAAGAGCCGGTTACTCAGGAAGTGCTGGATGCTTACGGTCTGGAGTCTCTGGAGTTTGGTCGTGACTACATCATTCCTAAAGCCGTTGATACCCGTCTGCTGGGTGCTGTATCGGCTGCGGTTGCTCAGGCTGCGGTTGATACTGGGGTTGCGCGTAAGCCATTCCCGGCTAACTACCCGCTGAAAACTCTGGCTGATATCTGAGATATCCTGCCATAGTAAAAAACCCGGCTCTGCCGGGTTTTTTTATGTCTGTCGTTTATGCCAAGGCTGTAGTGTCAGCGAATCAGGTAGTCAGCCAGCAGGCGTTCGTAGCTCTGCAGGATTTTATCTTGCTCGCCACTGTCGATGAGAATACCCATCCCCATATCAAAAGAGTCGCGCAGCTGCTTACTGTGGAAGGCCGCGTAGTAGTAGGTTGGCGAGAACAGGTCGTGATACTGGTAAGCCTGTTGGTAAGTGGCATTATTCGGATCGTTACGGCGTAGCTGGCTGAGGAAATAACGGAAAATGGTCTGCTCCAGAATGATCACATCGGTATCACCCCGGAACAGGGCTTCGACCTGTTTTTTCTGCTCTGCCAGTTCGCGATAAGCCGGGCTGCGGGCTGCTTCCGCTGCAAAGTTGCCCGGCAGCAGGCGGCTGGCCAGGTTGAAAGCATCAATACGGTAATCTCCCAGGCTACTGATCCCGCTCAGAGAAACCTTACGACTGCTGAGGCTGATGGCAACATTGTGAAAGACAATCAGTGGCTGGCGGGAAAATAACGCGTCCGGTGAGGCTGAGGCGCTGGTTATGCAGGCGATATCCAGTTCGCCTTTATTAAAGGCAGTGACATTATTGCTGTTATTGTCATAGCGGACGTCGATGGTTTTATTCTGCGTTTGCATGGCCCGGCGCAGAATATCCAGCACAATGCCGCGATCATTCTGGCGGATCACATAGGGGGGGATCGAGTCGCCACAGCCAACGCGTACAGCATCTGCTGTTTGTGCCTGCGTGTTTGGGGAGGCCAGAAAGCAGAGCAAAAAGGCAGGCAGTGATGATGAAAATAATCGCACAAGTAACGACATAATGCGGCAGTCCAGTCCGACGATAGGGTCAGCATAACCGTATTTTGGCGATTTGCACGCGCTGGGCGCAGGATAAAACAGAAGGGAAAGAATGCCGGCTCTGGAACAGAGCCGGCAGACAGAGCATCAGTTCTTTTTAGAACGTTTACGCTCGTTTTCGGTCAGGAATTTCTTACGCAGACGGATGCTGGTTGGCGTTACTTCCACCAGTTCGTCGTCTTCGATGAATTCCAGAGCCTGTTCCAGCGTATGCTTAACCGGCGGCGTCAGGTTGATGGCTTCATCGGTACCTGATGCACGAACGTTGGTCAGCTGCTTGGCTTTGGTTGGGTTAACCACCAGGTCGTTATCGCGGCTGTGCAGACCCACGATCATGCCTTCGTACACTTCCAGGCCCGGAGCCACAAACAAGCGGCCACGCTCCTGCAGGGTGAACAGGGCATAACCCAGAATCTTACCCGGAACCATCGATACCAGTACGCCGTTGTGACGGGTAGAGGTCAGACCGGTCTGAACCGGACCGTAATGGTCGAAGATGTTGGTCAGGATGCCGGAACCGGAAGTCATGGTCATAAACAGGCCACGGAAACCGATCAGGCCACGGGCCGGCATGATGAACTCAAGGCGTACGCGGCCTTTGCCATCCGGCACCATGTTGGTCATCTCGGCGCGACGGTTACCCATCTCTTCCATGATGGAACCCTGATGTTCTTCTTCGATGTCGATCACAACCTGTTCGTAAGGTTCCTGAATCTCACCGTCGATTTCTTTCTGCACAACTTCCGGCTTGGAGATACCCATCTCGAAGCCTTCGCGGCGCATGGTTTCAATCAGAACGGACAGATGCAGTTCACCACGACCGGATACTTTGAATTTTTCCGGGGTGTCACCTGGCTCGACGCGCAGTGCCACGTTGTGGATCAGTTCTTTTTCCAGACGGTCTTTGATATTACGGCTGGTGACGAACTTACCTTCACGGCCAGCGAACGGAGAATCGTTCACCTGGAAGGTCATGCTCACGGTAGGTTCATCAACAGACAGTTGTGGTAATGCTTCTACTTTAGAAGGATCACACAGTGTGTCGGAAATGCTCAGACCGTCGATACCGGAAATACAGACGATGTCACCGGCATTGGCTTCAGGGACAGCAACACGCTGCAGACCATGGAAACCTTTAACTTCCAGCACGCGGCCCTTACGGGTTTTGCCTTCAGCAGAAACGATCTGTACGTCGGTGCCTGGCTTCAGCTTACCGCGGGCGATACGGCCGACACCGATAACACCCACATAGCTGTCGTAATCCAGAGCGGAGATCTGCATCTGGAACGGACCGTCAAGGTCAACCGGTGGTGGTGTTACGTGGTCAACGATCATCTGGAACAGAGGCGACATATCGTCCGCCATGTTGTCAGGATCCAGACCAGCAATGCCGTTCAGGGCAGAGGCGTATACCACTGGGAAGTCGAGCTGTTCTTCGGTCGCGCCAAGGCGATCGAACAGATCGAACATTTCGTCCATAACCCAATCAGGACGGGCACCCGGACGGTCGATTTTATTGATTACTACGATCGGGCGCAGGCCGCGCTCGAATGCTTTCTGGGTTACGAAGCGAGTCTGCGGCATTGGGCCGTCGACGGCGTCAACCAGCAGGCAAACAGAGTCAACCATCGACATAACACGTTCCACTTCACCACCGAAGTCGGCGTGTCCTGGGGTGTCAACGATGTTGATGCGGTATTCATTCCATCGGATGGCGGTGTTTTTCGCCAAAATGGTAATACCACGCTCTTTTTCCTGGTCGTTGGAGTCCATGACCCGCTCGCCGCCCTGATCTTTGCGGTCCAGGGTGCCGGACTGCTCGAGCAGTTTGTCGACCAGCGTTGTTTTGCCATGGTCAACGTGCGCGATGATGGCGATGTTTCTGAGGTTGTCGATCACAAGAATGGCCTTGGTGAAAGTTTGTACAAAAAATGAGGCGCGATTATACCTGAAACGGGCCGTTAGCGTGACATCAATTTCGCCGTCTTTGGCAGATTATCCCGACATTTACTGCAGCAATAATAAGGCTGTTAATGAAAGCGCTGTTTTTGTGCCGAATCCCATGTACTGCGGTGTTCAAGTGAACCTATAATGTGCAGGCTTGTACTGGCTAGCGTATTCACCTCACGCCATCGCGCTAAAATGGTGCATTTGGTTCAGGTTGTGATTTATTTTGGTGCAGTGAGTGCCTGAGTGTTGTTTTGCGGCCCTGATTTTATGCGGGCTGCGCCATAAGATAAAATGGCACACTACTTGCTCCAATACTGAGCATGGCAAGCCGGGGCTAAACCCCGTATCAAGTTGAACCAGCATCTGGAGACAGTAAGATGTCAGAGAACACTCTGAATTTAATCAAAGAAAACGATGTGAAGTGGGTTGATTTGCGCTTTACCGATTTCAAGGGTAAAGAGCAGCACGTTACTATTCCTGCGCGTTATGTAGACGAAGACTTCTTCGAAACCGGACAGATGTTCGACGGTTCTTCTATTGCTGGCTGGAAAGGTATTAACGAATCCGACATGATCCTGCGTCCGGATGACAGCACCAGCTTCCTGGATCCATTCACCGAAGACGCCACTCTGGTATTGCGTTGCGACATCATCGAGCCTGCCACTATGCAGGGCTACGACCGCGACCCTCGCTCTGTAGCACTGCGTGCTGAAGAGTACCTGAAGTCCACTGGTCTGGGTGACACTGCATTCTTTGGTCCAGAACCAGAATTCTTCATGTTTGACGATGTTCGCTGGGGCTCTGACATGTCCGGCAGCTTCTGCAAAATCAACTCTTCCGAAGCTGCATGGAACACCGAAGCGGTTATGGAAGGCGGCAACCTGGGTCACCGTCCACGCGTTAAAGGCGGTTACTTCCCGGTTCCACCAGTAGACAGCCACCACGACATCCGTGCTGCCATGTGTAACACACTGGAAGCCATTGGTCTGGACGTTGAAGTTCATCACCACGAAGTGGCGAACGCCGGACAGAACGAAATCGGTGTTAAGTTCAACACTCTGGTTAAGAAAGCTGACGAAGTGCAGATGCTGAAATACGTTATTCATAACGTTGCTGCTGCTTACGGTAAAACCGCTACGTTCATGCCTAAGCCAATCTGTGGTGACAACGGTTCCGGTATGCACGTACACATGTCTTACTGGAAAGACGGTGTGAACCAGTTCGCGGGCGACGGCTATGCCGGTCTGTCTGAAACGGCTCTGTTCTACATCGGTGGTGTGATCAAGCACGCTAAGTCCCTGAATGCGTTCACCAACCCAGGTACTAACTCTTACAAGCGTCTGATCCCAGGCTTCGAAGCTCCGGTAATGCTGGCTTACTCTGCCCGTAACCGTTCTGCTTCTATCCGTATTCCTTACGTTGCGTCGCCAAAAGGCAAGCGTATCGAAGCACGTTTCCCTGACCCGATCGCTAACCCATACCTGGCTTTCGCAGCTCTGCTGATGGCTGGCCTGGACGGCGTTAAGAACAAGATCCACCCTGGCGATGCAGCGGATAAAGATCTGTACGATCTGCCAGCTGAAGAAGCAGCCAAGATTCCACAGGTTTGTGGTTCTCTGCGCGAAGCTCTGGACAGCCTGAAAGCTGACCACGAGTACCTGACTGCAGGCGGCGTATTCAGCAAAGATATGATCGAAGCTTACATCGAGCTGAAAATGGAAGAAGTTTACCGCGTTGAGCACACCACTCACCCGGTTGAATACGATATGTACTACAGCGTTTAATACGCTTTAGTCAGATCGGAAAAAGGGCTCCTCGGAGCCCTTTTTTATTGGCATTTTCTGCAGTGATAAAGCGTTGATAAATGCTTATTGGGTCTTTAGCGGCGAGGGTGGCCGGGGCCGGATTCACTTAGTGTTAACAGGCCCTAGGCATTGTTGCCATCAGCGCCTAGTATGTCGGTGTTATTTTCCGGAGTGCTGAATGTGAGTCTGAGCTGGAGTAAAAATGGTCTGGTTTCTGCCTTTAAATCGATGGACTGGCAGTTCCGCGAACCAACCAGTGGTGCGCAGATAGAGGCTTATTTGCACATGTACCGGCTGGACTTTCCTGAGCTGAGCGGCGTCCGTCATTTCGCCGGGCTGATGCAAGCGGCTGATTACCAGATTGCTGTACAGGTCTGGCGTCCGCAGAATCCACGCGGTACTGCCATTGTTGTCCATGGTTACTATGACCATGTTGGTCTGTACGGTTCGCTGATTGGCTACTGTCTGGAGCAAGGGCTGAACGTCGTTGCTTTCGATCTGCCCGGGCATGGGCTTTCCAGCGGCGAGAGTGCTTCCATTGGCAGCTTTCAGGAATACGACGAAGTCTTCAGTCTGATTCTGCAGCGCACCCGTGGTGGTTTGGGTGGGCCGTTGTATGTCTTCGGTCAGAGTACCGGTGGCGCGATCATTATTAACTATCTGCTCAAGCGCCAACTGAGCAAGGCACAATCTCCTTTTGCCGGCATTACCCTGATGGCACCTCTGGTGCGTCCGAAAGGCTGGTACAAAGGCCGGCTGGTGCATACCTTTGTCAGCCTGTTTCTGCGTCAGGTCCGGCGTAAGTTCAATCCGAACTCGGCAGACGCCGATTTTCTGCGCTTTATTGCTGAACAGGATCCTCTGCAGCCTCATCATTTAAGTGTGCGCTGGGTCGGTGCCCTGAAGCAGTGGGTGCCTTACATTGAAGCGTTGCCACCTTCCGAGCTGGACGTGAATATCGTACAGGGCGATAACGATAATACCGTCGCCTGGCGTCATAACCTGAAGTTGCTGGCGCAGAAATTTCCTCATCAGCGGCTGATGATGCTGCCTGGTGGCCAGCACCACCTGGTGAATGAATCACCGGCACACCGGGAGCGGATTTACGGACAAATCACGGATTGGATATTGGCCGATACCAACCCGGTTTAATTTCCGCCTTTCGACATATTGACCTGAATTGTCCTAAGTGTATAACGGTTGGCTGCGTAGTATCGCCAAAAAGGCCAGTGGCCACGGTTCAGCAGGCAAGGATGTCTGCACAGCAGGGGAATGACATGGACGCGCGTCTGGATAGTAATAAAAAACTGGTACACAACTTTGTTGAGCTGACCTGGAATCAGGGGCGCTTTAATCTGGCCCGTTCTCTGGTGGCCCGTGACTTCACCTACTATGCGAGCATGGTCAATATGCCGCTGGGTCTGGATGGTATGGAGACCCTGATCCAGACCATCCGCAACTCTATGGACGATTTTTCCATCGGGGTTGAAGAAGTGGTGTGTGAAGGCAATCTGGTGGTTACCCAGTCAACGTTCAGTGGCACGCTGGTGCGCCCGTTAATGGGATTTGAGCCGGTGGATAAGGTCATTGCGCTGCACGCCGCCACCTTCTGGCAGGTGCGGCATGGCATGATTCAGTCGGGTAATTCTTTGCTCGATACCGCCGACCTGTTTCATCAGGTACGTAAAATCATGACGCCGAATACGGCCACCGTCGCCTTCTGAAACTTATTTGCGGAAGTGGCCTAGTAAATCCTGAGTCATTTCCCGCAGCGCTCCCCATACGGTCATTTCATTACGCGGATTGTGGCTGCCGTCGCAATAAGGCATGGCGGCACTGCGCCCGCAGCTGCACAGCCACACCAGTTGTTTCTGCCTGTTATGCAGACTGAATGCCTTCGGGCAATTGTCGGCGGCAAACGGCGCGCTGCTGCAGCGCCCGCACTGACAGATCTGATAGGTTTGACCGGCATTCAGGGTGACAACATAGGGTGTTATGTCATTCATGAAAGCGTCCGTCGTCAGCGGCGAGGTGCAGGATATGCGCCCACTCTTCAGCGCGTACCGGCTGCACCGATAAGCGTGAACGGTTGAGTAACGCCATTTCCTGCAGTGCACTGTCTTTGCGCATCGCTTTCAGTGTGATGGGATGTTTGAGTGCGCGCAGGGCTTCAACTTCGATGGTGATCCAGCGCGGCTTGGCCGGATCGGACTTCGCATCAAAATAGTCCGATGCAGGATCAAACTGTGATGGGTCGGCGAGCCCGGTGCGGGTTACCCGGCATACGCCGACAATGGCGGGCTCTTTACAGCTGGAATGGTAAAAAAACACCAGATCTGCGACCTGTATCTCATCGCGCAGTATGTTGCGCGCTTGATAATTGCGCACGCCGTCCCATACTGTGCGCCTGCCTGGTGCGGCCTCAAGATGATAATAACTAAAAACGTCCGGTTCAGATTTCAGTAACCAGTGATTCATACTTTTTGACTATAAAGTGGTCTGAGTATTGCTCTCGCCTGAGGTGCCATTAATAAGCACGGGGCTGAGCGGTATGCGGCCAGCCTAGCATCCAATGATCACCGGTTCTAATCCGTTATGCGGAATACAGTAGGAACAATAACAAATGAAAAAGCCAGATATCCTTATCCTTCTCAGCGTCATCGTTCTGTTGGGAGCTGCGGTGACGGGTATGACCAGCGAGGTCAAACGCCCGGCGTCACTGATGACCATGGAAAACAGTATCCGCTAGGATTTGCGGAAACGGTGCAGCCCGGCGTTGGTGGCGATTGCCGTCAGTGGAATATCCCAGGCTTCAGCGGGTAATGCCTCTACCTTTTGCAATTCATAGGCACAGCCAATCAGCCGGGGTTTATTCCCCTCTGAGCGGCTGAACGCCAGTGTGCGGTCATAAAATCCGCCGCCCATTCCCAGCCGGTTGCCATCTTTATCAAAGGCAACCAACGGCATACAGATCAGATGAATAAAACGTGCTGGCATGGCCCGGTGGCCGGCAAAGTCTGGCTCGCTGATACCAAAACGGTTTTTCACCATGCGGCTCTGGCGGTTAAACGGCAGAAAGCTCAGATGTCCTTTGCGCAGCGGATGCAGTACCGGCAGGTAGAGTGTTTTGCCACGGCGCTGCAAATCGCGGATAAAGACCGAAGTATCAATTTCACCATCATTGGTGAGATAGACGGCAATATGACGGGAATGCTGAAAGTGAGCAGACTGACGCAGGGAGCGCAGCAGATGCCTGGCGGCCTGTTCACGCTGGCGGCGGTTAAGCGCGCGGCGCTGGCGGCGCATGTGCCGGCGGAGTTCGGTTTTATTCATCGGAATTAAACGCAGAAATGGGAAGAGCTCCCCACTGTGCCGCTGTCGTAAATAAAGGCCTTGAACCCTGTGGTCCAAGGTGGCAGGCCAGACACTGAATCAGGCTTTCCGGCGGGCGGACATGCACACATCAGCGAGTGAAACCTTCCATAAAAAAAACATCGGCTCAGGACTTTATCGACTGGCAAACACCCCAGGGAGCAGGCGAAGTATATCAGAGATAATCGTGAAAAAATGAAGATTTTGTAATGAAAGCGGCGCTACAGAATCACAACTCCAGTTGCAGATTCTGTTCCAATGCTTCGTCGATGGCGCTGTGCATCTTATCCAGATCGCGCTTCATCTGCTGGTGCTCGGCTTCCAGCTCGCGCAGTTGGTGGGCGATATTGAGTGCTGCAATCACCGCAACGCGATCGGTGCCCAGCACTTTTCCGGCAGAGGAGCCGGCATTCTTTATTTCGGACATTTTTTCGTTGAGATAACGCGCGGCATCACGCAGCTTCTCTTCGGCACCATCCGGACAATTGATACGGTACTCACGATCCAGAATTTGTAATTCCAGCGTTTTGGACGGGTTAGCCACTATTGCGCTCCAGCGTTTGCAGACGGGTAATCATTTCATTGACCTTGCGACGGGCAATTTCGTTCTGCTGCATCAGTTTTGCACGCTCGGCCTGCCAGCTCGCTTCGGCAGCACGCATGGATTTATTCTGCTCGCGCAGCGCCTGGTGCACGGTCAGCAGTTTTTCGATCTTACGCTGCAGGCTCTGGAGTTCAGGATTTTGCATTGCCATCATAGTGGTAGTGAGAACAGGGTTACTATAAGAGGCTGCTGCCAGCGGGGTCAATCGGCGACGGCGGCTTTGCCGCTTTATTCCCGCCGCTTCCGGCATTTGCGCATACTTTCGCGGCAGCAATGATAGAATGACGGCTTTCCCTCCCGTTGAGGACGTTATGACGATCGAATTTTCTGCAGCCGCTGATCTGTGGCTGGAATCCCGCTGCTACCAGACTCCATCCGCCCTGCATGGCTGGCTGACCGGCTATCTTGCTTCCGGTGCGCGGCTTAAACCGGCCGACTGGTTAGTGGAAGCTCAGGAATATCTGGAGCTGGAAGATGCTCCTGAAGCACCACTGCAATCTTTTTTGCAGACGTTTTACGATGACGTTCTGGTGGGACTGAGCGGTGAGTCGATGGAATTCAGTGTGCTGTTGCCGGCCGATGAAGATGCCGATATCGACGAGCAGGTTGAATGCCTGGCGCAGTGGAGCAAAGGTTTCCTCGATGGCTTTGGTGCTTCTGGCCAGATTCAGGGCAAAGTGCCGGAAGATGTGATGGAAGTGCTGCAGGATCTGGATGCCTTCTCGCAGGCGTCACTGGACGATCCACAAGACCCACAGAACGAAATGCTCTATCTGGAACTGGCCGAACATGCCCGTGTTGCTGCGCTCACGGTCTTTTACGGTATGAACAAAGCCGCACCGGCAACCAAAACCCTGCACTGATCTGCACGCATTGACGAGGTGATGATGAAACTCGATGTCCGCGAATACGCCAAACGCCGCCGCCAGCTGATGGAGCTGATGAGCCCGAACAGCATTGCTATTGTGCCATCTGCGCCGGTCACGGTGCGTAACCGCGACGTGGAGCATCCTTTCCGTCAGGACAGCGACTTCTATTACCTGTCCGGCTTTGCTGAAGAGCACGCCGTGTTGGTGCTGATTCCCGGCCGTGAGCATGGCGAATACGTGCTGTTCTGTCAGGAAAAAATCAAAGAGCAGGAAATCTGGACCGGTCGCCGTGTCGGCCCGGAAGCCGCACCAGAGGTGCTGGGCTGTGATGATGCTTTCCCGATCAGCGATATCGACGACATCCTGCCCGGACTGATCGAAGGCAAAGACCGCATCTACGCCAGTCTGGGCGTCAGCCCGAACTTTGATAACCAGCTGATGCAGTGGGTTAACCATATCAAAACTCAGGTGCGTAACGGCGCCACGCCGCCGCACGAATTCAGTGCGCTGGATCATTTATTACACGATCAGCGTCTGATTAAATCCCCTGCAGAAATTAAGGTTATGCAGAAGGCCGCCGACATCAGCGCCGAAGCGCACACCCGTGCTATGCAGATGGTCAAGCCGGGCATGTTCGAGTTTGAGCTGGAAGCCGAGATTATGCGCACCTTTATGGCTGCTGGCAGCCGCTGGCCGGCGTATCCGTCGATTGTGGGGGCCGGTGATAACGCCTGCATTCTGCATTACACCCACAACAATATGGCGATTAAAGACGGCGACCTGATTCTGATCGACGCCGGTTGTGAGCTGGACTACTACGCCGCCGATATTACCCGCACCTTCCCGGCTAACGGTAAATTCAGCGCCGAGCAGAAGGCGATGTACCAGCTGGTGCTGGATGCGCAGTATGCCGCGATAGAGCAGATCAAAGCCGGTAATCACTGGAATCAGCCGCACGAAGCGGCGGTGCGGGTGCTGGTCGAAGGGCTGGTACAGCATGGCCTGCTCAGCGGTGATGTCGACGAGCTGATTGAGAATCAGGAATACCGCCAGTTCTACATGCATAAAACCGGTCACTGGCTGGGCATGGATGTGCATGATGTCGGCGAATACCGCATCGGTGGTGAGTGGCGCATTCTCGAAGAAGGCATGGTGATGACCGTTGAGCCGGGGCTGTATATCTCGCCGGACGATGAAACGGTGGACGCCAAATGGCGCGGCATCGGCATCCGCATCGAAGACGATGTGGTGGTGACCAAAAACGGCTGCAAAGTCCTGACCGCTGCCGTTGTCAAAGAGATTGATGATATTGAAGCCCTGATGGCGGGCTGAGGAACAGCATGAGCAAGCACATCCCGCAGTCTGACATTGTGGTACTGGGCGCCGGCATGGTCGGCGCCAGTCTGGTGCATCTGTTAAAACCGGCGCTGGCGCGCGGGATGAGCCTGACCTTAATCGACCGTCTGGCGCTGAACTGGGATGGTGATATTGCCAGCCGTCCGCCCAGCTTTGATGGCCGGGCGACGGCGTTGTCGTACGGTACACAACAGATTCTCAGTCAGCTGGGTGTATGGGATCTGATGGCTGAGCGCGCCTGTGCTATCGGGCATATTCAGGTCTCCGATCAGGGCCGCTTTGGCCAGACCCAGCTGCACGCCAGTGAACAGAACACCGAAGCTCTGGGTTATATCGTTGAAAACGCCGTGATTGGTCAGGGCCTTTTAAGCGGACTGGAACAGCCGGGCGTCAGCATTAAAGCCCCGGCCCAGGTGCAGGGCGTACAGATGAACGCTGACGGCGCGCTGCTGACCTTCGATAACGGCGAACAACTGCAGACCAGTCTGCTGGTGCTGGCCGATGGTGCGCGTTCGGCGCTGGCGCAGCAGCTGGGTATTCAGCATGAACGCCGCGCTTATGGCACCCATGCGCTGGTGACTCAGGTTGAGGTCGACCGTGAACACGGTCAATGGGCGTATGAACGTTTCAGTGAAGACGGCCCGATTGCCTTTTTGCCACTGAATAAAAAAGACTTCGCCGTGGTGTGGACGCTGGCCGATGACCAGATCGAACAGGTCAAAGCCTTGCCCGAAGCCGAATTCCTTGCCCGTCTGCAGCAACAGATCGGATATCGTCTGGGGCGTTTAATGCGGGTCGGCGAACGCGCCAGCTACCCGCTGGCACTGGTGCAGAGTAAAGAGCAGGTGCGGCGTTCGCTGGTGCTGCTCGGCAACGCTGCGCACAGTTTGCATCCGGTGGCCGGACAGGGCTTTAACCTCGCACTGCGCGATGCCGCTGTACTGGCCGAATATCTCAACCACGCCTGGCAGCAGAATCAGCCGCTGGGCGATCTGGCGTTATTACAGGCTTACGAGCAACAGCAGCAGGCCGACCAGCGCAACACCATCATGGCCAGCGATCTGCTGCCACGCCTGTTTGGTTCAAAACTGCCGGGTATGGCGCTGCTGCGCGATGCTGGCCTGCTTGGCATGTCGGCCCTGCCAACCGCGCGCAAACTCTTTACCCGTCATGCGATGGGCTTAGGACAACGGGCAGCGAAGCTTCCGGCCACGCCGCTTTCAGGAGAATCTGCATGAACTATGACGTAGTGATTGTTGGTGCCGGACTGGTGGGGCAGGCGATTGCCAGCGCGCTGGTGCAGGGGGCACAGCAAAAGCCTTTGCGCATTGCCCTGATTGATCCGGCGTTCCGCACACAGGCTCCGGCCAGCGGCAGCGAACTGGCCGATTATGATTTGCGTGTGTCGGCGTTAACCGCCAAAACCCAGGCTTTCTTAACCCGTCTGGGCGCCTGGCAGAAGATTCCGCCGCAGCGTCTCAGTCCTTACACCGGCATGCACGTCTGGGATGCTGAAGGCACAGGTTCTGTGACCTTCGATGCCGCCGATCTGCATGCTCCCTGTCTGGGTCATATCGTCGAAAACCGGCAAACGCTGTGGGCGATCCAGCAGTGCCTGCAGGAAACGCAGGGTGTTGATGTACTGACGCAGAAAGTTCGCTACCTCGATAATCGTGACGCCGAAGGTTACACCCCGGTGGTGTTGGAAAACGACGACAGGCTGCTGGCCAGACTGGTGATTGGTGCCGATGGTGCGCTGTCACGGGTGCGTCAGTGGGCTGGTCTGCCGACCACCGAGTGGGATTATGGCCATCACGCCATTGTTGCCACAGTACGGCTTGAACAACCGCTGCAGGCGACCGCCTGGCAGCGTTTCCGTCCTGAAGGACCGCTGGCGTTACTGCCGCTGCCGGGTGATGAACATCTGGCGTCTATCGTCTGGTCGACTTCGCCGGCGGAAGCTGATGCGGTACTGGTGATGGATGAGGCCGGCTTTAACGCCGCTCTGACTCAGGCGTTTGAAGGGCGTTTGGGGCAGGTGCTGGCCAGCTCGGCCAAAGCCCGCTTCCCGCTGCGCCAGCGTCATGCCCGGGATTACTGGTGCGAAGGCGTGGTGCTGGCCGGTGATGCCGCGCATACCATTCACCCGCTGGCCGGGCAGGGTGTGAACCTGGGCTTTAAAGATGCCGAAACCCTGGCGGAAGAAATCCTGCGTGCGCACAGCAAAGGGTTGGATCTTGGTGGTGAGCTGGTGCTCAGCCGTTATCAGCGCCGCCGTCAGGCCGACAACCTCAGCACCATGGCGGCGATGGAAGGCTTTAAGCAGCTGTTCGCTGCCGATCAGCCATTGCTGCGTTTATTACGCAACGAAGGGATGCGCCTGTTCGACAAACTGTTGCCGGTTAAGCAGCACGTAATGATGAAAGCGATGGGGCTGGATTGATCGGGGCTGGATTGATCAGACTGTCGTGATGAGTTGGTCTGGTAGCAAATATAAAAAACGAGCCTCAATTGAGGCTCGTTTTCGTTGGTGCGTCAGCAGGCAGAATTAACGGCCGTACTGCTCACGCAGCGCCTGAATACGACGTTCCAGCGGCGGGTGAGTGGAGAACAGGGCAGACATCTTGCCTTCGCCACCGATACCAAAGGCCACCAGTTCACCGTTCAGTTCGCTTGGCTGGTCGTAGGTTTGCTGCAGGGCAGCCAGCGCGCTGATCATTGCGGCCGGGCTGACCAGCTCGGCACCGGCCTGATCGGCACGGAATTCACGGCGACGGCTGAACCAGGCAACGATGGTCGAAGCCAGAATGCCCAGTACGATCTCGGCGATAAAGGTCGTCACATAGAACGCGATGCCCGGACCGTCTTCGTTCTTGAATACCGCACGGTCGACGAAGTTACCGATAATACGGGCGAAGAACATCACAAAGGCGTTCACCACACCCTGAATCAGGGTCAGGGTAATCATATCGCCGTTGGCAACGTGGCCGATTTCGTGGCCCAGTACCGCTTTGATCTGCTCTTTATCCATACGCTGCAGCAGGCCGGTCGATACCGCGACCAGTGCATTGTTGCGGTTCCAGCCGGTAGCAAAGGCGTTAGGCGCCGCCGAACCGAAGATACCCACTTCCGGCATACCGATACCGGCTTTGTCAGCCAGTTCTTTTACTGTGCTCAGCAGCCACTGTTCACCGGCATTTTGCGGCTGATCGATGATTTGTACGCCCATTGTGCGCTTCGCCATCCACTTGGACAGCAGCAGCGAGATCACCGAGCCGACCATACCGAACACCAGACAGAACACCAGCAGGTTGCCGAGGTTCAGGCCATTGCCGCTGCGTTCCAGGTAACTGCCCACACCGAGCAGCGACAGGGTAACGCTCGCCACCAGAACAACGGCTAAGTTGGTGGCCAGAAACAGAATTATGCGCAACATGTGCGACTCCTTTAAGGGTTGTTCTCAGTGGTTCCACGAGTGCTCAACAGAACAGATTTGAGCACGGATTTATGACAGCAAGAATGGTGATTTTTCCGCAGTTTTCAAGCGGGATTATTGTCAGGAAGGGTAATTATGGCGGTTATTCCTTTGCACTGTTATTAAAAGTGCTGCGCTTAAATGATAGTTGTCTTAATTAATGCTGTGACTGGCCGATAAACAGTTAAATCACAACTCATCATCACAGGTCAGGGATCAGACCATGGCAATTACACCACGCATCAGCGAAGTCGGCAGTTTCCAGTTTATCAGGCCGGGCCGGACCAGTGATGGCCTGCTGACCGATCAGCTGGCGCGTACCGGCGGCAGCGAACTGAAAGCGGCGGCAAAAGGCCAGTCACTGCACTCGCAGTCCGTCGCGGATTCGACTTACCGCGAGCCGGTCAACCGCAACCTGTGGCAAAGCGATCAGTCGTGGACGCGTTTTGCCGGCACGCTGAACGACAGCGAAATATTAAATGGCGTGAGCCCTGAGGGACGGGAGCAGCTTGTCTCTGCCTCCGACTCCCTGAATATACCTAAGGATTTTCGTCCCGGAGCTGTGTTGACCGATTTGCTGGGGCGCGGCGTATCACAGTTCAGCAGTACCAGCGGGCGTTACGCTTATGCCGATGACGGTACCCGTCCGGCGCTGACAGAAATCGGCAAGGTCAGCCTGAAATACGGTTATCAGGAAGAAAAATTCAGCCTGAAACTGACCACCAATTCGGGTAAGGAATTAACCCTGAACCTGACCCATCAGAGCGGCTGGGGTCAGAGTGACGATGGCCGTGCACTGGAAGTAGATCAGTGGCTGGTGGGCTTTACCCTGGATGAATCGCTGAGTAAGGAAGAGCAGGAAGAAGCGCTGCAACTGGCCTCATCACTGGATAAACTGGCACGGCGTTATCTGGCCAGTGGCCATCTTGATCTGGAAAATCTGGGGCTGGATAAACTGCAGCAATTCTCGGCGGTTTCACTCGACCTTAAAGGCGCTGGTGGTGAGAGCAGCGATCTGCTGCGCATTGAATACCGCAACGATGATGAGCAGCGCAGCCTGAATGTGCTGCTGCATGAAGACAAACTGAAGCTGGATCTGAGCAAAGCCGGTTGGGCGCAGTTAGGCACGGAAGCACAGCGGCAGGACAGCCTGAAAGAATATCTGACGCTGATCGAACAGAGCGGTGGACGCGGCAATGCCGATAAACAGCAGCTGGATTTAATGCTCGATGCCTTCGCCCTGTTGCATAAACCCGAACAGCATCCGCAGGATCTGGCGCGGCAGGAACAGGAGCAGCCACCGCAAACGCCAACCGGAATCGACGTGGGTTTTGCCCGCAGTGGTTTGACTGCGCTGAGTGGTCTGGAGGATTTCAGCTTTTCTTTTCAGGCGCAGGTCAGCAAGCCCAATACTGATGCACAGCGGAATAATGAAAAAATCAGCTTTGGATTGAATTTCGCACAGGATACCAAAGGCGAAACCGGTGATGCCGGCAGCCTCGCCGTAGAGCAAACCCAGGCGTATCAGTTTAAGGCCAGCTTTTATGAGCCTTTGCCCTGGCTGGAGCTGGTGGATTTCAGCAAGCAGAACTACCAGTACATCGAGACCGAAGCCCGCGCCACCGAGGTAACCAGCCTGCGCTACGAAGATTTCACCCTGCAGCATGCTTCGCAGCAAAGTCAGAATGAATGGCACGAGCGGCGGCGAACCTATGTGCTGGGCAGCCTCGACAGTGATGTCAGCGAAGGCGATAAAAATCAGGACATAACTGACTTTACCGAAGCCGCGATTCTGGCTGAGCGCGAACAGCAACAGCAGTTGCTGGATGATCTGCTCGGCAGCCGCATACCGCAGCCGTGGCAGCGATGACATTTTCGCGCAGAAGTGGTTATTTCCTATCAGCCTAAAGCCGCCATTGGTTCCCCGGCGTGAATCCCTTATGATGCCCCTGTCCCAGGGGGTGGCCCGATTGTCTGAATCCGGCCTGAGATGCCATAGGTTTACCTGCGTAAACGGCAAACCCCTAGAACCTGATCCGGTTAGTACCGGCGTAGGAATGGGGGTGAGTACGCACAGTCTGCGGCGGCTCGCATCACAACCGGGAGGTTGGCGTTAAACGCAACCGGCCCCTACGCACTACCCGGGTCTTTCTTGTATTTTGAGGAATGACCCTGAATGAAAAAAACACCGCTTTCCCTGTTGGTTTTACTGGCCCCGCTGTCGGCTTTGGCGGCTGATGACGTTATCCTCAGCACGCAAACCGTACAGGCCGATTTTCGTAAAACCGATGTGCAGCAGATTCCCGAAGCCGTCACCTTAGTTGGCAGCGAGCAGATTGAAGCCCGTTCGGCGCAGCATCTGGACCAGATCTTAAGCTTTGCTCCCAACGTGAACTTTGCTTCCGGTACTTCCCGTGGGCGCTATTTTCAGATTCGCGGTATCGGCGAACGTAGCCAGTTTGTTGATCCGGTGAATCCATCTGTGGGTCTGGTGATTGACGGTATCGATATGACCGGTTTAGGTGCTGCCGCGACCCTGTTTGATGTGCAGCAGGTGGAAATTCTGCGCGGCCCGCAGGGCACCCGTTTTGGTGCTAACGCACTGGCCGGCATGATCAATATCCGCAGCAATGACCCGACGAAAAATAATGAAGGTTATATCAGTGCCAAAGCCGGCAACTACAGCAGCTATGGTCTGGGAGCGGCGTTATCCGGTTCACTGAGTGATAACCTGCAGGGGCGTATTGCCGTACATGGTTTTGAGTCCGATGGTTATATCGACAACGAATTTTTAAACCGTGACGACACCAATAACCAGGACGAAAAAATCGCCCGCGCTAAACTGCACTGGCAACTGTCTGAGCGCAGTGAATTAAATCTGACCTATTTATACGCCGATATCGATAACGGTTACGATGCCTTCACGCTGGATAACAGCCGTAGCACTTTATCTGATGAACCTGGTCGCGACAGTCAGGATACCAACGCCTTTGCGCTGGCTTATAACCGCGAGCTGAATGCCGCAGTCCGCTTTGAAAGTGAAATTACCGGCAGCTGGAATAAAGCTGAATACAGTTACGACGAAGACTGGGTGTCAGATGCTTACCCACCAAAATGGGGAAGCGCATTTGACCAGTATCTGCGTACCTTTGACCGCAGCAGCGCCGATTTCCGCTTTTTATCTGCACCTCAGGGACGTTTTTTTGGTGACACGACCGACTGGGTCGCCGGCATTTATTATATGACGCGAGATGAAGAGCTCGTGCGAAACCGTACCGGAGACGCACAGTATCGCAGCGACCTGAGCGTAAATTCTGTATCCGTTTACACCGAACTGAGTACGGCTTTTAACTCCGACTGGACACTGACCTATGGTGTGCGTGCGGAGCAGTGGAAAAATGATTTCTCTGCGAATGACGCGGTTCAGGATACAACGGATGAAACCCTGTTGGGTGGCAAGGTAACGCTTGAAACCCTGCTTGCTCAGAATCATCTGGGTTATGTTTCTTTGGCACGGGGATATAAACCGGGTGGCATTAATACCGACCCGGATGTGTCGCCAGAGAACCGTACTTTTGATACCGAGTTTAATAACACTGCCGAGTTGGGACTTAAATCTTCACTGGATAATGATGCGCTGAAAACCCGCCTCGCGGTATTTTATATTCAGCGTAAAAACCAGCAGGTTAAAAGCTCTTATTTTGATCAGCCCAGTGTCTCATTTATGGACTATCTGGCGAATGCTGCTGAAGGAAAAAATTACGGACTGGAGCTGGAAAGCCAGTGGCAGCTGTCTGATGCATTGCTGTGGGATCTGAGCCTGGGTTATCTGCATGCCGAGTTCAGCGATTACAGTTATGAGCAAAATGTGTATGACGCAAGCTGGAATATTGTGGGCAGCACTACAGTGGATAAGTCTGGTCGTGCACAGGCACATGCACCGGAATACAGTCTGGCAACGGCACTTACCTATGCATTTACTGAACACTTTTCGGTACGGGTGGAAAGTGAAGCTAAAGACGAATTTTATTTCTCCGACAGTCACGATGAAAAAGCCCGATCTGCCGTACTCTGGCATGCCCGGCTGAGCTATCAGCAGGGGCCGTTGGATCTTGCATTGGCCGGCCGTAACCTGACCAACCGTGAAACCGATGTTCGTGGTTTCGGTGGATTTAACAACGATGCTAACGACCCGTCTCCGGATAATGTTGGTCGTTACGCACAGCTGGGCGAACCGCGTCTTGTGATGCTGGAAGCCAAATATTCATTCTGATAAATGCAGCCGGACGTCAGACGTCCGGCTTATTAACTGGAGATCCAAATGGAAATATCAGTAGAAATCAGCAAATACCCTCTGGCCGATGATTATATTCCGGCGATTAAATCGTTTATCGATCGTCTGAATCAGGTTGAAGGGTTAACCATCGTTACCAATACCATGAGTACACAGGTGTTCGGTGACTATGATCTGGTGATGGATACCTTAAAAGAAGAAATGCGCCTGAGCTGGGAGCAGTTCGGCAAGAGCATTTTTGTCTGCAAATTTATCGGTACCAATCTCGATCCGGCACTTAATCCACACGGCTGAACACCGACTTTAAGCAGGAATACATAATGGCGGATATCTGGAGCAATATAGAACAGGCGGCGCAGGCCATGAGCGGCTGGGAACTGGTCGCCGTTATTCTGGGTATTGCCTATTTAGTGCTGGCCATGAAGCAGAGCATCTGGTGCTGGTACGCGGCCTTTGGCAGTACAGCTATTTTTATCGGGCTGTTCTGGGATGTCAGCCTGCTGATGGAGTCAGCGCTGAATGTGTATTACCTGATTATGGCGGTCTATGGCTGGTGGCTGTGGCGCGCCAATAAAAGGGCTGATAATAAACATGAGAAATCACAGGCCCCGGCTGCTGAGTTACCAATACAGTCCTGGGGATTAAAACAACACCTGCTGGCCATTGGCAGTGTGATTGTTCTGAGTTGTATCAGCGGTTATCTGCTCAGTGAAAACACCTCGGCGGTATTGCCTTACCTCGATTCATTCACCACCTGGGGTGCGGTGATTACTACCTGGATGGTGGCAAAAAAAGTACTGGAAAACTGGCTCTACTGGATCGTTGTCGACAGTGTTGCCATCTTTCTGTATATCGACCGTGAGCTGTATTTAACGGCGGTACTGATGGCAGTGTACGTGGTGCTGGTCATTATTGGCTGGTTTAACTGGTTGCCACAATTTAAGGCACAACTTAATGCACAACAAAACCGCGATGATAATACTGTGCTGACCACTCCATCGGCGTGGAAAGTAGCCGAATAACAACAATAAGGCGATACCTATGCTGCAGCAGATTTTAGATGACTGGCCACACTGGCAATTGTGCAGCGAAGCGCCAACGCTGGATGATATCAGTCCATTGCCCGGTGGGCTTACCAATCATTGTTATCTGCTGCGCTTGCCGGAAGGTGATTATGTGTTGCGGGTAGAAGGGCGGAATTCCAGAGCGCTGGATATTAATCGTGCCGCTGAATTAACAATACATCATCTGGTCGCTGATCAGGGGCTGACCCCGGTTATCCGCTTTCGCTCAGAAAGCGGCCATTACTGGATCCGCGATTATGTGCCGGGCACGCCATTAACCAATCCGCAGCTGGATCTGCGATTGTTATTAACCATGGCGCAGCAATTACAACAACTGCATCAGTTGTGCCCGCCTGCCGGAATACCAAAGCTCAGCATCAGTGAAAAAGCCGGTCATTACTGGGATATTATTAACGCGCAGTTCGCCATTATGGATCGCATGACGGCTGCAGCTGATGAGTTGCTGGCTTTGCGCGGTCCGCTGCAAAGTCTGTTGAGCGGTGCTCCCGATAATCAACGCTGCCTGTGCCATATGGACCCGACCGCCCCCAACTGGATCCAGACTGCTGATAACAAACTGGTATTGCTCGACTGGGAATACGCCGCTATCGGTCATCCGTTATGGGATCTGGCTGCTTTATTACAGGGAGTGGATTTATCCGCCGATGATGAACAGACACTGCTGCAGGCCTATGGTTTAAAACATTATCGCGGGTGGGAATTTGCCAAAACACAGATGAGCTATCTGGCCGCACTCTGGTACCGGGCGCAGGGGCTGTGGAGTGACCGGGAGCTGATTGCTTATTTAAATGGCCTTAAGGCGCTGGCGGAGTGATGGCTCCGTTATCACTATCAGTATCATATCTGTGGTAATCTTATAATTAATAATTTTGTAGCTTGGATTCATGGATGAAATTTTTACGTACGCTGCTTCCTATTTTTACATGCGCAGCTGCTGTATCGGGCTGTATTTTTGATCATGATAAATCCCAATCAGATGCCAATACGTCTTATATTCCAATCAAAGGGTTGCACTATGAGTCGGCATCTTATTCAGGATATACCAACACTGAAGGTGAGTATCGTGCCAATAAAGGTGAGACCACTACCTTTTCAATAGGCCAAACCAGAATTGCTTCATTCGAGAGCGTATCATCACTGACACTTGATGATTTTCTAGCGACTAATCTTCCTGATAACGAGCATGCTGTTGCTGCTGCACTGAGCTCTGATTCAGATGGCAGCTTTCACCGTATGGCAAATATAGCGGCATTGCTGATGGTGCTGGATTATGATCAGAACCCCAGCAATGGGATAGACCTGAGTAACTGGCAGGGTAGTAATAGCCTGCCACCTGTTGATCTTAATCAGAATCTGTATAGGTTTTTCTATTTAACACTCGCTGAATTGGCGCAGAGTAAGGGGCTGACTCGCCGAAATCTGGCGGTATCGGAACCATTAAGTTTTATCTATCGTCTTGCAGGTATTCAGGTTGAGGTCGAAATGCCAGACAAACTGAATAATCAACCAATCTTTGAATATGATTCTCAGGGACGCATAACCAAATACCGGGTGTATGGAGATTCAGCATTTTCTACCGAGTTATCATATCGTTCTGATGGACGTATCTCCGAATTTCATTTTCCGGAAATATCGATTGTCGGAATGGATTATTCGGTGATTTATAATTCAGATTTTAGACCAATTCAGCGCTATGAAAAATATGAAAGTAAACTCTTTAAATACGACAGCTCTGGTTTTCTGACAGCTATTACTGAGGCATTGTTTGGAACAATAAGTCAGGGTGAATTCAGTTACAGCTATAATTCTGATGACGGGATTCAACGCACAACCGAAAAATGCGACACTAATTTCGATGGTGTGACAGATAAAACAACGCAGATTAGCCAATATTTAAATAACTCTGGTGATTTTAGTCGTCGCGATGTGAGTATTAATAACGATGCAAGCGGTTCTGAATATATCCGGATCAGTGAACGTTATCATTATGATATTGGAGGAAATATATCAGGCTATGTTTATGAAAAAAATAATGCGATGACCGTGGAGATGCTAAAACAGATAAAGAAAGACTTTATCCGTACTGATACTGGCAAACTTCAGTCCTATAGTGAACAGGTTAAATATAATGACGGAGGGTGGCATAAGCAGAGTCTTACCTTTAATGAAAGTGGGAAAATATTACGCAAAATTTATTCTGATGGAACCGACGATGTACTGGGTGGTGAGAGTGTTTATGACTATCAATACGATAATGCTGGTAATCAGACTCAGTATAAAAAAAATACCGACAGTCAAGGTGACGGAGTTGTTGATGTAATCAGCGTTATTGACAGTCAGTACTCAGATTCTGGTCAGTTTCTGGCGTCAAAGGAAATCATGAAAACCCGTGGAATTGTCGATTATTATCAGGTGAAAAAAAATATCTACAATGATCAAGGGAAATTGACCATCGCCAAAACAGAGACAGACAGTGATGGGAATGGAATAACCGATTCAATCGTCACAACCACATCAATTTATAATGACAGCGGCGACTTAATTCTTGGTCAGTCAGTGTTGCATCAGGATGGCAATGGTGTAACTGAATCGATAACAGAGTCATCTTTCACTTATACGGCGAGCGGCCATATAGCATCGAAGCATCTTCTTCAGGACAAGGATGGTGATGGTACTGTTGATTTCCGTGATGATATTTTCTACGGCTATAAACATCGTGCAGATGGCCTGTCTTATCTGGTTGAAAACAACATTCCAATTAATGATCTGAGAGAGTGGCATAAATATGCTTTGGCCAGTGATTTCTGGCTTCAACATCTGCATGCTATGGGGCAGGCAGAGCTTATGGAAAGCATTTTTAATAATCGGCAGTGGACTGTGCGACCTGATAACTAATTGGCTATAACGGTTCTGCGTGCCAGTAGTTTATTCATAAACTCCGCCGGATCTTTCTGCAGCGCCATTTCCCCCGCCTGTTGCTGCTGTCGTTGTTGTTGAAGACGACGGGTTAATAAACGGCTCAGCCAGAAGCGCAGGGCCGCGCCTCTTAACACTAAATTCCAGCTGGTTTTTTCTGCATCGTTTAATGGCCGTACGCTTTCATAGCCGTTTAATAAGGCTTCCACACAACCGGCTTTCCACTCACCGTTAATATCGCAGCACCAGTCGTTGGCGATGATCGCCAGATCATAGAGCAGTGCGCCATCGCAGGCGTTGTATAAATCGAGGATGGCACCAACCTGGCCATCAGCGGTGAAGAGGGCGTTGTCATGAAACAAGTCGCCGTGAATCCAGCCCTGCGGCAGGCTCAGCCACTGACTGCGCTGTTGTGTCTGAAAGCGCAGCTCGTCTTCCAATAGCGTCTGTTCTTCGCGGGTTAAATCGCTGCTCAGCTCCGGGCTGATCGTAACCCACCAGTCAAAACCACGGCTGTCACTGCGGCGGTTATTCAGCGGCAGGGCAGCCAGATGCAGTTCCGCCAGCGCGCGGCCAATGGCTTCGCAGTGTTGCGGTTGCGGATCATGAATATGCTCGCCGGGCAGGCGCGGACAGATTATCGCCGGTTTGTCTTTCAGGCTGTGCAGCCACTCGCCATCACGTGCGGCCAATGGTGCCGGAACCTGCAGGCCCTGTTGGCCCAGATGATGCGCCAGACGTACAAACTCTCGCACTTCACTGCTGTTATGGTGCTCAAACAGGGTGAGCACGTACTCACTCTGCCGGCCCTGCTGCTGGCAGGTAACGAAGTAGTTGGTGTTCTCGATACCGGCGGCGATGCCTTTATATGAAACTAACGTACCCAATTCAAAATATGCAAGAAAGGCTTCGGTGTCGCTCTGGCTCAGCGAGGTATAAACAGACATGGGAAGTATCCGGAGGTCAGCAGGCTGGTTGATTTTGGTCGTGTTGCGGGCCTGATTGCCGTTGGCCCCACAGGCGGAACCATACTGGCAGTCATGCCTGGCGGGGTTAATCGCCCGACAGGCTTAAAATATGGGCTTATTACCAGCGGAAGATAACCCATTTCGGTACGCGCATCTGCGGGTTATCTTTGCGTACGAATTCGTTAGTTTCCTGCTCGGAAGGGATCAGGTAGTAGGCCGGGCCCATTTTCGGCACGACTTTGATTTCGCTGATTTCGCCGTTAATGCGGAATTCGTAATAGGTATTATCGCCATCGTTGCGGATGGTGACGGTCTCACCGACAGGCTCGGCCGCAAGGGCGCTGCCGCTGGCCAGCAGAGCCGGAACAAACAGGATTGTCGCCAGAAGTTGCTGAATCTTCATGGTAAACTGCGCCTCAATAATGAATCTTCTGGTGGCATTGTACGCCGCCCGCCACCGAAACCCCAGCCAAGGATTTGACCAATATCATGTCTAAGCCAGTGATTCTCGTCGATGGTTCGTCCTATCTGTTCCGCGCCTTCCATGCGATTCCGCTTTTGACCAACTCCAAAGGTCTGCACACCAATGCCATCAAGGGCGTGATCAGCATGATCAAACGTCTGCAGAAAGATTACGCCGGTTCACAGCTGGTGGTGGTGTTTGATGCCAAAGGCAAAACCTTCCGCAACGATATTTATGCCGACTACAAAGCCCATCGTCCGCCGATGCCGGACGAGCTGCGTGAGCAGATTGAGCCTATTCATAACATTATCCGCGCAATGGGTTTACCGCTGCTGATCATTGACGGGGTTGAAGCGGATGACGTGATCGGCACGCTGGCATCCCAGGCCATTGAGCATAATCAGGATGTGGTGATTTCCACAGGCGATAAAGATATGGCACAGCTGGTAAACAGCCATGTGTCATTAATCAACACCATGACCGACACCTTCCTCGATGTGGATGGCGTTAAAGAAAAATTCGGCGTACCGCCCGAGCACATCATCGACTACCTCGCTTTAATGGGCGACAAAGTTGATAACATTCCCGGTGTGCCTAAAGTTGGTGAAAAAACAGCTGTCGGCTTAGTCGCTGGCTTAGGCAGTCTGGAAACGATTTACGACAACCTCGATAAAGTTGCCACGCTGGAATTCCGCGGTGCGAAAACCATGGCCGCCCGTCTGGAAGAGCATAAAGAGCAGGCGCTGTTATCGAAAGTGCTGGCCACCATTAAATGTGATGTCGAGCTGGAACAAAGTCTGCCGGAAATTAAAAGCAGCGAGGCTGATAATGCTCAGTTGCTGGAATTATTCCGCAATATGGAATTTAAAGCCTGGATTGCCGAGCTGAGTAATTCAGCTGATGCGGCTCCGGCGTTTGAATTAACCGCCTCGGCCGGGTCGGTTTCCGGTCAGCAGCAAGCCGCCGAACAGGCCATGGCCGCAGCATTCAGTGGTGACACTCAGTACGATATTATTTTTACTCAGGCAGAACTGGATGCCTGGTTGGAGCAGCTAAAAAAATCAGATCTCTTTGCCTTCGATACCGAAACCACCTCGCTTAATTATAAAGAAGCCCGCATTGTCGGTGTCTCCTTTGCGGTGGAAGCCGGCAAGGCCGCCTATGTGCCGCTGGCACACGACGCGGAATGTATCCCGGAAGGCAAAACCCAGCTAAACCGTGAAGAAGTTTTAGCGCAGCTGCAGCCAATTCTGGAAAGCGAGACGTATAAAAAAGTCGGCCAGCATATGAAATACGATATGCACGTACTGGCTAACCACGGTATTCATATGCGTGGTGTGCAGTTCGATACCATGATCGAATCCTATATTCTCGATTCAGTCGCCACCCGCCACGATATGGACAGCCTGGCGCTGAAATATCTGGGCCATAAAAATATCAGCTTTGAAGAGGTTGCCGGCAAGGGCGCTAAACAGCTGACTTTTAATCAGATTCATACCGATAAGGCCGGGCCTTATGCCGCCGAAGATGCTGATATTACCCTGCGTCTGCATCAGCGTTTATGGCCGGAATTACAGGCCGTACCAAGCCTGCAAAAAGTCTTTGAGGAAATTGAAATGCCGGTTATGCCCATCCTCTGCGCGATGGAAGAAACCGGCGCATTAATTGATGCCGATTTACTGCACGAACAGAGCCAGCAGATAGAGCAGCGCCTGCAACAGCTGGAGCAGGAAGCCCATAATGCCGCCGGTCAGGTGTTTAATTTAAGCTCGCCAAAACAGCTGGGCGAAATCCTGTTTGAAAAACAGCAGCTGCCGGTGAAAAAGAAAACACCAAAAGGTGCGCCATCCACCGCCGAAGAAGTGCTGCAGGAACTGGCCGACGACGGTTACGAGCTGCCAAAACTGCTGATGGAACATCGTGGTCTGGCGAAATTAAAAAGCACCTACACCGATAAACTGCCATTAATGATTGCGCCGGAATCCGGCCGCGTACATACCTCTTACCATCAGGCGGTGGCGGCGACCGGACGTTTATCCTCTACCGACCCTAACCTGCAGAATATTCCGATCCGCTCGGAAGAAGGCCGGAAAATCCGTCAGGCTTTTATTGCGCCAGCCGGTTATAAACTGGTGGCAGCGGATTACAGTCAGATTGAACTGCGCATTATGGCGCATCTTTCTGATGACCCGAGCCTGCTTAAAGCCTTCGCCGATGGCCGCGATATTCACCGCGCAACCGCAGCGGAAGTGTTTGGTGAAACAGAAGAAAACGTCAGCGATAACCAGCGCCGTGCCGCCAAAGCCATTAACTTTGGTTTGATTTACGGCATGTCGGCCTTTGGTTTAGCGAAACAGATTGGCGTCGGCCGTGGCGAAGCACAGGATTACGTGAATCTGTATTTCCAGCGTTATCCGGGCGTGCGCGATTATATGGATAACACCCGCGAACACGCGAAAGAACAGGGCTTTGTCGAAACCATTTTCGGTCGCCGTTTATACCTGCCGGAAATCCGCGCGAAAAATGCACCACGTCGCCAGCATGCCGAGCGTACCGCGATTAACGCGCCGATGCAGGGTTCCGCCGCCGACATTATCAAACGCGCCATGATCCGAGTTGCCGGCTGGTTACCCGACAGCGGTTTCGATGCACGTATGCTGATGCAGGTGCACGATGAACTGATTCTGGAAGTGAAGGAAGATCAGGCGGAAGCCTTTGCGGCAGAACTTAAACAGCAAATGGAACAGGCGGCAGAATTAAAAGTGCCGTTAGTCGTGGAAGCCGGAATGGGTGATAACTGGGAGCAGGCGCACTGATTTTTTTGTCTGATGGTTTGTCTGGTGGGCAGTGCCCACCCTACAGTATTTTCGGCATTCGGCATTCGGCATTCGGCATTCGGCATTCGGCATTCGGCATTCGGCATTCGGCATTCGGCATTCGGCATTCAATAAGGTAGGGTGGGCACTGCCCACCAACCACACGCACATAAAAATTGATCAAAGGAACTGATCATGTCTTATTATCGGCGAGCCAAAGCCCCTGGGGGCACATTCTTTTTCACTATTGTAACGGCAAAAAGAAAGCCGTTATTGACAACGCCTGATGTCCGGCAGGCATTACGTGAAAGCATCTCATCTGTTCGTCAGACTCAACCATTCGATATTGTTGCCTGGGTTCTCTTGCCCGATCATATGCATTGCATCTGGACATTACCTGAGGGTGATTGCGATTACTCCAGCCGGATAGGAAAGATAAAAAGGCTGACCAGCAAGCATTTAGGTTATAGCGGTGAAAGAGATTCAGGTCTTTGGCAACGAAGATTCTGGGAGCACCAGATCAGAGATGAGAAAGATTTAATTCGTCATATCGAATATATTTTTATTAATCCCGTTAAGCATGGCTTATGTTCTGCGGCGGCTGAGTGGCCATATTCATCATTTCATCGCTATGTGAAACAGGGGATATATCCTCAAGATTGGGCGAGCTGTGAAAATTTAACAGGTGATTTCGGAGAATGATTTTTTGGTGGGCAGTGCCCACCCTACGGGACTATTTGAAACAGGGGATATATCCTCAAGATTGGGCGAGCTGTGAAAATTTAACAGGTGATTTCAGAGAATGATTTTTTGGTGGGCAGTGCCCACCCTACGGGGCTGGCCTTGCTCACCTTGCAGAGCTGCAATATTTACAGGATTCAATATAGTAGGGTGGGCAATGCCCACCAAACACGACAATATATTCGGCATTCAATAAGGTAGGGTGGGCACTGCCCACCATCAAAAACGTTTAAAAAGCCCACTTACCAATCCGGTCCATATGCAATGTACCCAGATACAGCCCGTCATCTTCCGGCTGAACTGAGGTTACTTCTCCAATAGCAACCGCTGCCTGGTCGTGCAGGCTCTGCAAAATTTCACCGTCTGCATTAATCTGCAGAATCAGGCCGTAAGGCTTGGGTACCGGTGCTAACGATTTTGGCAATTTAGCCAGCTGATTTTTTACCCATGGATTAGCGTGGAATTTATCCACCAGTTTTGGCCGCAGGCCGTACATGGCAACCCAGTAAGTGCCATCGGCGGCGCGGGCAATTCCATCTGGCAGGCCGGGCAATTTATCCAGCAGGATTTCTTTCTGTCCGGCTTTAGGGCCGGTTAACCAGACTTTACTGATCTGATAGGTAAAGGTTTCGTTAATCAGCACATAACTCTGATCGGCCGATACCGCCACGCCATTGGCAAATGCAAAACCATCGGCCAATAACGTCAGGCTTTTATTCTGTGGATTAAACGCAAATAAGCGACCGGACGGGCGGCCATCAAGAATGTCGAGCACGATATCTTTCAGTGCATAACGGTTGCTGGCATCGGAGAAATAAATGGTGCCGTCGGCGCCGATATCCACATCATCGACAACTCCCAGTTTTTCATTGTTGTAGTGGTCAGCCAGTACGCTGATTTTGGCTGTCGGGCTCATGCTCAGCAGGCCTTTTTCTGCGTCGGCAATAATCAGATTCTGCTCGCTGTCAAAATGCAGCCCCAGTGGCCGACCTCCGGTATTGGTCAGCGTTTCCCAGGAGTTGTATGGGCACTTGCGCAGAATGCTGCCGTCGAGTGTGCCTGTGTATAAGCAACCGAGTTTATCTTTGGCGATATCTTCGCCACCGGCTTTGCCGGCCGGCAGCTTGGTTATCTGTGTGCTTTGCAGCATGTCGTTAGGTGCGAGTACCCCGGCAAAATCCAGCGGACGGGATGCGTTAACCGCAACTGAATCTATGGGGGACGGAAGGCTGACAACGCCAGCGGCGGCGACGGCCAGAACAATAGCTGGCAGGATGATTAACTTTTTCATAGCCACTTACTTATATTTGTGAGTTGGGTCTGGGCAGTGTACCGCTTCAGCAGCAATCTATCAGGGCTTGCTGTGCCGTTTACAAGGGCTTTTTAGCGGAAGATGAAAGGGCGCTGGTCAATTCCGGACAGCTCATGCATTTTTATTAGTTGCTCGCTTCTTTCATCATGCTGTTTTCCGGTATCAGCAGGATTCATCGGATTGCAATTGAAATCCCCGGTTCTTTATTGAAGACTGCCTTGAGCCCTTAGGCGGCACACATGCAGGCTTATCCATGGAGGACGGACGATGAGTAAACGGATTTCTACGTTAATGCTTTGCCTGGCGCTGTTGCCAGCACAGGCATGGAGCGCCGCTGAGATGCTGAGCGCAGACAGCTTCCGCATAGTCGGTGCTGTTATCAGCGATTTTGGTAAGCCACAGGAAACGCTGCTGGTGATGGATGATGATGACACGCTGACGATGATGCCCTGCAGCGACAGCAAAGATACGGATAAGTGTCAGTATCTGGGAGGCCCGGCCTGGAGCAGCTGGCAACAGACACTGATTGGCACCCCTTCTCCATACCGCGTTGCTTCCAGTGACGATGAGCTGTTTGCCATTGGCTCGGCTCTGTTTGCGGTGAATTTTATGGATTATACCGAAGCCGACTTGCCGCTTGTTCTTCAAAAGCTGACCACTTCAGGTGTGCGTCTGCTGGTAGAAACTGCGCGTGGTGGTGGCGATATCTCGGCAACAGAAAACCAGCTCACATATCTGCAGGTTAATTCGGCTGACCCACAACCGTTACTGGCATTGATTGCTGCCAATACATTAATAATGCCTGAAGGGCAGCCATCACTGGCCAGCCCTTTTATGCCATGCGCTGACAATAATGTAAGACCGGTAAGTTACCGACAGGGCGTTATGTATGTTGCCGGACAGAATAAAGGTTTGATGTTGCAATGTCTGCTGAGTAAGACGAACACGCAACGCCCCATCCGCAATATCCTGTTTATCGATGACACTCTGGAAAATGTTAAAGACGTTTATGCCGCGTTTAAAAACAGCACGCAATACAACGTAAAAGCCATTCACTATACCCATCTGCAAAAACATAAAGAGGCCCTTACGGCCGGGCCTATGAGTGCGGCCTATCAGAAAAAAGCAAATGAACGCTGGCAGGCGCTGAAAACAGTGCTAGGCAAAACCATGCAGAAACCTTCGGTTCAATAAAAATCCGGCCAGCAGGTGAGCACCCGCTGGCCGTGAAAAATAATAATAAATACATCTTCTTTCCGGTGCTCTTCACCGGACATCACTGATCTGATTTTTGCTGGGCTGTTGCAGAGTTATCTGCAGGCAGAGAACAGACCACCGACACTTCAGCAAAGGACTTAGCTATGAAGAACTCAACGCTGTTGTTTAGTGCACTGCCCGCAGCCCTGCTGCTCAGTGCCTGCAACACCACGGCAACCGAAAATAAACAGGCCACTGCCGGTCAGGCTGCTACAACTCCACTCCCGGTGATCAGCCCGGTAATACCAGCAGACGCTCAGTTTCATGAGCCGTTTTCTCTGGAATCCCTGCAGCACGATTTTGATGTGTTTTCGTGGGAATCGTTTATCGCACTTAACTGGCCGGCAGCTTCGGTTGGTGTCGCCGATACCAGTGTCAACATTGGTCAGAAGCCGGGTGCCGCAACTGTCTGGCAAACCTATAAAGAAAGCCGCGATATATTTTTGCCCAATGGTGCGACTCCGCCGCCATGGGGCAAAGATTTACCGCCACCCTCTGTATGCGGCGATCAGGATTTACCTGTTCTGAATCAGATTGCCAAGGTACCGAATAACGTCCTGGATGAAAGTGCAGAACCGTTTCAGACAGGTCCTCTGGTCGACCAGAATGGCCAGTACACTCGCTTTGAGATTCTGACCAATGACGTGATGTTTAACTACATTGCAGAAAAAAATCTGTATTCAAAATCGGGGCAGGAAGCCTTTGCTACAGAAGCAGATTTTCCTTTCGGAACCGACTCTCAGGTGGGTTCAATTATGCTTAAAGCCTCGTGGAAGGTTCTTGGTAAAAATGACGCTCCTGAAAAATTCCACACAACCAAAGCCTATGTTTACGATAACCCGGATGAACATGCCGGGGTAAAAGCGGCCTGTAAATTACAGACAGTTGGTCTGGTGGGTTTTCATATCGGTACGAAGCTGAAAGGTAACCCGCAGTGGATCTGGTCTACGTTTGAACATGTGGATAACGCTCCTACTCAGGGCGAAGCAATCAATAAAAAACACTACAACTATTACAAACCTGATTGCACAGATTGTGCGGCGGTGAACACCCCTCCACCACGGCCCTGGAACCCTGGTAATGCTTATACCCAGCCCACTCAGGTGATGCGCGTAATTCCACTGGATAAACCAACCAAAGAACTGAATGCCAGTTACCAGGCGGCGCTGGAAAAACTGGTGCCCGGTTCTGTATGGGTTAACTATGAGCTTATCAGTACTCAGTGGCCAACGAATGCTGATAGCAAAACCGATCCTACCGGTGCACCGGCTCCGGCATTCCTCGCGAATACAACACTGGAAACCTATATTCAGGGAACTGTACGACAGACCTCTTCCAGCTGCATTCAGTGTCACAACAATGCCACCATGACCAGTGGCAAATTTTCAGACTTTACCTACCTGCTGCAGCGCGCCCAATAAGGAGAAGCATATGGATATTATGAGCACATTTGTTGGTTTAAGCTCGGTTCTTACCGGCTTTGCACAAGATATTCTGGCTCCCCGGCTGGATACCACCAATATTAAAACCCTGTACCTGCAAAGCTGGACAGAAAATATTACTCAGGAAACTGGCGATGCCGGATTGGTAAATACCATTCTTCAGCAATATGCCGAACTTCAGGCCGCCGGAAAAAGCGATGAAGAAATTGGTGAACAATTAATGAATGGCAATAATTCACCGGCCTTTGTTCTCGCCTGCCAGAAACTGATATTCCTTTGGTATATGGGAGCCTGGCCAGACGTAAATGCTCAACCAGGAACTGAAACCGGAGGCTTTACAACCTCTTCTCTTTTATCTGCCGAGTCTTACACCTCAGGTCTGGTATGGCAGGTTATGCAGGCTCACCCGATGGGGGATTCCAATTACCGTTACGGTTATTGGGCAGAGCAACCACCGGCTCTCAGCGATTTTACCGGTAATTAAGGAGAAGGGATCATGACCAATACAAGCAAATACGATGTGGTGATTGTCGGCTCCGGAATTTCCGGTGCAATCGTGGCGTATCAACTCGGTCTGGCCGGTAAAAAAGTGCTGATACTGGAAAGCGGCCCAACCGTTCCGGCCGACCGCTCCGGTTATATGGAAACCTTTTATAAAGCCAATGCCAAAACACCGGAATCACCGTACCCGCCGGCAACACAGGGGGCTGTACCTTCAAGCGCGAATAATCCGCTGGGTTTGCCCAATCCGGCCGGAGAAAATATTCCGCGCTATACCGTACTGCAGGTCGGCGCCTGGCAGAAAAAAGACCAGTGTTATTTTGACTATCCCGCTCAGGTTGAAGGTATCGACGGCACCAGTCTGAATGCTAATTTTGCTTTTGCCAGTTCCTACGAACGCTTGGGTGGCGGAACAACCTGGCACTGGCTCGGCACCTGTCTGCGCCTTTTTCCGGAAGATTTTAAAATGAAAACCCTGTACGGGCAGGGGGAAGACTGGCCGGGTGGTGATGCCTTTTATCAGTCTCTGGTGCCGTTTTATGAAACGGCCGCAAAAGAGATCGGCGTATCCGGTGACAAAGACGCGATGGAAAAACTGTACCGCCAGTTTTATGTGAATCCGGAAGGTATTTATGGCAGTGATTATAACTTTCCTATGCCGGGTATTGATCAGACCCTGCAGGATGAACTGTACGCTGGCATAACCGACATGACCTACGAAGGGAATCCGGTTTATGTTACGCCAACACCGCAGGGCCGGAATTCACGCCCGGACGAGCGGCGTCAGTGTGCCGGTAACACTAACTGTATTCCTATCTGTCCGATTCAGGCGAAGTACGATGCTACGGTAACCCTGGCACGGGCCGAGCAAACCGGAAATGTTGAAATCCGGTATCAGCATGTGGCCTGTAATATCCGTCTCGATGATAAACAACAGGTCTGTGGCATTGATTATTTAACTTATGACCAGCCGAATGGCATTGCTACTGGTTCAGGTACCGCTGTTGCCGAACGTTACGTTCTGGCAGCCCATGCGATTGAAACGCCAAAACTGTTATTAATGTCGAATAAAAATCCGGGTTTTGAAAACGGTGTGGCCAACAGCAGCGATCAGGTTGGACGCAATCTGATGGATCACGTTATGTACCTCGGCTGGGGATTGGCGAAAGACCCGATTTTTCCTTACCGTGGACCGCTGTCGACATCCGGTATCGAATCCTTGCGTGATGGCGCATTCCGTAAGGATCGTTCGGCGTATCGTATTGAAATTGGCAACGAAGGCTGGCAATGGGCGGCTGATGATCCGGGTACAACGCTGGCTGATTTTGTTTTCGGTCAGAATAATTCCCAGCTGAATGGTAATTCGAAAAATAAGCAGGGTGAGGAGCTGCGTTTTAATCCGCAGTTGCCGGCTTTCAGCAAGCTGTTTGGCAAGCAACTGGTGAATACCCTTAACGGTGTTTACACCCGGCAGTTACGTCTGGGTTATCTGATTGAGCAGCTTCCCGATCCGGAAAACCGCGTGCAATTATCAACAACGCTGAAAGATAATCTGGGCTTGCCGCGTCCGCATGTTACCTATCGTCTGGCTTCTGACTACGAGCGTAAAGCGTTTGTCTCGGCCAAAGAACTGACGACGGAACTGTTTGCCAAAGTAGGCGCAACCGAATACACCAAAGATCCTGGTGCGCCGGTATTCAGTGGTAAGCCTGAGGAGCTGACAGCGACTAATTTCCAGTATAAAGACGATAAAGGTGTGACCCATAACTTCAGATTTTATGGTGCAGGTCATATCGTCGGTACCTACCGGATGGGCGACAGTAAAGAAACTTCGGTACTGAATGCTCGCCAGCAATCCTGGGATCACAATAACCTATATATGGTGGGTAGTGGTGTATTTCCAACCATCGCCACAGGCAATCCAACACTGACCATTGCTGCTCTGGCCTTTCAGGCGGCCGGACATATTCTGGAGGATCTGAGCGCCTGAGTGAGCCCGCCTGCTCCGGCAGGCGGGTTTTTTGTATATCCCCTTCAATCTTACCGGCTGCTGCTCAGTCTGACAGGCGAGAAGCCGGGCTTCTGTTTACGGATCCTTTGCTAAGACACCTCTGAATAATTCAGTGTCCGCTTCGGCTTACTGAAAGCGTTCAGATTAAGGTGCCCTGAATCCTTTTTACGCGAAATGATCACTCTGAAGCCATGCTGCAAAACAACAAAGCTTATCTGGTTCGTTGCCCCGGACGGGCGTACTACGGCCTTTGGGCCATAAATAAAGGCTGAGTTGAGCCAATAGCTTCTGTTAATGTTAAAAATATTAAGAAAGCGGGTGCTTTTTACCGCATGTTTGGCAAAAATAGCAGACCTTTGCACCGGTGTAGGGCGCTATGCGCGTTTATGGTGTGCCATTCAATGCGCTATGTGAGACCTGTTATGCGTTACCAATCGGTAGATGATTTTCTTCACTTTGTTGCTCAGCGAAACCCTGGTCAGCCTGAATATCTGCAGGCCGTCGCTGAGGTGATGGAGAGTCTGTGGCCTTTTATTTCCAGTCATCCGCATTATGCCGAACATGGCCTGTTAGAACGACTGATCGAAGCCGAGCGTATTATTCAGTTCCGAGTATCCTGGGTGGATGATCAGGGTGATGTACAGGTTAACCGTGGCTACCGTGTGCAGCACAGTGCTGCGATCGGACCTTATAAAGGTGGTTTGCGTTTTCATCCGTCGGTGAATCAGTCGGTACTGAAATTTCTGGCCTTTGAGCAGATGTTCAAAAATGCGCTGACTACCTTGCCAATGGGCGCCGGTAAAGGCGGCTCTGACTTTAATCCAAAGGGTAAAAGTCAGGGCGAGATCATGCGCTTCTGTCAGGCCTTTATCAGCGAACTATACCGCCACATCGGTTCCGACACCGATATTCCGGCGGGTGATATCGGTGTGGGTGCCCGTGAAGTAGGCTATATGACCGGCATGCTGAGAAAAATAACCAACCGTTCCGACTGTGTCTTTACCGGTAAAGGTTTGAGTTTTGGTGGTTCATTAATACGCCCGGAAGCTACCGGTTATGGCACCGTCTATTTTGCTCAGGAAATGCTGTTGCATGCCGGTCGCTCACTGGAAGGAATGCGCGTTGGTATTTCCGGTTCTGGCAATGTTGCGCAGTACGCCGTTGAAAAAGCCATGCAGCTGGGTGCGATTGTTGTCTGTGTATCCGACAGCAGCGGTACGCTCTACGACGAAGAAGGCTTCGACGCAGAAAAACTGGCGTTGCTGATGAATATTAAAAATGAACGCTACGGCCGGGTGGAAGATTACGCCACGGCCGCAGGGCTACCCTATATGGCGGGTCGCACGCCGTGGCATATTCCCATGGATGTGGCGCTGCCTTGTGCAACCCAGAATGAGTTGAGCGGAGAAGACGCTCAGGCCTTGGTTAAGAATGGCGTACAGTGCATTGCTGAAGGCGCAAACATGCCCTGCACGGCAGAAGCGATTACGGTGTTTGAACAGAACTCTGTGCTCTTTGCGCCGGGTAAAGCCAGTAACGCCGGTGGTGTGGCAACCTCAGGTCTGGAAATGAGCCAGAACGCCATGCGTTTGTGCTGGAGCAGCGAAGAGGTCGACGCGCGGTTATTGGAAATTATGCAGGGAATTCACCGCGCTTGTCTGAAGTACGGCAGCCGTGATGATGGTTCGGTGAGTTATATCGATGGTGCGAATATCGCCGGTTTTGTCAAAGTCGCCGATGCCATGCTGGCGCAGGGTGTAATCTGAAGCTAAAAAATAACGGCGTTCTGTAACAGGACGCCGTTATCGCCGTATTTTATCACCTCGTTCCCACGCTCCTAACACCTCGTTCCCACGCTCCTAACACCTCGTTCCCACGCTCCTAACACCTCGTTTCCACGCTCCTAATACCTCGTTCCCACGCTCCTGCGTTGGAATGCGTACCCGGTTACTAATTGTCTTCTGATGATTTCTGCCGCGTGCGCCATTTCCGCAAGGCAGTAATAATCTGCTCAGGCAACATCAGCAACAACAAAAGCGGATAACCCAGCGCCGGAAAGAACAACAGCAGCAGTGGCAGGCAAAGGGCGATGATCAGCACCCACAGCAGCGCCGTGGTGAGCAGATAGGTAATGCCGATTTTCACGTCCAGCGTGATCAGCAGGCCCGCCAGCAGCAAAAACAGTAATGCCGACTTAGCAGCCTTTAATACCCGGCCGTGTGCGGGTTTGAGCGGAGGTGACGCATCAGATTTTTTCGCCATGGTCATTCCTTGTGTTGATGCGCGATCAGCATTTCAGGCTATATATCCCGCCATGTCCCTGAGCGTTTTATTCATCGGCGAAGCCTAACGACAGACAACCGGTCTGGCAACCGGATCGTTCCCACGCGGGAGCATAGGAACGAGGTGGAAACAAAAACGCCCCGCGCATGCTGTGTCTGGCGGGGCGTAATTGGTGAAAGCGGCACGTTCCCAAGCAGGAGCGTGGGAACGAGTTGTATTTCTGTTTCAGATTTACACCAGCAGATAACCACCATCGACGTTAATGGCAGCACCGGTGGTGTAGCTGGAAGCATCAGAAGCCAGATACAGCACAGTACCTGCCATTTCTTCCGGCATCGCCACACGCTTCATTGGAATATGCATCATCGCCATTTTCAGGATGGCGTCGTTGCTGGTCAGGGTGCTGGCGAATTTGGTATCGGTCAGGCCTGGCAGCAGGGCGTTTACACGAATGCCCAGTTGCGCACATTCTTTGGCGAAGGTTTTGGTCATGGCAATAACGGATGCTTTGGTGATGGAGTAAATCCCCTGCATATCACCCGGAATCACACCGTTAACCGAGGCGACGTTAACAATGCTGCCGCCGCCGTTTTTCTTCATTAATTTAGCGCCCGCAGACGACATAAAGAAATAGCCACGGATATTCACATCAACGGTTTTCTGGAAGGCGTCCAGACCGGTATCGAGTACATGGCCGAAGTATGGGTTCGCTGCTGCATTGTTTACAAGAATATTCAGCTTGCCGTGACGCTCTTCAATGGCTTTAAAGCAGGCTTCAATCTGATCCATTTCACCGATATGGCAAGCCAGTGCTTCAGCACTGCCACCGGCTTCTTTAATCTCGTCAGCAACACGCTGGCAACCGTCGATTTTACGGCTGGAAACAATAACGTGTGCGCCGCTTGCGGCCAGCAGTTTGGCAATGCTCTCACCGATACCGCGGCTGGCGCCGGTGACCAGGGCGATACGACCAGATAAATTAAACAGGTTTTCCGGGGTATTGGCTTGTGTGTTCATCGCTTGCTCCGTTTTTATAATCACCGAATAATTTCAGCGGTAAGTGACAAAATGTTTTCCGGCCTGAGCCAGATGCTGTTGTTCGTTGCACGATGCCAGGCTGATTTTTCCGCCGCTGTTGTACAGCAGCTGGCTGATGCCGGCATTCAGCAGCGTCCAGTTCAATTCAAAGGCTTTATCGTGGCTTAAATCCAGGCAATGCTGGGCAATGGCGGTAATCGGCCCACCAGAGGTAAAGACCACCACATTTTTACCTTCGCTTTGGGCAATCAGTTCATGCAGCGCATGGGTAACCCGCTGGGTAAAGTGGCTCCAGGATTCGATATAGTCATCGTCGAAATCACCACTGGTCCAGCGCTCAACCGCTTTGGCAAATAATTCCTGAAAGGCTTTGCGTTTGTTGCTCTGGGTTAATATCCAGGCACCGAGCACGGCTTTGTTTTTAAACTGTGGAAAAGCGCAGGCAATAATGTCGTCGGAATCGAATTCATTAAAACCGGGCATTTCGATTGTGCTGCCAAACGTCTGCCAGTGCTTTTGTGCAGCCACCATGGTTTCGCGGTGACGCTGCATCGCGCCATGCACTACGCGGTGTGCTTCCACCCCACGTAATGCCAGCGACTTACCGACCAATTCGCCCTGCAGGTGGCCGGTGTCAGACAGCTGATCGTAATTCAGCTTACCGAAGCCAGCCTGGCCATGGCGTACCAGATAAATACTCGCCATTATTTAAAACCAGCCTTGCGCGCTTTTTTTATAATGCGATTGCAGCGCCAGTTCAGATAATGCACGAATAACCAGAAGTTTTTAAAGGCCGGGTTATCGGTCTGCTTGTGGTGATAGCGGTAATAAATCTGCTGCACGATGACGGCCAGGCGGAATAAACCGAACACTTCATAGAAGGGCCACAGCTTCGCATCCAGTGCCATTTTTTCGCAGTAATAATCGACAATTTCCTGCCGTGTCAGCATGCCGGGTAAATGACTTGGCTGGCGACGGATGGCACGCATTAAAAAGTCATCGTCGGCCTGAACCCAATACGCCAGTGCTCCGCCAAGATCCATTAACGGATCACCGAGGGTGGCCATTTCCCAGTCCAGCACGCCGATAATTTCGCGGGGGTTATCCGGATTAAGCACGACGTTATCCATACGGTAGTCGTTGTGGATAATGCAGGTTTTTACATCCGCCGGCATATTGGCTTTCAGCCATGTCATGGTTTTATTAAAGCTGGGAACGTTCCAGGTTTTGGATTTAACAAAGCGGCCGCTCCAGCCTTCAACCTGACGCTGCACATAGCCTGCGCCTTTGCCCAGGTCATCCAGACCATTGGCCTGATAATCCACCTGATGCAGGTCGATCAGTTTATCGAATACCGAAATACAGAGTGCGCGCGCCTGTTCTTTGCTGAGGCTCATTCCGCGTGGCAGATTACCGCGTGGAATAATGCCGCGCATGCGTTCCATAACGTAAAAATCGCTGCCCAGTACGCTGTCGTCTTCGCAGAAGGCGATCATTTTCGGCACGAACGGATAGACCGGTTTCAGGCGGTCCATCACGCTGTATTCGCGTTTCATATCGTGCGCGCCAGCGGCTTTATGGCCGGCGGGCGGACGACGCAGAATCAGATCGTTGTTTGCGTACTGATCAGGGTATTTCAGGTGATAGGTCAGGTTGGAGGCGCCACCGGAAAATTGCTTAACCTGCGGCAGCTCATCGCCATAGTCGTTGCCCTGGGCTTGTACCTGCGTCCGCAGCCAGTGGTGCACGGCCTGAATGTCAAAGGCATCGCTGTCGCGCAGTGCCTTGGCCTCATCGATAAACTGTTCACTCATATCAGGCGTCCTTTCCCTCTTTAAAGGCTTTGCGCTGATCTTCGCGTTTTTTCAGGCCCATGGCCATCTTGTCCATCTCGCGACGGTACAGGAATGGCAGATATTGTTTGATGAAATACGCGCGGCGGCCAGCCGGATGCGGGTTGCAGATCATCTGCTTTTTTTCCATCGCGCTATACGCAGCGTCGGCGATGTCTTCGGCATCCAGTGCGGATGCGGCGAACACTTTATCGACAAACTTGAGCATATCCGGGTCGGAGGTTTTCATGCCGTGATTGAGGTTGGTGCGGAAGAAGCCAGGACACAGGGCGGTGGTGCCAATGCCGTAGGGCTTAAGCTCGAAATGCATGGTTTCGGAGATGGCCACCACGGCGGCCTTGGTGGCGTTGTAAGACGCCATTGATGGCGCTTTCATCAGACCGGCCAGCGAGGCGACGTTAATAAAGTAGCCGCTGCCCTGTTCTTTCATCATTGGGGTAAAGGTACGGCAGCCCAGCGCTACGCCTTTCAGGTTAATGTCGATAACCCAATCCCACCAGGCCCATTCGCCGGCTTCGATACGGTCACCGGTCGCTACACCGGCGTTGTTAATCACAACGTCGATACCGCCCCAGCGTTTTTTCACTTCCTGTTCGAGCAGGGTCCACTGTTCCGGGACGGTGACGTTAAGTTCGCAAATCCAGCCTTTGCCTCCGGCCTGTTCGACCATGTTCAGAGTTTCGGCGGCACCGCCCATGTTGATATCTGCGATGCAGATGTCTGCGCCTGTTTTGGCAAAACGCAGAGCCAGTGCCCGGCCCAGTCCGCTGGCGGCGCCGGTGATCAGTACCTTTTTCATCCCGTATCCTCAAATGCAACAGCGGCTGAAGTCGCCGCTGGAATGATGCTGATTGTGTTGTGTACTTAATGGCCTGTTAAGGGGCGTTTGTGACATAAGTCCGGGAGCGCGGCCGGACCGCACTCCCATCAGCCTCAGGCGTCTTTCATGTACTTTTTGTATTTCATCATTTCGATCTTGGCGATCAGGCCACGGTGAACTTCATCCGGACCATCGGCCAGACGCAGAGCTCGGGCCGCGGTGTACAGGCCGGCCAGTGGCAGATCTTCGGACAGGCCACCGCCACCGTGCATCTGCATGGCGGCATCAATCACCTGCTGGGCCATGCTCGGGGCAATCACTTTAATCTGAGAAATTTCGCTCATGGCACCCATGGCACCGACTTTGTCGATCATCCAGGCCGCTTTCATCACCAGCAGGCGTGCCTGCTCGATGTTCATACGGGCGTTGGCGATGATGTCGCGGTTGCCACCCAGATTCATCAGCGGCTTGTGGAATGCGGTACGGCTGGCGGCGCGGATACACATCAGTTCCAGCGCTTTTTCCGCCATGCCGATCAGGCGCATGCAGTGGTGGATGCGGCCAGGTCCAAGGCGACCCTGGGCGATTTCGAAACCACGGCCGGGGCCGGCGATCATATTGCTCAGTGGTACGCGCACGTTATCGAAGCTGACTTCGCCGTGGCCATAAGGCTCATCGTAGAAACCAAACACCGGCAGCATGCGCTCGATTTTTACGCCTGGTGCATCGAATGGGAATAACACCATCGAGTGTTGCTGATGGCGTGGTGCATCGGGGTTGGTCAGGCCCATAAAAATACCGACTTTGCAGTTCGGGTGGCCGATACCGGTGCTCCACCATTTGCGTCCGTTGAGTACCACTTCATCACCCTCAACGGTGGCGGTGGCTTCCATGTTGGTGGCGTCAGAGGAGGCAACGCCGGGCTCGGTCATGCAGAAGGCGGAGCGGATTTCACCGGCCAGCAGTGGCTTCAGCCATTGTTCCTGTTGTTCTTTGCTGCCGTATTTTTCCAGCACTTCCATATTGCCGGTGTCCGGCGCGTTGCAGTTGAAAATTTCCGGGGCAATAAAGGAGCGGCCGGTCAGCTCAGCTACGGCGGCGTATTCCTGAGTGCTCAGACCGGCACCGTAGTGCTCGTCCGGCAGGAACATATTCCACAGTCCAGCTGCTTTAGCTTTGGCTTTCAGCTCTTCGATGATGGGCAGCACCACCCATTTGTTATCCAGGCTGTGCAGCTCGCGCAGGTAGTCTTCTTCAACCGGTTCGATTTCATTTTTGATGAATTCTTTAACGCGTTTGATGTAGTCCTGCGCTTTGGGAGAATGCTCAAAATCCATGGGGTCGCTCCGTAGAATGGATGGTTAATGCAGCCAGTCTACGGAGGCTTTTGGTATGTATGAACTGAATAATCTGAATGGCTTGGTATTTATGGTGCTTATGTATTAGATGGCACCTGCAACGCTTCAGGTAGCGCTGCGGTGATGATTGCGACCATGTCGTTTGGCCTGATACAGCGCCTGATCGGCGGCTGCGAGAATGCTCTCCAGACTGTCATGGTTGCGCGCCAGGTAGCTGCCAGCGCTGAGCGTCAGGGCGATGGGCTGTTGTTGCTGGTCGAGCACTTCCTGCTGCGCGGCGACGGCCTGACATAAACGCTCACCCAGTTGATCAAGCAGTTGCTGGTCATCGGTACGGATCAGAATCAGAAACTCATCGCCGCCCCAGCGCGCTGCATGGTCATAAGGACGCAGCACATCGGTAATGATATTGGCCGTGGTCATCAGCGCCTGGTCGCCGCTGGCGTGGCCATAACGGTCGTTGATGCCCTTGAAGTGATCAAGATCCAGCCAGATCAGACCAAAGGGTTCTCCCTCACGCTGCAGACGCTGGTGTTCGAGGCTGAGTTGCTGAGTCATGCCGCGGCGGTTAAGCAGGCCGGTGAGGGCGTCTGTTTGGGTCAGGCGTTCGAGGGCCTCGGTGCGCTCCTGTACTTTCTGTTCCAACTGCTTTCGTGTCAGCAGGGTGGCGGCGGCCATTTCCTGAAAATGCCGCAGCAGGCGTCCGACTTCCCCGGAGCTGTGACGTGGCAGTAAAGGCACGGTGTGTTGCCCTGAACGCAGCTGGCTGATGGCCCGCTCAAGCAGCGCCAGAGGGTTCAGGATGTAACGATTAAGCGCCAGATGAAACAGCAGCAGGGCCAGCAGTAAGAACACGCCAGAGACGACAAAGATGCTGTTAAAGGTGCTGAGTGGCAGCAGTGTATCCAGTTCCAGCAGGGTGATTTCATACCAGTCGATTTCCGGCAGGTAGATGACGCCAGCCAGATAGCGCTGCTGATCAATGGTCAGGTAGAGGCTGCCCACCTCACCGGGGTTGTGCATCACCTGTGGCAGCAATGCCTGCAGCTGCGCGCGTTCCTGTGGATCGCTCAGCAGTTGTTGTATGGTTTTTTTGTCGCTGGCCTGCTTGGTGATGCTGGCAAAATCAATCTGGCTGGGGTCACGGGAGACCTGAATCGCACCCTCATGATCAAAAAACAGATTGCTGATGCCGGCTTCGGTCTGGCTGACGACCTGTTCGATAAAGGTCGTGAGGTCGAGGCCGCTGCCGACCACGCCGAGGATTTTATCGCCGTCACGCAGCAGGACATCAATCCACAGTTTGGTGACGCCCAGTGGAATATCCGGATTTACATTCAGGTGAATATCACGGTTCTGTTCGATGATGCTGTAAAACCAGCGGTCATTCGGGTTATCCGCGTGCAGGGTGTAGCGGTATTCGGCACCGGCAAACTCGTTCTTGGCATTGTTGTGATAGTAAGCACCGGACTCCAGCAGGGCGACGAAATAACTTTGGTCGGCGAAGTTATTGCGGAAATTCTCCATCTCGGCCAGTGCCTGAGCTTTCAGGGTCTTATCGTCGGGCGCGCGTGCCCAGGCACGTAATATCTGGGAATCGGCCAACTGCCGGGCAAGGGTAACTTCGCGGATGATTGGCTGCAGGGTGCGGGTTTTCTCCAGTTTTACCTGGGTTTCAAAGTGGCGCAGCGCCCATTCCTGCATAATCCCCAAAGCAATCTGCTGGGTGAGCAGCCACAGGCCTGCACCGCTCAGCGCGATCAGAACGGTGGTCAGCAGCAAAAACCGGGGGCGAAGATTCATGTTATATCCTGATTCATTAATGCATAAAGGATAGGCGTTTACGGCCACATCGTGCGGTTAAGGATATAACTGGTTACAAATTTCCGGCAGACGGAAACAGCGTAACCCATGCCAGCGGCTAAAGTGATAGACAGACAACATTATGGGGATGCCGCTATTTCTCCGGATCAGAACAAGGTCCCGCTGCTGGGCCATGATGCCAGTGTTCTGCGCTCAAAGCGTTTGTTGCAGATCACCAGTCTGACGCTGATGGGTCTGCTGCTGGCGGCATTTGTGGCTACAGGGCATACGCAGCTGACAGTACTGGCTGGCTGTGCCGTGTTGGTGTTGGCCGGTTGGTTTGCTCATCAGCAGCAGCCTGGTATTGCCGCCAATATTCTTCTTTGGGCACTGACGGCTATGCTGTCGGTGCTGGCCTGGCACTCCGGAGGCGTGCGCGATATGGCGGTGCTGGGTTATCCCGGCGTGCTGATCTTCGCCGCCATTCTGGGCAATGTGCGGCTGTTTTCGGGGTTATTGTTTTTTATTGTCAGTTATTGCTCGCTGATGGCCGGGCTGACGATTACTGGTTATTTTCATCCTTTTTTGCCGGAAGTCGAATTCAAACATCTGATTTTTACCGATGTGATCCTGCTTATTACTGGTTTCAGCGCTTACCTGTTATTACGTGATCAGCGCCGGCTGATGGATGGACTCAGGGAGGAAAATCAGCGGGTACGGAACAGCCAGAAGACCATTGCCCGGCTGGCCAGCCAGGATCAGCTGACCGGTTTATCTAACCGCCGCTTTGCTGAAGAATCTTATACCCGGTTATATCAGCAATGTTTGCGTGACGAGCATCCACTGGCGGTGCTTTTTCTGGATCTGGATAGTTTTAAACCGGTGAATGATTCACTTGGGCATGCCGCCGGCGATTTACTGCTGCAGCAGCTCGCCGGACGTTTGCAGGCACTCAGTCGTCCTGATGATGTGCTGTGCCGTTTTGGCGGTGATGAATTTCTGCTGATGGCGGCACTGGATGGTGAGGAAGAGCAGCTGACCACCATCGCGCAAAACATTAAAGCCGCCGCCACGACGCCGTTTTTTATTATGCAGACGCAGATCGAAATCTCCGGTTCGGTGGGCATTGCGCTGGCACCTGAACATGGCACCGAATTTAACACGCTGTGCAAATATGCCGATCTGGCGATGTATCAGGCCAAGCACGAAGGCCGCAGTGTATACCGCATTTATAACGACGATATGGGCCGCGCCAATATCGATAAATTTAATCTGATGACGCAAATCCGTCAGGCTCTGAAAGACAAACAATTCCGCCTGTTTTACCAACCGAAAATGGATATTCGCAGCGGCCGGATCTGCGGTGTCGAAGCATTAATCCGCTGGCCGCAGGTTGATGGCTCTTATATTGCGCCGGACGATTTTATTCCGCTGGCTGAAAGCAGCGGTGTCATTGCCGATATTGGTCACTGGGTGTTACAGGAAGCTTGCGAAGCCTGTATGCGCTGGCGTCAACAGGGGCATGGCAGCGTGGGTGTGGCGGTGAATTTATCCTATGTGCAGTTCCGCGATGGCTCGCTGGAGCGCAGCGTGCAGCAGGTGTTGCGCCAGTCCGGGTTGCCTTCATCGGCGCTGGAGCTGGAATTAACCGAGTCAATGTTAATTGGCGAAGGTGATGACATCAGCCGCCAGCTGAGCGCCATTCATCAGATGGGCGTATCATTTTCGATTGATGATTTTGGTACCGGTTATTCCAATCTGGGGTATCTGCGCCGCTTTAATGCTTCACGGCTGAAAATCGATAAATCCTTTATTACCGATCTGGGTGTATCGCAGCGTGACGAACCACTGGTGCGCGCCATTATCCAGATGGCGGCGAGCCTGGGACTGCATTCCGTGGCTGAGGGTGTAGAAGACGAAGCAACGCTGAATCTGTTAAAGCAGTTCGGTTGTAATGAAGCGCAGGGCTATTTTTGGTCGCGCGCATTGCCCGAACACGAATTCATCGCATGGCTGAAGCAGCATGATGCTATCTCGGAGCTGCCGCATTCCTCAGAATTGTGACGGCTCTGATAGCACCAATCACTTCCGGCATGGTCGTCTCTGCGATGAACAACATCAGAGAAGAATAAAAATTCCGCCCCGTTCTGATGCATGATTTTTTTAACTTTGCGCTCAAAAGGCGCGTGATATTCCCGCTGTCATTCTTGTTTTTTCCGACCATCTGTTGCAGAAATCCCGTAATCACGGGGCTGCGGACTGTTTTCAGACACGTTTTTATAAACTGGCACGACTGTCGCTCTGTAGCTTGTATACAAGGTTGAACACACTGGCAGTGCTATGAGCGACATCACATCAGAAAAATCGGGAAAATCATTACTGGGCTGGAGTCTTGGTGACTGGAATCAGGCCTATCGTAACGGCGCTAATGCCAGTGAATTGCTGAATGCATTACGGGCAGAAGTGCATCAGCAGGAAAGCTGCAACGGCGTGCTGAAAGAAGGCAGCGTCTGGATTGAACTGGCCAGCGAGCAGCAACTGGGTGCGCAGTTAATTCAGTTGCAGCAATTACTGGATGCCGCCGATGGCGATATGCAGGCGCTGCCGTTATACGGCGTTCCTTTTGCGGTAAAAGACAATATCGACGTTGCCGGTTTTGCGACAACCGCAGCCTGTCCGGAGTTTGCTTATGAGCCACAGGCGGATGCCACCGTGGTGCGTTTGCTGCGTAATGCCGGTGCCATTGTAGTGGGCAAAACCAATCTCGATCAGTTTGCCACCGGGCTGGTGGGCAGCCGTTCGCCCTATGGTGCGGTGGCTAATCCATTTAATGAAAACTATATCAGTGGTGGTTCCAGCTCAGGTTCTGCGGTTGCGGTTGCGCGCGGTTATGTGCCTTTTTCATTGGGTACCGACACGGCGGGCTCTGGTCGTATTCCGGCAGGCTTTAATCATATCGTCGGGTTGAAAGCCAGTAAGGGGGCGCTCAGTACTCAGGGTGTTGTACCGGCATGCCGCAGCCTGGATTGTGTTTCTGTTTTTGCGTTAAACACCCTCGATGCCGAGCGCATTTTTGCATTGGCCGCGCAATTTGATGCGCAGGATGCGTATTCCCGCCCAGTGGGCAACCCGCCATTAAAAACCATCCGCCGGCTGGCGGTACCGGCCGATATGCCATGGTTTGGTGATGACGTACAGCAGGCTGCATTCACAGCGGCTTTGGCAAAAGCTGAAAGTCTTGGCTTTGAATTAATCACCACCGATTTTTCGCCGTTATCTGAACTGGCTGCGCTGCTCTATCAGGGCCCCTGGGTGGCGGAACGTTATGCGGCCGTCGGTGAATTTATCCGGCAGGATTTACCCGGCATTAATCCGGTGGTGAAAAGTATTATTGCCGGTGGTAACAGCGGAACAGCGGTTCAGGCCTTTAATGCCGAGTACCGGCGTATGGAACTGCTGCGGGAAATTCAGCAGTTATTTCAGAGCTTCGATGCATTGCTTGTTCCTACCGCACCCTGCTTTCCGACCCTGGCGGACGTGGCAGCCGAGCCGGTTAAGGTCAACAGCCAACTGGGTACTTATACCAATTTTGTTAATCTTGCCGATTTATGTGCCATTGCTTTACCGGCCAATTTACGCAGCGATGGGCTGCCTTTCGGCATCACGGTTATTGCACCAGCCTTCAGTGAAAATGCATTACTGACTTTTGCTGCGCACTGGCAGGCGGCGCTGCGTTTACCACAGGCGCCGGTATTACTTGGCGCACGTGATGACGAATCGGTGGTGGTTGCGGTGGTCGGCGCCCATTTAACCGGTATGCCGCTGAATCATCAGCTGACCAGCCGTGATGCAATATTGCTGGAGCAAACGCTGAGTGCCAAAAAATACCAGCTTTATGCCCTGGCCAATACAGTGCCGCCAAAGCCAGGCCTGGTGCGCATTAATGATGCATTACTGAATAGTGGCTCTGAAACAGGGCATGAAATCATTGTCGAATTGTGGCGTATGGACGTTGCCGCTTTCGGCAGTTTTGTTGCGGAAATTCCACAGCCCCTGGGAATCGGCACGCTGGAGTTAGCCGATGGCCGCCTGGTAAAAGGCTTTATCTGTGAACCGGAAGCGGTGGCCAGCGCAACCCATATCAGCGGGTTCGGTGGCTGGCGTGCGTATATCGCTCATCTGAAATCCCAGAGCGGAAATTAAGCATGTATCCAACGGATACTGAAGAAAAAAAGCGCCCGCTGAATCTGGCCGAGCGGATTTATCAGCAACTGAAAAACGATATCTTCGATTTCCAGTTGCTGCCCGGTGATCGCTTCAGTGAGAACGAAATTGCCAGGCGTATGCAGGCCAGTCGTACTCCGGTACGTGAAGCACTGTACCGGCTGGAACGCGATGGGTTTGTGCAGGTGCATTTCCGCAGTGGCTGGCAGGTCCGGCCCTTTGATTTCCGTTATTTTGAAGACTTATACGACGTTCGCACCCTGCTCGAAGTGGCTGCGGTAAAACGCCTATGTGGACGCGCCGGTCTTAAAGAGCAGCTGGCCGGTTTGCTGACGCTTTGGTGCTGCCATGAAGGCCAGCGGCTGAACGACAGTTCGCTGCTGGCAGAGATGGATGAAGACTTTCATTTTGCTCTGCTGGAGCTCAGCGGCAATCAGGAAATGGCGGCGATTCACCGTATGGTGTGTGAACGTCTGCGCATTATCCGCCGGCTGGATTTCACTCAGCAGGGGCGTATTAAAGCGACCTATGATGAGCACTCTCATATTCTGAATTTAATGCTGAGTGGCAACGCAGAAGAAGCGGCCGGTTGTCTCAGCCGGCATATCGATGTCAGTAAAAATACCGTGCGCCATATTACCTTGCACCGCATTCAGGCAGCGAAGAGCCGCTACAACATTAATATCAGAGCAGATTAATGATTTATCCGGCCTGCACCAATGCGGTGAATATTTAAAAGCAGCTGAGCAATAACGGTGCGTGAATTTTCAGTAATGCGGGTTTATTCCTGTATATGGCACCTTGCTGGCTGAAAACCCTTAAAAAACAATTGGTTATAAGTTGGTACAGGCTTTGCTCTACAGGGAATGCTAACTCATAAATGGAGCTGATCAGCAGTAATCGGACTCCGGATAAAATCAAAGTACATTAAGGACGGACTCAAGATGAAAAAACTGGGATTAAACACGCTGTCAAAAGCGACCAAAGTTCTGGCGATGACCACTCTGGCTGCTGGTATCAGTCTTGCCAATGCCGCCGACACCATTAAGGTCGGTGTTCTGCATTCATTATCCGGCACCATGGCGATTTCTGAAACCACGCTGAAAGATACCGTGCTGATGATGGTGGAAGAGCAGAATAAAAAAGGTGGTCTTCTGGGCAAGCAACTGGAAGCTGTGGTAGTCGACCCTGCCTCTAACTGGCCTTTATTTGCGGAAAAAACCCGTGAGCTGCTGGAGAAAGATAAGGTCGATGTGATTTTCGGCTGCTGGACTTCCGTTTCCCGTAAGTCTGTTTTACCTGTCGTAGAAGAGCTGAACGGTCTGCTGTTTTATCCGGTGCAGTATGAAGGTGAAGAGTCTTCAAAAAATGTTTTCTACACCGGTGCGGCGCCTAACCAGCAGGCTATTCCGGCCGTTGATTATCTGATGAATGACGTTGGCGTTAAGCGCTGGGTTCTGGCCGGTACCGACTACGTTTATCCACGTACCACCAATAAAATTCTGGAAAGCTATCTGAAGTCTAAAGGCGTTGCTGCTAAAGACATCATGATTAACTACACACCGTTTGGTCATTCCGATTGGCAGACCATTGTTTCTGACATCAAAAAATTCGGCAGCGCCGGAACTAAAACCGCGGTCGTTTCTACTATTAACGGCGATGCCAACGTTCCTTTCTATAAAGAATTAGCCAACCAGGGCGTCAGTGCAGAAGACATTCCGGTGGTTGCCTTCTCGGTAGGTGAAGAAGAACTGTCTGGTTTCGATACCAAGCCTCTGGTTGGTCACCTGGCCGCCTGGAATTACTTCATGAGTGCTGACGGTAAAGAGAATGATGCCTTTATCAAACAATGGCACACCTTTACCAAAGACGATAAGCGCGTAACCAACGACCCGATGGAAGCGACCTATATCGGCTTCAATATGTGGACTAAGGCGGTAGAAAAAGCAGGCACGGCCGATGTCAGCAAAGTACAGGATGCCATGATCGGTATTTCTGTGCCTAACCTGACCGGCGGTATGGCAGTGATGAATAAAAACCACCACTTGTCCAAACCGGTTCTGATTGGCGAAATTCAGGAAGATGGCCAGTTTGATATCGTCTGGCAGACTGACGGTGTGGTACCGGGTGACGCCTGGACTGACTACCTGCCTGAAAGCAAAAACCTGATCTCTGACTGGACTGCACCAATCAACTGCGGCAACTACAACACAGCAACCAAAACCTGTGGTGGCGCCGTAGCGGCCGAGTAAGCCCGACCCGCTGCACGTTTGCCGGCGTTGATATAACGCTGCGCAGGCGTGCAGTTCCTTTCCAACAGGATGTTCCCATGTTCACATTATTCAGACGTGTTTTTTTCGCCGTCTTATTACTTTCGGCCAGCCATAATCTACTGGCAAACAATGCTGATACTCAGCCTTCTCTGACAGAACTCAGTCAGCAATTAATCAGTGCAAACTATAAAGAAAAAGCGGCGCTGGCCGATCAGATTGCACTGATTGAAGATGATCAGACCATTGTTATTTTGCAGGCATTACTCGACAGCCGCCTGTATTACGTTAAAAGCAACGGGCAATTGTTACTGGTCGACAGTTCCGGTGAGCCGGACAGTGCGCAGGACGCCTTTACCCTGCAAGCCGTCACCGGGCTGGGTAAGCGCGATATTAAAAAAATTGGCGTTAATAATTCATTGCGGGTTGCCTTGCGCAGCCTGATTTCCCGCGCACAGATTTCATCGAAGCATAAATCACAGCGCATGGCGGCTGCACAGAACCTGCTGAAAAGCAGTGATGATATCGACCGGGCATTTATTGATCAGGCACTGCAGCGGGAAACTGACAATTCTGTGGCTGAGGTTCTGCACCTGGTACGCGCGCTGATGCAACTGAAAGCCGATCAGACTGAAGAGCGGATTGAGGGGCTTACCGCATTGGATGGTGCACTGTATCCGGAAGTGCGTGCCGGACTGAGTGAATTTATCCGCAGTTTCAGTGATGAAGAAAAACTGTCACGTAAAAATGAATACCAGCTGGCGCAAACCACACTGACCGATATCGAAAAACTGGTCAGCATTAATGGCTATATCGAGAATCTGTATTTTGGCCTGGCGCTGGGCGCGGTCTTGCTGCTGGCGGCTATTGGCCTGGCCATTACCTTCGGTGTGATGGGCGTTATTAATATGGCCCACGGCGAAATGATTATGCTGGGTGCCTATACCACCTATGTGGTGCAACTGCTGATGCCCGAGCATATTGGTTTATCTCTGGTGGTTGCTGTACCTGCAGCCTTTCTGGTCAGCGGTCTGGTTGGTGTATTGATTGAGCGTGGTGTGATCCGCCATTTATACGGCCGTCCGCTGGAAACCCTGTTAGCAACCTTTGGTATCAGCCTGATTCTGCAACAGGCGGTGCGTTCGATCTTCAGCCCGTTAAACCGTGAAGTCGCCACGCCGGAGTGGATGGCCGGTACCTTTATGATTAACCCTGCACTGGAACTGACCTGGAACCGCCTGTACATCATTATTTTCAGCCTGATGGTATTGGCACTGCTGGCGCTGGTATTAAAACGCACATTGTTTGGTTTGCAGATGCGCGCGGTCACTATGAACCGGCCAATGGCCAGCTCTATGGGGATTAAAACCGGCTGGGTGGATGCGCTGACCTTCGGCTTGGGCTCGGGTATTGCCGGTATTGCTGGCGTGGCCTTATCACAGCTGACCAACGTCGGCCCGAATCTGGGGCAGGCGTATATTATTGATTCCTTTATGGTTGTGGTCTTCGGTGGTGTCGGCAATTTATGGGGCACGCTGGTCGGCGCAATGACATTGGGTGTTGCCAATAAAATCTTCGAACCATTAGCCGGTGCTGTTCTGGCAAAAATTATGGTGCTGGTATTTATCATTCTGTTTATCCAGAAACGGCCACGCGGATTATTCGCGCTCAAAGGCCGTGCTGTGGATAACGGTTAAGGGGCAGGGATATGACACAGACAAAACAATTCGGCCCTTTAACCCGTTTGCTGATGAACGATGCCGCAGGGCGAAAATTACTGCTGGTACTGGTGCTGATGGCGGTGTTTATTCCGCTCAGTAATCTGTTATTACCGGAAGGATCATTTTTCCACGTATCGACTTACACCATGACACTGCTGGGCAAATACCTGTGTTATGCCCTACTGGCGATTGCGGTGGATTTAATCTGGGGCTACTGCGGTATTTTAAGTCTGGGCCACGGTGCATTTTTTGCGCTGGGTGGTTATGCCATGGGCATGTATCTGATGCGCCAGATTGGCGACCGCGGTGTGTACGGTAATCCGGAACTGCCTGACTTTATGGTGTTCCTTAACTGGACGGAGCTGCCATGGTACTGGCTTGGTTTTGATCAGTTCTGGTTTGCCATGCTGATGGTACTGCTGGCGCCGGGCATTCTTGCTTTTGTGTTCGGCGCGCTGGCATTCCGTTCGCGGGTAACCGGGGTGTATCTGTCGATTATTACCCAGGCGCTGACTTATGCCTTGTTACTGGCCTTTTTCCGCAATGATATGGGCTTTGGTGGCAATAATGGTTTAACCGACTTTAAAGATATTCTCGGTTACAGCCTGCAGTCGGATAATACCCGTGCAGTGCTCTTTGTGGCCTCGGTGCTGGCTTTAATACTGGGTTATTTAATCAGCCGCTTTATTGTCACCTCAAAACTCGGAAGGGTGCTGGTGGCTATCCGTGATTCGGAATCCCGTGCTCGCTTCCTCGGTTACCGGGTTGAGCATTACAAGCTGTTTGTCTTTGTGGTGTCGTCGATGCTGGCCGGTGTGGCCGGAGCCTTATACGTACCTCAGGTCGGCATTATTAATCCGGGCGAATTTGCGCCGATTAATTCCATTGAAATTATTATCTGGGTGGCGGTGGGTGGCCGCGGCACACTGTTTGGTGCGGTGATTGGTGCCATGCTGGTGAATTATGCCAAGACCTATTTCACAGGTGCCTTTGCTGAACTCTGGCTGTTTATGCTGGGTGGCTTGTTTGTGCTGACCACACTGTATCTGCCGAAAGGCGTGGTGGGCTTATGGGCACAGCTGAAAGAAAAATATCAGCAGAAAAAATATCAGGCAGAAGCTGAAGACAATCCGCCGGCGTTAAACACTGAAACGCAAAGCAAGGCTGCACCTGAGCAGCAGGATAAACTGAACTTTGTGCAGGGAGAAAAAGTATGAGCCTGCAAACGCCAAAGCATATTGATAACCCGGCGGTGCTGTATATGGATGGTGTCAGCGTCAGCTTCGATGGTTTTAAAGCGCTGAATTCGTTATCAATGGTCATCGCACCGGGTGAAATGCGCGCCATTATTGGCCCGAATGGCGCCGGTAAAACCACCATGATGGATGTGATTACCGGTAAAACCCGCCCTGATACCGGCACCATTATCTTTACCGATAATGCCAACAGTCAGCACGACCTGACCCGCTTTGATGAAGCGGATGTCGCCAACCTCGGCGTCGGCCGTAAATTCCAGAAGCCGAGTGTGATCGAAAGCCTGACGGTATTTGAGAATCTGGAAATGTCGCTGAAAGGCGGGCGCAGTATCTGGCAGGCGTTGCTGCATAAACTGACCGCCGAAAAAGCACAGAAGCTGGATGAGATTCTGGACATGATCGATCTGGCGGATAAACGCGATGAACTGGCCGGTAATTTATCCCATGGTCAGAAGCAGTGGCTGGAAATCGGCATGCTGCTCGGACAGGAACCACAGCTGTTGCTGATCGATGAGCCGGCCGCCGGTATGACCGATGAAGAAACCATGAAGACCGCCGAACTGTTTAAGCGCCTGGCACAAAAGCATTCGTTAATGGTGGTCGAACACGATATGGATTTTATCGAAGCGCTGGATTGCAAAGTGACCGTGCTGCACGAAGGTCATGTTCTGGCGGAAGGCTCACTGGCCACAGTAAAAGCCAATCCACAGGTGATCGAAGTTTATTTAGGCCGCTAACCGGCGGTGAGGATGATGGGATGCTAAACGTAAATCAACTGGATGTTTCTTATGGTGCCAGTCAGGCGCTGTATAACGTCTGCATGAATGCCGAGGTTGGCAAGGTTACCTGTGTGCTGGGTCGTAACGGTGTGGGCAAAACCACATTAATGAAAGCGTTGTCCGGGCACCTGGCCGCAAGCAGTGGTGATATTCAGTGGCAGGGTAAGTCGCTGAATGGTATTGCGCCTTTTGATCGTGCACGACAAGGCATTGCCTATGTGCCGCAGGGCCGGGATATTTTTGCCCAGCTGACGGTGGAAGAGAATCTGCAAACCGCATTTTCCGCGTTGCCGAAAAGTCAGCGCCGTATCGACCCGGAAATCTATTCGCTATTTCCGGTGCTGCAACAAATGCTGAAACGCCGTGGCGGAGACTTATCCGGTGGACAGCAACAACAGCTGGCGATTGCCCGGGCGTTATTGCTGAAACCAAAATTGCTGATTCTGGATGAACCGACGGAAGGCATTCAGCCGTCCATTATTAAAGACATCGGCAGTGTGATTAAACTGCTGCGTGACCGTGGCGAAATGGCCATTGTGCTGGTTGAGCAATATCTCGATTTTGCCGCGGAACTGGCGGATGAGTTTATGATTCTCGAACGGGGTCGGGTAGTGGCATCCGGTGCCGGTAGTGAGCTGGCCAGCTCGCAACAGGCGAAAGAGCTGTTGGCGATTTAGCGACAAGACACTCAGCGTTCATTACTCTGTTTTTATTAAAAGAAAAGCCGGAGCATGCTCCGGCTTTTTTCTGGGCTGCTATTACTGCGGCTGGTTCTGTTGCTGTTCCAGCTGGCTGAGTTTGCTTTCCAGCTCCGCCAGCTTCGCCTGGGTGCGGTGCAGCGCTTCCGCCTGTACTTCAAATTCTTCACGGCTGATCAGATTGGCGCTGCTCAGCAGGCTCTGTAACTGGCTTTGCAGCATTAAGCGTACATCGGCTGACAGACCGGCCAGTGGGCTTTGTTGCAACAGTTGTTCGACACGGTTACGGATTTGTTCGCTGTTCATCATAGGGCTTCCTTATATACCGGCGGGAGTTTACCACGCCAGGCAATATGGCCCCAGTAGCGGGCGTGACCTGCGATGCCGCCATGCTTTTGCTTTATGTCAATCCGGGCCTTTGCCCCGTTTTATTTCCCCTGCCCTGCTCGTGCATCAATTTAGTGCCTATGCTGATTTGCAGGTGCACCAAAAGGGGCTGAAAAACAGCCCGATGCACCGCCGTTGAACTGCTATGAGGGCTTTTTAGCGGATGGTTGTTGCTAACTCCCTGAAAAACCGCATTTTTTAAAAGTTGGCACAGCCGCTGCTATAGGACATGTACAAGGTAAGTACAGAAAGAAAACGGTGCGCTCACCGGTTTACTTAATAAAAGCTTTGAATAACTGATGAAGGAAAAGAACCATGAAAAAACTGTCTCAAGCAATCGCTCTGGCTGGTGTGATGACTGCAGGTCTGGCCGCTGTTTCTACTGCGCAGGCTGAAGTTGAAGTTTCTGCATCGGCAACTGTTGCCAGCATGTATTTGTGGCGTGGTCAGGATCTGGGGAATGGCGCTGCTGCTGTTTCTGGTGATCTGACAGTTAGTGCTTCCGGCGCTTATGCAGGCGTATGGACTTCAAGCGGTGATACCTCTTGGGGTAATGAATACGATCTGTACCTGGGCTATGGCGCTGAAATGGGTGACTTCAGTTATGACGTAAGCCTGTTGAACTACGTATATCCAAAGGGTGATGGTGCAGCTGGTAATCCGGATGATCGTGGCAATACCTTTGACTATGCCGATGCAATTATCTCTTTGGGTTATGCCGGTGCTTCTTTCACTTACTACAAGCCTATTGGTGCTGAGAGTGACGATAACTCCAGCTACTTCACCCTGGGTTATGGCTTGGATGCCTACTCTTTCACGCTGGGTAAAGCCGATGATGGCGATGACAGCGATTACACCCACCTGGATGTAGGTTATGCCTATAACGATAACCTGGCGTTCACTCTGTCCAAAGTAATCGACCAGAGTGCTGATCTGGACAAAGGCGAAGCCGGTGTTGATGAGGACCTGAAAGTGGTTGTTTCTTACAGCCTGCCTATCTCCATGTAAAAAGCATACAATGGCCCGTGCCCCCGCATGGGCCATTAATAAAACCTAAACTCGTAGCGTTTAACAAAGGGGTTTTCTATGAAACTCATTACAGCTGTGGTTAAGCCATTCAAACTCGACGATGTGCGTGAAGCACTGTCAGAGATTGGCGTTCAGGGCATCACAGTGACCGAAGTAAAAGGTTTCGGCCGTCAGAAAGGTCACACTGAACTGTATCGTGGTGCTGAATACGTGGTGGATTTTCTGCCTAAGGTAAAAATTGACGTAGCGGTAGCTGACGACCTGACCGAAAAAGTCATCGAAGCCATCACCAAAGCGGCGAACACCGGCAAGATTGGCGACGGAAAAATCTTCGTTACCAACCTGGAACAAGTCATTCGTATCCGTACCGGTGAAACCGGCGCAGACGCGATCTGATCCTTCCTCATTAAATGAATCAGAGCCTTATGCGGGGGGCTTAGAATGGAAAATAATATTTTCGAACTTCAATACGCGTTGGATACCTTTTATTTCCTGGTATGCGGTGCGTTAGTCATGTGGATGGCGGCAGGTTTCGCCATGCTGGAAGCGGGTCTGGTCCGCTCTAAAAATACCACTGAAATTCTGACCAAAAACGTTGCACTGTTTGCGATCGCCTGCACCATGTATCTGGTGTGTGGTTATCAGATCATGTACGGCGGTGGTTACTTCCTGTCTGGTATCACCGAAGTGGATTCTGCTGCAGTACTGGCTGATTTCGCAGCGCGTGAAGATGGCTTCCAGGGTGGTTCTATCTACTCCGGCGCTTCTGACTTCTTCTTCCAGGTTGTGTTCGTAGCGACTGCAATGTCCATCGTATCCGGTGCTGTTGCTGAGCGTATGAAGCTGTGGGCTTTCCTGGCTTTCGCGGTAGTGATGACTGCGGTTATCTACCCAATGGAAGGCGCGTGGACCTGGGGTGGTGCTTCTGTATTCGGTATGTACAGCCTGGGTGATGACTTTGGTTTCAAAGACTTCGCGGGTTCCGGCATCGTACACATGGCAGGTGCTGCTGCAGCGCTGGCTGGTGTGATCCTGCTGGGTGCACGTAAAGGCAAGTACGGTCCTAACGGTGAAATCCGTGCGATCCCTGGTGCTAACCTGCCAATGGCGACTCTGGGCACGTTCATCCTGTGGATGGGCTGGTTCGGCTTCAACGGTGGTTCTGTACTGAAACTGGGTGATATCGGTAATGCGCATGCGGTAGCTGTCGTGTTCATGAACACTAACGCAGCAGCGGCTGGTGGTCTGCTCGGCGCTCTGGTTCTGGCTTACATCCTGTTCCGCAAAGCGGATCTGACCATGGCTCTGAACGGTGCTCTGGCTGGTCTGGTTGCTATCACTGCAAGCCCTGACACACCAACGCCTTTCGTAGCGACCATCATTGGTCTGATCGGTGGTGCGATTGTTGTACTGTCTATCCTGACTCTGGATAAAATGAAAATCGACGACCCGGTTGGTGCGATCTCTGTACACGGTGTAGTTGGTCTGTACGGTCTGCTGGTTGTACCGGTAACTGCAGACGGCACTACCTTCGGTGGCCAGTTGATGGGCGCAGCAACGATCTTCGTATGGGTATTCGCGGCTTCCTTCATCACCTGGATGGTGCTGAAAGTGATCATGGGTCTGCGTGTTACTGAAGAAGAAGAGTACGAAGGCGTGGATCTGTCTGAGTGCGGTATGGAAGCCTACCCTGAGTTCACCAATAAATAATTGGTAACACTCAGCCAACGCTGAAATAAAAAAGCCGGTCAGGAAACTGACCGGCTTTTTTGTGTGTAAGTATTAAACATCATGCATAAAAAAACGCCACAACAGCACAGATACATCATTGGCTGGCGGCGTTTTTAGCGGACGATTAAGTCAGATTTATTCGGCTAAGAAATCTTCCAGATCGTGTTCCAGTCGTTTGCGTTCCAGGTGGGCTTCGATGGCGCGGCGTGCCATCAGTTTTTTCGACATTTGGGATTCTTTATTAACGACGACTTTGCCGTCCCGATCAAAAGAGACAACTTCTTCGTGGGCTTCGAATTTCATTGCTGCTTCCATCATCTTTCCCTCTGGTTGATCACAGTAAATCCTGCTGTGATTTTTCTTTTTATTGGTTTCAAAAGAATGACAGTAATCGTTAGTCAGGCCAAATTCTGTTCAATACCGTTAATGCAGCACAAGCGTACTAATGATGGTGCTGAGGCCATATAGATCGTGGGGTTGCTGCTTTTGAGGGTGGCCAGAGGAGAATTTTATGGCCAAAGTACTGAGCAAAAAGTCATCGGCAGTTTTAGCTTGTGTCGTAATTTGTCTGATTATGATGTCTGGAAGCTGACCGCTTAGTCAGATTCCAGCCGCAGTGATTTAATACTGCGCTTGATGGCATTCAGGTGCGCAGCAAACTCCGGCCCGCGGCGTTGCGTCACGGCAACGGCCAGCATATCGATCACCATCAGATGGGCGATGCGTGATGTCATCGGCGTGAACTGCTCGGTGTCCTCTTCGATATTAATATCAATCGGCAAATCGGCAGCCGCACTCAGCGCGGTGTTAGCGGGTGCCAGGCTGACCACCATCGCGCCATGCTGTTGTGCCAGTTGCACGGAGTGCAGCAGATCTTTGGTGCGTCCGCTCTGGGAAATGGCCACCACCACGTCCTGTTCACTCAGTGTCACCGCCGACATGGCCTGCATGTGCGGATCGCTGTACGCCGCTGTCGCAACCTGCAGGCGGAAGAACTTGTGCTGGGCATCAATGGCAACCGCACCGGATGCACCGAAACCATAGAACTCCACCCGACGCGCGTTGCTGATGGCATTCGCGGCGGCGGCAACCTGTGTGCTCTTCAACTGGGTTTTCACCTGGTGCAGGCGCTGAATGGTGGTGTCGGCAATTTTGTCGCAGATATCTTCAATGCTGTCGTCTTCGATAATCGCGAACTGGCCAATATTATTGGTGATGGCCATTTCCTGCGCGATGCGGACTTTGAATTCCTGAAAGCCATTACAGCCAATGCCGCGGCAAAAACGCACGATGGTCGGTTCGCTGACCTGCGCTTCCTGCGCGAGGTCGACAATGCGCATGTGCATTACCTGTTGCGGTGAGCGCAACACATACTCGGCCACCTTCACCTCGGATTTACGCAGGCTGGGAATGGCGGCGGAGATTTCGGCCAGAATCGGGCTGTTTTTCACAACAGGATTTCCTGGTGTTGGCTGGTAAGCGTGGAATTATAAAGGGCTTTTTGTATTGAAGCCTATGGAATACTGGCCGTCAGCGGAATCTGGCCGCCACCGTAGCGTTCGCCGCCAGTCTGCTGATGCCGATGTACTGTATAAAACAGCAGCATTTTTACCCCGGCATCTGATAGACTCGCACGCCATGGATATATCATTACTTCTCGATCAGTTAAACGACGGCCAGCGCAATGCGGTGGCTGCAAGTTCACGCCATCAGTTGGTACTGGCCGGTGCCGGCTCGGGTAAAACCCGGGTTCTGGTGCATCGTATTGCCTGGCTGCTGCAGGTAGAGAATGTATCGCCATTTTCGGTGATGGCGGTGACCTTTACCAATAAGGCGGCCAAAGAAATGAAAGGCCGTCTGGAGCAATTGCTGCAGATTCCGGCCAACGGTTTATGGGTTGGGACATTTCACGGTCTGGCGCACCGTCTGTTAAAGCTGCACTGGCGCGAAGCGCGGCTGCCACAACATTTTCAGATTCTCGACAGCGATGATCAGCAACGGCTGATCAAGCGCCTGATGAAAGCCAACAATATTGATGACAGCCGCTACCCGCCAAAGCAGATCCAGTGGTTTATCAATGAGCAGAAAGATGAAGGTCGCCGTGCAGCGCATGTGATGCCGTCAGCCGATCCGTTCTCGCGCACCATGCAGCAGGTGTATCAGTTGTATGAAGACAACTGCCAACAGAATGGCCTGGTGGATTTCGGTGAAATTCTGCTGCGTGCTCACGAGCTGTGGTTGCAGCATCCGGATTTACTGGCACATTACCAGCAGCGTTTCCGCAATATTCTGGTCGACGAGTTTCAGGATACCAACAATATTCAGTATGCCTGGATTCGTATGCTGGCTGGCGACCGGGTATCGGTGATGGCGGTGGGCGATGATGATCAGTCTATTTACGGCTGGCGCGGTGCCAATATCGATAATATCCGCAATTTTCAGCACGACTTTCCCGGTGCGGAACTGATTAAGCTGGAGCAAAATTACCGCTCGACCAAAACCATTCTGGATGCAGCCAATGCGGTGATTGCCAACAACACCGGCCGTATGGGTAAGAACCTGCATACCGAAGGTGAAGAAGGCGAAACCATCCAGCTGTACAGCGCTTTTAATGAGCAGGATGAAGCACGTTATATTGCCGACCGTGTCGATGAATGGGCGCGCAGTGGTCGTCAGCGTGCCGAAATGGCCATCCTGTATCGTTCCAATGCGCAATCGCGCACCCTGGAAGAAGCGTTATTGCGTGCCGGTATTCCTTACCGTATTTACGGTGGTCAGCGTTTTTATGAGCGTCTGGAAATTAAAAACGCTCTGGCGTATTTGCGTTTATTGCTGAACCGCCAGGACGATGCCTCGGTCGAGCGTGTCATTAATGTTCCGGCGCGCGCGATCGGCGAAAAAACCGTCGATATTCTGCGCAGCTATGCACGGGATCAGGGCAGCTCGTTATGGTCAGCCGCGGAAGCCGCGGTGCAACATGGCATGCTGCCGAAACGCGCGAGTGCTGCCGTGCAGAGTTTCCTCGATCTGGTCGAAGAAATGAGCGTCGGCATTGACGAGCTGGAACTGCACGAAATTGTCGATCAGATGATTAATCAGAGCGGCTTGATTGAGCATCACAAAAAAGAAAAAGGCGAAAAAGGCCAGGCTCGTCTCGACAACCTGGAAGAATTAATCAACGCCGCGCGGCAGTTTGAAAGCACCGATGGCTTTAATGCCGAAGAAAATGACGATGCGGAAGCCAATGAGTTGGCGTTATTTCTTGATCGTGCCGCTCTGGATGCCGGTGACGGTCAGGCCGACGAATATGAAGATGCGGTGCAATTAATGACGTTGCATTCGGCCAAGGGCCTGGAATTTCCGCAGGTGGTTTTGACCGGTCTGGAAGAGGGCCTGTTCCCGCATAAAATGTCGATGGACGAAGCCGAAGGTCTCGAAGAAGAACGCCGTCTGGCGTATGTCGGTATTACCCGTGCCATGGAAAAACTGATCATTACCCATGCCGAAAGCCGACGCTTACATGGTCAGGAAAACTACAGCACGCCCTCGCGCTTTATCCGTGAAATCCCCTCTGAACTGATCGCCGAAGTACGCCTGAAAAACAGCATCAGCCGGCCATTGTCGGCACGCGATAACGGCCATGGCCGCTCGCCACAGCCGTCTTTTGTCCACGGTAATCTGCCCTATAACTTAGGTCAGCGCGTGTATCATGAAATGTTTGGTGAAGGCACCGTACTGCAATTCGAAGGGCAGGGCAGCGGCCTGCGCGTCCAGGTCAATTTTGATGATGCTGGCAGCAAGTGGCTGGTGGCCAGTTTTGCCAAACTGGAAGCGCTCTGAGCGCCGATAAAAATAACGTTGAAACAATAACAAGGAGTAAATGGATGATGAAACGCCTGACAACTTTACTGCTGTCGGTACTGGCTTTTACCAGTCTGAGTGGCTGTCAGAACGATGCCGGTAATACGACGGTGGCAGCCGCGCCGCAACAGACATTTAAGTGGAAACTGGTCACGTCCTGGCCGAAGAATTTTCCGGGTTTGGGTACGGCACCTGAGCGTTTCGCCACCATGGTGAATGATATGTCGGCCGGACGCCTGCAGATTAAAGTGTATGGTGCCGGTGAACTGGTTCCGGCGCTGCAGGTGTTTGATGCGGTGTCTCAGGGCACCGCAGAAATGGGCCACAGTGGCGCTTATTACTGGAAAGGTAAAGCACCGGCTGCACAGTTTTTTACTTCGGTACCGTTCGGTCTGACCGCGCAGGAAATGAACGGCTGGATTCAGTACGGTGGCGGCCAGCAGTTGTGGGAAGAAGTGTACGCGCCGTTTAATTTACTGCCGTTACCGGGTGGTAATACCGGTGTGCAGATGGGCGGTTGGTTTAATAAAGAAATTAACAGCGTCTCCGATCTTGAAGGTCTGAAAATGCGCATCCCCGGACTGGGCGGAGAAGTGCTGGCCCGTGCTGGTGGTACGCCGGTGACGTTGCCGGGCGGTGAGATTTTCACCTCGTTGCAGACCGGTGCCATCGACGCCACCGAGTGGGTTGGCCCATACAACGATCTGGCGTTTGGTTTATATAAAGTTGCCAAACATTATTACTATCCGGGCTGGCATGAGCCGGGTTCAATGATGGAATTTGTAATTAATAAAACCGCATTTGAAAAACTGCCGAAAGATCTGCAAGCCATTGTGCGTGTGGCAACCAAAGCGGTTAACGAAGACATGCTGGCGGAATATACCACGCGTAATCAGGCGGCATTGATTGAGTTGAAAGATAAACACGGTGTGGATGTGCGCGCGTTTCCTGATGATGTACTGAGCAAATTGCAGGTGTTGTCGGAGCAGGTTGTGGCTGAAGTTTCCGCTGCTGATCCGTTAGCGCAGAAAGTGTATGACTCGTACATTAATTACCGCGATCAGGTTAAGGCTTACCATGCAGTGAGCGAACAGGCCTATATTAACGCGCGGGATTAAATACGATAGCAGTGGTTGCGGTGCAGGCCGGGCGTCAGATGCCCGGCCTGGGGTCTGTTTAATGAGTGTTAACAGGCCCTAGTATTTGTAGTTACGGTAGCCAATTCCCAGCTCTTCAAAATTCGCTTCCATCTGCTCGATATCGTATTCACCCAAACCCAGATAGGTTAATACTTCGCTGCCGATATTCTGCCATTCCAGGTCTTCCGTTTGGCGGCCAAGAATGCGGTAGTTACCGCACACATGTTCAGCCAGTTTAAGAATGGCGAGCAGGGTTTTTCCTTCCGAGTCTTTGTAGTTGTCGGTGGCAAAATAGCGCGATGCGCTGTGGTGCTCGGCAATCACATCACATAACAGTTTCGGCAGATTCCACGACTTTGCGGTGTAATAACCAATTACCGCATGGTTAGTGTTGAGCTGCTGATTCTCAACATCGACGACCCGCAGCTCCGGGTGGGCGTACGACGCTTCCATCACCTGCAGATAATTATCGAAGCGTGCCATCAGTAACGGGATGCCACAGTTATGAAATAATCCCAGCAGATAGGCGATGTCCGGATTCGGGTAACCAACCTGTTTGGCAATGGCGGTAGCTACCTGAGAGATATCGTTCGCGGTATCCCAGAAACGGTTCATATTAACGATGGTTTCATCACTCATCTGGCTCTTGATGGATAAGCCATTGATGATATTCACCACGCTGTTCAGGCCAATCAGGCTGACCGCCTGGGCGACGGACGTAATGCGGTTTTTAAGGCCATAAAACGGCGAGTTCACCACTTTAAGCACCGTGCCGGCCAGCCCAACATCCTGACTGATCAATTTGGAAATACGACCCAGATCAGGGTCCGGCATGAACTGTTCCATTTGCAGATCGACCAGAATCTGCGGCTGCGGCGGGATTTTGATCCCCTGCATAATGTGCAGTATCTGCTCTTCCGAAAGTTGCTGAGGCATAACACGTCCGGGGGAGGGAAACGAATGTCATCAAGAATAGCACCGCTGGCTGGGGAAGTTTGTCAGAGCATGCGTATAATGCGCTCCTTTTTGTAACCGCCACCCGAGGTGAATCATGCTCCCGACACTGCGACTTAAAGCCAAGGCCGAACGCCGCCTGAAAGGCGGTCACCTGTGGGTGTACAGCAACGAAGTGGATATTGCGATCACGCCGCTGAAAAACATGACGGCTGGCAGTGAAGTCGTGGTTGAAGCCGCGAATGGCAAGGCGCTGGGCGTGGCGGTCGTCAGTCCGGAACAACTGATCTGCGCCCGTCTGTTCAGCCGCGACAGTAAGCAGACGCTGGATGTCTCGCTGATGGTGCACCGTTTGCAGGTTGCACAAAGTGGCCGTGAGCTCTGGTATCCACAGTCTTGTTACCGCTGGGTGTTCGGTGACAGCGATGGTCTGCCAGGGCTGGTGATCGACCGGTTTGGCGATGTGGTGGTGATTCAGATTTCCAGTGTGGCGATGGAGCTGCGTCGTCAGGCCATTATTGATGCGGTTAACAAAGTCGCCAAACCGCAATGCATCGTATTGAAAAACGACGGCAAGCTGCGTGCGGTAGAAGGGTTGCCGGAGTACGTTGAAGTGATTCAGGGCGCGCTGGAAGATGATTGCGCACCGCTGGTGGAAAACGATACCCGCTTTATGGCGCCGGTGATTCACGGTCAGAAAACCGGCTGGTTCTACGACCACCGTGAAAACCGCGCACAGCTGAACCGTCTGGTGAAAGGCAAGCGCGTGCTGGATGTATTCAGCTACGTTGGCGGCTGGGGTGTGCAGGCGGCTAATCATGGTGCGGCAGAAGTGCATTGTGTGGATGCTTCTGCTCAGGCGCTGGATTGGGTCGAGCAGAATGCATCACTCAATGGCGTGGCAGAGAAAGTTCATTGCTGGGAAGGGGATGCGTTTGCTGCGCTGCGTCAGTTGAAAGATAACGGTGAGCGTTTTGATGTGGTGGTGATGGATCCGCCGGCATTGATTCCGCGCCGTAAAGATATTAAGGCGGGTGAGCAGGCTTATCATCGCCTGAACCAGCTGGCGATGCGTTTGCTGAGCAAAGATGGTCTGCTGGTTGCGGCTTCCTGCTCTATGCATCTGGCGGAAGATCGTCTGCCGGATATGCTGCGGGTGATGGGACGTGAGCTGGACCGGGAAGTTATGATCCAGCATGTCGGCAGTCAGGGTGCTGATCACCCGGTATTACCGGCCATTGCCGAAACCCGCTATCTGAAAGCGGTTTTTGCCAGGGTGCTGCCAACCCGCTGAGTGCAGCAGGTGGCCTGATGGCAATAAAAAAAGGGAGCTGTTGAGGCTCCCTTTTTTATTGCACGACTGATGGCGCGTCAGTTTGAGTTGGTCATGGGTATTTTCAGTGTGCTGGCAGTGCGTTGCATTACCGACATCAGCTCAATAATGCGCTGGCGGCACTGCTGGCGTGCTTCCGCATCGGCGACGCCCTGTTGTTGCCAGTTGGCAACGCTGTCATCAATCAGTTGTAACTGCTTTTGCCATTCCAGGCTCAGATCTTCGTGACGCACGCCAAGCAGTGCCGGCAAGCCGGTACCGGCTTCGGTTTCACTCAGCGGGAAGTACAGGTTGCGTATCCCGGCGACAATGGCACTGGTATCGGCCCAGGTGGTCTGGCTGAATTCGCTGCTGGTGCCGCTCAGGCGTTTGCCCAGTAGCTCGTCGGATAACAGCTTTTGGGTGGCGGTGAACGTTGCTTTAAGCACCTGTTCCGGTTCTGAACGTTGCAGCAGGCTGGCGTAATAGCCATTGCTTGGTTCCCAGCGGCGTTGCAGGCGATGCAGATGTTTCTGTAATTGTTCGCTCAGCAGCTGCACGTACTGACGGCGGCGGTTGTGGTTCTGTACATCAATATCCAGCGGTTCTTCATCAGCGCTGCCGGAGGCATCTTCGGGATGAACAACATCGCCGGTTTCGGCTTCGCGGCCACTGCTGCCTTCGCTGGCGACGACAACCGGGGCGGTATTTTCCTGAGGAAAGAAATCGCGCGGTGAGCGCTGTCCATCGGCACCCCACAGCATAAATTCAAAGGCGTGGTAGCCCAGGCTGGCATAGCTTGGATCGGAGAAACCATGCTGTGCCAGCAGGCTGTCTTCGTTCAGCTCCAGCGTCAGGTCGTTAACGATGCCACTAAAGGGATAGCCGGGAACATGATCAATATAACCGCCTTCAATTGGCCAGCTGTCGAGCAGGCTCAGCGTATGCTGATAATCGATGCCTTTCTTGTGCCAGTCCGGCGGGTCACTGATGGGCAGTTTGGCGTAGATGAGCGTTTGCAGGTAGGCGCTGTAAGCGTTGCGCCATGCCTGGCGGACTTCGCCCAGACTCATCGGATTGGGATGATAAAGAAAAGACGCCAGGCGACTGTCCAGCTCCTGGGCACTCTGCGCGGCCATCGACATTTCGGTATAAGCGCTCAGCCCCAGATGAGCAGCAAAGGCGCTGCTGTCGGGAGTACTTTCCTGTTCGGCACTGGTGTCTGCTGTCTGGTCAGAGCGATTATTCTGTTGTTGTGCCGGCTGATCGCAACCCGCTAACAGCAGAGCACTGACAAGCACCAGTTTTGCGTAATTCACAGGCTTACTCCTGATCCCTGAGGCTGATGATGGGCCAGCCTTTTTGTTCGGCGATGGCGGCCAGTCTGGCATCCGGGTCAACGGCTACCGGGTGATCAACAATTTCCAGCAGCGGCAGGTCATTGTGAGAGTCACTGTAGAAGTAGCTGCCGGCGAGTTCAAACCCTTGCTGCTGCAGCCATTCCTCCAGGCGCACCACTTTACCCTGCTGGAAGCTGGGTATACCGACAATATTGCCGGTGTAGCGGTTATCCACCTGCTCCGGATGCGGGGCAATAATATGCTCGATACCGAGTAACTCGGCTATCGGATAGGTCACAAAACCATTGGTGGCCGTAATAATCAGCAAGGTGTCGCCCAGACGTTTGTGGTGCGCAATAAGGTCGCGGCTTTTTTGTGAAATCAGCGGCATGATGCGCGCCTTAAGAAAAGCCGCACGGGTATCCAGCATATGTTGCAGCGGATACTGGGTCAGAGGCTTAAGCGCAAACGCCAGATACTCGTTAATATCCAGAGTGCCAGCTTTGTATTGTTCGTAAAAATAATCGTTACGAAGTTTGTGTTGTTCAGGGTCTGCAAGCCCCTGATCGACCAGATATTGTCCCCATGCATGGTCGCTGTCGCCATCCAGAAGCGTGTGGTCGAGATCGAAAATAGCCAGTGCCACGAGAGTCAGCCTTTTTCCGCTGCGGGTTAGAAAATTAGTCGCTATTCTAAGGGCAACAGCGCATACTTTCCTTATAATTCTGAGTTTCAAACAAAGAAATAATTGAACATATTGGTTCTAAACAATGCCGGCTGCCAAGGGGCGGATAGTGGCAAGTTCCTGATCATTCAGCCTGACTCCAGAGCCTGAATTAAGGTGGCCCAGCCATCCAATTCCCGTGTGTAAATGTGCCTGTTGCAGCTTGTCTCATCTTCAACTGCTTGACCTTTGGGGTGAAATCGGCAAGTTTTGAACCATTAGATACGATATGGACGGCATTGTGATTGACGAACATGGTTACCGCCCTAATGTCGGTATTATCCTTTGCAACGACAAAGGACAGGTGCTCTGGGCCAGACGAATAGGCCAGGACGCCTGGCAATTCCCCCAGGGCGGAATTAAAGAAGGTGAGTCTCCGGAGAAAGCACTCTACCGGGAGCTGATGGAAGAGGTTGGCCTGAGCGCACAGGACGTGCAGGTACTTGGCTGCACCCGTGGCTGGCTGCGTTATCGCTTGCCTCGCCGCATGGTGCGTCATGACAGCCGGCCGGTGTGTGTCGGGCAAAAACAGAAATGGTTTCTGCTTAAACTGGTAGGCGACGACTCACGGATTAACGTGAGCGCTACCGATAAGCCGGAATTTGATGGCTGGAGCTGGGTCAGTTACTGGTTTCCGCTGGGGGGAGTCGTTGCATTTAAGCGCGATGTTTATCGCCGTGCCATGACGGAACTGGCACCGCGTATCGCCAAGCTGCAACGTAAAACTGGCTGAGGATCTATGCTTGATATTCTGAGACGCATCGTACAGGAAGTCAGCTCGGCAACCGATCTGAGCGAGGCTCTGAAGTTGGTCGTGGCACGTATCCGTGCGGCCATGAATACCGAAGTGTGCTCCGTTTATCTGTTCGATCCTGAAAGCAAACGCTATGTGTTGATGGCCACTGAAGGTCTGAAGCAGGAAGCGGTGGGTCGGGTCAGTCTCAGTTCTTCACAGGGTCTGGTCGGCCTGGTTGGTTCGCGTGAAGAGCCAATCAACGTTGATAACGCCCCGACGCATCCGCGTTTCCACTTTTTGTCGGAAACCGGTGAAGATCCATTCCTGTCCTTTCTCGGCGTACCGATCATCCATCACAAACGCCTGATGGGTGTGATGGTGGTGCAGCAGCGCGACAGCCGCCAGTTTGATGAAAGTGAAGAAGCTTTCCTGGTCACCATGTCGGCTCAGCTGGCGGGCGTTATTGCCCATGCGGAAGCGACCGGCAATATTCTTGATATCCCTTCCGCGACCAACGAACGCAAGAAAGGCACCCGCTTTAACGGCGCGCCCGGTGCCCCTGGGGTCGGTCTTGGTCAGGCCTTTGTGCTGTCTCCTGCTGCCGATCTCAGTGGCGTGGTGGATAAAGAAGCCGAATCGGTTGATGACGAAATTGCGCGCTTCGATCTTGCCCTTGAAGCCGCCCGCGAAGAAATCCGCATATTGGGGGAAAAACTCAGCAGCGAATTACGCCCGGAAGAAATGGCGCTGTTTGATGTGTACCTGAATATGCTGGATGACCATGCGCTGGGGGCTGAAGTTAAAGTCCGTATCCGTGATGGCAACTGGGCTCAGGGGGCCTTGCGTCAGGTGGTGATGCAGTACGTGGGGCATTTCCAGTTAATGGAAGATGTTTATCTGCGTGAACGCGCCACCGATATTATCGATTTGGGTACCCGCATTCTGGCTCATCTGCAGGGCAGTGATGCCCACGCGCAGGAGTATGATTTTCCGGACAATACGATTCTGGTCAGTGAAGAGCTGACGCCCGCCATGCTGGGTGAAGTACCGCCAGCCAAGCTGCGCGGTTTGGTGTCGGTGAAAGGATCGTCCAACTCGCATGTGGCCATTCTGGCCCGTGCCATGGGCATTCCCACGGTCATGGGGGTGGTCGACGTCCCTTATGCCCAGCTACACGGCCTGGAGTTGATTGTTGATGGTTATCGCGGGCAGATATTCTCCAGCCCCAACGATGAGCTGCGCGAGCAGTATCAGGCCATCTTTGATGAAGAACAGGCGCTGCAGAAAGATCTGCAGGTACTGCGTGATGAACCGGCCGAAACCCTTGATGGGCATCGCATCCCGCTGTGGGTGAATACCGGACTGATTACTGATGCGGTCCGCAGTCTGGAGCGCGGTGCCGAAGGCGTTGGCCTGTACCGCACCGAAGTGCCGTTTATGATGAAAGACCGCTTTCCCAGCGAGAGTGAACAGCAAAAAATTTACCGTCAGCAGCTGGATACATTCGCGCCTAATCCGGTGACCATGCGCACCCTGGATATTGGTGGCGATAAAGCACTGACGTATTTCCCCATCAGCGAAGCCAACCCCTTTCTCGGCTGGCGCGGCATCCGCGTTACGCTGGATCATCCGGAAATTTTTCTGGTGCAGATACGCGCCATGCTCAAGGCCAGCGAAGGCCTGAATAACCTGCGTATTATGCTGCCGATGATTACCAGCGTCAGCGAAGTGGATGAAGCCCTGCATCTGATTTACCGCGCCCATGCGGAGGTGTTGGAAGAAGGCTTTGATGTCGAAATGCCGCAGGTCGGGGTGATGATTGAGGTGCCGGCGGCGGTCTATCAGATCCGCGAGCTGGGTCAGCGGGTGGATTTTCTCTCCGTTGGCAGCAACGATCTTACCCAGTATCTGCTGGCCGTAGACCGTAACAATCCACGCGTGGCCGATCTGTATCAGGCCTTCCATCCGGCGGTTCTGAATGCACTGAAAATGATCGCCGATGTGTCGCACGAGATTGGCAAGCCGGTCAGTGTTTGTGGCGAATTAGCCGGTAACCCTTTGGGCGCTGTGCTACTGATGGCGATGGGCTATGACATGCTGTCCATGAATGCGACGAATCTGCCGAAAGTGAAATCGGTGATTCGCGGCATTAATCTGGAGTGGGCCAACCAGTTGCTGACCGAAGTGCTGAAGATAGAAAGTGCACCGGTTATTACCGCGACGCTGCAGCTCTCGCTGGAAAAAGCCGGTTTTGGCCGCATTATCGGACCGGGGCGCAACTGAACGGTTGTCTGCCCCATCGGCTTGCCTGATCAGGCTGTCCAGTGCCGGGTACGTCCGGTGTCGATATGAATAAAACCACTCTTCGGGTAATAGCCCACGCCACCATTGCCCATGGCCAGCGCGGCGCGATGAAGGTGGCGATGCGATACGCCAGGAATCCGGATATCAATCGCCCGTCCCTGCATGTGCAGGCTGTGCTCTGCGACGCCTGAGCTGGCATAGCGCAGGCTGGCATTGGATTCCGGTGCGCGATAACCGGAAATCACATACAGCGGCTCATGGCTGCCAAACAACTGCTGCAACTGATACATGTTCTGATACAGCTCGCGCTGCATGGCCATCACCTGATCACGACGATGATCGCGCACCAGAATATCCAGAGATTCCACACCATCATCCAGATAGCGGCCATTCGCCCAGAATGTACTGTTGCTGAATTCGCCGGTGTGGATGTTGTACAAACGCAGAGTACGTTCTTCCTGTTGGCCCTGAGCAAAGGCACGGCTGCTACCCAAGCCAGCGATACTGGCCGCGCCAAGGCATGCGGCCTGCTTCAGAAAGTTGCGTCGTTGTAACATGGTCAATCTTCTCCGCTACATCAGATGGTTCAGCGTTGTTGCGCATGGATATATCAGCGGAGTATGCCAAACACCTGCCAAAAGAAACGGGCATCCTTAGACAAAAATACATAACGCTACATTTGTCACACAGAATGATGTAACACGCTGGCACATATGCGCCAGCGGGGAGGGGATTCGTAACAGGATTGATTAAAGGCTGACGGCGGGGTTTGTCGGAGGCAGGCCAGCGATCAGATCGCGGTTGTAGATATCGTCCCGCACCTGCAAATTACCATCCTGATCAACCCAGGCGGTCCAGTACATCAGGTATACCGGCACATCATCCTGCAGGCGGATACGGGTGGTACGGTTCTGATCGATGGCGGCATCGATATTATGACGATTCCAGCCCTGTTGTCCGCGCAGCAGTTTCTCGGCCAGCAGGCGGGGTTTCTCGACCCGGACGCAGCCGGAGCTTAAGGCACGGTTATCGAGGTTAAACAGTTGCGGCTGTGACGTATCATGCAGGTAGATGTCTTTATCGTTCGGAAACAGGAATTTGATAGAACCCAAAGCATTGTCGTCACCGGCTTTCTGTACCAAACGGTAAGGGAAGTTGCGGGCAGTGACTTTGTTCCAGTTGATGGCATGGGGCGAGATAAACTGGTCCACACCATCAACACGGCCGATCACCTGATACCCTTTTTCATCCAGGTACCCCGGATTGCGGCGGATTTTCGGCAGCAGGCTGTTAATGGCAATACGTCTGGGTACTGACCAGGTAGGCGCCAACTCAAGGGTGCTGATTTTCTGGGCCATAACCGGCGTGCGGCGCTGCAGGTTGCCGATAATCACTTTCATATCCAGTTCAACCGAGCCGCCATTCATCAATTGCAGGCTGTAATCGGCCATATTGACCATCACATGACGCTGGCCAAGATCCCTTGGCAGGTGACGCCAGCGCTTCATATTCAGCGCAACTTTCTGTGCCATCTGATAAGGCGGAATATTCAGCCAGGCCAGGGTGCGGGCATCCAGTTCGCCGCTTTCCGGCAAATGATGACGCTTCTGGAAGTGGCGCAGGGAATCAGCCAGCGTGCTGTCGAATTGAAACTCCGGACGGTTGAGGTCGTGGGGCTCATCTTCACCCGGGGCGCGGGTACGCTCTTCTGAATCTTTGAACAGCCAGGATAACGCGCCTTTTTGCAGATCACCGTACTGCCCCAGCATCCAGCGCAGGTGCGGCACCAGACGATGGCGTTCGTTGGCCTTCAGTTGCAGAGTATCCGGCAATGGATACCAGCCACCGGAGTTAGCAATGGCGAGGTAGCGGTTCAGTTCTTTACGCAGACGCAGGTAGCCGGGATGAGAGGGCGTGAGGGTTTCGACCAGTGCATCCAGCTCGTTGCGGCGGATAGAGTCGTTAAGCAGGTCGATAATCTGTTCTTCACTGAACTGTCCGGGCTTGCTCGCCGCCGATACTTTACGGATGGATGGATGATCACCTTCGCCGGTGTCAGGCAGCAGCTCGGCATTCAGAGCCTGTTGGGCATAAGTAATGAAAGCGTCGGTCAGCAGCACTTCAACCGCAGTGGCCTGTTTGGGAATGTTCGACAGACGGCTGGTTTCACGCTCAAGGGTGGCCAGTTCGTAGCCGTAGTTGCGCCAGTCGTCGGCGGCGGTTTCGCGCAGCACCTGTAACAGTTCTTGTCCTGCTTCGGTCAGCTCGAAGCTGTTCATCCATACCGGCTGGTAATCACGGCGCAGATAAAAAGGTTCGATGCTTTGCACATGTTTCAGCCGCACCTCTCCCGCCACATTGCGCGCGGATTCGATTAACCAGTGCTCCATATATTTTTGTGCCACTTTGGGTGGCATATAGGGCTTGGTATTGATGCTGGCTGCCAGAGCCGCAAACAACAGTCCGACGCACAGCAGGGCAATAAAGCCTGTGAGTGCGACGACGCGCTGCGGTTTTCTGGGTGTATTCATGCTGTTCATGCACGAAGTATGGACGCCAGACTGGCAAAATGTGCCGGGAATCGTGCTACCGTTCGCAGAATTTTGTAAGCGACTGCAAACGGTCGTTCGATTGGTTAGCGGAGTGTCAAAAGAAACAACAACTTAGGTTTTTCTTTTGTAACAGGATGGATAATTAACGGATTTCTGTCGGCTAATTCTTTGTTCTTAAAGTGGGCAATTGTCCACTGATTACAGGGCGCCTCTGAATGATTCAGAGGCGTTCTAGATCGACCGGCCAGGTGACCCGTCCGGCAATTCGGCCATGACTGTCCCAGCTCAGTTCGCTTAACTCCAACCGGTCTTCCTGTCCCAGAATGCCGGTAGAGCAGCGGGTGCCGTAGCCCGGAGCGTTAATGAACTGCGCCGATAACAGACGCTCCCATTCCAGCGGTACGCCGGTTTGTGGCAGCTGATCGTCCGGGAAGGGTGAATAATGATCCAGTAAAGCGGCGAGACTGGCACTGCCTTTAGGCTGTTGTAACCAATGCTGAAGTTGTGTGCGTGCCAGTTCGGTTTTCGGCCAGGGTGTATTCAGCCAGGCATTGCTCAGTGTATGAATGCCGGGCTCCAGCCGTTCAAGGCGGGGTTCGGGGTAGTTGCTGGCGTACCAGAGCTGGTTACGGTTGCCGCACAGCAGATTAAACGGCGCGTACTGGTCGCCTTTTTCCAGTACGGCACGCAGATATTTTTCCGGGTTGCGTGGCTCGCGCAGGTAATCCAACACCAGATGGCCGCGTGACTGTGGCTCGGCCGGGCCGACGCCGGGGGCGCGGATATTGGTCAGCGCCGCAAAGCGGCCTGCTTTGGTCGCGCCCAGCCAGGTGCCGCCCTGTTGCAGATCGCGCCCGGCAAACAGGCCCGGATATTCTTTCCACTCTTCCAGTGCACTGGCGGGGCGGGGATAAAACTCATCCCGGTTGGCACTCAGGCTCAGCCACTGACGGTTCTGTGGTTGCCAGTTCAATACGATCAGACACATAAGCATTTCCCGATAATGATTGTCGCAGGCATGATCTGTTGCGCAGGCGCTGCCGACTTTGACCGCACTTTAGGTCATAATGCCGCCCCCTTAAACCGGAATTTTCACACCTATGATGACATTTCTGCTGTTCCTGGCGGTTGGCTCAGTGGCCGGTCTGCTGGCTGGTTTGTTTGGCATTGGTGGCGGCATGGTGATTGTTCCTGTGCTGGTGATTACCTTTGCCGCACAGGGCGTAAGCGAAACGGTGCTGACGCATATGGCGGTGGCTACGTCGCTGGCGACCATCGTGTTTACCTCGCTCAGCTCGGTGCGTGAGCATCATCGTCAGGGTGGCGTGGACTGGACGCTGGTGGGTGTGATGAGCATCGGTATTGTGCTGGGTACCATGGTCGGTGTGTCGTTAATTACCACCGTACCGGGTCCGCTGCTGCAGAAAATCATTGGTGTGTTTGCCTTGCTGTTGGCGCTGAAAATGTTCTTTGGGCTGGAACCAAAAGGCGCTGGCAAGCGTCCAGGTAACCGGGGCCTGATTGTTGCCGGTTCTGTGGTCGGTTTTGGTTCGTCGTGGTTTGGTATCGGTGGCGGAACGTTTACCGTGCCGTACCTGAGTTGGATGAAAATTCCTATGCGTCAGGCGGTGGCGACTTCCGCTGCCTGTGGTTTGCCCATTGCGCTGACGGGCGCGTTGAGTAATGTGGTGGCCGGCTGGAATCATGAGGCTCTGCCTGCCTGGAGTACCGGCTTTTTATACTGGCCGGCCATTCTTGGTATTGTGCTGACCAGCGTGCCTTTTGCCAAAGTGGGGGCGAAGCTGGCACATCGTCTGGATCAGGCGTTGCTGAAAAAAAGCTTTGCGCTGTTGCTGTTTGTGGTTGGTATTAAATTTCTGTTGTTTTAAGCGCATTTCATAAGGCGTTAAAAATAGAGTGTTTTGCTTGGGCACCTCTGAATTATTCAGAGGCGCCTTTAAGTCTGATTGTTGTTGCAAGGAAGTTCGTATGCTGACCTATCCCGATATAGACCCGGTAGCCGTGGCCATTGGCCCGCTGAAAATTCATTGGTATGGCCTGATGTATCTGCTGGCGTTTGCCTCGGCCTGGGGCCTGGCCAATTACCGTGCGCGTCGTCCGGCTTCTGGCTGGACACCGGAGCAGGTGTCGGATCTGATCTTTTATGGTGCCATGGGGGTTATTCTCGGTGGCCGTTGCGGCTATGTGCTGCTGTATAACTTTCCGCAATTCTTACAGGACCCGTTATGGCTGCTGCGGGTGTGGGAAGGCGGGATGTCGTTTCACGGTGGGCTGCTGGGTGTCATGGCAGCGCTGGCGTGGTTTGGTCATAAGTACAAAAAGAACTTTTTTGATGTGGCCGACTTCGTTGCTCCGCTGGTACCGGTCGGTCTGATGTTTGGCCGTTTCGGCAATTTTATTGGCGGTGAGCTATGGGGCCGTGTGGCGGATCCGGCTCATGTGCCCTGGGCGATGGTGTTTCCGCGCGCCGGCGATCTGCCGCGCCATCCGTCACAGTTGTATCAGGCGGCGTTGGAGGGGTTCCTGCTGTTTGTTATCCTCTGGTTTTATTCGTCCCGGCCACGGCCACAGAAGGCCGTCAGTGCCATGTTCCTGATTGGTTATGGCTTGTTCCGTACCATTGCCGAGTTCTTCCGCGAGCCGGATGCACATATTGGTTTTGATTTATTTGGCTGGATGAGCCGCGGGCAGCTGCTCAGTCTGCCGATGATTGTTATAGGGGTTATTCTGCTGGTGATTGCCTACCGCAGCCCGAAATCCGGAGAACAGAAAGTATGAAGCAATATCTCGATCTGATGCGCCATGTACGCGAAAACGGCACCTTCAAGGAAGACCGTACCGGCACCGGCACGTACAGCTGTTTTGGGTATCAGATGCGCTTTGATCTGAGTGAAGGCTTCCCGCTGGTAACCACCAAAAAACTGCATCTGCGCTCGATTATTCATGAGTTGCTGTGGTTCCTGAGTGGCGACACCAATATTCGCTATCTGAAAGAAAACGGCGTCTCTATCTGGGATGAGTGGGCCGATGAAGACGGCAACCTGGGGCCGGTGTACGGTTCGCAGTGGCGCAGCTGGCCAACCGCTGATGGCCGTCATATTGATCAGATCACCCAGGTGGTGAACCAGATTAAAAACAATCCGGACTCGCGCCGCCTGATCGTCAGTGCCTGGAATGTGGGTGAAATTGACAATATGGCCCTGCCGCCATGCCACGCTTTTTTCCAGTTCTACGTCGCTGACGGTAAACTTTCCTGCCAGCTGTACCAGCGCAGCGCCGATATCTTCCTTGGTGTGCCGTTCAATATCGCCAGCTATGCCTTACTGGTGTATATGGTGGCACAGCAGTGTGATCTGCAGGTGGGCGATTTTGTCTGGACCGGTGGTGATGTGCATCTCTATGCCAACCATCTGGAGCAGACTGACCTGCAACTGTCGCGCGAGCCGATGGCGCTGCCAAAGCTGGTGATTCAGCGTAAACCCGACAGTCTGTTTGACTATAAGTTTGAAGACTTCGTGATCGAAGGTTACGAATCTCACCCGCATATCAAAGCGCCCGTCGCGATCTGATTGCGATGCTGCTCCTGCTCCGTCCTTGCTCCGTCCTTGCTCCGCTTTGCTCTGGGGCAGGCAGAGCAGGCGGCCTCTTCGTTGGTAACAATTCTTTTTCACTATCGCGGCTGTCAGACCAGACGGCGGAGTCTGCTTGTCTATACTGAAGGCAACTTTGACTCCCGGTGCTGATAGTGAACCCACTACTCCATACCGAATTACCGACCTTGCTGCTGTTAAGTGCCGACGATGCTCTGCCATCGCTGCATTTGTCGGACGTTACGCTGCAGTCGGCCGCCTCGCTTGATGACATCTGTGCTGCCTGGCTGGAAGCGCAACATGGTGTCGTGTGTCTGTACAGCAAGCGCTTTAATGGCTGGCTGGAAGCGGCGATTGAGCGGGTGCGGCTGATGCTGCCAGAGGCGCCGCTGCTGGTGTTACTGGAACACCTCAGTGATGAAGAGAAACTCATCAGCGCCGGTGTACAGGAAATACTGAGCCTGCATCAGGCGAAATCCGGGCTGCTGTCGCATGTGATGCTGCTGGCGATGGCCCGTCGCCAGTACGATATTGATCAGAAGCACGCCGCCCATCACGATCCTCTTACCGGGTTAGCCAATCGTGGTCTGTTTCAGGACCGTCTTGATCATTGTCTGGTGCAGAGTCAGCGCCGTGGGCTGGATGTCAGCCTGTTGTTTGTCGATCTCGACCGCTTCCGGGTTGTTAACGAATTGCATGGTCATCAATTTGGTGACTTGCTACTGATTGCCTGCGCACAGCGTTTGCGGGATACCCTGCGTCGCTCTGATACCGTGGCGCGTCTGGGTGGCAACAGTTTTGCGGTGATACTTGAAGCCGGTGGTCATCAGGACAATGAACAGATGAGTGCGGCGGTGGCACAAAAAATCAGCACGGCGTTTCAGCGGCCATTTGCGATTGGTGGTGAAGAGATATTCTCGACCGTCAGCATTGGCATTGAGCTGGCCAGCCGGGTCAGTTACGACGCCGGACAACTGGTGCGCCATGCCGAACTGGCGTTGCATCAGGCTAAGCGCGAAGGGCGTAATGTCAGCCATGTATTTTGTCATCGCAGCTCTCCGGCCGACAAAATCCGCGTCGGTCTGGAAAGTGCGCTGCACCATGCTCTGGAGCGTGAAGAGCTGCGCCTGGTTTACCAGCCTCAGGTCAGTATCAGCGATCAGTGTTTTACCGGTGTTGAGGTGTTGCTGCGCTGGCAGCACCCGGTACTGGGCGATGTTTCACCGGCCATTTTTATACCGGTGCTGGAAGAAACCGGGTTGATCGAACGCTTCGGCGAGTGGGTGTTGCGCAATGCCTGCCAGCAGTATGCCGACTGGCTCAGCCAGGGGCTGGTGCCAGAGGACAGCAAATTGTCGGTCAACCTGTCACCGCGTCAGTTCCGCCAGCGTGATCTGGCCGAACGTATTCAACAGCTGTTGGCCGATTGCGCGTTGCCGCCTCAGAGGCTGACACTGGAGATTACCGAAAGCACGCTGATGGTTAATCTTGATCATGGCGTGCAGATTCTCAACCGTCTGCGCACGCTGGGCGTGTCGGTGGCGATTGATGATTTTGGTACCGGTTATTCATCATTAGCCTACCTGAAAGACCTGCCAATCGATTACCTGAAAATCGACCGCATGTTTGTGCAAGACATCGTCACCGATACCCACGATGCCGCCATTGCCAGTTCGATCATTAACCTGGCCCATAATCTGGGGCTGAAAGTGATTGCTGAAGGCGTTGAAGACAGCGCCATGCTCGATGTTCTGGCGGTGTTTGGCTGTGACCAGTATCAGGGCTTTTACTTTGCCCGTCCCTTGCCGGCGGCCGATATTCCGGCGCTGGTAACGCGCAGCGTGTGATACCACGCTGCGCCTGAAGCCAGACCCTGAGACCAGACGGAGCTTAGACGCAGTGGTATGATGGCGCTTTTGCACAACGGAAGCTGGCTGTGAAATTCTCTCTGATTGTCGCCCTCGCCGAAAACCGCGTGATCGGTATCGATAACAAGCTGCCCTGGTATCTGCCTAACGACCTGAAATATTTCAAACAGGTCACCATGGGCAAAACCATTGTAATGGGCCGCAAAACCTATGAAAGCATCGGCAAGCCACTGCCGGGCCGTACCAATATCATCATTACCCGTCAGGCTGGTTATCAGCCACCGGGCGCTAATGACAGCGTGAAAGTGGTTGCCTCCCTTGAAGCGGCCCGTGAGCTGGCAGAGAGTATTGCGCTGATTAACGGCCAGGATGAAACGATGATTATTGGCGGTGCCGAAATCTATACCCAGGCGCTGACGCTGGTGGATCGTATGTATCTGACCGAAGTCCATGCCGAGGTAGAAGGCGATGCTTTCTTCCCCGAGTTTGAACGCAGTGCCTGGCAGGAAGTCGCCCGCGAAGACTTCGCCGCCGAAGGCCCGAATCCGTACAACTACAGCTTTGTGGTGTACGAACGCGCCTGAGCGGCAATTGAATTGGCACCTGAGTTGGCACTTGAGTTGGCCTTCGGGCAGATCCGCTGAGCGGCTGTACTGAACCTGATGTTAAGAGTGGCCTCTAACTCCTTCTGCCGGAGCCTGTTCCGGCGAAGGAAGGGATGCCACTCATTTGTTTTATCTGCTGCACAATCCCCTGATTCTGGCTTTAGGTGTATCGCTGCTGCTGCACCTGTTGCTGTTGGCTGCGCCGCTACAGCGGGCAGTACAGCCAACAGAGCTTATGCCAGTGTTGCGGCTGAGTCTGCAGGCTGCTTTGCCTGTGCAGACAGTACCCGACAATGAGCCTCCTCAACGCGTGCCTGAACAATCCGCTATTCCTGCAGCAGAAAACCCGGCAACAGAAAACTCCGCAGCTCCTGCACCTGCCGTACTGAATAACGCGCAGGAATCCTCAGAAAGCGCTGAACCTCAATTGACCTCGCCGCCGCTATTGCGCCTGCCTGCCGGGACGATGGACGCCATCAGCGAACAGCCGCTACAAAGCGCACCTTTCGATCCGCGTTTGCGTCGTCAGCTGAATGCGGTGCGCAGTGAAAGGCAACGACCACAGCGTGATTTTATTGAAAGCGGTGAGGCTGGCAGTCTTGCACCACAGCCGCTGCGCGTAGGCGACCATTGCTTTCTCTTTAGCGAAAAAGATGCGCTTGATGAAGACAGCTTTGATGTCTGGTCGCCGGTGAATTGCGTGCAGTAAGGTGATATTTCCACAATAAAAAACGGGCCTCTGCTGAGGCCCGTTTTTATATGCTTTAAATCCTGGGTATCAGGACTCTTTAGCCTGAGCGCGCAGAATAAACTTCTGGATCTTACCGGTAGAGGTTTTCGGTAAGTCACCAAACACCACGTGACGCGGGATTTTAAAGTGCGCCATATTGGCGCGGCAGAAATCCATAATCGCTGCGGCGTCTTCTTCGGCCCCCGGCTTCAGCTTAACGAAAGCACAAGGCGTTTCGCCCCATTTTTCATCCGGCTTGGCGACCACGGCGGCTTCTTCCACATCCGGGTGACGGTAAAGAATATCTTCCACTTCGATAGAGGAAATATTCTCGCCACCGGAGATGATGATGTCCTTTGAGCGGTCTTTGATCTCGATATAACCATCTTCGTGCCATACCGCCAGATCGCCGGTGTGGAACCAGTCACCGGCAAAGGCTTCTTCGCTGGCGCGCGGGTTTTTCAGGTAGCCTTTCATCACGATATTGCCGCGGATAAAAATCTCACCAATGGTTTCGCCATCGCGGGCCACCGGCTGCAGGTTATCCGGATCGGCAACCATCAGATCCTGCTGCATCGGGCTCTTCACACCCTGACGGGCTTTCAGCGCAGCGCGTTCACCCGGCGTGCGCTCATTCCAGGCCTCGTCCCACTCACACACCACACAAGGGCCGTAGGTTTCGGTCAGACCATAAACGTGGGTCACTTTAAAGCCCATGGCTTCCATACCTTCGATCACCGCAGCCGGAGGCGCTGCACCGGCCACCATGGCGTTAACCTGATGTTCGATGCCTTCTTTCATCTCGGCTGGCGCATTGTTGAGCATGTTCAGCACAATCGGCGCGCCGCAGAAGTGCGACACTTTATGATCTTTAATGGCGCCATAAATGGCGTCGGCACGAACATGACGCAGGGAGACGCTGACCCCGGCCGCAGCGGCAATACTCCATGGGAAACACCAGCCATTGCAGTGGAACAGCGGCAGAATCCACAGGTACACCGGGTGCTTGCCCATATCCCAGGAAATAATGTTGTTGGCGGCGTTCAGGTAGGCGCCACGGTGGTGATACACCACCCCTTTCGGGTTGCCTGTGGTGCCGGAGGTATAATTCAGGGTAACGGCCTGCCATTCGTTTTCCGGCAGTTCCCAGGCGAAATCCGGGTCAGATTTTTCCAGCAGCTGCTCGTAGGTTTGTTCACCCAGCAGTTCGCCACCGTCGAAATACGGGTCATCAACGGCGATGATCAGCGGTTTAACCGCCAGTAATTTCAGGGCTTTGCTGGCAACGTCGCTGAATTCACGGTCAACAAACAGAATGCGGGTTTCGGCATGCTGCAGAATAAAGGCTACGGCTTCGGCATCAAGACGGGTGTTGATGGCATTCAGCACGGCACCGCTCATCGGCACACCAAAGTGCGCTTCAAACATCGGGGGAATATTGGCGCACAGGAAAGAAACGGTTTCACCGTGCTGAATCCCCAATGCTTTCAGACCAGAGGCCAGACGCACGCAGCGCTCGTAGGTTTCACCCCAGGTGTAAGTGGTGTCCTGATGAATCTGGGCGGTGCGCTGCGGGTAAACAAAGGCCGCGCGCTGCAGATAGCTGATCGGCGATAAGGCGGTGTAGTTGGCCGGATTAGCATCCAGACCCATTTCATAAATGTTGTAGTGCTGCATACAGCCCCCGGATAAGCAGTAAAGGCCGGCGCCTGACACACCGTTGTGCGTTGCGCACACGATAAGCGCAGTGCCGGAGAAAGGGAGGCATTAAAAGCCCGCACTCTCTGGGTGTGAATGCGACATAGGTATAAACGACTAAGTAGAACTACGGGCTGTATGGCACGACGGCTTAGCAGTGCCGCTGAGCGCAGAATGCGCCCTGCGGCGTCGCGGCCCAGAGGGATTATTGCTGCGGCATGTTCTGTTTGATACGGCCGAGGAAAAAGTCTTTTAACATGACCCAATCCCCCATGAAGCTCCACAGCGGGTACTTAAATGTCGCCGGTTTATTGTGCTCAAAGAAGAAATGACCGATCCAGGCCTGGCCATAACCAGCAACCAGAGCCAGTGGCAGCAGCGCATACTGACCGCTCCACAGGGCGTAGATAAGAATGCTGAGCGCGCTCAGGCTACCGGTGTAGTGCAGTACCCGGCAAACCGGGTTGGAATGCTCACCCAAATAGTAAGGATAAAACTCAGCAAAGCTTTTGAACTCTGGTGTTTGTTGGGTTTGAGTCGAAGAGGTCGGATGGGTCATGGTTGCCTGCCTTGCCGGATGGCTTGTTATACGTGGTTATTGTTATGTGTTGAGTCTGTTCAACATACGTCAGAGCGGCACAAGTCGATTGGCTTTTCGGGTCATATTATTATCATAATGAGTCATTTTTGGGCGGAGTATGCCTGTGTCATCACCCTTACAGATTGGCAAGGCGCCGTTGGCGACGACATCCAGTGCCTGGGTGCGCTTGCTGTTACAGGGTGCCGAAGGCTTTGGTCTGAGCAGCACAATCCTGTGTGAGCAGGCGGGTATTGATGCCGGAGTACTACAGCAGCCGCAGGGACGTATTCCGCAGACACGGGTAACCGCGCTGTGGAGTGCGATAACGCGGGCTTGTCCGGATGATGATCTGGCTCTGGCCATTGGCCGCGATATCCGTCTGGAACATGCGCCGGTGATCAGTTTTGCTATGCAATCCAGCCGTAACCTGCGCGAAGCACTGGAACGGCTGCTGCGCTTTCACCGCCTGATCGGTGAAGCCATCGACCTGCCGCTGCAGGAAACTGCCCAAGGTGTACGTATCAGTTTTCACGCCCGCCAGCCGGTGCCGCTGTTGTCGTTACATACCGCCATGGTAGCGCTGGTGGCGATGGCGCGCTGGCTGACACATCAGCCGGTCAGGCCGCTGAACGTCAGCCTGCGCAGTCAGCCACCGCTGCACCCGCAGCGCTGGCAGCATTACTTTGGCTGTCCGGTGCAGTTTTCCGCGTCACAGAACAGTATCGAATTCAGCCATGAACTTCTGGCCACTGCCGTTGCCGGGGCTAATCCGCAGCAGGCGGCGGCGCAGGATCTGGCGGCGCGCCATGCCTTGCAGCAGCTGAATGAACAGCAGGCACTGGCCCATGTGCGCTACTGGATCGAACAGTCGCTGCTGCTGGGTGAGCCGGATCGCGCCTGGGTCGCCGGTTGCCTGGGCTTAAGCATCAGCACTCTGCAGCGCCGTCTGCGCGTCCACGGTGTAACCTTCAGACAACTGCTGGAAGAAGTCCGGCGTGAGCAGGCACAGCGCTTATTGCAGCAGGGTGTGGCGTTGCCGGAAATCGCCCTGCGTCTGGGGTATCAGGAGCAAAGCAACTTTCAGCGGGCATTCAAGCGCTGGTTCGCTCAAACGCCGGGGCAGGCGAGGAGTGATCGTTTCGAATAGCGTTGGTAACACAATACATATTTGCGAATAGTTATTATTTCGTATATTGTCCGCCGCCTTTGATATTGATTCTTATTAACAGGTGGCTGCCATGCAACGCTTTTTCCTGCCGGTTTTACCGGTTCTGTTTCTCCTGGGCTGTGGTGCGGACAATGACAACAGCAATGCTCCGGACATCACCGCACCACAACTCAGTGGCCAGTTTCCCGCTGATTCGGCGATCTCGCAAAGCCGTCTGCTGACATTGACGGGCATCGTCAGCGATGACAGCAAACTGGGCAGCGTAGAGATTATCCGCGGCGAACAAACCTTCAGCGCTGATTTGCAGCTGGACGACGATGGCCGTAGTGGTCAATTCAGTGCTGCACTCCGCTTGAGCGGCGGTCTTAATACATTTCAGATTGTGGTAACCGATGCGGCTGGTAACCAGACCCGTGCAAGCCATCAGGCTTATTTCGGTAAGCGGGTTACGGCTGGTGGTGCGCACTCCGGCGCGATTGTTGAAGGCAAAACCTATGTCTGGGGTCGTAATAACAAAGGCCAGCTGGGACTGGGCATGACCAGCAAGCTGGCCAGTGATGAATCCCATCCGCTGACGCCAGTGTTACTGCCAACCAGCAAGACGTTTGTGTCGCTGGCGTTTAATCAGAATGCCTCATTGGCACTGGCCGCTGATGGTACGGTCTGGAGTTGGGGAGACGGCGCCAATGGTCAGCTCGGACTGGGCAGTGCAGCGGCGGAAACGGCAGATACAAGCACCCGGCTGACGCCGGTACAGGTACCGGGCATCACCGATGCGGTGTCTGTTGTACGTGGCTATGGTCATTCGCTGGTGCTGCATAACGACGGCACAGTCTCTGCGTTTGGCAGCAATAACCTTGGCCAGTTAGGCGATGGCTCTGCCCTTAACCGTGATTATCCGGTGCGCTTAACTCTGACGGGTATTGTGCAGGTCGCCGCATCGTCCGGCAGTTCTTATGCGCTGGATGAACAGGGGGTTCTCTGGGGGTGGGGCGCCAATGACTACGCCAACCTGGGTTTAGCCAGCGAAGATACTGAGGTTCACAGCACGCCTGTGCAGATTCCGCTGCCGCAAGCGATTACTGCTGTAGCTGCCGGTCGTGATCATGTACTGGCGCTGGGTAAAAGCGGTCAGGTGTATGCGTGGGGTCTGAACTTCAGCAGTCAGGTGGGTTTATTTGTCAGCGAGCAGTGGCCGGAAGTGGTCACAAGCCCGCAGCTGCTGCCGTGGTTCAGCGATGTGCAGGCGGTCTGGGCTAATGGTAATCAGAGTTTTGTGAAGCGCGCCGATGGCAAGGTCTATCCCTGGGGACAGAACATGCTCGGTACGCTGGGTATTGAGCAGGACGACGATGTCGAAGCACCACTGAGCCCGATTCTGCAATTTGATAATGCGCTGGATTTGGGTAACGGAGCGCTGCATACCGTTGGTCTGCGCGGCGATGGTCAGTTGTTCTCCTGGGGCTGGAGTTTTGAGGGATCGCTGGGTGGCAGTGATCTTATTAATCTGTGGGGCTACCGCGTACCGGTGCTGGTATCCGTACCCGAAGCTGCAGCGGCAACATCTGCGGCGATGGTGACTTCAGCGCCATGATCCGCACTGGTTATTTACTGTTAACAACGCTGTTGCTGCTGGCTGGCTGTGGTGCCTCTGACAACTCCGGTTCTGACGCCGCCCAGCAAGCGCAGGTTTGGCTGCCGGTGGGTGGCGCTGCCACGGTTGAGTGGCAGGCCTCATTAGGCTTTCTGCAGTTTATTCCGGGTCTGCCGCTGGAAGAGTTAGCGCAGGTTTCACGCGGTCGGGAGCTGTTTGTCGCTGACTGGGAAATGGCTCCCGGCGCGCGTCCGCAACTCGATGGACTGGGGCCGCTGTTTGTCGCCGGGGCCTGCGATCTGTGTCACACCGCCAACGGCCGTGCCGCCAGCCTGCTGGCTGACGGTCAGATAGGCAGCGGTTTGCTGTTCCGTCTGGGCGACGCCAGCGGCCAGCCTGATCCGCATCTGGGGGGCCAGCTACAGCCGTTTGCCACCGTCGGGCGTGGCGAAGGCGATGTTAGCTGGCAGGATGATGGCTCCGGTAAACCACAGTTTGTGCTGAGCAATCCGACGCATGCCCTGGCCGCTGGCGTTCACCTTGGGCCACGACTGTCGCCTCAGCTTACCGGGGTTGGTTTGTTGAATCTGGTGCCGGAGGAACAGATTCTGGCTTATGAAGATGAATCGGACAGTAACGCTGATGGTATTTCCGGCCGCGCCCATCGCCTGCAGCGCGAAGGGCAGGACTGCATTGGCCGTTTTGGCTGGAAGGCGATGCAGTGTTCGCTGCGCGGTCAAAGTGCAGGTGCTTTGCAACAGGATATGGGATTAACCAGTGTGGTGAATCCACAGGAACCGTGCACGGAACATCAGGATATCTGTGCCAGCCAACCGTCCGGCGGTAATCCTGAGGTCAGCGCGGAAGCACTGGGCCAGATCAACGAATTCCTCAGCGTGCTGGCGGTGTATGAACGACGCGTCAGTGATAACGCGGCCTTTGAGCGTGGAGCGCAGCTGTTTGCCCAAACCGGCTGTGCGGCCTGCCACCGGCCGACATTAACAACCCGCACCGACGCCGCGCTGGCGCTGCTGCGCGGGCAGACAATTTATGCCTATACCGATCTGCTGCTGCACGATATGGGCGCAGATCTCAGTGACGGTGTTGGCGAAGGAAATGCGCGGCCACAGGAATGGCGCACGCCGCCACTGTGGGGCTTGGGTTTGCTGGAAAATGATGGCGTCAGCCGCTTCCTGCACGATGGCCGGGCGCAAACCTTGCCGCAGGCAATTCTCTGGCATGGTGGTGAAGGTCTGGCTGCAAAGCAGGCATTTGAGCAACTTGAGCAATCGCAACGGGCTGATTTGCTCAGCTTCTTACGCGCTATCTGAGGCTTTATCGGCGACGTTCAGAGCGGACATTATGGATGATGTCCGCTTCTCTCTCCGGCTCTGGCTGTCTGCCGGGCTCTCACTTCTCTGTTTTATCGGTCGTTGCTTTTTATGTGATGGCTTTTCTCATGCTAATGGTTGATTTTTAGCCCAGCTCATTTTTTGCCATACGCTTTTAATGGTCCGCAGATATAGCTGTCAGCGCGATCTTTCCTCGCGTCGATGGCGTAAAAACCAGTACAGATTGCACAAACCGCCTGTGCACAGCCCCTGACCTGGCCTGAGCAGACAGAAAGGACTCCGATGCGTCTTCCTAAGCGGACAAAAGCTGATCTGCATTGCAGCATAACGGCGAAGGTTTTCTGATAGGCTAGGGTTATAACAACCAGAATGTTCTCACTGTCGCCGGCCGGTGGCAGTCACGGAGGAACGAATCATGCTCTACAAGATGAATGCCCAGATTATGGATGCCATGCGCCCGGTGCATGTGCTCGCACGCCATACGCGCAATATGTTTTATCAGCCGTGGAATCCACTGAATTACGGCATCTTTTTTCGTACCGTACGTGCCACAATGGAGCTGACCGAACGTCTGACCGATTACTACGAGCAACCGGACTGGGATCTGGACACCACGGAAATCGACGGCCGTACCATCGGCATCGAATACAAAACTGTGATTGAAAAACCCTACTGTAACCTGCTGCATTTCCGCCGCCGCACACGCGGACTGGATCAGCCTAAGGTGCTGCTGCTGGCGCCGTTATCCGGCCACTTTGCTACTTTGTTGCGCGGTACTGTGCGCGAGTTTTTACCGGACCATGAGGTGTACATTACCGATTGGCGTAATGCCCGTGATGTACCGATGAGCGATGGCGGTTTCCGTTTCGATGATTACGTCGAGTACTTAATCGAATTTATGGAAAAACTCGGTCCGGATACCCACGTACTGGCGGTGTGTCAGCCCTGCGTACCAGCGTTGGTCGCGGCCGGCTATATGGCGATGCATAACAACCCGAATCTGCCGAAAAGCATGAGTCTGATGGGTGGGCCGGTGGATGTACGCATTAATCCGACCGACGTTAATGACTATGCGTCCGGCCGTGATCTGGAGTGGTTTGAAGATAACGTTATTTGTCGTGTACCGCCGGGTTTTAAAGGCCGTGGCCAGTTGGTTTATCCGGGCTTTATTCAGCTGACGGGTTTTATGTCGATGAATATGGATTCCCATGTCAGTAAGCACTTCAAATTTTTCAGTGATCTGGTGAAGGGTGATGGTGACAGTGCCGAAGCGCATCGTCAGTTTTATAACGAGTACCTTGCTGTTATGGATATGCCTGCGCAGTATTATCTCGACACCATCCGCCGGGTCTTTCTGGAACATCAGTTGCCGAAAGGCGAGTTGGAATTCCGCGGTGAAAAAGTGGATCTTAAAGCCATTAAGTCTATGGCTTTAATGACCATTGAAGGCGAGCTGGACGATATTACCGGACGCGGTCAAACGTCTTGTGCACTGGAATTATGTGCCGGTATTGCCAAAGGTAAAAAACAACATCTGGAAGAAGAAGGGGTTGGCCATTACGGTATTTTTAATGGCCGTAAATTCCGCGAAAGCATTGCCCCTAAAGTAAAAGCCTTTATGAAAAAACACGCCTGAAGGTTTGCGGATAATAAAAAAGCGGCCGTTGTTTATAACTACGGCCGCTTTTTTATGTGCAGAATGTCAGGGCCTGTTTAATTAGTGTTAACAGGCCTTAGGGCGTGCTTGGCGTTGCCGGTGCTTCCCGGCCGGTATGCAAGCGGGCGATGCAACGCAGCAGTTTCTCACCGCTTAAGGGTTTCAGAACCACATCATCCATGCCAGCGTTCAGACAGGTCTGGCGATCCTGCTCCATGGCGTTGGCGGTAAGGCCAACAATAGGAATACGGCGATGATAGTCATCCATTTCACGCAACAATTGCGTGGCGCGCAGACCGTCCATGACCGGCATATGCCAATCCATTAAAATCAGATCAAAACGTTGCTGCTGACAGAAGTCGAGGGCCTCCTGACCGTGTTCGGCAACGGTTACTTTAATACCGGCATGGGACAGAATTTTTTTGGTCACTAATTGATTGGTACGGTTATCCTCAACCAGCAGAATCTTCAGGTCGGGTATCTTTGGCAATGGATCAAGCTGACTCGGCACCGGAATATCCTGCATTAATGCCGGATAACTCAGATTAAATTCGAACACCGAGCCTTTGCCGGGAACGCTGCTGACTTCAATGCTGCCGCCTTTGGCATTCACCAGATCTTTGCAGATAGTCAGCCCCAGGCCACTGCCTTCGTAGCGGCGGGTGGTCGATTGGTCGACCTGGCTGAACGGACGGAATAATTTATTCATATCGTCGGCATGAATACCGATGCCAGTATCGACAACGCGGAAGCGCAGCTGGTGCTCCTGGCCCAGGCGCTTACTCAGATCAATGGTCAGAGATACGCTGCCTTCGTGGGTAAACTTAACCGCATTACTGACCAGATTAAGCAGAATTTGTTTTAGTCTGCCGCCGTCGCCATTCAGCTGGTCAGGAATACGGCTGTCGAGATTCACGCTGAAGCGGATGTTCTTTTCCTGTACCGCATGCTGCACCAGATTCTGCACATCTTTAACGGCTTCGCGCAGTGAGAACGGTGCATTTTCCAGACGGATATTACCACTGTCGATTCGGGCATATTCGAGAATATCTGAGGTCTGGCGGGTAAGAGCTTCGGTCGCATTCAGAATCAACCGGCACAGTTCTTCTTTCTCCTGCGGGTCGTCGCTGTGACGCAATAATTCTGTTGCGCCACGAATACCATTTAATGGCGTGCGCATTTCGTGGCTCATATTCGCCAGGAAAGATGTTTTCACTTCATTGGCGGCTTCGGCCGCTTTTTGGGCCTGTTTCAGGCGGGTGATGTTACGTGAAATGCCAAAGATATATTGCACTTCACCGGCGGAACCAAAAATCGGAGAAAGCGTGGTGCTCCAATATTGCGGACTGCCATCGTGGCTGGTCAGCTCTTCTATTTCTTCATACTGAATGGGTTCTTTGCGTTCCATGCAGCGTTTGTAATTGGCACTGACCTGCTCATACAAATCAGGGGGCATCAGTTCTTTGATGCCCATATCTTTTGGGGCTGCGGATACCAGCTCCAGACTTAACTGCTGCGACAGGTTGGTTTTTACAAAATAAAAATCGTCCTCCCCAACCCGCAGGATAAACATATTATCCGGCGAGTTGCGCCAGATCTCGTAAAACAGATGGGTTTCGAGATCCAGCCCGCTATCGGGGCGTTTATCGTCGCTCATTTTTCCGCAGTTCCTTTGGCACAGAGCGTGAGGTTCAGGTCTTCAATCGGGATATAGGCGGACACCGCTACGTGATCTTCCGGGAAGGCGCTGAGAATATCGTTCAGGTCATCCATAAACTGGCTGATCACCGGCGTGATGCGGATGGCTTCCGGACAGGCGGTTCCCCACAGGGTACAGTTCTGACCTTCGCGGATATCGGCAGTCGATAGTGGCGAACCCGCAGGGGTTTCGCCGTCAGCGCTGGCAAGCATGATATTGATGCAGTCCGGAGCAATAGCATGTGGCCGCCCCTGTTTTACATCCCAGGCCAGCAGGCTTTCGTTTTTGTAATACACCCAGTAATCACCTGTTGGTGCACTGAAAATAATTTTGCCGACATCAAAGCCCCCGTAGGTGCGGTTGATGATTTTGCTGATTTTACCTTCGGTAAAAATGTAGTTATGAATGTGCAGCAGATCGAGCAGCCTTGACAACGCCGGTACCGATGGCGAACTGAGAATCTGGCGACCGACGGTCAACGCGCGCCCAACGGAGTTGTACACCAATGAGCCCTTGGCGGCCGGGCTTTGCAGAAAGTTGGTATCCAGCGGATAACAGGCCATGCCTCCCACCTGATGGTATTCCGGCTGACTGACGGTTTCGCGTGCTTTTTCTTCCAGCTCCGCAGCGGTCAGGTCAAGGAACAGGGTTGAGGCAAAGGGTTCTGCTGTCCAGTTGCATTTTATACCGGCACTGCTTTGGGTATCGGAGGCAATCATCGCCGGGCAGCTCGGTGCATTGGTGGCGGCGAGCAGGGTTTCGGTCAGACGCGGGTCGGCGCGGCCAGAGGGGTCGGCGTCGATCACTGCAACCTTACCGTCCATCATCGAGGCGATATAAAACGGGATGAGTGTATTCACCGCACCGATTTCACCGGGCAACAGGTACTCAATGGTTTTGTGTTCTTTTTCTGCCAGATAGGCGCTGAGGCTTTTAAACGCATTCACCGGAGCGGTAAACCCATGGCCTTCGGCGGCCGCATCGGGAGAGCCAAGATCGACCACCATCAGGGCGGTTTTATCGCGCTCAAGTTGCGTGACCGGTAACAGGCTGACGGTACCACTCATGCGCTGCAGAAAATCGAGGGCCATGCTGATCGGGCCGCCGCCACCGGAGGCGAGGAAACAGGCACCGTAAACCAGTGCTTTAAGATCGTCGGTGTTGAGCGTGGTCGGTGTGGCAATAGGCTGCATAGCGGACTTCCTTTTCCTGAGTTGCATCAACTTTAGACCAAAGGTGAAATCGCTGTATAGCGGCAAATGACCTGATCGACCTGATAAGAAGGACGCAGAAGCGTCAACAAAGCGAAAAAACGGCAGAAAAAGACAGTCATAATCTTGTCAGGAGCGGCGCTTTTTTCTAATCTGCGACGTCTGAATTCTTCTGCGGAGTCCGCACCGACATGATTTAAACGCCCTGCTTCAGCCATTAATCCATTTCTTCGGTTATTAATCGGCGAGCAGGACCGCGTATGTCGGGTCTGGGTCTGTCTGGCTTTTCCATAAGCTTCCTCTTGGTTCCTTGTACACAGAATCTGTGTCACCCGCTATGCGCCTGCTGCCGCAGGAGTGTCTTTGTGACTCAATCTGTCCTTCTTGAATGTGCTCATCTGAACGACCAAACCGCTGCGGGCGACAGGATTCTGCAGGATATTCACCTGTCGTTAGCGGCTGGCCGCTATGGCCTGTGCGGGCGTAATGGCAGCGGCAAATCACGGCTACTGACAATGCTGGCAGGGCAGTTGCGGCCAGCGCAGGGGGATGTTCGTTGTTACGGTCGCCTTGGCTGGCTGCCACAACAGCAAACGGACGTGCCGATTAACCGCGAAGACTCGGTTGCGGACTTCCTGAATCTGACCGCGTTACTTGAGGCATTGCTGCGGGTGGAAGCTGGCTGCGGGTATGCCCCGGACTTTGAGCTGATCGGTGACGACTGGAACCTGCCAGCCAGGCTGCAACAGATTTTGCCGCAGCATGGTTTTGAGCTGCCGCCCCAGGCATCGTTAGCACAACTGGCGCAGTGCCTGCAGCGGCCATTGCAGACATTGAGCGGTGGTGAACGGATGCGCCTGCAGTTGGCATTACTGTTTGCTGCAGCACCAGATGTGCTGTTGCTGGATGAACCGGGTAATCACCTCGACAGCGCCGGTCAGCAGTGGCTGTTGCAGCAGATAGCGGCTTTCCGTGGCTTGCTGATTCTGGTCAGTCATGAGCGTCCGTTATTACAGGCCATGGAACACATCCTGGAACTGCGTGGCGGCCATCTGCACCACTACGGCGGTCATTACGGGCAGTTTATACAGCAGCGTCGGCAGGAGCAGGACGCGCTGCAGCGACAGTTGGAAGGCAGCCGCCAGCGCCTGCAACAGGTGTCGGCCGAAGCGCAGCGCAGTCAGGAGAAAGCCGCCCGCCGGGCGCAGGGTGGTAAGCGCGAGCGCCGCGATGGCAGCCAGAGCAAACTGCTGCTGGATAAACAACGGCAAAGTGCTGAACAGCAGCAAGGGCGGCAGAGTCGTCTGCGCAGTCGCCAGTCAGAGCAGGCGACTGCGCAGCTCAGACAACATCAGCAGCAGTGGCTGCAGGACGATGCCGGTGCAACGCAATGGTATCTGCCGCCGGCGAAAAATCTGCGCCGCGGTACTGCTCTGCAGGTGACACAGCTACCTTGGCCCGTGCCTCAGGCCGCTGTGTCGGCGGATGCCAGCCTGACGTTCAGCCTGCAACAGGGCGAGCGCTGCTGGCTGCGCGGTGCCAATGGCAGCGGTAAAAGTACCTTGCTGACCTTGCTCGCCACGGTGGATAAGGGCCAGCAACATATCCAGCGCCGGGTGCCTGTGCAGCTGCTGGATCAACACTGCCGCCTGTTGCAAAACGAACTCAGCGTGCTCGATAACCTGCAGCAGTTCACGTCATTAAACGCGACAGCTGCGCGCACGTTACTGGCGGGCGTCGGCCTGTCGGCTGATATTTGCCTGCGCCCGGCGGCGGTCTTAAGCGGGGGCGAACGGATGAAGCTGGCGCTGTTAATGGTGACGCAACAAACGCCGGGTGCGCTGTTGCTGCTGGATGAGCCGGATAATCACCTGGATATGCATAGCCGCGAACAACTGGCGCAGGCTCTGTGCGCGTATCAGGGCGCGATGATTCTGGTCAGTCACGATAAATGGTTTGCCGCAGCCTGTGGGGTAACGCAAACGCTGAAACTGTAAGTGCAACGCCTTGTTGCCAGTAGCCGCTGCTGTCTTCTGGCAACAAGCCTGATAAACTCCGCGCCTTAATTGTCAGCTTTCACCAACGCGGGAAACGAACGCTCATGCCGGATGTTATTCCCGACGACTCCGTCGGTCTGGTCACTCCCCAGTTACAGCATTTTGATCAGCCACTGACCTTGCGCAGTGGCCGGGTTCTGCCGCAGTACGACCTGATGTACGAAACCTATGGCAGCCTGAATTCCGATCAATCGAACGCAGTGTTGATCTGTCACGCCCTGAGTGGTGATCATCACGCGGCGGGTTACCACAGCATGGACGACAAAAAGCCCGGCTGGTGGGATACCGCGATTGGTCCCGGTAAAGCGATCGATACCAACCGCTTTTTTGTGGTGGCACTGAATAACTTAGGTGGTTGCTCAGGTTCGACCGGCCCGACCAGTATTAATCCGGAAAGCGGTGAAGTGTATGGTCCGGAATTTCCGATTCTGGCGGTGCGTGATTGGGTGAACAGCCAGGCGCGGCTGGCTGATGTGCTGGGCATTCAGCAATGGGCTGCGGTGGTGGGTGGTTCGCTCGGTGGTATGCAGGTATTACGCTGGTCGATCCAGTTTCCTGAGCGCGTACGCCATGCGGTGGTCATTGCTTCGGCGCCGAAATTATCGGCGCAGAACATCGCCTTTAACGAAGTTGCGCGTCAGGCCATTGCTAAAGACCCGGACTTTCATGATGGCTGGTATCACAAGTTTGACACCATTCCAAAATCCGGTCTGATGCAGGCGCGTATGCTTGGCCATCTGACGTATTTGTCTGACGATGCGATGCGACAGAAATTCGGCCGTGATCTGAAAAAAGGCAAACTCAGCTACAGCTTCGCCCCTGAATTTGAGGTCGAGAGTTATCTGCATTATCAGGGGGAGAAATTCAGTACCCGCTTTGATGCCAACACCTACATGCTGATGACTAAGGCACTGGATTATTTTGATCCGGCGGCCGATTTTGATAACGACCTGGTGACGTGCCTGAGTCGCTCGCAGTGCGATTATCTGGTGGTATCTTTTACCACCGACTGGCGTTTCTCGCCGGAACGTTCGGAAGAAATTGTGAATGCGCTGGTGCATGCCGACAAAAACGTCAGCTATGCCTGCATTGAATCCGACAATGGTCATGACGCTTTTCTGTTACCCATTCCGCGCTACATGGATATTTTCAAAGCCTATATGCAGCGGGTGGCGGCCAGTATTCCACTGGATAATGCAGCGGAGGTTACAGCATGACGGTATTACGCGATGACCTGGCCATTATCCAGCAGTGGGTTAAACCCGACAGTCAGATACTCGATCTTGGCTGCGGTGAAGGCTCGCTGCTGAGTTACCTTAAGCGCCATAAAAATGTGCGTGGTTATGGCCTGGAAATTAATCCGGAAAAAATCACCGCCTGCATTGCCAACGGCGTGAACGTGATTGAACAGGATCTGGATAAAGGTCTGAGTAATTTTAAAGATAACAGTATTGATACCGTCATCATGACCCAGGCGTTGCAGGCTGTGCAGCGCCCGGATCTGTTGCTGGATGAAATGCTGCGCATCGGTGACGAAGCCATTGTCACTTTCCCGAACTTTGGTTACTGGCGTACGCGCTTTTATCTGCTGCTGAAAGGGCGGATGCCGATGTCGGAAACCCTGCCGTATAATTGGTATGACACGCCGAATATTCACATGTGCACCTTCCGCGATTTTGAGATGCTGTGCCGCGAAAAAGGCATCCGTATCCTTAATAAAACCGTGGTCGATGACCAGCATAAAGAACACTGGACGATTCGTCTGTGGCCGTCCATGCTGGGTGAAATAGCCGTTTATCACATCACAAGGAAATGATCATGAAAGCACTGACTCAGGTTTTTACCGCATGTTTATTCACCCTGTGTGCCGCCTTCAGCCCGATGCTGCTGGCCGCCGACCGTGGTGAGCAAAAACAGGTCTTTGGCGACTACGAAGTTCATTATATCGGCCTTAACTCCAGCTTCCTGCCACCGGAAGCGGCCGAAGCCTATGGCATTACCCGTTCACGGGCGCTGGGTTATATCAGCGTGTCGATTCTGCATAACGAAGACGGCAGCGATATGCCGGTGGCCGTCAGCGGTAATGTAACGGGTAAAATCCGCAATCTGGTCGGTCAGAGCCGTGAGCTGGAGTTTCAGGAAATTAAAGAAACCAATGCGGTGTACTACATCACCACCTTCCGCTTTGACGATGAAGATATGTACAACATCGACCTGAAGGTAACACCGGAAGGCCAAAGCCGTACCTTTGATGTGAAATTCAGCCAGCGATTTTACGAAGAATGAGCAAAATAGTACTCGCCAGCGGAAACGCCGGGAAACTGCGTGAATTCTCAGCCCTGTTCGATACCCACTTTGCTGAGCAGAATATTGAGCTGATTCCGCAAACTCAGCTTAATGTGATTGAGGCCGAAGAAACCGGCCTCAGTTTTGTTGAAAACGCCATCCTCAAAGCACGTAATGCCTGCGCTGCCACCGGTCTGCCGGCACTGGCCGATGATTCCGGTCTTGAAGTCGATGCCCTGCAGGGCGCGCCCGGAATTTACAGTGCCCGCTATGCCGCTGCGGATGATGGCTTCGGCCAGGGCGACAGTGCCAATAATGCCAAGCTGCTGGCGGCGCTTAAAGATGTGCCCGAAGCGCAGCGTACAGCCCGTTTCCAGTGCGTACTGGTGTATATGCGTCATGCCGCCGATCCAACGCCACAGGTATTCCAGGGCAGCTGGGAAGGCCGTATTCTGACAGCGCCTGAAGGGCATGATGGTTTTGGCTATGATCCGCTGTTTTTTGTACCGGGTGAAGGTTGCGCCTCGGCCAGCCTGAGCAAAGAACGCAAAAATCAACTTTCTCACCGTGGTCAGGCGATTCAGCAACTTCTGGCGCGCTGGCACGTCTGATACTCCTTTCCGGGTTGCTTGATCCGGGATCGCAAGTCTGGCCCGCGCTTATGGTGCGGGCTTTTTTATTATTTTTTACAAAGAGTAATGTGTGGATATTTTCGACCAGCTTGAACATAAAGTGTTACGTACCATCAGCAGCATCGAAACCCTGCAGCTGGATAATATGCAGCTGCAGGAAGATGTGCAGAAACTGAACAATGAACAGCAGCAGACACGGCAGCAACTGGCTGAAGCTGCTGCGCAATTGGTTGAACGCGATGCTGCCGCTCTGGCTCAGCAACAGCAGATTGAGCAACTGAATGCGCAAATACTACAAATGCAGCAAGACAACGAGCGTCTGAAAAAAGACAATACGCGACTGTCACACGAAAATAACGAATGGGCCGCCAAGGCAGAAACCTTGCTGCAGGCACTGGATCTGGCCGAAGTCTGAGCCGGAAATTGAGGAAGTAATCATGCTGCATCTGCCGCCGCTGAGTCTGTATATTCATGTTCCATGGTGTATCCGCAAATGCCCATACTGCGACTTTAACTCGCATCAGGCTGAGGGCGATCTGCCGGAGCGGGAATATATTCAGGCACTGCTGGCCGATCTGGATGAAGACCTGCACTGGGTGCAGGGGCGGGAGATTCACAGCATTTTCTTTGGCGGCGGCACGCCCAGCCTGCTGTCGGCCAAGGCCTACGAAGTGCTGTTTAAAGGACTGAAGCAGCGCCTCACCTTTGCCAAAGACATTGAAATTACCCTCGAAGCCAACCCCGGCACCTTTGAGGCAGAAAAATTTTCTGCCTACCGCAAGCTGGGAATTAACCGTTTATCCATCGGCATTCAGAGCTTTCAGCCCGAACACCTGCAGAAGCTTGGCCGCGTGCATGATCGCGAGCAGGCATTGCGGGCTATTAAACTGGCGAAAAAAGCCGGCTTTGATAATTTCAATCTCGATTTAATGCATGGTTTACCGGGGCAAACGGTCGAACAGGCGCTGGACGATCTGCAACAGGCGCTGGCGTTTAAGCCGACGCATTTATCCTGGTACCAGCTGACCATAGAACCCAATACCGAATTTTATAAACGTCCGCCGTCGTTACCGGAAGACGATGCCTTATGGGACATTCAGGAAGCCGGGCTGGCATTACTGGCTGAGCACGGTTTTGACCACTACGAAATATCGGCGCATTGCCAGCCGGGCAAAGCCTCGAAACATAATCTGAATTACTGGCAGTTTGGTGATTACCTCGGCATTGGTGCCGGAGCGCACGGAAAAATCACCCTGGCCGATGCCAACGTAATTTACCGAACGCAGAAAACCCGCCTGCCACGGGATTATCTCAATCCGGATAAAACCTTCCTGACCGGTAAGCAAACCATTGAGCCGGAAGATATTGGCCTCGAATGTTTAATGAACGGCTTGCGCCTGCGCGAAGGCATGCTGGTGGATGACTTTGAATACCGTACCGGCCTGACACTGGATGCTGTGGCAGAACCTGTGGCAAAAGCCCGGAAGCTGGGCTTATTAAATGTCGATAAACGCATTTATCCAACCGACAAAGGCCAGCAATACCTGAATGAACTGCTGGCGCTTTTTTTGACGGAATAGACCTAGGGTTGTTGGTCAGCAGTAAATTAACTCGTAGTGGTTAGAAAGATTACTGTTGTAAATAGTTTGAATGCTGCGATAAGTTTCGTTAGCGTAACTAAAATATGATAAGAATAAATAAAAACAATGAAAGAACTCTTAAACGGTGAAGAAAGCCTGGTAACAGCATTTTGGTTTGTAGGTATCGGTTATGTTCTGCTTTCCAGTGGATTCTTAGCGCTTGCCGTGCTGGCTGACAGTAAGCTGGTACTGGTTTTTGCTTTAATTTTTACAGCTATTTTCTTTGTTTTCTATCAGATATCGGTCTGGAAATGTTCCGATAATTGCTCCTGGATTGGATGGGCCAATCTGGCCAGAATAGTTGTTGTCATCAGAACTGTATCTTTTCCGATATCGTTTTTTCTCAATGTATTCATATCATCCGAATACGCTAAGACCATTAATGTTTATTCAAATGCGTTAGAGATTACTATTAGTCTTATAGTTTTTTCAGCTTTTCTGTATTTTAAGGTTTCAGGGAAAAGTCTGACCCGGCCTGAAAGCACAGGTGTTGCTTCTGTTATCTCGAATACTAACTATATCAAAGATGCAAAAGCTAAATTTCTGGCAGGAGATTATGAAGGGGCGTTGGCCCTCTTCAATACAGCAGACTCGATTGAGAAGCTTGATGAAAGCTCTAAAAGCTTCCAGACAATGTGTCTGCGTAGGTTAAAAAAGAGAAATCCGGCTGTTTAGAATATTTATATACCTAGTGAAGACTGATGCTGGCTAAGCCACGATAGCCAGCATCTCTTGCATTGTATTTATTATCGCTGGTTTCTTACTCAGCTGTTCTCTTCATCGTCTTCATCCGGCGGCAATACCACCATTTCCAGAAAACGCTCATTTTGCAGCAGACTTTCAAAGCTGATATCGCGACCAGCCTGTAAGCGCAGCGAGTCGGCTTTGTCGATGGCGCTTTGCAGGTCGCGCAGGGCTTCTTCCACTGCGCCACTTTCAGCGTGGGCACAGGCGCGCTGATACAGCGCGTGGCTGTTTTCAGGGTCAACTTCCAGTGCCCGGTTGGCAAGGCTGGTTGCCCATTGTGCCTGGCCGAGTAATAACGCCGCGTCGGCTTTGTAGGTCAGGGCTTCTACATCATCCGGGCGTAATTGCAGAATCTGATCGTAGATGGCGATTTTACTCTGCGGAGTATTTTCCTGAGAGGCTTTCAGCCATAACGAATGGATATCGTTAGTGAGTTCGATTTCTTCCTGCGCCTGAGCAATATGGCGCGATTTACGATGCAATTCGTCTTCCAGTTTATCCAACCGCTTTTCATAACTGGCGGTGATGCGCCGGATTTCATCATTGGCAAAGGCGCCGACACGTTCTTTGATATCGCGCAGTGAATTCCAGCCAATTAACACCAGCAGCGTCGATGCGCCGGCAATTAAGTAGAAAAAATAAGTCACGGTATCGGTGGCGTAGGTCAGAGCTTTACTGGCGACGTCCAGTTCTTTATCGACGATTTTTTCCGTCAGTTCGACCCGTGCATCAGCCACCTGCTGACGCAGATTTTTAACTTCATCCAGCAGATAGCGTTCAGTAAATGCGCTGTATAACGGCGCTTGCAGTTGCTCTATCGTCTGCTCTGCTTTTTCGTCGTTCAGGGTTTGTTGGTCTTTGCTGTCTTCGGCTTGTGCAGCCACTGGCATGGCCAGGGCTGCACAGAAACCAATCCATTTCAGGAAAGAGGTCAGGGTCAGGCGGTTTTCTGGTCTGGCCATGTATCGGATTGCTCTATCAGTTTTGAATGAAGTGCTTTTACGGCACTGGCATAGTCATTGTCGCTGACAAGGAACATTATATCCACCTGACGCATGGCCTGGTGTACCGAGCGGATATTCACTCCGGCATCGGATAATGCTCCAGCCGCTTTTTGCAGCAGACCGGTAATTTTCATATCGCTGCCGATTGCACTGACCATCGCCAGTTTTTCAACGCGGATATCGGCTTGCTGATAGGCCTGTTGCACGCGCTCCATCAAACGGTTAATCCGGCGTTTGTTACCTTTTAAGTAAAAGGTGACGGTGTTGGCGTTAAAGTCTTTGGTCAGCACCCGCACTCCGGATTCCAGTACCAGATCATTCATACGCTGGCTGTAAGAGGGATCGCCGACCATATCCTGATCGAAAATCTCCAGCGCCCAGACGCTGCGTGTTCCGGCAATAATTTCCACTTTAGGGGTACTACTACAGTAGTCGCTGTGAATCACAGTGCCACTGTGTTCTGGCTCAAATGTGTTTTTGATGCGCAGCAGAATATTCTGTTTACGCAGCCCGGCTGCGGCACGCGGGTGAATGGCTTCCATCCCGAGGTTGGCCAGCTGGTCAGCAACGTCGTAGTTGGTCTGGCCGATCGGGTGTACCTTGCCATCGCCAACCATCATCGGGTCAGCGGTGCTGAGGTGATATTCTTTGTGAATAACGGCTTCGCGCGCACCGGTAATGGTGGCAATTTTGCTGAAGGTCATTTCACTGTAGCCACGGTCAAAGGTACGCATCAGGCCTTCACGGCACTGGGTGTAACCGGTGACAATCGGCATTTCTGTGCTCAGATCAACATCACTGAAGGCCTGGGCAATATGATCATCCAGGCTCAGTTGTTCGTCAGAGCGCCAGTTGGTGAGGTCAATAAAGCGTGCGTTGACATCCTGGCTGCGCAGCAGTTGCACGGAATTAAACGCACTGTGCGCTTCCCCCAGAGCACTGAGCATTTCGCGTACGCGGTGCAGATGATCATCCAACTGGAAGTGACCAAAGCTGCAAACCACTTCAAGATGTTCCAGGCACTCATGCACATCCTGAATGCGTTCCTGAATAAACTGATCCGCGCGCTTATTCATCATGGTGTCATCGGCAAACAGGTCGGCATTGACGGCCAGCATACTGTTCAGCACTTCCTGCAGTTTGTCCTGCCATGGACGGTTTTCGTCCATTTCGGCAAACAGGGCATACACACCGGGCTCGCCGCTTTTTTTGTGTTCCAGCAAGCCGTTGGTCATACCGGCATAAGCAGAAACCACGAATACCCGCTGATATAAGGTTTCGCCCAGCGTTGGGTGCTTGTAAGGGCGCAGCCAGATATTGTGTAAAACATCCTGATATCGACTCATCGACGTGCCGCCGATTTTTTCTACCGTATGGTGAGTCATGGTGTCTCCTTTCTGGCGTCAGTTCAGGCTTTCAGAGGATCGGCATCCAATGCATAAACGCCGTCTTTATCGTGTACTTCGTTGCCGATTAATGGCGGATTAAACACGCAGGCCATCTGCATATCGCTGAAACCGCGCAGCAGATGCTGGTCGTGTTTATCAAGAACGTACAAGGTGCCGGGCTTAATCGGGTAAACCTTACCATCGGCTGTGGTTTCGATTTCGCCTTCGCCACTGATGCAGTACACCGATTCAAGGTGATTCTGGTACCAGATCGGGGTTTCGGTGCCGGCGAAAATGGTGGTGATGTGGAAAGAAAAGCCCATGTTGTCTTCTTTCAGCAGCATGCGCACACTTTTCCAGTTGCCACCGTTGATGTTACGTGTGGAGTTTTCGCACTCTTCGAGAGTTCTTACGATCATAATTCTTTACTCAGTATCGGTTAAATAAACCGCCTGCCGGGTTTCCCGGCGGCAGGCGATTTTTATCAGGCGGGAGCGCTCAGGACGCTTTGGAGATTTGTTCGGCCATGACATCGGCAATGCACTCGGCGAGGATGCCAAGGCCAGCTTTTAGTGTGTCTTCTTCGATGGTCAGTGGTGTCAGAATTTTTACCACCTGACCGTCGGAACCGCTGGTTTCAATAATGAGACCGCGTTTAAAAGCCAATTCAGTAATGCGGCTGGCAACCTGACCGTTAACACACTCCAGACCTTGCATGATGCCGCGGCCTTTGTGCTTCATCTGACCACCGTGTTCGGCCTGAATTTCTTTCAGACGGCTGCGGATCAGCTGCGCTTTTTTCTTCACGCTCTGGCTGAAGCTGTCATCAGCCCAGTAAGTTTCCAGCGCCATGCGGGCAGTAATAAAGGCATGGTTATTACCGCGGAAGGTACCGTTGTGCTCGCCTGGCTTCCAGGTATCGAGTTTTTCTTTCAACAGCACAATGGCCATTGGCAGGCCGTAGCCGCTGAGGGATTTGGACAGTGTAATGACGTCCGGCTCGATACCGAATTCTTCAAAGCTGAAGAACGTACCGCTACGGCCACAACCGGCCTGAATGTCATCGACAATCAGCAGCATGTTGTAACGCTTACACAAAGCCTGCAGGCCGAGCATCCAGGCGGCTGAAGCGGTGTTCAGACCACCTTCACCCTGAATGCATTCAACGATCACGGCGGCTGGATGCCCCAGACCTGAAGAGCCATCCTGCAGCGCTTTTTCAAAATAATGCAGCGTATTGAAATCGCCCAGGTAGCCATCGTAAGGCATAAACTGCACACCTGGCAGCGGCATGCCGATGGCGCTTTTGTAGTAGTTGTTAGCGGTTACGGCAGCGGCACCCTGAGTCACGCCGTGGAAACCATTGGTGAATGACACAATGGTCTGACGGCCGGTATTTTTACGCGCAATTTTCAGCGCGGCTTCTACCGCGTTGGTACCGGTAGGGCCAGTGAACTGCACTTTGTACTTCATTTTACGCGGCTTAAGAATGCGCTCGTTGAAGCTTTGCAAAAAGGCGGTCTTGGCTTCGGTGTGCATGTCCAGGCCATGGGTGATGCTGTCCGACTCGATGTATTCCAGCAGTGCTTTCTTAAACACGGGGTTGTTGTGCCCGTAGTTCAGCGTGCCGGCGCCACCGAGGAAGTCGATGTATTCATTGCCTTCGTTGTCAGTGAGGATGGCGTTCTGCGCTTTGGTGAATGTCACCGGAAATGAACGGCAGTAGCCACGCACGTTGGATTCGAGTTCGTGATAGATATCCATGGTGTTTTTTACTCCTGTGCAAAAAGCATGAAGGGACCAATATGAACCAGCGTTTCGCTGTCGTGAGCACCGCCAAAGTGTTGTTCGCGGTTAAACAGCTCGCTGGTATTGAGAGGGGCGCCAAGGCTGTTAGCCAGGCGACGGAAGGTATTCCACGAGGCATCATTGCCTGGCGTAATACTGGTGTGCAGGTGATGCACAACGTGTTGATGGCGTTTGAGCAGAGCATGCAACATGCGGCTGGCAAGCCCTTGTCCGCGTGCTTTGCTGTCTACCGCAACCTGCCAGACAAATAAGGTGTCAGGCTGATGGGGCAGACGGTAGCCGGAAATAAAGCCGACCATGTTGCCGTTCTGTTCTGCGACAACCGCGGTGTCGGCGAAGTGCGAACACTGCAGCAGATTGCAGTACATTGAATTGACATCTAAAGGCTTGCAGCGCTCAACCAGAGAAAATACGGCATGACCGTCGGTTGCTACAGGCTTCCGGAAGGTGATATTGCTTTGATCTGTAATGTTTTTTTCTGACGTTTCTGTCGAAAAAGTATCCATTTTTTGCTTTCAGATGCCACGTACCGATTAATTAGCCTAGTTTTTGCTCAAGATGGCTAAGAATTAATCATTACGGCAACTGCCATTTACTTAGAACCCTAAACAATTTAGCATCGTGGTAATTTATTTACAACTCTAAATAATATGAGGCGATTCTATGAACGCTCAAAAATGGCTCACATTCCGCCTGGATGAAACCTGCTATTGCCTGCCGGTTCAGCAGGTGCGCGAGGTGTCGCATTTTCAGCAGCCGGAGCCGGTTCCGGGGGCCGAAGCGACGGTCGCCGGTATCATTAATCAGCGTGGCGATGTGGTGACGGTGCTGGATGGGCGCACGTTATTGGGGCTTGCGCCGCAGGAAGCAACGGATGACAGCCGTATCATGACGCTGGAGCTGGAGCATGAAGTGGTCGGGGTTGTGGTTGATCAGGTGCAGGAAATCATCGAGCTGGACAGCGCCGAAATTGAGCCGCCTCCTGAGGCGCAGCGGCTGATTCTGGGGACATATCAACAAGGTGACTCGTTGTTGGTTGCGCTGAATCCGGATCAGATCGGAAAGCTGCCGGAGGCCGATGGATAATGAATGTTTTGAACTCTAACGATGTTAGAATCGGGTCTTATCAGAATGATCCGGACAATGACATGAACCGTTACGATGAGGTGCTGGTTGCCCTGCGCCGTATTATCCGCGCTACCGACCTGCACTCACGCCAGTTGAGTAAAATTGCTGGCCTGACGGCACCGCAGCTGCTGATTCTGCAATTGCTGCGTCAACATACCGAATTGACGGTGGGAGAGGTTGCCCAGCGTGTGAGTCTGTCACAGGCAACGGTTACTACCATTATTGACCGTCTGGAAAAGCGCGGCTTTGTAAAACGCGAACGCGGCAGTGCCGATAAGCGCAAAGTCTACGTCTATCTGACGCCGGAGGCGGATGCGGTGTTGCTGAATGCCCCGAAACCACTGCAGGAAAGCTTTGTGCAGCAGTATCAGGATCTGCACGACTGGGAACAGACGATGATTCTCAGCTCGCTCGAGCGGGTGGCTTACATGATGGATGCGCAGCACATCGACGCCTCGCCGGTGCTGGATGTCGGGGCGCTTGATCGTATCGACCGCGACGCCTGATATTCCCTTTCGGACGCTCTCCTCTGCGCTATTAAACAGCCACGCTTATGGCGTGGCTCGCACAAAGCCTGTTCCTCTCCTGCACCAATGTCACGCCGCACAGTATTTTCTTTCGGGTATAATGGCGCGCCTGCACCTGCCCGGCGTCCGGTTTTTCCGCGCCCGACAAAGAGGACAAGCACCAGCCGTTGGACTGAGTTAGCGGCTGAGGTTCATGAATCCGTCATCCTCAATGTGTTACTCAATGCAGGCCCTCATATTCTGGAGAATTTCTATGACCGACGTAGTAATCGTTGCCGCGACCCGTACCGCTATTGGTTCATTTGCCGGCTCACTGGCCAGTGTTCAGGCGGTGGATCTGGGTGCGACGGTAATCCGCTCATTGCTGGAAAAAACCGGTATTAACCCGGCTGAAGTTGATGAAGTGCTGATGGGGCAGGTATTAACAGCGGCGGCCGGTCAGAACCCGGCGCGCCAGGCGGCAATTAAAGGCGGCCTGGCCAATACGACGCCGGCGATGACCATCAATAAAGTGTGTGGCTCCGGTCTGAAAGCGCTGCATCTGGCGGCTCAGGCGATTAAAGCCGGAGATGCCGACTTGGTGATTGCCGGTGGTCAGGAGTCGATGTCTAACGCCCCCCACGCGTTGCCTAATTCACGCAATGGTCAGCGCATGGGACCATGGAGCATGGTCGATACCATGGTGGTGGATGGTTTGTGGGATGCGTTTAACGATTACCATATGGGAATCACCGCCGAAAACATCGCCGATGAATATCAGATTTCCCGTGAAGAACAGGATGCCTTCGCGGCGGCGTCTCAGGAAAAGGCACTGGCTGCCATTGCGGCCGGTACTTTCAAAGACGAAATCACGCCAGTGATCATTCCACAGCGCAAAGGCGATCCGAAGGTATTCGATACCGACGAAAACCCGCGTGCCGGAACCACCGCCGCCAAGCTGGCAGAAATGCGCCCGGCGTTTAAGAAAGATGGCAGTGTCACCGCAGGTAATGCGTCTTCGCTGAATGATGGTGCCGCCGCCGTGATGTTGGCCAGCCGTGAAAAAGCCGAAGCGCTGGGCCTGCCGATTCTGGCCACCATCAAGGCTTATGCGAATGCCGGTGTTGATCCGAAAATCATGGGAACCGGCCCGATTCCGGCGACCAAAAAATGTCTGCAAAAAGCTGGCTGGAACCTGGCCGATCTGGATCTGATCGAAGCGAACGAAGCTTTCGCTGTGCAGGCTTTGTCCGTTAACAAGGGTCTGGGTTGGGATGCGGATAAAATTAACGTGAACGGCGGCGCGATTGCGCTGGGTCACCCGATTGGTGCATCAGGCTGCCGCATCTTCGTTTCGCTGCTGCACGAGATGATTCGCCGCGATGCGAAAAAAGGTCTGGCGACACTCTGTATCGGTGGTGGTATGGGTGTTGCCCTGGCGGTTGAGCGCGCTTAACCGTTACTGACGCGCAGATGTAAAAAGGGCAGCCAGTGCTGCCCTTTTTTATGACCTGTTCTTGCGCATTATTGTGCGGATTTTTCAGCGAGTTGTTTGACCACCTCGCCATTCATATACAGAGCATAACGGTCGCGGGCTTCTGACTGGGTTTCGTCATCCCAGTCTGTTACCACAAAACTGTCGTAATCGGCCTCGTGCAGTATTTGCGTCGGCTCGTGGCTGTGGCGGTAGTAGATATGATTGGCATCTTTAAGATATCCACGCTTCAGCACTTGTATGCTTGCCGGATCGGCGCCAGCAATGGGCGCAGAGCGTTCACCGATCAGATCGTAAACAGCTGACTTATCACGCGCATACTCATCGGTATCGGGCATCATGGCAAATGTCGCTGCGTCTGCCATGGGCAGAATGACTCTATCCATGTAATAAATACGCTGTTTGTCTTTGGCAAGATAAGACCAGATGACACTGACCTCGTCCGGGTTTACTTCACCAATGCGCTCAGCTTCGTAATACAGCGTATCAGCGGACACAGCATAACTGCTGGCGTGATTCCAGGCGTCCGGCAGGCGTTTGAAAATAGCCGGGTTGGCGCCCGGTAGTTGTTTGCCACCCAGATAGACACCCTGCGCATCCACCCAGTATTCCTCATATTTATCCAGCGGCCGGAAGGTCAGCGGATCAGCGTCGGGCAAAAGTTCACCGCGGGAATACACGTGCTGGGCATCGCGCGCATAGCCGCCGTAGTAGGAGGTGCTGCTTAATACTTCAAAGGTGTCGCTATCGGCTCCTGCAACGGGGCGGGCATTGTAATAGACCTGATTATTGACGTTGCCATAACCGCTGCTGGGAATACCGCTCAGGGCATTTTTCAACATTGAACCATAACCGAATACACTGAGTGTAAGGACAACAATCACCGTGGCGATGAGAGTGAGAGTGCGGCCGGAAATGCCAAACAGCTCCGCACCAAATATCCAGTACAACGCACCTAAACCAATGGGATAGCACAGAAAAATAATCAGGCTGATCACATGGTCGGCGTTGTTTTCTGAGCCCGGTGCATCAAGAGCCATCGGCGACATCATCATCACCATTGGCCAGAACAGCAGCAGCATGATGGTTATGATCTGAAAGACTAATAGCATCGGAATATCCTTTCCGTAAAAGGGTGCATTGTCAGCCGGCGGCATGCCGGAACAGGTAAGCATCATACAAAAAATAAGCACTAACGGCTGCCCGTTTTTGCTGCGGAATACGGACACTGTCAGGAGATGATGTTTGCGCTGAATTTTATCATCAGCATGGCTGCTTTATTGAGAACTAAAACTCAGGAATACGGTAAGATGAAAATAAGAGTGAGACAAAACAATAAATAACGCCGGGAGTTCCGGCGTTATTTACGGTTAACGCGGTGGGTAATTAAAGAGTGTTGTCTTTAACCAGTTCAGGAGTATTCACTGGTGGGCGGCGTGGATTAACGTTTTGCTGATAGCTGTATGCCAGTTTGATCAGTGTTGTTTCGTCAAATTCACGTGCCAGCATCTCCATACCAATCGGCATCGCAGGTTCACCATCGGTCATACCGGCAGGCATGCTTAATGCCGGGAACAGAGAGAATGGGCTCAGGCGATTGTTAGTCCCTGCGCTGGGCGAACCGCCGAGCTCTCCTGCCAGGCCTGTCAGCGAAGGGTACAGCAGAACATCAAAAGGCTCACCGAGGCTTTTACCGTCAGCATCTTCATTATTCAGTGCCCGCAATAAACGCTCACGCACATACACCGGCCGCTCAATGGTATTTTTATCGTAGATTTCCTGCTGCTCTTCAGTAAGGTTATCCAGATTGTATTCGCCACGGGCAATCAGTGAATCACGGTAGAAAGACTGGTAGCCGTTACTGTCAATCAACTCCTGATAAGACTGAATATGTCCGTCCATACCATTAGTCCAGCTGTTCAGATAGCTGACCAGATCGCGTTTGAATTCATAACTCGACATAGACCGATAGCTGGTCAGAATCGAATTAAGATCAGCAATACTGACCTCTTCGACAGTGGCACCGGCGGCTTCCATTGCGGCGATTGCCTGATCCATCATGGCAACAACGGTTTCATTGCTGCCGAACAACGTGCGGTCAATTGCGATACGCGCACCCTTTAAACCATCCGCCTGTAAGTAACTTTTATAACTGGCCGGGATTTTTGTGATTTCTTTATATTCTTCTGCTGTGGCAATAGCCGGAGCATCGATTTTGAAATCATTACGCTGATTCGCGTGAGATGATGAATCAAAGCCAACCATGGCATCGAGCATAACGGCACAGTCTTCTACCGTTCGGCACATAGGACCGCCGGTATCCTGCCAGGATGCCAGAGGCATAATTCCGTCCTGGCTGACCAGACGCATAGATGGACGAATACCTACCAGGCCGCCAAGACTGGAAGGAACCCGGATTGAGCCGCCGGTATCGCTGCCAGTACCGACCAATGCCAGGCTGGCTGCAATCGCAGTACCTGTTCCACTGGAAGAACCGCCTGCGCCCTTACTCTGGTCATAGGCATTTTTTACCAGTCCGCGCATTGAACTGCTGCCAGTGTAGCCAAATGCAAATTCATCCATATTGGCTTTACCCAGAATAATGGCTCCTTCTTCACGCATTTTGCGAATAACGTAAGCATCATTTAAAGGGCGGTTGTACTGGAATGCTGTTGCACCGCCAGTGGTCGGCATCTCTTTGGTGTTGAAGTTATCTTTTGGTAATACCGGTACGCAATACAGGGAGCCATCAATGCCGGTCTCTGCGAAATGCGCATCTTTTTCCTGTGCTTCTTCCAAAGCATATGGGTTGATAGCAACGACGCTGTTTAATTCCAAATCACTGCCAGGATCATCATAGGCTTTTATGCGGTCGATATACCCCTGAATAATTTCTTCACAAGTTGCACCACCCGTTTTCAACGAGGTGTGCAAACTATCGATGGTTGCTTCTGAAAATGAAAATGGAACAGGTTTTACAGAACTGCTGTTGTTATCCGAACCGCCACAGCCTGCCAGTAATAATGATACTGACAAAGTTGCGCCTGCGAGCGCTTTTAACTGGAACATGAATATGTCTCCGTAAATTAAATGGAAGTATCCCTTCAATCAGTGCGGGCTGATTTTTATTCCGCAATCCATTAATTGGTTGGTTAATCAATTAGCATGCCAGCGTAAAATTCAGACTTTTTAAAGACATAATCAGAGAAGACTCAAAACCGCTGTAAATGAGATATTTTCAGAATTCTTTTAGTGCACCACTGTTGATAGTTAGGTTTTTTGTGATTCATTTAAGTGCATAAATATGTTTTTTATCATTTTTTATTAGGATTGACAGATTTTGGATTAGACTGTTCCATGAATGTTGGTTATTGATTGATCTAACGCTATCGACCGATTCTGTGCGGTTTCCGGAGGACAGGAGAAAAGAAACGTTAGGTCGTTTTTTAATTGTTTGGCAGAGTTAACAAAGCAAGGTGTGACCATTTTTTGAAATAATCTGAATGGCTGTTGCTGCCGCTGCATTGTTTTCGAACGATGAAATTTACTGTCGGCTTGCAAATGGTGCGTAAAAAGTTATCCGGTATTTCAGCGAAATTTTATGAGCTGAATGTTCAGGTGATCAGAGCCGGAACGGGTAGCCAATGAGCGGATGGTATTTATAGTGGATGAGAAAAGGGCAGTGTAGTGCCACCCAGCAGAGCGAATATATCCAACGTCAGCCTGGTAGCGCTGCTGTCAAAGGTAATGAATGGTGTCTGCTCCCGGGGTGGGGGAGGGCCGCATGTCCTTCAGATCAGTGGTTACAGTGGCACCTGAGGAGAATGTTCGTGGTGGCGGCGCGAGGTCGGAACATGACGCAAAGCACTCAGTAGTGGCAGTTGATTAAGGCTGTACAGCAGTGCTATGCCGGAAGGACTGAAAAGAGAGGCGCGATTATTGTCAGGCGGAGCATTGTTGCTGGTGGCATTACCTGATCACTGCCCCTTTTTACCTTTAAGTGGCCGGAAAACGGCGAATTTCAGAATAGATATGTTTTCACACTCAGCCCCTGTTGACTTGTATTCTTACGGTCAGGCACGAGATTTACAGGTGCGGAGGTCTGAATCACCGATTTATTGTTGTTCTATGACTGGTTTGTATTTCCGATCGCAGGATATTATCGAAAAAATGCGCATATCTTGACTAAATATCCTGCGCTTCTCATTCTATGGGAGGAGAGACGCTAACAAAGCGGCCGTTGCCTCTGGCTAACAAGCGCTAAGGCTTTTAAGCTGGGGCAAATAACTCGCCATGGAACGCATTATGACACTCACTGCTTCTTCTTTTGCCCTTGCCCAAAGCGGCCAGATGATGACTCAGCCACTGATTATTTCCGACCTGCTGGAATACGCTGCTGCCCATCATGGTACGCGTGAAATTATCAGCCGCCGGCAGGAAGGTGATATTCACCGCTATACCTACCGCGATGCGTTAAAACGCAGCAAGCAGCTGGCGAATGCCTTACTGGCTTTGGGCGTGCAGCCCGGTGATCGGGTTGCGACGCTGGCCTGGAACGGCTACCGCCATTTTGAGTGTTATTACGCGATTTCCGGTATCGGTGCCATCTGTCATACCGTCAATCCACGGCTTTATACCGAGCAGGTGGAATACATTATTAATCATGCCGAAGACTGCTATGTCTTTCTGGATGCCTGCTTCGCAAAATTACTGGAACCGGTGGCGGATAAATTAACCTCGGTCAAAGGCTTTATCTTTATGATTGACGCCGACCGGATGCCGCAGACCAGCCTGCCAAATGCCATTAATTATGAAGATTTAATGACAACATACAGCAGCGAGCTGGTGTGGCCGCGTTTTCCGCAGGATACCGCCTCGGGGTTGTGTTACACCTCAGGTACTACCGGCAACCCTAAAGGCGTGTTGTATTCCCATGCCTCTACGGTGTTGCATGCCTATGCCAGCCGTAATCCGGATGCACTGAATGTTTCTGCCGATTCGGTAGTGATGCCGGTGGTGCCTATGTACCACGTCTGCGCGTGGGGTATGCCTTATATCGCGCCGATGAGCGGTGCAACGCTGGTGCTGCCTGGTGACGGTATGGATGGCCAGAGTCTGCATGAATTAATCGAGCTGGCCGAAGTGGATTTAATGCTGGGTGTACCAACGGTTTGGCTGGGTCTGATCGATTATTTAAAACGTAACAATAAACGCATGGACTCGGTTAAAACCGTCGGCGTTGGTGGCTCAGCCTCACCAAAATCGTTGGTGGAAACACTGGATAAAGAATACGGCGTGTATTTATTACCAATCTGGGGCATGACCGAAACCTCACCACTGGCGACGCTCGGTGCACCAACCAAAGCGATGCAGAAAATGAGCGACGATGAACGCTATCGCCTGCAGACCACCGCCGGCCGGCCAATGTTTGGTATCGAGCTGGAAATTTTTGGAGAAGATGATCAGCCGCTGCCACACGATGGAACATCGCGTGGTTATTTACGTGTACGCGGCCCCTGGGTGTTAACGGCGTATTATAAAGATGAAAAACCCGATTCATTTTTTATCGATGCCAATGGTCAACAATGGTTCGATACCGGTGATATCGCCGTGATTGATGAACACAGTTATCTGCAGATAGTGGACCGCGCCAAAGATGTAGTGAAGTCTGGTGGTGAATGGATTTCCAGTATCGACCTGGAAAACGCGGCGGTAGGGCACCCGGACGTAAAAGAAGCCTGCGTGATAGGTGTGCGTCATCAGAAGTGGGATGAACGGCCGTTGCTGTTTATTGTAAAAAGTGAAGAAAGCGATATCGATAAACAGGATATCTATCATTATCTGGAAAGCCGTGTTGCCAAGTGGTGGCTGCCGGACGACATTTTGTTTGTTGAGGAGCTGCCGCACACGGCCACGGGCAAACTGCAGAAACGTACGCTGCGTGATGAGTATATTGATTATCTGGTGGTTAAATCATAAGTATTGACGGTTGTTAAGATAGTACTTGTGTAGGAAAAAACAGAATAAAACAGGTGCCTGCGCCGGGCTGGCTTTCAATCTCAATGCGACCATGATGACGTTTCATTATGCTGTATGATGTTGATAAGCCAAGCCCGGTTCCTTTGCCAATGTCCTTGGTGGTAAAAAATGGGTCGAAGATTTTATCGCGGATATCATCAGGAATTCCGCAACCGTTATCGCATACCGACAGTCGCCAGTCTGTATCTTTCTTGATAAGGCTTATTTTCAGTACTCCCCCGGCATCAACCGCATGGACTGCATTTTGAATAAGGTTGATCAATACCTGGCTTATCATACCTTCATTGCCCTGAATGTCCGCGCTATCAGGAATATCCAGCTCAGTTTTGGCAATACCATTTAACTGATATTGCATAATTTTGACGGCGTTTCTGATGCAATCGCATAAATTAATATCAGCCATCTCCAGCGAGTCACGGCGGGAAAATGTTCGGAGGTTATGCACAATATCTGTTACGCGCATCAGACCGTTTCTGGAATCGCGCACCAAAGAGAAAATATCCTCCATCATAAATTCAAAATCGGCCGCTTCGCGTTCATTTGAAATTGCTTCCCGTAATTGATTGCCCATCTGCGCATCGCCTTCGTTCATCGCATGAATAAACTGATCATGCAGTGTCAGTAATTTGCTCATGGTTTGGATATATTCATCCAGCGGGCCAAAATTACTCATAACATAAGATACGGGGTTGTTAATTTCGTGCGCAATACCAGCAGCTAATTGACCAATAGATGAGAGCTTTTCAGCATGATAAAGCTGCTCCTGCGTCTGATGCAGGCGAGATAATGTGTTGCGTAAACGTTGGTATTGGTTTTTCAGACGATTCTCGGATTGCTGACGCTCCAGTTGTGTTCTTACCTGCTCCATGGTTTTTTCCAGCAGGCTCATACGTGCAACATCCAGCGTCGCCACGGATGATTCGCTCAGCAGCAACAGATAGTAGCCAACAATCTGCTGATAGCAGCGCACAGGAATGATAATGCTGGCGGTGATTTCATGGTCACAGAGCTTGCTGGCCATCTGATGCAGCGGCAAATCGCGCTGTAATTGCAATACAAGGAGCTGCTCCTGGTTCATCGGAGTTGCTGACATATTGTGCGCAAATTCAGACCAGGCGGATGACAGTGCCTGATTGGTGGGATACATACCCAGTAATGTTGCTTCTTTATCCAGATGCAACAGGCGGTCCGCATGGGTAAGTGAGGTCAGCAACGTAGCAAGTTCCGCTAATTGTTCCTGACCTATGAACGTGGCCCGGTTCATACGCGCCAGCCAGGTCAGCAGCTCCAGTTCGCTGTTGCGGCTGATGCGCGAATGCTCATCAGCCTGATGCTGTTGCCACTCGGCATGCAGAATGTAAGAAAGCAGCTCCGGTTCAAGATCCTCGTGCGAATAAACATTCTGGATGCGCCAGGACCATAGCTGACTGAGCAAATGATGGCGTAATGCCGGGGCGGCAAAGCAAATCAGGCGCGTGCGCTGGTTGTTTAATTCTTCACGGAAATAACGTACCAGACTTAGTTGAGTTTCGCTGTGCGTACCATCCAGAACCAATATCAGCACAGGTAAGTCCCACTGTTTGCGCAGCCACTTTTTTAACGCGCGCAGATTATCCTCTGTGATATCGCCGACCGGAGCTGGTGCCATGGATGATGTGAGCAGCGGGTCTGACAATGACGGTAGCTCCCCCAAAGCTGACCAGAAAGAGGCAGTGGATGACAATGACATAGCGATATCTCTGAATGGACTACACTCAGCTTAGTCTGAATGCAATGGGTGTATATATCGCTCTGATATTGTCACTGTCGGATGTGTATATTTCGGTTATATGGAGGGCGCTCTATGCTGGTTCGTCTTGTGTACTACTCCATCGCTACGCGCGATATGTCTTTATTGGATATTCAGAGCATTCTGGAAGTCGCGCGTGCGCACAACAGCAGTATCAATGTGTGTGGCATGTTGTGTTACGAACAGAAATACTTTCTGCAGGTTCTTGAGGGTGATCGCGAGGACGTGAATGAGCTTTATCTGGAAATAGCGGATGATCCGCGCCACGATCAGGTTGTTATCATTAGTTATGATGCGATAACCGCACCATTATTTACCGACTGGAATATGGGGTTTGCTCCGGCATCCGATCATTTTTATCGATTGCTGAATGAGCTGGGCCAGAATACATTTCTGCCGCAGGAATTTTCTGCAGAACAGGCCTTATCATTTTTGCAGGGCCTGTCAGATTACCAGTAACAGGTGTACTGCCTGAACGATGTTGTGCCGCAGCGTTATATCCTTTAACCCATGATTGCACCGATCTAATGCAAGGATGTGGCAGAGCGTGCCGGGTTAATTCTGAACAATAAAAAGCGGCAATCAAACAGGGTCTGATAAATTGCCGCCTTTATTTTCTACGAAACCAGAAAATCAGCTTTCCTGAGTCTCTTCTTCGCCATCTTCCTGCGGTCTTTTAATCATCCGTGATGCCAGTACACCGGCTTCAAACAGCAGCCACATAGGTACGGCCAAAATGGTCTGGGAGATAACATCCGGTGGTGTAACCAGCATGCCGACGACAAAGCAGCCAACGAAAATATAAGGGCGTTTTTCAGTCAGAGCGGCAACGGTGGTCATGCCACTGAGTACCATCAGGAAGGTCGCAATCGGAATTTCAAAGGCGATGCCAAAGGCAAAAAAGATTTTAAGAATAAAATCGAGAATATTGCTGATGTCCGGCATAAAGGAAATACCTTCCGGTCCGGCGGCGGTAAAGAAGCCGAATGCCAGCGGCAGCACCACAAAGTAGGCAAAGGCGATGCCGGTATAAAACAGGACAACGCTTGAGACGAGTAACGGAATACCGAATTTCTTTTCGTGCTGATACAAGCCGGGAGATATAAAGCTCCATACCTGATGCAGCAGAAAAGGCACGGCCAGCAGTACCGCTAATACCAGCGTCAGTTTAAACGGCACCAGAAAAGGCGAGGCTACACCAGTGGCAATCATATTGCCGGTGTTGGGTAATAACACCGACAGCGGCTTTACCAGAATCAGGTACAGGTCGTTAGCAAAGTAGAACATGCCAAGAAACAGCACCAGTACCACCAGTACCGATTTCAGCAAACGGTTTCGCAGTTCGATCAGGTGGGCAATCAGGGGTTGTTCATGATCGGTCATGATGACGCATCGGTATTATCAGGTTTTGAATTGGCCGCAGGCTGCTGCGGGCCAGATTGTTGTGGCGCTGGCTGTGGACCTGGCTGTTGAGGACCTGGCTGTTGAGGACCAGCGACAGCTGCCGGTTTATTGTCCGGCTGCGTTTCTGCTTCAGGCTTGGGCTGAATGCTGTTAGCTGATGGCGAATCGTCATCGAGAAACGTTGCATAAGGATCTTTCAGCTTTTCGCGTAATTCTTCCGTACGCACCTGGCGCTCAAAATCGTCCTGGATATTGCTCATGGTACGGCGCATACGGCCAAGAAACAGACCTACTGTGCGGGCTGCTTTGGGCAGACGTTCCGGGCCGAGCACCAGCAGGCCCAGAATGGCAACCACCATTAATTCCAGAAAACCGATATCGAACATCAGATTTTATCTTGGTCTTTGTTGGTGCTTTTGAATTCCGCGTCTTTCTGTTCGCCTTCTTTATGTTCCAGCGTTTTTGCCGGTTCTTTATTCTCGTCTTCGTCGGCTTTTGCACTACCGTCTTCGTTTACGGCTTTTTTGAAGCTTTTAATGGCACCACCCAGATCACCGCCCAGATTGCGCAGTTTTTTGGTACCGAAAATCATAATGACGATGGCCAGAACGATTAATAATTGCCAGATACTGATTCCGCCGAGCATAGGAAAATCCTCTTATTCTTAATTTAAAAATTACATCAGAAACCGGGCAGCTGATCGCCGCCCAGTATATGAAAGTGCATATGGAAAACTTCCTGCCCACCTTCTTTACCGGTATTGGTAATGGTACGGAAGCCAGTCAGGTTTTGTGTGCGGGCAATGGCCGGCAGGCTGAGCATTAAATGGCTCATCAGGCTGGCGTCAGTGTTGCTCAGATCATTGAGGTTAACGATATGGCGCTTGGGTATGACCAGCAGATGAGTATCGGCCTTGGGCGCGATATCGTGAAACGCCAGCAGGTGCTCATCTTCATAAACGACATTGGCCGGAATCTTTCCGGCGACAATCTGGCAAAACAGACAGTCCGGCATATTCAATCTCTCAGTTTTCTGGTTGGTACCGGGTTACTTGGGCGTACGTGACGCCTTTTCTTCCAGGCCGGACATATTAAAGCGTCGTGCCAGTTCATTAACCACGGCTTCCGGGCGCTCGCCCAGTTTGGCCAGTGCCACCAGAGTGTGAAACCACAGGTCGGCGGTTTCGTAGATAACATCGCTGTTATCGCCACTGGTCTCGGCATCTTTGGCGGCCAGAATGGTTTCGGTGGCTTCTTCGCCGACCTTCTCCAGAATCTTGTTCAGACCCTTGTGATACAGGCTGGCCACGTAGGATGAATCGGCGGCTGCGCTCTTACGTTCTTCAAGGATATCGCCGAGGGCGGAAAGTATATCGCTCATAGCTGTTTCAGTTTCATTAAGTGGCATCAATAAATATCTTTCGGGTCTTTTAACACCGGATCAACGCTGACCCATTCACCGTCCTGATAGACCCGGTAGAAGCAGCTTTCGCGGCCGGTATGACAGGCGATACCGCCAATCTGTTCCACCTGCAGGGTGATGACATCGGCGTCACAGTCGAGGCGCACTTCGTGCAGCTGCTGCACATGGCCGGACGATTCGCCTTTACGCCACAGTTGCTGGCGCGAGCGGGAATAGTAGATGGCGCGGTTTTCCTGCACCGTCAGCGCCAGTGCTTCCCGGTTCATCCAGGCCATCATCAGGATACGGCCGGTCTTATAATCCTGCGCAATCGCCGGTATCAGACCATCGGCGTCCCACTTTACGGCATCAAGCCAGTTACTCATAACATCCCCCGCGTTCAGAGGTCGCAGGATACCCCATGGCCGGGGTTTCGGGTAGGGCTTCGCCGTCAGCTGCAGGGAGGCAACAGAGGCTCTTGCGGCTACCGACCTGGGCAGGAATCCGCGTAGTGAGACAAATGCACCATAACAACGCTGCATGAAGAATGGGCAGCCTCTTTCTGGTGCTGATCACTTTATCGTTAACCAGTGCCGATAACAGGCGGTAACAATTCTGACTGAATTGTCAGCATTCGCCTCTTGAAGTATGCATTTTGGGTTATGTTTCACCGTTGAACTCAGGCATTGGCATGACCGCTGCTCTGGCATTGCAGACTCACAACGAGAGCTGCAAACCATGACGTTAACCAAGCAAAGAAGTAAAACCAGAAACCTGTCCCGCCGCGTATTCACACCGGCACCGCTGGCGGCCTGTATCGCAACCCTGCTGTTGTCGGCGGTGATGCCGGCGGCACAGGCGGAACCCTTTAAGCCGGAAGTCTTCAGCGTTGAGAAAACCATTCAGCCCGGGCCGAATGTGTTTATGAACGAAGCCGCCTGGGGTGGCGCCAGCCAGATTCACGTCTTCGCTCAGGATGATCTGCACTATAAAGGCTCGATGCCGGCGGGTATTACTTCGCAGATGAAAGTCTCGAAAGACGGCAAAACCGTTTACGTACTGTCCGACTTTGCCAAACGCATTACCTATGGCCCGGTAGAAAGTGTGGTGCAGGTGTACGACGTAGACACCCTGAGCCGCAAGAAAGAAATCATCGTGCCTAATAAAGCGGTGAAATCCATTGGCATGACTCAGCTGCTGGAATTAAGCGCCGATGAAAAACTGCTGTATGTGCAGAATGCCACACCGGCCACCTCGGTTTCGGTAATCGATATTGCTGCCGGTGAAGTCATTGCCGAAGTGCCAACACCGGGTTGTTACGGCGTTTATCCGGCACTGAAAGGCACCAGTTTCAGCACGCCATGCGGTACTGGCCAGCTGAAAACCTTCACCGTAAAAGGAAAAGAATACAGTGTTGAAGCATCGGGCAAATTATTCGATGTGGATGCCGACCCGATTTATATCCACACCCAGCGCCGCAAAAACGGTGAGCTGATTCTGACCACCTTCGGCGGTGCGGTGTACCTCGCTGATGACAGTGGCAAAAGCGTAAAAATCAAAGAAAAGCTGCAGCTTAATGCCGGCATTGAAGGTGATTGGGTGCCGGGTGGTTATGCCATTACCGCTTATAACGAAGCCAACGACATGATCTTTGTGCTCATGCACCCGGATGCCTACGACGGCAGCCATAAAGACGCATCGGCAGAAATCTGGGGCTATAGCCTGAAGAAGAAAAAACTGATCAGCCGCAGTCCGGCCGAGCATCTGGTTGCGCTGACCGTCACCAGCAGCAAGCAGCCGGTGATTTTCGGCTCCAATGAAGAAGATGAAACCATTGATCAGTATGTGCTGAGCAAAGATGGCGACTTTATGTTTGAGAAGGCGGCGGCCGACGAAAAAGCCGGTTGGACCACCTCGCTGGCGGTGGCTCATGACTGAGTTACTGCCACTGGCGAGCCTCACGCTGCTGGTGTTTACCCTGCTGGTATTCCTGCGCGCGGCGCTGCATAAGGCACTGGATTTTCTCGAATTTCAGGGTTTTGTCGCCGATTACGAATTGCTGCCGGAAGCTTTGGTTAAGCCCGCTGCTGCTGCCTTGCTGGCCCTCGAAGGTGCGCTGGTGCTGATGCTGTTATTCAGCGCCAGCCGTGCTGCCGGACTGGTGCTGGCGGCGCTGTTGCTCGGGGGATATGCCATCGCGATGGGCATCAATATCCGTCGCGGTCATACCCGCATCGAATGTGGCTGTGGCGGTACTCCGCAACTGCTGAGCAAAACCCTGCTGCTGCGCAATGCGCTGCTGATGGTCTTCGCTCTGCTGCCATTGCTCGGTCTGCCGGAAGCACTGCAAAGCGCCGAAATCGTGGTGGCCATCGCTGCTGCTGTCTTTATGTGGCTCGCCTTCCTGTTATTTGAGCAGGTGAACGCCAACCTGCTGGCCATCCGTGAAATGGCCAACTCACTGAAACGAATTTAAGAGGTCGTTATGACTGCTTTGTATTTTGCTGTCGCATTTTTATTTGTTGCTGTAATGGCGCTGGCCCTCGCATTTTTTGTGCTGGCCCGCCAGATCGGCGTGTTGTTTGAACGTATCGCGCCGATGGGTGCGCTGATGAATGATTCCGGGCCGAAAGTTGGTGATTTAACCCCGGCCTTTACCCTTAACAGCCTGACCGGTGGTGCCGTGCACATTGGCCGCGATAAAGAAAAAGCCATGCTGGTGTTTTTCCTGTCGCCAACCTGTCCGGTATGTAAAAAACTGCTGCCGATTCTGCGCTCGGTAAAAACCAGTGAAAAAGACTGGCTGGATGTGGTGCTGGCTTCCGATGGTGAAGAAGAAAAACACCAGCGCTTTATTCAGCACGTCGGCCTGCAGGATTTTCCATACGTGCTGTCGACTGAGCTGGGTCTGGGTTACCGCGTATCGCGTCTGCCGTTTGCGGTGCTGATGGATAAGCAGGGTGTGATCCGCTCGAAAGGTCTGATCAACAGCCGCGAGCAGCTTGAGAGCCTGTTCAATGCCATGGAAATGGGTGTTGGCTCGGTACAGAGTTTTCTTGAGCAGCATTCCTGAACAAGCCACTCCTGAGCAAACAACTCCTGAGCATCACTCAGTAGGCAATGATTTTTAGGCAACAAGAGATATCACTATGAAACGATTTTTCGACAGCGTATTAACCGGCCTGGATAAAGGCACCGAACATTTAACCCGCAAAGTCGCACAGCGCAGCAGTCGCCGCAGTTTTTTAAGCCGCGCCGGGATGCTGATGCTGGGCAGCGCCATGCTGCCGGTTCTGCCCTTCGACCGTAATGCCGGCAAAGCCTGGGCAGGAGAAGCGGAAGACGAAGCCCCGGCCGATCCGAATGATCCGACGGCTTGTGAATACTGGCGCTACTGCGCGCTCGACGGCAACCTGTGCAACGACTGTGGCGGCACATTAACCACCTGTCCGCCGGGTTCCGAAGCGTCCAAAGTCTCCTGGGTCGGCACCTGCCGTAACCCGAATGACGATAAAGACTATCTGGTGTCGTACAACGACTGCTGCGGCAAAGTGGAGTGCAACGGCACCTTCTGCTTTACCAGCGAACGGGAGCGTCCGGGTTACCGCATGGGTCTGCATAACGACATTAACTGGTGTATGGCCAATGCGTCGCAGGGTTATCACTGCACCGTTGCTGTGCTGGTTGGTATGGCAGACGCCTGAAGCGGGAGCTGAGATGATGGTTCTGAAAAAATTCACCTTATCTCTGCTCTCGCTGGCAGCACTGGGAGCCGCGCTGGCGGCTCCGGTGTCTGCTGCCGGGGCAGCCGAGAACAATGGCGAGGCGCTGTTTAATCAGCGTTGTGCGGCCTGTCACCAGCCCGGCGGTATTGGTACGCCGGGGCTGGCACCGCCACTGGTGAACAGCATGCTGTGGCCGGCACTGGCCGAACAGGCTCCGGCGTATTTCTGGGGCGTATTAAACAACGGTTTGTCCGGCACGATTGAAGTGGATGGCATCGGTTATTACGGCCTGGTGATGCCGACGCAGGCGGATTTAACGGCCGCGCAAATGAAAGCACTGGCGGCCTATGTGCTGGGCGATCTTAACGGTCTGAATGCAGTGCTGGCTGATGAGGTGCTGGAGTACGCCCGCAGCACGCCTCAGTCTCACAGCCAGCTGCGCGGAGTACGGAAAAATGCACAATAAACAAGACGGGAAAATGCGCAAAAAAATGGCAGCGGGCTGGTTATTGCGCAGCAGTCTGCTGCTGGCACTGTCAGCCGGATCCTGCGTTTATGCGCAGGCCGCCGATGATGTTGCTCAGGTAAAGCCAGCTCCGGCACCGCAGGGTGAACTCAGCCCGCAGGCCAACTATGTGCTGCGTTGTCTGGGTTGCCATCGGCCGGATGGCGCAGGTTCTCCGGTGGGCGGTATTCCCGATTTTAATAATTACGTTGCCTCGTTTGCCGAAACCGAACGCGGCCGTGAATATCTGATGCATGTCCCCGGCGTGGTGGGCGCCAGTCTGAGTGATAATGAAATTGCCGAGGTGATGAACTACATCATGCAGCGCTGGGGCGGAACTTCCCTGCGGGCAAATTTCCAGCCGTTCAGCGCGGAAGAAGTGGCCAGGCTGAGACAAACGGACGTCGGCGATGTGGTGAAATACCGCCGTATTGTGGTGGCGGAACTACAGGCAATGGGACTGCCGGTCGCGGATTATCCCTGGCCTTAATTTTTGAACTTAATTTTAGGCCTTAATTTCTGATCGGCAGCACCATTGGCATTGTAAGACCTGCGGAAGATTGCACCATCGTCTTACAATGCAGTTTTGGCCGGAGTCTGCTGGTGTCTTTATCTCCTTTATTCAATGCTTATCCTGCGCTGCAGAAGCGCATTCCGCTGGCGGATATTCCCGGACAGCAGATTCCGACATCTGTTACCCATAGCCTCGATACGCCGCAACTCTGGCTTAAACACGATGATTTAACCAATGCGGTTTATGGTGGTAATAAAAGCCGCAAGCTGGCGTTTATTTTCGGCAAAATGCAGGCAGGAGGAAAAACCCGCCTGCTGACTTTTGGCGGCACCGGTACCAATCACGGCGTGGCCTGTGCGGTGCACAGTAAAGCGCTGGGCATTGATTGCGAAATACTGCTGTTCGATCAGCCGGAGAGTGAATCGGTCAGGAAAAACCTGCAGGTGATGCAGCGTTATGGTGCGACGCTGCGTTATTGCGGCAGTCTGCTGAATACCGTGCTGCGTTTTTATACTCTGCAGATCCGTGACCGGCTATTACGCCGCAAACAGACCGAATATTTATTTGCCGGAGGCTCGTCGCTGCAGGGCGTTATTGCCTTTATTGATGCTGCGTTTGAATTACGTGAGCAGATTGAGCGGGGCGAATGCCCGCTGCCGGAAACCATTATTTGCCCGGTGGGCTCCAGTGCGACCTTAGCCGGCCTGACGTTGGGCGTGGCGCTTGCCGGTCTGCCGTCGCGGGTTATTGGTGTGCGCGTGGCACCTGCGCATCTTGGCCCTTTTCCTGCCTGCACCGTGGCGACGGTGAAACAATTAATGCAGAAGACACACAATTATTTGCTGCGTTTACAGGGCGGTATTCCGCCATTCAATATTTCGCAACCGGTACTGCTCGACCAGTATTATGGCGCAGGTTATGGCGTTGCCTCAGTGGCCGGTAATCAGGCTGAGCAATGGTTCAGTAAGCAGCGCTGGGCCGATGGTTTAACCGTGCAGTCTGAATGCACTTACACCGCTAAAGCCCTGGCGGCCTTACGCGATGAGCTGGCAACGGCCAATGGCCCGGTGTTGTACTGGCATACACTGAATTCGGTGCAGGGGATTTATAGCGAAGCGGAAGCGGTTTAATGAGTGCACCTTGATCACGGCTGAAAGCCGTTCCGACTCACTCTGGCTCTTACTCACTCTGGCTCCTACTCACTCTGGCTCCCACGCTCGGCGTGGTAGTCTCTTGCTTCTTGATCACGGCTGAAAGCCGTTCCCACTCATACCCGGCTCCCACGCAGAGCTTGGGAGCGAGCAATGATTTTCCAGACATAAAAAAGCCGCAGATTCTGCGGCTTTTTTATTATTCAGCGTTTTGGTTTGTTAACGATCAGCCAAACACTTTACGACCATCAATAAACACGGCGTTAACCGCGCCTTTTAAGGTCTTGCCGGCTACCGGGCTGTTGCGCCCTTTGGACAGCAGCGTCGAACGGCGGAAGCTCTGTTCTGCGGCCGGGTCAATCAATGCCGCATTAAACCAGTTACTTTCGCTTAGCGACTGATTCTGTCCAAGCACGGCCGCAGGCAGTGTGCTGGTGGCGCGGATCAGAGCCGATAATTCCAGCTCGCCACGCTCTACCAGTCGCAGGGCCAGTGGCAGGAAACCATCGAAAATGCTCATGCCCGGTTCGGCATCGGCAAAAGGTGCTTTCTTGGCGGCCACTTCGTGCGGACGGTGGTTGGAGCTGATGGCCAGTTCGCCGGCGTTAACGGCGGCGAGCAGGGCCTGACGGTCGCTTTCACTGCGCAGCGGTGGCTGCACATTGAACTGGCTGTTGTAGCCGGTAACGGCTTCGTCGGTATAAATCAGGTTGGCCAGCGGGGTGTCGGCACTGACGCGGATACCCTGCTCACGTGCCTGTGCCAGCATACGCACACTGCGTGCACAGCTGATCTGGCTGATATGCGCGCGCACGCCGGTCTGCTCAACCAGCAACAACATTTGCGCCAGGGCGATGGTTTCGGCGGTTTGCGGAATACCGGTCAGGCCCAGACGGGTAGCGGTCGGGCCTTCGTGCATGCAGCCGCCATCCGACAGCGCGGCGTCGTCGGGGTTAAGGAACACCGGAATATCGTAAGTCGCGGCGTATTCCATTACCCGGCGCAGTACATAGCTGTCTTTGAACGGCGCACGGGCGTTGCTTAGCGCCACACAACCGGCTTCGCTCAGACTGAACATGGAGGCCAGTTGTTCGCCGGCAAGTCCCTGAGTCAGTGCGCCCAGCGGCAGTACTTTGGCAAAGCCGGCTTTAGCGGCTTTTTCCTGAATTAACTGAATCACCGCCGGGCTGTCGGCCACCGGTTTGGTGTCCGGTAAGGCGCAGACATGGGTAAAACCACTGGCGCAGGCGGCGCGGGTTTCGCTGGCGATGGAGCCTTTATGGGTAAAACCCGGTTCGGCCAGATGAGCACCCAGATCGATCAGACCGGGCACCAGTAACAGGCCGCTGGCGTCGATGCTGTGTTCGATACCGCCGGTCGCAGGCTTGTGGCCAATGGCGTGGATACGTCCTTCGGCGACGTAAACATCGGTAACCTGATCGAGATTCTGTGACGGGTCGATCAGGCGGGCGTTTTCAATATGCAGGTATCTCATGCTTATGCCTCCTCCTGACCAGGTTCGTTGTTATGCACATCGCTCTGTTCGCTGTTTTGTTCAGCGAGTTCGTTACGCTCCTGCTGCTGACCACTCATGGCCATGGCCATGACGGCCATACGCACGGCGATACCGTAGCTGACCTGATTGAGGATCACCGATTGCGGGCCGTCGGCGACGTTGGATTCAATCTCGACGCCGCGGTTAATCGGCCCCGGATGCATCACGATGGCATCGGGTTTGGCGTAGGTCAGTTTCTCTTCGGTCAGGCCGTAGAGCTTGAAGAATTCACCTTCGCTCGGCAGCAGGGCGTTTTGCATACGTTCTTTCTGGAGGCGCAGCATGATGATCACATCGCAGTCTTTCAGGCCGTCTTCCATGCGGTAGTAAGCCTTACAGCCCAGCGCTTCGATATCACGCGGCAGCAGGGTGCCGGGGCCGATTACACGAACTTCCGCCGCACCCAGTGTACGCAGCGCATGAATCTGTGAACGGGCCACACGGGAATGCAGGATATCGCCGACGATGGCGACGATTTTACCTTCGATAGAACCCTGATGGCGGCGGATGGTGAGCATGTCCAGCATCGCCTGGGTCGGATGTGCGTGGCGGCCGTCGCCGGCGTTGATGATGGCAACGTTGGGCGTGACGTGTTCGGCAATAAAATGGGCGGCACCAGAGTCGGCATGGCGCACGACGAACATATCGGAATACATGGCCTCGAGGTTCCACAGCGTATCCATCAGGGTTTCGCCCTTGGCGGTCGCGGATTTAGCGATATCGAGGTTAAGAATATCGGCCGACAGACGCTTGGCTGCCAGCTCGAAGGTGGAACGGGTACGGGTGCTGTTCTCGAAGAACAGGTTGACCACGGTCTTACCGCGCAGCAGCGGGACTTTTTTCACGTCCCGCTCCTGAGTGCTGATAAAAGAATCGGCGGTGTCGAGAATCTCGGTCAGGAGTTCACGGCTCAGGCCCTCGGTGGTGAGGAAGTGCTTCAGACGCCCGTCGGCGGTCAGCTGCACCTGGCTTGGGTCTGTGGTCATGGCGTTGCTACTCACAAAGTTTCATTAAATCTGGCTGGTGTTTCAGGCTTGGTGTTTCCGGCTGGAGCCTCAGGCAAGGCTCAGCTGCAGTGGTGTCGGGCCACTTAATTTCACCAGCTGTCCTTCTTCCAGCGCCAGCGTGACACCGCACAGGTCTGGCTGGATGGGGAGTTCGCGGCGGCCGATATCCAGTAAACAGACCAGGCTGATGCTGGCCGGGCGGCCGTAATCGAACAGCTCGTTCATGGCGGCGCGGATGGTGCGGCCGCTCATCACGACGTCGTCGATCAGAATAATATGGCGGTCTTCGATGCTGTCCGGCAGCTCGGAGCCTTTTACCTGCGGGTGCAGACCATGACGGGTAAAGTCGTCGCGGTAGAAGCTGATGTCGAGGGTGCTGACGCCGTCTTCGGTCTGCAATTGTTGCTGCAGGCGTTCGGCAATCCATACGCCGCCGGTACGGATACCGACCAGCAGCGGTTGTTCAATATTGTTCTGTTGCAGATAAGCCGCCAGACGCTGGCCCAGCTCAGTGCAGGTTTGTTCGATATCGGGCAGATGCATAGGTGTCCTTTATTATTCGTGCGCCGGCGCTGCGTTTAACGGCCAGGCCGCCATCCAGCTTTCCAGAATTAATTGTGCGGCAATACCATCCACAGAGTTATTGCCAAAATCGCGGCTGCCGCCCTGTGCGATGACCATGCCTTTGGCTTCGTAACTGCTCAGGCGCTCGTCATGGGTAAACGACGGGCGGTGAAAACGGCCTTCGAGACGCCCGGCAAACTTCTTTGCGCGGCGGCTCATATCACTGGCTGTGCCATCCATATTCAGTGGCAGGCCAACGACAAAAGCATCGGGCTGCCACTCATCAATAATACGCTGCAGCACGTCCCAGTCGGGCACGCCATCGCGCGCTTTAATGGGATTCAGTGGGCGGGCGGTGGCGGTAATGCGCTGGCCGGTGGCGATGCCGATACGCTGGGTGCCAAAATCAAAAGCCAGCAGGGTTTTAACCCGTACAGACGGTGCCGGACTGCTCATCAGGCATGCCCCGCATCGGAACTCAGAAATTCGGCACTGACGCCCAGCTGGCTGAGCGCGGCCTGGTACAGTTCGTCGTGGGGTACTTCAAACAGCAGGTGCTCAGTGGCTTCGATGGTGAGCCAGGAGTTGGCCAGTATTTCTTCGTCCAGTTGCTGCGCATCCCAACCGGCGTAACCCAGCGTCAGGCGGTAATCCTGCGGGCCGGTACCGGCGGCAATGGCTTTGAGGATATCTTTTGAAGAGGTCAGATGCGCCTGTTCGGTGACGTTCAGCGTCGCCCCCCAGTTGCCCTGCTGGCGGTGCAGAATAAAACCGTGTTCCTGACTGACCGGGCCACCGGCGTAAATGCCCGGATCAATACCGGCCAGACGGTTGATTTCCAGCTGCTCGCAGATTTCGTGAAAGGTAACCGGCAGCGGTTTATTCAGCACGATACCCATGGCGCCGTCGGCGTTGTGTTCACACAGATAGGTGACCGTACCGGCAAACCAGGAGTCTTCCAGTTGCGGCATGGCAATCAACAGGTGGTTTTTCAGGCTGTTAAGCTGTTGCATCAGTTGGCGTCCGAAATGTAGCGATTGCCCTTGAACTGCCAGGTGCGGATGATTTCCAGAATGTCGGTCTGTTTGCGCATTTCTTCGGTAAACGGAGCGAAAGGGGCAGACAGTCGTACGATGCGCAGCGCCGCATCATCCAGCACTTTTTTACCGGAAGATTCGAGGATGCGCAGCTCATTGATGGTGCCGTCCGGGTTGATGGCAACCAGCAGGCGCAGGCGGCAGTTATCGAAGCAGCTTTCCGCTTCGCGGGGATAATTCAGGGCGCCCATCTGTTCAATCTTGCGCCGCCAGCTGTTCACATAATAAGCGTCGGTGGCTTTCATGGTGGAAGCGGCGGTAAGGCGCTGTACGCGCGGTTGTTTGGCGTAGGTCTGGCGCAGGGAGTCAAGTTTGGCCTCCAGGCTGGCCATTTCCAGACTGCGTTCCAGTAAGGTTTTTTCCGGGCCGTCGGGCAGGTCAACCTGCATGGCGCGGCGTTCTTGCTCACTGGTCACTTTATTACGACTGCTGCCGCTGGTGGTGACCAGCTGGCGGTTGCCCTGTACCTGACGCGGAGCACTGGCTTGTTGTTCCTGCGGCGAGGTTTCGTTGATTTCGTTGGCGTGGAAGGTGGCTTCGACATCGGTGGTCAGCATGCGGGCTTCATCTAAGGTGCCGCTGCCTTCCTGATTTTCCTGAGCAATAAAATCGGCCTGTTCCGGCGCTTTGTCGCTTTTGTAGGTCGCCAGTGTGACTTCCAGCGTTTTGGACAGGTTATCGCGGTCGCTGGCGGTAAAGCTGATGCCGAGAATAATAACGGCATGAATCAGCAGAGCCAGAAACAGGGCGAAGGACAAGCGATCGGAGCTGGTCACGGCGGTGGCTGACATGCGTGCAGAAGTACCTGTTTAAAGACTGAAAAACGGGTGCAAGTCTGCGCTCTCAGGGGGGATTTGTCCATATTCAGGCTGAGCGGCCGCTGCCTTACTATTTACAGTGCAGCGGCCTTTGCCTGTGGTGTTGGCGGGAGCGTGACTCCTGCAGTATTCCGGCCTTACTGAGCCAGCTTACCCAGCAGACAATCAATCAGCAGACCGGCTACGTCAATGCCGGAATCGCGGCTGATTTCACGCACGCAGGTCGGGCTGGTAACGTTAATTTCGGTCAGGTGGTTGCCGATGATGTCGAGGCCAACAAAATACAGGCCTTTTTCTTTCAGAATCGGGCCGATTTTTTCGGCAATGGCGCGGTTTTCATCACTCAGTGGCTGGGTCACGCCCTGACCGCCGGCGGCCAGGTTGCCGCGGGTTTCGCCCTGTGCCGGAATACGTGCCAGACAGAAGGGTACCGGCTCGCCATCAATCATCAGGATACGTTTGTCTCCAGCGGTGATTTCCGGGATAAAGCGCTGCGCCATGATTTGCTGGCTGCCATGATTGGTCAGCGTTTCGATAATGACACTGACGTTCGGGTCGTCGGCGCGCAGGCGGAATATAGAGGAACCGCCCATGCCATCCAGTGGTTTGAAAATGACATCACCATGCTCTTTATGGAAAGCCTTCAGCAGATCAGCACGGCGGGTAACGATGGTTGGGCTCATCAGCTCCGGAAACGCGGTGGCGAACACCTTTTCATTACAGTCGCGCAGGCTCTGTGGTTTGTTGGCTACCAGAACGCCTTCCTGCTCCGCGCGCTCCAGAATGTAGGTGCTGTAAATAAATTCGCTGTCGAACGGCGGATCTTTGCGCATCAGGATGATGTTCAGCTCGGCCAGTGGCTGCTCGCGATAGTCGCCCAGATCGAACCAGTGCTCCGGGTTCATTGCCACCTTTAAGGGAGCCATGCGCCCAATGGCTTTGCCGTTCTGGATCGACAGGTCGCTCTGCTCCATATAGAAGAGTTCGCAGCCGCGTTCCTGGGCGGCATGCAGCAGGGCCAGAGAGGTGTCCTTTTTAAAGGCGATGTCCGCGATAGGATCCATCACCACACCCAGTTTAATGCTCATATAAGGCTCCGTAAGATCAGGTGCTCGACGATGGCGCCAGTGTAACCTATGGATTGTCCCGGCGGCGTAACTTAATTGTGTGACGCAGCGCAGCGCGCCGGCCTAGCCTTTGTTGCATAATGTGTGATACAAACGTGCGCAATGGCGTCTCCTGCGATTGTTGAACACAACCGCTCACTAAAACATAAGAAATGGATGGTTAAAGGCCTCCCTATGGACGATAACTTTCAGAATATTAAAGTCATGGTCATCGACGATAGTAAAACCATTCGTCGTACGGCTGAGACTTTGCTTAAAAAGGTCGGCTGCGAAGTCATTACCGCCACAGACGGTTTTGATGCACTGGCCAAGATTGCCGACACTCACCCGGATATCATATTTGTCGACATCATGATGCCGCGTCTGGATGGTTATCAGACCTGCGCCCTGATTAAAAATAACTCCAAATTCAAGTCGACTCCGGTAATCATGTTGTCCAGTAAAGACGGTTTGTTCGATAAGGCTAAAGGGCGCATTGTTGGATCTGATGAATATTTAACCAAACCTTTCAGTAAAGAAGAGCTGTTGGGTTCGATTCGTCAGTATGTAAAATCCTGAGCCAGCGACAGCTATAAAAGAGTTTAAGAGGTAACAGGCATGGCCCGCATTTTGGTAGTAGATGATTCTCCAACAGAAACGGAAGCGTTCCGCTCGATGCTGGAGAAAAATGGTCACGAAGTTCTGACCGCAGAAAACGGTGCCGATGGTGTGGCACTGGCGCGCAAGGAAAAGCCGGATGTAGTACTGATGGACATCGTGATGCCGGGCCTTAATGGTTTTCAGGCAACACGTCAGTTAACCAAAGATCCTGAAACCCAGCATATTCCGGTGATTATCGTCACCACCAAGGATCAGGAAACTGACCGTGTATGGGGTAAACGTCAGGGCGCAAGTGGTTATCTGGTAAAGCCGGTTGCGGAGGCAACTCTGCTGTCCGAGATCGCTTCAGCTATGGCTGGCTGATATGCATCCGTACGCGCAGCTGCTGAACATAGCCGAACGTAGCCGACGCAATGCGTCGGCTTTGCCGCAACAGGTGGAAGCGGTTTCTTACTGGCGTGGTGTTGGCTTTATGCTCGCTGGTCAGACCTTTGCCGCCGACATGATTGATGTCGCGGAAATTCTGCAGCCACCGCGCCTGACCAAAGTACCGGGTGTGCGCAGTTGGGTTCTGGGTGTGGCCAACGTGCGTGGACGTATGGTTCCGGTGATGGATCTGGCAGGCCTTTTAGGGATGCCATCCAAGGCTAACTGGCGCAGTCGCCGGGTTTTGGTTGTCGAACAGGACGACCATCTGACCGGCTTGCTGGTTGATGCCGTACTGGGTATGCAGCAGTTTGCAGTCGATCGCCGGATTGATGTTTCCGAACTCGATCCGGCGTTCAGTAAATTTGTAGAACATGGTTTCGAGCGGGATGGGCGCGAATGGCCGGTATTTCAGCTGCGTGAGCTGATCCGGGCGCCGGAGTTCCTGCAGATTGCGGTATAACAATACCCGTGCAGCGGTTATGGTTAGGTAATCTGATCGAATCTGCCGTCAGGCAGATAATAATTAAAATACATGCAGTGAGTGTGGAGAGAACGGCATGAGCGGAAATACAGGAAGCGTCTTGTCGACGGTCTTCAGAAACCGGATTAACGGTGTTCTGGCGGGTCTGTTGTTCGTGTTTCTGGCGGTGTTTATCGGTATTACGGTGTACGTAAACCGCTTGGCAAACCAGGACGAGCAATATATTGAGCACGCAGGTGAGCTGCGCGTACTGTCGCAGGAGCTGGCAAAGAACGCGGTAGAAGCCGCGGGCGGTAAAAAAGAAGCATTCGGTCAGCTGAAGATTGCCCGTGATAACTTCGCCACCCGTTGGGGTTACCTGACGAAAGGTGACTCAGCGAACGGTCTGCCGGCTGCTGAAATTGCCACCATGACCAACGTAGAAGGTGTATGGAATAAGGTTCAGGGCAACGCTGACCAAATTATCCGCGCCGAAGATATTATTCTCTCCCTCCACGAAGTTGCCGCGACACTGGCGGAAACGATTCCTCAGCTGCAGGTGGAATACGACGAGATTGTAGAAATTCTGCTGGATAACGGCGCACCTGCTGATCAGGTCGCGGTTGCACAGCGTCAGTCCTGGCTGGCAGAACGTATCGTGCGCTCGGTTAACAAAGTATTGGCCGGTGGCGAAGATGCGGTAATGGCGGCGGATGCGTTCGGTCGTGACGCCTCGCTGTTTGGTCGCGTACTGAACGGTATGATTCAGGGCAACGTTGCCATGAACATCTCCCAGGTAAAAGATGAAGAAGCGGTTTACGCACTGGCGGAAGTCGCTGAGCTGTTTGAATTCGTATCCGGTTCGGTTGACGAAATTCTGGAAACCTCTCCTGAACTGTTCCAGGTTCGTGAAGCATCCGACTCAATCTTCAGCGATTCCCGTACTCTGCTGGATCAGGCATCCAAACTGACTGAAAACATTCAGGACGGTGCCGGTCAGCGTGGTGTGCTGCAGGCGGTTGGTTATATTTCTGCGGTACTGGCATTGGTCATGATGATGGCGTTTGGTGTTGTGTCTTACCGCGAAACCCGTCGCGATCTGGATGCCACTGCGAACAAGAACGAACAGAACCAGATGGCGATTTTGCGTCTTCTGGATGAAATTGCTGACCTTGCGGATGGTGACTTAACAGCCTCAGCAACGGTAACCGAAGACTTTACCGGTGCGATTGCTGACTCCATTAACTACGCAATCGACCAGATGCGCTCGCTGGTATCGGCGATTAACGAAACAGCGGTGCAGGTATCTTCTGCTGCTCAGGAAACCCAGGCGACAGCGATGCACCTGGCCGAAGCTTCTGAACACCAGGCGCAGGAAATTGCCGGTGCCTCTGCGGCGATTAACGAAATGGCGGTGTCTATTGACCAGGTATCAGCCAACGCCTCTGAATCCTCTGCGGTTGCGGAGCGGTCGGTAGCGATCGCCAACAAAGGTGCCGAAGTGGTACAGGCGACCATTAACGGCATGGATAACATCCGTGAACAGATTCAGGAAACGTCCAAGCGTATTAAACGTCTGGGTGAATCCTCACAGGAGATTGGTGACATCATCTCCCTGATTACTGACATTGCCGACCAAACCAACATTCTGTCTCTGAACGCTGCGATTCAGGCCTCCATGGCCGGTGATGCTGGTCGGGGCTTCGCGGTGGTAGCGGATGAGGTACAGCGACTGGCAGAACGTTCAGCCGCTGCAACCAAGCAGATTGAAGCGCTGGTTAAAACGATTCAGAACGATACCAACGAGGCGGTAATCTCGATGGAAACCACCACTTCGGAAGTGGTGCGTGGTGCTCGTCTGGCGCAGGACGCCGGTGTGGCACTGGAAGAAATTGAAAACGTATCGAAAAACCTCGCGGAATTGATTCAGAACATTTCCAACGCCGCTCGTCAGCAGGCATCGTCTGCTGGTCATATTTCCAACACGATGAACGTTATTCAGGAAATTACCTCGCAGACGTCTGCCGGTACGACCGCAACGGCGAAATCGATTGGTAACCTGGCGGAAATGGCCAACAAACTGCGTGAATCGGTAGCGGGCTTCAAACTGCCGGAAGCTGAGTTGGACCTTCATCAACGACAGGTGCTGTAACCTGACAGATGGTTGGATGACGTTTAATGAACCATCAGTTACGTACAGGTTTGAGTACTGTTCCGGAGATGGACGACACTCAGTTCGTTCGCTGGCAAGGTTTGCTGGAAGAACGTACCGGCATGTGTCTGGCGCCGCAGCGCCGCTCGTTTCTGCAGACCAGTCTTGGTCTGCGGATGCGCGAAGTGGGCTGCGATAGCTATCAGGAATACTACGACCGTATCGTCAATGGCGCTTCCGGTGCTATCGAGTGGAGTACTCTGGTTGACCGCCTGACCGTACAGGAAACCCGCTTTTTCCGTGATCCGGATGCATTCGCGTTTGTTGAGCAATTTGTCCAACAAAAAGCAGCTGAAAGCGGTGATGATGGGGCGCTGGAATTCTGGAGCGTGGGTTGTTCTTCCGGAGAAGAGGCCTACAGCCTTGCCATGGTGGCTGAACGTCACCTGACAGCGCAGGGAAAACGCTACGCTGTTACCGGTACTGACATCTCAACCATCGTGTTACGTAAAGCTCGTGCTGGGCGTTATCAGCCACGCGCCCTGGACTGGGTGACGGATGAATATCGTCAATTGGGGTTCAAAGATCTGCAGCCGGGCAGCCCGGTGCAGGTATCCGACACGCTGCGTCAGCGCTGTTGTTTCAGTCAGGTAAATATCCTGAATCTGGCCAACTGTCCGCTGCAATCTCAGCATGTTATTTATTGCCAGAACGTACTGATTTACTTCCGTCGCTGGCGTCGCCGTGAAATTCTTAATGTCCTCGCCGAGCGTCTTGCTCCCGGTGGCATTCTCGTTATTGGTCTTGGGGAAATGGTGGACTGGCAGCATCCGTTACTGGAACAGGTTCATAGCAGCCGGGTATCCGCGTTTGTGCGTAAGCAATCGAATTCGACAGGGGAGACCACAAGGCGATGAGCCAGGACTACATCGCCCTGGAATGGGTAAAAGGGGAAATCGAAGAGACTCTGCAACAAGCCCAGCAGGCGCTGGAAGCTTATGTGGAGAATCCCCAGGACAACAGCCGGCTGAAATTCTGCCTGAGTTACCTGCATCAGATTCACGGTACTCTGCAGATGGTCGAATTCTATGGTGCTGCTCTGCTGGCGGAAGAGATGGAGGCTATCGCTTCGGCGCTGGCTGACTCTTCGCTGAGTAACGAGCGTGATGGCCTCGAGATCCTGATGCAGGCGATTATTCAGCTGCCTCACTATCTTGAGCACGTCAAAGTGGGCCGCCGCGATCTGCCGGTGGTACTGCTGCCGATTCTTAACGAGCTGCGTTCTGCCCGGGGTGAAAGCTTCCTGTCAGAAACGGCGTTGTTTGCGCCGACCATTCAGCACCATGCCCCCCTTACCGACACTCAGGCTGCCACTTTTGCCAGTGATGACTTCCACCACTGGGCACGTAAAATCCGCCAGATGTTGCAAACAGCAACCCTGCAATTGTTACAGAACAAGCAGCCGGATGTCGCCAAACAATATCTGAATAAGGCGTTTGCCCGCTTACACAAAGCGCTGGGTAAAACGCCACAGGGATTGGTGTGGTTACCAGCGCTGGCCTTTAGCGAATGGCTGCTTAAACAACAGCATTTCCCCAACAGCGCCAAGCAGTTACTGCGTCAGCTTGATCATTTGCTGAAAGCCGCGATTGAAGAAGGTGCTGCGGCGATTAATCAGCCGCCATCGGATGAACTGCTGAAAAACCTGCTGTTTTATGTTGCCCGTACCGACGTAAGTGGCGAAGCCATCCGTCAGGTTCAGGAGCAGTTTGGCCTGCGCCAGGCGCTGCCAACCGAAGCCGAAATTCAACAGGAACGCGATGCATTATCCGGTCCTGATCGCGACACCGTCGGCCATGTGCTGGGTGCGCTGGTTGAAGAAATTGCCGCGATTAAAGACCGTCTCGACCTGCTGGTGCGCAGTGACGATGACCGCGTCGAGTCTCTGCAGACAATGTCTCCGAGCCTGAAACAGGTAGCCGACACCATGGGCATGCTGGGTCTGGGCATGCCACGTAAAGTCATGCAGGAACAGCAAAGTCTGGTCGCGCGCCTGATCGACAGCGGCGATGTTGGTGACAGTCATTTGCTCGATATGGCCGGTGCTTTGTTGTACGTCGAAGCGACGTTAAGTGGCATGCAGCGCGAAGGTGATCTGAACGCCCGCAGCACCGAGAGTACGCTGTCCGATGCGCAGAAAGCCGTTTTGCGTGAAGCGCGTAACGTACTCGAACAGGTAAAAGATGCCGTCGTTGAGTACATTGCCAAGCAATGGTCGGTAGAAGAACTGCACGAAGTGCCGGGTCTGCTGCACACCATTGAAGGCTCGCTGAACATGATCCCGCTGCCACGGGTTGCCGGTATTCTTTCCCGTGCGGCCGCGTTTGTGCAGACACAGTTAATTGATCAGAATCTTAAACCGCAGTGGTCGGTGCTCGATGTTCTGGCTGATGTTCTGACCGGCGTTGAGTACTTTATTGAACGCTACTCTGAAAACCCGCGCAGTGCCGGTGCCGAGTTGCTGGATAAAGCTGAAGCTGCCCTGGTTGATCTGCCGGCGACGGAATCACTGCACGACTCCCTTGATGATATCTCCTTTGACGGCGATGAAAATCTGCCGGAAGTCGAAGTCACCTCTTTTGGTGATGCGCTGGCTATTGATGATGACGAAGATGCGGAAATCGTCCACGCAGAACCGGAGCGGCATGATGTGGTTCAGCTTGAAGAAGCTGAGCTGGATCTGACGGCGGATGATGAGTCCGGATTTGATCCTGAAGCGGAAGCTTTGGACCTGAGTGCTGAAGACGATGGCGTGATCAGCCCCGACACTGTTGCCGATGACAGCATCAGTTTTGATTTTGACAATCTGCAGCCGGAAGATGATTCCGCCGACCTGCATGAACTGGTTGATCATCTGCGTGAACAGCAGGCGGATGATCATCCGTCTGTCGACGCCCCGGCATCAGAGGCACTGGTTTCGTCCGACCATGCGACAGCAGAATCCGAACCAGAAATTGAAGCGGAATCTGTGCCTGTTAATGTTCCGGGCACTGTGCTTAACCAAGCGTCTGCTGCAGACGATGACGATGATCTGATTGATGATGAGATTATCGAGATCTTCCTCGAAGAAGCCGAAGAAGTGACCGAAACACTGAACGAATTCTGGCCACAGCTGAAATCCAATCTGGATGACAGTGAGGCTCTGAGCACCGTTCGCCGTGCTTTCCATACCCTGAAAGGCAGTGGCCGTATGGTCAAAGCCGAATTTATCGGCGAACTGGCCTGGTCCATCGAGAACATGTTTAACCGTGTGCTCGATAACACCATCGAGATTAATACCAACCTGATTGCGCTGGTCGACTATGTGATCGGTCAGCTGCCGTTACTGATTGATGATTTCCGTCAGCAGCGTCCGGCTTCTGTCGACATTCAACCGCTGATGGATTACGCCAGTGCGCTGGCCAGTGGTCAGAGCGTTGCGCCTTTTGCCGCTGATGCACCGACGGAAGTGGCTACTGCGGAAGCGGTTGTCGAGCCTGACAGCAGCGATGAAGACGAAGATGACGCTCTGCTGGAAGTGTTTGAAGGCGAAGCCCGTTCTCACCTGGTAACACTGGATGAGTTCGTGCAGGAGTCGTATGCCGAAGACTATATCAATGGTCTCAGTGACCAGCTGCAACGTGCGCTGCACACGCTGAAAGGCAGTGCTCATATGGCTGGTATCACCGCCATTGCCAATGTTGCATCGCCGCTGGAGCGTCTGGTTAAAGAGCTGCGTGCGTACCAGATTAATAACAGTGCCGATGTGGTCGATCTGATTGCCACCGGTTCCGGCTTGATTGCCTCAGCACTGGAAACCCGTGAACTGTTGCAGGCCGAGCATATTGCTGGCGCCGATGTGTACGTTGAGCGTTTGCATCAGCTGGAAAAGCAGCTGCTCGAACCATTGCAGGTTGAAGACTCTTCCCGCCGTGGACCAAATCCGCAGGCGATCGCGCAGTTCCTTGCCCAGGGAATGGATTCGCTGCTGGATGCCGACCGCTTACTGAATCGTTGGCACCACGATCACGACGACAGTGTTCTGACGGCGTTGACTCAGGATTTGCAGGAAGTCGGTGCCGGTGCCGCTGAAGCAGAAGTACCGCACATTCAGGCGCTGGCTGATGCGTTGAACAATCTGTATCTGCGCATTCAGAACGAGCAGGCTGCACCGACCGAAGAGTTACTGGCACTTGCCTCAGAAGCTCACGAGGCTGTGCTGGCAATGATGGACTGCCTGGCTGCCGGTCAGGAAACCCAGAGCCCGGATGAATTGCTGATGCGCATCCGCAACTGGCAATTCCCGCTAGCGGACATGGGCGATGAGCTGCCGGTATTACAGCTGGACGATGTGGTCACTGACGACGATGAAGATGATATCGGCCTGGCTGATGTCTCTTATGACGTTGACGGCGATGATGATGTGCTGTCGGTTCTGTCTGAAGACTACAGCGCTCAGGAAGACGATGTGCCACAAGCCGAATTGGACGTGGAGCCTGTTGTTCCGTCGCCAGCGCAGAACGAAGCGCACAGCGAGATAGACATGCTGCCTCTGCCGGCGGTAGAAGATGGCGACGAAGACGAGATTCTGGAAATCTTCCTGGAGGAAGCTCAGGAAATTACCGAATCCGTTGAAACCGCACTTCAACGCTGGCGCCAGCACCCGGATAACCTGCTACACGTTGCCCAGTTGCAGCGTGAACTGCACACCCTGAAGGGTGGCGCACGGATGGCCGAGTTATCAGAAGTGGCCGACCTTTGTCACGAGCTGGAAACGCTGTACGAAAATATCAACGATGGCCGCCTGGCTGTGCAGATGCAGATCTTTGATCTGCTTGAGCGCGCTCACGATGAGCTGGGTACACAGCTGGATGCCGTGCGTGAAGGTGTACGCCCGGCCGCAGCTGACAGCATGATGGCCGAAATTCGTCAGTATCTGAAAGGCGGTGCCTGTGGTGAATTGCCGGAAGAACTGAACGAAGAAGACGGCGATCTGGACGACGAAAGCGAATTTGCCGAGCAACCACCGTTACCGGCGGTGCAGGCCGAAACTCTGGATGAGTCGGACCGGGAAATTCTGGAAATCTTCCTCGAAGAAGCCCACGAGCTGCAGGAAGCGCTGGATCGCGCCTTGCACGATTGGGAACAGGAACCGGCCAATACCGCCGGTGCCGAAGAAGCGCAACGTGTGCTGCACACCCTGAAAGGTGGCGCACGCCTCGCCGGTCTGACCGAGATTGGTGACCTTGCTCATACGTTTGAGGCCAATATCCTTAAAGCGCAGCAGGGTCATATTGACCGCTCAGCGGCCTTCTTCCAGTCTGCTTATCAGCGCCAGGATGAATTGATTAACCAACTCGACGCCGTGGAAGCCATGCTGGCGTCGGATGGATTGGTGGTGCTGGGTGAGAAATCACTGACCATCGAGCCGCTGACGATTGATGCTGAGCCTGATTCAGTCGCCGCTGAAATCAACGAGCCAGCACCAGAAGAAGAGCAGGGCGAAGAAAAACCAAGCGCTGCACAGTCTTCCGACGTTGCAGAACAACCGGTTTCTGATCCGGCCTCTAATGTTGTGCCGCTGCGCCGTGCTGTACCGGATGCACCGAAACAGGATAAAGCCGCTGCACAACAGGCCGCGCGGAAAGCACCGCAGGAACTGGTTAAAGTATCTGCCGACTTGTTGGACAACCTGGTTAACCTGGCTGGTGAGACCTCTATTGGTCGTGGCCGTCTGGAACAACAGGTGACCGACTTCTCCCATACCCTTGAAGAAATGGATATGACGCTGGATCGTTTACGCGATCAGCTGCGTCGTCTGGATATGGAAACCGAGGCTCAGGTTATTTTCCGACAGGAACGTCAGGGCCCGGACTATGAAGACTTTGATCCGCTGGAGATGGACCGCTACTCGGCGATGCAGCAGTTATCGCGCGCGCTGGTGGAATCTGCATCGGATTTGCTCGACCTGAAAGAAACCCTGAGCCATAAAACCCGTGATGCGGAAACCCTGTTGCTGCAACAGAGCCGGGTAAACACCGAGTTGCAGGAAGGTCTGATGAAGACCCGCATGGTGCCATTCCAGCGCCTGGTACCGCGTCTGCGCCGTATTGTGCGTCAGGTAAGCCTGGAACTGGATAAACAGGTCGAACTGCGGGTTTATAACGCCGATGGCGAGATGGACCGTACCATTCTTGAACGCATGATCTCTCCGCTGGAGCACATGGTGCGTAACGCGGTTGACCACGGTATTGAAAATCCGGCGCTGCGTGCTGCTGCGGGCAAGCCCGATATCGGCAGTATCGAACTGGATATCAGCCGCGATGGCGGCGACGTGGTTCTGACCATGAGTGATGACGGCCGCGGGGTGAATCTCGAGGCGGTTAAGCGCAAAGCGATCGAACGCGGACTGATGGACCCGGATGCCAACCTGTCGGATCAGGAAATCATGCAGTTTATTCTGCAGGCGGGTTTCTCTACAGCAGAAGCGGTGACGCAGATTTCTGGCCGTGGTGTGGGCATGGACGTTGTGTCCAGCGAAATCAAACAGATGGGCGGCAGCGTTGAAATTCAGTCAGAAGCTGGTGCCGGTACCCGCTTTGTTATCCGTTTGCCGTTCACGGTATCGGTTAACCGTGCCCTGATGGTGCGTGTCGGTGACGATCTGTATGCCGTACCGCTGAATAACATTCAGGGTATTGTGCGTGCCCCGGTAGCGCAGCTGCAGTCGCTGTACGATCAACCCCAGGCCGAGCGTAAATATCATTATGCCGGTACCGATTATCGTATCGAGTATCTTGGCGTGATGCTGGAAAACGAAGCGCAGCCGAAATTCAGTGCGCAGCATATGCCATTGCCGGTACTGCTGATCCGTGGTGCTATTCCGTTTGCATTGCAGGTGGACTCGCTGCTCGGCTCGCGCGAGATTGTGGTAAAAACTCTCGGTCCGCAGTTTGCCAGCGTTATGGGTGTTTCCGGCGGTACCATTCTGGGTGATGGTAGCGTGGTAATCATTCTTGATTTACCGGCGATGATCCGTACCCAGGCGAGTCTGGAATATCAGCAAGCGAAACTGCTCGACAGTCAGGCCGCCGAACGCCGCCACGAACTGGAAAACCGTCTGCCACGAATTCTGGTGGTCGATGATTCGGTGACGGTACGTAAGGTAACCACCCGTTTGCTGGAACGTAACGGCATGGAAGTGTTCACCGCGAAAGACGGTGTGGACGCCATGGCAACATTACAGGATCACAAGCCCGATCTGATGCTGCTGGATATCGAAATGCCGCGTATGGACGGCTTTGAGGTTGCCTCGCTGGTACGTCACGATTCGCGCCTGAAAGATATCCCGATCATCATGATCACCTCGCGTACCGGTGACAAACACCGTGACCGGGCGATGTCGATTGGTGTGAACGAATATCTGGGTAAACCGTTCCAGGAAGACTTGCTGCTCGGCACCATGAACCGTCTGCTGGGGCGTGAGGAAAACTGACATGGCCTTGCCCAGGGTAGGGATCCTGGCCGACGACCGGCTGCAGCAGCATCTGCTCAAATCCGCATTGATTCATTTCGGTTTTGATGTGGTGATTAACACTGATCCGCAGCGCTTTGTGCTGCTGGATCAGAGTGAACTGCAACTGGATGCCTGGCTGGTCGATATTCGTCAGGAAGACGACGAAGAAAATATGCAATGGCTGGAACAGTTACTGGACGGTGATGTGCCGGTATTGCTGGGGCTGGAAAAAGCGCCGCAAAAAACCTGCACGACATTTCCCAAATGGGAAAAACGCCTGTACGGTAAAATGCGCGAAATTATCAAAGTTACACCGGTGGTGGCCGAAGATGTCGCGGTACTGGACCGGCTGAATGTTCCTACGACTTCTCCGCGTATTCCACTTCCCGGTATCTTTGCTAATCAGAATTTCAGCGGTAAAGCCGCGGCTCAGGTCTGGGTGCTGGGTGCATCATTGGGTGGGCCGGGTGCGGTAAAAGATTTTCTTGATGCTTTGCCTGGTGGTCTGCCGATTGCTTTTATTTATGCGCAGCACATTGATCCGCGTTTTGAAGAAACCTTATGCAAAACAATTGGCCGCCATGCTGAGTACAAGCTTAAAAATTTCATTGCCGGCGAAGTACTGAACTGCGGAGAAGTTCTGGTCGCTCCGATCACGGATGAATTCCGCTTTGATGGTGATGGCCTGCCGCGCAGTCTTGAACGTGCCTGGCCCGGACCTTATGGCCCGTCTATAGATCAGGTGATCCTGAATGTGAACGAATACTACGGCCAGCGGGCCGGTTATATTTTGTTCAGTGGTATGGGTAATGATGGCTCGGAAGCCGTGATGAGCCTGAGTAACAGTCAAGTACCGGTTTGGGCGCAAACGCCGCAGAGCTGCGCCAATGCTTCAATGCCGGAAAGTGCGATCGAAACCAATCGCGTCAATTACATCGGTGACCCTTACCAGCTGGCACTGCAGCTGGTGAATTGCGTTAAACACAGCGGGATAAATATTCATGAGCCAATCCATCACTAAAACCGATACTCCGGATCAGATCGACTGCCTGTTGATTCCGCTGAAGGACAGAAACCTGCTGCTGCCTAACGTTTCAGTTGCTGAGATTATTCCGTTTTCCCATCTGCTGACCACGGCGTCCAGCGTTGACTGGATTCTTGGCCGCATCGACTGGCGCGGCACACCGGTGCCGGTACTGTGCTACGAAATGCTTAACCGTCAGCCAGCTCCGGCTCCTAACCCGAATGCCCGCTTCGCCATTGTGAACGGTGTGGGTGCTCACCCGCAGATGCCATTTTATGCGCTGCTGGTTCAGGGTATTCCAAGCCTGGTGCATATCCGCGAAAGCGAAATTCAGGAAGTAGAAGCCATGCACATGGGCGACTATGATCAGAGTGCGGTCAGCATTGGCCAGGATGCCGCAATGATTCCTGACCTGGAATTGGTTGAGCAATCTTTGTTACGTCATATCTGACCTACGCCATTTCTTTATATTCGTAACGGCAGCTTACGAACGCGCGGTTCTATGAAACGAATTCTTATCATTAAGATGTCTGCTTTAGGCGACATCTTGCACACCTTGCCGGCGGTGAGTGACGCACTGCAGGCCGATCCCGATATCTGTTTTGACTGGCTGTGTGAACAGCCTTTTATGGATGTTGCCCGTTTGCATCCGTCTGTCGGGCAGGTTATCGGACATCCGCGCTTACGCTGGAAAAAAAATCGCTGGTCGATACAGACTCTGCGCGAACAGTTTGCTTTTTATAAAGCGCTGCGGCGCGAAAAGTATGATCTGGTGATTGATGCTCAGGGCCGGATTAAATCGGCACGGGTAGGCTGGCTCAGCGGCAGTCCGGTCGTTGGACTCGACAAAAATACAGCTACAGACTCTGAAACACGCTTATTTTACCGCGAGGGCTATAACGTACCGCGCGATATGAATGCCGTGGAGCGGGTGCGTAAATTGTTCGCCCAGGCGCTGGGGTACCAGTATCAGGGGGAACCCGACTTTGGTATTCAGAGTCACACACTGGATAATGCCTTTTCTGAATATACCGGTGCCTGGATCTGCTTTCACGGAACAACCTGGGCGTCCAAACACTGGCCTGAAGCGAACTGGATTGATCTTCTGACCCTGGCAAAACAGGAACAGCAGATGGTGTTGCTCCCCTGGGGAAGTGAGCAGGAAAGACAACGGGCAGAGCGCCTGACCACCGCAGCTCAGTGGGGCGTTGTACTGCCAAAACTATCGCTGTGGCAATTATCCGGGATTATCAGTCGTTGTGCAGCAGCAGTCGGCGTTGATACCGGTTTAATGCACATTGCCGCTGCCTGTGGCGTGCCTACCGTTTCTGTATTTGGCAGCACCAGCGTGGCTTTAACCGCTGCCCATGGTAAGCGGGTAATTAATCTGGCTTCTTCGTATTCATGCTCCCCCTGTCTGAAAAAAACATGTCCTTTGAATGAGGAATCACCGCCCTGTTATGCGGAGTTAAATGCGACCAGTGTCAGGGATACTGTCAGGAAATTAACAGGTAAACATTGTGAGTAAACTGCTTGTATGTGGTTTTTATACCGAGAGCTATCGTGACGACATTGAACGTCTGGAAATATCTCTGAAAAGTTTTTCAATGGACTATCAGTTCACTCCGGTTGAGCCACAAAGTTGCTGGGAAGCAACCACAGGTCTTAAGCCACAGGTGCTGCGCCAGTGTTTACTGGATAACCCTGAGCGTGATGTTCTGTACATTGATGCCGATGCTTTTGTGCGGCGGGAAATTACCGGCTTTGATGATTTTGAAGGTGATATTGGTATTCACTTTAATGAGCAGGGCGGTAAGCGCGCGTCACACAGCATCCGCACAGGAACCATTTTTCTGCGCAATACACCGGCTACGCTGGAGTTTCTTGATAAGTGGATTGCCAAACAGGCGCTGAATGATCATTACTGTGATCAGGATAGCTTTCAGCTAGCCTACGATGAGCCCCATTCCGCGATATTCTTTAACCTGCCGGTCGAATACGTCAAAATTTTCGACAAAGATAATGTGAAATCCTATATCGAGCATTTTCAGGCCAGTCGCCGCAATGAAGACAACAAAGCGGTCAGCCGTAAGCGCCAGAAAAAAATCCGCAATCTGCTTCTGCTGTTGGTGAACTTTGCCCTTTATGGTCTGTTTTATTATCTGGGAGGGCTGTAGAAATGTCGGCAAACAGAAAGCTGGCCATCCTGATGTACCACCAAGTGGGTGACTTCAGAAACATCAAAACACTGAAGGCAAATTATTGTCACTATAAGCGTTTTACCCGACAGATGCTGATGCTGAAACTGACCGGGCAACATGTTATTCCGATGAGTGAAGTTTCGCGTTTTCTTAGTGGTGAAGGGGAATACCCTGAGCGTTGTGTCGCCATTACCTTTGATGACGGCTACGAGAATTTTTACCAGTATGCGTACCCGGTGCTGAAAAAATACCAGCTTCCTGCCATGGTTTATATCGTATCCGGTAAGCTGTCAGGACGATCGGAATGGCTGAAAGACGATGGCCATCAGCCGCAGGCATTAATGAGTCGTGAACAGATTCGGGAGGTGTATGCCAATGGTATTGAAATCGGCAGCCACAGTGTCACCCATCCAAGACTGGCTCAGCTGAGTGCAGATTCCTGCTTGCAGGAATTACAACAAAGTAAAAACGATCTAGAAGAGCTTCTCGGCGGTACCGTTGATCATATCTGTTACCCTTATGGCAGTTTCAGCGAAGAGGTCGGGCAGCAGGCAGACAAGGCCGGATATCGCGTCGGCACCACTACGGTGAAGGGCCTGGCATTGCCGGATCAGAATCTCCTCAGCTTACCGCGCAAAGCGGTGTCATTTAATGATGGCGTGCTGAAAACCTGGAAAAATATTCACAGATTATGAACTCTGATTCACGGACGAATGCCGAACATGGTCAGGATATGACAGGGCATCTTTTTATCGTTGAAACCGAACTGCAACTGTTGGCAGCTATGGCGATAGAAGATCAGTACTTATCGGTGGACCGTGATGTTGCCCATTACTTCGTGACATCAGATAAGCTGCTGAATGCGGCGGCTGAACGGGGAAGAGAAAATCTGACCTTGCTGGACCGTAATCACCACGGCGGCCTGCTGGGTAAGATCCGATTTATTAAGGAAAATACCCGCACCGTTCTTAATGTCGAGGAAAGTATTACGACTCAAGGTGGTGCTTGTGTTTTATATATCCCCCGGATAGACGATATTTATAACAATATTCTGGTCGGTCAGTTCAGGAAAAAGAAGCTGGGTAAGGTTGCACTTCTGCCGGATGGTGCATTAAATATTTTCAGCAGCAATATCACTGCTGCCTGCCGTAAGGGGCTAAAGAAGTGGAGTCTGAAACTGAGACTTCTGGCGCCGGGCTACAGCGTTCTGCAGTATGACGGCGACGAACTTGGGGCAGATTCTGAGTGGGTTGATGTTGTTTATTCGTTCACTGGTCTGGATACCGGTTATTGTGCGAATAAAGAGCGCTATATACAGTTCCCTGTACAATTTTCAGAGACCGGGAAATCTGATAATGCAATTATTATCGGCCAGAATTTTCTTGCCTATCAGCAGGCTAACCATAGCTTTGTTGCCACGGTTACTGCAGAGATAAAGAGCCTGCTTGGTGTGCTGAAGGCTGAGCGTGTTTTTTATGCTCCTCATCCACGTGCCTTAACAGCAGAATTCAGAACAGATGATATGGAACCGGTTTCCGGCTCATACCTTTGTATTGAAGAAATGATTGCTGTGCTTGGCTGCCGTTATGTTATTTCCTGCAACAGCACCGCTCTGTTTACAGCCCGTCTTATTGATCCATCTATCCGCTGTTATGCTGTTGGCGCCGAAGATTCTCCCACGCACAATGAACATCAGCGGGAGAGCCTTCTGAGCGCAATGCGGGATTCCGGGATTACTGTTGTAACCCTGCCTTCTGCTGTTGATGCAACATAATACCGAGCATCAGTCCCAGTAATGTCAGATGTTTTTCCGCAACAAAGCGTATAAAGAATGCATCGACGGTTAAGGAATAAGCCGCGATTGTCAGCGTGATAATCACCACAGCATATTTGTGCGAATAACCAGACCGGACATTCATGCTTTCTCTGCAAAGGAAAAAGCCAAACAGCAGCAAGCAGGCAAGGCCAGTTACTCCCATTGTCGCCAGGGTATTAAAATACAGGCTGTGAGCCTGAACAAATGGACGCAAATTGGATTTGCAGTTAAGGCTTTGATCCTGACTGGCGGGAAGAAACTGATGTGTTCCAACACCAAAGACCGGTTTCTCTTTGCCCATACAGATCGCAGTCTCCCAGAGCATCAATCTGGCACCTGCAGAGTTCCTGTTATTTCCTTCACCATTAACATAATTTGTTACGTTTTTAATTGCGCGATCAATACCATGCTGCAATGGTGACTGGTAGATAGCCGCTGCCAGGGCAGTACTGAGTATCAGGCTTGCTATAACAACTTTCAGGCTTCTGACATGAAAGATGAAGAAAGCAGCAATCAGTGGAATTGCCAGAAAACTTCCGCGGGTTCCGGAAGCTATCGCTGCATATAAATAGAGTGTTGCGGCCAGCAAAGCCACAGCAGAAATCGACTTACTTGTTTTCCAGAACGACAAGCAGAAATAGGCTGATACTGCGCTCAGAAGGAAAGCACCATTACCGAAGCCGACGGGATTTTCATCACCAAAAGCACGGCGCATGAATTTAAATCCGCCTGATTGGCCGTATGTTATCCAGGCATAGCTGATGCTGCCCAAAAGCAGGGCGAATACTAGTTTTCGGGTGCTGAAGCCAGAGTAGTAAATGCCGACAATAAGAAGAGGTAACAGGACTAAACGGAATTCGGGTTCCAGCTTCTGCAGATCCGCCGGATAGTCCGACAGCAGTAATGAAATAAATGCCACGAAGAAAAATGCAAATCCAGCCAGAATGATTTTACGATAAGGTGTCAGAGCGCGGATTTTTACTTTGCCGGATATCAGAACAATGGCCCCGAGTAGCCAGAGCAGGATGCTGACATCGGTCGCTACCGATTTTTTGATGGGCTGTGCGATTAAAAAAATTGCAACAAGCAACGTGATTACATACGACAGAGGATTGGCAGAAATATCGCGCCAGAGATTTTTAAATGGGCTGGTCATATAGTCGGTAGCGTATGTCATTCGGATCCTGCGAACGTATAAGTTGTACGATGGTCGTGGTGCTAGAAATAAGGGGTATTGGGATAAAAAGATCGCTGGCTTACTGTATGTGTCAGTTGGGCTCAGGATGAGAGGTAACATTCATTGTCGTAATACCAATACGTTCAAACAGCCTGTCGAAATCAGGCATCTCAGAAGTAAATGCTGTTACTTTTAAGGCCGGCCGCAGCCAGCGTGCGATGACCATGGTTGAAGACAAGTCGCCCCACACTTCACATTGATCTGACAGGTAGGGCAGCAGGGCCTCAAAGCTGACCTGAGCAGGCAAGAGGCAAACGCCTTCAACTGCGAGCAACAGCGGATCGGGTTGTTTATTCCGGGGATGGTATTTTACGGCAACCCGCTTACCCTGGACGCTTAGTCGCCGGATAAGGGACAGAATACGTTCCTTATAGCCCGGCTCCCGTTCAAATAACGATTCATGAGGCAGTGTGATAAAAGCATCTATCGCTGTCAGAGTCGTTGGTTCAACCCCGTTATTCAGCATCATGGTTTTTGACAGTTCCAGCATGGCTGGGCTGCTGAAGCGGGAAGCTTCGAGGGGGGTTATATGTTTACCGCGCAATAACGGGTGTACCAGATCGGGAAAGGCCGGGTGTATATAGCTTATCCAGTCGGAGCCGCCGATGGTTGGTGGATTTTTCCACCACATGCCGTAGCTTATTTTTTTTATACAATTATCAATGATCATATCACTGAATGAGCGGGAGGCTTTTCTGCCCACATAAGTGAAGACGCCCTCGTCCATATAATGACCAACCGGCTGACAGCCAAGTGTTGTTGCTGCGTGCATCGCAAACTGGAATTCGATCCGGCGGTCATTGCCGACAAATATATGTTCAGGTAACAGTTCGGCCAGTTTTTCTTTCAGTGTGTTAAACAGCAGTCTGCGTTTTTTCAGTTTATTCAGCAGGCCGGGAAAACGGCCGTGGTACAAATTGACAGAAGAAAAAGGGGAGCCCGGCCAATTACAGACAATATCGTACAGCGCATGCGGTTTACCCTCAGGCTGATCAATGAAAATCAGATGAGCTTCCTCTCCGGTACGTCCGGCAGCGATGGCTGCAGCAGTATAAAGGTGGAGAGTTGTTGATGCGAAGTAGACTGAGTTAGCCATACGGGGTCCATGTACAGTTAGCGCTGCAGTCTACCTGTCAGGGCTGGCGAGCGGCAAATATTTATAGGCAAAGATTCACAGTCTTACCTGACCTATACGTACAGAATCAGGTTTTTTTCATTTTAGCAGAGAGAGCAAATTAATCTGCTATTGGTTTTCCGAACAAAGATTATAGCAGCCTGGTCGTCAGCATGAGGCTGCTCTGTGTGGTTTGCGTCCTTTATTCAGTGATATTCGCCAATACGCTATAAATTGCCGGTGAGATCAGTCCCGCTGTTTATATTACAGGCCTTATATCTCTGCTTATGCAAACTCAGCAATTAAGCCAGCATATGGCTCAGGCAGCACTGCCTCTGAAAACCAGCTTTAAATATTGATCGGCGACGGATTCTACCGCATAACGGCTGACATCCAGGCTGGACAGTTCGGGATACTGGTTCAATGCCCGGGACATCGCCTGGCTCAGGCCGGTTACATCTCCTACCTGTACCAGATAGGGCTTCAGCTCTCCGGTCAGAACCTCTTTAGGCCCTGAAGGGCAGTCGGTAGAAACAACCGGTGTACCGATGATCAGTGACTCGACCAGTACGCGCGGCAGTCCTTCAGCTTCGGAAGTGAGCATAGACAGGCGGGCGTTACGAATCAGGCGGTATGGATTCGCATCCCAGCCCCAGAACTGTACCTGATCCTGCAAGTCATTCTGTTCACAGAAAGACCGCAGCCGCTGCTCATCATTACCTTTGCCGACCAGTACCAGCTTCAGGTTTTGTGCATTCATCATCTGGAATGCACGGATAAGATCCTGCTGGCGTTTTCGTTTGTTCAGTGATGCAACATAGACGATATAATCGCCATCCGGCAGGGGGCCATCCTGACCCGCCAGTGTACGGATTTCTTCGATCTGGTAGGGATTTGGAATAACGGTAATATTATCTGGCTGACAACCCAGATTCTGCACCAGATCGTCTTTGATGCCCTGCGACAGAGCAATCAGTTGCTTGTTGCGGAAGCGCCGACGCAGGCGCAGGATTTTTGATGCGCGCTTCAGAAATTTCCACTTCGGATCGGTGATCCATGCAGTGGGGGTTATGTGCACCGAGCAGACTTTCTTCTTTGCCTGAATGGCATCGTAAAATTCTGGTTTGGAAGTAACAAAAAAATCATAGTTACCTTCTTGAGTAATACGTTCCAACTCAGGTCTGGCCTTCTTTTTATTTGAAGTGCTGAGTACGATCTGGTTCAGATTATCGGGCAGCGGGTAGTCTGCATGCGCTGTCAGGGTAACGAGATCAACTTTATGCCCTAACTCAGCAAAGCGGGTACAGAGAGTCAGAATGGTTTTCTCTGCACCGGCACCATTCAGCGAACCAAGCAGGGCACCAATCCGGTAAATTTTGTTCTCAGTAGTCATGGTGCCCCGCAGTCAGTGATTTCGGTCAGATTATTGGCTATTTCTGAGCTGCGTATCATAGCGCGTTTTATAGACCATTCGTACAGCGGGCGGCTGATACTGGTCTGAAATCAGAGCGGCTTCCGGATTGGTGCTGGCGGAGTCTATAGCCATCACTTCAGACGCGTAATGATAGAAACTGTCCAGCATAAAAGGACTGTGTTGATGCGCTCTGTAGCTGGTTGTTCGCAGCGAATCCGATGACCAGAACACAAAAGGAATTTCGAACATATTCGCAGTCAGGTTATCCGGACTGTGTCCTTTCAGATTGGCCTGCCGATAAACCTCTTCACCGTGATCAGAGAAGTAGGTAATGGTTGCCAGCGCGCCACTCTGTTTTTCTTTAACCAGCGAGAATAACTGCTGCAGGAAGAAATCGGTAAACAGAATGGAGTTGTCATACTCATTAATAACATCGATAACACCCTGATCCGGCTGTTCTGTATAGGCGCTGACCTTTGAATCTTTAAAGATTATGAACTCATCCGGATAGCGGTTTTTATACTGGGCGTGGCTGCCCATCATATGAATGAAGATCGCTTTGTGCGGCGCCGGATTTTCCAGTGCTTCACCAATCCGGTTCATCATGAAGGTGTCATAACGGTTTACTTCCACACCATTGAAATCGTTGCTGATGTAATAAGGATGATCGGCCTGATGGGCGATGGAGGCAATGGTTGCGCGCAGCGGCTGCTGATTGGAAATCCACCAGGTTTCATAACCGGCAAGATTGGCAACATCGATAACACTCAGAGCATCGCGGTACTGGCCCCCTTGATCGGCACTTGCTGCCGTCAGGGCAGCACGCAGTGATGCCTGAGTCTGGGCATGACTGCTGATGACGTTATCGAACACCACCAGTTCATCTTTAATGCTGCTCAGGAATGGCGTGGTATTACGCTGGTAACCATAAATACCCATGTGGTTGCGGCTTGCCGATTCACCAACAATAAAAATATGGGTCTGTGGTTGCGTGTCTTTCAGCGCAGCTTTCATGTCAGTTTCGCGCAGCATTGTCTGGCGCCGCTCGAATTCTTCCTGTAGGGATACACTGCCTCTCAGGTAAGACGGCACGGTGCCGAGTACGCCTGGAATCGTATCGTGAAAACGTCCCATTACGGTCGTGCGATAAGCAACAACGGCAATCAGAATAAAACCAAGCACCATGGTTATACGTCGGGTTTTGCTGCCAGTCCCTTCCGCCGGGCGCATAAAGCGCAGGCCCAGGAAAAAAATGCTCCAGTGCAGTAGCAACCAGGAGGTCAACGTCATGGAGGAGTAGGCAGCAACAAATTCAGAAACTTCGCTGCTGTCGGTGTAAGCAACTGCCTCCAGTGTTGCGGTGGTAAAGACCCCGCCGAATGATACTGCGTAACCAATATCCAGACTTCCGCCAATAGCGAATGGCAGAAGGATCAGGGCAATGAAGCGGCGCTTCTGCAGCAGGTAGGCCAGGGTTGCCAGAATAAACGACCAGCCAATACGCGAATTATATTCACCCTCGCGGACAAAATCGGAGTAGGTCAGCTCAAGGGCAAGGGGTAACAGCAACAGCAGGGCAATCCAGAATAGTGGTGCCCGGGGCATTTTCAGGTTAAGCATGGTTTCTCTGATGTTGGTCACAGACACTCCTGCGTCATAATCGTTTCCACTCCATGGACGAATCCGGATGAAACGCTATTTTAACGCGGTTCGCCGCAAGCGTGGGAGTTACATCAGTATTTTATATAGGACAAAGCGTCCCACCCTCAGACAGGACGGTTCAGGCTGCGTTCAAATGCGCTAACAATGGCAGGGCATTTTTCTGTCAGGCCGATGCGGCTGGTGGTCTCAATATCACTGGCCGACAGAATAAATTTACCGAACTCCTGTTCCAGCAGGCCCTGCTCATACAGTTTTACCCAGCGCCGGTAATGGTCGCCCATGCGCGCATTGGTATCACGCAACAGACGCTGGCGGTTAATAATATTGGCTTCGAACTGAGCATAATTGCGGATCGGGTAGTGGTACACCGTAATGCCGCTTTCTTCGCGCGCATTTACCCAACGCCAGCCATGCTTCGCGCGGTGATTACCGCCCTTGAGTTTAATCAGGCCGTGCGGATTCACAATGGTTTTAGGGCTGATTTTTACCAGCAACATAGAAACCGCCGTGTCATTAATCTGGGTGTCGGAACTGTACAGGATCGGATTTTTTACCGCGTACTGCGCCAGGCTGTAATGGTAACCGGGCTGCTGGCATTCTTCGGTCAGCACCATATTGCGGCGCTTGAGTGTTACCACAGAATCATCGGCGTGCAGATGATCTTTTAAAGTGGTGCCTTCGGCGGCCAGCCAGAACTCATCGGCATCGTTGGAAATCACCAGATCGGCTTTTAGCGCTGTGCGTGCGTACTCTGCCAGCTGTGTCATCCATAAAGCCTGCTGGTAATTCTGTGCCGGTTGGTCGATAACGTGCAGGTCAAACTCGCTTTTCAGCGTTTCCAGCAGCTCGCGGGTACCATCGGTTGAACCGTTATCCATTACCGCAAAACAGTCGACACCCTGCGCCGCATGGAATCGGATATTGTCTTCAATAATATCGATTTCGTTACGCACCAGCAGTGTCATCGCCAAACGGATCGGCCCTTTGCGGGTCAGGCGGTGTGCCCAGTACTGCAGTGTTTTATGCAACATAATGGTCTTCGTGTTAGCCGTTAATGGCGCTGCGTTGGCAACGCGGTCATTCAGATTGGGGAGGTTGTCAGCCGGATACCCAGCGTGGTCAGCAGTTGCTGCCAGCTGGCATCGGTATCAGCCCGCACCGCCGCACTGACGTCCAGCTCGGGCCTGAGCCATTTGGCGGTCAGCAGCGCGGTGGAAACGTCGCCGCTGATTTTACAGTGTTGTGGCAGCAGAGGTAACAGCATTTCCATCGGAATGGCGGCAGGCACCGCCCATGCCCGCGCGGGCAATTGCCAATGCCTGACCGCCATGTCTGCACTTTGCAGTTCGTGACCGGTGCGCGGATGGTGCTTGTAGGCAATGTCTGCACCACAGCTATCCAGCCATTGCCCAAGTGCTTGCTGCTGATCTGACATCACAGAGCTGTGCGGCAACAACAGCAAGCCATCGAGCGTGCCCAGAGTCATAGGCTGTTCGCCGAGGCAGATCTGCGCCAGTTGTGCGAACTCCGGGCGTTGCAGATTATTCGGCAGAGGCTTGCAGGTTTTGTTCTTAAGTATCGGCAGGGCGGAATTCGGGAACGCGAGTATCGAGTGATCAATCCAGGCCGAGGCGCCGATGGCCGGTGGCTGTTTCCACCAGCGTCCGTAGGCCACTTTCTTGGCCATATTGTCCAGCACCCGGTCTTTCAGCCAGTGCGTCTTGCGCCCCAGATAACTGTAAGTGCCATCATCCAGATACACGCCGCGGGCGTTGCTGTGGGCCATAGAAAACTGAAATTCAATGCGGCGGTCGTTGCCGGTATAGATCCAGTCTGGCTGCAGTTCCTGCAGGCACTGGCGGATGCGCCGGAAGCCCTGCAGCCGCTGGCGGCGTTTGCCTTTACCGGACGCCTTTTCTGATAGCAGGCGGATATTCGCGAACGGACTGTTCTGCCAGCTCAGTAACGCCTCACGGAAGGTGGTGGTGGTGCTGGTCTGATCAATCAGGCCGAGTTCGGCCACATCGCCTTGTGGCAGCTCAAAGGCAACCATCGCGGCGGTCAGCACATTGAATGGCGTAGAGGCCATAAACAGGTGCTTAGCCAAGGACTTTTACCTCGCGCAACAGGTGCGCACAGGCGGCCTGAAGATGCGCATCGTCGGCATCCTGCCAGCGTCCCGGAATCTGGTAATGGTTCTTCAGGTAGCTCAGAAAACCCTGGCGGATGGTCGGGTTAGGACTGAAGTGCGCCAGCTGCAGCAGTTGCAGCTCCAGTTCGTCCTGACTTTGTGCGCTGAGTGTCAGGCCGGGCAGATTATAAAATGCCTGACCCAGCACCAGTGTATTGATATTGGCGATAATGGCTTCGACGCCCACGGTGGAATTAATCGTGGCAACGGCATCGGCATGGGCAATCAGCGCGCGGGTATCGCCACTGGTACGCAGCTGAATTTTGCGCGACTTTGCAGTTAATTGCTGTGCCAGTTCGCTGTAATCCTGATCGCAGGCCGGATGGGTTTTCAGCACCACGCAGGGCATTTTTTCACCCAGTTTTTTTTCAGCGGTAAGCAAGGCCTCGGTGAGGGCGAACATATCCTGCAGCCAGGGGGAAAACAGCACAACCTGACTGTCGGTATTCACCTGGAACGGAACAAAGATGTAATGCTGGGGCAGGTCATCCGGACGCTCGGGAACAGGCTCATGTGGCAGGTTGCTGTTGTCGGACTGGGCAATAAAAAACGCCGGATCGCGCGGTACCGAATTGAGGAAGTTAACGCCCTGACGGTCGAGGGTGGTCATACCCGGCAGCAGACCGTTTTCCATGACCAGTACTTTGATGCCCAGTGACTTTGCCGCGGCAATCACAACCCCCTGGCGGAATTTCAGACCGTTCCATAACACCATATGGCTGGCTTTGCTGTTTTTCAGTGACTGACGGTAAATGGCAAACAGCAGATGTGCTTCGGCCAGTTTTACCCGGCGGAAATTACGCCAGTAGACGGCGCTGCGGCTGCGTCCTTTACGGCTGTTCTTCTTCTCACACAGATGATCGTCCACTACCTGAGCCAGCTCTGCATGGGAAGCGGGAATCTGGGTAAGCCAGCGCAAATCAAGCCACAGGGATTTATGCCAGATAACGCAGGCATCGGTATCCTGCACCTGCAGGCTGTGGCAGAGGCGGTCGAAATATTGCTGGTGAATACGCCGGGCGGCGAAGAAGGCGATTTTCATGCTGACTCCTCAGATCAGCCGCAGAGTGTATCTCAGGGACTGCTCACACTAAAGGAATCCAGTCTGTTGTGGGGGAGTTTTTCTCCATACCCGCAGAGAAAAGTACTCCTGATGGGCGGGTTTAGTGATAACTGACCGAATAATGTAAAAGCTCAGCCGAAAAACGGCTGAGCAGGAAGGCATCAGATCAGATTCTTCCACACGGCCAGGCTCGGTTTAGCCTGATTCAGGGTGTAAAAATGCAGACCTGGTGCGCCGCCATCAAGCAGGCGACGGCACATGTCGGTAACCACTTCTTCACCGAATTTCACAATGCTGTCGCTGTCGTCGCCGTAGGCTTCCAGCTGCTTGCGGATCCAGCGTGGAATTTCGGCACCACAGCTGTCGGAAAAACGCGCCAGCTTGCTGTAATTGGTGATCGGCATAATGCCCGGAATAATCGGGATGTCCACGCCCATCGCGCGCACGCGATCAACAAAATGGAAGTAGCTGTCGGCGTTGAAAAAGTACTGGGTAATGGCGCTGTCGGCGCCCGCTTTTACTTTGCGTACAAAGTTTTCCAAATCTTTCTCAAAGCTGCTCGCCTGCGGATGCATTTCCGGGTAAGCCGCCACTTCAAGGGTGAAATGGTCGCCGGTTTCCTTGCGGATAAATTCCACCAGTTCGTTGGCGTAACGCAGTTCGCTGCTGGCAAGGCCGGAGCCGGATGGCAGGTCGCCACGCAGGGTGACAATGCGGTTAATGCCCAGCGCCTGATAGCGTTGCAGCAGGTCACGCAAATCGGCGGTGCTGTCACCAACACAGGATAAATGCGGCGCGGCGGCAATGCCCCGTTGCTGAATGGCTTCGACCATCGAAAAGGTACGGCCACGGGTGGAACCACCGGCACCGTAGGTGACCGAGAAAAACTCCGGATTAAACGCCGCCAGTTCATCGCGTACGGCGAGAACCCGGCTGGTGCCTTCTTCGGTCTGGGTCGGGAAAAACTCAAAACTTAAAGTGGTCATGCTGACCTCGTATTCTGCGGCGTTTGCCGTCTGTTTCGCGATGACGCAGGAGGGGCCGGAGCCCCTGAGCCTGTTGTTGCCGTTATTACTTCAGTATTGTTCGCGGGCAGAGCCCGCGGTGTTATTAATACTTGTACGCTTCTGGCTTGAACGGGCCATCAACCGGTACGTTGATGTATTTTGCCTGCGCCGGGGTCAGCTGGGTGATCACACCACCGAAGCCTTCCACCATGTCTTTGGCCACTTCTTCGTCCAGTTTTTTCGGCAGTACTTTCACGTACACGCTTTCGGCTTTTTCGGCTTCCATCATGCTAGCGAACTTGCGCTCGTACAGATAAATCTGCGCCAGAACCTGGTTGGCGAAAGAACCATCCATGATGCGTGACGGGTGACCGGTAGCGTTACCCAGGTTAACCAGACGGCCTTCAGACAGCAGCAGCAGATGGTCGTCAGCGGCTTTGTCACGGTAAACCTTGTGTACCTGTGGCTTGATCTCTTCCCACTCCCAGTTTTTACGCATGAAGGCGGTGTCGATTTCGTTATCGAAGTGGCCGATGTTACACACCACCGCACCGGACTTCAGAGCCGCCAGCATGTGCTGGTCGCAGACGTTGACGTTACCGGTGGTGGTGACCAGCAGATCGGTGTTGGCCAGCAAGGTTTTGTTGATGCCTTCGGCGGTGCCGGTGTTGATGCCGCCATTGAAAGGAGAAACCACTTCGTAGCCATCCATACAGGCCTGCATGGCACAGATTGGATCGCATTCGGTGACTTTAACAATCATGCCTTCCTGACGCAGAGATGCGGCAGAACCTTTACCCACATCGCCGTAACCAATAACCAGTGCTTTTTTACCACTCAGCAGGTGGTCGGTACCGCGTTTGATGGCGTCGTTCAGGGAGTGACGGCAGCCGTACTTGTTGTCGTTTTTAGACTTGGTCACGGCATCGTTGACGTTGATCGCCGGTACTTTCAGCTCGCCTTTGGCCAGCATTTCCAGCAGACGGTGAACACCGGTGGTTGTCTCTTCAGAAATACCGTGGATGCTGTTCAGCATGGCCGGGTATTTGGCGTGAACCATCTCAGTCAGGTCGCCGCCGTCATCCAGAATCATGTTGGCATCCCATGGGGTGCTGCCGTCTTTTTCCGCCAGAATGGTCTGCTCGATACACCACAGGAATTCTTCTTCGGTTTCACCTTTCCAGGCGAATACCGGAATACCCGCTGCAGCAATGGCTGCGGCGGCGTGATCCTGAGTAGAGAAAATGTTGCACGAAGACCAGCGCACATCGGCACCCAGATCAATCAGGGTTTCGATCAGAACAGCGGTCTGAATGGTCATGTGGATACAGCCCATGATCTTCGCACCAGCCAATGGCTTGGACTCGCTGTACTTACGGCGCAGCGCCATCAGCGCCGGCATTTCGCTTTCAGCGATTTTGATTTCTTTACGGCCCCAGTCGGCCAGGGACATATCGGCAACTTTGTAATCGGTGAATGTGCTCATACTTTCTCCGCTATCTGTAGGGTGGGCATAGCCCACCAGAGTTGTGGTGGGCTATGCCCACCCTACGTTAAATGTGTACGTTAGCTCAGAGGCCAGCCGCTGCTTTCAGGGCGTCGACTTTGTCGGTACGTTCCCAGGTGAAAGCGGTGAAGGTTTTGGTTTTCTCTTCGCCGTTTTCTTTATAGGTGTAGCTGGTTTCGAACGGCTCGCGACCAAAGTGGCCATAGGCGGCCGTCAGCTGATACATCGGGTTCAGCAGTTCCAGCTGGTTCTGGATGGCGTACGGACGCAGATCGAATACGGAACGGATGATTTTCGCCAGTTCGATATCCGATACCTTGCCGGTGCCGAAGGTATTGACCGAAATAGATGTTGGCTCAGCCACACCGATGGCATAAGACACCTGAATTTCACAACGGTCAGCCAGACCGGCTGCCACCACGTTTTTGGCGACATAACGGCCCATGTACGCGGCTGAGCGGTCAACCTTGGATGGGTCTTTGCCAGAGAATGCACCGCCACCGTGACGCGCCATGCCGCCGTATGTATCAACAATGATTTTTCGGCCGGTCAGACCACAGTCGCCCACCGGACCGCCAATCACGAAGTTACCGGTCGGGTTGATGTGATACAGGGTGTCAGCGTGCAGCCATTCTTCTGGCAGTACGTGCTTGATAATGTTTTCCAGCACGGCTTCGCGCAGGTCTTCGAGGCTGATGCTCGGGTCGTGCTGGGTCGACAGAACGACGGCGTCTACTTTGGGTGAACCGCTTTCCCAGTTAATGGTGACCTGAGATTTGGCATCCGGACGCAGCCACGGCAGGGTACCATTACGGCGCAATTCTGCCTGGCGCTGTACCAGCAGGTGAGCGTAGTACACCGGCGCTGGCATCAGGCTTGGGGTTTCGTTGGTGGCATAACCGAACATCAGGCCCTGATCACCGGCGCCCTGATCTTCAGGCTTAGCACGGTCAACGCCCTGGTTAATATCGACTGACTGCTTACCAATGCCGTTCAGAACCGCACAGGTCTGGCCATCAAAGCCAACATCAGAGCTGTTGTAACCGATACCGGTAATCACATCGCGCACGATGTCTTCGAGGTCAACATAGCAGGAGGTGGTCACTTCACCAGCAACCACGGCCATACCGGTTTTTACCAGAGTCTCAACCGCAACGCGGGCGTATGGGTCGCGGGCAATAATCGCATCCAGTACGGCATCAGAAATCTGATCGGCAACTTTATCCGGGTGTCCTTCAGACACCGACTCGGAGGTAAAAATCGAATATTCGCTCATAGTAAGCCCTCTTGATAATGGTTAGCGCGCAGGTTTCAGCCGTTACTTATGGCCATTAACTGCTGCGCGGTAAAACAAACGGAACTGGATCTGAAACCCGTTCCTTAATCCTAAAAACTGACTCTGGCCTTCACTCAGACCAGCTTCCTGCGCCCAAGCGGATAAATCCGCTGGCTCGAATCCCAGCCACAAATCGCCGCAGGATTCTCTGGCCCAGACCTGATCGTGACGACACAGATCGGTGACCAGCAATGTACCGCCATCGCGCAACAGCTGAGCGACATCGGTGAAAATGGTTTTCGGTGCCGGCACGTGGTGCAGCACCATATTGGCGACGGCAAAATCAAACCGCCCGTCCTGTTCTGCCCGCAGTGTGCTGGTATCCCCCAGTACGCAGTGGACATTCTGCAGCCCTTCACGGCTGACGGTTTGCTGCGCTTTGCTGAGCATGTCCGGCGAAATATCCAGCGCCGTTACGGCACTGAAGCGGCGTGCCAGCTGCGGTAAAAACGCGCCCTCACCCGGACCAATTTCCAGAGCGTAGCCAGTGTTGGCGGCTTTTCCTGCCTGTGCGGTCAGTGAGGCAAGAATGGTCGCCAGGGCGTCACCGTACTGATCGTATGAGGCAATCAGATCCTGCTGTTCTTTAAAATCACCGGCATGACGGGCAAAGAACTCAGCACAGGCTTCGGCGCGTTCGCTCAGTACCTGCTCAACCGCGTGGTTGTTCAGTCCGGAGGTGGCGGCATCAATGGCCGTGAACAGCGACTTCAGCCAGCGGCTCCAGTGATCATCGGCGGTCAGCAGTGGACGGCGGTAAAAAATACTGTTGCCTTCGCGCTGGCTACTCACCAGCCCGGCCTGGGCCAGCACCTTTAAATGGTGGCTCATGGCCGATTGTTTGATGCCAAACACCTGGCATAGCTCCAGCACGCCAAACGCCCCCTGACCCAGCAGCTGCAGAATACTCATACGCAATGGATCACCGGCGGCTTTTGCTGCCTGTGCCAGTTGCTGCAGGCTCATTTCTGTCGCTGCGGGTATTTCAGGTAAGTCGGGCGCTGTGTTCATGCTGCGCAGTGTAGACGTACTGCAAATCTATATCAATTTTTTTTGATATAGATTTCTGGGGTGGAAAAGAGGGCGGCGAGTGGATTCTCATACTTATAGTTAAAACAAATAGAAACCTAATAAAAATACGATTTCCGCTATTGATAGGGCAGGCTTAGTCTGGGGTTATTTGATCACACCGATGCACCAACAGGAGCAACCGCAATGAAACTGGTAAAAAACATAGTCAGTAAGGCTTTGAGCCGTCATCAGATCAGGCAGAAGGCAACACCGTCTGCGCCGCAGGCTTGTAACTCAGCTATCTGTAACTATGCCGATAACTACTACGGCGATCAGGTGTGTGTGCGTTGGTCACCGCAGAAGTAAAGGCCTTCAGGCCCTAGGGCGTGGTCCAGCTGAGCAGCAGCATGACCTGACGACTGACCGGCTGACCAACCAGCGGGCTGTCCTGCAGCGTGTCATCCAGCCATTCCTGCTGCCAGCGCAGGCGCAGCTGCCATTGCGGGCTGATTGGCCACAGCGCCTGCAATGTCAGTTGTGGATTAAAGGCCTGTTGCGGGCGGTATTCGGGGCGCAGCTCATTGCTTTGTTCCGGGCTGATGCCATACACGTAGCGGCTGTAAGATTCGCTCAGCCAGCTGGTACCGGCAATCAGTTGGGCGCGTGTACCGCCCTGCAGATAAAACAGCGGCAGGGTAATGCCAGCATCGGCAGTTAAAGCGCCGGAGTGCGACGAAATATCCTGCTCCACGCCGCCATTCAGCCAGCCCCAGCCACCGCGCAGTTGCAGGGTCGTATCGCCACCGTTGCTGCGGTAACCATCAAATACCGGGTCGCGGCTGTCGGCTTTGCCCCATAAGCGGCTGTCGAACACCTCATCACGCAAACCGATGCCGCCACTCAGGCTGAGGTTGTTTTGCTGCCACTGATATTGCAGCAACGCTCCGTCGACGCCTAAGCGCCAGCCACCGCGACGGGCGGATACCAGGGGAAAGCTGAACTGTTGATTGTCGGCCTGTTGCCAGGGTGTTGAGCGCTGCAGTGTGCCGGCGCCGTATTCCAGTTGCCAGTATTCAACGGGCGCTGTCTCACTGGCATGAAGTGCCGGAGTCAGAGGTGCCATGCAGAGGCTGCAGCCGACAGGAATAAACAAAAAAGAATTAAGCAGATGCATACATGGCTCCGGCGATGGTTGAAAACCGATGCTAGAGCGCTGCTGGTGTGGCGGCTTGTGGCAAATGTCACGTTATCGCCGGTGTTGCGCCGGATCGGCAGAAGATGACATTTGCCCTATTCAGCAACAGCAGCGCCTCTGGCACACTGACGCCGTGAACAGAATCAAACCCCATATAATTATTGCTGCAGACGTCGTGCTGGCAGGGCTTACCATCGGCTTTCTGGCCGTCACACTGGTCTTCTTGTGGCTCAGTCAGGTCGAGGCCGTTACCCGTGTTCCGGCCACAACAAGCTGGATTCTGTTGGTAAGCGGTCTTTTTGTACTCAATTTAGTCGCCAATGTGCTGGCCCGCTTACCGCCCTGGCGTGAGGCCCGCCAGCCGCCGTTATGGCTCTGGTTGGCGATGGTCAGCGCGCTGTCGCTGATGCTGTTATTTGGCAGTGGTATCAGCGCGGTATTGTGGATTCTGGTGATTGCGCAGTTGCCGCGCTATTTCAGCTGGCGCAGTTGTCTGCTGGCGGCGTTACTGGTGCCATTGCTGATCGGCTTATACCAGGGCTTGCTGTTTGATCAGGATTTCGTACTGATCAACAGCGTGCTCTATGCGCTGTTTAATCTGTTTGCTTTGTATATCTGTTTTACCCTGCAGGCCGAACAGCAGGCGCGTGAATATGCGTCGCAGCTGGTGCGCGAACTGAAAGCCACGCAGAGTTTGTTATCGTCGGCCAGCAAGCGTGATGAGCGTTTACGGATTGCCCGTGAACTGCACGATCTGCTGGGGCATCATCTGGCCGCACTCAGTATTCAGCTGGAGATTGCCCGTCATACCGAGGCGCAGCCCCGTGATCATGCCATTGACCGCGCCGGGACGATTGCCCATTTATTGCTCAGCGATATGCGTGAAGCCGTCTCTGAATTCCGCGAGCGGCGCGGTCTGGATTTACGTCAGGCGCTGACCTCCCTGCTGGAGGCGGTACCGCGTCCGCGGGTATGGCTGCAGATTCCGCCGGATCTCATCATGGATGATGTGCGTTGCGCCGAGGTGATTCTGCGTTGTGCACAGGAAGCGCTGACCAATATTCTGCGTCATACCCAGGCCAGCCGCGCGGCTATCGTACTGCGGCAACAGGGTGCCAGCCTGCAGCTCACAGTAGAAGATAACGGCGCCCTGCGGCAGCTGCCGGTGCCCGGTAATGGCATGCGCGGGATGCAGGAGCGGGCGCAGGCTATCGGTGGCCGCTGCGACTGGGAATGTGGCCGGCATGGTTTAAAACTCACACTGACTTTACCCTGGGATAACGGACTGCTCGTATGATCAATGTGGTGCTTATTGAAGATCAGCAACTGGTACGCGAGGGAATTCGTACGCTGTTGCATCTGCGTCCGCTGTGCCGGGTGGTGGCCGAGGCCAGTGATGGTGCACAGGGGTTGGCGGTAATAGAAGAGTATCAGCCGGATGTTATTCTGCTGGATATCCGCATGCCTAATATGAGCGGTACCGAGCTGCTGGCGGAGTTGTATCAGCGTGGTTGTCATATTCCGGTGCTGGTGCTGACAACCTTCGATGACCATGAGCTGGTGCTTGAATGTATGCGCCGTGGTGCGCGTGGTTATCTGCGTAAAGACGTTGCACTGGACGAACTGTTAGCCGCGATCGAAACCCTGCATCAGGGCGGGCAGTGGGTGCAGCCGGCGGTAACAAGCAAAATCAGCGAGCACCGGCTTGAGCTGGAATTTGATAGCGACAGCGGCCTGGCAGATGAACCGCTGACCGCCGCAGAGTTACAGGTTCTCAGACTGGTTGCGGCCGGTTATACCAATCAGGAAATTGCCGGAGCATTGCATAAATCGACCGGCACGGTGCGCAATCAGGTGTCCTTTATTCTGGCTAAACTGAATGTGCGTGACCGTACCCGGGCGGTATTAAAGGCCATTGATCATGGCCTGTTGTAACCGACAGCAACACCTCTCACAGACAAGCCTCAGACGCGGAAGCGCGACAGGTTCGAACTGATATCGTGACTGAGTGTGTGCAGTTGATGGGATTGCTGAGTTGCCTGCTCAACGTTGGCGGCCAGATCGTCGGAGGCCGACTGAATCGCGGTGGCGATGCGGCTGATCTCTTCGGTGGCGGCATGCTGCTCGCGTGAGGCGTTGGCAATACTTTGCGAACGGTTAGAAATATCGTGCAGTGCATCTGAAATCGCGGTCAGGCTGTCGGTTACCTGTATCGCACTGCCGGCGGTTTCTGAGGTCAGTTGCTTACTGGTTTCCATAATGCCCACGGCTTTCTGGCTGTGGTGTTTCAGACTGTCGATCATTTCCTGAATTTCGCCGGTGGCGGTATGTGTGCGCTGTGACAGGGTACGTACTTCGTCAGCTACCACGGCAAATCCCCGTCCTTGCTCACCGGCACGTGCCGCTTCAATGGCAGCGTTCAGCGCCAGTAAATTGGTTTGTTCGGCAATGCCCTGAATGGTCGCAAGAATGCCGGTGATCTGCTGCGCCTGATTATCCAGCTGGTTGATTACATCGGTAGCGCTGTCCATTTGCTGTGACAAACCGTCCATACGGCGTTTGTTTTCCTGCGCATTCTGAATGCCCTTATTGCCTTCGTTCGTGGCACTTTGCGCAGCATGGGCGGTATCGGACGCGTTGGTCGCTACTTCCGACGATGTGGAAGAGAGTTCGTTAACCGCGACGGCCACCTGGCTGATTTCGTTCTGTTGTAACTGTACCGCCTGGTTGTTGTTCTCGGCATTTTCGCGCGCCGATTTGGCAATGCCATCCAGCTCGTGGGATGAATCACGGCTTTGCGATACCAGCTCGTGAATGGAAGAAACAAACACATTAAACGAGTTACTCAGGGCGCCAATTTCATCATTGCGATCTACCTGCAGGCGACGGGTTAAATCCGCTTCCCCCTGAGCAATGTCAGACATGGCCGTGTTAAGTACCACCAGAGGCCGCAGCAGATAGGAGATGATCATGCCAGCGATCAGGGTAACCACCACAATGGTGAGTATGCCGATCAACATGCTGGACCAGCGCAGAGTAGCGAGGCTGGCAAAGGCTTCGGCCTGATCGACGACCAGCAGCAGACGCCAGTCGGTGCCATCAATGGAATACAGGCCCACCAGGCTGCTGCGATCATTGAAGCTGGTTTGCTGGATTGTGTTCAGTTGCAGTTGTGTGCTGCCGCTCAGCAGGGTGGAGACGTTTTTACCCAGTAATTTCTGCTCCGGATGAACCATAAAGTCCCCTTTGCTATCGAGCAGTGCCGCATAACCACTTTCGCCCAGATCAATACCCAGAACCTCTTTTACAATGGCTTCGAGGGATATGTCCCCACCGATCACGCCGCCGCGCAGTGGCTCGGCAAAGGTTACGATCAATTCGTTAGTCGTGGCATCCACATAAGGTGGCGTCAGCACCTGGCGTCTCTCGGCCATCGCCTGCTGATACCAGGGGCGGGTACGTGGGTCATAGTCGTCCGGCATTTCATCATCCGGACGCATGATCATTTCCCCGGTATCGGTGCCCAGATACAGGTACATGTAATTACCGGATTCCAGCCCCTGCTCAATTACCGGGATGCGTTCATTGTTAAGCAGCGCTTTGGCTGTGCCGCTTAATACCTGGCCTTTATTGCTGATCCAGCTGCTGACGTAGCGGCTGGCGCGCTCGCCGGTAACCTGAATGCGTTCACTGATGGCCTGCTCCAGGCTGCTGCGTGCTTGTTCGTAGGTAAAAACACCGCTGAGGGCGAGCAGCACCAGAATGGTGCTGCCAACCGCGAGCATTATTTGTGTGCGGATACTGTTGCGCATGGGATTTTTCCTGAAAACGGACTGTTTTCAGCATAGAACAGATATTTTGCTGAGCGATTTGTTAAATAAAGCGGGAGGCCGCTGTTGCTATGCCGGCCTGTGTTGAGCGGCCTGATGCTGGAAGAGCGGTAACAGCTCGGCTATGATGGATGCTGTATAAAAATACAGTTGTTTGCTATGCGCCTGATTATTGCCGAAAAACCCAGTCTTGGCCGTGCCATCGCCGCCGTGCTGCCCAAGCCGCACACTAAGGGCGAAGGATTTATCCGTGCCGCCAACGGCGATGTGGTGAGTTGGTGTATTGGCCATCTGTTAGAGCAGGCAGAACCGGATGCTTATGATCCGTCTTTTAAGCAATGGCGGCTCGATCATTTGCCGATTATACCGGCACAGTGGCAGCTGCAGGCTAAACCTCAAACCCGTAAACAATTAACTGTGCTGCGTAAGCTGGTGAAAGAGGCCGACAATCTGGTGCATGCCGGCGATCCTGACCGCGAAGGCCAGCTGCTGGTGGATGAGGTGATTGAGTTTCTGAAGGTGCCAGCGGCCAAGCGCAGTGCTATGCAGCGCTTGTTGATCAGTGATTTAAATCCACAGGCTGTCAGCCGGGCGTTACAGCAGCTGCGTTCCAATCAGGAATTTGTACCGCTGTCGGTATCAGCATTGGCGCGTTCCCGCGCAGACTGGTTATACGGCATCAATCTGACCCGTGCTTACACCATTAAAGGCCGTCAGGGCGGAGTGAACAGTGTGTTATCGGTGGGCCGCGTACAGACACCGGTGCTCGGGTTGGTGGTTCGCCGCGATGAAGAGATCGATAATTTCATCAGTAAACCGTTTTACGAGGTGCAGGCGGCTGTTCATTTAACCGCAGACACTCCACTGAGTTTCTACGCTAACTGGCAGCCGAGTGATGCCTGTGCCGCGCATCAGGATGAGGAAGGCCGGGTGCTGAATCCGAAGCTGGCCGCCAATGTCGCCGCCCGTATTCGTCAGCAACCGGCGCAGGTTGAACAGGTTGAGCGTAAAGAAAAAAAGCAGGCTCCGCCGCTGCCGTTTAATTTATCGGCGTTGCAGATTGATGCCGCCAAAGCACTGGGCATGAGCGCGCAGCAGGTGCTGGACGGAGCACAGAGCCTGTATGAAAAGCATCAGTTAATTACCTACCCCCGCTCAGACTGCCGTTATTTACCGCAGGAGCACTTTGCCCAGCGGCAGCAGGTTATAACGGCTGTGAGTGCACACAGCGAGGCGCTGGCTACGGCTTGCGCTCAGGCTGACAGTTCAATCCGCAGCCAGGCCTGGAACGATGCCAAAGTGGGTGCTCATCACGCGATTATTCCGACCGCCAAAGCACTGCCTGCCGGACGCTTAAACAGTACCGAACAAAAACTCTATGCACTGATTGCGCGCCAGTATCTGCTGCAGTTTTTTCCTCACTATGAATACGCCGATACCAAAATCAGTCTCATCATTGCTGGTGGTCTGTTCAGCGCTACTGAGCGGGAAACCCTGAAGCCGGGCTGGAAAGTATTACTGCCGCAAAAAGAGAATCAGACAAGCGCTAAAGCACCATTGCCGCCGTTAAAAGCAGGACAGGTACTGTGGAGTGGAGAGCCTTTGCTGCAGGAAAAACACACTCAGCCACCACCACATTTTACCGATGCCAGTTTGCTTGCAGCGATGACCGGGATTGGTCGTTTTGTGCAGGATAAAAGCCTGAAAAGTATTCTCAAAGAAACCGATGGCCTGGGAACAGAAGCAACCCGTGCCGGCATTATTGAATTGTTATTTAAACGCCGTTTTTTACAGCGAGAAGGCAAAAGCATTCGCGCGACAGCACTGGGAAAAACACTGATTAATGCGTTGCCAGAGGCCAGTACGCGGCCGGACATGACGGCACATTGGGAAAAGCAATTACAGGACATCGCACACAAAGCGTTGAATTACGCTGCTTTTATGCAACCGATGACCGAACAACTGCACCAGCTGATTCATTCAGCCCTGACGGCGGATACTGTGCAGTTTTCGGGGTTAGCGGGAAGTGCAGCGAACACTGCAGGCAGACGCAAATACAGCTCGGGGAAAAAGAGCGTCAGCAGGGCAGGTCGCGCCGGAAAAAGTAAAAGCACAGCAGGCCGGAGCAGGAAAAAAACACCGGCGGCAGGGAGTTAAGGTGTTTTAACCGCATGCGTCTTGGCCAGTAGTGTTTATGCCGGCTGATTTTCCTGCAGGGATTCCATCAGCATATTGTAGCAGTGCGGCAAATGCAGACTGAGGCTTTGCAAGCGGCTGTTGTCCTGTTCGCGGGCGGCTTGTTCCAACAACCCGCTGAGGACCATCAATTGCATACCACCAATATTCCCGGCGACCCCTTTCAGTGTATGCGCCTGCGCCTGAATACTGCTGATATCCTGAGCGGCCAGTGCGTCCTGTAAGGCTTGCAGCGTTTCCCCTGATGTATTGATAAATAATTCCACGACGCGGGTCAGAATACTTTCTTTATTCATCAATCGCTGTAATGCACCAGTCCTATCCCACACCGATTGGCCAGCCACTTCAGCAGGTAATTCGCGGCCATTATTTTCATTTCCGTTACTTTTATTTCCGGTGCTTTCATTGTTGTTGCTGTTGAGCGCTGAATCTGGGTCGTTTTCTGCAGACATTATCGTTCTCTTTGTATCTGGTTGCTGCGCTGCTTCTGCTGTTTTAATGCGGCTGAGCCAGCCACGCAACGTGCTTTCAAAGCGATCGGTTTCAATGGGTTTACTCAGATAATCGTCCATGCCTGACTGCAGGCAGTTCTCACGATCACCATCCATTGCACCGGCCGTCATGGCAATAATAATGATGTTGCAATAACGCTCACCGGCCTCACCAGCACGGATTTTTTGCGTTGCAGAAAATCCATCCAGGACCGGCATCTGGCAATCCATCAGGATCAGGTCGAAGGGTTCTTTATCGCTGCTTTGTTGCAGCTTTTCTAAGGCGTTCTGACCATTGTTGGCCGTCAGCGAATCCATATTAAGGTGTGCCAACAGGCCGCAAGCTACTTCCTGGTTAATCACATTATCGTCTACAACCAATATACGATAAGCACGCCCGTCGGGATGAGTGAATGAATAATGGTTGTTGTCAGGTTGGCGATTCGTTTCAGGCAGAACCTGGCCCATCTGTTTGCGCCAAGTGAGCTCCAGATCTTCCGGAGATACTGGCCGGGTAAGTGTGATGGCTTTCAGTTGTGGGGGAAATAATGGCAGTTCCGGGGCATATCCGGGCGGCACCAGCAGCATCAGACGCCCCTGAAAAGTACCCAGCTGCAATGCATTTAATAACGATCCGCGCAGCCAGGCGATATCGAGTAATAAATAATCGGCTGATGGATTATTACTCAGCATCATTTCAGCTTGCATCGCACTGTCAACGTTGGTCGGTTCGCCACCATGATAATGGACGATTTTTTCCAGTGAATATCGTAATGAGCTATTCGGGCAGGCAATCAACCATTGCTGAGCCGAGAATATTCTATCCTCTGCGAGCGAATGAGGCTGATCCTGACTCATGCTGAGCAGAATATTGAAAGCGATGCTGGTTCCGTCTTCGTTGCTGCTGATAACATCTATGCTGCCATTCATCAATGCACATAATTGTTTACAGATTGACAGCCCCAATCCTGTGCCGCCAAATTTTCGCGTCGTACTGTTATCGGCCTGATTGAACGCTTCAAACAGCACGTCATGCTTTTCCGGATCAACACCGATGCCGGTATCGGTTACCGAACAGGAGAAACGAACATTGCCGTTTCCCTCATCATGCGTTCCGGCTTTAACAACGATTTCTCCGGCAGGCGTGAATTTCACCGCATTCGATACCAGGTTGGCAATAATCTGCCGGACTCTGACCGGATCGCCGAGAAGATGGGTATGGTTAATATCGGCGCTATCCAATACAAACTCGATATTGGATTCAAATGGCCGCACCGACATGCTGGTGGCAATTGAGCTGAGTAAATGACTGATGTTGAACTCGGTATGCTCCAGTTGTAACTTGTCTGCGCCTATCTTGGAAAAATCCAGAATATCGTTAATCTGAGCGGTCAGTGTTGAAGCGCTGTTTTCCGCGATGCGAATATAATGCAGCTGCTTATCACTGCTGCATTCGCGCTTGAGTAATGACAGCATGCCCATAATGCCATTAATGGGTGTGCGGATTTCATGGCTGACATTGGCAATAAAAAGACTCTTGGCCTGGCTGGCTTGCTGCGCTTCCTGAATGGCAATTTCCAGGGCCTGAGTTCGTTCTTTTACCTGGCTTTCAAGGGTGGAGTTGATCCGGGCGATTTCTTCATTGAGGACATATTTTTCAGAGATATCACGGATGCTGATCGCGCAGCCAATCGTTTTATGTTCAATAACAATGGGATAAATACTGGCCGAAATATACAGTTTGTCGCCATTCTGGGTTCTGGCACGCGTTTCACACTGGTTAATCACCTTGCCAGATAATACTGCACTGATGATCTGCGGAGTAATCTGCTGATTATTGCTGTCGAGTATGGTTGTAAACAGCGTTTTTCCGATGACCATTTGTTCGTGATAGCCAAACATAACTGTCGCGCCGCTGTTCCAGCTATCAATCTTTCCATCCGGGTTCATACCGATAATGGCATCGGTTGAGTGATTGATAATGGCGCGGGCCGTCGAACGTTCTGTCAGAAGTGCCATGCGGCTGTCGATACGGCGCTGATACAACCAGGCGATAAAAGCAGCAAAGCTGATTAGCACAGCAATCAGCAGCAGTATTTTAAAGCGCATACTTTGAATCTGCTGCTCTATGTCGGTTCTGTTGAACGCGGTGTGAAGATCAAGAAAGTGATCGCTGCCAGGGCCGCCGAGAAATATCCGCTGAGAAAAGTAGTAAAAGGTATTCTTTGCCGGTGATTTATTACTTATAAATATGTTTTTATGGCTTTTTACCGCTACCGGGTTTTCATCATTTTCCCAGTTGCTTTCGGGATCGTATTCGTAGCGAAACTCTTCTTTCTTATCCGGGTGTATGAGATAGCCGCCGTCAGCATTTAATAAAAATACCTGCATGTTCTTCGGGGTATCGTTTTTCAGGTTCTGAAGCAATATTCCGGCATCAAAATTAATGATAATAAAACCGAAGAAATGATTGTCAGAATCAAAAACAGACTCGGCTATCCGGTATGCCGGCCAGGCCGGAATTTCGATCTTATTGTACTCACGGTTCAGACTGATGGAGGATATGTAGATTTCGTCTTTATATAAATTTTTGGCAGCCAGAAAATAGTCACTCTGACCTTTTTCCTGCAGATCAGCTTCAGCGGTAATGCGGATGTTGCCGTTTTTACGCTCAACGCGTACTAACTCACGCCCGTTATCTTCACGGCCTATAAAGCGAATCTGACGGATTTCTGCATTGGCGGCAATAAAACCGCTGAAGATGGTTTGAAGGCGCTGCTTCCACTGCTGACTGGTGGTGTTATCAAGCAGATCCTCACCGTTATTTTCCATGGCCCTGACAATGCCACTAACAGGCGGAGTACTGTGCAGGAAGCGAACTTTATCTTTGTCTTTGTTCAGGGTCTCGCTGAAGTAGTTGGCCCGTAAGGTCGCTTGTTCACCCAGTTCATTAAACGCCCGGTTGTAAGCATCTTCCCGGCTGTGATTCTCAAGTAAGGCCACCAGTACGCTGCACAGCAATAGAGCGATCAATCCGGTAACCAGAAAAAATCGGCGCATGGTAGGCAGATTGGCGGTGCTGCTCATGTTAGGTCCTTGCGGCAGGCAATCATTGCCTGCGTATGGCGTTAGCCCCTGAGAGAGCGGGGCAATCCTCCTGGAATGTACGTTTGCCCGGAATTCAGCGGAGCCTTAAGAGCCTGCGCTCATTCAGTCGCTGCGGTTCATTAAACTTAGCTGCTATTTATAGGCGGTCAATGAGCCGAGGAGGATAGTTCGATACGTTACAGAACGGTACCGATCGGTATTTTGAGGTGGAAGGAATCAGTGGCCGTCAGCCATGCGGATTAACTAAACGGCCAAACTGGCCATAAATGAGATCGAATTTCATCTGGCGTACATCTTTTGCTGATATAACGTGCTGATGAATAAGTTATCAGCAAATAATCACACACCTTCCAGGCCGCATGGCAGCGCCAATCCATGTGGCAGCACAGAGTTCTATGACAGGGCAGGCCGCTACAGCGCTATACGCCGGGCGCTGCACTGGCTGTCGGCGCTGGTGATCATCTGGGCGACAGTCACGGGCTTTATGCTGGCTTTTCTGGTCTTGCCTGAGGCGCTGGAACAGTGGCTGGGGACCTTCAATGTCGCCCTTACTTTGGTATTTATGCCGTTTTTTCTATTGCGTTTATGGCTGGCATTAACCCGCAAGAAACCACCGACCCCGGCATTGACCACGCGGCAGGTCCGGCTGGCCGCGTATGGACATGGGTTGATCTACGGCACGGTGCTCACCGTACTGGTCAGCGGTGTCAGTATGATGGAACGACCGGTATCGGTATTTGCTCTGCTGGAACTGCCCCCTCTGTTTAAGGCGGGTGCGGTGACTGCGGCTTTCTCTGCGCTGCATCATTATGCCTGCGCGCTGCTGGCCCTGTTGGTGCTGGGCCATATTGCTGCGGTTATTGTGCACCAGCGCCGGGGAGTCCGGCTGATGCAGAAGATGCTTTAGTGCCGGTTATCTGGTGCCGGCCAATTTTTTCAGTCGGCCAGTTCAGTTGGCCCAGTTCAGTCGGTTTTAATCAGCGCTTTCAGTTGATGTCCCAGTTCGGCATGACGGGTAAAGCCCTGAAAATTCTGCAGTATCGGTTCAGGCCCGCTGATCACCACAGGCACCGGGGCGGCGGTATGAGTGCCGGTGCTCCAGACAACGCTCTGTGCAGAGGCCAGCTCGCGTGCCAGTGCATTCAGATAGCGCTCTTCGCGGTAGACGTAAAAATCACTGAAGTCTTCGATATGTGGCTGAGTTGCGGCTGCAGGGTCATCGGTCTGCGGATCAAAATACGGATTGGCATCGCGGCGCAATACCCGTTCGGCTTGTGTGCGGGAAAACGGAAAATCCAGCGCTGCATTCACTTCAGCCATTAACGAATCCGCTGTGGGTAAACCCTTATTGCCGTCTGAGCTGGCATCCGTGCTGGCATCGCCCCAGAGACGGTAATAGCCCTTTTTCTGTGCATATAAACGATCGAGCAGGCTGAGTGGCGCAAAATTATAGTTGGGAGCAAAAGCCTGACCGCGCATACCATTACCGGGTAGCGTTCTGGCTGCCGGAACATCGTGCGCGCTGTAGGAAAAACCAAAACCGCCGGTTTCATGGTCGGCGGTTAATACCACCAGAGTATCATCGCGGTCTGCTGTCCAGTTCACCACTTCCTGAATCGCAGCATCAAAGCGCAGCAGTTCATGCAGCAGAGCTCCGGCGTCGTTATTGTGTGCTGCCCAGTCTATCTGACCACCTTCCACCATCAGAAAAAATCCACGCTCAGAAGTGCCCAGTAACTGCAGCGCCTTGCGCGTTAATTCGTTTAAATCCGGTTGTGCGGAATCCGGATTCTGGCGGGCATAAATCGCATCATCCATGGCCGAGCTGGCAAATAAACCAAGCACAGGTAAATGTTGCTGTTGCGCTAATTGCTGGCGGTTAAAGGCGAGGGCATAACCCTGCTGTTGCGCTTCGCTGAGTAAATTACGCTGGTCCGTGCGTTTTGATTTTAAGGTTAATTGCGCTGCGCTGATTTTCTTTTGCAGCTCTGTGCTGATGTTTGCAGCGTCTTGCGGCAGAAAATAACGCAGTCCGCCGGACAGCATTAAATCCGGTGCGGTGGTTAACAGATCGGCAGCGATCTCATTTTCAAAGCGGCGGTGCGGCTGGTGTGCGGCAAAAGCAGCCGGAGTAGCGTGGGTTATACGGGTATCGGAAACCAGGCCGGTACGCATGCCGGCACGTTTGGCTTTTTGCAGTATGGTTTCAACGCGATCGCCACGGGCATCTAAGCCAATCATTTCGCTGCCACTGGCTTCGCCAATGGCGAGCTGTGTGGCGGAGCAGGCCGAGTCGGTGACCAGTACATCGTGCGGCCCGGTATCGGACAGCAGTACTTTCCCCTGTTGCATTAACTGGCTGACTGCTGTTGGCCGGCCCTGATAAATACTGTTGGGTGCACGGCGGGCATAACTTTCCAGCAGACCAAACTGCGCCGGGCCCATACCATCGCCGATTAATAAAATAATATTGCGAACGCCGGCAGGTTTGTTTTCTCCGGCCGGTATATCCGCGCTGCAGCTTTGAACAGAAAGCAGAGCAAGCAACAAGGCAAACAACAGAGCAAAAAACAAGGCAGAAAACGGTGCTGAAAAACGCAGACGCATCAGTTGCTGTCCCGTGCAGGAAGCGCGGTTAAACCTTCGGCAACCACTTCGCCCTGTTGCCATAATTTCCACTCGCCGCGCTGATAAATATGCCAGTCTTGCTCGGCGGTTAATGGCTCGGTGGCGATAATGCTGACCACATCGTTGGGGGTGGTTTCGGCGGCAAAGTCGACGGTAACGTCGGCGTCTTTTAATTGTGCCGGGCCAAAAGGTGCACGACGGGTAATGCAGGCCAGCTTGGTGCTGCAGTAAGTAAACAACCAGTCGCCATTGCTGAGCAGACAATTAAACACACCCTGCTGAGCGTATTCATGGGCAAAGCTGACCAGGCATTCGGCCAGCTGCTGTGGCATGGCATCGCGCGGTAATGTCTGACGCACACGGTTCATTAAATCGCAGAAAATATTTTCGCTGTCGGTATCGCCCACCGGTTCATACATTCCGACATGACGGACAAAATCCGGCACCTGGCCATTATGAGCAAACACCCAGTGACGCCCCCATAACTCACGTACAAAAGGGTGGGTATTGGCGAGGCAAATATCGCCGACATTGGCCTGGCGGATATGGCAGATCGCGTTTTTGCTTTTAATCGGATAGTTCTGCAGCAAGCCGGCGATGGGTGATTCGCAGCTGGGCTGCGGATCATGAAACTGGCGCACCCCTTTACCTTCATAAAAGGCCACGCCCCAGCCATCTTTATGCGGTCCGGTATTACCACCGCGCTGTGTCAGGCCGGTAAAACTGAAGCATAAATCGGTCGGGGTGTTGGCACTCATGCCAAGCAGTTCGCACATGGTTTATATCCATAACAATGTGGGGATGACATTAAAACAGTATGGCTGAGCAATAAAAACGGGAGACTGCGTCTCCCGTTTTTATTGGTGTTTATTGCTGAATCACGCCGGTTTATTTAACCGGAGTTACCCACTCAGCGTTAAACGGATCTTTACCGGTAACGGTATCGAAATACATGTTTTGCAGCATTTCGGTTACCGGGCCACGACGGCCTTCACCAATGATACGGCCATCCAGTGAGCGGATTGGCAGTACTTCAGCGGCAGTACCGGTGAAGAAGGCTTCATCAGCGATATAAACTTCGTCGCGGGTGATGCGTTTTTCACGGACTTCAATGCCTTGTGCGCGGGCCATTTCCATAATGGTGCGGCGGGTAATACCGTCCAGGCAGGAAGTCAGTTCCGGGGTGTACATGATGCCGTTGGTGATCATAAAGAAGTTCTCGCCGGAACCTTCAGCCACGTAGCCTTCGTTATCCAGCAGCAGGGCTTCTTCACAACCACTGTCCAGTGCTTCGCGCAGGGCGAGCATGGAGTTCATGTAGTTACCGTTAGCTTTGGCCTTACACATGGTGATGTTCACGTGGTGGCGGGTAAAGCTTGAGGTACGGATTTTAATGCCCTGGGTTTTGGCTTCTTCGCCCATGTAGGCTGGCCATTCCCAGGCGGCAACCATTACGTGTACTTTCAGGTTTTCGGCGCGCAGGCCCATCCCTTCAGAACCGTAGAAAGCCATCGGACGGATATAAGCGCTTTTCAGGTTGTTCTCACGCACAGCAGCACGCTGAGCTTCGTTAATCTCGGCTTTGCTGAAAGGCAGTTTCATGTTCAGGATGTGGGCCGAGTTGAACAGGCGGTCGGTGTGTTCCTGCAGGCGGAAAATCGCCGCGCCCTGTGCTGTTTCGTAAGCCCGCACCCCTTCAAAAACGCCCATGCCGTAGTGCAGGGTGTGAGTCAGTACGTGGACTTTTGCTTCGCGCCAGTCAACCAACTCTCCGTCTAGCCAGATCAGACCATCGCGGTCGGACATGGAAGGTAGCATAAGGACCTCACTCTAAATTCAGTAAAAAATATGTGTTCCGGGGATGATACGCGTAATCACGAGGCCGTATCAGTCTCCAACCAGAGTTTCCACAGTCGGGTCACATCATTGCGCCGCGCATTGAAGCCAAGTTTGGACAGGGTGTCTGAATCCAGTAACAGCTTTTGTTTCTGCAATGCACGCCGGTGAGTTTCGGCTCGGTAGGACAGGTAGGTTTCCTGCAGGGTCTGACAATCTTGTGAATCCATCAGACCGGCTGTGTCGAACGCGTCCAGCAACCGCATGTTGTCGGTAACGTCTAACAGCTCTGGGTATTGGTGTGACCAGGCCAGAACCCCGTATTGAACCAGAAACTCGATGTCAACAATACCCCCGGCGTCTTGCTTCAGGTGAAATTGTTGGCCGCTTGTATCTTTGGAGCCGAGATTATCCACCATTTTCTGGCGCATGGCTCGCACTTCTTCACGCAGACGACCAAGGTCGCGGGGCTGGCTCAGCATGTGGTTGCGGATGGCCTGAAATTCATCCGCCGCCTGCTGGCTGCCACACAAGACGCGGGCGCGTACCAGCGCCTGATGCTCCCAGGTCCAGGCGTGTTTCTGCTGATATTCCTCAAAGGCTTTCATCGAGGCGACGATCATGCCGGAGTTGCCGGACGGGCGCAGGCGCATATCCACTTCGTACAGATCACCGGAGCGGGTCTGGGTGGTCAGAATATGAATCATGCGCTGACCCATGCGGGTATAGAACACGCCGTTGTCCTGGCTGCGCTCGCCATCGGTGTAACGGCCGCTGGTGCTGTTGTGCAGTAACACCAGATCGAGGTCGGAGCTGTAGCTCAGCTCCAGTCCGCCGACTTTGCCATAACCAATCACGGCAAATTCCGGCTGGCTTACCGCTTCGCCAGCGGCATTGGTCGGGTAACCGTACTTGGCCACCATCTGACTCCACGACAGCTCCATCACTGTTTGCAGCGTGACTTCCGCCAGCCAGGTCAGGTAGTCGCTGATTTTCATCAGCGGCAGGGCATCCATCACTTCGCAGGCGGCGGCGCGCAGTTTGTGTGCGCGCACAAACTGACGCAGCTGTTCCATCTGTTGTTCAAGGTCTTCCGGATCAACACGCAGAAGGCGCAGGTGTAATTCTTCTGCCAGTTCTTTGCGCTCCGGCAAACGGTAGAGATTGGCCGGGCTTAATAATTCGTCCAGCAACAGCGGCGTCTGGGTGATGTATTCCGCTACCCAGCTGGACGCGCCACAGAGCTTAACCAGCTGGGTTAAGGCTTGTGGATTTTCCTTTAACAGCACCAGATAGGCGGTACGGCGCACCACCGCTTCGAGCAGCGGCACGATGCGCTCCAGCGTGGTCACCGGCTCAGGCTGCTGCCACAGTTGTTGCAGCAGCAGGGGCATTAAGGCATCGAGACGCTCGCGGCCAATCTGCTGCATTTTCAGCACGGTGCGCGAATCACGGAACTTGCTCAGCAGCTGTTGTACGTCCGCCGAATTGGCGCAGGGATGTTGTTCAAGAAACGTCGCGGCCTGCTGTTCATCTAGTTCGCCGAGCCAGAGGTCGTTCCACACCTGTTGCAGCTCGTCGGTTTCTTCGTTGTCGTCATCGCTGGCGACGATCTGGGCGAAATGATGGCGCACGCGTTCGCGGTGCTGCTCAAGCTGATGCAGGTAGGTTGGCCAGTCGTCACAGCCCATGGCCCAGGCAATCCGCGTTTGCGCTTCGGCATCGTCCGGCAGCAGCTGGGTTTGTTCGTCGTTTAAGGCCTGCAGCGCATGTTCGCTGTCGCGCAGAAACAAATAGGCCTGTTTCAGTTCGTCGCAGGCGGTGGCCGGCAGATAGCCCTCGCCCTGTAAAATGCCCAGCACTTTTACCAGTTCGCGGGTTTGCAGACTTTTGTCCTGACCACCACGTATCAGCTGGAAGGCCTGTACGATAAACTCCACTTCGCGGATGCCACCGGCTCCGAGTTTAACGTTCATCTGCAGACCACGGCGGCGCACTTCGGCGTTGATCATCGCCTTCATCGAACGCAGTGAGGCAAAGGCGCTGTAGTCGACGTACACGCGGTAGGTAAAGGGGCGCAGAATGCTCAGCAGCTCTTTCGCTTCCGCGCTCTGCTCGCCGTTCATTACCCGTGCCTTCACCATGGCGTAGCGTTCCCAGTCGCGGCCCTGATCCTGGTAATACTCTTCTACCGAGGCAAAGTTCATCACCAGCGGACCACTCTGGCCGTAAGGACGCAGGCGCATATCGGTGCGGAAGACAAAGCCATCGGCGGTGTGTTTATCCAGCGCCTGAATCAGCTTCTGCCCGAGTTTTACAAAAAATTCCTGATTGGTAATGACCTTCGGTCCGCTGGTTTCGCCGCTTTCCGGGTAGGTAAAAATCAGGTCGATATCGGAGCTTAAATTCAGCTCATAAGCGCCAAGCTTGCCCATGCCCAGCACCAGCATCTGCTGTTCGTTACCACTGGCTTTACCGATGGGCCGGCCATGGCGTTCAAATAATGAGCGGCTTAAAAATTCCAGCGAACGCACCACACACTCATCGGCCAGATCGGACAGTGCGCGGGTGGTTTCCAGTGTTGGCGCCAGACGCAGCAGGTCACGCCAGATAATCTGCACCATCGCCCGGCGGCGTAATACGCGCACCGCTTTGTGCCAGTCTTCTTCGCTTTCTGCATGGCCGCTGAGTTCGTCCAGCCACTGGCTGATGGTCGCACGCGGCAGCGGCTGCGACAGCCGGTCTTCTGCTAAAGCGGCGCTAAACCACTGCGGTTCATGCGGCAGGGCGTCGGCGACGTAGTTGCTGATGCTCAGCACTTTCTGCGCCCGCGCCTGTTGCTCTGCACTCAGGCTCTGCCACAGCGTCGGCCAGTCGAAACCGGTGCGTTCACCGTGATCGGTCAGGCGGGTGGTAACGAGTTGCCAGTGGTCGTGCAGCGCGGCGGACAGCATAAAAGGGCGGGCTCCGTTATTGATAAAAAACAGGAAGCCAATACTCTAGCGGGTTTTCGGGGATAAAAAACAGAGGCAGGGCAATTAATAAATAATGAGGAGCAATTGAGGTGCCGTGTGGGAGCGGCATTGCTGCCGCGATGATTATTGTGGGGGAGGCATTTTTGCCGCGATGGATATTGTGGGGGAGGCATTGCTGCCGTGATGAATATTGTGGGAGCGGCATTTCTGCCGCGATGGGTATCGTGACTGAAAGTCACTCCTGCAAAGTCACTCCCACAGAGGTATCAGCTCTTACGCTGCGCCTTCAGCTCTTTGCGGTACATGGTGACACCGGCAATTAATACCGCGGTGGACACCACAGCGATAATAATGGTCGCCAGCGCGTTAATCTGCGGGCTGACGCCCAGACGCACGCTGGAATACACCACCATCGGTAAAGTTGTTGAACCCGGACCGGAGACGAAGCTGGCGATCACCAGATCATCCATCGACAGGGTAAAGGCCAGCAGCCAGCCGGCGGCCAGCGCCGGAGCGATCATCGGCAGGGTAATGGCAAAAAAGACTTTTACCGGCCGTGCGCCCAGATCGAGAGCCGCTTCTTCGATAGAGGTATCCATATGTGCGAGGCGGCTTTGCACAATCACCGTGACATACGCCATAGAGAACGTAACGTGCGCCAGCAGAATGGTGGTCTGACCACGGCCAGCGGGCCAGCCGATTAAATCTTCCATCGCCACGAATAACAGCAGCAGCGATAAACCGATAATAATTTCCGGCATCACCAGCGGTGCCGTCACCATGACGCCAAGGCTTTTATGACCGCGGATACCGCGCAGACGCACCAGCGTCAGCGCCGCCAGCGTGCCCAGCACTACAGCAATCGATGCGTTTAGCGCCGCAATTTTAATACTCAGCCAGGCGGCATCGAGTAATGGCCCGTTGTTGATTAATTCACCGTACCATTTGGTACTGAAACCACCCCAGACGGTGACCAGACGGCTTTCGTTAAACGAATAAATAATCAGGCTGAAAATCGGCAGATACAGAAAGGCGTAGCCGAGAAACAGCAGGGCAAACAGCAGTGGATAGCGTTTTAACATATGACCTTTCCCCTACTTCAGTTCTTCGGCGGCTTTCTGTTCGTAATGACGCATCAGTACGAACGGAATAATCAGCACCACCAGTAATACCGACGCCAGCGCCGAGGCTAACGGCCAGTCTTTATTACTGAAGAATTCGGTCCACATCAGTTTGCCGATCATCAGCGTGTCGGGGCCACCGAGCAGATCAGGAATCACGAATTCGCCCATCACCGGAATAAATACCAGCATCGAGCCGGCCAGAATGCCGGGTACCGATTGCGGCAGGGTGATTTTTAAAAATTGTTTCCATGGCCGGGCACCGAGGTCGGCGGCGGCTTCCAGTAAGGTGTTATCCAGACGCACCAGGGTGGCGTACAACGGCAGCACTAAAAACGGCAGATAGCTGTAGACCACACCGATATACACGGCAGTGGGCGTATGCAGAATTTCCAGTGGCTGATCGATCAGGCCGATACTCATTAAAAAATGATTGAGCAGACCGTTATTTTTTAAAATACCAATCCAGGCGTAGACGCGGATCAGGAACGATGTCCAGAACGGCAGAATTACCAGCATCAGCAGCGGCATGCGCCAGTGGGTCGGCGACAGTGCAATGGCATAGGCCATGGGGTAGCCGATCAGCAGGCAGAAAAAGGTCGAAATCGCGGCAATTTCAAACGAGCCCCACAATGCATCGCGGTAAAGCTCGTCTTCCCACAGCATGGCGTAGTTGCCGAAATTCAGCTTAATGGTGATCAGGCCGTCTTCAATTTCGCGGATCCAGTCCTGATAGGGCGGTTGTGCCAGTTGCGGTTCGGCCAGGCTGATTTTCAGTACAAACAAAAAGGGCAGTACAAAAAACAGCGCCAGCCAGAACCAGGGCGCGCCAACAATCAGACCCTTACCCGGCACCAGAGTGCGGATACGGTTGTTTAATTGCAGCAGCCAGTCGTTCATTGAGTCAGCACCCCGCAGCTGTATGCATTCCAGGTGAGCGCCACTTCCTGACCCCAGGTCAGCGGTTGCTCGGCCAGAGCCAGGACGTTTGACTGGGTAAACTGCACACGCTTACCACTGGGCAGTTCAACGTGATAAATCGACACGTCACCCAGGTAGGCAATTTCCTGAATGACTCCGTGAATGCTGTTCGGATCTTCGGAGTGATGATCGCGCACGGCGATTTTTTCCGGACGGATAGCCACGGTCACTTCCATGCCCGGATTCAGCGGCTGGCTGTGGTGTACCAGTAAATCGCTGCCGGCTTCGTCGGAATGGATCAGCACCATGTCGTTGTCATGCGACATGACGTGGCCATTAAACAGGTTTACCGAACCGATAAAGCTGGCGGCATAACGGGTGGCCGGAAATTCATACATGCGGCGTGGTGCGTCGACCTGCTCAATGCGGCCATCGTGCATCAGGGCGATACGCGATGACATGGTCATGGCTTCTTCCTGATCGTGGGTCACGATAATAAAAGTAATACCCAGACGTTCCTGAATATTCACCAGCTCGAACTGAGTGTGTTCGCGCAGTTTTTTATCCAGCGCGCCCAGCGGTTCGTCGAGCAGCAGAATTTTCGGCTGCTTGGCCAATGCCCGTGCCAGCGCCACACGCTGACGCTGGCCGCCGGATAACTGGTGCGGTTTACGCGTTGCCAGTTTTTCGATCTGCACCAGCGCCATGACTTCGGCCACGCGCTCACGGATCAGGGCCGACGGCATGCGTTCCTGTTTCAGACCAAAGGCAATGTTCTGCGCCACATTCATATGCGGAAACAGCGCGTAGCTCTGAAACATCATATTAATCGGACGCAGGTACGGCGGCACATCGGTGACGTCCTGACCGTCGATATAAATACGGCCGGAGGTCGGCGTTTCAAAACCACCGAGCATACGCAGCAACGTGGTTTTGCCGCAGCCCGAGGCCCCCAGCAGCGAGAAGAACTCGCCACGGTGAATATTCAGGCTGATTTCATCAACGGCGTAGGTCGAACCAAAGGTCTTGGTTACCTTGTCGATGCGGACAATAGGCTCTTCTTCAGGCGCAGCCCAGGGCTGCTCAGAGGATGCTGGACGAATCTGTGTCATCTCGTTCCGGACGCTCCAGTGAAACGGTTAATAGGTTTGCCGATAAATGAAAAAACCCCGCAACCAACGTTGCGAGGTTCTGAACGGCGTGATCCGGTGAACAGCGAATTATTTACCGGTTTTCGCCCGTGTCCACATACGGGACATATTGCGGGCTTCTTTATCGCTTGGCGTCTTCAGCACCACCAGTTTTTCCTGGGTAGCAGCCGGCGGATAAATGCCCGGGTTGTTACGCACTTCGGCATCAACCAGCGGAGTGGCTTTGGCGTTGGCGTTAGCGTAAGCGACGTAGTTGGAAATCGGCGCGATCACTTCCGGTTGCATCAGGTAATTGATGAACTTGTGGGCCGCTGCCGGGTTCGGTGCATCGACCGGAATAACCGCCACATCGGTCCATACTACCGCGCCTTCGCTCGGTACGATGTACTCAACATGCACACCGTTGTCGGCTTCGGCCGCACGAGCCTGCGCCTGCAGCATATCGCCGGAGTAACCGTGAGCAACACAGATATCACCGTTGGCCATATCGTTAATGGTTTGTGAGCTGTGGAAGTAACGGATGTTGTCACGTACACCGGCAATCACATTGGCCGCTTCCTGAATGGCAGGCTTGCTGAAATCATCGGTTGGCTTGCCCAGATAAGCGCGGGCGGCAACGAATACTTCGATTGGATCATCCATCAGCGCAACGCCGCAGGCCACCAGCTTCTTGGTGATTTCCGGATTAAATACCAGCTGCCAGCTGTCCAGTGGCATATCGTCGCCCAGAATCGCTTTTACTTTATCGACGTTGTAAGCCAGGCCGGTGGTGCCCCACATATAAGGGATCAGATACTGATTACCCGGATCAATATCGCTCAGCGATTTCAGAATCACTTTATCCAGGTTGCCGTAATTGCTCAGCTTGCTCTTGTCGTAAGGCTGATACAGCTTGGCGCGGATCAGGCGGTCAGCAAACGGACGCGCGGTCGGGAAGGCCAGGTCATAGCCGCTGCGGCCAGCCAGCAGTTTGGCTTCCAGAACTTCGTTGGAGTCGTATACGTCATACGTCACCTTGATACCGGATACCTTCTCAAAATTGGTAATGGTGTCTTCAGCGATGTAATCAGACCAGTTATAAATATGCAGTTCTTCCTGAGCCGATACTGTCACAGCGGTTGCCATCAGTGCGGCGGTCAGCGAGCTAATACCCAATAAACGCATTTTCATTAAGCCAGTTCTCCAGCTCCGTTCCCCGTCAGGGAAGCCAATAAAACAGATAAACCTTCAGCGGTTTATCCGGTCTCATAAGAAATTCAGGATATCCGGCCTGATACGGGCATTATCCGCTGGCAGGATAGCACTGCTTCTTAGTGCCAGTTTGCATGATCAGGCGCGTTGTTTTTGCGGCCCTGCTGCTGCGCGCCATGATGGCAATATTCCGCGAAAAATACAGACAATAGATTGGATTGTCACGATTAATATCCCTTATTCAGCCTGTTGCCAAACCCCTGCTGACTGATATGGCAAAAACACGGCCGGAACCAGCAATGGCAAGCCCTGCCGTGCTGCGCAGGAAGAATGCTCAGCATGCTCCTTTGTAAGGAATTCCGTCGCCCCCTGATGCACGATCAGGGCACGATCTCAGCCGTTCTCATTAACTGTCCGCATTGTTAGGGTTGGTGATGATTCGCTTGTGAGCGGGCGACGCAAGCTGATGCCGCAGACATGAGTAAAGTGCAGCGACTGAAGCGCATTGGTCATATTGGCTGTTCAGAATGGCACCCCCGCCGTTGTTCTGTGCTTGCTGTGTAGTTGTTAGGCGGGTAAACAGTGGCCTGTTATCATGCCGCCAACGATAAAAAGTGAAGGTTCTGATGGTGTCCCGTAACGGTAAAAAGACGTCCCGTTCCCCCTCTGCCAAGCGTTCCGCTTCCCGACAATCATCCGCACAGAAGAAAGGCTGGCCGCGCTGGCTGGTGTGGCTGCTGCGCCTGATGCTGGTGGGTCTGGTGCTGACGCTGGTCGGTCTGGTGTATCTGGATGCTCAGGTGCGGGCCAAATTTGATGGTAATAAATGGACACTGCCGGCCAAGGTATTCGCCCGGCCATTATCCGTATATCCGGGGCTGCTGCTCAGCCCTGAGCAGCTCAAAGCGGAACTGGAGTGGGCCGACTACCGCCAGCAGGCCGGGGCGGTTCGTCCGGGCAGCTATTACCGCGATGGTGATGACTGGGTGGTTTACCGCCGTGCTTTTCCGTTCTGGGATGGTCAGGAACCGGCGCGCAAGCTGCGGCTGGAATTCGCTCAGGGACGGGTCAGCAATATTGTTGAAGACGGCGATGATCAGGCGCTGGTGCGGCTGGAGCCACAATATATCGGCGGTATTTTCCCGGCTCATAACGAAGACCGTGAACTGGTTAAGCTGGAGCAGGTTCCGCCGGCCTTAGTCGCCGCACTGATCGTCACTGAAGACAAAGCCTTCTTTGAGCATTGGGGCGTCTCGCTGCGCGGTATTGCCCGAGCCATGCTGGCCAACGTCAAAGCCGGTGGTTTTGTGCAGGGTGGCTCGACTCTTACTCAGCAGCTGGTGAAGAACTTCTTTTTAACCAGCGAGCGCACGCTGGCGCGTAAAGTTCAGGAAGCCTTAATGGCATTGCTGCTGGAGCTGCATTACAGCAAAGAGCAGATTCTGCAGGCCTATTTAAATGAAGTGTATTTAGGGCAGGCCGGACGCCGGGCGATTCATGGCTTTGGTCTGGCCTCGCGCTTTTATTTCGGCAAGCAGGTGCAGGAGCTTAACAACGCGGAAATTGCCACGCTGGTCGGGCTGGTCAAAGGTGCGTCTTATTACAATCCTCGCCGCAATCCGGAGCGCTCGAAACAGCGCCGCGACCTGATACTGGGGTTAATGGCCGAAAACAACATCATCTCCGATGCCCAGCGCATTCTGGCTCAGGGGCAGCCATTGGTCACCGCCGATTCGCGCCGCGCCGGTCAGCGAGAATATCCGGCCTTCCTCGAACTGGCCAAAGCCCAGCTGCAGCGTGATTACCGGCTGGAAGATCTGCAAAGCGAAGGCCTGCATATCTTCACCACCCTCGACCCATGGGCACAGCATGCGGTAGAGCAGGCAGCCGAACGTCAGCTGGCGCAGCTGGAAAGCCGCTCGGCCAAACTCAAAGGCCAGCTCGAAACCGCGGCGGTGATTACCAGCGTCGATGGCGGCGAAGTACGGGCCTTACTGGGCTCGCGTCAGGCAGAATTCTTTGGTTTTAACCGTGCTCTGGCGGCCAAGCGTGCCATTGGCTCGCTGGCCAAGCCGGTGGTGTATTTAACCGCATTACAGACCGGGCGTTACCACTGGGGCACGCCGCTGGAAGATAAACCGGTGTCGGTATCCGGCCCCGGCGGCCAGCTGTGGCAGCCGCAGAATTACGATCATCGCTCCCACGGCGTGGTGCCAATGGTGGATGGACTGGCGCGCTCGCTGAATCAGGCCACCGCCCGTCTGGGCATGAAAGTGGGGCTGAGCAATGTCGCCGCGACCTTCCATAAACTGGGTTTACAGGCTGAAGTTCCGCCGTATCCGTCGATGCTGTTGGGGGCGATTTCGTTGTCGCCCTATGAGGTGGCGGGCATGTATCAGACCATCGCCTCGCAGGGTTTTGTGATGCCGTTGCGTTCCATTGAAGCGGTGACCACTGCGCAGGGACAGACGCTATCGTCCTATGCGCTGCGTGGCGAGCAGGCCTTCGATCCGGCGATGATGCAATGGCTGCGTTATGGCATGGAACAGGTGGCCGAGCGCGGCACCGCACGGCGTTTAACTAAGGTGCTGAACGGCCCGCTGGCGGCGAAAACCGGTACCAGTGACGACCAGCGCGACGCCTGGTTTGCCGGTTTCGATAACCGTTATCTCGGCATTATCTGGGTTGGTCGTGACGATAACCAGCCGATGCCTTTTGCCGGTTCCAGCGCCGCTCTGCCAATCTGGCTCGATACCTTCCGCACGGTAGGCAGCGAACCGCTACAACCCGCCTCGGCGCTGCGTACTGCCGCCGTGAATGAACGCGGCGAGCTGGTGGGCAGCGGTTGCCGTGGTACGCTTTATCCTTTTATCAGCAGCCGTTTACCGGCTTCGCTGCCTGACTGTCAGCCGCTTCAGCCTGAACCGGCTCCCGAGGAGAAAAAATCGTGGTTCGACTGGTTGTTCTGAGAGCTGTACCGCTTCCTCTGTTGTTCTTATTGCTGTTACTGGGTGGGCTGAGCGGCTGTACGCCGCTGCCGCCCAAACCGGAACAGCAACAGGCAACGGCCGACGACCTGCCCCAGTGGCAGGACGGTATGCTGGCCTCGCTCAGTCAGGGCGAACATCACCCGGCGGTCGCCAGCCTGTTCGCCAAAGCCGAACAGGCACGTCAGCAACAGCTGTGGCGCAAAGCCATGACCTACCTTGATCAGGCGCGCCAGATTCAGCCGCGCAACCCGGCGGTGTTTTATCGTCAGGCCTGGGTCAGCCTGCAGATGGGCGATGCCGTACGCGCCGAACAGTTACTGCAGCGCGCGCTGGTATTTGCCGGTGGCGACCGGGAATTAACCCGGCGTTTGCGTTTGTTAATGGCCGAAGCGCTGGATGCGCAGGGGCGCGGGGAAGAAGCCCGCCGTCTGCGTCAGCAGGCGGCTTGGGACGTTTGATTTTTATATCGGCTCAGTCCGATACGTGAAACTGGGTCAGTAATCCGCGCAGGTCGGTCGCCATAGCCACTAACCGTTCTGAATTATGCGCCGAGCCACTGGCGTGGCCGGAGGTTTCTTCACTGATATCGCGGATGACGTTCAGATTGGCATTCACTTCACTGATGGCATTGTTCTGCTCGTCGATAGAGCGGGCAATCTGCTGACTCATATGATGAATATTGGTCACTGCCTGTTTCATACCCAGCAGGTTGTCGCTGCTGGCGGCAATTTGGCTAACACTGCTGTCAACGCCTTGCTGACTGGTGTCCATCGCGCTGACGGCTTCGCCTGAACCTTTCTGCAGGCGTTCAATCATGCGCTGAATTTCTTCGGTGCTTTCATGGGTGCGGGATGCCAGAGTACGTACTTCATCGGCAACCACCGCAAAGCCGCGCCCTTGCTCGCCCGCTCGTGCTGCTTCAATCGCAGCGTTCAGCGCCAGCAGGTTGGTCTGCTCGGCAATGCCCTGAATAACGGCCAGTACGGAGCCGATATTGTTGCTTTCGGTATCCAGGTTTTTGATCACCTGATTGGCGCGATCAATACTGCCGGCCAGATTCTCAATGGTGCTGCGTGCCTGCAGTATGCTTTTTTCACTGTCCTGACCAATTTTATCGGCGGCTGCGGCGGCACTCGCGGCATCCTGAGAATGACCGTAAATGGTTTGCATCGACGAGGTCATCTGGGTCGTGGCGTTGGCAATCATTTCTGTTTCGGTATGCTGGCGTTTGGCACCTGCGCTCATGCGTTGTGTCGATTCAGAAAATGAACGGCCGACCTCATCAATTTGCCGCGAGAGCTGCGCTACCTGGCTGACCAGGTCATTCATCAGGGCAAAGAAATCATTAAATGATTTGGTGAATTTTCCTTCTGGCTGTTCGATGCGGAACGTCAGATCAATTTCTCCGTCGCGGGCAATGTGTGCGCCGATTTCGGCCAGCTCGGTATTTTGCTGAAATTCCTGCCAGCTTTTATGGGCGAGGTACATCAGCGCAGCCGATTCAATGACGACGAATACTGCGTGCAGTAATACGATGCTGATCCCTGTGCGCGATTCAAATACCCAGACAGCACTGCCGTTTTCCTGCAGGTAATTAAACAGCAGGTGATGTACGGCAATAGTCGCGGCGGCGACCAGAATCGGCATCACGTCGCGGTAATACAGCAACAGGGCGAGCAGTGCAAAAATACCAAAATGCATTTCCAGCAGGCCATGGGCCTGATGGATATGCAGCGCTGAGAACACCATCAGCGATGCACCGTAGGTCATTCGGGACAGGCGGCTGCCGGGGGAAACTTTACTGACAATGAACGGTACCAGCAGCGCTGGTATACCAATCAGCAGCGCTTCGGCCCAGGTGTTGTACCAGTTGGCGAGCAGTAAAGAGACCATCAGAAGAGCGCTGTTAATGCCCAGAAAAAAGCGGTCAGCCTGACGGTAAAAATCATCACGGATTGAACTCATGGAAGCACCTGAACGGTCGGTAAAGTGGAGCTTGTCGGTTGATCCGTAAGGATCGACCGATCATAAACTCCCCTCAGCCTAGTTCAGATTCTGGAGATGCGATCCGCCCATATAGGCATAACACTGATACTGGTCATACTTAACCAGAATAACAGCGGCTCAGGCTGATGTTCACTGGCCAAGACCCAGGCCAGCGCACCGCAGGCCATGATCAGTTGTGCGGCCAGCCAGATACGTACCGCGCTCATTTTCCACAGCGCCAGCAGCAGGGCGATTACGGCTGCCGCAGCGATGGTCATCAGCAATGCATCGAGCTGGTTATTCCGGCGGCAGAGTTCAAACACCACGCACAATGCCAGTAATAACCGGCCCCAGATCATCCGCGACCACTGATAACCCAGGGCATCTGTTGCCAGTACCACGACTAACAACGGCAGCGCGGCATACAGGCTCAGCTGTTGCAGTAACAGACCGGCCTCCGGCGGCATATCCAGAACCCGTTGCAGCAACCCGGCAACGGCAGCGCAGAGCAGCAACAGGCCCGCAGCAAAACGCGCGGCCGATGCGCCGCGCCATTCTGTTTGTGTGCTGTTGTTCGGGCGCTGTTGCAGGCACAGCCAGGCGCTGACCAGCAACAGCATTAATGCAGCAAACAACGGATTCATCACAGCGTTGCCATTACCCGATCGGCGGCGGCGATGGTTTCCAGAATATCCTGCTCGCTGTGGGCGATGGACATAAAACCGGCTTCAAAAGAACTTGGCGCCAGGTAAACGCCTTCTTTCAGCATGCCGTGGAAGAACTGATTAAAGCGTGCACCATCACAGTGGTCGGCCACGTCGCGGAAGGTGTTTACTTCTTTCAGCTCGGTAAAGAAGAAACCAAACATAGAGCCGGCGCTGTTGTGGGTAAACGGAATATTGTGCGCATCGGCGGCGGCCTGCAGACCGTTCAGCAATAATTGTACGCGGGCGTTCAGCTGGTCGTAGAAACCTGGCTTCTGAATGGCTTTCAGCATGGCTAAACCTGCAGCCATCGCCAGCGGATTACCCGACAGTGTACCGGCCTGATAGACAGGACCCAGCGGCGCCAGATATTCCATAATTTCGCGCTTACCACCAAAGGCACCAACCGGCAGACCGCCGCCGATGACTTTGCCCAGACAGGTCATGTCCGGCACGATGCCGTAATATTCCTGAGCGCCGCCCAGTGCTGCGCGGAAGCCACTCATCACTTCATCAAAAATCAGCACAATGCCATGCACGCTGCACAGCTCACGCAGACCCTGCAGGAACGATTTGCTTGGCGGAATGCAGTTCATATTGCCGGCCACCGGCTCGATGATCACACAGGCAATTTCGTCGCCCATTTGCGCGAAGCATTCTTTAACGCTGTCGAGATTGTTGTAGTCGAGGGTGATGGTGTTGGCGGCAACGGCGGCCGGCACACCCGGAGAGGTCGGTACTCCTAAGGTCAGCATGCCGGAGCCGGCTTTTACCAGCAGTGAATCGGCGTGGCCGTGGTAGCAGCCTTCAAATTTCACCAGCTTATCGCGGCCGGTAAAACCACGCGCCAGACGAATAGCACTCATGGTGGCTTCGGTGCCGGAGTTCACCATGCGCACCATATCCATGGACGGAATCAGTTTGCACACTTCTTCGGCCATTTCGATTTCGATATGGGTCGGTGCGCCAAAGCTCAGGCCTTTATCCATACGGGCGCGTACGGCATCGAGAATTTCATCGGCGCTGTGGCCCAGAATCATCGGCCCCCAGCTGCCAACGTAATCGATATAGCGGTTACCGTCGGCGTCAAACACATAAGCGCCTTTGGCATGATCGAAGAAAATCGGGGTGCCGCCCACGCCTTTAAATGCACGCACCGGTGAATTAACTCCGCCGGGAATGTGTTTCTGTGCGGCGGCAAACAGGGCTTCGGACTGGGCGATGGAATAACTCATAGCACTCTCTTTTTACAGACGTTAAAACGGACGCACGACCACCAGAATAACAATGGCGATCAGCATGAAGACGGGGATTTCGTTAAACCAGCGGTAAAACACGTGGCTGCGCTGGTTATTGTCGTCGCGGAATACTTTTAATAAGTGGCCGCAGTAAAAATGGTAAATCACCAGCAGGGCAACCAGCGTCAGCTTGGCGTGCATCCAGTGGCTGTCGATAAAGTAGTAGCGCGGATTAAACGTCAGCAGCCAGGCGCCCAGCGCCAGTACCACGACCATCGACGGCGTCATGATACCGCGGTACAGCTTGCGTTCCATGATTTTGAAGCGCTCACGCGACACCTGATCATCGGCGCTGGCGTGATATACAAACAGACGCGGCAGATAAAAAATGGCGGCAAACCAGGTCACCACGGCAATGATGTGAAAGGCTTTTACCCAGAGCATCAACGGCCTCTTGGTTGGTAGTGATAGAAATGTTCAATATGAGTGCGCGATACAATGCCAACGCAGCGGCTGGACTGGTCATCGCGGTAAACGGCCAGCCATTGTAAGTGATGCTGCTGCATCAGGTCTAAGGCATCCTGCAGATTGGCTTTAAGCGAAATACGTTCAACCTGCTGGCGGTCGGCGGGAATGGCGATCAGGTCAATATCATCCGGATTACTGTCAGCGCCTTCTGCTTCCTGCTCTTTACGCAGGCTCAGCGCCTCGGCCAGTGCCGCCGGGGGCAGGATGACATTTTCTTCCTCCAGCAGCAGCCACTCCGGTTCGCGTTGCAAAATAAACCCCGCTGCTTCCGGTGATAACTGACGCGATGCCGAAACAAAAGATTGTTCCATCGCTTCGGCCACCCAGGTGTTGCGCAACATCTGCTGCACCGGATCGGGCTGCTGATAGTTGTGGCCGCCACCGAGCTGCACCTCAAAGACTGAGGGCAGGCGGAATACCTCACTCACCACCAGACTGGCAATCACGATGGTCAGCATGCCCGGCATAATAATGTTCGGGTTGGCGCTTAATTCCAGCAGCGCCACCAGAGCGGCTAATGGCGCACGCAAAACTGCTCCCATTAATGCTGCCATACCGAGCAGAGCATAAAACCCCACGGATACCGGATATTGCGGTAACCACCAGGCGGATAATTGCCCGAGCAGACCACCCAGTGCGGCACCGATAAATAAGGTCGGGCCGATTAAGCCGGCGGGAAAACCCACGGCAGCGGCCCAGGCGGCCAGCACCAGTTTGGCCAGTAATAAACCCAGCAGCGTTCCCATTATCACCTTGCCGGCGAGGGCATCGTTAACCGTATCGTATCCAATTCCCATCACCTGCGGCAGTTGCAGGCTGATTAACGCCGTTGCCGCGCTCAGGCCGCCCCATTTCAGCCACAGTGGCAAGTTGTTCAGACGCTGAAAAAAACGCACCAGCAAAATAAAACCACTGGCGACCATGCCGCCAATAATGCCGAGGGCAAGAATATAGGGGATTTCCAGTAGCGAGTTCATATCAACGCCGGGCACGGCAAAGGCGGTCTGTGCGCCGAATACCGCTTCGCTGACAATCGCACCGGCGACCGAAGCGAGAATAATCGGAATAAAACCGCGGATGTTGTATTCCAGCAGAACCACTTCCATGGCGAAAATGACGCCCGCCATCGGCGTGTTAAACGATGCTGAAATGGCACTGGCGACCCCGGCCCCGGCAATAATCCGCAGGCGGTGGTGGGCCAGGCCGACGCTCTGACCAATCTGGCTGGCAGTACCGGCACCAAGGTGAATGGCCGGGCCTTCGCGCCCCACGCTGTGGCCGCTGATGATGGCAATGACGGCGGCAATCCACTGCAGCACAATATTCGACTGTGGCAGGTAGCCCTGATGCGATTCCATGCGTTGCAGAACATGGGTAACACCCAGACCACGGCGTTCGGGTTTGATCAGGTAGAAAATAGCAATCAGCAGCAGACTGCCGCCCAACAGCAGGGCGATGCGCGCGGTTTCGCTGAGGTGTTCAAAGTCGTCCGAGTTGGCAACCGGCAGCAGGGTCGCGAAAGGAAATTCAATCGCCAGGCGGAACAGGGTGATCACCAGCGCACTGGCCAGACCTGCCAGCAGGGAGAGCAGCGCCAGACCGATCTGGTTATCTGACAAAGAAATCAGGCTGAGCCACTGTTGTCTGAGGCGCTTCACGGTAAACCGGCATCCTTATCCGGTAATGGGCTTACCGGCGTGGTGTCAACGGGGGACAAGAATCAGTATTATACCTGCCTTTCTGTATTTAACCGCTCCCCGTTTTTGCGGGGCGGTCTTCTGACATACGAGGTTTGGCGTGATTAAAGTCGGTATCGTAGGTGGCACCGGATACACCGGTGTAGAGCTGCTCAGAATTCTGGTAAACCATCCGGACGTTGAGCTGAAGGTGATCACCTCGCGCAGTGAAGATGGCCTGCCGGTGGCGGATATGTTCCCCAATCTGCGTGGCCATACCGATCTGCGCTTCAGCGTACCCGATGTACAGACGCTGGGTGAGTGCGATGTGGTGTTTTTTGCCACGCCGCACGGCGTTGCGCACTCGCTGGCAGAAGATATTCTGAATACCGGCGCGCGCGTGATTGACCTGTCAGCCGACTTCCGTCTGCAGGACGCGGTTGAGTGGGAAAAATGGTATGGCCAGCCTCATGGTGCGCCGGGCCTGCTGCCTCAGGCTGTTTACGGCCTGCCGGAAGTGAACCGTGCGCAGATTCAGGAAGCCCGCCTGATTGCCGTACCGGGCTGTTACCCAACCTCGGTACAGCTGGGTTTTCTGCCTTTGCTGGAAAATAATCTGCTGCCGGAACAGATGCTGATTGCCGACTGTAAATCCGGCGTCAGCGGCGCTGGCCGTGGTGCGAGCGTAGGCTCGCTGTTGTGCGAAGCCAGTGAATCGATGATGGCCTATGCGGTAAAAGGGCATCGTCACCTGCCGGAAATTCGTCAGGGAATGGAACGCGCCGCGGGTAAGGCGGTCAACCTTACCTTTGTTCCGCATCTGACGCCGATGATCCGCGGAATTCATTCTACACTCTATGCTCAGGCTCCGGGGCTGGCAGAAGATCTGCAAGCGTTGTACGAAGCACGTTACGCCAACGAACCGTTCGTTGATGTTATGCCTGCTGGCAGCCACCCGGCAACGCGCAGCGTAAAAGGCAGCAACGTTTGCCGTATCGCCGTTCACCATCACACCCATACCGGTCAGGTGATTGTGTTATCAGTTATTGATAATCTGGTTAAAGGTGCGTCTGGTCAGGCGGTACAGAACATGAACATTATGTTTGGCCTGGCGGAAGATGCCGGCCTGAAACAGGTTGCCCTGTTGCCCTGATACGTTTTAAACACATGGATCAATAAGGACACACGCATGGCGGTAGTAAAAGGTAGCCAACAGGATCAGCTGATTATTCGTCAGTACCGGCCATGGGAGCGCTTTCGCCGTTTCCTGTATACGGTACTGTTTATTGCGGCCGTGGGAATGGGTGGTTACTTCGGCGGTGTGTACGACAGCATGAATCGTATCCAGCAGCTGACCACCGCCCGCGATACGCTGCAATCGGCCCTGCAGGATGCCGAGCGTACCATTACTAACCTGACTCAACGTGTTGGGGTTCTGGAGAAAGGTGGTCAGGTTGATCGCAAGGCCACCGAAGGTATCCGCCAGACCGTTAAAGAACTGAAAGCACAGATATCCACCCTCGAAGAAGAAGTGGCGTTTTATAAAGGCATTATGGCCCCGAGCGCCAATGATAAAGGCTTGCGCATCAGTAAGGTTGAAATCCAGCCTCAGGACAGCGCCGGAAAATTCCGTTATTCCATCATGATGACGCAAGTCGCGGATAACAGTTCGTATATTACCGGGCTGGCGGCAGTGAATTTTGTCGGGATGAAAGGTACGGAAAAGGTCATTCTGCCGTTACGTGATTTCGACAGTAATGTGACCGATCTGGGCGTAAAGTTCAGGTTCCGCTATTTTCAGGAAGTGGCTGGCGATATCACATTGCCGGCTGGTTTCGTGCCGCAGCAGGTGCAGGTTGTTCTGCAATCCACCGGCGGTAAAGCACAACGTGTCGAGCAAACCATCGACTGGCCCCAATAAGGAGAGGCTTAATGTTCAGCAGTAAAGACAAGGGCAGCAATACCCATTACGACACCCTGATTTCCGTTAAAACCGAAATCACTGGCGATGTTAAGTTCACCGGCGGGCTGCACATTGATGGTGTGATCAAAGGTAATCTGGTGGCTGAAGCTGGCAGTGGTGCGGTGGTTCGTGTCAGTGATAAAGGTCGGGTTGAAGGGCAGATCAGTGCGCCCAATATTATCATCAACGGCAAAGTCATTGGCGACGTGCATGCCAGCGAATACATTGAGCTGGCGAAGAAAGCTCAGGTAACCGGTGATGTGTATTACCAGATGATGGAAATGGTGATGGGTGCCGAAGTGAACGGCAAACTGCACCATCAGGCCAAAGGTGATGGACGTAAGAAACCAGAGCCTGCGCCCGTTGTTGTGACACCGGATGTTAAAGTTGACTAAATTAGTCGGAAAAACAGATAATTTGCCGATATTCAGCAAGCCGGAATCATTATGAGTGCAGTACAGCAGGCCAGTCCGATCGAACTCAGTCAGGAAGCTCAGGAGAAAATCCGTGAGCTGCTGCAGGAAGAAGCGGATGACGAGCTCTGTTTAAGAGTGTTCGTCACCGGTGGTGGCTGCTCCGGTTTCCAATACGGTTTCACCTTCGACGATGAGCGTGCCGAAGACGACACACTCATCAGTCTGGACGGTGTCCGCGTATTGGTCGACCCTCTCAGCTATGGCTACCTGGTTGGCTCGGTGCTGGATTATAAAGAAGGGCTGGAAGGCTCACGCTTTATGGTTAATAACCCCGGTGCTTCATCGACCTGCGGCTGTGGATCGTCGTTCTCCATCTGAGTAAGGATCGCTTCATGTCCGCGCTTTCCCGCATCGTTTTGATCGCTTCTCTGCTGCTGGCACAACAGGCCTGGGCAGAGTTAGTGCCGCTGGTGGACGACGAACCAGCCAATGCCGTTTCCCCTGCCGCCGATGCCGTGGTTTTACCTGAGGAAGGTATTGCTCCTTCTGGCGTTCAGGGATTGCAGCCCGGCAGTAAAATTCAGGCCGTGGTGCGGTTGCATACCGCAGAAGAGCTGCAGGCTTTACTGACCCGCGCTGAAGAACTCTCCCGCAGTGTCGATTACCGCAATAACGAGCCGGTCAGGCTGGTACTGAGTGGCGATGAAATCGCTATCTTCGTGCGCAGCAGCTACCGTGGCAACAAAGCGCTGGTGGATCTCGCCGCTCGTCTTGATGCCTTTAATGTGGTCGAACTGAAGGTGTGTCAGCACTGGATGGCGCGTAACAAAGTCGAAACTGCAGACCTGCCGGCGTTTCTTGATCCGGTGACCAACGGCGCCGAAGAAGTAACGCGCATGCAGCTTGAAGGTTACGCCAGCTTCTGACCTTTCCCGCGTATACCGCTCGGTATGCGCTGTCTGTTCCTTAATGCTATGTTGTGGCTAATGGAGTTGCCGCAGCCGCGTTCAGGAGCCGGATATGAAATCCCTTCTTTTTTGTTTGTTATTTCTCTTTGTCATGCCCGTCCGGGCAGAAAGCATCGGCGTGATCAGCGTCAGTGTTGGTCCGGTCAGCTGGTATCGAGCCGGTCATGAATTGCAGCTTAAACGCGGCGATGCGGTCGAGCAGGGCGATACCGTATCCACCGGCAGCAGCGCCCGTCTGGTGCTGAAAATGAACGAAGACAGCGTGATTACTCTGGGTGCAGATACCAGCTTACAGTTCAGTGAGTGGCAATATGCCGCTGGCAGTCAGAACAATTCAGCCCGGCTGGAATTTATTGAAGGCGCTTTTCGTTTTATTACCGGCTTAATTACCCGTCAGGCCGATCCGCAGCTGACCGTCACCACGCCCGCGGCGACTATCGGTATCCGCGGTACGGATTTCTGGGGTGGGTATCTGCAGCCGGATGTCTTGGATGTCATCCTGCTTGAAGGTGAGCATGCGCTGGAAATCCGCAATGACGCCGGGGTTGTGTTTATTGAAGAGCCGGGTTTTGGTGTATCTGTAGTGGCTGGCGAGTCGCCACGACAACCGCTGCAATGGGGGGAAGAGAAAGTGCAGCGTGCGGTGCGCAGTGTCAGTTTGCCCTGATCACTACAGCCTGCAAGCTCAGGCAGGGTAAATTCCGCCCAGAATACGCTCGCCTTTAGCGCCGGTAACTGCCGGCGCATTACCACTTAAGCCTTCCTGTGTGCGCTGTGCCAGCCAGGCAAACGCCATGGCTTCCATCCAATCAGGATCAATGCCACGTCGTGCGCTGCTGTGCACCTGCGCCAGCGGCAGAATGTGTTGCAGGCGTTGCATCAGGTAATGGTTATGCACGCCGCCACCGCAGACCAGAACCTCCCCCTGCTTATGCCCATGCTGTTGAATCGCCATGCCGATGCTCTGCACCGTTAATTCGGTCAGCGTGGTGAGTACATTCTGCGGATCTTCGTGGCTGAGGTCACCCAGATGCTCCAGGCGAAATAATTCGCGCCCGGTGCTTTTCGGCGGTGGCCGCTGAAAGTACGGCTGGCTCAGCCAGTCCTCTAATAAATAGTCGATCACCTTGCCGTTGGCAGCCAGCTGTCCACGATCATCGCGCGGGCAGCCAAATTGCTGTTGGCACCATTCATCCATTAAGGCGTTACCCGGGCCGGTATCAAAGCCGAGCAGGGAATCTGAGTCGCTGTCCTCCGGCAAAACGGTCAGATTGGCGATGCCTCCGATATTCAGCACCTGCACATTATGACCAAAACAATATTGATGAAATGCCGGCACCAGCGGAGCACCCTGACCGCCGGCAGCGATATCACGGCGGCGGAAGTCGGCAATGCAGCAAATGCCGGTATGCTCAGCGATCCAGCTCGGATCATCCAGCTGCCAGCTGAAGCCATCCGGCTGACTGCGGTGGCGCAGGGTATGGCCATGAGAACCAACGGCACGGACATCCGCCGCGCTGAGGCTGTTGCGTTGCAGCAGTTGCGCTACGGCGTCGGTTGATAAGGTGGCAATGCGGCGCTCAAGCAGAGCAATGGTGTTGATGTCTGCGTTTTCAGCCACCGCCAGCGTACGCAGTTGCCGGCGGAATGGCGGATCGTAAGGCAGGCACAGAGCATCGACCAAACGCGGAGCGCCCTGAGAAAAATCGACCAGCGCGGCGTCCATGCCATCGGCACTGGTGCCCGACATCAGGCCGATATAGAGCGTCACTGGAATGCACCAACGCGGTTATCTTCGTTTTCGTTATAGCTGTTCAGCCAGCTGACCATGCTTTGTGATTTCTGGCGGAAGGTCGCTTTTTCCTGTGAAGGAATAGAATCCGCTTTCGGCAATTTAACCCGCAGAGAATCACGATGAACGCCATCAACCCGGAACTCATAATGCAGGTGTGGCCCGGTGGCCAGGCCGGTGCTGCCAACATAGCCAATTACCTGGCCCTGCTTAATGCTGCGTCCTACCCGGGCGCTGCGGTTGAATTTACTCATGTGCGCGTACAGCGTCTGGTAGCGTGAGCCGTGCTGAATAATCACACAGTTGCCGAAACCGCCTTTGCGCCCGGCGAAGACCACTTTGCCATCGCCGGCCGCTTTAATCGGAGTACCGGTCGGTGCGGCATAATCGGTGCCCCGATGCGCGCGCAGTGTATTCAGTACCGGATGCTTGCGGTTCAGATTGAAGCGCGAACTGATGCGGGCAAAATCAATCGGGTTACGCAAAAAAGCTTTGCGCATGCTCTGGCCTTCCGGCGTGTAGTAGTTGGCGTCGCCGTTTTTATCTTCATAGCGCACCGCGGTCAGTTCGCGGCCCTGATTGATAAAGCGTGCAATCAGAATGTTGCCGTTACCGATTTTTTCACCATCGAGAAAGACTTCGTCATAAATCAGACTGAAGCGATCACCCTGGCGGATATCCAGCGCGAAATCGATATCCCAGCCGAATATCGCGGCCAGCTCAATCAGGATCTGCTCCGGAATAGCGGCGCGGGAGCCGTCTAAAAAGAGTGAGTTTTCAATCGTCGTACCGACAAAGCGCGGCCGGTAGTCGGCGTTACGCTCGGCCAGTTCGTATTTCAGGCTGCCATCGGTACTGCGTTCAAAGGTGTGGCGGGCGAGGGGGGACAGTTCAATCTGGAATTGCTGCACATGATTATCCTGCGAGCGCACCCAGTGCAGTGTTTGTCCGGGCTTTAGCTGGATAGCATCTTTCGGTGCAATGGCGGCAATTTCGATAACATCTGCAGCGCTGAGATTGTGACGGCTGAACAGAATAGAGAGGTTGTCGCCGGGGCGAACCGTTGCCTCCTCCCAGTTTAGTGCGGTGACTTCGTTCCTGGGCTCGGGGGTGTTATCGGGCATCTCGATAATGTACCGGGTTTGTTGCAGGTTTTTCTCCGGCGCATGAGGCCAGAAAAGTAACATCAGCAACACGACCATAGCGGTCAGAACACCGAGCAAGTGAGTCAGAGGGAAATACTGCAGGCGTCCCGACAAGGCCATAGTGGTCTGGTTGTCCTTATTCTGTAAATGATTGAATGCTTCATAAGTGTAAACAATTCACCGGCATTTTACCCAGCGAACTTGATTTTGCACATTGATCAGGTATGTTCACCAACCTTTCTAATACCGACACAATTCAGAGTGCTCCCATGACAGCTGCATTATTAGACGATTTAAAAGCACGCGGTCTGATTAATCAGGCAACGGCGGATGAGGAACTGACCAAACATCTGGAATCTGGTTCCATCACCCTGTATTGCGGCTTTGATCCGACAGCTGACAGTCTGCACCTCGGTCATCTCGTCCCCTTATTGGTATTAACCCGTTTCCAGAATGCTGGCCACAAACCCATCGCTCTGGTTGGCGGCGCGACAGGCCTGATTGGCGACCCAAGCTTCAAAGCCGCCGAACGTCAGCTGAACACAGCCGATGTCGTTGCTGGCTGGGCCGATAAGATCCGTCAACAGGTCAGTCAGTTCATTAAATTTGAAGGCATTGATAACGCGGCCACCGTGGTGAACAACCTCGACTGGGCCGGACAGATGAGTGTGCTCGATTTTCTGCGGGATGTCGGCAAGCACTTCTCTGTGAATGCGATGATTAACAAAGAATCCGTACAACAGCGTCTGAACCGTGAAGGTGCCGGTATTTCCTTTACCGAGTTTTCTTACGCGCTGCTGCAGGGGATGGACTTTGCAGAACTGAACCGTCGTCATGGCTGTACGCTGCAGATCGGTGGTTCGGATCAGTGGGGCAACATCGTTGGTGGTATTGATCTGGCGCGTCGTCAGAACGGAGCGCAGACATTCGGCCTCACCGTTCCTTTGGTCACCAAATCGGATGGCACCAAATTTGGTAAAACGGAGTCTGGCGCGGTATGGCTCGACCCGGCGAAAACCTCGCCGTACAGCTTTTATCAATTCTGGATGAACACCGCTGACGCCGATGCCTACAAATTCATGCGCTACTTCACCTTTATGTCGATAGAGCGTATCGCCGAAATTGAAGCGCACGACGCAACGATCGAAGGGCGTAAAACAGCACAGCCAATTCTGGCGGAAGAAGTTACCCGGTTGGTGCATGGCGAAGACGCTCTGCAGTCGGCGCGTCGTATTACCGATGCTTTGTTCTCCGGTGATATTGCTCAGCTTTCTGAAGCCGAGCTGGAACAAATCAAACTGGATGGGCTGCCTTCAAGCGATCTGCCGTTGTCCGGTCTGGCTGATATCCCAATGACAACGCTGTTTACCGACAGTGGCATGGTAAAAGCCGGGCGCGAAGTGAAAGACGCGCTGGGACGCAATGCCATTGTTATTAATGGTGAGGCCAAAGGCGCGGACGACAATATGAAAACTGCAGAAGCCTTCAGCGTTGAAAAAGCACTTTATGGTCGTTTCTTCCTGGTGAAACTGGGCAAGAAAAAGTACCACCTGTTCGAGATTGCAAAATAGTTTAAATAAAGAGTTGACGGCGCATCTGGTATCTCTATAATGCGCCGCTCCTGAGTTGAGACGGTTTCGAAAGAAACGGAAAAACAAAGGAAAAACAAGGGGTTGACAGAAAGCTAAGCAGCTTTATAATGCGCCCCGCTCTGAACGACAAGGCTCAGCCTGACGATCAGAAAGACGAAAAAAGTGGTTGACATTGAAAAGTAAATCTTTAAAATGCGCAGCCCGCTTCGAGAGAAACGAAGCGACGTTCTTTAACAAAGTATTTAGACAATTACGTGTGGGTGCTTACTGAGACGCTCTGGAGACAAAGCATTATCAAGTAAGAACTCGTCGATAATTCATTTATGAAGCAAAGACAGTTTTATTCTTGAGCAAGATTTAGATTGGATATTCCTCCAATCGAAACTTTTTAAACTGAAGAGTTTGATCATGGCTCAGATTGAACGCTGGCGGCAGGCTTAACACATGCAAGTCGAGCGGTAGAAAGTAGCTTGCTACTTTTGAGAGCGGCGGACGGGTGAGTAATGCGTGGGAATCTACCTGGTAGTGGGGGACAACAGTTGGAAACGACTGCTAATACCGCATACGCCCTACGGGGGAAAGCGGGGGATCTTCGGACCTCGTGCTATCAGATGAGCCCGCGTGAGATTAGCTTGTTGGTGGGGTAATGGCCTACCAAGGCGACGATCTCTAGCTGGTCTGAGAGGATGATCAGCCACACTGGGACTGAGACACGGCCCAGACTCCTACGGGAGGCAGCAGTGGGGAATATTGGACAATGGGCGCAAGC
>NVUW01000009.1 GCA_002733205.1 Thalassobium sp. | reverse complement strand
TGAGGGGTCTTACCCCTCACGCCGGTCGGGCAAACTCCCCGCTTCGCGCTGTGCAGGACTTAATCCGTTCTGAATAATTCTGCGATCTCGGTAACGCGAATAATGGCCCGTCCCTGGGCCTATTCGTTCGCCCGGCATCCATGCCGGGACGTACCGGCGCAGACTTATTCAAACCGGCGTCCTGCAGGCGCATTAATCGTAACGCGAAGCCGTATTTCAAAGCAGGCGCTGCCCTGTAGGAGTGGCTTTTAGCCGCGATCAGACACGATGGCTAAGAGCCTGACGATACTTGAATGCTCATAATTTGTTCGTCCCACAGCATTGACTAAAAACTCAATGCTCGACAGTATAGGTCCTCGTATAGGTACATCAGGTGCTTTTTTCCATGTACAGGCTCGTTCTCCAGGGATTGGATTCAAATGCTGATCAAAATTAGTAGGCTTGTTTCTCCTCCCGGTATTAGTTGTCTGTTTCTGGCAGCGTCATGCGTATATCCGTTTCTGCTTAATATTATGTTCAGTAAGTACTAAGAATCATGGCGTAAACAGAAGCTGATAGCGTAGTCGTATTTAATTTTGACTGTATATACACTAATGAACCTATTATACGTAGCAGATAGATCGTGCACTTATAGGAAGTAAATGTGAAGCCAGAACTATCAATTAAGTTAGATTATCTCGAGGATCGCAAAAATCCAGAGGAGATATTCGAAGCAATGGCGTTGTACATAAACGCATATAGAGACTTTGGGCAGCTGTTAAGTACCTCTGTTGGAATTAAAACGGATTTTGAATTTCAACTTAATCACGTTGAAATAGGTTCTATATTAAGTAAGTTGTCATCGTTGCCAAGCAGGATCGACCAATTTCTGGAGGCTGCTTTTTACAACTCCGGAAATGAGCTGTTCGAAGATCTAACTAATATTGATAGAACTGAAAATGAAGAGCAAGTAGAAGCACTTGCGGTAGGCCTTGAATCGTCGCTGGTTGATAATCTCCCGAAACAAATTGCCGACCCTCATGTAGATAGGCGGCATCTTGCTGAAGTACTCAATAAATTTTCTCATGCTAATCAGAAAATGAAAGCTGGCGAGTGTGTTGAATTTATATCGAATAGCAATGAAAAGCCATGCATTGTGAATACTGAATGGAGATTCACTGGTAATCCAAAAGAAATGTTCCTTGGTAAAACAGAATATAGGGAGTTTGAAGATAAACTTTATGTGAAAGTGGCTGTCAATGAAGGCCGCTCGGTATGGACATTCAAGAGTGCATCATTAAAGAAAACCTTTAGTGCTCGTATTATCGAAAAAGACTGGCTTGATCGATATCAGGGTGGGTTTATTCCACCTATTGGACCGAAGGATATAATTGAGGCTAAGGTCGGCTTGGATTTTTATACACCCCCAAAGGGTAGGGGGCAGCCTCAGATTCGAAATGCAAAAGTGCTTAGTGTTGGAAATATAATTCGCAACAGTAGTCACCAGTATGAGCTTATTGACGATGAATGAACTGCAAAAAAGAGCAGTGTTTGCTGAACTTAAAGCTGAGTATTTATTTATCTCTATTCCATTTTTAATGTTAATTGGTGTGAAACTATACATCGCAAACTGGCAGGAAATTATACTTGCACCAGAATGGTCGATGGCTGCGTGTCTCATTTTTGGTCAAATAACATCTAAAGTTTCAAAGGCCGTTGCAGCTACTAATTTAAAAACGAGTGAACAGCACTTTGGTTGGTATGCTGCTAAAAGGTTTCTTCTGGTTGTTGTGTCAATGGCTGCATATTTCGGTATGTTGTCTAAACCAACTATGATATTGGGAGTCTTCCAGGTATTTATGTTTCTCTTGGCAAGCTTTTTTCATTTTAAAGATGGCTTTACTACAAAGCTGTTTCAGGAAGCATGTAATAAAAATTAGTAGGTAGGCATTGATATTCCTCTGTGCTGGTGGGTGAAAAAACCAATATTTCAAAACTCTATCTACCTTCATTCAAAGAGATGCTATTCGCTGCCTCACCTTCCTGACTCACACCAGAAAACAGCAGCGGCAGCAGCGCTACGAGACTGGTAGTCTCTGACCATAACCCGAAGATGGCCAATGGAACCAGTAGCCAGGCTGAATAGCGGCGCTGTTTCAGCAGCAAAAATCCTGAAATCGCTATGCTTAATGCCGACAGCAGGTTGATTGCCCAGAGCAGATAAAATCCGGTCAGGTCAACGGATGGGGCTACCCAGCTCAGGTAGTTAAGCTTTGCCTGATTAAAACCAACAAAAGCCATAATGGTTAAGGCCGTCGCGGTCAGCAGCAGAATAATAGCTACGGTGTTGAACAGTATTTTCAGCCCCGCTGAGAGTTGCAGTGCTGGCGCGTTATTTATATTCAGAGTCATGGCGGTGTCATCGTTTTATTATTGTCGGGGGCCGTTATAAGGGCGGTTACGGTGATGAATATTACCGCAGATTATGCGCTTTAATCATTCTGGTGTGGCCAGGCCGGTCTGAAGTAGCGTCTGTTTTCGCAGAGAAGATCAGGCGGATGTAATGAACTGAAGAATATCCGGAATAAATGCACTTTATGAATCGCCCCCTTATCTTTTAAAAAAAGATAAGGGGGCAGGGCAGCATCAGAGTTTCGCTGCGAGGCGTACACCCTGATCAATCGCACGGCGTGCATCCAGTTCGGCGGCAACGTCGGCACCACCAATCAGGTGAATACTGAGGCCACTGTCCTGCAGTTCGTTAAATAAACTGCGCTCAGATTCCTGACCGGCACAGAGGACGATGTTATCGACCTCCAGCACTTTGGCTTCACCATTAACTGTGATGTGCAGGCCCTGATCATCAATACGATCATAGCTGACGCCCGGCATCAGCTTTACGTCGCGTGCTTCCAGTCCGGCACGGTGAATCCAGCCGGTGGTTTTGCCCGGCCCGGTCAGTTTTTTCTGCTTACGTTGCAGCAGGAAAATCTCGCGCTGAGGCATTTCCACTTCGGGTGCTTTCAGACCACCGGCGGTGGCGTAGCTGGTATCAATGCCCCATTCCTGATTGAATTTGGCGGTGTTGAGGCTTGCGCTTTCGCCTTCATGGGTCAGGAATTCAGCCACATCAAAACCGATACCGCCGGCACCAATAATGGCGACTTTTTTGCCGACCGGCTTACGGTCACGCAGTACGTCCAGATAGCTCATGACTTTCGGGTGGTCGATGCCCGGCACGGGTGGTGTGCGCGGCACAATGCCGGTTGCCAGTACGACTTCGTCGAAGCCTGCGGTTTTCAGTTCTTCGGCGCTAACGCGGGTATTGAGGTTGAGTTTTACCCCGGTCAGTTCGATCTGTTTACCGAAGTAGCGCAGGGTTTCGTAGAACTCTTCTTTGCCCGGAACGGTTTTGGCGATGTTGAACTGACCACCGATCTGGCTGCCGGCGTCGAACAGTTCAACATGGTGTCCACGCTGGGCGGCGGTAACGGCAAAGCTCAGACCAGCAGGGCCAGCGCCGACCACCGCAATGCGTTTGGCGGCGGTGGTGTCCTGCAGTGGAATTTCGGTCTCGTGGCAGGCGCGTGGGTTGACCAGACAGGAGGTGATCTTCATGGCGAAGGTCTGGTCGAGACAGGCCTGGTTACAGCCAATGCAGGTGTTGATTTCGTCGGCGCGGCCCTGGGCGGCTTTTTCGACAAAGAAAGCATCAGCCAGAAACGGACGTGCCATGGACACCATGTCGGCACAACCGTCCGCCAGTATCTGTTCGCCCACTTCCGGCGTGTTGATGCGGTTGGTGGTGACCAGTGGAATGTTCACGGCGCTCATCAGTTGTTTGGTGACCCAGGCGAACGCCGCACGCGGCACCTTGGTGGCAATGGTCGGTACACGCGCTTCGTGCCAGCCGATGCCGGTGGTGATGATGGTGGCACCGGCGGCTTCAATGGCTTTGGCCAGCTGGATCACTTCGTCGAGGGTTGAACCGCCTTCAACCAGATCGAGCATAGACAGACGGTACAGAATGATAAATTCCGGTCCGACGCGCTCTCGCACTTTGCGCACAATTTCGATCGCGAAGCGGATGCGGTTTTCGTAACTGCCGCCCCATTCATCGTCACGATGGTTGGTGCGCGCAGCAATAAACTGGTTGATCAGGTAGCCTTCGGAGCCCATCACTTCGACGCCATCGTAGCCTGCTTTCTGTGCCAGACCTGCACAACGGGCGAAGCTCTCGATGGTTTCCAGAATCTGGTCGTGGCTCAGTTCACGCGGTACGAAAGGGTTGATCGGCGCTTTTAAGGCGCTGGGGGCAATCTGGTTCGGCTGGTAGCTGTAGCGGCCGGTATGCAGAATCTGCATGGCAATTTTGCCGCCGTTGGCGTGCACGGCATCTGTAACCACGCGGTGATGTTCGGCTTCTTCATCTGTCGTGAGCTTGGCTGAACCCTGAAAAACAACACCGTATTCATCCGGTGAAATACCACCGGTTACGATCAGACCAACGCCACCACGGGCCCGTTCGGCGTAGAAGGCGGCCATACGCTCAAAGCCATGTTCGACTTCTTCCAGCCCAAGGTGCATGGAGCCCATAAGCACGCGGTTACGAAGGGTGGTAAAGCCCAGATCCAGTGGCGCAAGCAGGTGAGGGTAAAGCGTCGAGGTCATCACGGTGATCCTTTTATGCAATTAGTTGCATCTTTATACTCACTGGTGTCTTTAATTGCAACTTGTTGCATAAAGGCATTATCCTGCGTTAAAAATCCTTAGATGAGTTACCTATGTCACTGCCTCATGCGTTACTGACCTCGTTGCTGGAGCAGCCCTGTTCGGGTATGGATCTGGCGCGGCGCTTCGGGCGTTCCATCGGCTTCTTCTGGCCTGCGACGCATCAGCAGATATACAAAGAGCTGGGCAAGCTGGAGGCCGCTGGCTGGGTTCGCTCAAGCGCAGAAGAGGGCGCGCGTGGCCGGAAGCGGTGCTACGAGGTTTTGCCTGCGGGGGAGCAGGAACTTAAACGTTGGGTGGCTGAGACAGATGAGCCACCACCTTTGCGCGATGCCATGATGGTGCGTTTAAGGGCCGAAGCGGCACTGGGCACAGGCGCCGGGGTTGAGAATGATCTGCTGCACAGACTGGCCCGGCACCGCACGCAGCTGGCTTTGTATGAAGACATTGAACAGCGTGATTTCACCGGCCGGGAATTGTCGGCGGCCGAGCAACTGCAATATCTGATTCTGCAGTCCGGCCTGACCACGGAGCGCGAGCACATCCGTTTTTGCGAAAAGGCGCTGGCGCTGATGGAGGCACTGGAACCCGCCGGGGTTTAAGCGCCGCCAATCCCTTTTACAGTCAACCAATGTGGCATGGTGTGCCGTGCCGCCGTTGTTTAGTCTGCGCCCCAGCGCCAGCGATGTTTACCAGGAGAGCCCTATGATTCAGCATGCTGCAGGTATTATGCAGATCGACGCCGATTACGTTGCGCACGGTCTGGCCAGTGTTTATTTAATCCGTCAGGGCGACCGCCTGGCATTAATTGAAACCGGCACCGCGCATACGGTGCCGCATGTGCTGGCGGCGATTGCCGAACTGGGGTTAACGCCTGAACATCTGGACTGGATTATTCTTACCCATATTCACCTTGATCATGCAGCCGGTGCCGGGGCGTTAATGGAGAAATGTCCGAACGCGAAACTGGTGGTTCATCCGCGTGGTGCAGCGCATATGATTAATCCGGCAAAACTCGAAGCCGGTACGATGGCGGTGTACGGCGAAGAAAATTACCGCAAATTATACGGTGCGTTAATTCCGGTGGCCGCAGAGCGGGTGGTTGAGGCGGCCGAGGGTTTTATGCTGAATTTTAATGGCCGTACCTTTACCTATTTCGATACGCCGGGGCATGCGCTGCACCATGTTTGCATTCACGATTCGCTGAGCAATGCGCTGTTCAGCGGCGATACCTTTGGTGTGTCGTACCGTATTTTCGATACTGCAGAGGGTGGTGTGTTGTTATTTGTGACCACCACGCCGGTGCATTTTGATCCGCAGGCGATGCGCGCCAGTATTGAGCGGATTGCCGCGCTGGAACCTGCGGCGGTCTATCTCACCCATTATGGCCCGGTTGCTGCCGATGATAGTAATGTGGCGCAACTGCTGGCGTCACTGGATGCTTTTGTGGCTATTGCTAACGCCGAAAAAGAGCAAAAAGAAGGGCGGGTTGAGCGTATGGCCGCTGCCATTCTCGACTGGCTGATGAGTCGCGCGCAGGAGCTGAATCCGGCGCTGGATGAAACGCTCAGACGGCGCTGGCTGGCGACCGATGCCCGGCTTAATGCGCAGGGGCTGGAGGTCTGGCTCAGCCGTCAGTAAGTTTGATCAGCTCTTTGTTATCAGCTCTTCGTCATCTGCTTTTCGTCATCAAGTCTCAGACATTAACCTTCTGCTATGTTTGATGCGTTATAAAGCGGATTGCAGGTGACAATTGTCACTTGCAATCCGTTTTATTTTTTCGCTGTTTTAACAGGTAAATTCTATTGGCTGTGCTGCTCAGGGGCAGACTTAATTCTGTTATTTTTTATTAATCTTACTGTCATTAAACTCTTTTAGGGTCTGTGCTTCTCTTATTAAGGACAGCCCGCTCCATGAAACCGACCCGTACACCTTTTCTCCGTCTGGCCCTGTATTCTGCTGTTGCATTTGGCCTTTCTTCCTGTGGTTCTGACGACGATAACAGCGACAATAGCAATAACGGTAATACAGATGCTGCCGGCAAGGCCGCAGCTGTTATCCTGCGGGTAATGGAAACCACCGACCTGCACGCCAATATCATGAACTTTAATTACTACCAGAACGGGCAGGACGACACGGTCGGTCTGGTGAAAACGGCGTCGCTGATCAATGCCGCCCGTGCCGAAGTGAAAAACAGCGTACTGGTGGATAACGGTGATTTACTGCAGGGCAGCCCGCTGGGTGATTATGTTGCCAAGGTTAAGGGGCTGAATACCAATGAGGTTCACCCGATTTATAAAGCGATGAACCTGCTCGATTACGATGTGGCGAACATCGGTAACCATGAGTTTAATTATGGTTTGCCTTTCCTTAAAGAAGCGCTGGACGATGCCGGTTTCCCTTATATTTCCGCCAACGTTTTCTTCGATGATGCCGATAACGACAGCACGAACGATATTCCGTACTTTAAGCCTTACGTGCTGCAGGATAAGCAGGTGCTGGACAGCGAAGGTCTGGCTCATACGTTAACCATCGGCTATATCGGTTTTGTACCGCCGCAGATTCTGCAATGGGATAAAAATAATCTGGAAACGCGGGTAATCGCCAAAGACATCGTCGATATGGCTAAACATTATGTACCGCAAATGAAGCAGGAAGGTGCCGATATTATTATCGCCATCGCGCACTCCGGTATCTCCACTGAAAACCGTGCCGGCGGTGAAGAAAACGCCAGCTTTTATTTGTCACAGGTTGAAGGCATTGACGCCATTATGTTCGGCCATGCGCACCGTAATTTCCCCGGTGACAGCGGCTACGATAATGTTGCAGGCATCGATAATGTTAAAGGAACGTTAAACGGTATTCCGGCGGTTATGCCGGGTTATTGGGGCAAATATCTGGGTTATATCGACATGACGCTGGCGCTGAACACTGATGGCCAGTGGCAGGTAAGCGACAGCCAGTCGACCCTTAAACCCATTTCGCAGAGTAATCCGGATCGTTCCGTTACTTCGCTGGTGGCGAACCATGCCGGTATTGAAGCGGCTGTCGCGGCGGATCATGCCGATGTACGTCAGTGGGTGAGTGAGCCTTTTGCCAAAATCTCGGCACCGGTTAACAGCTTTTTTGCGCTGGTGCAGGATGATCCGTCTATTCAGGTCGTCACCGATGCCCAGACCTGGTATGTGGAATCCATTGTTGCGGGTACGGAATATGCCAGTCTGCCAATTCTGTCGGTCGGTGCGCCGTTCCGCGCCGGGCGTGGTGGCGCCGATGATTTTACCGATCTGAGTGCGGGTAATGTGTCTTACGGTAATGTGGCCGATCTGTATATTTACCCGAACACGCTGAAGGTGATGAAGCTTACCGGCGCGGATGTTAAAGAGTGGCTGGAAATGTCAGCCGGTCAGTTTAATACCATCGTGCCCGGCAGCTCAGGTTCTGAACTGATTAATACCAGTTTTCCAAGCTATAACTTCGATGTGATTGATGGCATTACTTACGAGATTGATGTCAGCCAGGAAGCACGTTACGACGTGTCCGGTAATCTGATTGACGCGGCGCATAACCGCATTAAAAATGTCCGCTACAACAACGCCGCTATTGTTGATGCTGATGAATTTCTGGTGGTCACCAATAATTACCGTGCCGGTGGCGGGGGTCATTTCCCTGGCGTCAGCAGCGATAAAATAGTAATTGATGCGCCGAATGAAAATCGTCAGACCGTTGCCGATTACCTGATTGCCATGACCGAGCAAAATCCGGCGACGGGTTTTGATCCATCGGCGGATAACAACTGGTCGTTTACCTCGCTGAGCAACACCAGTGTGGTGTTCAGAAGTTCGGCAAAAGACTCGGCAAAAGCCTTTGCCGCCGGTAAAGCCGCTGTTACCTATAACAGCACCGATGCCGATGGTTTTGGTGTTTACAGCCTGAATCTGCAATAAACGCGGCTGCGGAAATAAAAACGGGAGCCACTGGCTCCCGTTTTTATTGCGGGCGGTGCGGTCGTCAGGAAAAATCATCCCAGTAGGGCCTGTCGCCGTAATAATCGCTGATAAAGTCGAGAAAACTGCGCACCTTGCCGGATAATAACTGGCGGTGCGCATACACCGCATACAGACCGATAGGTTCGGGTTCTGAGTCTTGTAAAATCATTTGCAGTTTTCCTTGCCGGATCGCCGGTCCGGCAATAAAGGTTGGCTGTACCACAATGCCTGCACCGTTAATGGCGGCCTGGGTTAATACATCACCGTTATTGGCCTGAAAGGCGCTGTTAAGCTGGCCGCTTAAACCAGCTCCGGGCACCAGAATGGTATCTTCTGTGGCGTAGCTGTAATGCAGATAACGATGGTCTTTCAGTTCTGCGCGGCTTTGTGGGGTTCCGTACTGTTTTAAATAGTCCGGCGAGGCGCAGGTCACCAGTCTGATCGGGGCAATGCGTCGGGCAATCAATGACGAGCTCTGCAGGCGGCCGATGCGCAGGGCAATATCGAAACCTTCTTCAATAATATCCACCTTGCGGTCGTTCAGTTGCAGATCGATGCGCACATCCGGCCATTGCGCCTGAAATTCGGTCAGCGGTTTTGCCAGATGGCTGATGGCAAAAGATACCGGCGCGCTGATGCGTAATACGCCGCGCGCTGTGTTCTGCAGTTCGCCCAGCTGATTTTCCAGATCATCCATATCGGCCAGTATCTGCTGCGCGCGCTGAAAACAGGCGCTGCCGGCCTCGGTAATGCTGACCTGACGGGTGGTGCGGTTAAGCAGGCGGGTATTCAGATGCGCTTCCAGTTGCGACACGTATTTGCTGACCAGCTGCGGGCTCAGATCGAGCCGTTCGGCGGCGCGGGCAAAGGAACCCTCGCTGACGACGGCAACAAAGGCTTTCAGGCTGTCGATGCGATCCATGGTTTATCTTCATTTTGTTGATAATTAAACAATGATAGTGCCATTTATCCTCAAACTGAAAGTAACTACATTGAACTCAAGCCGTGAGGAATTCCCCTCAGCCCAAACAAATCTCAGCGGGAGCACATTATGAACACTCAACTTATTCAACGCGTACTGAACACCAATGCAAGTCTGGCCGCACTGGCTCTGCGTATTCCGGTTGGCCTGATTCTGGCGGCCCACGGTTCGCAGAAACTCTTCGCCTGGTTTGGCGGTTACGGTCTGGAAGGCACCGGACAATGGATGGCCAGCATCGGTCTGGAACCGGGTTATCTGATGGCCTTGCTGGCCGGCAGTGCCGAGTTCTTCGGTGGTCTGGCCCTGGTCTTTGGTCTGCTTACCCGTCCGGCGGCTCTGGTCAGCGCCTTTACCATGCTGATTGCAATCTTCAGTGTGCATATCAGCAATGGTCTGTTTATGAGCAATAACGGCTACGAATACGCGCTGACCCTGTTTGCAGTAACCGTTGCACTGGCGATTCAGGGCGGTGGTGCACTGTCGGTTGACCGTGTGCTGGCGGCGCGTCTGCGCTGAGTCTAAGGCATTCTCAAGCCCGCTTTTGCGGGCTTTCTTTTTTTAGTTAATAGCGCGGCGGGAGGTCGTTATGTTAGTGAATGGTGTGTGGACTGCCGACTGGCAGCCGGTGCAGGCAAAAGATAAAGACGGGCGTTTTATCCGCCAGACATCGTCGTTCCGTCACTGGATTACCGCCGATGGCAGTGCCGGGCCAACGGGTAATGGCGGCTTTAAGGCCGAAGCCGGGCGTTATCATCTGTACGTGGCTTATATCTGCCCCTGGGCGTCGCGTACGTTGATGGTGCGCGAGTTAAAACAACTGCAGGAACTGATCAGCGTCAGTGTGGTGAATCCGGTATTGACGGAGCAGGGCTGGGCCTTTGGTGGTTATCCGGGTGCCAATACCGACACGCTTAACGGCGCACAGTATATGCATGAACTGTACAGCTGTGCTGACAGCCAGTTTACCGGGCGGGCCACGGTGCCGGTGCTGTGGGATAAAAAGACCGGCACCATCGTGAATAATGAGTCGGCTGATATTTTGCGTATGCTGAACAGTGCTTTTGATCATCTGACCGGTAATACGCTGAATCTGTATCCGCCGGCACTGGCGGGCGCAATTGATGAGCTGAACGCACGCATTTACAGCGAGCTGAATAATGGTGTTTATCAGGCCGGTTTTGCTTCATCGCAGGCGGCTTATAACGAGGCGTACGGGCGTGTGTTCGCGATGCTCGATGAGCTGGAACGTCAGTTGTCTGATGGCAGAAGGTATTTATTGGCTGATGTTTTAACAGAAACCGATATCCGCACTTTTGTGACACTGGTGCGCTTTGATGCCGCCTATCACGGTCTGTTTAAATGCAACCGTAATACGCTCAGCAGTATGACGCATTTATCGGCCTATATGCAGCGTGTTGGCGCGTTGCCGGACGTGGCGCTAACGGTGAATATTGATCATATCAAGGCCGGGTATTACTCCATCAGGGCACTGAACGCATCGGGTATCGTGCCGCTGGGGCCTGACACTATTCTGAACTGACCGGAAAATAAACGTTGACAGGGTGGGGGATAGGTATAGACTGCCCCCAGCTTGTTAGTTCGTCCTTATATTTATGGTCACCGCTTGATGTCCGCCCCCGCAATGTTGTCTCAGTCTCTGAGCAATCTGCAGAAGCTCCTCATCCTGTTTTGTTTTTCATAAGTTATTTGTACATCTTCCAGCATACCGGCCAATTGGCCATCCAACTTTTGAAAAAACAGGAATATTGATTATGTCTAATCAAATCACCGGCACTGTAAAATGGTTTAACGAAGCTAAAGGTTTCGGTTTCATCGAACAAGAAAACGGTCCAGACGTTTTCGCTCACTTCAAAGCGATCACTGGTACTGGTTTCAAAACTCTGGCTGAAGGCCAGAAAGTTAAGTTTACTGTTACTCAGGGCCAGAAAGGTCCTCAGGCAGAAGACATTATCCCTCTGTAAGTATTTGCCGTTATCCTTCCGACGGGATGGATAATGGATTAAATATCCAAGAGAGAAAAAGCGAACTTTATGTTCGCTTTTTTTATGCCTGTACTTTGTAAAAATAAACGTAAAAAACGACGCCCGATATCAGTCGTCGTCTTCTTCCGCTTCTTTCAGGCGTGCGCGGCGCGCTTCTTCTTCGGCCAGTACGGCTTTGATTTCATCCAGTACATTGGCCACGTCGGCTGCTTCTTCGCTTTCAGCAAATTCGCCACTGAGTTCAGTGTCGGGTAATAATTCCCCTTCTTCATACAGTGCCCACATTTCCTGCGCGTAGCGTGTCGCCATTAATTGCGGTGCGTACTGGGCGTAGTAACTGGTCATATTATCGACGTCGCGCTGCAGCATGGCTTGTGCATGATTATTGGCAGCGGCATCAACCGCCTGGGGCAGGTCAATAATCACCGGGCCGTAATCGTCGACCAGTACGTTAAATTCGGATAAATCACCGTGTACCAGACCTTCGACCAGCATTAATTTAACGTAATGCATGACTTCGTAATGGTCTTCCAGTGCCTGTTCTTCGCTCATGGCGACATCGTTCAGGCGTGGCGCAACGTTACCGGCATCGTCGGTGACCAGCTCCATCAATAATACGCCGTCAAAACAGCCATAAGGCGTTGGCACGCGTACACCGGCACTGGCCAGACGGTACAGGGCTTCAACCTCGGCGTTGTGCCAGGCATCTTCCTGCTGTTTGCGACCGAATTTTGAGCCTTTTTCCATGGCGCGCTGGCGTCGGGTGTTGCGGACTTTGCGGCCTTCCTGATACTGCACCGCTTGTTTAAAGCTGCGTTTATCGGCTTCTTTATACACTTTGGCGCAGCGGACTTCATCTCCACAGCGTACTACGTAAACAGAAGCTTCCTTGCCACTCATCAATGGGCGGATAACTTCGTCAATCAGACCGTCATCCACCAGGGGTTGTAATCGTTTTGGTATTTTCATCGGCGTGTTATACCCCAGATAAGGGGCAGATGGAATCTGTGTGGGCGGCAGTATTGAGCAGGTCAGCATGCGGCTGACCTGCTGCGCGCCGGGCTGAATCAGCTCAGAACTTCAAAGGACAGATCGGCTTTTTCCTGCAAACGCTGGATAAAACGTTCGTCAAACATGGAGGCTGGCGTCCAGAACCCCCCTTCGCGGTCGCATTTTTGACCATCGCGGTAAAAGTCGAGGGCGATGCCACTGGCCGCCTGACCCAGCACTTTGGCGGTGGAGCCATAACCCGGGTCACCTTTGCCTTTTACGCGGGTCATGATGGTTTGGCCATCGTCGTTACGACCGATAAAGCGGATATCAAAATAACCTTCCTGTTGCTGCTTGGGGGTTGGGCCTTCACCCGGCTTGGGCAGTACGTATTTTTCTAACAGCCAGCGGCTGGGTTTTAACGCCGCGCCGAGCATAAAGGTGCCCATGCCGCCGACCAGAGCGGCGGCCAGTGCGTAGCCTTTGGCACCGCCACCGGTGAGCATGGCTTCGTCGTACATAAAGTTTTCGCCATACAATTTATTGCGCAGGGCGTTGGAGCGGTGCACCACGCGGGTGTTAATAGCGGCCATGATAAATGGCACAGACCAGCTGAGCAGGTCGGTGTCTTTTTCAACGCCTTTCTGGTTAACCTGGCGCGCGCGGAAGCCATGCTCCGGGGGACAAAGGGAATAGGGGTTGGCCAGTTCTTTGCGCAGCGCCGGGTTGGCCATCACTTCTTTGGTGAGCTGAATAATACTGGCCACGGTACCGCCGGACATACCGCCTTTGGCGGCTTTTACGCGCATTTTAATGCGGCTGGCGGTTTTGCCGTTCCAGGCCTTTTGCGCTTCAGCCTGCAGAAAATAAACGCCCATATCGGAAGGCACTGAGTCGAAGCCGCAGCAATGCACGATGCGTGCGCCGGAGGCTTTGGCGCTGGCTTCGTATTTTTCCAGCATGCGTTTGATCCACTGTGGCTCACCGGTTAAATCGCAATAATCGGTGCCACTTTCGGCACAGGCTTTGATCATCGGTTCGCCGTACAGGGCGTAAGGGCCAACGGTGGAAACAATGACGTTGGTTTGTTCACACAGGGCGCTTACCTGCTCGGCGTTGGCGGCATCGGCGAGCAGAATCGGCAGATGCTTGGCGTCATCACCCAATGCCGGTACCAGGCTGCCGCGCACCGATTGCAGTTTGCTTTCTGAGCGGCCGGCAATGGCCCATTTCAATTCGCCGTTAAGGCCGTAAGTTTCCGCCAGATAGCGGGTCAGAATCTGACCGACAAAACTGGTGGCGCCAAACACAATCAGGTCGAAATGAGGCGTGGCTGCATCAGGGCTGGTGGCTGTCATAGCTGGGCTCCTTGTTATTTTGTATTGAGCTGCTGCGTTAGGGTCGACAGACCCTGGTAACGGCAGCACTTTTTATTATCAGAAGCAGGCAAGTTACCTCTAAAAGCGGGGGAATGTAAGGGCTGGGAAGACCGCTGAAGAGGGCATCCGGGTCAGTAGCTGCGTTTGGTTATTGTATATATGAAAAAACATATATATGATTTTCCAGATATTCTTAATGGTGTGCGTTGTGAACCCGTTAACCCTGTTCAAATGCCTGAATGATGAAACCCGGCTGGTGATGGTGTTGCTGCTGCAACAGCACGGCGAGTTGTGTGTGTGCGATTTAATGGCGGCGCTGGAAGAAAGCCAGCCGAAAATTTCCCGCCATCTGGCGCAACTGCGCACGGCGCAATTACTCAGCAGCGAAAAACGTGGCCAGTGGGTGTATTACCGCCTGCATCCGCAACTGCCTGAATGGGCTGTGCAGGTGCTCGAAACCACACTGGCGGCCAATCATGATTTTATTGCCCCTTACACCAAACGCTGCAGCGCCCTGACTGCGGCAAATCCGTCCTCCTGTTGCTGAGCCTGTCCGGATATTTTTATGAAACTTTTATTTGTCTGTACCCATAACCGCTGCCGCAGCATTCTGGCGGAAGCCATTTGCCGCGCAGAAAGCAATGGTGTTTTCGAGGTGCGCAGCGCCGGCAGTCAGCCGGCGGGTGTGGTGTATCCGGGTACGCTGAATTTTCTGCAGCAGCAGGGAATCCGCAGCGATGATCTGCGCAGCCAGAGCTGGGATGAATTTGCAGATTTTGCCCCGGATGTGGTGATTACCGTCTGCGACAGTGCCACCGGAGAGGCCTGTCCATTGTGGATGGGAAACAGCATCAAAGTGCACTGGGGGTTGCCTGATCCGTCAAAATTAGCGGAGGCCGAACAGAGCGCGGCGTTTAATCAGGTAGCGGCTGTCTTACGTGAGCGTATCCGTGCGCTCAGCGCCATCGACTGGTCGGATAAAACAGCGGCCGATATTCAGCATGTATTTCAGCAGCAGAGCGGAGTCTGAATTATGGGTGTTTTTGAACGTTTTTTAACCCTGTGGGTGGGCGCCGGTATGGTATTAGGCGTTGTGCTGGGGCTGTTATTGCCTGATCTGTTTGCCAGTATTGCAGCGCTGGAAGTGGCGCGGGTGAATCTGGTGGTGGCGGTATTAATCTGGCTGATGATTTATCCGATGATGATTCAGATTGATTTTTCGGCCATCAAAGACGTTGGCAAAAAACCGCAGGGCCTGCTGCTGACGCTGGTGATTAACTGGCTGATTAAACCGTTCAGCATGGCCTTACTCGGTTGGTTATTTTTTAAAGTGTTTTTCGCCGGTCTGGTCGATGCTCAGACCGCCAGCGAATACATTGCCGGGATGATTCTGCTCGGAGTAGCACCCTGTACGGCGATGGTGTTTGTCTGGAGTCAGTTAACCAAAGGCGATGCCAATTACACCCTGGTACAGGTGTCGGTGAATGATCTGATCATGATTTTTGCCTTTGCGCCGATTGCCGCCTTTTTATTAGGTGTGTCCGATATTCAGGTACCGTGGCAGACACTGTTATTTTCTGTGCTGCTGTATGTCGTTCTGCCATTACTGGCCGGGGTACTGACCCGTCAGTGGCTGTCTTCCGATCATCATAGTGAACGTCTCACGCATTTTATTTCAGCAATTAAACCGTTCTCTGTCCTCGGTTTGATCAGTACGGTGGTGATTCTGTTTGCCCTGCAGGCGCAGACCATTGTCGCCAAGCCTTTTGACATTCTGCTTATTGCTATTCCGCTGATGCTGCAGACTTATGGCATCTTTTTTATCGCCTATTTTATCGCCCGCAGAATGCGTCTGGCGCATAACATCGCTGCGCCTGCCTGCATGATCGGCACCAGTAATTTCTTTGAACTGGCGGTTGCGGTGGCCATCTCGCTGTTTGGTCTGCATTCCGGTGCAGCACTGGCGACCGTGGTCGGGGTGTTGGTGGAAGTGCCGGTGATGTTATCGCTGGTGGCCTTTGCCAATAAAACCCGCCATTGGTTTCCGGCAGCACTTGGTAAATAAAAACAAAGGTGAATGAGGATAAGCAATGAGCGATTTACCGAACCTGATTCGGGAGTTATTTAAAGTTCCGGCTGCTGATGAATTACTGGCTCGTAAGCCTGCCCGTCATAAACCACGCATCTTGCTGCTCTATGGTTCACTGCGCAGCCGTTCGTTCAGCCGACTGGTGGTGGAAGAAAGTGTGCGTTTATTAGAGGCCATGGGGGCAGAAACTCAGGTATTTAATCCCAGTGGTCTACCGCTGCCGGACGACTGCGAAGAGAGTCATCCGAAAGTGCAGGAATTGCGTGAGTTGGTAACCTGGAGTGAAGGCATGGTGTGGTGCTCGCCGGAACGCCACGGTGCCATGACCGGCATTATGAAAGCACAGATTGACTGGATTCCGCTGAACATCGGTGCGGTACGGCCAACCCAGGGTAAAACGCTGGCGGTGATGCAGGTCTGTGGTGGTTCGCAATCCTTTAATGCCGTGAATCAGATGCGCGTGTTAGGCCGCTGGATGCGGATGCTGACCATCCCTAATCAATCATCAGTGGCCAAAGCCTGGGCCGAGTTTGATGATAATGACCGTATGAAGCCGTCGCCGTATTACGACCGTATTGTCGATGTACTGGAAGAGCTGCTGAAATTTACGCTGCTAACCCGCGACCGCAACGATTACCTGCTGGACCGTTATTCCGAGCGCAAAGAAAGCGCGGAGGAATTAATGAAGCGGGTTAATCAGCGTTCAATATGAGTAATCAGAGAATTGGCCTTGGCGATGCTGATGCCGATATTCAGGTATTTATCGCCAATCGTCCGCCGCTGGCGGAATACCAGCAGCTGCAAACAATGCAGCCGCTGCAGCGCGGAGATATTGCCCGTATCGCCAGCGAAACCGGCAACCACTGGCGGAAAATATTTAATGTCTATGCCAAGCTGATCTTTGCCTTGCAGCAGGCCGGTATTAACGGAGATAACAACCAACCATTGTCTGGTTTTACACGCTGGCAGGATCTGCGCGATCAGCAGTTATTGCAGGCGGATAGTGGGCAGGCTTTGTTGTTTTCGCCGCCGGAGCTGAGGCCTGATAGCACAAAAATCCGTTTATTACTGGCTAAAGGCTATGCCCAGACTCTGGGTTTAAACGCAGAACTGATCTGGCTGGATAATGACTTCGCGCTGCATAAAGCGTCAGGGCTGGTACTGTGCCCGTATTTTGATTACCGCCAGTTGTCGGATATTAAAATTCAGCGTTTGGTTGAGTTGATCGTACAGAATAAGACCGTATCGGCGTGAAGCATGATGTTAATCCGCAGCAAGCAAAAGGAGCGGAAGATGGAGCTTAAACATATCGAAGCCTTTGTGCTGGCACTGGAGTGCGGTTCTATTTCGGCCGCTGCGCGACGCCTGCATAAAGGTCAGCCGTTGGTCAGTCAATGGATAAGCGAGCTGGAGGATGATCTTGGGCTGGCACTTTTTCAGCGCAGCGGCAATAAAACCCAAGCGACGATTGCAGCGGATACTTTGTTGCCGTTGGCGAAAAAATTACTCTGCAGCGCAGCCGAACTGCAACAAAGCGCTCAGGCTCTGCAGCAGGGACAGCGGCTGCACTGGGTTCTGGGGATTGATGAGTGGTTGACTGCAGCCTCATTGAGTGATGCCTTGGTCAATTTTCTGCAGCAGTGGCCACAGCTGACACTGGATGTGCAGCCGATGCCTTATGCGGAATTACTGGCGGCTTTACAGCAGGAAAAAATCGACCTTGCTTTATGTCTTGAACGCGAAAGTCATCACCCCGGATTTGAGTATCAGCGTCTGGGCGTTATTACTGAAGTGTTTGTGTCGAGCCCTGAGCTGGCAGGGCAACTGCAGCAACCACTCAGTCTGAACCAATTGAGTGAAATCCGGGAATTGGTTTGGTCGCGTAATGAAACGCCGGATCATGATGAAGGCATTGCCGGGCAAGTTTTTGTGCAGGTAGCTGACAGTAACCTGTTGCTGGCTTTGTTAAAGCAAGGTGCCGGTTATGCATTGTTGCCGCGTCAGTTAGTGGAACCTGAGCTTGCTTCTGGTGAATTAACAGAAATAAACGTAACGTTTGAGCAGGTACCGCTGGATCGGCGGGTCGAAATGCTGTGGCGCGGGGGCAGCGAATATCACGACGCGCTGGCGGCCTTACAGGATAGCATCCGCCAGCATCATCAGTACCGTTAATCGTTATTTACAAGTCTTTATCCTGCCAGGTGACCTGGCCATTCATGATGGTCAGCAATACTCTGGTGTCACGTAGCCGCGCCGGTGGAATACTGAGAATATTCTGATCAACCACGATCATATCGGCTGCTTTACCGACCTCAAGTGAGCCTGTGCGCTGTTCACTGCGCATCAGATAAGCCGCGTTCATGGTGTACGCCTTGAGTGCATCCATCACGCTGATACTTTGTTCGCCACGATTGACCGCATTATGAATACCGACAAAAGGATTCAGTGAGCTGACGGTCCAGTCACTGCTGAGTACAACCCGTGCACCGCTGTCGGTAAGATCACCGAGGCGATAGGCAGAGTATGCCCGTGCGCCGATATACGGCTCTTGCCAGTGATGATTTTTGGGCAGCGTAAAGTCACCGGCGACCTGTATGTCTGCGATGACGTTGAGGCTGGCAAAGCGAGGTAAATCTATGTCGTCAATCATTTCTACATGGGTCAGACGATGACGATGATCGGGGCGAGCGGTCAGGTTCTGTTCAATAGCGTTTAATGCTTCATGAACGCCGCGGTCACCAATGGTATGAATATGAAAATCAAATCCAACCGATTGCAGTTCCCGAATATAGCGGCTCAGCTTTGACTCGGTAAAATAATTCAGGCCTAACGGCGGGACCGGTTTCAGGCTGCTTTTATAAGGTGCTTTCAGCGCTGCGGTCGTGTTATGAATAATACCGTCGCTGTAAATTTTAATTTGATTGACCTGTAATAAACGGTTCGGATTATAACGATAGTGAGTCTTTAAAAATGTTAGCTGCTGTTCATCATCGATATTCGGATAAGCCCACAGACCGAGGTTGACCCGCGTTTTTAATGCCTGATCTTTCTCGGCCTGATTCCAGACATCCAGCCAGCCGCGCTGCCAATATACGCGCGCGTCAGCGATGGATGTTATGCCGTTACGGGCGAGTTCATCCATCGCCCAGATCAGCCCGTCATAGTTGATATCAAAGGATTCCGCCGTTGGCTTCAGGGCAAGATCAAAAATCGCTTCACCGGCGGCTTCCAGCAGAATGCCGTTAGGCTCTCCCTGAGCGTCACGTAAAATAATGCCGCCAATAGGGTCGGGGCTGGCGGCAGTAATACCGGCGAGAGCCAGGCCTTTTGAGTTGACCCACACCGAATGTGAGGTCTGCTCCATAACGGCAACCGGTCTGTCGCTTATCCAGCTGTCGAGCAATGCGCGAGGGGAGGCCACCTCCAGCAGTGACTCCAGATCATGGCCATAAGCCAGTAACCAGGGACTTCCTTTTTGCTTTTTACGACAGTTAAGTAGCGGCTGTTTCAGGTCGTTAATGCTCTCTCCTTCGAGCCAGCAATTACCGCCAACTTCGCTGCCACCCTCGAGTGCGTGAACGTGGCTGTCGTGTATGCCCGGCAACAGGGTCAGACCATTCAGAGGGGTGATCTGTGTGTTGCCTGTGGCGAATGCGAGTGCGGTTTGGTTGTCTCCGACGTACATGATTTTTCCGCCACCAATCACGATCGCCTGTGCGTTTGGTGCTGACGGGTTCATGGTAATAATGTCGGCGTTGGTAAATATACGCTCGGCGGTTTGCGGGCGGGGTGATGTTTCCTGAGAACCGGCATAGCAGCCACTCAGCAGCAATGAGCTCAGTGTCAGCACCAACAGGCCGGATGAAAACGGGTATTTCATATCGCTCTCCATGGAACAAAAACATCAGGCTAAGCGGATTGGCAGAAAATGAAAAAATACTGACTATCTGTAAATCTGATACCAGACCAGTAAAGCAGATTTAAGCGGGAAGAATGTGATGCAGCAGGAATGGGATGCGGCAGGAATGGGATGCGGCAGGAATGGGATGCGGGAAGGTTCAGGCGTGGAAGGCAAAGCGAACGCTAAATAACAGGTAATAAAAAGGGGAGCTGTTGCCCCCCTCACGCATTGCCTTGTTCAGTTGCCGCTTGGCCTGATTACGTTTGGCCTTAGTGGTGCTTTCGTGGACACCGCCTTTGCGCATAATGGCTGCACAGGCATGCAGGTTACGCCGAACTGGCTGGCCTGCCAGGGCATTGGATTTTTTGCTCATATCTGTCTCCGCTGTGTTATTGATCAGGACTTTCCTGTTCAGATCCTTAGACGGCAGTTGCTGCCGCAGCGCTATGATTACAGAAAGTGGCTGCAGTTCAATCGTTATCTTTATAAAAACAGAACTTTCCTGCCAGTCCGTCTGGCTCACTGGTAGAACTACTTAGTCTGGCTTGCGGTACGGGTGTATTCATACCGGGCGTTAATCCGGTTATGCTGACGCATCTTGGTTCTGTTATTTATCTGGAGCGCGGCTGAATGTCGGAAATTGGCTTAATTAACTGGCTCAGCCTGGCCTGGTTTATCGGTTGCTGGGTGGCGTATACCCAGTTTGCCAAGTACAAGGCGAAAACATCGGCCTCTCTGTCGTCTGTTTTGCATGTGCATCGTATTAACTGGATGAGACGATTGCTGCAGCGTGAAGTACGGGTGGGCGATGCTGCATTGTTGGCTAACCTTGAGCGCAACGTGAATTTTTTTGCCTCTTCGTGTGTACTGATTCTGGCGGGTCTGCTCACAGCGTTAACCGCCGTCGATAAAGTTGAGGGCATGTTGTCCGGAGTCTCGTTCGCGGTGGTCGATACCCTGCTGGCACTGGAACTGAAAATTCTGACCTTAATTGGCGTGTTTATTTACGCCTTCTTCACTTTTACCTGGTCGATGCGTCAGTTTGGCTTTGCCTCGGTACTGGTTGGTGCGGCACCGCTACCGGGTGATGACTCGGTGACCGCTGCCGAGCGTCGCAGCTTTGCGATTTATGGCGCCAAAATCATTGATCAGGCCAGCCGCAGTTATAACTACGGGTTGCGTTCCTTTTACTTTTCGCTGGCGATTCTTACCTGGTTTATTCACCCCTGGGCCTTTGTCGCTGCTGCTGCGCTGGTTGTGGTAGTGCTGTATGAGCGGGAGTTTTTGTCGAACTCGCTGGAAGCTCTGAAAAAGGTTGAGAACGTCGGCGATAAGTTATTTAAAGACGATAAAGAACTGTCGCGTTACTAAGGTTCTATTCATTAAAAAAACGCCGCATCTGCGGCGTTTTTTATGTGTTTTGCCTGTGCGTCTGCTCAAGCCATTCTGCAATATCTGCGGCAATGGTTTGCCAGCCAGGCTCAGCAATCAGCCAGTGAGCATGATTAGGGTAGCAGCGATACTCTGCCTGGTCGTAACGGTTGGCAACTTTCTTATTAATGGCGGCGGGGGTTATATGATCGTCGGCGCCTGAGATCACCAGCATCGGCTGTCGCACTTTGCGGTTATCAACCTGGCTGGCCTTATTCCGGTCAAGCAACCAGAAACCAATTTCGAAGGCGGCACGGCCGCTTTCATAACGCATTTGCTGATAAGCATCCTGTGCTGCGTCATCCGGCAGGCGATTAAACAGGGCATAACGTGCCGCCGCCGGAGAGAGTTTGTTCGGTTTTTTCCAGAATCCCCAGCGTGTCATTACACCAAAGAAACTGCGCACAACGGAGGCCGTCAGGCCATGTACACCTGCCGGGGATGCCGGGCACAACAATACCGCAGAAGCTGCCAATTGGCGCGCACACAGTATTTGCGCCAGCAATCCACCCATTGAGTGACCGATCAGAATCGGCTGCTGGGGCAGTGTACGGATAAAGGCTTCCAGGTCGGCGGCATAGTCGAGCAGGCTGAGTTGGCCAAGCGCTGTGCTTTCGTTGTTCTTAATATCATGCAGCCGTAATGCCGGGAGATGGCAGTGGTAGCCGCGCTCGGTGAAAAATTGCCGGTAGGGCTCAAACACCTCTGGCCCGCACCACATGCCGTGAATAAAAACGATGGGTGGGCGCGGTTCTGCTGCGCTGTGAACGGTTGGCATTGTGATATTCCTGTTATTCGGCCGAAGGTCATTAAACGGCATGGTACTGATGCCGTCCAGTCGCTAGAATGCCCGATTATTTTATTGCTCCGGGAGTTCGTATGCTCAATATTTTGCTGGTAGTGATCATTGCAGGTCTGTTGTTCTATGCATTACGTCGTGCCGGTATGGGCAGTGGCAAAAGCGCGGTTGAGAATGTCGCAGCGGGTGCTGAATTTCTGGCGGACAATAAAAAGCAGGATGGCGTAAAAGAAACCGCATCCGGTCTGCAATATCTGGTACTGGAACCGGGTACTGGTGAAAAACACCCGGGGCCGCGTGACCGCGTGCTGGTGCACTATCACGGCACCTTGCTCGATGGTTCTGTATTTGACAGTTCTGTGGAACGTAATGAGCCCATTGCCTTTGGTCTGAATCAGGTTATCCGCGGTTGGACGGAAGGCTTGCAACTGATGGTTGAGGGCGAAAAAACGCGCTTATTTATTCCGGCCGAGCTGGCTTATGGTAATCAGCGTGCGGGGTCTATTCCGGGCGGTTCGTTACTGATATTTGATGTTGAATTATTAAAAATCGAAGGTTGAAGTTGATGAGAAAAGGATTTCGTAGCGTTTTACCCTGCCTGCTGCTGGTCGGGGCTTCCGGGCTGCAGGCAGAAACCTCACGGGAATTTCGCGCCACTCATAATGTTGGCATTGACGCAGCATTTTCAGTGCTGTCGCTGCCTTTTCCCGGTGCCAAAGGCGCCGCGCTGAATATTAACCTCAGTGACCAGTGGCAGCTGGGGCTGTCGTATATGAACAGCGGTTTTGAGGTGAATTTTTCTAAATTGAAACTCGCCGGATTTAAAGAGCGCCATGCCGGTCTGTTATTGCGCCGTTTTTTTGGCAACAGTTTCAATCTTAGCGGTGGTTATGTTTACCGCAGCAATGAAATTTATCTCGACCCGGAAGTGTATGGCTTTCCGTTGAGTGAGCACGGAGTGCGCAGCGAAGCTTATGCCCATATGGCGCAGCTGAGCATTGCCAACCACTGGCAGCAGGGGCCATGGACACTGGCCGTTGATTGGCTGACGCTGGTGATGCCGGTATCGGGCGAGGTAACCCGCTCGTCTGCCGAACTGGCGGATGAAAATCAGCGTGACGATGTCCGTCAGGCCGAAAACGTACTCACCTGGTATCCCAATATGGCCGTGTCAACGCTGCGCCTCGGATACATGTTCTGAACAACAAGGAAAATACACAATGTGGCAGTGGCTGTTAAATAAACTGGCAATCTGGGCGAAGCCCGAGGTTAAAGCATTACCTGTCTGGCAGCCTGAGTGGTCCGACTTTTTAGCGGCTCGTGTGGCGTTTTATCAACGCCTGGATGAACCGCAGCGTCGGGAGTTTGAACGGCGCTGTCAGTTGTTTCTGGCCACGACCGCGGTTGAGGGTGGGGTCGATGTTGAAGTAACCGATGAAGATCGCCTGCTGGTTGCCGCCAGTGCTGTCATTCCGGTTTGGGGGTTTCCGGGCTGGCATTATTTTAATGTGCGGGCCGTGTTCTTATTACCGGCGGCGTTTAATGCGGAGTTTCAGTGTGGCGCCCCGGATTCGCGTATTACCGGTATGGTCGGTACCGGGCCGATGGTCGGGAAGGTGGCTCTGAGCAAGCCGGATTTACACGCCGGATTTGCCAATCAAAAAGACAAGCACAATGTGGGTATCCATGAGTTTGTGCACCTGGTGGATATGGCCGACGGTGCGCTGGATGGTTTTCCTGAGCGCCTGGAAAATTATCGTACCAGCGATGCCTGGTTCAGTCTGGTGCAGCAAAAAATTGGTGAAATGGAACAGGACAGAACCGGCATACCGGAATACGGTGCAACCAATCAGGTTGAGTTTTTTGCCGTAGCATCAGAATACTTTTTTGAACGGCCGCAACTGCTGAAAAAGAAACACCCACAGCTTTATGGGTATCTGAGTGATTTTTATCAGCAGAATCTGGCCGATCTTCAACAGGATGCCGCGCCGCATAAAAACAGTCCGTGCCCCTGTGGCAGTGGTAAAAAATATAAGCGTTGCTGCATGCCGGCAGGGCGTTAGTAACCCTGCGGATTCTGATGTAGCATGAGCCTTTATTCCTTTCATGGACGGGTTATGCGCACAGGCCGGTTACTGCTCGCAATGTATGCTTTATTGCCGCTGCTGCTGGTGATGCCGGCACAGAGCGAGCCCATTCGCATGGGCACCTTTGCCATTCCATTGATGGTGGAGTCGGAAAATCGCGGCGTTTTTATCCGTCTGGCGGAAGCGGTTGCCGAAGAAGCCGGACAGGAATTAAACATTGCATTGTTTCCGACCCAGCGCGTGCGGGAAGAGTTCGTAGAGCGTCATCTGGATGTGATTTTTCCGGCGATCGACGTCTCTATGAACTCGCCGTACCTGGCAACAACCGCCGTTTACAGTAAACGTATTTTTGCTTTTACCCGCACCGCTGATCCGCGGGTTTTAAAAGCCACGGATATGGCCGGAAAACGTGTCGGTTATACCGCCGGGTTCAGTTATTCCGACGATGTGTTGTCTGTCGCGGGAGCCAGCTATCAGAGCACGATCACCGATCCGCAGAATATTAAAAAACTGTTGGCGGGACGTATCGACGTATTTATCGGTGATGAGCGTTCCGCGCTGCGGGCCATTGCAGAGCAACAGGCTGACGATCTGGTGCATTACGAGCGTACACAGCCGCTGAGTGAACATCCGGTTTTTTTCGCTTTTCAGCGTACTCCGCGCGGTAGTGAATTGCATCAGCGCTTTAATCAGGCGCTGGCCAGGATGGCCGCCGACGGACGTCTGGCAGCCATTCTTAATCAGACACGCTGAACTCCCTCAACGCTTACTTGTACTTCGTCCTCACTCTCCCTGACGCTTACTTTCCTCAGCGCTTATTTTCTCGCAGTACCGTCATGCCAATTTCAATGGTCTGGCTGCTATCACCCAGCCACAGCATGCCATCCTGAATGCTGGCCTGCAGACGCATGGTGCGGCCCGTCAGTTGTTGCAGTTGCTCGATGGCGGCCGCATCAAAATCCACCACCCGCAGGTTATTAAAACGCTGACAGCTGCTTTCAACCTGTTGCCACCAAAGTTGAGAAGCGCGCCCGTGGTAGCCATAAATAATGACTTGCTTCGCCCGGTTACAGGCTTTGCGGATGCGTTTTTCATCGGGCTGGCCGAGTTCAATCCACAGATCAATTTCATCGCTCAATGAATGCGCCCATAAGTCCGGCTCGTCGTCGGTGCTCAGGCCTTTGGTAAATTCCAGTTGCTCGCTGGCATTGAGGGTAAAGGCTGCGAGGCGAACCATCATCCGCTCGGTGGTTTCAGACGGATGCTGGGCAATGGTCAGGTTGTAGGTCTGATAATGGTGCCGATCCATATCGGATACATTTAACTCGGCTTTAAAAATGGTTGCTTTCAGCGCCATGGGACTCGTTGCCAGAAAAAATAAGTGCGTACTCTAATGGTTTCGTATGCTGACGGCTATGGTTTGGCAGGACGGGGCTCTGCGCACTTATATTCGATCATGATATTTGCGTTCGCTCTGCTTAGTTTAAAGCGGTCTTTTGCCTTTCTGCCCGAGCGTTTCTCAGCTACATATTCAGAGATGCTTTAAACATGTTCGTTTTGCCACAAGCAGAATGGCATTTGCCCTGAATGGGCAACGCTCAGGCCAAAAGCCGGAGGTGCTGAATGTCTCGTCAAACCGTTTTCCGCCCCCGTCGGGGATGGATCTGTCTTTGCTGTTATTTCATTCGCAGCGTCTTTGCTGCCAGCGCGCTGCCTGTGCGCCTGCTCACGTCTTCTTCAGACGCGGCAGCGACCGATATTCTGATAAGTGCAAAACCCCTAACTGACGTAAGCCTGATGAGCGTCTGACTGACGGAGGAAAATGCTATGGCGGATATTCCTGCTATTGATCCCGGCGCTATGGTGCAGTACCTGGGCTGCGATGGTATTCCCGTATGTGACGTTCCCCTTTGGGCACGTGAGTTTGAGCCGTTATTGCGGGCCTATGAGTGGATGATGCTGACACGCCTGTTTGATCAGAAGGCGGTGGCATTGCAGCGTACCGGCCAGCTCGGCACCTTTCCATCCTCTGTCGGCCAGGAAGCCATTGGCGTTGCCTGTGGTCTGGCGCTGGAAGCGGAGGATGTGTTTGTGCCGTATTACCGCGACCACGCCACGCAGCTGATTCGTGGTGCGGCGATGCATGATTTGCTGCTGTACTGGGGGGGCGATGAGCGCGGCAGTCATGCGGGTCCGGCGCAGGATTTACCGGTATGCGTCCCTATTGCCAGCCAGTGTGGTCATGCAGTGGGTATTGCTGCCGCGCTGAAAATCCGCCAACAGCCGCAGGCGGTGCTGTGCACACTGGGGGATGGTGCAACTTCCAAGGGCGATTTTCTTGAGGCCCTGAATCTGGCGGGCACCTGGCATTTGCCGGTGGTGTTTGTCATCAACAACAACCAATGGGCAATATCGGTACCGCGCGCCGCACAGTGTGGTGCGCCGACGCTGGCGCAAAAAGGCTGGGGTGCCGGTATACACAGTGTGCAGGTCGATGGTAACGACATCATCGCGATGCTGGATGTCGTCACCGGAGCACTGGAGCGGGCGCGCCATCGTAAAGGCCCCACCCTGATTGAAGCCGTTAGTTACCGCCTTGGCGATCACACTACCGCTGACGATGCCAGCCGCTATCGCACTGCGGACGAAGTGCAGGCCGCCTGGGGCCGAGAACCGCTGCTGCGTTTGCGTCAGTTTCTGACCTCGCAGGGGGCCTGGAGCGAAGCCATGGATGCGCATTGGCAGGATCATTGCCAAACCGTCGTGAGTAAGGCGGTAGAGCAGTATCTGGCAACGCCGGCACAGGCAGCAGAAGCGATGTTTGATCACTTATACGCGGAATGGCCCCCAGCGCTGGATGAGCAACTCGATGTATTTGCTGCGCGCATGGCCGCACGGGAGGTGTGATATGACCAATAAAACCACAACGGGAGTATCCACCGGCGTGCCCGAATCCCACGATCTGACATTGGTAGAGGCCGTCAATCTGGCCTTGGCGCGGGCCATGACCGAAGACCCTGAGGTTGTGCTGCTGGGGGAAGATATTGGCCTTAACGGCGGAGTATTCCGCGCCACACAGGGGCTGCAGCAACAGTTTGGCTGCGAGCGGGTAATGGATACGCCACTGGCTGAAGCCCTGATTGCCGGTACGGCCATTGGCATGGCCTCGCAAGGTCTGAAACCGGTCGCCGAAATTCAGTTTATGGGGTTTATTTTTCCGGCCATGGAACAGCTGGTGACCCACGCAGCAAGGTTGCGCAATCGCACCCGCGGGCGGTTGCATTGTCCGCTGGTGGTGCGTGCGCCGTTTGGCGGTGGCATTCATGCGCCTGAACATCATTCCGAGAGTACCGAGGCTTTATTTGCGCATATTCCGGGTCTGCGGGTGGTGATTCCATCATCCCCCCGGCGGGCTTATGGCCTGCTGCTGAGTGCGATTGATAACCCCGATCCGGTGATTTTTCTCGAACCCAAGCGCCTTTACCGCGCACTGAAGCAACCGCTGAGTGACGACGGTGCTCGCCTGCCACTCGATACCGTTTTTATTCTGCGCGAAGGGCATGACATCACGCTGGTCAGTTGGGGGGCCTGCATTCAGGAAACACTGGCCGCAGCGCAGGAACTGGAGCAGCGCGGTATCAGCGCAGAAGTGATCGATGTGGCGACGGTCAGTCCGCTGGATATGGACAGCATCCGCGCCTCGGTCGAAAAAACCGGGCGCTGTGTGATCATTCACGAGGCCGCCCGCAGCGGTGGAATCGGTGCCGATATTTCAGCCCGGCTGAGCGAACAGAGTCTCGATTTATTACAGGCTCCGGTGATCCGGGTGACAGGATTTGATACGCCAATGCCGTATTTCCGTCAGGAGTTGTTGTATCTGCCGCAGGTGGCCGACATTGTTGCCGCAGCCGGGCAATGCATGAGCTACCGTTAAATTGGTAACAAAAAAATCTCTAATGGCCGGTAAATCAGGAGTGTGTATGCGTTATTTTCGCTTGCCCGATTTAGGTGAAGGTCTGGCCGATGCCGATATTGTGGAGTGGCACGTAAAAGCCGGAGACAGCGTTGCGCTTGATCAGCTGTTGTTGTCGGTTGAAACCGCCAAAGCCATTGTTGAATTACCGTCCCCCTGTGCGGGTGTGGTCAGCCACTGTTTTGGTGAGCCCGGCGATACCGTCAATACTGGCGAGCCACTGGTGGAGTTTGAACAAAGCGCAGCGGCAGAAGACGATAGCCAGGCCACAACATCGGACAAAACACCGGTTAAAGCTGCGGATAATGGCTCGGTGGTGGGCGAAATGCCGGTTGCCCGTGAGCGCAGTGAAGATCATTTTGTGATTGGCCAGGGCGGTCATGGCAGCAGCGCTGACCGGGTGCGGGTCACGCCCAGTGTGCGGGCGTTGGCACGGCGTCTGAATGTGGATATTCAGCAAGTCAGCGGCAGCGGTCCGGATGGCCGGATTACGGCCGACGATGTGGAAAAGGCCAGCCGTCTGGATCAGCAACTGGGGCAGGGCGAACGTCTGACCGGCGTGCGTAAAAGCATGGCCCGGGCCATGGCTCTGGCCCATGCACAGGTGGTGCCGGTCACCCTGTTTGATGAAGCCGATGTGTCGCACTGGGATGCCGATGAAGATGTCAGTATCCGGCTGGTGCAGGCCATTGCCGCCGGTTGTGCTGCGGTGCCGGATTTAAACGGCTGGTTTCATGGCGATGAGCAGCATCAGCAGATGACCCGGCGTTTGATCAGCCAGATTGATCTGGGCATTGCGGTCGATACCGCGCAGGGCTTATTTGTGCCGGTGTTACGCGACGTGGGTTCACGTGGTGCTGATGATCTGCGCGCCGGGCTTGACCGTCTGAAGGCCGATGTTCGTGCGCGTACCATTCCGCCTCAGGAAATGCAGGGTGCAACGATTACCTTATCGAATTACGGCGCCATTGCCGGCCGTTACGGCACACCGGTGGTTGTGCCGCCAACCATGGCCATTCTGGGCGCCGGACGAGTGCTGGAAAAACCGTTGTGTGCGATGGGAGAATTGTTTGCCGGTAAAGTGTTACCACTGTCACTGACCTTTGATCATCGTGCGGTTACCGGTGGCGAGGCCAGTCGTTTTTTAGCGGCGGTTATTACCGACCTGCAGAAAGAACCGGATCTGATTGATCGTTAATTGCGATTTTTTCGTGTTGCGTTCTGCTTGCTCTGACGTAATCGCCCGGCAGTGCAGACGCTGGTATTCAGGTATAAAAAATGGCCACGGTTCCGATGGCCATTGTTTATGTTTTCAGTCCGGTATCTGTATTTGGTCTTTAATTCTGCAGCCATTCCAGAATAAAACCTTCCTCTTCTGTCGGCAGCTGAAAGAACTGACTGAGTTGATAAAAGGTTGCTTCGTTATCAAAGGCAGCACGTTGCGGTTGTTCGTTACGGCGTTGAGCAAGCTGCTTCAGGCAACGTTCGTCGCTGTGATTCAGGCAAATTAAACGGTGCTGGCACTGGCTGCGGTTAATGATGTCTTTAAACCAGTGGCGCTGCTCAATCGTGTTGCCGGGAAAGTCGAGAATCAGTGTCAGGCCACTTTTTAACAGCAGGCTGATATGTTCGCTTAGAATATTCTTCAGCTGTGCTGAACAGCGCAGATAATCCTTTATAGTATGGATTTGTTGCGGATAAAGAGTAGCAAGCCATTCATCTTCTGAGATCAGAATGGCGCTGTCTTTCCGGGCTAATTGTTGTGCATACGTGGATTTTCCCGCCCCCATTTTTCCGCAGAAAAAAATCAGCGTTCCCGCACCCATGAGTCTCTCCTGTTAAGTCTGGTGATTATCCGGTTTTATCAGGAGGGGAGCTGGCTGGCAATCACATCAGGCTGCTTAGCCGTTGTGACCGGCGTGTTCCTGTGCCCAGGCCAGCAGCATACGGTGAACCCGTTCGTCGCAGGGCAGATGGTGCAGTTCGCTTTCATCCAGCGCGTTAGTATCCTGCCATTCATCACGGCAGTCGCTGATTTCAATACTCAGGTCACGGCTGCAGGCGTCATACAGTTTTTCCAGCAGTTCGGTTACCCGTGCGGTGTCATCGGCGAACAGATAAGGCTGTTCCAGATCGTGTTCCAGCTCACGCATCACTGACCAGGCGGTTTCTCCCCGCTGATACAGCGTATCCGGTGTGATACCGTGCAGATCCTGCAGGCTGATATCCCAGTCGTCCCAATCATCTTCCGGCTGAACCAGTGTGGTTTTAATCTGGCCATCGGACTGTGACCAGGCAATGGCAACCGGGTGGGCGTGTTCTTCAAACGAACTGCCGTCGATGGCAATAAATTGCGGATATTTCACAATGGCCTCACAGGATTCAGAGAAGCGGCGAATCTACTCAGATGCACCGGGTTTGGCAAGAGCAGAAGGCCGTACCGGGTTCAGCTGAAAATAATGTCGCGCGGTATCACCGTTGACCGGACGGCCATAAAAGTAGCCCTGCGCCAGATCGCAGCCGCTGTCGATGAGGAAATTGGCTTGCTCAATGGTTTCAATGCCTTCGGCGACAATCAGTTTATTCAGCTGTTTACCGAGGGTGATGATGGTGTTGGCGATGGCCCGGTCGGCACTGCTGGTGCTTAAGTCGCGGACAAAAGCACGATCAATTTTGATCGCATCCACCGGTAATGTTTTCAGATAATTTAACGATGAGAAGCCGCTGCCAAAGTCATCCAGATAAACAAACACGTCGTGGGCACGGAAATATTCCAGCACGCCCCGGGCGCTGACCAGGTCCTGCATCAGCAGGCTTTCGGTAATCTCTACGGAAATCATGGACGAGGGAATACCGTAAGAGCGGATGGTGTCGACAATGTCTTCATGAAAACCGGGAATCAGAAACTGACGCGGCGACAGGTTGATGCTGATATTGCTCTCATAGCCTTCATTCAGCCACGAGCGCGCCTGGCGGCAGGCTTTTTCAATCACCAGCTGGCCTATTTGCGCAATCATGCCGGATTCTTCGGCGATATGAATAAAGCTTTCCGGTGGCACAAAGCTGCCATCCGGCCGTTGCCAGCGCAGCAACGCTTCAAAGCTGTGCAGCTGGCCGGTGCGGATGCCGCGGACACTGTTCTGCAGAAATACTTTGGGCTGGTAATGCAGTTCGAGCAGGTCTTGCTCGATGGCTTTGCGCAGTTCGGTTTCCATTTGCAGGCGGTGCTGGGCGATGCGTTCCAGTGACGGCGTAAAAAAATGGAAACAGTTTTTGCCATTGGCTTTAGCGCGATACATAGCAATGTCGGCGTTACGCATCAGCAGGCCGGGTTCTTCACCGTCGTTCGGATACATGGCAATCCCGATGGAGGCTCCAACAAAGAAACTGCGCTGTTCCAGTTCGACCGGTGGCATCAGAGCTTCGAGCATCGCATCGGCGCGTTGCAGCACTTCGTCCTGACCGTTGATATCATCCATGATAACCACAAACTCATCACCGCCTACCCGGGCAAGTGTATCCTGCACTTTTATTGCTTGCTGCAGCCGTTGCGCAACTTCGATCAGCAGCTTGTCGCCACTGGCGTGGCCAAGACTGTCGTTGATGGTTTTAAAGCCATCAAGGTCGATGTAACACAACGCAATGCGCAAATGCTGCGCCTGAGCCCGGTGAATACTCAGCTCCAGCCGGTCCTGCAGCAGCACGCGGTTGGGCAAACCGGTGAGGCTGTCATGCTGAGCCTGATAGGTAATGGTTTCTTCTTTTTCGCGGATTTCGCTGATATCGCGCAGCATCCAGATATAGCCGGCGACCGGGTGCTTGACCGCATACACTTCCAGCCAGCCCCCTCTGCGCATGGGGTAGATACGGTGGCTGCCCTGTTCATTGCGGTGCATTTCTTTGAGTTGATCGTAAAGCTGTTCACCTTCAAATAACTGCAGAAAAGAATTGCGGAATAATTCAGCGCCGTTCATATGACTGATGCGCTCTTCGCTCAGCCCCATTAAGAAAAGATAGTGTTTGTTGACGGCGATTGGCCGGTCATCATTGGCGCTGACGACCAGAATGCCTTCTTTGGAGGCATTCAGCGTGGCATCCAGAATTTCGTAAGAGGCTACAAGATCAGACTGGGCTTTTTGCTGTTCAAGCAGGTGCTGGCTCAGACGTTGATGACGCTCCAGCAGTTCTTCTGCCGTTAACGCCAGCGAGCGCTCCAGCATTTCCCGGTCGACATCGGCCTGTTCGTAGGCATCACTGATGGCCTGCAACAGCGGCCTGAAGGCTTCCGGGACGGTGCCCTGATGATGGCGTTTTAACTGTCGTTTCAGCAGTCGATGCATGCCGTGTGCTCGGTAAATGTAGTAATGGTCAGGGTCTGATTGTGCAGGCTGCATTTACCGACGCCGCAGTTAGGAGCAATTTCTCCGTAGGAGTAAAAACCGCTGACCGGTATGGATGCGCCCAGTGTTTCACTGAAGGCTTCCAGCTCTTCGTCGATCAGCTGTTGCATAATGGCCCGCCGACCGACGCAGCTGATCAGCAGGGCAAACTCCGGCACATCCTGACTTTGCTGGCTGATCTGCTCACAGGCGGTATGAGCGCCATCAATCAGCCGGTCGACGTTGGCACGCATTAATTGTGCATAGTGCTGCTCGGGGATGTCTGCGCCAAACAGCAGGCAGCGTTCCTGCCAGTCGATACCCAATACTGAGCAGACGACGGGGTCGTTGTCATCGCCCGAGATCAGCAGTGGAAAGCGTAATCCCTATGCCGGTAACTGTTGGGCGTAGTCACCCAGATATTTCTCATACAGATCCAGTGCGCAAATTCCGTCAAGTTCATACAGACGGTTGCCTTGTGCGCGGGTAATCCGGCGTCTGGGGCCAAACGGATCCCAGCCGCCGTAGCTGCCACAACGAACCTGCAGATGCTGGCCGTAAAAACCAATACCACAGACATGGTGGCTGAAACGTCCATCGGCGGTATACAGCCAGGTATGGCGAAAGCGTTCACCATCGGCAGCAATGCCACCGGAAATTCGGCTGAAAGGGGCCAGTGTCTGGTTTAACCCGGCGACCAGCTGGCTGCCATTTACGCTTATGCCGTTGGCGAACACCAGAAGATGCCGCAGATCATCCTGTCGCAGTTGCTGTGCGACCCGGGCACCGGCCTGATAACTGTCACCCATGCCGTTAACGCTTTCGGTCACCAGTTGTACCCGGGTATGCGCAAAGCGCAGGACGGTGAGCACCGTGCTGTTATCGAGCACCCGCTGCTGCTGGATTTCACCGCTGCTTGAACAGCCGCACAGCGGTGTTGCTGGGAAGAGCTGTGTCAGGTTATGGATGGCAGCGGTGGGGTCGGCCGAGGTGAACAGCAATAACAGGTCGGCCTGTCCTGTGGGCAGAGCAGGTGACCAATGTGGTGGGACGCTGTCAGCACACCAGAGATGTTGGCTTACTTGCATAGCAGCAGTCAGCTTGGCCGGATATCGGCTTCATGGCGCAGCAGGCTGTCGAGTGTGTCGATCACTTCGGCCCAGTCGGCGTCCTGAGCCAGTGACTCACGCAGAAAAGCTTGTTGTGACGGATTAAAGAATTCGAGCTCGGCCAGTTTGGTGTTGTCGGCAACCGGCTTGTGCTGCTCGATAAAGTCAGCGATGTTCTGGTCGGAGTTGGGCAGACCAAGCTGCGCAAACAGGCCGTTAAGGCTGTGCACCGGCGATTCCATAAGCATACCTCTGAATATGAGTGTATTTCTGGTAAAGCGCTGATTTATCTGAGAAATCAGAGCTTCACATTACTCATTGTTCATTCTAGCAGGTCAGCGCTTGTGTGTCGGTCAGTCTGCAGGCCTCAGTCATATCGGCCAAGCTGGCGCAGATGGCGGTAGTGGCCTTTCAGGGCCGCCCAAAGGCTTGGATAGCTGCGGATAGGATGACCCTGAGCGCTGCAGGATGCTTGCAGCAGTTGATGCAATGCCGGGTAATGAACATGGCTGACGCGGGGGAATAAATGATGCTCTACCTGAAAATTCAGACCGCCCAATGCCCAGGTCAGAAAGCGATTCTGAGTGGCAAAATCAACCGTCGTGCGCAGTTGGTGAGCAGCCCATTCCTCGGACATGGCGCCGTTTGCATCGGGTTGCGGAAATTCGGCCTGATCAACGATGTGCGCCAGTTGAAATACAACGGCGAACAGAAAACCGAGCACCGCATGCATCAGTAAAAAACCGATGATCACCGTGCTCGTATCCGACAGGCTCAGGGGCAGGGCGATATAAACCAGCAGATACAGCAGTTTACTCGCCCAGAATTCAACATGATCGGTTAGCGACAGGCGCTGACTGAAGCCCCGCTGGGCGATTTTCTGGCGGAAATAGGCTTTGTAATCCAGTGCGAAAAACCAGAACAGGCTGGTCAGTGTATACAGCAACCAGACATAAATATGCTGGTAACGGTGAAACCAGAAACGTCGCTGGTGCGGGCTCATACGAAAAAGCCCCAGAGCATCGATGTCTTCGTCCACATCATCGACGTTGGTAAAACTGTGGTGATTACGGTTGTGTTTTTGTGCCCAGTAAAAGCGGTTACTGCCGATCAGATTAAAGGTGAGGGCTGCTAAGCGATTCAGGCGGCGTGAACCACTGAATGACTCGTGGGCACCGTCGTGCATGACATTAAAACCGACCAGGGCGGTGGCAATGCCATGAATAAACCAGGCGATCAGACTCCAGGGCGACGGCAGCAACAGCAGGGCGGCGTAGCTGCTGCTAAACAACAGCAAAATAACAACGGCTTTACGGAACAGACGGCGGTCACCGCTTTTGGCGATGTTCTGCTGCTGGAAATACTGGTTAACCTGAGTCGACAGCTGCTGATAAACCGGGCGCTGACCGGGGGAGAAATGAACCTGATTCATGATTTATTATGATTGTTATGGTTGCCGCCATGCTACCTGAGTTTGAGGCTTTGTAAAACGCCCGTCTCAGGAGGATGGGTTTTCAGTCATGCTTTCTTCCGTCACTTGAGCGGGATACTGCTCCCGCGCTCTCTTGCGGAAGGCGCGCGGCGACTCTCCCAGCCAGCGGCGGAAAGCGCGGCCAAAGTTAGACGGATCGTTGTAACCCAGCTGGTGGGCGATATCTTCCACCGAAGTATTGGTTTCCAGCAGCAGATGCAGTGCCTGCTCGCGCCGGGCTTCATCAATAATGTTCTGGTAGGTGGTATTCAGCTGCGCCAATTGACGGTTGATGGTGCGCGGGCTGGAGTTCAGGGTTTTGGCCATAACCGTCAGCGTCGGGTAGGCATCCATACGGTCAAGGAGACGGCGTATCTGTGTGACCAGATCCTGGCCACGATCAAGCTCCGCCAGTTGCTTTTCACATTCGGCTTCGGCCATGCGCCGGGCAGTATTGTTGGCGGTTGAAACCGGTGTATCCAGTAACCAGGCCGGAATGCAGAGCTGGTTATGCGGCTGGTTAAACATCACCGGAATACCCAGAATGCCTTCGTAACAGGAGGCTGGCCGAACGGCAACATCGGTAAATTTGGCTACCGCGGTTAACTCTTCGCTGTTCTGGGTAAGAAAGCGGGAAATGGTCACCAGTGTCGAAATAATGTTCTGCACGACAAAGCTGAAGGTGCTGGGCATCGCCGCCAAACGGTTGATCTGAATAATGGCGGTATCGTGGTCGTTAATAAAACGGATATCCGCCAGCAGAGTGCGGGTGCGGGCGTAACGGATGGCCAGAGACAATGCCTGACCCAGTGTATCGCTGGCCATAATGGCAAAGCCCAGAAAACCGTGGCTGGATATGTTCATGCGCTTGCCATGCTCAAGCCCCAGTAAGGGGTCGCCGCTCAGGGCAAGGGCGTTCTCGACCACCTTGTGATACTGCAGCGGCGAAATAAATTCCTGTGCCGATGCCAGTGTCTTACCACTCAGGCCTGTGCCCTGTGCTAACTGCGAGGTATTGATTCCCTGCTGAGCCAGTAATTCGATTAATTGCGACAGATATTCGGTACCGATAAATGCGCGGCTGGCAGCGGATGAGTGTGACATAGTGGGCGGAATATTTTGCGTGGCGTGTTATGACCGGAAGCATGTCACGTTTTCCTCTTTAACTCAACGCGGCTTTCGGTCATAGTTTTGGCCATTAAAAAAACAAAAACCTGAATTCTGAAGGGGAACCCTGTGGAAGCATCTTTCTGGGACGGCAAGCGCGCACCTGGTGTTACGGATCAAATCGATCTGAATCAATACAATGCAGTAGTGGAAGTGGTGGAAAGCGCTTTTCAGCGTTACGCCGACCGCGACGCTTTTACCAGCATTGGCTACACCCTGACGTATCGTCAGATCGACGAATACAGTGCCGCGTTTGCAGCCTATCTGCAAAATCACACCAGTCTGCAACCCGGCGATCGTATCGCTATTCAGATGCCGAATATTCTGCAATTTCCGATTGCGATGTACGGTGCTCTGCGTGCCGGCATGATTGTGGTGAATACCAACCCGTTGTACACCGAACGGGAAATGCTGCATCAATTTAACGATTCCGGTGCGAAAGCGCTGGTGTGTATGGATGTGTTCGCCAAATCTGTGCAGAACATCCGCGCCGAAACCGGTCTCAAGCATATTATCGTGACCAGTCTGGCCGATATGTTGCCGTTCCCGAAGCGTACGCTGATCAATGCGGCTGCTAAATACGTGAAGAAAATGGTTCCGGCTTACAGCCTGCCGGATGCGGTTCCGTTCCGTAAGGCATTGTCGCAGGGCGCTAAGTTCGGTGGTTTTGTTGCCAACTACATCAAGAACCCGAACGACACGATTATTTTGCAATACACCGGTGGTACCACCGGTGTGGCCAAAGGCGCAGAACTGACCAACCGCAACCTCGTTGCTAATATGATGCAATCTCGCGCCATGCTCAGCCAGATTGACCCGACAACCGGTCAGCAGATTAAACCGGATACCGGAGTAAAGGTGGTGGCACCGCTGCCGCTTTACCACATTTACTCGTTTACCGTGCATCTGATGGCGCTGTTTGAAACCGGTGATCACAGCATCCTGATTGCCAACCCGCGTGATGCCAATATGTTTGTGCGCATGATCAAGCCGCACCAGCTGACCGGCTTTATTGGTCTGAATACGCTGTTTGTCTCGCTGCTGAACCATCCTGAATTTAAAAACTGTGACTTCAGCCAGCTGAAACTGACCCTGTCGGGTGGTACGGCGCTGGTGGAAGATACGGCCCGTCGCTGGAAAGAATTGACCGGCTGCGGCATTTCTGAAGCCTATGGTTTAACCGAATGCTCTCCGGCGGTGTGTATGAATCCATCCGGTGGTCTGGAGCAAATGGGCACCGTGGGTCAGGCTGTTCCCGGTACCGCACTGAAATGTATCGACCCTGACGGCAACGAAGTGGCTGTGGGCGAGCGCGGTGAGCTGTGCGTGAAAGGCCCACAGGTCATGAAAGGTTACTGGAATCGTCCGGAAGCGACGACCGACAGCTTTACGCCGGATGGCGAATGGCTGCGTACCGGTGACGTTGCTGTGATTGACGAAGATGGTTTCGTCAAAATCGTTGACCGCATTAAAGATATGATTCTGGTGTCTGGCTTTAACGTCTACCCGAATGAAATTGAAGATGTGGTGGCCATGCACCCGGCGGTTGAAAACTGTGCGGCTATTGGTGTGCCAGACGAAAAAACCGGTGAAGCGGTTAAGCTGTTTGTGGTGGCAACCGATGCCAACCTGACCGTAGAAGAAATCAAGAAACACTGCCGCGAAAATATGACCGCCTATAAAGTGCCGCGTCATGTTGAGTTCCGCAGCGAATTACCGATGACTCCGGTCGGTAAAATTCTGCGTCGTGAGCTGAAGGATGAAGAAGCAAAAAAGCAGGCTGAGCCAGCCTGACCGGCTCATACCCTGAATAAAAAAGCCCGCGCCTGATGCGGGCTTTTTTATGTCTGCCATCCATGGCAGCCACCCTGCGGGCCATTGCTGTGCAATGTTGATCAACGCTCCCGGCGTTGATGCTATGTCTGTCATCCATGGCAGCCACCCTGAGGGCCATTACTGTGCAATGTTGATCAACGCTCCCGGCGTTGATGCTATGTCTGCCATCCATGGCAGCCACCCTGCGGGCCATTGCTGTGCAATGTTGATCAACGCTCCCGGCGTTGATGCTATGTCTGCCGTCCATGGCAGTTACCCAAGTGACGGACAGGCGCGGCCGTGTAGCCAATGGCGCTGGGGCTGGCTGTTGCCAAAATCGCCGCACATTTTTACCCGTTAGCGGGCAGTCCATTGTTGCCCTGAGTTCCGCGTTATTCTGAGGATGTGCAAATGATTCAGTACAAGGCTCCACTTAAAGATATTCAGTTTCTGATTAACGATGTATTCGATTTTCAGTCTCACTACAAAACCATTCCCGGTGGCGACGAAGCCACACCGGAAATGGTTGATGCCATTCTGACCGAAGCGGCACGCTTCAGTGAAGAGGTGGTGTCCCCGCTGTATCAGAGCGGCGACGACGGTTGTGTGTGGAAAGATGGCGAAGTCACCACACCGAAAGGCTTTAAAGAAGCGTATGGTCAGTACGTGGAAGGCGGCTGGCAGGGCATGTCGGCACCGGTTGCTTACGGTGGGCAGGGTCTGCCGCTGTCGCTGGGTGTGATCAAATCTGAAATGATCGGCACGGCTAACTGGGTGTGGGGAATGTATCCGGGGCTTTCTCTGGGGGCGATGAACACCATTTATATGCACGGTACGGAAGAGCAGAAGCAAACCTTTCTGCTGCCGATGACCGAAGGCCGCTGGGCCGGCACGATGTGTCTGACTGAACCACAGTGCGGTACAGATCTGGGGCAGGTTAAAACCAAGGCCGAACCCAATGGTGATGGCAGTTACAACCTGACCGGCACCAAGATTTTTATCTCTTCCGGTGAACATGATCTGACCGAACAGATTGTTCACATTGTTCTGGCACGTCTGCCGAATGCACCGGAAGGTACGAAAGGTATTTCGCTGTTCATTGTGCCTAAATTCCACGTCAATGCCGACGGCTCGCTGGGTGACCGCAATCCGGTGGTCTGTGGCTCTATCGAAGAGAAAATGGGTATTCATGGCTCATCTACCTGTGTGATGAACTTTGATGCCGCGAAAGGTTTCCTGATTGGGCCAGAGCATAAAGGCCTGATGTGCATGTTTACCTTTATGAACACCGCCCGCATTGGTACCTCGATTCAGGGGGTTGGTGCTGCCGAATTATCGTTCCAGGGCGCGTTGCCTTATGCCAAAGACCGCCGTTCCATGCGCTCACTGAGCGGTACTAAGCATCCGGATAAAGTGGCTGACTCGCTGATTGTGCATCCCGATGTGCGTCGTATGTTGCTGACTCAGAAGGCCATTGCTGAAGGTGGCCGGGCGATGCTCTATCATGCGGCCCGTCTGGCTGACTTTATGATGGCGGCCCACGACCGTGGTGATAAAAAAGGCTATGACCAGTTTGACGATAAACTGGGTTTCCTGACGCCTGTTCTGAAAGCCTTCCTGACTGAGCTGGGCTACGAAGCGGCCAATCACGGCGTACAGGTTTACGGGGGGCATGGATTTATCAAAGAATGGGGCATGGAACAGATTGTCCGTGATACGCAGATTGCCAAGCTGTATGAGGGCACTACCGGCGTGCAGGCACTGGATCTGCTGGGGCGTAAAATTCTGTTGGGCAAACTGAAATCGTTTAATGAATTCCGTGCTGAAGTAACGGCCTTTATTAAAACCCATGAAAACCGTGCAGAAATGAAACCGCTGATCAAGCAGCTGAAGCGTTACATGCTGCAGTGGCGCATTAACACATTCCGCGTGGCCTACAAGGCTTCTAAAAACCGCGATATGGTGGGTGCGGCTTCCGTTGATTATCTGATGTTCTCCGGTTACGTCATGATGGCTTTTTTCTGGGCACAGATGGCGGATAAAGCTTACACCGGCATGAAATCCGGCAAAGGTGACCGTGATTTCTATCAGGCGAAAATTCATACCGCAGAGTTTTACTTTGACCGCCTGCTGCCGCGCGCGAAAGGTCATGCTAAAATGATGCTTAAGGATCCTAAAACGCTGATGCAGATGAAAGAAGAGCACTTCGCTTTCTGATATTTAGGAAGCACTAAAAAGCCCGGCGATGCCGGGCTTTTTTATGGGTTGTTATTGAGGGTTGCGGTGAAACAGGGCATTGCTTACAGGCGCGCCATATCCAGACTGAACTCCAGCCGGAGTGTCTCTGGCTCAGTCAGCAGCCGTTCCAGCTTACCGTCAAAACGCAGTGAAATAATATGATCACATAAATCGTAAAATTCACTGTCGGGCTGGCTTAGCCGGCCGTTCTTCGCGTCGTTTAACGTTTCATTTAACGTTTCATTTAACGTTTCATTGATCGCGGGATTCAGCGGAGAGTCGAGATGGAAATCAATGGTCGTCATTACCATGTTATTTACCAGGCGCAGTTGCAGGTCGAGCTGGGAGCACTGGCTCAGTAGCGGTTCCTTCAGAACGAGGTAGTCAAGCAGGAAGCGGATCAGAAGAGGGTTTTCTTCAATAATCAATGAAAAAGGTAATTGCGGATTCACCTTGATGTTCTGCAGAGCCGGCGTTTGGTTGAGCCATTCTTCAATGCAGTGGGTCAGGTTGATGCTGGTGCGTTCATCATGGGTGGTGATGCGCAGATACTGCAGAAAAACCTGGATGCCCGGCATCATATCCGGTTGGCGTATGTGTTCGGCCAGGTGTTCCAGTTGATTGAGCAGCAGGTGGTTGATTTTTTTCTGTTGTTGCTGGCGTTCATTGGTATTCAGTTGATCCAGTTCGTATTCCAGTTTCTGTACGGTGGCCTTGGTGCGCAGTTGTTCGTTGTACAGTTCTTCAGTGCGCTGGGTCACTTTATTTTCCAGTGATATGGTCAGTTCCTGAGCGTGGCGGCGGGCAATCTGCTCTTTGGTGCGGTCAACAACGCAGATTAAAATTTGCTGGGGGCGGTTTTCATCGTAGCGGATAATCTGCAGCGTGATGTCGAAATAACATTCTTCCTTGCGGAAGTTGTACAGGCAAAACTCATCGTGAATACGGGCTATACGTCCCTGCAGCAGTTTATTAATACGTTCTCTTTGCTCTACTCCGTGAGGGCCGCTGATCATATCCATCAGGCGGTCCATCGGGTGTTTCATGCTTTCCAGCTCCAGCTCAGTGCTGGCTAATTGGTTGGCGAAGTGATTGTTGCATTCAAACGTATCGTCATCCGGCAGATAACGACAAAAACCAATGGCTGCGTTGTTAATTGCCATGCTGAGTTGTTCTTTGGTGCTTTCCAGCTGCATACGTGAGCGTTCGCGCTCGTCAACATCCTGTTGCAGGGTTTCGCGCATACGGTTAATGGCGTCGGCGACCATGCTCAGTTCATCACGCTGATGTTGAGCATCGTTCAGTACCAATGGGTGATCCAGTTTGCTCAGGTTGAACTGGCTGGCCCATTCGGCCATTTTGCTGAGACGTCGGGTAATTACCTGGTGGACAATAAACAGGACGAATATGGAGACGGAAAAGGTCTTGACGAACTGTGTCAGCAGGATATTGACGGTTTTGTGTTTGAGCTCGTCGTAAAGGCCGGTGTAATTAATGTTCAGGTGCAGGTTGCCAAGATGGTAGGGCTGGCCAGCACTCTGGTAGTCGAGAGCGAACGAGTAGCTCTGATCGGATTGGCTGTACACATCCCCGGCGCTGTGCAGCACGTTGCCGCGGTTTTCGATGTAGACATACACCACGCCCGGAAAGTTAAGAATACCGTTCAGTTGTGACTCAATCTGGCGCGCATCAAAGTTCCACAGGCTGTAACTGATGCTTTGCTGATAGCTGGTCTGGATCTGGCGCAGGTTTTTGTCGTAGCTGCTCATGCCGCGTTGATAATCGGACATCAGGATGTAGAGAAAGGCAGCCAGCGTGGTCACAAAGCTGAATGCCAGCAGGTACGATAACAGCCGTCGGCCAATGGATGCGTAGTTTTTGTAGCTGGCTGGGGTATTCACATCAGTGCTTCACAGTCAGTTGTCGGATTTGGGTATACACCGGGTTATTGCCGCTCTGTATGGGTTCATATTAGACCGGTGTGATTCATTCTGGCGGGCTTATGCCGATAAGACAATGAAATACTCATGCCAGAAGTGGAATGGACAACGGCTAATATCGTCGTAAGTTGACCTGTCACAACTTATATCCGGGTATAAACACGGGCATTTTTATTTCTTGATTTGCATCAAACTGCACCCGGTATTAACCGTTAATCTGAGTCCATCTTTTGAGCATAGATGAGGAACACAGAATGAAACTGTTGAAAACTTTGTTAGCAAGCGCAGTCGCGGTTTCGGCAATGCCAGCACTGGCTTATGAAGCCGGCGATATTATTGTTAAGGCGGGTATCGTTAATGTGAATCCGAAGGAAGACAATATTGACCTCGGTGGTGGTGCCAAGGCTCAAATCAGCGATGACACTCAATTGGGCCTGACCCTGACTTATATGGTGGCTCCTCAGATTGGTGTTGAAGTGCTGGCGGCTACTCCGTTCAAACACGACGTTACGCTGAACGGTAATAAAATCGCTTCTACCAAGCACTTGCCACCTACAGTGTCTGCTCAGTACTATCTGATGGATCCTGCATCCAAACTGCAGCCTTATGTGGGTCTGGGCGTGAACCATACGTTCTTCTTTGATGAAGATGGCGCAGCAGCGCATCTGAAAAAGAGCTGGGGTTTGGCTTACTCAGCGGGTCTGAATTACAACATCGACGATAGTATGTTGGCTAACGTTGCTGTGTGGAAAATGGACATCGATTCTGAGCTGAATGATACCGGTATTGATATTGAAATCGATCCGCTGGTATTTATGGTCGGCGCTGGTATGAAGTTCTGATCAAAGAACTGGTGTAAAAAAAGCCACGCATGCGTGGCTTTTTTTGTATCGGTTGGGCTAAAGGCAAGCAGTGTGGCGTGCAATAACACAGTCTGGGCCGTAATCATTCAGCCGCAATGTGCTCATGTTGGTCGTCTTTGTTCAGGCCCAGAATTTCATTTTTAAAGCGATGAGACACCGGATACTCGCCAATCCATATTTTCAATAATGCGTCATACAGATCTTTGCCGGGCAAAATACCTTTAACTTCGTCGTTAATGACCACGCGTGAACCTACACCGGGCACGTAATCAACATAGCCGGCATCGCCGCGTACCAGCTTTCCGTCAAACATTTTGACCAGCTTATCCAGCCGTTCATCCATTTTCGCTGCTTCATCGGTTGAAATGTTCAGTTGCAGCGCATCGTACATGGCTGTTGCGATACGGCGACCGCTCACGCGGTTGACCAGAATGTGGTAAACGATACGTTTGTAGCTTTCCTGCTCGATGAGTTGGTCGGGATTTGCAGAGGGCTGTTCAACATACAGCAGGCCAACGTAGGTATCGACCAGATAATACAGGGTGCGGACAGAGGCACCGTTTAATTGCAGTTCCGGGTGATCGGTGGATTGCGGCAGGATTTCCGGAAATTCAAATCCTTCGATGGTGCGGGCGTGGCTGGTGGCGCCAAGGGCGAGCATGCTGGTAAGCAGAATGGGTTGCAGAACCGATGTGAACGGGTGTTTGAGTGCTTTGCGGAATAACAGATTAACCATGGCGATCCCTCTGGTTTCTTATTGTTATTCGTTCACTCTATGCCCCTGAGCTGGTATCGGCAATGACTGTCATAATTAATTCATCAAATTATGCTCAGGCCTTGCTGCGGGCTTACAGCAAAGGTGCCAACAGGCGGGTTGTCTTGGCCAGCAATACAGGCCACCAGTGCTGGCTGATGGTAGTCGGTTCTGAATGGTTGAAATCGGTCAGCAGCATGGCTTCAACGTCAGCGGCAAAATGGCGGCTTTGAATCAGAGCGCCGATTTCAAAATTAATCCGCAGTGAGCGATTGTCGAGGTTGGCGCTGCCAATGCTCGACCATTCATCATCAATCAGCAGAACCTTCTGATGCAAAAATCCTTTTTTGTACGTGTAAAAGCGCACATTGCAGTGGCTCAGTAAATCGATGTAGCCACGCATGGCTTGTTGTACCAGCCAGCTGTCACTTTTTTCCGGCACCAGAATGCGGATATCAATACCGCGCAGGCCAGCCAGCTGCAGTGCGCTGACCAGATTCTGATCGGGAACAAAATACGGGCTGACCAGCCAGCAGCGTTTTTTGGCACTGTGAATCAGATGCGTAAAATACAGACTGGCGCTTTCGGTTTCATCGGCAGGCCCGGAGGCGATGCACATCACATTACTGTCACCTTGGGCGGGGCATCCGAGCCATTCGATGCTCGGCAGGTATTGGGTTGCCCAGTGCCAGTCTTCGGTAAATGACAATTGAAAACTGAGTGTCGCCGGGCCGTGAATTTCGACATGAGTATCGCGCCAGACACTGTTGTCCTGTGGATTGCCAAGATACTCATTGCCAACGTTGTAGCCGCCGACGTAGGTGTACTCGCCATCGCAAATCACCAGTTTACGGTGATTACGGAAATTGAGCTGGGTACGGTTACGCAGTTGCAGAGGATTAAAACGCGATACCCGAACGCCGGCGTCGCGCAGCGGTTTCAGAAAGCGGCGGCCTAAACCACGACTGCCGATTTCATCGTACAGCAGGTAGGTGGCAACGCCGGCGCGGGCGCGTTCACAGAGTAAATCGGCCAGCTTCTGGCCGGTGTCGTCGTCACGCAAAATATAGAATTGCACACAAACATAGCGTTGCGCAGCCGCGATACGCTGGAACATCGTGGTAAAGGTGCTTTCACCATCGGTCAGCAGGCGGCATTGATTGCCACCAATCTGCGGCAAGCGAAAGAGAGGGTAGAGAGGCTGAGTCAGCGTACCGGGATCAAGCGCGAAAGGTTCCAGTCCGTTCTGTACCTGGTCGGCAATAAAACTGAGGCTGTGGTCGCCGTGACGTCGGGCGCGCAGGTAGCCATGAAAGCGCCTGCTGCCGAAGAAAGCATAGAGTGGCAGGGTAATGACGGGCATCAGCAACAGGCCGAGAACCCAGGCAATGGTGCCTTGCGCGGTGCGCCCCTGCCAAAGTGCATCAACCGCTGCCAGTATGCCGAAGGTATACAGCAGCAGCGGCCATATCCACCACGCTTGCTCTGGCATGACGCCCCCTTAACCGATAATTGTCCGAGTAAACGGGATTATCAGAGGCCAATCAAGCGCATAAATTCGTCGCGTGTGGCGGCGTTAGAACGGAAATCACCTTTCATGACCGATGTGCGCATCATGGAATTTTGTTTCTGCACGCCGCGCATCATCATGCACATGTGCTGTGCTTCAACGATAACACCGACACCACGGCAGCCAGTGACTTCCTGTACGGCTTCAGCAATCTGCTTCGTCATGTTTTCCTGAATCTGCAGACGGCGGCCGAACATGTCAACGATGCGGGCAAATTTGGACAGACCCAGTACTTTGCCATCCGGCAGATAGCCAATGTGACAACGGCCGATAAAGGGCAGCACGTGATGCTCGCACAGGGAGTAAAACTCGATGCCCTGAACCACGACCATTTCATCGTTATCACTGGTGAAAACCGCATTGTTGACCACTTCATGCAGGTCGGTGGTGTAGCCGCTGGTCAGAAATTGCATCGCTTTGGCTGCGCGCTTTGGTGTATCCAGCAGACCTTCACGTTCAACGTTTTCGCCCAGTTCCGACAGAACCTGTTGGTACAGGGATTCTAGATTTGACATGTCTATACCGTTGTTAATTTAAATACCTGAGTATTTTACTCAATTTTTTAAAACTTATACAAACAGGTTTTTGTATAAGTTTTACTTTTCTGGCAAAACCGCACAGCGGCTCAGCGATCCCAACGCGCTGAGATAGCGGATGGCACCGGCAGGTTGCTTGTGCTTATCCGTCCAGAAGCACTGCAAATCGCCGTCGGCCACGGCGGTTGCCGTGCCTTCCCGTGCTGGTGCTGCCACTTGTGGCAGCAGATCCGCGACCCGGCGGGCGATGGCGTTACCGGAATCAACCCATTCAATGGCTGGCCATAGCTGCTGCAACTGCGATTTCAGTAACGGAAAGTGGGTGCAGCCAAGGACGACATGGCTTAATGGCTCCGGATGTTGCAGCCAATCATCCAGATGATCAAACAGAGATTCCGCCGGACGCTGTTTACTGATCCAGTCCTCAGCCCATTGCACCAGTTCTTTGCTGCCAAAGCGACGCACGCTGCAATGCCCGGCAAAATCGCGGATCAGGTTATCGGTGTAAGTACGGTTAATGGTCGCCGGGGTGGCCAGCAGACCAATATGGCAGCCGGTTGTGGAGTTGCTCAGCGCCGCCTGGTTTGTTGCAAGGGTTGCGGCCACTTTAATGGCCGGGACAACGCCTACGACCGGTATATCCAGTTGTTCACGCAGTTGCGGCAGGGTCAGCGTGCTGGCCGTATTGCAGGCGATGATCAACAGATCCGGCTGTAACTGCTGTACCGCCCGGGTGCACACCTGAAGTACCCGGGGGATGAGTTCATCATCCGATTTCAGACCATAAGGGAATGCTTCGTTATCCATCAGATAATACAGCGACAGATGCGGTAACAATTGCCGCACTTCACTGAGAATACTGAGTCCTCCGACGCCGGAGTCGAAGATCAAAACCGATGGATTCATGGCGGTACTGGTTATGGAAAGCGCGGCAGTTTAGCAAATGTTTCTGTTTTTATCTTCCGCCGGCATGCCAGGAACGCGAAATGGCAGGGAGCATCTATACTGCTCTGGACGGATAAGGAGCTGTAACAGAGTGGACTTACAGGAATTACTGGATAACGCCCGGCGCAATGAAGCGCTGTTGCGCCGCCTGCAGGCATTTGAGCTGCAGTTGCTGTCCTGCCAGACCTGGTTTGATTTTCTGACCCTTTTGCTTGATGGCTTACCCGCTCAGTTTGATCTGGACGCCGCCACCCTCAAAGTTTGCGACCCTGACGGCGAATTAAAAGCCGCGATGCTGCAATCCCTCGATCTGGAACAGGGCGTATTACTCAATCAGCTCGAGTTTCAGAGTCGCGTTCCCATTATTGATGCCGCCCCGATTGCGCCACCTCCGCCCTGGCAAAGTGGTCTGGCTTTGCCGTTAATGCGCAACGAGGTGTATCTGGGGCAATTGCGTTTGTATTCAATGAATCCAACGCGTTTTCAGGGCGGTATGGCCACCGATTTTATGCAGCATCTGGCGGCGGTTATTGCCGCCTGTCTGATGATGGTCAAGCAATCGGAAGAGCAGGCGCGACTGGCACTGACTGATCCTTTGACCGGAGCCGAAAATCGTCGTGGTTTTGAACGTGCCTATCAGCGCGAATGGTCGCGCGGGCAGCGACAGTATCATGTGTTTGCCATGGTTCTGCTCGACCTTGACCATTTTAAACGGGTGAATGATGTGCATGGTCATGGCACCGGTGACCGGGTATTAAAAACGTTATGCCGCACCCTGAAAAGCGTGATGCGTCCAACCGATCATATCGGCCGTCTTGGTGGCGAAGAATTTGCGCTGCTGCTGCCCGGTTGTCAGCCGGATCAGCTGCGTGCCGTGGTTGAACGTGTACAGCAGGCAATCCACGCAATGAATGTGCATAACGACCTGCAGCAGCCGGTACCGATGACGGCGTCCGGCAGCTTTGTCTCCATTACACCGCGCCCCCATCAGAACCTTGAGTTGGGGCAGGTCATTGATCATCTCGACAGCTACCTGTATCAGGCCAAGCGCAATGGCCGTGATTCTTTTATCAGTGCCGAACAGTGACAAGCATCAAAAGCCGCCACTCAGATTCGGCTAGAGTCTTATTTTGCTTCTATTGGAGGTGTCATGTCTGATTCCGCTTCTCACTCATTTCCTTTGATCATTCCGGCGGATAAAAAAGCTGAACAGGCCGAGCCGGGGAAAACCCTGCATTTGCCCTACGGTGAGCGGATGACCCGCGAACGCTATGAACAGGAAAAACAGAGTCTGCAGATTGAGCTGTTAAAAATGCAGAGCTGGGTCAAAGAAACCGGTCAGAAAATTGTTCTGCTGTTTGAGGGACGTGATGCCGCAGGTAAAGGCGGAACCATTAAACGCTTTATGGAACATCTGAATCCGCGTGGCGCTCACGTTGTGGCACTGGAAAAGCCCAGTGATAGCGAACGCACCCAATGGTATTTTCAGCGTTATGTTCAGCACTTACCGGCGGCGGGCGAAATCGTGATGTTTGACCGCTCCTGGTACAACCGGGCCGGTGTGGAGCGGGTGATGGGATTTTGCAGCAACAGCGAATATCTGGAGTTTATGCGCGAAGTGCCGGAGCTGGAACGGATGCTGGTACGTTCCGGCATCCGTGTGGTGAAATTCTGGTTTTCTGTCAGCCGTCAGGAGCAGTTACAACGCTTTCAGAGCCGCCAGGTAGACCCGTTAAAACAGTGGAAATTAAGCCCGATTGATCTGGCATCGCTGGATAAATGGGATGACTACACCGAAGCCAAAGAGGCGATGTTTTATTACACTAATCATCTGGATGCGCCCTGGACGGTGGTGCGCTCGGATGACAAAAAGCGCGCGCGTCTGAATGCGATGCGCCATGTTTTGAATCAGCTGGATTATACCAATAAATCCACATCTTTAGATCTGACGCCTGACCCACTGATCATTCAGCCTGCTACTCAGTCTATGGACTGCTAGGGCGTAACCTTTAATGAACCGAGACTCGATATGCAGGACAGACCGCACCGTAAACACGCACAAAAGATCGTGCAGAATTTCCGCAGTGATCTCGATAAGGGGCTGGCGGATGCTATTGGCGATTACCACTTTGGCAGTCTGGAGGTATTGATTGAATCGGCACTGAATACCGTGGTGATGACGGCCATGAATGATACCGTTAACGATATCGAACAGCTGCTGAAACAGGCAAAGCAGCGTGCCAAAGGTTAATGCCGCCGCGGGTTCGCGGCGGCAGGGTTATAACGGCTCTGCGGATTATTGCGCAGGGCTGAAGGTCAGGCTGAAGCTGACCGGCACCACCTCGGCGATACGTTCCAGCTTGGCAATATCGCGCAATTTCTGAATGCCGGCGGTCAGGGCGAAACTGTCCGCATGCACCAATACTGGTTGCAGGCTGGTGATGACCACGCTTTTATCCTGTGCCGGAACAATCAGCACGGGCACCGTTACTTCTTCCTCGTTACCATGCAGCATCAGCGTGCCTTTCAGATCCAGCGTCTGGCTGGCACCGTTGCGCGCTTTATTCATCGCTTCGACAGGAATCACGGCATTAAACGTTGCATGACTAAAGCGGTTGGTTTCGAACAGAAATTCCTGCATGCGGCTATCGCGTACCGGAATGCCGGAATCAATGCTGGTCAGATCGATGTTCAGTTCGGCCATGCCCTGATCGCTGACTTTGCCGCTGATGCTGCGGAAGTGATGTATTTCGGTCAGGTGAGTATTTTTGGTGGTCAGAAAAGTCAGTGCAGAAGAAGGTTGCAGTGTCCATTCGGCCTGGCTGAACGCGCTGAACAGCAGGGCAGAAATAAGCAGTAGATGACGCATGGTGTGCTCCTTGTCTTTATTGGCGGGCTGGTGAGTTTTATGCAATCACTGGATCAGCGTGACGGCAGGGAAAGAATAACTGACCAGCCAACGCAGTTCGCGTTCAATGACCGGTTGGTTTTCTTTTTCCAGAGCCCAGCGTTGTTGATCCAGTTTGAACTGTTCTTTGCGGGGCAGCTGTTTGTAGGCATCCAGAATAGGCATCGATGCTGTTGACTGGTAATGGCTGCGTACGGCGCGCAGTTCATCCTGCTCCCATACCGTCGGGTCCAGGGCCGACAGCAGGTACTGAATGCGCAGCACGCCTTCGGTAATTTCGCATTGCTCGTCGAGTACGGAGCGGGCGATAAAGCGGATATCCTGCAACAGTTCCAGTTGGCGGTTACGCAATTGCAGGGCGGCCTGAGCTTCTTCCTCCTGCTGGCGCTGTTTTACTGCGTTGACCTTGCGGGTCAGATGCCAGGCATAGCCAGCCAGCAGGGCGATAATCAACAGACCCAGAATCATCAGGCTGTAAGTCAGAATCATAAACAGGCTCCGTCACATAGCAGGGCAGGCATCATAGCCTGTGAGCAAAGAGAAATTAACCTGCAGTTATTAGGGGTTTAACCCCTGAGACTGGGGATCAGCGGCAAAGACGGCAGGCGCCGCTGCGGGTTGTACCTTCGCGGTAGCGAACCCGTAAGCGCGCACCGTCGCGTTGCGGCTGGACTTCGTAACGGCGTCCGTCCGTTCGTTCATCAACCGGTTCACCCGCGTTTTCAGCAGGGTTAGGGGGCGCTACATCGTCCGTGGGGCTGGTATTGGCATTCTGGCAGGGTGCGGCATTCTGACAGGGTTGCTCTGAGGTTGGTTGTTTCATACTCATTATCCTTCCGCTCATGATTTCAGCAGTCTGCCAGGGTGCGCAATGCCTCACTGGCGGTAAAAAATACCTGGCCCGGGGCAAGTTCTTCCAGCAGATTGGTTTTACCCAGCTGATCCATGACCGGACCTTTAACTTCAGCCAGATGCAGCTGAATGTGCTGCTTGCGCAGTTCTCTGAGTAAGTGTTGCAGGGTTTCAAACCCACTGAAATCGATATGGTTGATGGCGCTGCCGACCAGAACCACATGGCGGATGTGCCCGCCACTTTGCAGGCGCTGGCGAATAACATCCTCCAGATACTGACCGTTGGCAAAATACAGATTTTCATCAATACGGATCATCAGTACCTGCGTGCTGGTGGTCACCTGATGGCGTTTGACATTGCGGAAATGGTCACTGTCTCCGACCCGGCCGATTTCGGCAATATGAGGCTCGCTGGAGCGGCGCAGGTACAGCACCAGCGACAGCACCATGCCGAGTAAAATGCCATCGACCGCACCCGCTGCCAACACGGCGGTAAAGGTGGTTAGCCATACCAGTCCGTCACTTTTCTGAAAATGCCAGGCGCGCCGGGCGTCGCTGAAGCTGATTAGGGGCAGCACCGCGCTGACAATAATGACTGCCAGAACCGCGTAAGGAAGATCCATAAACAGCCGGCTGGCAAACAGGCAAACCAGCGCAACCAATACGACTGTAATGATACTGGCTAGCTGCGTGCGGGCGCCTGCTGCGCGGTTCACCACACTGCGGCCAAAGCCACCGGCCACCGGGAAAGCCTGACTGATGGCAGCGGCTAAATTGGCGATGCCTAAGGCCAGCAGCTCCTGATTGGTGCGTAAGCGCGGCGGCGTGGATGGTTCCGCGTTGGCGGCTGAGTTGCTATCCGGCAGTGGCGCGAGCGCTTCCGCCACCGAAAGACTCGACAGATAGCCAATCAGGGCGATAACCGCCGCCGCCGGCAGCAGCGTTTGCCATTGATCAATGGTCAGTGCAGGCAGAGCCAGCACTGGCAGGCCCGCGGGTAATTCACCAATAGTGGCAATGGTCGGTGTCACGGCCTGAACGACGGCAATGCCCATTGCAACCGCAGCCAGTGGCCCGGCTTTATTCAGCAGACTGCTGAGCCAGAGTGGCAGGCGGCAGGTGATTTTCGGAATCAGCCATTGCCAGCTGTACAGCAGCAGCAGCGCCGCCAGCGCAATGGCTACCGCTTCCGGTTGCCATTGCGGATAGTCGTTGCTGAGATGCGTTGCGGTTTGCCACAGTGAGCTGCCACCGGGTAGCGGAATGCCGGTAATGTATTTTAACTGGCTGACGACAATCAGAATGGCGGTTGCGCTGGTAAAGGCAGAAATCACCGAATGGCTGATAAACGTGGTCCAGCGTCCCAGATCAATCAGATAAAACAATAACAGCCACAAGCCGGTTAGCAGTGCCAGCGCACTGGCCATGCTCAGGTATTCAGCGCTGCCGGGCGTTGCAGCGTTGTGCAGTGCCTCAAAGGTCATCAGGGAAATAACCGCCACCGGGCCTACGGCCAGAATGGGGCTGCTGCCCAGCAGCGCGTACGCCAGCACCGGCAACAGGGCGGCGTACAGCCCGGCTTGTGGAGGCATCCCGGCCAGCAGCGCGTAGGCCATGGCTTGTGGGGTAATCAGCGCTGCAACGACCAGTCCGGCCGTAATGTCGGACATCAGCCAGCGGCGCTGATAACCCGACAGAGTGTTAGTCAGGCGCATGCAACGTGGTCTCCTGAGAGGCGGCAGGTGGTGTTGTCTTGGGTGTGGTATCGCAATACAGGCCATTCAGTACATTAATAATCCGCTCGGCTTTATCGTCACTGAGCTGATAATAGACATTTTGGGCGCTGCGGCGGGTATGTACCAGATGTTCGCTGCGCAGCCAGGCCAGATGCTGGGATAGCGCCGACTGGCTCAGAGGCAGACGACTGGTCAGTTCACTGACTGAAATTTCACCATGACGCAGGCAGCACAGAATGGTCAGGCGGTGCTCGTTGGCCAAAGCCTTAAGCAGGCGGACGGCATCCTGACGATGATGGTCGAGGGCATCGTGATTGATCATGGTTTGTCTTCCGGGCTACGCTTTTTAAAGTGTATATCAAATATTGCTAAATAAGAATATGCTAATATAATCACGCTAAATTCATATCGCCGGAGGTAACAATGACCCGCCAGCCAAATGATGATGCAACCATCCGCATCGACAGTTTTTTCCACGCAGATACGTCCACCTTTACTTATCTGTTAACGGATAAAGCCACGGGTCAGGCCGCCATTATCGACCCGGTGCTCGACTTCGATCAGAAGTCCGGGCGTACCAGTACTCCGTTTATTGACGATATTCTGGCTCAGGTCGCACAGCAGTCGCTGACGCTGAACTATGTGCTGGAAACCCACGCACATGCCGATCATCTGACCGCCGCTGATTACATTCGCCAGCACAGTAACGCGCAGATTGTGATTGGCGCTGACATCCGTCAGGTGCAGGGTACCTTTAAGAAAATTTTCAATGAAGATGAGCGCTTTGTCGCCGATGGTCGTCAGTTTGACCAGCTGGTCAGCGACGGCGACCGTTTGCCGTTGGGTGACAGCAACATTGATGTATTGGCCACACCCGGCCATACGCCAGCCTGTGTCAGCTATCGGGTCAACCAGCAGGATGTGTTTGTTGGCGATACGTTGTTTATGCCTGATGTGGGCACTGCCCGCTGTGATTTTCCCGGTGGTGATGCGGCGACGCTCTATCAGTCGGTACAGCGTTTGTTGTCGCTGCCGGAAACGACGGTGCTGCATTTATGTCATGACTATCCGCCGTCTGAGCGGCCGGTTTGTTCGGCTGTTACGGTAGCGGAGCAGCGGGCTGACAATATCCATGTAAAAGCCGGTATCAGTGAGACGGATTTCATTCAGATGCGCACGGAACGTGATGCGGGCCTGGATATGCCGCGGCTTATTTTGCCGTCATTGCAGGTGAATATCCGAGCCGGAGCATTCCCTCAGGCCGAAGAGAATGGTGTGGCGTATCTCAAATTGCCATTAAACCTGCTTTGAGAGGGGGCTGACGGCAATGACTTTTTGGCATTTGCACCGATTTCTATTAGTCTGAATGCAACCAAACAAAAAGGAATAAGCCATGCTGGCGAACAACCGTTGGGTCCGGGCTGGCGGTAGTCTGAACGACAAGCCCATCAGCATTCAGTACCGTGAAGACTGGGAGCTTGCCCGCGAGTCGGAATCTTACCCGCTGTGCGTGCAGATTGCCTGGAACGCCGGCAGTGTTGATGACAGTACCGGCTTTCCCAGCTTAGGCGAGCAGGGCAAAATTCTGATCTTTGGTGAGCACCTGCAAAATAAACTTGAGCCCGGTGAAAATGCTCTGGTGGCGATGGTGATTACCCATGCCGGAGTGTGTCAGTGGATTATTTACTGCAAAGACATTGAGCTGTTGAAAGAGGGCCTTGACCGTATTCCCACCGCCGAGGGTTTATACCCGATCGAAGTGGTGGCGGACGAAGACCCTCAGTGGCAGACCTTTACGCAGGTTTATCAGGCGATTCTTCAAGAAGTCTGAGTGCTTCCAGACGGCGCTCTTCAATTTCAGCCAGTTCCTGTTCGACAATGGCCGGGTTCTCCAACGTAATCCGGCCAATCTTTCCCGCCCGCAACTCATGCAGGCACAACTCCGCGGCTTTGTGCAAATCGGCAATGCCACCGGGTCTCAGACAACCGCGTTTGGCAGCAATGGTGCTCAGGGCTTCAGAGGCTGTGGCCGGTAATTCCTTAAAGCGAAAACGTGCCGACAGCTCAGTACTGTACTGGTCGAGCAGATAACCCAGTGCATAGGTCGCCACATCGGTGTATTCCATGGCGGTATCTTTGACGGCACCACTGGCGGCCAGACGGTAGCCGCTGTGTTCGTTCTCAAATTTTGGCCAGAGAATTCCCGGCGTATCGGACAGAATGATGCCGTTTTTCAGATCAATCATCTGATTGGATTTGGTCACCGCCGGCTCATTACCGGTTTTGGCGATGTAGCGCCCGGCCAGTGCGTTGATCAGGGTGGACTTACCGACGTTGGGAATGCCCATGATCATCACCCGGATCGAGAGTTTTTTCTCCAGTCGGGAGCTACCCAGTTTTTTGCACAAAGCAATCAGCTTTTTAACCTGATTGCGGTCTTCCGCAACCAACGGAATGGCCTGGGTATTGTGCTGTTTGCCAAAGTAATCGACCCACTGCTGAGTGACCTTAGGGTCGGCCAGATCGGCCTTGTTCAGTACCTTGATGCAGGTTTTATCGCCGCGCAGCTCGTCAACCATCGGGTTGGTGCTGGAATAGGGCAGGCGGGCGTCAAGAACCTCGACCACGATGTCGATGTCCGGCATCGCTTCGCTGATTTTCTTGCGGGCTTTGTTCATGTGCCCTGGGAACCATTGAATTGCCATAGTGACGCTTTCCAATTGACGAGTGATTAAAAGGGCGGCACATTGTAAAGCAAGGCCAGTGGAGAGCAACCGCTCACTTGAACGCAGTGGCCTGAAGACCGATAGATACTGCGTTAACCGGTGAAAATCTCCGACACTGGACTGTCACAATTGAGGGGTAAGTTAATCTCAATCGGCAAGGTGAAATTGATTGGATTGGAGACAACTATGGATGTCTTACAAGAAAATTTTGCCCGGAGCGCCAAAAAGCAGGGGCGTCAGGCCTCGGCAACGGTGTCCGGTCGGCGACGGGCAGGCTTTCTGCTCGGCAATAAATTTGTCTTCTCAGATCAGGCTGAGATTGTCTGGGTTGAAGCGGGGCCGGGGGAGTTCAGAGAACTGCGCCTGTGGCGCAAGTAGCGGATCTGGGTTGACGGTATTTATCCCGCGCTGAGCGTTTTCGTTAACACGGTGCTGCATCGGCGATTGAATCTGGTGTGAGTGCGCCAGGGGCTTCGTTCACTTCAGCGCTCTGGCTGTTCATGTTTCAGCCTGTGATCTGCTACTGCTACACCAGGGTTGCGAAGGCGGGCTGGTGAAAACAAGCCAGCAGAAACGAGAGCTGCGTTACAGCGCTTGTTTCTGCCTGCATTATGAATCAGCTGCCGAACATCGACATTGGCTGATTCTCTTCTGTTTCTTTCGCTTCTTCCTGCGCGACTGTTTCTGTTTCAGGGTTGGTGTCCGCTGATGCCATTGCAGTATTGTCTGCCTGAGCTGTCAGTGTCTGGTTGTCAGACGGCTCGTCTGCTTGAGAGGCGTCATCGTCAGAGTCATCGTTATCGGCGTTGTTAGCCTGCGGACGATTATCGGACTCCTGCATTTTGGCCTTCTTACGTTCGATTTTGGTGATCTGACGGTCATGGTTGGCCCAGACACCGGTTTTAACTTCAACACTGCGAATGCCGTTTTCTTCGGCAATTTCATCGGCGATTGAGCGGGCAGCTTCATCGGCATCACGGGCCAGCAGTTTACGCTCACCGCTGTCCAGGCGGGCAAACAGATCAATCAGAGCGTTGGACAACACTTCCTGAGCGATTTCATCACGATTCTTGCGGAAGCGACGGGCAATAACGTTAAGCATGGCCAGATCGTTGGCGTCCAGGCGCATGGTGAAAGCGGCCAGAGTCTGCTCGCGCTCACGTTTTGCTTTCTCTTCTTCGTAGTAACGATCAACAAGAGATTGGGTGCTGGTGGTATCGATATCCTGCATGATTGGCTTCCGTCTGGTGGTTCAAATTCAGTCCGGTACTGTATATGTTTACATAGGTTTTGTGCAACTGTCCGCGGTTGTTTTATAGTAGCCATTGTTGTCATCTTTTCTAATAGGCCGAACATGAACATCGCTGAATCTATTGCCTCCAAACTCGCTGTTTTAAGCCCTTCGCATCTGGATATTGTTAACGAAAGCCATATGCATGCCGGGCCAGCCACTGACTCACACTTCAAGCTGGTGGTCGTCAGTGATGCGTTTAATGGCAAACGCCCGGTGGCCCGTCATCAGCAGGTATACCAGTTGCTGGCTGAAGAGCTTTCAGGGCCGGTGCATGCCTTGGCTTTGCATCTTTATTCACCACAGGAATGGCAGGAAGCGACCGTGCCGCCGTCCCCTCAGTGTCATGGCGGTCATTGACCAGAGCCGACAGCGGGGCATCATAGGCCCTGTACTTCCGGGCTGATTTTCGCGCTGGTTCTGCCGATTATGACAGCGCTATTTTGGCTGATGTGCACCTACAGTGATCATAAAAGTGCAGGCATGCTCCGGCCTGTAATCAAGCATAGCGAGATCTATTTATGTGGTTGGCTGCTCGTCTGCTGGTCGTGGTGTCTTTGTTGTTGAGCCAGGTCTGTATGGCGGACTGGGAATTGGCAAAAGAGGATAAGAGTCATCAGATTCGTGTGTACACCCGTGCCGCAGAACATTCTGACATGCGCGAGTTTCGTGGCGAGCTGCGTGTGCAGACATCGCTGTCTGCGCTGGTGGCTCTGATTGAAGATAATAAAGCCGGCCCGCAGTGGATACATAATTGCCGTGCACTGGAAGTCATCGAGCAGATCTCTGCGCAGCAGCGTTTATTTTATATGGTGACAGAGGCTCCCTGGCCGGTGAAAGACCGTGACAGTGTCATTGACAGTGTTCTTACTCAGGATTCGGCCCTTGGCACAGTGCATATTGATATGCAGGTCCGCAACGATGTGTTCCCGGCCAATGATGAGTTTATCCGTATAACCGATATGCAGGGCTTCTGGGAATTTCAGCCACAGGATGATGGTTGGGTTATGGTGATTTATCAGGTGCATGCAGACCCGGCAGGGGGGATTCCAGCCTGGCTGGCCAACAGCATGGTGGTTGAAGCGCCTTATTACACACTGAAAAATATGCGAAAAATGGTTACTCAGGAACCGTATGTCAGCGCGCATCTGTCTCATATTCGGGACGTTAGCCAAAAACCTTAAGCCGTACGCGGCGCTGCAGGTTTTTATTCTGAGGTTGCCACTCATCGTCCTGGCCTCCTGACATTTGTCATTGCATTGTCACAAAAGCGTCATACAATCGCGCCCAAATTTAAACTCAGAAGTAAGTCTTATGAATTTCTGGCGCAATGTTTTCTTTTCCGCTTTAACTCTTATCTCTGCTGCGACGGCTTACGCCGAGCCTTCAGCACCTTTTGAGGGGCTGCCGGTTGATGGCGAAATTAATCTTTTTTCTGTTCAGGGATCGAACACCATTGGCGCCGAACTGGCCCCCAATCTGGTGAAAGCCTGGCTGCAGGAAAAAGGTGCAGAAAACATTGCCGTGCAAAATACCGATGTTGAGAACGAGGTTCAGGTCAGTGGCTTTTACGCGCCCACCCGTACCCGGTTGACGGTAAACATTGCAGCCCACGGATCCGGTACTGGTTTTAAAGGCCTGGCGTCAGGGCGTGCCGATATCGCCGCCGCTTCCCGCCCGGTTAAAGATAAAGAATTTAATTTACTGCAGCCGCTGGCCAATATGCGCAGCCCGGGCAGCGAACACATTATCGGGATTGATGGTCTGGCCATTATTGTGCATCCGGATAATCCGGTCAGTGATCTGAGCGTGGAAGAAATTGCCGAGATATTCTCCGGTGGTTACAGCGACTGGTCTGAAGTGGGTGGCAAGCCAGGCCCGATTCATGTGTATGCCCGTGATGATAAGTCCGGTACCTGGGATAGCTTCAGTGGCATGGTATTAGGCGATCGTACGTTAATTGCCGATGCCGAGCGCTTTGAATCCAATGCGGAGTTATCGGACCGTGTATCCGCTGACAGTGCCGGAATTGGTTTTGTCGGCTTGTCGTCGGTACGCTCTGCGCGGTTGTTGTCGGTATCTGATGGCAGTGCTAAGTCGTTGCTGCCGAACAAACTGACCGTCGCGACCGAAGATTACGCACTGTCCCGTCGTTTGTTTATGTACACCGATGATGAACCGGCGAATGCTTACGTTAAAGAATTTATTGATTTTTCACTGCAGGATGCCGGGCAACAAATCGTTGCTGATACAGGCTTTATTTCGCAGGAATTAAAAGCGGTGATGCCGGAATTCTACGATGAATTACCAGAAGATTTTCGCCAGCTGACTTCCGATGCCAAGCGTTTAACCATTAATTTCCGTTTTCAGGAAGGCAGCGCCAAGCTGGATAACAAAGCCCTGAAAGATCTGGAGCGTCTGGCCGATTTCCTGCACGCCAACGGTTCCGCTGAAGTGGTTCTGATTGGTTTTGGCGATAAAAAGAAAACCGAAAAACGTTCGCAGTTATTATCCAAATTACGCGCCATGGCGGTGCGTCGAGAGCTGGTGCGTTACGGCATTTATCCGAAAAACTCGGTCGGCTATGGTGAAAACCTGCCGGTTGCTTCTGTTAATGGGATGGAAGGACGTAATAAAAACCGCCGGGTGGAAGTGTGGGTACGTAACGTCGGCGCATAACGTATTCTGATTCTTTTAACACATAAAAAAGCCCGGAAATATCCGGGCTTTTTTATGTGTGTCACGCTGGGTGCTGTGTCAGTCTTCGGCGTGCAACAACAGATACAGCTCAACGACGGCTGCAGGAATATTACTGCACATCTGATTCGACAGGTCGATGTCATCGTCGATGTCTTCCATCTCCGGCTCGTCCATAAACAGGCCTGAGGCATACATAATCGGGAACAGGTGCTGGGCAACGGTTTCTTCTTCACGCGCATACCATTGTTCTTCCTGCAGCAGGACTCCGGTCATAAACCCCATGGCCCAGCTTTCCAGCGGTGGCTCTTCTTCATCGTCGACCAGCGTCAGGTCGGCAGGAACCGGGAAGTCCTGGCCGGAATCCAGCCATGCCTGAATTTCTTTGCCCAGTTTAAGCAGCAGGGCATTAACCTGCTCTTTCTCGGCTTTGCTGAAGCCCAGTTGTTCGTCGAAGGCGCAATCCCAGACTTGCTGAACATTGAATTCAACCGGACCGGCGATCAGTGCCGTCATCAGACCGTGAACGGCGAAGAAATCGAAACTGTCCTGGCGGTCGGCTTCGTCTTCGAGCAATACGCCCAGGGTTTCCAGTTCGTCTTCATTAAGGGATGGGATACTATTGAGGTCGGACATACGCTACTCCTGAATTTGGCGCTAATCCTAACAGGCTTGAGACCGTGCGGAAATCTTACAAACAACAATTCTGGCTGACAGTGGGCGGTGAGCAGGTCGCTGTTCATTTGTCAGCGATGCGGCGTAAGAGTATGCGCATGCTGATTAATGCCGATGGCGACGTTGATCTGCGTATTCCGCTGGGGTACCCGAAGGCCGATGTGCTGGCTTTTGTTAATGCTAACCACGATTGGTTGCTGAAACGCCGCAGTGAAGTGCTGGCACGACAGCAGGTAGCGCAGCAAAGCGTCCTGATCCGTGGCCGTGAGTTACCCTTTAAGCGCAGTGCGCTGGACGAGTTTATGGTGGCCGAACTGGCGGTCTGGGTGCCGGAAAGCTGGCAGCCTGCACAGATTGAGCAGGCATTGGATGCCTGGCTCAGAGCTGAAGCGCGCCATGAATATCCGCAGATGATTGAGCGCTGGTGGCCGTTTTTCAGCCAGTTTGATGTACGCCGTCCGCAATTGCGTATTAAAAAGATGCGCACCCGTTGGGGCAGTCTGTCGCAGCGCGGCTATATCAACCTGAATCTGGCTTTGATGCAGTTACCGCCTGAGTTGCTGGAATTGGTGGTGGTGCATGAACTGTGTCATCTGCGCCACTTTGATCATGGTGCGGGGTTTAAAGCGTTGATGACTCAGTGTCTGCCGGACTGGAAGCAGCGCGAGCAACAGTTAAATCAGCTGTCGCGCCGTTTGCTCTGAGGTCTGCTTGTCAGCGTGATTCTACTGCGCTGTTAATCCACAGCTGTGAATACCAATAGTACCAGCCACAATGATGGCAGACGGATGCTGGCCGCCGTTGTTTTCCGGTTTCAGCGTGATTTTACTGCACTGTTAATCCACAGTTGTGAATACCAATAGTACCAACCTCGGTGGCGGATACTGGGCGCTGTACAGTTATAACGGCTGCGGCCGCCGCGAATGGGGTTTTCTGCACGGGTGATCAGATTCACGACGCCGTTGTCGGACTCGGTCTGCGTACTGATCGCCCCCTCACCACTGGCAAAACACTGGATCTGGCGCGGGCGCAGGTCAACTTCCGGGAAATGAATGGCCAGAGTCGGCGGATTGTCTTCGGCCAGTACCGGTTCAACCAGTTGTGTTGGCGGCACCGGCAGGGCGAGAGTGTAGAGTTTGGTTTTCAGGGTTTTGACGTTGGCATAAATACCCGAGGCCGGAAAGCGCGGCAGCGCCTGCGGATGAGACATCGGGCCGACCGGCCCGGATTGCTGACCAAAAGCCAGATAACCGTTTGCTGCCAGCCAATCGATGATCTCCAGATCGAATTCACCATAAGGATAGGCCAGCAGTTTATGACTGGTGCCCAGCTCTTTCTGCAGACGGGCTTCCGGTTCTGCCACTTCCTGGGTCAGCCAGGCATCGAGAGTCATGCCATCGGGGCGTGCAATGAGGTAAGGGTGATCGGCACTGTGGTTGGCAATCAGGGCACCGTTGTCCTGTAGTTCTTTCAGTTGTTTCCAGTCCATCACCACGCCGTGTTGTTCATCCACCGCATTGGTATTCACGAAAACGGTAAAAGGCCACTGGCGCTGTTTCAGCAATGGATAGGCGTTGTCATACACCGAGCGATAGGCGTCATCGAAGGTAATGGCGACGGATTTCTCCGGCAATGATTCACCTGCACGGATTTTGGCCAGCGCCTGGCCGAGATCAATCACATGCATATTCTCCTGCTCCAGCAACTGCAGATGGCTGGCAAAGCCTTCCGGGCTGATGCTGGTGGAGGCAGGAGTATCCGTGGATACATGATGGTATTGCAGAATGACCAGTTGAGCGTGGGCGGAGAAACTGAGCAACACACTGAGCAGAACGAACGGAAAAGAAAACTTAATCATGAATACCGGTGCTTGAGTCGTTGAAAGGCGGCCTGAATATCGCGGAAACGGTTTACATCACCGCCACGGTCCGGATGGTGTTGCATGGCCAGGCGGCGATATTGTAATCGAATATCCGCCCCTGTCACTGGCTTACTGAGTTGCAGTTCAGCAATATCCTGATCTTCCTGTTCCGGCTGCAGCATCGTTTGCCAGAAACTGCGCAGCAGTTCATCCACTTCATCCTGGCCGGTATTCAGCTGGCTGAGATCGAGATAATACTCAGCCAGTGGCTGGTGCTCCGCCAGCGTGCTGCTCTGAGAGGTCTGCGGCCAGGGCTGGCGGCAAATTCTGAGGGCGCTGATTTCCAGCAGGGCAGATTGTTCAGCAGCCCATTGCTGCTGCAGGCGGTAAAGGCAGTGCATCAGAATAAAATGGCTGCGGAACATGGTCAGCGAGTCACGCAAAGCATCCGCTCGGAATACGCCTTGTTCAGGTGCCTGCAGCCAGCACAGCAGGTCATATTCGCTGCAGGCCTGACCATCGGCCAGACGCAGGCTCAGTAATTCGAGCAGGGGTGCGAAGTCGTCAGTGGCGGTATCGTTGGCCGCCAGTGGAGAAAGGGCATCTGAATTCATGTCTTTATGCTAGCACAGCGGCGGGTGTTTCCGGTTTTATGGTGCAGGCAAAGCGTGCTGCTCAAGGCTGGTCGGGGTCGGTATCTTCAATCAGCTGACGGGCAAACGCCGGCAGGCGATGTTTGATCCGGTTGAGTTTGTGTGAAAACGCGCGATAGCGGCGACGTATAAACTGCAAAAAATGCCGCACTTGCGGAATGGTGCCGACGAGCATGGACAGGCCAAGGATGATCAGGATAATGCCCAGCGGGATGGGCATCGGAGTGATAATAATCCCCAGCAGCAACAGCAGAATACCGGTCACCATTTTTACGCTGCGTTTGATCATTCTGCGTCATCATCCAGATTGTCGTGCCGGTTTTTCCGGTTCTTTTGGCATACTGTTCGTTGCTCTTCAGGCATGCCCATACTGACACCCTGACATGACTCTGTTGCGAAACCATGAAATCTTTTGGTACAGGCCCCGTTGTTTATGAGTGAACAGGAAAAAAAGCCGCTGCCCAAGCGCAGCCATCTGATTACCCCCGAAGGGGAACAGGCTTTACGCAAAGAATACGACTATCTGTGGCGAACCGAACGACCAAAGGTCACGCAGGAAGTCTCCGATGCGGCCAAGCTGGGTGATCGCTCAGAAAATGCCGAATACATTTACGGCAAACGCCGCCTGCGCCAGATCGACGGTCGTGTCCGCTTTCTGCTGAAGCGTCTGGAGATTCTGACGGTGGTGGATCGGCTGCCGGCTGATCCGCAGAAAGTCTTTTTTGGTGCCTGGCTGGAACTGGAAGACGATGAGGAAAACGTCCACCGCTATCGTCTGGTGGGCGAGGACGAAATTGACCTCAAGCGCGGCTATATCAGCGTCGATGCGCCGCTGGCGCGGGGGCTATTAGGTAAGCGCATTGATGACGAAGTGACCGTGCGCCTGCCGAAAGGTGAGGAGACCTTTTACATTCTCAGTGTGTGTTATCAGCGTCCGTCGTGGGATGCCGGCGGCAGTAATCAGGCGGTGTTTTCGGCCTGAGGCCGGGCATCATCAGGCAGAGCGCTGAGACAGATCGCTGCTAGGCTTAATGGCAGGAGGATCATTATGACATTAGCACGCGTTATTACCGTTTTGCTGCTGTTCTGGCCGATGGCTGCTGCTGTTAAAGCTACGGACGTCACAGCCAACGCTGAGTCTGCGGCCGAAGAGGGCGAAACCTGGCCCTTTGCCGGCGTGTATAAAATGCCGGTCTGGATTGATCAGGTGCAGCGGGTCTGCCCGTGGAAGTCCGATGCCGGAGAGGGATATATCCGTGTCGTCCGCACTAATATCAAAGGTCCGAACGGTATTTATCTGCAATGGATCCGCAAAGGCATTGCCGGCAGTGAAACCCAGGCCATTTCAACGGTACGGGTAAAAGAGCTGGAAGAGCAGTATCAGGTACGTCTGCAAATGCCGCAGCCGGAACTCAGCAGTGCGGCTTGCCACCTGACAGCGCTGGCGGAGTCCATCATTACCGACCGGCGCTATAAAATGGAGTTTATTGTGAAAGGGCCGGGGGATTATCAGCTGCTGGTCACCAGCATGTTGCAAGGCGGTTTGTGACCGCCTTTTCTTTTGCTGGCAAAAAAGAGCAGTCAGATCAGTCGATCTGAACGACATCCAGACGGGTAAACAGATGACCTTTGTCCTGCTTATCCTGCAGGGTGACAAAATCAAACAACTGCGTATCACCTAATTGCGACGGTGCCACATTACAGATAGCGGCAAAGATATTCTCGCTGCGTCCCGGCTGTTCTCTGTCCCACTGTTCCAGCATCATCTTAATGTTCTGGCGTTGCAGATTTTCCTGCGACCCGCACAGGTTGCACGGAATAATTGGGAAGCCCCGTGCCTCGGCAAATTTTTCAATGTCTTTTTCTTTGCAATAAGCCAATGGGCGGATCAGTACGTGTTTCTGATCGTCGCTTAACAGCTTAGGCGGCATCGCTTTGAGTTTTCCGCCATAGAACATATTCAGAAACAGGGTTTCGATGATGTCATCACGGTGATGGCCAAGAGCAATTTTATTGGCACCGATGCTTTCGGCAAAGCCGTACAGGGTGCCGCGACGCAGGCGCGAGCACAGGCCACAGGTGGTTTTGCCTTCCGGAATGATGTCTTTCACCACGCTGTAAGTGTCTTTTTCCACAATATGAAAATCAACGCCCAGCTCGGTCAGGTATTGCGGCAGAATATGCTCCGGAAAACCGGGCTGTTTCTGGTCCATATTCACGGCAATGATATCGAAATGAATCGGCGCGCTTTTTTGCAGGCTCAGCAGAATATCGAGCATGGTGTACGAATCTTTACCGCCGGACAGGCAAACCATAACCTTATCGCCGTCTTCGATCATGCGGTAGTCTTCAATGGCCTTGCCGACATTACGGCGCAGGCGCTTCTGCAGTTTGTTGAACTCGAGTTGCTCTTTGCGCTCGGCAGCGGATTCGATCATAAAAACACCCTGAATAATTGCGCCCGCTTTATAGCAGAATGCACCGGGTGAAGGAACCGCCTGCGCAGTTCTGGCAGTTAATTCTGTAGGGAAAGTCGCCGTCTGTGGGCGTAAGCAGAAAGGGTTGTCGCCTGCTCAGGCGGCACGGTCGAGCAGGGCGCTGACTTCGGCAACGTTGGCGCAGAAGTCTTCAATGCTGACGCTGCTGCGAGGGTGGTAAAACCGCTTCCATAAGCGGGCAAGCTGTTCCGGGGTGGCTGTATCCGGTAACACGAAATCGCCATTGCGGGCATAAATGAACCAGGCAACGGCGGTGGCATACGACAGGTTGGTGGTCAGTTCGGCGTGGGGATGATTCAGAAAGTCATGCTGACTGGCAAGGCCGCGTACGGTGCTGGCCAATTCCGGTTGTTGCGCCAGATAAGCATCCCAGACATGACGATGGGTCAGGCTGTGAATACGGTAAATGCCCAGGCCGCGTTGGCCAGCGACCTTCAGGTGAGATCCCAGCGCCGACTCCTGTGCGGCTGTCGCCAGCAGCAGAGTGCAGGCCATCGGCGCGGTTACGCCAATACGCTGCAGGGTTGGCTGGATTACCCAGCGGGTTAATTCGGTTGCGCAGATGCCCATGGTCACCTCCTTATACGTCATATCGGCTGAATGACGCTATTCTGCAATCTTAGATCAGATTGGTTTATCTGCCGCCGTTTTATACCAATTGCCAATAGAATGATTGGAAACCGGCGCCAGAAAAATAACATCCGTTCAGCCTTTACTACAGACAAAGCATTTCCCGTACCACCGTGACCTGAGTTAACGAATGAAATACAGGCATAAAAAAACCGGTCAGTGACCGGTTTTCAACGTGCGGCTGAGGGTTGCTTATTCCTGCGGATGAACGGCGCACTCTTTGTCAGTGTTCAGGCCCGCCAGCTCATAGAGCATATCGGCGTCCTGAAGGATCACTTCTTTGCCCTGAGTTTCGATCAGACCGTTTTTCTGGAAGCGGGTAAAAACCCGGCTGATGGTTTCAACCGCCAGACCCAGATAATTACTGATATCCACCCGTGACATCGGCAGGCGGAAGTGGCTGGCCGAGAAGCCGCGGCGTGAGTAACGCTGAGAAATATCAATCAGGAAAGAGGCGACGCGCTCTTCGGCGTTCTTTTTGCTGAGCAGCAGCATCATGTTCTGGTCGTGACGGATTTCAGTGCCCATCGTACGCATTAACTGTTTGCGTAAATCGGGCAGATCATCGGCCAGGGTGTCGAGTTGTTGCAGCGGAATTTCACACACGGTGGTGGTTTCCAGTGCTTTGGCGGTCAGCGGATAGTTGCCGTTATCGTAGCCGGCCAGACCGACCAGTTCTGAGGCCAGGTGGAAACCGGTAATCTGTTCTTCGCCATTACTGGCTAATGTGTAGGTTTTCAGAGCGCCGGTGCGGACCGCAAAGACGGATTGAAACGCTTCGCCTTGCTGGAACAGCAGCTGGCCTTTCTGAATCGGACGACCACGGCGGATGATATCGTCGAGGCGCTCCATATCGGAATCGTTCAGGGACAGTGGCAGACACAGTGCATTCAGTGAGCAGGTCTGGCAGTGTGGTTGAGTGCCCCGCATGGGAGCAGGCGCAACGGGTGTCGTTTTCATGACTGATTCCTGAGTAAAACTCCAACACTGGAGTAGGTAACAAGTGCAACAGTTGCGGCTATGTTCGGCATTAGCGCGCGATCTGTCAAGAAAGCAGCCAGACCGAAGCGGCCGTCCACAGGCCAAATCCTATCAGTAATCCTCCGGCAACCTGACGCACGCGGTTATTGCTCAGAAACGGCGTCAGAACATTGGCCGCCAGTGTGCTGGCAAACAGCGCCGGCAGGGTACCCAGACCAAAGGCGAACATCGCGGCGGCTCCCAGCAAAGGCTGGCCATTTGCGGCAACCCAGCTCAGCGTGCTGTAAATCAGGCCGCAGGGCAGCCAGCCCCAGAGCATGCCCAGCCACAAGCGATCAATCGCGCGTGGTGACTGCATAAAACGGCGGGTCAGAGGCTGCAGGTATTTCCAAATTCCCTGACCCAGTTGTTCGATACGGGTCAGCATTAATGACCAGCGGGCAATATACAGGCCCATCAGGATCAGCATCAGTGCCGCCAGCGTGCGCAATACCAGCATCAGCCATTGGTGCTGGCTCTGCAGCCACAGGCCGGCGCTGGCGACAATCAATCCGGCGATGCTGTAACTGAGTATGCGCCCGGCGTTAAACAGCAGAGTCACGCGTACACGTTGCGTGCCGGCGTTGCTGCCAATGGCGGCGGCAATTCCGCCGCACATTACCAGGCAGTGGCTGGAGCCAAACAGGCCGAGCAGAAACGCGGTCAGCAGCGAGAGCGGTTCAATCATGGTTTGTCGGACGGCTTATCGTCTTGTGTGTCGTTGCGCGGACGGCTGACGGGTTCATCGTCATCGAACAGAATGCGGTGGGCGGGGGATTCCATGTCTTCAAACTGGCCGCTTTTCACCGCCCAGAAAAAGATCAGTACAGCAATGCCGATCAGCAGCAGAGACAGCGGTACCAGGATGTAAATGATATCCATCGATCAAACCTCAGAGGAGTCAGGAGCTGGCAAACGGTTCAGGCGCAGGGCGTTGGTAACGACCAGCAGCGAACTGAATGACATACCAATCGCTGCAGCCCAGGGCGGAACAAAGCCTGCGGCCGCCACCGGCAGTGCGATGAGATTGTACAGCAAAGCCCAACCGATGTTCTGGGCAATAATACGGCGCGTCTTGGTAGCACCATCCAGAGCGGTCAGTAAGGTTTCCAGACGGCCATTGGTAAGCATGGCATCGGCGTTGGTTTTGGCCAGATCGGTGGCCTCGTTAACGGCCAGAGCAATATCCGCACCGGCCAGAACCGGCACATCGTTAATACCGTCACCCACCATCATGACCCGTTCACCCGCCTGCTGCCAGGCGCGTACCGCCGCCAGTTTCTGCTCTGGCGAGACACCGGTCTGCAGATCGGTAATACCCAGTGCATCAGCCACCACCTGACCGGATGCGCCGGGGTCGCCGGTCAGCAGAGAGACAGCAATACCGCGCTGTTGCAGACCGCTGACAATCGACGCCGCGTTGCGGCGCAGGCTGTCGTTCAGGCGTACCCAGGCCAGCGGCTGCTGGTCGCTGGCCAGTAACAGCCACTGACCGGCTGCATTGCTGTCGGGTTCCGCCAGAGGGGCGGCAGGCCAGGCATAATCAGCCCGGCCAAAACGCAGGGTCAGACCGTTCCACTGGCCGCTGATACCCTGACCCGCGGTTTGTTCGGTGTTCTCTACCGCTGCGGATTTAATAGCGCGGAAGGCACGGGCAATCGGATGAGTCGAGTGCTTCTCTAGTCCGGCGATCAGCGCCAGCACCTGGGTTTCATCCAGATCCGCCAGAGGTTCGACCTGCTCGAGGGTTAATTTGCCCTGGGTCAGGGTGCCGGTTTTATCGAATACCACACGGTTAATCTGTGGCAGCACTTCCAGTACATGGCCTTTGCTGATCAGCAGGCCACGTTCGCGCAGTGCAGCTGTTGCCGCCGTCAGAGCGGTTGGCGTGGCCAGTGACAGAGCGCAGGGGCAGGTTACTACCAGCACGCTGAGGGCGATAAAAAAGGCGTGTTCATTACCTTGCAGCCACCAGAAGGTGAAGACTGAACTGGAAATGATCAGCACCGCCGCAACAAAGTGGCTGGCAATTTTGTCGGCCAGCAGCGCCGCGCGCGGTTTTTCCTGCTGGGCACGATCCATCAGGCGCATGATGGTCGACAACTGCGCTTCGGCGCCAGTGGCGGTAACCTTCATCAGCAGCGGACTCTCGACGTTAAACGTACCGCCGATCAGGCGATCACCGGCTTTTTTGCTGATGGGCAGGTATTCGCCAGTGAGTGCGGCTTCATCGACCGAGCTGCGGCCTTCCATCACCACGCCGTCAGCCGGAATCGCATGGCCGGGTTTGAGACGCAGTACGTCACCAATACGGATATCTTCACTGGCGATGACGTGCTCGACACCGTCGTCACCAACTTTCAGCGCGATGTTGGGCAGCAGCGTCAACAGATTATTACCGGCTTTACCCATCCGGTGACGGGCGCGCATTTCCAGAAAGCGGCCGAGTAACAAGAAAAAGGTAAACATACAGACCGAGTCAAAATAGACCTCGATACCCTGATTCAGGGTGCTCCAGATGCTCGAACAAAATGCCAGCACAATGGCCAGTGACACCGGCACATCCATCGTCAGGTGACGGGTGCGCAGATCACGCAGGGCGGCGGTAAAGAACGGCCGGGCGCTGAACATCACCACCGGCAGGGTCATCACCATCGAGGCGAGGCGCATAAAAAACTCGTATTGCTCGGCCATGCCAACGTACAGCGGTACGGCCATCATCATCACCTGCATGGTACCGATACCGGCAACGGCCAGGCGGCGGATGGCCAGTTTACCCTCGCGGTGACGTTGCTCTTCCTGTTCGGTGGCCGAAAAAGGCGAGGCTTTGTAGCCCAGGCGGTAAATCGCCTCGGCAATACTGGATACGGCAATCTGGTCGTACTGCCAGCGCACCACCAAACGGTGGTTTGACAGATTTAACACGGCGTTTTTTACGCCGGGCAACTGGCCGACGCGGTGCTCAATCAGCCAGGCGCAGGCGGCACAGCTGATGCCGTCGATAATAAAAGTGGCTTCCGCTTCGCCTTGTTGATTGCCACTCAAGTGAGCGACAAAGCGGCGTTGCAGGGCTTCGCTGTCATACAGCGTGAGGGATTCGCGTGCAGAAAGATCGCTGTCTTCCAGCTCGGCCGGTGATAACTCCGGCAATTCGGTACGGTGGCGGTAATAATCTTTCAGGCCACTGGCGACGATGGTTTCGGCAATGGCTTTACAGCCCGGGCAGCACATCGGCTGCCGTTGGCCATCAATCAGGGTTGACCAGCGCTCACCTTCGGTGGTGGCTTCACCGCAGTGAAAGCAGCGCTCTTGGGCTGAATGTGCATTCATTTGGCGTGTAAATTAATAACCTTGTCTGCTTCGATCCGTTCGGTGCCGCGGATACGCCATTGCTGTTCGTGGCTGAGCAGCCAGATATGGCGGCGTTCCGGTAATACCAGTTCATTGACGCCGGCGTAATGGCCGTCACCCAGGCGTTGCAGCAGTACGGTTACGTCACGGTCCTGCAGGGTCGGGTGAATCAATTGCAGTTGCAGGGTGGCGGGTTCTTCGTCCAGATAACCGTTCAGGGTCAGGTGGACTTCGTCTGCGGTGAACGTCAGGTCGGCCTTGATCTGCAGGCGGGCGGCATGAGCATCGGCTTCAACGTTTTCGGTATAGCTGACGCCGTCTTTGTAATAGCTGTCGCTTACCAGAGAATCTTTGGACTCGAGGGCGAGTGTCAGCATCACAAAACCCCAGCAGATAGACAGCAGCGGAATACCCGCAACCAGCCACACCATGGGTTCTTTGTACCAGGGAGCGTGTTCTTTGGATTCGGTGTTCATAGACTTCTCAATCGGCATCGGGCGGGATAAAAAAAACCGCCCAAGTTTAACCACTTGGACGGTCAGTCTCCAGTTTGGATTTGTCAGATTCGCTGACACGGGTCATGGTTCCGTGGCGGCGAATCTTTTTCCACAAATTAACTGCGTGGTGCAATAAAGCGGCTTTCTTCGCGCGCCACTTCTTCGCCGGTATCGGCATCGGTGATGACGAACTCAATATCCACACGGCTGGCTGGCATGTGCACTTCTTCCGGATCAATTTCGATGGTCAGAAGCACTTCTTTCAGCTCGTTCACGCGCAGGTACTGAGTAGTTGGCGCATCCATTTTCATACCTTCCATGCCATCCAGGCTCAGGGTATAGGTTTTCGGGCTTTGCGACATATTAATCAGCTTCAGTGTGTACGCATTGGTGACGGTATCGTTGGCCGTCATCTGGTACAGCGCGCCACGGTCACGTTCAATGTCCAGCTTGAACGGTGTACGGGTGCCGATGGCGTAGACAAATGCGCCCATCATAATCAGCAGCAGCGCGGCATAACCCACCAGTCGCGGCCTGAAGAAATGGGTTTTCTTGCCTTCCAGTTCATTCTCGGTGGTGTAACGGATCAGGCCTTTCGGCTTGTTCAGTTTTTCCATAATGGAGTCACAGGCATCGATGCACAGAGCGCAGCCGATACACTGATATTGCAGGCCATCGCGGATGTCGATGCCGGTCGGACAAACCTGAACACACAGCGAGCAGTCGACACAGTCGCCGAGACGATCCTGTTCGGCGGCATTTTCTTCTTTTTTACTGCGTTTTCCACGTGGTTCGCCACGATCTACATCGTAAGACACAGCGAGGGTATCCGGATCGTACATCACTGACTGGAAGCGAGCGTATGGGCACATATAAATGCAGACTTGTTCTCGCATCCAACCGGCGTTGATGTAGGTGGCCACGGTGAAAAAGGCAATCCAGAACAGACCCCAGCCACCAATGTTGAGGGTGAAGAAGTCGGGCACCAGTTCGCGGATTGGAGTGAAGTAGCCCACAAAGGTTATGCCGGTCCAGATGGCAATGATCATCCACAACGTATGCTTAAGCGCTTTTTTTCGGAATTTGCTCGCACTCATCGGTTCTTTATCGAGTTTCATGCGGGCGTTGCGGGTACCTTCGGTACGCTCTTCAATCCACATAAAAATAAACGACCAGGCCGATTGTGGGCAGGTATAACCGCACCAGATACGACCAGCAAGGTTGGTAATGGTGAACAGACCAAAGGCGCAGATAATTAATAACCACGACAGCAGCATAAAATCCTGCGGCCAGAAGGTGACGCCAAAAATATGGAACTGGCGCGCCGGTAAATCAAACAGAATGGCCTGTCGGCCTTCCCAGTTAAGCCAGGCGCTGCCGAAGTAACCGAGCATTAATGCCCACAGCGACCATGTGCGTAATTTCTGGAAAAAACCCTCAATCTCACGCACGTAAATCTTTTTACGTTTTTCATACATGCTTTGGGTTTTTGGTGTGACATCTTTGACCGGAATATTACTCATAACGGCAAATCACCTTGGTTGGATGTGCATGATGGCGCTTGGCGAAACCAGAGACGGAGCAGGGCTCCACAGCGCTCTATATAACGCAGCAATTATATAGCGTGTTGCTTGTCGCTATAACGAAAAAAGCGGCATTAAGCCGCTTTTTTCTGTTTTTATTGCCTTAGCTCAACCCCGGCTGGTTTTGCCTGTCCGGGGTCTTGCTGCGCTTACTGCTGATGAGACAGCGAGTAAACGTAAGTGGTCAGCAGATGGATCTTGGCTTCAGCGTTGTTGCCAAGAATTTCCAGGTGCGCTGGCATTTTACCGTTACGACCATGCTTCAGAGTGAACTCAATCTGCTTGGAAGAACCGCCATATAACCAGATGTCATCAGTCAGGTTTGGTGCGCCAACCAATTGGCTGCCTTTACCATCCGCACCGTGACAAGCCATACACAGCTGCTGGAACTTCGGTGCTGCTTTTTCAGCGGCTTCGGCATCGTGCTTCAGGCCAGACAGGCTGCGAACGTAGTTCACCATGTCTGTAGTACCTTCTTCACCCAGAACGCCACCCCATGCAGGCATCGCGCCCTGACGACCGTAAGTCAGAGTGTGCTTGATGTTCTCAGGAGCGCCACCGTACAACCAATCGTTATCGGTCAGGTTCGGGAAGCCCTGAGCGCCTTTAGCGGTCGAGCCGTGGCACACAGCGCAGTTGCTCTTGAACAGGCGCTGACCTGTTTGCAAAGCGTCTGCGTCTTTGGCCAGCTCTTCAACCGGAGTGGCGGTGTACTTGGCGTACAGCGGTGCGATGTCTGCATCGAACTTCTGTACTTCCGCTTTCCACTGGTTGGTAGAAGACCAGGCAACCTGTTCGCCATCGACTTCAACCGTCAGCAGGCCATTGACATTGCCCAGGCCATACACGCCCAGATAGCCAAAACCAAACACGATGGTTGCCCAGAACATAAATACCCACCAGCGTGGCAGCGGGTTGTCCAGTTCCTGAATACCGTCGTAGTCATGACCAGTTGTCTGGTCGGTTTCTTCTTTACGCTGGCCGCGGCTGGTGTACATGATCAGTACGCCGCAACCAATCATGGATCCCAGTACGATGACTGCAACCCACACTTGCCAGAAAGTGCTTAACATATTTATTTACTCCGATCTTTATCGTCGTGCGCTGGCATTTCTTCGTTTTCGAGAAATGGAATCTGAGCATCGTTATCAAAACGCTTTTTACGGCTGGAGCCATAGGCCCACCAGAAGATGCCGATAAAAGCTATCAGGGCGAAAACGCTGCCCAAACCGCGCACGTCGTTAATATCCATGGGATTTACCGTTTAGTGACTACAGTGCCCAGGTGCTGCAAATAAGCAACCAGAGCTTCGATTTCACGTTTGCCGTCAACGGCCTCTTTAGCACCTTCGATGTCGGCATCGGTGTACGGTACGCCGACCATACGCAGAGCTTCCATTTTCTTCGGAGTCAGGCGGCCATCGACCTTATCTTCAAACAACCATGGGTAAGACGGCATGATGGACTCAGGTACAACGTCACGTGGGTTGTACAGGTGTGCACGGTGCCACTCATCAGAGTAACGGCCACCTACGCGTGCCAGGTCAGGACCGGTACGCTTGGAACCCCACAGGAACGGATGCTCGTATACCGATTCACCGGCAGTGGAGTATGGGCCGTAACGTTCGGTTTCTGCACGGAACGGACGAACCATCTGGGTGTGACATACGTGACAACCTTCACGGATGTAGATGTCACGACCTTCCAGCTGCATCGCAGTGTAAGGTTCCAGGCCTTCAACCGGCTTGTTGGTGTCGTTGTGCCAGAACAGTGGAACAATTTCCGCCATGCCGCCCCAGCTCAGGGCGATGACGATCATCACCACCATCAACGGCAGGCTTTTCTCAATATTGTCGTGCTTAATCATGTTTCAGTACTCCTTAAGCCTGTGCTGCGACTGCGTTGCCAGCTTCTTTATTGGCAGCGCGAACAGTCATGAACACGTTGTAAGCCATGATCAGCATACCGGTCAGGAACAGTGCGCCACCCAGTACACGAACCACATAGCCGCCGTGAGAGGCTTCTACGGATTCAACGAAGCTGTAGGTCAGGGTGCCGTCAGCGTTAACTGCACGCCACATCAGACCCTGCATGATGCCGTTTACCCACATCGCTGCGATGTACAGTACGGTACCAATGGTGGACAGCCAGAAGTGAACGTTGATCAGTTTAACGGAGTGCATGTCACCGGCTTTACGGCCGAACATGATAGGAATCAGGTGGTACAGAGCACCGATAGATACCATCGCAACCCAGCCCAGAGCACCGGAGTGAACGTGGCCAATGGTCCAGTCAGTGTTGTGAGACAGCGCGTTTACGGTCTTGATTGACATCATCGGGCCTTCGAACGTAGACATACCGTAGAAAGACAGAGATACCACCAGGAAGCGCAGGATCGGGTCGTTACGCAGTTTGTGCCAGGCACCGGACAGCGTCATCATACCGTTGATCATACCGCCCCAGCTTGGTGCCAGCAGGATCAGAGACATAACCATACCGGAAGTCTGAGCCCAGTCAGGCAGAGCAGAGTAGTGCAGGTGGTGAGCACCGGCCCATACGTAGATAGAGATCAGTGCCCAGAAGTGCACGATGGACAGACGGTAAGAGTAAACCGGACGGCCAGCCTGCTTAGGCACGAAGTAATACATAATCCCCAGGAAGCCTGCAGTCAGGAAGAAACCTACCGCGTTATGGCCCCACCACCACTGGATCATGGCATCAATGGTGCCGGCCCAGATGGAGTAAGATTTGGTCAGAGATACCGGTACGGCCAGGTTGTTACCGACGTACAGGATCGCAATCATGATCATGAAGGCTGCGAAGAACCAGTTGGCAACGTAGATGTGGCTTTCTTTACGGATAGCCAGTGTGCCAAGGAAGTTCACAACATAAGAAACCCATACCAGAGTAACCAGAATATCGATTGGCCATTCCAGCTCAGCGTATTCTTTGGTAGAGGTCAGACCCATTGGCAGAGTGATAGCCGCTGCAACGATCACAGCATTCCAGCCCCAGAACGTGAAGCTTGCCAGCGTGTCCGAGAACAGACGCGTACGACAGGTGCGCTGCACAATGTAGTAAGAAGTTGCAAACAGTGCAGAACCACCGAAAGCAAAAATAACCGCATTGGTGTGCAACGGACGTAAACGACCGAAAGACAGCCAAGGCGTATCAAAGTTCAGTGCAGGCCAAGCCAGCTGGGCAGCGATAAGTACACCGACCGCCATGCCAACAATGCCCCAAACTACGGTCATGATGGCAAATTGTCTTACCACCTTGTAGTTGTACTCGGGATGGTCAAATGCTGTGCTCATGATCAGATTCCATTTAACAGCGAGGATTGAGGGTTAAAAAAATCGGCGCAATTATGGTGTTTGATGCTGCTATTTGCAATCAAACACCCGAAAAACACCAGATTTTACAGCAGGTTATCCTGCTTTTATGGAGCTTATGAACAGCTAACTGAGAACGTCTCTCACCATCGTCTGATGGTTTGCTCCAGCAAACAGCCCACACTCTCTGCCGCTACAGAATAGCTGTAAGTTATCCTGATGACGGTTGAGCAAATCATAAGGAAGTGGCAACGCTGAATCTTGATATAGCGCAAGAAGCGTTGGGGACAGGAAACACAATTGCAAGTCATGAGACAATTTTCCCTGAAGGCCATGTCTGAACGAGATTTCAATGAACAAAAAATACACAGTTAACGGTCACTTAGCGCATCCGCTGTTTATCTTTGCCCACGGTGCCGGAGCCGGCAGTGACAGCGAATTTATGCAACAGATGGCGCAACTCATTGCCGCGCAGGGGGTGTGCGTGGTGCTCTTTGATTTTCCCTATATGGAACAGCGCGCCATTGATGGTAAACGTCGCCCGCCGCAGCGTATGCCGGCACTGCTGGACGATTACCGTGCGCTGTTGCTGCAGCTGGGCCGTCCCTGTGTAATTGGCGGAAAATCCATGGGCGGTCGGGTGGCTTCTTTATTGATGCAGGAAGCCGGAGAACAGGATGAGGTTGTCAGCCTGATCCGTGGCTGTGCCTGTCTGGGGTATCCGTTTCATCCGCCTGGTAAGCCTGAATCGCTGCGCACAGGCCACCTGCAACAGTTGCAGCAACCTCTGCTGATTGTGCAGGGCACGCGCGACGCATTGGGCAATAAAGACGAAGTGGATAGCTATGCCCTGGATGCCGCGCTGCAGTGGTTATGGCTGGAAGACGGCGATCACGACTTAAAACCGCGGAAAAAATCCGGCTTCAGTCATGAGCAGCATATGCAGCAGGCCGCCGCTGCGGTGGCGGCGTTTGTTCGTGCCAATGTGGAGACGATCGGCACGGAGCTGGTTGGCGTGGAGCTGGTCGGCCAGACAGTATGAATGAGATTTAATTCCTTATCTAAATAAAAACTATTCGTAAATGGTTTTTATTCTTGTTAGCATGCGCTGCGTTTTTGATGGGCTTGTCAGAAAAGCCTGATTTATGACCAGCATGTGTTTAACAGGGGATAACACAATGATCAGACCGACTTTTTGGCGCCAGGCTGTATTACCGGCTGCCATTGCCTTGGCCAGCTTCTCTGTACAGGCAGATCAGACAGAAAAAGATTCTGTCGATCTCAGTAAGATGGTGGTCTCGGCCGCCGGTTTTGAGCAGAAAGTCGTTGAAGCACCAGCCAGTATTTCTGTGATCACCCAGGAGGATTTGCGCTCCCGCCCCTATATGACACTGCTGGATGCCGTGCGCGAACTGGAAGGTGTGGATATTGGCGAAACCCGCGATAAAACCGGCCAGGGTTCAGTCAGTATCCGTGGCATGGGAGCGGATTACACTCTGCTGCTGATCGACGGTCGCCGCCAGAACAACCACGGCGATATTTATCCGAATAATTTCGGCGGTAATCAGTTTAACCATGTACCGCCGCTGGATGCGATTGAACGCATCGAAGTGATCCGTGGCCCGGCCTCAACCCTCTACGGTGCCGATGCACTGGGTGGCGTGATTAACATCATTACTAAAAAAGTCACCGACGAATGGGCAGGCTCTGTGACGCTGGGGCGCTCATTCCAGGAACAGGACGAGTACGGCAACGACACCACCGCCGATTTCAGCCTGATGGGGCCTGCCATCAAAGATGTGCTGGGTATTGAACTGCGCGGTAGTTTTTATCAGCGCGATGCGTCAGAACCTGAATACGAAGATGCAACCGACCCGGCAGGTGTCAGCCACACCCGTACCCTGGGCTTTGGTTCTGGCGGTAAAACCACCGATAACACCAACACTAATCTGGGCTTTGGCGTGAACTGGAAGCCTGCCACCAATCAGACGCTGACCTTCGATATTGATCAGTCGAAGCAGATCTACGACAACAAACCATTAGCCGATGGCAGCTTCCCGCTGGGTACGGTCGACAGCATCGATACCCTCTGGCGTGCCCGTGGTGGTCAGGTACAACCGCGCGTCGGTTATGCCAAAGATCAGGAATTTACCCGTGATCAGTGGGCCATTGCCCATGAAGGCGAATGGTCATTCGGCAGCAGCTGGGTGTCGCTGCAGCATATTTCTACCGCCAACGAAGGCCGCACTGTGCCTTTCTCGGTGTCTGAACGCGAGCTGCTGCAACAAATGTACGACGGCACCGGCGCTTATGCTGGCCTGACCGTTGACGAGCGCAAGACCATTGCCGCTGAGACCTTCCTGCCGCGTCCTAAGCGCACCATGGAAAGCAGCCAATACACCCTGGATGCCAAGGTCGATATGCCGGTCAACGACTTCTATGGTCACCATCAGGTGGTGGTCGGCGGCCAGGTGATTGTTGCTGAATTAAAAGACGGTGTGTTTGGTCTGGAAGGCGGTGACGCCGGCAGTGAAACCTCCGACTTCACCATGTACTCGCTGTTCGCTGAAGATAACTGGTCAATGCTCGACGATTTCACTCTCACCACCGGTGTGCGCTATGACAACCACGATGTGTTCGGCAGCAATGTCAGTCCGCGCCTGTACGGTGTGTACAACCTTGACCTGAGCTGGACCGTGAAAGGTGGCGTGGCTACCGGTTACAAAACCCCGAAAACCACCGATCTGTTTAACGGCATCACCGGTTTTGGCGGGCAGGGCACCATGCCGTTTGCCGGTAACCCGGATCTTGAACCGGAAAAAAGCGTCAACAGCGAACTGGCGTTGTACTGGGAAGCGATGGAGGGCGGCCATAACTTCAACGTCACCGCTTTCCATAACAAGTTCAAAGACAAAATCGCCAGCGGCGACCGGGTGCCGACCTGTGCCAGCACCAACGGTGCTAAGCCGTGCGTGAATCTGGGCGAGTACGAAACGCTGAACTACACCAGCTGGAGCCAGAAAATCAACATCGACGAAGCGCTGGTGCGCGGTGCCGAAGTTGCAGCCCGCTGGCAGATGAGTGAAGCGCTGTCACTGCGTGCCAACTACACCTATACCGACAGCAAGCAACTGTCCGGTGGTGAAAAAGGCCAGCCGCTGACCAACAGTGCCAAGCACATGTCGAACCTGACGCTGGGCTGGGACATCAACGACAAAGCCAACGTTTATCTGACCAGCGAAACCCGCTCGTCACGCTTCCGCGATGTGGACGAAGACGGCAACGCGCTGTACTTCAAAAACTACAACGTGTTGCACCTCGGCGCGTCGTATGAAATCAGTGCCAATCTGAGCGTTAACGGCCGCATCAATAACCTGCTGGATGAAGATTTCACCAGCTATCAGACCCGTTTTGAGGATGGGGTTGAAGGCGATGCCGCTGATGGTGATTACGATGACGACGGCGAGATCACCTACATCGACGATTACAACAACAAAGACAAACGCCGCAACCTGTGGCTGGGTGTGAACTATCAGTTCTGATCCACGGCATATGCCGCAGTAAATACAGGCAGGCGTATAAAGCGGCTCTTCTTTTGAAGGGCCGTTTTTTTAAGGCCCGGTTTTTAAGGCTCGGTTTTTAAGGCTCGGTTTTTAAGGCTCGGTACGTGTTGCTGGAGATTGCATCAGCAGAGCGTTTTAGCCAGCGGAGGCTTCTGTTAATGAGAAATAAGTGAATAGAAGTGTAAATAATGTAATGCAAATTATTCGTATTAATATTATTCCTGTTAGAATGCCCGGCCTCAGAGCCACCGTCTGTTCAGTCTTAGCCATGATGCATTCAAGATGACCCGATATTTTTCAGCCCGCCTGTCTGCCTTAGGCGCTGTTTTAGGAACTGCTTTCGGCAGCCTGCATCAGTGGCACTGGATCAGCTCAGCACTGTGTCTGGTGGGCATGATTCTGTTTGCCTTTACCGGCATTACGCTAAATCACGCGGCCGATATCAAAGCCGAGCCGGTTACGGTCACGCTGGAAACCGAGCTGTCCGCCACCTTGTTAAAAACCCTGAGCGGGCGCAGCGACGGCCCGTTACCGCTGGCACTGCGCCAATGGCTGCTGCAGGAGCACAACATCAGCGTGCCATCTACCGCTGCCGAATGGCAGGGCGATGAGGTGTATCTGGGCATGCCCAGACCCGGCGGCGATGCCTGGCTGAGCATTGAAACCGACAGCGGTGTACTGCTTTACGAACGCACCGAGCGCGGCTGGATTTCGTACCTGAACGACCTGCATAAAGGCCGCAATACCGGCCTGCTGTGGTCATGGTTTATCGATATTTTTTCGCTGCTGTGTCTGATTTTTTCGCTCAGCGGTTTATGGCTGCTGGTGCGTTACGCCCGCCAGCGCCCATCCACCTGGCCGTTGGTGGCACTGGGCGTGGTTATCCCGCTGCTGATCATTATTTTGAGTGTGCATTAAAGGAATGGATATGAACAAAGTAAGTCCGCGTATGGCACTGCCAGCATTACTGTTCGCCGCAGCACAGTGCGTCAGTGTGCCGTCGGTTTACGCCGCCGAACTGAGCGTAACGCTCGCCATACCCAAGCTCGACGTTGCCGAATATCACAAGCCCTATGTCGCCATCTGGATTGAAAACAACAGCACCAAAGCGGTGACCAATCTGGCGGTATGGTACGACGCCGATATGCGCAATAACGAAGGCGAGAAATGGCTGAAAGACATGCGCCAGTGGTGGCGTCGCAGTGGCCGCACGCTGCAAATGCCGGTCGATGGCGTTACCGGCGCCACCAAAGGGCCGGGCGAGCACAGCCTGCAATTGCGCTTCGGCACGCAGCCTCTGCATGAACTGGACGAAGGTGATTACACCCTGCGCGCAGAAGCCGCGCGCGAAGTGGGCGGACGTGAAGTGCTCAACCTGCCGTTCAGCTGGCCGTTGAATTCAAGCGCGAATGACGCCAACCGCACCAAGGGCGGCGGAATCAGCGTTACACAATCCGGAACCGAAGAACTGGGCAGCGTTACGCTGCGCATCCAACCCTGAGTCGGGAGACCATCATGTTGAACAAAAATTTGTTAAAAACGCTGCTTCTCAGCGCCCTGGTATCCGCCAGTCTGAGTGTGCAGGCTCACCGCGCCTGGATCGTACCGCAGGAAACCGTACTGTCCGGTGAAAACCGCTGGGTCAGCTTTGATGCCGCGGTATCCAATGACATCTTTCTGGCCAACTACAACCCCGGCCGTTTCAGCGACGTACAGGTCATTAACCCTGACGGCAGCGCCGGTCAGGTCGAAAATCTGCACACCGGCAAATACCGCAGCGTGTTTGATCTGCCATTAACACAGGAGGGCACGTATCGCCTGCTTCTCGCCTCATCCGGTCTGCGCGCCCTGTGGGAAGAAGACGGACAGCGCCGCATGTATCCGGGCCGTGGCGAACAATACAGTGCTGAAGGCTTTGCCAAAGCCGTACCGGATAACGCCGAAAAACTCAGCATTATTCAGTCATCACGCCGTATGGAAACCTTTGTCACTCTGGGGGCACCCACCCGCACCGCGCTGGCACCAACTCAGCAAGGGCTGGAACTGGTGGCCGTCACACACCCCAATGATCTGTTTGCCGGCGAAGAAGCCACATTCCGTTTTCTGATCGACGGTGAAGCCGCACAGGGTGCCGACGTTACCCTGATTCGCGAAGGCACCCGTTACCGCAATGCGCAGGAAGAAATCACCCTCAAAACCAACAGCAACGGCGAAATTACCGTACGCTGGAACGGTGCCGGACGTTACTTTCTGGAAGCCGAATACAAAGACAATAAAGCGCAAAAACCCGCCACCGTGCGCAGTGGCAGCTACGTCGCCGTGCTTGAGGTTCTGCCAGACTGATCATGATCTCCCTGCAACCCTGGGAGCAGGCTACGCTGCTGATACTTGGCTGGTGCCTGTTCACCCTTTGGTGTTTCCGCACAGCCCTGCGGCAGCGCTGGCATAACCGCCGTGCGGCGCAGCGCAATCTGGCTGTTGCTCCTGTGATGGTTGATCCTGTAGTAGTTGCCTACGCCAGCGAAGGCGGCACGGCAGCGGCACTGGCCGGGGATTTAGCGCAGCAGCTAGAGCAGGGCGGCGAGGCGGTTAGCCTGCTGCCTCTTAACCAGCTGCCCCTTAACCAGCTGCCCCTTAACCAGATGAGCCCGCAGCAACTGGCCGTCAGCCATCGTTTACTGATCATTGCCAGCACCTATGGCGATGGTGAAGCGCCGACCAACGGCCAGCACTTTCTCCGTCGTCTGCAGCACAGTCAGCGGCAAGGGCAGCATGTGCTGCAAAACGTACGCTACGCCGTGCTCGCTCTGGGCGACGACGACTACCCGCAGTTCTGCGCTTTTGGTCTGCAGCTGCACAAACAGCTGCAACAGGCCGGTGCGCAACCCATGTTTGACCCGCTGTGCGTGAATCGCCTGGAGCGCCAGTCTCTTGAACAATGGCAGCAGCAACTGGCAGAGCAGGGTTTTACCGTGGCTGACACTGCACAAGGCTGTGATAGCGCCAAAGATGAACTGACACTGGAACAACGGCGCTGGTTAAATCCTGGCAGCCCCGGCGCCGCGTTATACGAACTGCATCTGAGTAAGCCGCAGCACAACACCTGGCAGGCCGGAGACATCGCCCGCTTATGGCTGGCCGACCGCTACCGCGATTACAGCATCGCCAGCCTGCCAGAAGAGAACCATCTGCGCCTGCTGGTGCGTGAACAACACCACGATAATGGCGAGCCCGGACTGGGCTCCGGCTGGCTGTGCCAGCAATGGCAACCCGGCAGCACAAGCCTGTTCAGCCTGCGCAGTAACCCTGCTTTTCATGCGCAGCCAACGACTGTGCCATTGATACTGATCGGTAATGGCACCGGCCTCGCCGGACTGCGTGCCCACCTCAAACACCGTTGCCTGCAAAACCCGCAAGCGCCTTGCTGGCTGCTGTTTGGCGAACGCAGCCCGGAACATGACCGCATCTGGCAGCAGGAACTCGACCACTGGTATCAGAGCGGCCTACTCACTGAACTCGACCGCTGCTACTCGCGTGCATCCGGCACTGCAGAACTGCCCGAACAGTGCGGACGAAGCCACAGCGGCTATGTACAACACGCCCTCAACAGCGAGAAAAAACGCCTGCTGCAATGGCTGAAAAAAGGCGCAGCGATCTACGTCTGCGGCAGCCGCGACGGCATGGCCAGCGATATCGACCAGCTGCTTCAACAATGGCTCGGCAAGCGCGCAACCGAACGCCTGCAACAGCAGGGGCGTTACCGTAAAGACGTCTATTAATAACGGTTAAAACCAGCAGAAGGTGAGCATAATAGGCTGGAGTTTACGCTAACAATGCAGGTAACGACATTAACCGCCGCGTTTCATGTGGGAGTGGCATTTTGCCGCGAAATAAAACCATATTATTTGTGGGAACGGCATTTCTGCCGCGATGGTGAGTATCACGACTGAAAGTCGTTCCCACAGGTGTTATTCCACAAAGGTCATTCGCCGCGTTATCTCACCCGCTTCATTCCCCAAAAATTCTCGCTTTCGCAGAGTGCGGCTTTTAAAACAACAATGCCCGCCATGAAAACAGGGCGGGCATTGCTGGTTGCTCTCTGTGTCACTGCTGGTTGTCAGGCCGGGCATGTCAGAACAAAACAGATCGTTCATCACACCGTCAGCAGGGTAATTTTCTCTTCGCCCACCAGAATCGGCTTAATGGCCGCCAGCAGCGCCGCACGCTGCTCGGTATGCTTCCATATATCCCACGCCTGTTCGCTCTGCCAGGTGGTAATAATCACCCGGTGGGCGCTGTTCTTCATATCGATATAGTTAACACCGGAGGTGTAGCCCGGTGCTTCAACCATCGTGCGCAGCATGGTTTTCATAATCTGCTCATAGGTAGATTCCATACCCTCGGCAATATTGCGCTCGATAATCACCTTAATCATGCGGACGTTCCTTACTCTGTGTGTCAGTTTGCAATAAGGTAGAGTCGCCGCCGGTTGAATGCAATGCGGCAGCCCGCTTTAAACCGCAAAAAGAAATAAAAAAGGACATAACATGCGCACATTGTGGATTGCCGGAAGCGGCAGCGAAATCGCCAAAGCCTTAATTGAGCACTGCCAGAGCCAGAATCACGGACAGAGTCAGGGCCAGGGTCAGGAGCAAGGACAGACCGCCCAGAGCGTGCGCGTAATCAGCAGTGGCCGCGGGCCAGACTCCGCCGCCAGCGCCCATTACCAGACCGATACCCGCGAACCGCACAGCGTGGCCGAGCTGCAGGCCTTTATCCGCCGCGAAGGCACACCCGATGCTGTCATCGTCTGCAACGGCATACTCCATAACCCGCAAAACGGCCCGGAAAAATCCCTGCAAGAACTCAGCGCCGACTGGCTGCAACACAGCCTGCAAAGCAACGTGATAAGCCATATTCACACCGCTCAGGCACTGGCTCCCTTTATTAAACGCGGCAGCCAGCTGCGCTGGTTATCGTTATCGGCGATGGTCGGCAGCATCAGCGACAACCAGCTGGGCGGCTGGTACAGCTACCGCATGAGCAAAGCCGCGCTCAATATGTTTATAAAAAACCTCAGCATAGAATGGCAGCGCAAAGCGCCGCACTGTCTGGTTGCCGCCGTGCATCCCGGCACCACCAACACCAGCCTGTCGGCACCGTTTCAGCAGAATATCGCCGCCGGCAAACTCTACACCCCGCAACAAACCGCGCAGCGCATCAGCGATGTGTTGCTCAATTTACAACCAGAACAGCACGGCCACCTGCTGCACTGGGATGGTAGTGTGCTGCCTTATTAACCCGCCCCAAATCAGGGATAGGCATTGACGAAACACTCAGTATAATCACAGCCCAAAAGCAGTAACGCCTGTAAGGACACGGAATGCGGATGGGCTTTGTCCTGTATTTATGGACGGTTTCTTGTGGACTCTGCCCGAAGCCCGTGAAGGTCACATGATATTGGAGTTTATATTGAATTCTGGGATATTTGTTAGCTGGCTGTGATTCTGTGGTGTTTTCTGAGTGGCCTGTTCAATGATGGCGGAAGGCTTTGGATATTGTAGAGAGAGTATTAAACCGTTTACTTCCACGGGTAAAAAAATAATCGGAAGGTAGCGAAGTGTAGAGCTCATTTGGGATGATTGCGTTGGAAGTGAATTCAGAAGTGAGTGAAGTGTAGGGCAAAGACTCTGTCTTTCTGTCGTTAGCTGTTTATTTGGAAGCGAACATGGATGTTGAATTGGTTATCACGAAAATCCTTCTGGATCGGTATTTTTCAGAGTCAGGCGTTTGGTGTCTGAAATGCCGCTGTGATGACGGTAGTCTGGTGGTATTCTGGGGCGAAGCTAATGAACCAAACAGGAATATCGTTGCTTTGCGTCATCAGAAGTTGCCGTTGCATATTGCCTTATTTTCACCGGATGAATGTGTGCCCAGTGAATGGGAAAAGAAAGAATATCACCTGAGCTGGAGTGTGCCTGCTTCCGCGGATATCTATATTTTTAACGAGCATTGAGCTTATTCAGTATTGGAGTCGCTCATATAAGGGAATGACCATACAGATTGAGCTCTTTCGCATTATTGGTATTCAGAATATCCGCCAGCTGGTACAGGAATATCTACCCCTGTTATATCTTTTGATCCTGTAGAAATACTTTGAATTCTGTTTCATCTTACGGATTCTTTATGTTCTTCTCTGTATTATAAAGTTCTTCACTATATTTTTGGTTTTGACATGATCCACCTCCACGCCTCAAAAAAGCTGTTTGAAAAACTGCCGCTGAACGAAGACGGTATGTTTTATCTGACCCCAAATACTCAGTCGCTCTATCAACAGACAGCGCTGGACAATAATCCGTTAAGTGGCTGGCATGGCCATCTGGTTGATTTTGATGGTTATGACTGTGTGTTTTTTGTTCATGACGAAACACGTTTCTCGCTGTTTTTACCGGCGTTAACCAAGCCTGATGTTGCTGAGCTGAATGATCTTTTTCTCGATGTATTTATGAGCACCTTGCTGAAGTGCGGGGCCGATGATCGTCATATGACCGCAGCGCAGCAGTACCTGCGCCCGCTGCAGGTCGATACTCAGTGCAACCGTTCGGTTCAGGGCACCCTTAACCGGGTGAGGTTTGAGGTTGAATGCATGCTGGAGGATGAACCGGTCGATTTAGCCGAGGTCGCGGGCTACAGCGTTGGTGCCTGGCTGTCGGATACGCCGCGTAATATCAAAGGCAAGGGCATGATCTGGCCGGATCGGGCGATGCTGGAGTTGTTGGAAAGTCTGGATGCCGGAAATCAGTACACATTTGAATAATTCTTAACGTTTTAAGTAATCCAAAATGGGCTCTGAATTATTCAGCGGTGCCCTGATAAAATAAACCGTCTGAAATCTGTACCTTGGTTGTGCGCCTTGGTTGTGCGCAATGTTGGGTGGTTATTCTCTTGCAGCGGGTGCGTGTGCCATTCGGGATTGTTTTAAGGGTTGATATAGCGCTGGTTTCCTCTCTCTTTGATCCTTACGTAGTCGTCATCTAACAGATGGTTATGTCTTTTCGGTTGATATGGTTGAAGTGGTTGGTGCCATTTTATTCCATGTTTAAGGTAAGCGGTTTTGCCATATTGCGGGCCTTTATTTCAATACATTTGTTTCAATACATTTGTTTCAATACATTTGTTTCAATACATTTTTTCAATGCATTGGATTGAATATCGCGTTTTCTGGCCTGATTTGAAATGTGGAATTCAGGTTTGCCAGAAATATCGGGAGGGTTGGGATTCATATTGATTAGAAAATGATTAGTGGTATGATGCCGGTCATAAAATAATCAATGGTCAACTTTGACAGGACGTCCCATGAAACGTTACCTCGCCTCACTAGCTTTCGTATTCCTTCTGCCTTCTGCCCCGGTTACTGCCGGATCCGATCCCTTTATTGGTGAAGTTATGTGGGTTGGCTATAACTTTTGCCCACGTGGATGGGCTCCGGCGGATGGTAGGCTGCTGCCTATCTCACAAAATACCGCGCTGTATTCGTTACTCGGAACATACTTTGGCGGTGATGGTCGTACTAGCTTTGCATTGCCTGACTTACGTGGCCGGACATCTGTTGGTGCAGGCCAAGGGCCGGGCCTGTCCAGAGTGGATGTTGGGCAGCGAGGCGGTTCTGAATCTGCTTATTTAAGTCAAAGCAACTTACCTAGTCATAATCATGCCTTGCCTGCACCTGTCGCCACGGCAGAGCCGGGTAATACCGCCGATCCGGTTGGCAGTTTTATTGCTGATGGTCAGCGCGCCGCGATCTATCGTAAAGCCGCAGACACCACTACAACTGAGCCTATGGCCACTGCTGGTGCAGCTACCGGTAATAACGGTGGAAGTCAGCCTTTCTCTGTGAGAGATCCATATCAGGTGATGACCGTCTGTATTGCCACTCAAGGCCTTTTCCCGTCACGCGATTGAGGCATTACCATGCAATACTGGAAGGTTTCTCTTGCTTGCCTGGCCATTGTCTCACTGATGAATGCTCATGCTGCGGAAATGAATTTTGAAACGCAGCCGTGGAGTAATCATGAAGAGCTGGCGTCATCGGTCATTGTCGATGATCTTGTTTTTTCGGTGCCCTCGTCTGCGGGTATGAAAGCCGTTGTGGCGCCTGCTGCGCTGTATCCGGGTTTTAATCCTGAATATCCGGCGCAAACGCTGACTATTGAGCCTGTGGATGCCGATAAACAATTAACGCTGAGCAGCTTTGCCGCAACTGATCTGTTTAAAATGGCGGATAAAGTTCTGTTGGTACGTGGTTATCGCAACGATGCTGTGGTTATTACGCAATCGGTTCCGTCATTCTGGGATAGCGATAATAAAACCGGTGTTGCGGTTGCGCTGACCGGGTTTGATCGTCTGGATAAGGTGGTTATCAGCAATGATATGGACCTGGATCAGAGCGATGTGTATTTCTTTCTGGAATCGGTTAACTATGAACTGAAAACGCGGGTGGTTGCTCCGGAGATTACGGCGACTCAGCTTTTGTCGGCCACCGCGGGTGATTACGTTGAAATCCGTCTGGATTATTTAACCGTAACCGGCGGGCAGACGGTTTACCCCGATGGTTTTACTCTGCAGATAACCTTGCCAGACGATGGCAGCTTTACGCTGGAGAGTGATGGTATTCGCATCAGCGAATCGTTTGTCGGTACGCTTACGGTTCCGGTAGCGGTTTATGATGGCCTGTATGTGAGTAATGAATATCCATTGCTGATTACCGTGGCAGCGAAACCGACTGATCCGACTGATCCGACTGATCCGACTGATCCGACTGATCCGACTGATCCGACTGATCCGACTGATCCGACTGATCCAACTGATCCAACTGATCCAACTGATCCAACTGATCCAACTGATCCAACTGATCCAACCGATCCAACCGATCCAACTGATCCAACTGATCCAACCGATCCAACTGATCCAACCGATCCTTCGGGAGAATCTGATGGTAATTCTGACGATTCATCAGGTGGTCATACGGGTTTTTGGTTTGTTTTACTGGGCGGTTTACTGCTGCGACGCAGACGGTCGTTATGATCAAAAACAAGACGCCGCGTTAAGCGGCGTTTTTTATGTCTGCGTGTTCGGTGTTATCCTTCGTGGCTAACGTTACAGGAATCATCAGGTATCAACGCTATGTCCAAAAACTTCGAAGCTCAGGGAATCATCCATTCCATCGACGAAACCCGTTCTTACGGCGCCAATGGTTTTACCAAGCGTGAGTTTGTGATCAAACTGACCGGCGATGGCGAGAAGCCGGAGTACCCTAATTACGTCGCGCTGGAGCTTCTGAAAGACAAGTGTGCGCTGATGGATGCTTACCGTGTTGGCGAAGAAGTGGTGGTGCATTTCAATCTGTCTGGCCGTCTGTGGACCAAGCCGGGTAACCCGGAAAAATGCTTTACCAGCCTGCAGGCCTGGCGTATTGAGCGTGCCGGTGCTGAAGGTTCTGCTCCGTCGGCTGGCGGCGATTATGATCAGTTTGCGCAGACCATGCCGAACTACGATGATGATGTGCCGTTCTGAGTATCGGCTCCCGCTGAATAAACGCATTTAAAAAAGCGCAGCCATTTGGCTGCGCTTTTTTGTTTCTTACTATTGGCCATGCATTGCCTGTTTGCTGTCAGGCGTATGCCAATTACGCCACCGGCAGGGATTTTCCGGCCTTTATTCTCTCCGGTTTGAACCTTACCCCGGCGGTTATGCGTACGCACAATAGGCGCTTTTTTATGCCGGAGTGGTTGTATGGCAAACAGGGCGCTGACGTTATTCACCATTAATATGTCGCACTACAGTGAGAAAATCCGCTGGCTGCTCGATTATGAAGAGATTCCCTATCAGGAAATTGCGCTGACGCCGGCGCTGCATACCCTGCCGATGTGGTTTAAAGGGCGGCGTGCACTAACCACGGTGCCGTTACTGCAAAGCGGTAAAACCTGCATTCAGGACAGCCCACGCATTGTGAGCTGGCTGGCCGGGCATCACAGCCCGCTCGACAGTATGCCCAGCGAAAAACAGCAGGAAATACTGGCAGTGCAGCAGCGTTTTGATGCCATTGGTAAGCCCATTGCGCGTTATTTATACCTGCCGGGTTTTGCCCATGATGCTTTAATCCGCACCATCTGGACGCAGTTTGCAAAGCCCTGGGAGCGGCGCTTTATTACGCTGGCGTACCCGCTGATTAAACCGGCATTCAGAATTAAATTGCGTATTTATCCGCGTGCGGTGACGCAGGCAGAGCAGTTAATTGACGCTGAAATCCGCTGGCTGGAGCAGCGCTTGCAGCAGCTGGAGAAGGAAAGGAAATGTCGTTATCTGGTGGGCGATGCGTTTTCGTTTGCCGATATTGCTGCAGCCTCTATTCTGGCGCCGCTGGCCTGTCCACCTGAACATCCGATTTACGGCGAAGCAGAATTCCGCGCCAAAATGGCCGGCCCGGCGCAACAATGGGCTGACAGTGCGGCGCTGCAGTGGGTGCGTGATATCTATGCTGAACACCGTGGTAAGGTCTGGGCAAAATTGCCGGCTAAGGCTGCTTAGGGTCAAACCTTTTAGGAGCAGGCCGTTTAAATACTTTCCGGCTTATTGCTCAGACTCATGGCTAGTTCCGGGCAAGCGGCCGTCGGGCGAATAACCCACGGCCAGCTGATCCAGTGTCACCTGGCTGAAGCGCTCCAGTACCAGCGCTTCGGCTTCCTGCAATACATCTGTAATAGCGCCATTTACCGCCTGTTCTATCGGGCAGGCCGTGTGCTCATCGGTCAGGCCGATGGTAAATAACGAGCTTTCTTTCAGTGCGCGGTGAATATCCTGCAGCGTAATGTCAGCCAGCGGTGTGGCCAGTTGCCAGCCACCACCGTGGCCTTTGCCCGAGCTTACATAGCCCGCGGCTTTCAGAATCGCCATGGTGCGCCTTACCACCACCGGGTTGGTGTGCAGCATCTGCGCAATCTGGTCCGATGTCAGCGGAGCGGTCTGGTAATGCATATGAACCAGTACGTGCAGCATGCGAGACAGGCGGCTGTCTTTTCTCATGATGTATCCGTGATGTGAGTGGCGATGGCTGATGGCGCATATTCTACGCGGTTTTATCATGACACATTAAAAGTATCATGAGTTGATTTTCTCATCTTAAGTAACTTATATTGTTTCGTGAGTGAATAAGACGGAGGAAATGTCATGACGCACGCAACTCACCCGCAAAACAGCCATACCTTTAACATTCAGACCCGTACGCCGGACATCTACGACTGCCTGATCATCGGCGGCAGTTTTGCCGGTTTATCGGCGGCACTACAACTGGCCCGGGGCCAGCGTCAGGTGCTGATTCTTGATGCCGGGGAAACACGCAACCGCTTTGCCGAAGCATCCCACGGGTTTTTCACCCTCGATGGTGTCTCTCCGGCCGAGGTACGCCAGCGCGCGCTTGAACCCTTGCTGGCCTACCCAACGGTCAGCCTGCGTCAGACCCGTGTCACGGCGGCACGCAAGAGCGAAGAGGGCTTTGTGCTGCAAAGTGACGATGGCCAGGAGGTAAAAGGGCGAACCTTAATTCTGGCGACCGGTGTGGCCGATCAGCTGCCGGATATTCCGGGTCTGAAAGAGCGCTGGGGCAAAACGGTAATTCATTGCCCGTATTGCCACGGTTATGAGCTGCGTGGTCAGCCGATTGCCGTTCTCGCTGGTTCCGCGCATTCGGCGATGCAGGCCGCGATGTTGCCGGACTGGGGGCCGACTACGTATTTCACGCAGGGCGATTTCGAGCCGGACGACGACCTTCTGCCGGTTCTGACACGGCGTGGCGTAACCATTGAGCGCACACCGATTGTGGCGATTGAAGGCGAAGTTGGAGGGGAAGGCGATGCGGTATCGGCGGTGCGTCTGGCCGATGGTCGCCGTATTGCGGTCGGCGCGGTTTATGTTGCCCCGCAAACTCGGATTGCGCAGGCTCTGGTTGAGCAATTGGGGCTTGCTACCGAAGAGGCACCCACCGGGCAAATGATCACTGCCGATGCCATGCGCCAGACCAGCGTGCCGGGTGTGTTTGCCGCCGGTGATACGGCAATGCCAATGCATAATGCCACGCTGGCTTCCGCAACCGGTGTGATGGCCGGAGTTGGTGCTCATCGCTATTTAATATTTAACGGGTAGCGGCCCATCGCTACCTGATTTTTAATGAGCAGCGGTGAGCGCTTTTTCTTTCGAAATATCTATAGTCCTTCGTGCTTCGTGGCTCTATTCCTTCGGATGTTTATCGCCGTTAGTGCTGAGTGCGAAGCCGTCGAGGTATGAGCGGAGATAGCGGTATTTACCCTTCGACACGTTCGTACCTCGCTGCTCAGGATGAACGGTTTGGGAATACGCTCATGCCTCGCGGTTCAGGATGAATGGTTTGGGGTTACGCTTGTGCCTCGCGGTTCAGGGTGAACGAGTTTTATTTGAGGCTGATTTTACCTGTGCTTATTTTCCGTTCGTACTGAGCGCGCAGCAGTCGAAGTATGAGCGGAGATTATGGCATTTGCCCTTCGACACGCTCGTGCCTCGCGACTCAGGGTGAACGGTTTGGGGGGACGCTTGTGCCTCGCGGCTCAGGATGAATGGTTTGGGGTTACGCTCGTGCCTCGCTGATCAGGGTGAACGAGTTTTATTTGAGGCTGATTTTACCTGTGCTTATTTTCCGTTCGTGCTGAGCGCGAAGCAGTCGAAGCATAAACGGATGTTTTAGTATTTGCCCTTCGACACGCTCGTGCCTCGCGGCTCAGGATGAACGGTTTGGAGACACGCTCGTACCTCGCATCTCAGATTTAAAGGGCTATAGCTTTAAAGTGCCACGGCCTGCTCCCAGCCTTTAATACGGATTTCACTATCGGAAATCTGCAGGTCTTGCGGTTCCAGCACATTTTCACCAAAGCAGTAGCGCGGTTTGATTTTTCCGGCGGTCATATTCTGATCGTAATCCTGCGCCTGTTGCTGAACAAATTCATTGCGCGCCAGATAGTCTTTCCAGCGTTGGTTGCCGTATTTATGTGCCAGTAATTTATGCGTTTGCTGCGGGCTGACAAAAAATCCAGAGGCATTATTACCGCCAAAACCTTTGGCATTAACAAAGGCCAGCGGCATTTTATCGGCATTAATTGGCTGGTGCTGCAGCAGAATATTCAGCCCCTGCTGGTGCACATCGTCGGCAATTTCGGTGGTCGTGGTAATACCGGGAATCATATGGTTAGCCCAGCTGCCGAGGCTCATCAATAACTGATCGGCGGAGGCGGCGGCAATGGAGTGGCCGAGGTGTGCTTTAACGGCGGTTACCGGCCAGTTCTGGATATTAAAGGCGCCGGCCAGTTCGCTGAAAATATGCGACTCTGTTGTGCGGTTCGCTGGTGTACTGCTGCCGTGGGCCTGAACAAAAGAGCTATGACGCAGGGCATCTTCACCCAGCCAGCGGCGGGCTTCGGCCATGGCTTTGCCCATGGTCAGGTAGTTGCCAACACCGGGGTTGGATATGGATTTTTTATAACCGTCGGCATTTACAAATACATCACCTACCGCGGCATGAATGGTCAGGCCTAATTCCAGTGCTAATTCATCATCACAGAGCACAAAAAACTGCGCGGATTCGGCGATGGTAAAGCCGCCGTTATGGCCAAACGGGCGGCTGGCGCGGCGGAAATCCGGCGTCTGTTCTGCGCTTAAACCGTCTAAGTCGCGCAATTTTTGTTCGGTAATTAACGCCGTCATGGCGCTGTAACCTTCAATGACCTCCGGTACCAGTGGCGCTTCGCTGTTACCGACAATCACCAACCGGCGGCGGCCACTCTGAATATCATCCAGTGCGACTTTTAAATTGTATAAAAAGGTCGCGCAGGCACCGACCATACTGCCGGTGGCGCCAACATTGCCCAGCACGTAAGCATTAATAAAATCGGCGGGCATTTCGCTCAGGCCCAGCGCACACTGTTTGGAGCTGGTGCGCTTGCCCAGCAGGGAAGACTGCAGCATGCCACCGTGGCCATTACCGTCGAGCTGGCCCATGGCAGAACCGGCATACACAGCGATTTCGTCAGGCTGTAAACGCTGGCGGATAGCATCCCAGTCCATGCCCAGCTGGCCCAGTGCGTCGGAGGCGGCATATACCGCCATCTGCAATCCACGGGGATGATGGTGTGATGGGTACAGCGCGGCCGGGTCAAAGCCTTTGGGTGTTTGTCCGGCACTCTGTACCGCCAGGCGCTTATGGCTTAAACGCCAGCAGGGCGTGCCATCGCTGTCGGTAAATGGCTGGTGAAAAGGTATCGCGCTGGCATCCCAGTCCATATTGTCCCAGCCGCGTACCAGAGTGCCGTTGATGATCTGTTCACGCCAGGCAGCATCGCCGTTCAGTGGCAGGTTCATGCTTTGGGCCAGAGCATTCAAAGTGACCTGTTGCTGCTGGCTGCCCAGTTCATCCAGAACCAGACGCTGGTAAGCATGGTGTGCTGAACTGCGGCCCGCAGCGTTAATGCCACCAAAGGCGGTAATAACGGCCAGTTTTCTCATGATTGCTCTCCTGATAACGCAGGCCGGGCAGGGGAAAACGTCTGCCGGGCGGACAAATGGGGGAATAAGGCCATTGTAGGAGTGCATTCTGCTTAGCTATTAGGATAGTCTGGACAAATATGGTGATAAAAAAGACGCTATTACAGAGGCGGGTTCATAGCTGTGTTGCGCAGCCTGTTAAGTGAACGTTGCCGTTGCTGTTTAAGGAGCTGTTTAAGGAGCCGGAATGATCCGTCATGTCACCCTGCTGGCCATGGGCCAGATGCTCAGTTCGAGTGTCGCTATTCCGCTGGAAATGCTTGAGGCCACACGGGCACGATTACGTCTGGCGCGTGATCCGCGTGCGGTATTTCAGGTAGACGTAGTGGCACAGCAATTACAGCCGCTGACCATGCTGGGTGGTTTTCAGATCCGCCCGGGCAAAATTCTGGATGAAGTTGAACATACCGATTTAATTGTGGTGCCGGCACTGTGGCGTAACCCAAAACCGCAACTGGCGCAGCAGGCCGATACCATTGCCTGGCTGGCGCGTCAGTACCGCGCCGGTGCCAGCATTATTGCCATTGGTACCGGCGTTTGTTTGCTGGCAGAGGCCGGGCTGCTGGATGGCAAACCGGCCACCACGCACTGGCATTATCTGGATCAGTTCGCGCGCGATTACCCTAAAGTAAAATTACAGCGCCAGCATCTGCTGACACAGGATGGCCGGCTGTATTGTGCGGCCAGTGTGAATTCCGGTGCCGATTTAATGGTGCATTATATTGGCCTGCAATATGGCCGTGAGCTGGCGTTGCAGGTAGAGCAGCAGTTTTCACCGGAGGTTCGTAACCCGTTCGAGAAAAAAGTCTTTTACGCCGATCAGGCACATCAGCACCCCGATGAAGTCATCGCTTTAGCGCAAACCTGGCTGCAGCAAAATGTGCAGAAACCCTTATTGTTAAGTCAGCTGGCGGCTGATGCCGGATTAAGTGAGCGCCAGTTTGACCGGCGCTTTCGTGCAGTTACCGGTACCACACCGACGCAATATCTGCAGAAATTACGCTGTGACAATGCCCGCGATTTATTACAGAACTCCAATCTGAGCGTGGCCGATATCGCCGCAGCCGTGGGGTATAACGACGGTGGTTATTTTACCCGGATTTTCCGCCGCCTGGCCGGGCAGACGCCAGCGGAATACCGCAAAAAAGTGCGGGCCAAGTTGTTCAGCAGCTGAAACAGGCTGTTTGAAAAACATCTGGCTCCCACGCTCTTATCTGGCTCCCACGTTCTGCGTGGTAGCCTTTGCTGGCGAAGTTGCATTCCCACACGGAGCTTGGTATCCGGCCCTTCGACACGCTCGTACCTCGCTGCTCAGGGTGAACGGTGTAGATATAAATCGCGGCTCAGTGTAAACGGTGTGGATATAAATCGCGGCTCAGGATGAACGGATCCAACTTTACCGTTCGTGCTGAGCGCGAAGCAGTCGAAGTATGAACGTGATTGTTTGGCCCTTCGACACGCTCATACCTCGCTGCTCAGGGTGAACGGTGTAGATATAAATCGCGGCTCAGGATGAACGGTACTGCTTATCTGGAGAGTGTCTGCATCTGGCTCCCACGTTCTGCGTGGTAGCCTTTGCTGGCGAAGTTGCATTCCCACGCGGAGCTTGGGAACGAGAAATGGGAACGAGAAATACTGCATAACTTTACCCATATTTGTTGTAATCTCGGGCCGGTTAAGGCAGATCACTCAATGGATAAAAAATGTACGGAAACTTATTAAAAATACTGCTGCTTGTTCAGCTGGTGTTAATCATTACTCCTGTACAGGCGGGAAGAAATAAAGATTATTCAGATCTGACCTATTTTTCGCTGAGAAGCAATAATACCTTTCCGGACGCTGCTTATCAGTCGCTTACCGGGTTGGGTGATGCCGATCTGGTTGTGGCTATCAGCCTTGACGATACTCCTTATCAAAAGTAAAAGCGATACATAATCTTTTACTAAAAAAAACTAAATTAAAATCCCATAACTTTTACATAATTAGAAGTGGAGAAGTTGTTGCAAAAGTTGGCTAATTTGCAAACCAGAACATAATAAAGTATTTTTTATATAATTTAGATATAAAATATTTATGATTATTTAGCGGCAGGGACCACCTATTGTTCATAAGTTTTTTCAAAGACATAAGCCACAAAATGTTCAGAAATTCAGTTGAATATGTATTTGATGAAATTCCTACCCTATATGGGCTAATGAATTATAATTCGCACACAAATCACATAAAATATGTATAAGAAATATATGAGCCTTTCATTAAAGGCAGTCAAATTAAATTTGATTTTAATTCTAAAAATCCCCTTATGAGATACTAATAGATGTTTGAATAAAAAATTAAATAATTGGAAATTAATGAATATAAAACTATTTTTTAAAAAATAATTTTTAGAGTTAAACTTAACGAAGATGAGAATAAAATAGTTAAAAAATAAAAATTAGATACTTTAATTTTTGAATAATCTACAACTTTGACTACTAATAATTTTGTTCTTGAAGATGAAAAATCTGTTGATTTTTAAATTAAAAAAAGATATTATTATAGAGACAATGAAATAGATTTGGAAACTAAATTATTAAAAAACTTTGCAAAAAATTATGAAAATTTAGATGGGCCAAAAATTTATTTAGACTTTAAAAAGTTTGTGATAGAGGAGATTTAAAGTTTGAATTATGTTTAAAAAATAAAGATGATGTAATATATTTATAAAGCCTTTGATAGTACTTTTAAAAACTTATATTAAATGTGATTTCTAGTATATAAATCATTTTTTTTTAACAGGAGCCATATTTTTCTTAATTATTTTTAATTATTCATCTTCGTATTTAGCTTTTACTTTAGGGTCCATATCTTTATCAAAGCAAATGTATTTAAAAGATTTGCTATTTTTGCTATATTATTAACCATTGAAACTTACTTGAACATCTATAGTGTGAATACCAAGACCCATACCCATATCATCTAGATTAGGTAGAATAAATCCGATTTTTTGTGAATTTTTGTAAAATCCTTGTATAGTCTAAATTTTTTAGTTAAAAATAAGTTAAACTAAAACCTAATCATCTGAAATAAAGTTCTAACCATTGATGTACAGATGTTAACCTTGTTTCTTAAAATAATTTTCTATATCTAGATTCTCTTCTTCTATTTATTTTTATTTTATTTCTTGCTTTTTTTAAATTTCTGTCTCGCTCAATCCTTCTAATATTTCTATTTCTTCTAAATCTTTAAATTTTTCATCAACAATTTCAGGAGTATTTTCTTTGTCATATTAGACGCTAGAAATTCTTTCAACAACAACATTTATATAAACGAATTTTCCTACTTTTAACCATTCGATTCCATTTAATGTCATGTTCACTTCTATGTCTTAACCGCATAATGACAAAACCTCTTCATCATCAGTTTCCTATTTAATTATCAACCATGACAATGGTGGTGCAACAAATTTGTAATTTTTATCTTATTTATTCCAAATTATATCAATTAGTCTCTCTCCCTTTGAAGATTTGAACATAAGTTTTTTATTCGGACTATCAAATAGTCCAGACGCTTCAATAATACAATTAGCACTACCCTCAATTGTAGTATTATTTGGTAATAAAGATTTAATTTTAATATCATAAAATTTAAAAGAAATTGGTTTACCTGTAAATTATTGACCATTTAGTGAAACATCAACTGAATAATTTAAAGAAAATTGAGGGTTTATTGGGTCTATATATGAAGTTATATCAGGACATTTACAGTAAATTTTTCCTTTTGAATAATCTGCTTACAAACAAATATAATTTTCTTTTTCAAGTTCTGGGTCGTTGATTGAAAGGTCTAAGGGATTTGTAGGTCCTTCTATTACAGAAGGGCGGACTTAAGAGTTATTTTCTTTAAAATTTAAGTTTATATTAGATATAGATTTTTTTTGAGAATTTTAAGCTTACATGTCTTATTTAAGGTTTTTGAGCTAGAAACCGACTGTTAAATATTTTAAAAACTTTTCAGTTTTTTCGTCAAGATTCATTTGAAGTTATAAGTCCATTCCACCTTTTACTTAGCATTATCTTGGATAGATTTATGTGAGGTTTATTTTGGAGCTATAAATCAAAAAGTTCGTTTCAGATTCTATGTAAATTTTTCCATCTAATGTTACACTAAGACTTACCTCTTAAGGAAAATTTATATCTTCTTAATCAAATTTAGGTGTTTTACAGAAAAAACTTTCAGTTGTATTATCATATTGTAAGGGTTCTTCCATTTCTATATTTGCATATTTAAATTTAATTTTTTATTTACCTGTGTTGGCAAATCCTGTTCCGATTAAGTTAATAAGTGTGTTTCCGCTTGAAGGCCCATAGTTTGGTTTTACACTTATTACCCTCATTTTGCAAAAAAATATAGTAGAGTTAATTGTAGAAACTATATCACAAAATTATCTATTTTCTGTATTTTCGAATAATCTTCTTGGAAATGAGCACTAAAAATCGCTTTTAACGCCCAAATATCCTCCTCCAAACGACCACAGATTGCCGACTACATCAATTGCAAAAGTTGTGTGATAGCCACAAACGACTTTTTAAAACAAAGGCAGCTCATTTTTTAAAATATCGTCTTTAAGTTTTACTGGTTTTTTTAGTGAAATTTCGTCTCCTGTGCCTAACTACCCTTTATTATTAAAACCCCAAGAATATAAAATACCTTTTGATATAACAACAACATGAGCCCAACCTGCTGAAACTTATTAAATTGTTTCATCAACATCTGAAGTCACTTAAACCAATTCTGGAACAAATTAATGGTTTCTTTTGCCTAAACCAGTTTATCCAACACTAGAATCGCCCCAACTGTACAACTAATTTTTGTCACAAATAGCCAAAGAAAAGCTAGCCCCGCATTCAATTTTAATTATTTTTTATTTAAAAGCTTTAATATAAGATGGAGTAGAGGCTGTTGTGACTGGTTAAAATTCTTTATTTACATAATTTCCTAGACCTAATTATCCTTCAAATCCCTTACCCCAACTGTAGACATCCCCAATATCGCTTAATGCTAAAGTGTGAAATTCTCCGCAAGCAATTTATTTTATTTTCTTGTGAGATAATTTTAAAACTATTCTTGGGATGGGGTAGTTTGTGGAACCACCGTGGCCTAGGACCCCAAATTCGTTTATGCCATATGTGAAAATTTAATTATTTTCCGTTAACAAACAAGTAAAGTATTTTCCGCAGATAATGTTTTAAATTTACCCTTTTCCGTCAAAAGATTGGAAAACTTCTAAAGGGTTTTCTTAGTTTTAAGTAAAATTAATGTCGTAATCGTCATATTATGGTGAATGTAATGATGATACAACTCCATTTTCTTAATCACCTTCTTCGATTATAAAAAGTTTGTTATACCCTCCACAAATGGTTGTAATCAATTTGCCTCTAAAATGTTTTAAAGGCTCCAAACAACCTTCAACTTCTTAATTAGTAATAAAAATTTCACCGAAACTTCCCATCAGTTTTATTTTATAAATATATTTAAAAGTTATTATAATAAATATTCTTATGAGTGACCCAAGAGCTAAACCACTTGCTGAAGATGATATGACCAAAAAATTAATGACATTAATTAAAAATTGCATAAGCACAAAATAAATTAAAAAAGGAGCCAACGAATGCACAAAAGCTTTGAATAGATCTTTGGCCGAATTGGTTATCATTGCTGCCGATACATCTCCACTTGAAATTGTTATGCATTTGCCATTAATTTGTGAAGATAAAGTATTTTATTTATATTTAATAGGATGTTTAATTCATTTATGTTTCAAGCAAAAAAAAATTAGGTTAGGCTTGTGGAACAACAAGAGAAGTCACTGCTGTAGTTATTATTAAAGACGGCAAGAGCAAATTCAACGAAACCATAAACAAAATTAAAAATGAAGTCGAAGTTTTGTTCATCCAAGCTTGATAATACATAATATTTTAAAATTTGATCAAAAAATCAACAGAAAGATTAAAATTACTATTTCTATTAGAATCATTACATGGATAAGTTAACATCCGGCGTCCTTGTGGATTATTTGTAACATTCTTATTTTTATTTTGTTTAAGTAGGAATTTTAATTTTCAACATTTATTTACATTTTATCTAATATTTGGTTGTCATCTTGAATGTGTTTATCTAGTAATAAACCGTTGTGTTTAATTTGTTTTACACCGTCGATTAATAAGCCAATTTGTTCATCTTGGATTTCACGTTCGTCTATAGCTTTTTGAAATATTTATATATTGTCGAGTTGTTCATAATTTTCAACAATTTCAGGTGTTTTAATGACTTTATTTTATAAATATTTATTGTTTATAGATTCAAATTAATTTTTAATCCCAGATTCTTCAAGTAAAAGCGATTTTTATTCAACAATGCGAAGATAAATAACTGCCTGTAAAACAATTAAATAAAATAAAAATTAAATGAAAGATTAATGTTGGATCTGCGATAATTGGGTTGATCACTAATTTTACTACGATAAATTCAATTCAGGAGAATTAAATTAATCTTTATTTGTTCACATAAACCTTGAAGATTATTAACCAAATTATATGGAATTAAATTACAACAACCACAAAATAACTAAAGTTTTATCAACTTAAAATATATAATATTTTTTTTCAAATAATCAAGGAGAAACTTAATCAGCCTGTGATCAGAAATATTAATAAGGATTTTCTTTAGAAAATATTAAATTATACGGGGCTGACTATTAAATTCATAATAAAGATATTTAATTAGATTTGATTAATACTTAATAAGTTTTGTCATAATAAGACAATTTTATTAAATATTTACCAGATCCTGAATTATTAAAATCTAAACCAAGATAAAAAAAACTTGAATACATTAAAACTTTAATCTAAGAAGAAGAAATAGTTTAATAAAAATTATTTATTATTAATAAAGTAAGAGAAGATAATGAAAAATTATTAGCCGATTGCTTCGAATTTGATTACAATTACAGTAAACTTTAAAATTTGAATAAAAATAACTGGAAATGGTTGATAAAATATCCAGAAGAAGAAGAATTAATTAAAAACTTTTGGAAGGAAAAATATTAGTTTGTCAAAAATTGTTTTAAATATTACTCTACTTATCACCCAATTGATTATATTTGGGCTATTTAATATAGTTCTTTCTATGATTTTGTGAGTTAAATTTAATTAATTGATAATAATAAAATTCTATCTGAGGATATTCCTATTAAATGAAATGTTGTAACTAATATTCCTGAAAAAGGAAATAAAAGAAACCCAGAAAAAGGTATTAGTAGATATTAATTTATGGAAATTTTAACTAGGTTAGCGGAAGAGAAATATATTAAAAATACAAAAACACCAAAAGTTTAATCGAATCACTAAACCTATTTTGGTATA
>NVUW01000001.1 GCA_002733205.1 Thalassobium sp. | reverse complement strand
CGGATGCGCGGAATTGAACTGCCCTACCGAGTCGATCACGAGTTCGGACGGCGTTCCAAAGGGCTGGACGAAGCATTGCGGCAAGTTCGCATGGGCTCTCGGGCCGATTCGATTGTTTTAGTATCGGACATGAACGGAATACAGGATGCCTCGGATGGCGACTTGCAAGAGCTCGCGCGAGCCCGCGCGGGCAGACGCAAAATTGTTAGTCTAGTCCCCTATGGGCCTAACTTTAGCGAAGTAGTTTTCTCCAAACCCGGACAAATCATCGCCGAGATTCTCGAACAAGAAGAGGACGCCAAACTCTCGCGGATGCGCAGCATGCTCACCAAGAAGGGCATTCCCATGTTGGTCCTTGGCCCAGGCGACGGCGTCAGCTCCGTGAGTCAACGGATATCCCGCAGCGGCAGTGGTCGTAGGCGAGTTGCCTGAGGCGTCGACGCTGATACCTACACTTCAGGGCATTGGCGCTTCTTCGGCATGGCAGCAACAATGAGCTACCGTGGCGATGGCGCCACCCAGCAGACTCCACGACGCGGTATAAATTGCATTCCAGGAAGTCAGCCATTCCAGACCTAGAAACAGCCAAACGGGTGAACTCAACAAAAACTTGTGATAGCGATGATGCCGGCTGTGCCTTTCGCATTCTCCCACGGGAAGAAGTTTGTTGTTTTCGAACAAGCCGTAGAGACTGCTTGCCAGACCGCCAACAGCGAAGGAAAAAATTATGCTTTCCAAATCAAAGCCGGTTTTTTCGCCCAAATCGAGCACAGTAGGCGGAAACCAATAGCTGGGATAGAAAAGCGGTTCCGACAACCCCAAAGGCGCCGTGCCGACGCTCATCATCAACATCTTTTTACGTTGTGGTCTTTGCACCACAAACACTACCAGCCAAATCAGCAGCAGGATCAGGCTCCAGAAAAAATAGGTATATTGCATATCCACTAACGATCCCCCACTGAATCGACGCGCCTGGCAAGCGGGGGGATCACGCTGGAAGCGAGAATAGCCGTTGCCAACGTCATCAGCACCAATGCGATCATGGCATGATGGGACAAATGCCCCTGTTGTAGCCCGACACTGGCAACAACAAGGGCAACCTCGGCACGGGGTAACAGCGCAGCTCCAAGCAACCATCGTTCGCGGACAGTTAAGACGGCTGTTGTTACCCAGGGCGCGAGTAATTTACCAACCGCTGCTGCGGTAATGATCACCAATGTGTAGCGGATTAAACTATCATCTTCTAGGGAGATCTCTGTAATCTGCAGGCCAATCGCCAAAAAAAACAGCGGCGCCAAAAACCTGCTGATGTCAACAAAAAAAACGCCGTCTGCAGTATTATTTTCATTTTCCCCCGTCGCATACTGTGTCTTGAAGCTAGAAGCTACCGCCCCCGCCACGAAGCCTCCTACCACAGGAGAGAGCCCAAATCGGGCCGTTACCCCGGCGGACAACAGAGCCATCACAATGGCCGTAGTCCGACGGTATGACTTCAACCACACTGCCGACGAGAGCATCAGCAATCTATTCGAAAGCCACAAAATCGCAACTAATCCGGACAAGACAAGGAGGCTCATTAGCAGCGAGAAAAGGATGACCCCCAAACCACCATCACTCATGAGGCTTGCATGTGTTGCCGATAATAAATACAAAACCAAAATGTCATCGACAATGGCTGCCGCCAACAGGATTTGCCCCACCCTGCTTTCAAGTACCGATGCATGACTCATCAAAGCGACACTGAGACCGATACTGGTAGCCGACAGGGCAATACCGACATATAGAGCTTCATCAATATCTTTCGACAGGAAATAGGCGGCGGTGAACCCAGCGACCAGACTGGTCACAATTCCCGACAAGCCCACTCCGATACCCGGCTTGATAGCAGCGGTAAAGTGTGACCATTGAATGTTATAACCTGCTGAGAACAGCATTAGTATCACCGCGAGCTCAGACAGGGTATGTTCAGGATCACCAAGCTGAATTACCCGGACACCGGCTGGTCCCAGCAAAACACCGACGAAAATAACTACAGCTGCTTGCGGCAGTTTAAAACGTTCAAACACAGTACCGCAGGCCACCATCAGGAGTGACGCGGTTAAAAACAGGGTCAGGTTAAAGAACAAAGTTGATTTCCTTGCATGTTATCCTTTCATTAGTCTCACAGGTTTTCATACCGGCTTACGTCAAGCAGCCCCTCACTTTCGCCATCTTTCTGTTTGTAATAATGCTGTTTGTAATAGTGCAATCTATCCAAGACTGACCAAATTCTAGGATCAGTTCTGCGGACACCGTAACGAGCAACCCATTGATCCATACTCTTCGTATCCGAAACCTGTTTAGCCGCGTCGGCAAACTTGCCGATTTCACTTTGATCAATCCAAAAAATAAAATTGGGATAACTCCCCAGCAGCCCATTTACCAGCATCAATGTATCTTCTTCCGGAATACGGCGATCCTCCTCGCCAAAAATAAATGAGACGTTCGCATGAGCCCTGTTGACAACCATCGAAATAACGTTCGTTATCTCTCCATGATCATCGTGAACTACCACATAACTCAACTCGGGAAGATAACGTAGCCAGAGTGACTTTTTGGCAGACAAGTTATCCAGCACTTTAAGATCAGAGGGCACATAATTCGTAGTAGGTCTAGCACTGTGCGTCGAGCGCATGGACCGAGTGCCGATCATCCTGATCAATTCATTTTTCGGATCTTTGCCGCCATAATGAATCGCTGCTGGTGTATCAATCAGCAAATGGGAATGACCATAAAACACCTTTGCCTGCGCCAACGCCCCTCGATACCAATGTTTAAGTATGGGTTCTCTATCGGCAACGGGTAGAAAGGAGAGAAACAACGCTTCGCTCTCCATCCGTAGATAATCCATGTACATCCGAGTCAGTATTTGATGCGAGACACTGCCAAACACATCGAAGTTAACCACTAGATCGTAATAGATACGCTCCAACGTCGGGTAATCAATAACCCAGACTGTATTAGGGCCTTCACCAATGAATCCTTCGGAAACTGAGGCACTGTCAAAATGCCTGAACACGGTCAATTGCGATATTGAAGTGGCATCGCCTTTCCATATTGCTGATAGCGGCAGGCCCTTTTTTGTGATTTCATGCGTACGATAAGCCTCATCACGGTATTCCAGATAGCGCCTGTGCGAATGAAGCCCTTCGTGCCATAAGGTGGTAAATTCCAGAGGCCCCGCCAATGTCGGCGGGAGACCCAGAAAGGGTATCGCGTTGGCGAGATAGGATTTATCAACCACCGAGAGGTCATACTCCGGCGATAGAAAGGCTACGAAGAAATAGTCGTTGATGACATTCAACGCCACCTGTCCACGACAAACCGGCCCCTTGATAAAGGATTCGACGAAAAACCGGACATTGTCCAGCATAAAGCGGTAGCGGGCTTCAGCGGGAATGGCGCTAAAAGTTAAAAAAGGATTGTTAGCATTGTTTACCGAATAATCCGGTAATTTTTTGACGGCCCATTTCTCTGTAAAAAATATTTCTAACCAGTGTTCCAAACGTTGTGGAGTTAATGAAAACACAATATGTGTTTTATCCAGTATCGTTTCCCTGATGGGAATCAACCGATAGTAAAATGACTCCTCGCCTGGATCACTATTGGGACGACGCGTCGCTATTTCGTTGGCAGTCAAACCAATTGGCGTCGATGAACGAATTATCCGAAAGTAATACGACTTCCCACTTTTATCAGAAATTGCCAAATGTCCCAAAAATAGATGCTCATACAAATAGCGTGCAACAAGCTTATGGCGAACCGAGCTTTGATTAAAAAACAACTCCCACTGGCGAACTTGTTCATTGATGTCGGCGGGTAGCGGCATCGGCTTTTCGAAATTAGGATAGCCCTGCTTTATCCAACTCTTCAATACCGCCAGCTCTTGCGGAGGTAAAGGCGCCATACCATAGGGCATGCCGGCTTCCGGATTGATAGAGAGAAAATCATCTATCTGACTTTTAGTCGAACAGGATAATTCGCGGTTGATATCCAGAGGGAATTTTTCAGGTAATTTCCGGCCCGCAGAAAATGCACTCTGTGATTTTACGTTAATGAGTCTGGCCAGGACATCGCCAGTGTGCTGCGCGCCACCTGTTGATGGCATCCCTGACGTTATCACCTCATGGAACCCCAGCCTTCGCCAGTCGGTGACGGATTGACCATCTACAAAAAGCCGTGTGGTGATGTCTTCGGATAGCCTTGATGGGTTATAAACAGTTTGAGGCGTTGCTCCGCGCAAAAGTCCATCATAGGAGCCGAGTTTCAGTTGACATGGCGCATCATAGCAGCCATGGCAGACCACACATCTGGAATCCACAATTTGCTTTACGTCGGCTGATTTTGGCATCAACAAGCCACCAGCCAAGGCGTTGGCAGCAACAGACAAACCAACGACCAACTTCACTAGTTTCTTTAATAAACACATGAATTTCACAACCAACGTTTAAGTACCATAGCCGCACGCCCCTGCCAGCGCGATAAACCATCACGCTTCTTCCAGTCGTTAAGCGATATACATTCCGACAAAGACAAATCCTCAATGAATTGCTGCTTGAGCTTGCTCGCCAATTCTTGGTTGATGGTTGCGAGATTGAGTTCGTAGTTAGTGAATAAACTTCGATAGTCCAGATTGGAGGTTCCCACCATCGACCAATGGTCGTCGGTCACCACGGTCTTTGCGTGCAGTACCCGGGGCAGGTATTCGTATATCTTTACGCCAGACTCAAGTAGCGATGCATAAATATGGCAAGCGGCCCAGCGCGCTATGCGTACATCGGTTTTGCGGGGGACCAATAGCCGGACATCCACATCCCGCTCTGCCGCCTTGCATAATTGCCTGAGCGTATGATTGTCGGGAACAAAATAGGGTGTCGTCAGGAAAATATACTTTTTAGCCTTGCAAAAGGCTTCCCCATACACACAGCGCAGACGGTGGCGACAGCTTAGCGTTTGATTGTGTAGAAGTTTGCTACCTTCGGCCTTTTGTAGAGGCTGCGAACGCAGCTTCCCGTGCCAAAATGCATCAAACAACTGCGCCGCCACGCTGACAAGCGAACCATCAAAGCTCACATGGGTATCACGCCAACGGGCCTCACCAAAGTGTTTGCAGGAATTTTCCTTGTGAATATTGAAACCGCCGAGATAGGCGATACGGTTATCAACTATCAGCAATTTACGATGATTGCGGTGGTTATAGCGCCATGGTCTGCGCCAGCTCCAACGGTGGAACCAGCGCAATTCCACACCATTGTCGCGCATGTAATTTTGCATCTTGCGCGAGAACCAGAACAGAGAACCCGCGGCATCAATATGAACCTTTACGTTAACGCCAGACCGCGCTCGTTCAATCAAAGCCCGACAAAACTCTTGTCCCACTATATCGTCGGCAAAAATATAACTTTCCAACTGTATACTGTCTTGTGCCCTTTCGATCGACCTCAGCATCGATGCATACAGTGCATCCCCCTCAATAAAGACTCGAAAGGACTCTCCACTCATGTGTGGCTGCTCCAAACACCCACAGTCCATTGCATTCGTGTCTATGGTGTTATGCAACTCCAATTGGCCACCCTCAGTTATCAGCATTCAAACTAGAACTATCGATAAACGCTCGCCACTGGCTTCTCCTAGGGATAAACATAGGGACTCGCTGCTGATACGCTCGATAGGCATCGCCAAATTCCGACAACACCTGTTTCTCCTCCTTTTTGGCCAACATGTAGTAAGCCAATACGATCACCGGAAACAGGGCGACAGAAAACAGTGTGGGCCAATGGACAACGCCCTCGCCAAACAACGCAATAAACAAACCGGTGTACTGAGGATGCCGGACCAGCCGATACAGACCATCGGTCACTAAGGCATTGGTCTGGCGCGCGCGGTGAACCTGGCGCCAGCCCTGAAAAAATATGCCGATACCGAAAAAGACCAACACATACCCAAGAATCATTGAAATCATCATTCCGGTCTCGCCCATGCCCAGCAGGGTAGACCAGAGACTCGCATTCAGATCGCCCCGATCGAGACCAAAGAATCGGGATAACAGATAGATGGTGAGTGGGAATCCATACATCTCCGCATACAAGGCAATAATAAAAGCCTGCACCACTCCCGCGCTGGCCCATTCATGCCAGTTTTTGGGTGCCACGTAGCGATAAAAGACCCAGGAAATGCCCACGATCATGATAATTGCCAATCCCCAAGCACCTGAGTGTGCAATATGTTCTTCCATTTGATACCTCCAACTGTGTCTATGTATTGTAAGTACTACGTTTGCCGTAGCATTAATTTATCCAGCACCAAACAGGCAGTGATGTCACCCGTCACATTCACCACCGTACGCGACATATCCAAAATGCGGTCAACCCCGATTAGCAGCGCAATACCTGATACGGGCACACCTATCCCACCCAATATCGTCGCCAAGACCACAATTCCCACACCGGGCGTACTCGGCGCACCAATCGATGCACCAATGGTCGTCACACTTAGCAGTAGCAATGCGGGCAAGGACAGGTCGATGCCGTAAACCTGGGCCAGAAAAACTGCGGCGATAACCTGGTAAATTGCGGTTCCGTCCATGTTGATGGTGGCGCCAATGGGAATCACAAAATTTGCCGTGGACTCAGAAATGGCAAAGCGCTTTGTGGCAGTTTCAATGGAGAGCGGCATCACCGCCGCAGAACTGGAAGTTGAAAATGCCAACAGTTGCAACTCACGAATATTATGCAAAAACGAGAGGGGCGATATTCGGGCAACCACATACGCCAGCCCCAAATAAAAAAGTAATAAGCACAGCAACCCAGCAATTACCGTGGCGACGTACCCACCCATGCCCAGGATGGCATCAAAACCCATTTTGGTAGTGATCTCCGTTAACAAGCCAAAAACAGCCAAAGGCGCAATCAGCATCGCCCAGCTGACAATTTTCATGGCAACTTCCTGCAGAGACATCGCAATATCCAATAACGGTTTGGCGCGTGCAGATTGGATCATCAGTAATGCAATGCCGAAGAAAATTGAGAAAACAACAATTTGCAACATACTGCCATCCAGCGCCGCACGGAGCGGATTCGAGGGAATCAGATTCGCCAGAGTTTTGGGGAAGTTGAGATGGCGTGCAGCCGAAGCGTCTGACTGTGTGACGAATTCCTTGGCGTTCGCTGCCTGACTCAACGGTTCCAGTGACGTATTGTCAACCATCAGTTGCGAAATATACGCTCCGGGTTTTACCAACTCGGCCAATACAATACCGAGCATTACCGCAACCGTCGTGGTGCACAGGAAATATGGCATTATCCTGATACCCAACCTTCGCAGTTGCTCACCCGTGCCGCAGGATGCAACCCCCAGAATAATGGACGAAAAAATCAGCGCCACCATGATCATCTGAATCAGCGCCAGGAAAATGTAGCCTGGCAATGCCAGCCAACCCGCGATGAGTTCTGCCACGTGCCTATCGACTAAGGCCATACCTCGTGCAGAAATCAGCACACCTAAGGCAATACCCGCGATCATACCAATCAGGATTTGCAGCCATAGTCGGGTTTTAATTAACAAACCCAGACTTTCGGTCAGTACCAGGATATCTGCAATCGACGCATATTTAAGATGATGCTTCTTCAAAGCCGATCTCACAGGCCACTCATCAAATCCAGCAAACGGCACGCATAGGCGTATTCGTTGTCATACCACACCTGGAGCTTGACAGTACGATCGCCGATTACCCGTGTTGAGAGACCATGAACAATCGCGGAATGAGGATTACCGATGATGTCACTGCTGACCCATTCCTGTTCGGTAAAATCCATCACGCCTTGCAGTTGATTCTTACAGGCGTCGGCCAGGCACTGATTGACTTGTTCCTCCGTGACGGGTCGTTGCAATCGTACTGTGATATCGGTCAAGCCGCCGTCGGCTATCGGTGCGCGAACCGCCAAGGCGGAGAATTTACCGGCCAGTTCGGGCAATACCGCGGCAACCACCTTATCCGCGCCAGTGGAGGTCGGTACCAGATTGAGGGCAGCGGCGCGACCTCGAATACGTTTGCGTGAAGCCACATCCACCAGACCTTGGGAGGAGGTATAGGCATGGATGGTGGTGGCGGATGCGGTGTCGATACCATAGCTTTCGAGCAATACTGCTAAAGGGGGCACCAGAGAGTTAGTGGTACATGAGCCGTTGGAAATAATCTGGTGCGATTCAGGCTGGAACGCCTGATGATTGACGCCATAAATAATGGTCAGGTCGGCTGATTCCGACGGTGCGCTGATCAGTACTTTCCCCGCACCCGCAGCTAGATGTTTGCTGGCATCTTCACGTTTCCGGAATAGTCCCGTTCCCTCCAGCACCCAATCCACACCGAGATCCGACCATGGCAGGCGTTCAGGCTCTGCCTGGTGGTAGACGGGAACCGTGACACCGGCGACACATAATTGATCGCCTTCGATGGCAACGGGCGATGGCAGGCGACCATGCACAGAATCAAATTCCAGGAGGTATGCCAATGTTTCTGTATCGGTCAGATCGTTAACGGCAACCAATTGCAGATTGTCAGGCTGGCGACGCAGGTATTCCCGCATCACCAGTCGGCCTATTCTGCCAGCTCCGTTGATAGCAAATCGTGTCATCGCTTTTCTCCTTTTTAATTGTGGTCACACGGCGGCGCTGACTTAGTCAGGCAGCACCACCAGTTTATTGGGCAGCTCGTTTTTTTCCGTTGTTGCGGGATAAAACTCAGCCAACAAGCCACCACAGGATTCAATACACTGAATAAACCCCTCGGCGATCTGGTTCTGCTTCACCTGCTGAATGAAGGCTGCAACAATGTTTTGCCATTGATCATCCGCGACCTTTTGCGCGATTCCCCGGTCGGCAAGAATCTCCACATAACGCTCCTGGGCCGAAACAAAAATCAACAACCCGGCACCCTCCCGCGTATGGTGTAAACCGTTCTCCAGAAACTGCCGCCGGGCCATATTACCGGCACGCCAGTAACGTACAGACTTGGGAATGATGCGTTGAAAAAGCGGCCGCCAACGAAAGGCCAACCAGGCAACGACGAAGATGACTAACTGCAACAGCGACAGCGTATTGCTATGGCCCCACCAGGGCGTCAACGCCAGAAGTAAAGGGGACAGCAATGCAAGTAATGCCGCCCACAAAGCGGGAATGTAGTGATAATCATCGCTGCATGGCGCCAGTACACACACCACTTCAGCATCAGTTAGCCTTTCGATATCGCCGATTGCCGCACCGATCTGTTGTTGTAATTCTGTCGAAAACTGCATCACCAACCTCCTGAAGCACCACCGCCGCCGAAACCGCCACCGCCACCACCAAAGCCGCCACGTCGTGAACCGCCGTAATGCCCACCGTGGTGGCCGTAAAAACCGCCCATGCCAAAGCGCCGGAAAAATATCAACGGGATAAAGAAAATCACCCACCAGGGTGGCAGCTCTTTCTCTCCCTGTGGTGGCGACCGAAAACGGTACTGCCCACCCAGTGCCTGTATAATGGCCTCGCTACCCTGGAGTACGCCCTGATCGAAATTCCCGCTACGAAACGCAGGCAGAATCACCATTTGAATGATATTGCTGGATATGGCATCAGTAAGGACGCCTTCCAGACCATACCCCACCTCAATGCGCACCTTGCGGAGGCTCGGTACCACGATCAACAACACGCCGTTGTTTTTATTCTTCTGACCGATACCCCAGGCGCGGCCCAACTGATAACCGTAATCCTCGATAGTGAGCTCCTGGAGATCCTTCAGCGTCACCACCACGACCTGATTACCGGTAGCGGCCTCATGAGCCTGTAACTGTTGTTCAAGCTGGGCTGTTGTCTTTGAATTGAGCAACCCTGCCTGGTCTACCACACGACCCGTCAACGCTGGAAATGTGGTCGCTGCCAGTACGGGTAAACTCAAGCAGAGCATTAACAGGGCAATGCTCGCTTTGCGGACGCTACTCATCAAAATCCACCGTGGGTGCCTTTTCAGCATTGTCACTGGTGGCCTGATAGGTTTCTCGCAACTGCATATCACTATAGAGAATCGAGTGCCATATTCTGCCGGGGAAAGTACGGATTTCCCGGTTGTATTGATTCACCGCTTGAATAAAGTCACGCCGGGCCACACTGATTCGGTTTTCCGTACCTTCCAGTTGCGATTGCAGCGCCAGAAAATTTTGATTGGCTTTTAAATCGGGGTACCTTTCCACCACCACCATCAAGCGCTGCAACGCTGAGCCCAATTCACTTTGCGCCGCCTGGTACTGCTGCAGCAACTGGGGATTATCGAGCAGCTCTTTTCCCACCTGAATGGAACCGACTTTCGCGCGTGCTTCCGTGACGGCGGTAAGCGTTTCTTTTTCGTGGGCCGCATAACCTTTAACCGTAGCCACCAGATTGGGCACCAGGTCTGCACGTCGTTGATACTGATTTTCCACTTGCGCCCAGGCGGCTTTCGCCTGCTCGTCGTAGGTAGGAATGTTGTTGATTCCGCAGCCGCTCAACCAGGGCAGCGTTAGCAATAGCACAAATAATGATTTTATGTAGAAATGGGGAATCATCTTTCGTGAGACTGACAATGTACTCATGGCTCGTTCCTTGTTCAGTAATCGTTGGTTTATAAAAAAATGTCCGCACTGATGCCCAGTGCGATACCCAATAAAAATGTGGCAAAGCCGACTGCCACGGGCCGCCGCAATGCTTGAGCGCCAGCGGTCAATACAATGGCAAATTTAAAAATCAGATTAGCGACAAACGCAATAATCACGGCATTGACCGCCACCGGCGGTATAAGCGTTTGCGTGGAGACCAGCTTCAAATTAGAAATAGTGATAGCGTCCAGGTCCGTGAGGCCTGAAATAAATGCCACCAGATACACGCCTGCATCGGAAAATTGATCGTTCATCCAAGTTGCCAGCAGCAAAATCAGCGCAAAGGCGATAGCGAAGCCCAGTGCCGTTTTCAATTCCGCGGGATTTCTAACGTCCAGTTCAGGCAGCGTATTTTGTTTACGTGTTGCGCGGCGATAGGCCCACGTAACGTAAGCGGCACCTACCAAGCCACCACCCAACAGCCAAAGCAACATGGGCTGTAACATGGAGACTTCCACCACCGTCACCAAAATACCGATGCGGATGAACAACACAATATGGGATAGCAGAATAATGATCCCGGCTGCGCTCGAAAATCCCGGATTCGTTTTGCTGTGACGGGCGTAAACGAGGGTTGTTGCCGTCGTGGAAACCAACCCTCCAAACAGGCCAATCACCAAAAGACCCGCTTTGCCATCCAGACAACGCAGTGCAACATAACCCGCTAAACTGAGACCACTAATTAGCACCACCAACCAACCCACCTGATAGGGATTGATCACTTCATAGGGCCCATAGAAGGTATCGGGCAAGACTGGCAATAGAATAAAAGCCGCTGCCGCAAACTGGAAAAACGAACGGATATCCTTATCGGTCAATTGCGCGGGCATTTGCCGCAATTGATCCCGAAAATACAATATGGCCGTAATAGCTATTGCCAGCGCCGCCGGAAGTTGTGGATGACCGAGCCACAAGGCATAACCCAGCCCGAACGCAATCACACCGGCCATAACCGTCGTGGTATCCGGTTCTTCAGACCTCGACCGGAACTGCGCCACAATGAGCCCGACACCCACTACAACCCCAATGGCGATGGCCAGTCCCGCATCCTGATTTAAGACACCAATGTATCCTGCCAGCGCGCCTGCCAGCGCGATAAGCGTAAATGTGCGCACCCCGGCAATGGTGTTGTGGTGACGTTCCCGCTCCAGACCGATTAAAAAGCCAATACCGATGCTTTGCGCAAACAACATCAGGTGGGCTAGCTGTGTCTGGTACTCACTCATCGATTCCATACCCTCATTGTTGTAGCGATCAATGGAGCTTTAACGCCGGGCGTAAGCGCCGATTAATACGTCCAACCAACGCCAATAAGGCCGTTCTCAGGTAACCGTGCAAGGCAATTTGATGCAATCGATAGAGTGAAATGTAGAGGTATTTTGCAATCCCCCCCTCAACAAACACCTTTTTACCCATTAAACCGGCCAATACGCCCACCGTGCTGTACTCCGCGAATGACACTAGCGAGCCGTGATCACGATAGGTAAAAGACTCACAAGGTGATCCCGCCAGTTGATTGATGATATTTTGACAAACACAGCTCGCCATTTGATGTGCGGATTGAGCGCGGGGCGGCACTCGGCTGCCATCATCCAGGGTTAGCGAGGCGCAATCGCCCAACGCGTAGATCGACGTGTCATCAGCAGAACGTAATGTCTTATCAACCACAATTTGATTGATTGGATTGGTGGTAAGACCTCCGATATTTTTCAGCGTCTCCTGACATTTGACTCCGGCGCACCAAACCACTACATCGGCCGCTATTTTCTTGTCGCCCTTCAAACTGACACCATCACGATCAACGGATTCGACCGAAGCATTGGTCAGGATGTTTGCTCCAAGGCCAGATAAAATGAGGGAGGCTTTCTGTGAGATGTGCCAAGGAAGCCCATTGAGTATCCGGTCAGAGGCTTCAATTAAATGGACCGCCAGCGAACGGCGTTGAATGGTCGAAAACCCATAGACCGGTAGATAATCGGTGATCTTATACAGCTCCGCCGCAAGCTCTACACCCGTAGCTCCACCTCCTACAACGACGACATTCAGGGGTCCTTCACTGCCAGAGGCCTTCATCTTCAGGAAGTGATTAAGTAGTCGCTGATGGAAATGATTGGCCTCTGTGACGCTATCGAGCGTAAAACAATGTTCATGCACACCGGGCACAGAGAAATCGTTACTGGCCGAACCTATGGCCAAGACCAGAATGTCATAATCAATAGTCCGTGGTGGAACCACAATGTCACCGTCATCAGCCATTAACGCTTCGAGCCGGATTTGTCTGTTTTCTCGGTCCAGACCGGACAAGGCGCCCAATTGAAACTCGAACCCATGGTTGGCCGCGTGCGCCCGGTAGTCCACTCCGTCCATGTCTACGTCCAACGAACCAGAGGCCACTTCGTGAAACAGGGGCTTCCAGACATGAAACGGATGCTTATCAATCAATAAAACGGAGACAGCCCGCTGTTTGCGAAACTTCCGGCCCAACCGCGTCGCCAATTCCAATCCGCCCGCGCCGCCACCCACAATGACGATCCGTGTCATGCCTTTCATCGGCTCAGCTCCACAATCTCGCCCCTGCGAAAAATCGTCAGGGTTTGCGCTTTTCCATGAGATTCCAGCGCATGGCCAATATCCATCAGACTCTTTACTGGCGTCTCGTCAATGGCCAGAAGAACATCACCCAGAATGAAAGACTGATTACTATCAATTCTCGCGGGTATCAAACCAAACAACGCTGCCGGAGAATCCGGGCTCACACTCAGTACGGCGACGCCCTGCCGCTCAAACCGGCTGGCAAACCACTTATTCACACGCTGATCGGTAGTGAGACCCAGATCCGGCAAACGATAGCTACCGTCTCGTATAAGTCGCGGCACCACCCTTGCGATGGTATCCACCGGTACAGCAAAGCCAATTCCGGCACTGGCTCCAGAAGGTGAGTATATTGCTGTGTTAATACCGATAAGCCTGCCAGCACTGTCCAGAAGAGGACCACCGGAATTGCCAGGGTTGATCGCGGCATCGGTCTGAATCAGATCGCGAATGGTTTGTCCTGTCTCTTCGCTCAGACTGCGATCCAATGCAGAAATGATCCCGGTGGTCAGGGTATAGTCGAGACCAAACGGGTTGCCGATAGCGTATACCTTTTGCCCTACCCGTAAGTCCCCACTGCTACCCAACGGGATAGGCGCTGGAGCATCCAGTGAAGACTGAACCCGTAGCACCGCCAGATCGTGTTCAGGACTGGCGCCCACCAGTGAGGCGCTGTAAGTTCGATCGTCAGTCAGTCGGATTTGAGCAGCACTGGCCCGTTGAATAACGTGATAATTAGTGACGATATGGCCTTTTGCATCCCAGAAAAATCCAGAACCTGTACCCGCCGGCGCTTCGAATACACTGCGATTCCAGGGATTAACCACTTGGGATAATGTGGTGATAAACACCACCGAACCTCTGGCTCGTAGAAACACTTCTATCGTATTTTGTTCTTCAGCGCCCAACTCACTGCGTGGTACTATCGGGCGGTAATCCAATTCGCGGTGACTCAACCAGTCCTGCCAGCGCGAGCCCAGCCAGAAAGCGGCCAACAACCCAATGAAAAGGTAGACCAGCAGGACTCCATTGATACGTCTCGGCATCAATACCCCTCCTCAGAGGAGTATGCCGAAAAGGCAGCCTGTTGGATTTGATCGGAAACGGCGATGGTTTCCCTGATGGTGGCCAAACATTGATCATCCAGAGTTTCCTCCGCGAGCAACTGTTTGGCGGTATCCTCCAGGATAGATTGATTGAGAGCCAGTACATCGGTAGCCAACTGGAAGGCCTCATCCAACAAGGTGCTCACCGCTGCGGATACCCGTTGCGCCATATCGGGGCCGAAACGCAAACTGGAATCAGCGAGCGAAGGATCAAGAAACTGGGACTTTGGGGCGTCAATGGACAACATACCGATGTCGTCCGACATGCCATATTGGGTCACCATGGCTCTGGCAATGTCGGTGGCTTTGACCAGGTCATCGGCTGCACCGGTAGTCACTTCGCCGAATATCAATTGCTCAGCAGCCCTCCCTGCCAGCAACACGGCAATCCGGTTCTGCAAATCCTTTTTACTCATTAAGTAGCGATCTTCGGAGGGGCGTTGAATGGTGTACCCCAATGCACCGATTCCTCGGGGAATAATGGACACTTTCTGAATCGGCTGCTCCGGGCTGAGTGCCATACCGACCAGGGCATGGCCCATTTCGTGATGAGCGACAATGGCTTTTTCGTGGGGATTGATCAGTCGATTTTTCTTTTCCAGGCCAGCGATGATGCGTTCAATCGCGTTAACAAAATCTTCCATGGAAACGCTTTCGGCACCGCGCCGGGTGGCAAGCAATGCTGACTCGTTAACCAGGTTTGCCAAATCAGCGCCGGTGAATCCTGTTGTGAGCGATGCCACGGCTTCAACACTCACGGTTTTATCCGCTTGGACCTTCTTCATGTGCACCCGCAGTATCTGCTCCCGACCGATTTTATCCGGGCGATCAACTAAAACCTGGCGATCAAAGCGACCGGCTCGCAACAGCGCCGGATCAAGGATCTCGGGGCGATTGGTGGCGGCAAGAATAATCACGCCCTCCGACGGATTGAAGCCATCCAACTCTGTCAACAACTGGTTAAGGGTTTGTTCGCGCTCGTCGTGCCCACCAGACATGGGACCAACACCACGGACACGTCCGAGGGCATCCAACTCATCAATAAATATAATCGCCGGCGCATGGCTTTTTGCCTGTTCAAACAAGTCACGGACGCGTGCGGCACCTACGCCGACAAACATCTCAATAAATTCGGAGCCACTAATTGAGAAAAATGGCACGCCTGCTTCACCGGCAACTGCACGGGCAATCAGCGTTTTTCCGGTACCCGGTGGGCCCACCAGCAACACACCTTTGGGAATATGCGCACCGAGACGACTGTAGCGCTTTGGTTCTTTCAAAAAACTAACCACTTCAACCAACTCTTCCTTGGCTTCGTCAACACCAGCGACATCCTCAAAGTTAACGCCTGTGTCTTTTTCAACTAACACTTTGGCTTTGCTTTTGCCTATATTCATCATCCCGCCCATTCCCTGTTTGTCAGCGAACTTGCGAAACATCAAAAACCACACGAGAAAAAATACCAGTGCCGGTGCAACCCAGCCAATCAACGTAGCCAGCGGTCCACCTGAAATTACCCCTTTGTAATCCACCTTATAGGGGGACAGTTTTTCTGCCAGATCAATATCGACCCTTGGCGTAACAAAGTGATCTTTGCCTTCGATTGGCTCCTTAAAACTGCCACGGATCGTCTGCTGATCAACGACGAGATCCTTCAGCCAGCCCTGTTCCAGGTATCGCTCGAACTCACTGTAGCTGAGTTCCACCTGGCTAGCGGTATGCCCCCAGAAGCTTTGAAACATCACGATCCCCCATAGGGCGACTACCAAATAGATGACGTTCAATTGCTTTTTTTTGTCCATATTTTTGCCCATCAGTGATGGCCGTGGTCGCTTGTGAGGTGCGCCAGGTTGTCGAGCTCGCACTCCTCACTGTAATGAATAAAGCCCCGCTTGATCCGGTCCGCTACGCCGGATTTTAGCTTGCCCGGTGATTGATCAATGGCCGCTTCAATCTCTTCAAGGGATACTTGCAAGAGATCATAAGTGACATAGAGAAAGGTCTCTTCAAATAGCAGGGATTCTATTCCCATCAGTGACAGCAGGGATTGTTCCATTACGGCCTTTAGCTCTTCATCAATGGGCTCGGAGAAACCAATGCGACGCTTTTTTAACGCCTTCTGCCCCTTTTGCTTTGGCGACAACCCGTGTTTAGGATCGCCAACAAACAAATGTGGATGCGCTTTAAATCGATCCAGACACTGAGAAGAGCAAAAGTAGTGATCGATGCCTCGATAATTGAACAGCAGAGATCGATCTACTTTTGTCATCTTACATACGGGACAATGTACTGTGAATTCAAGTTTGCTCATTGGCCTCACCCTTCTCTAATGCTCCGCCATCTTCTGATGCTTACTGATAAATAGGGGTTGCGCCAATCGATAACCGATGCTTATTTCATTAGGTTCACTCATGCGTTTTTCCTCCACTTAACAACCTGAAGTTTAAATTTGATCAGCAAGCATCAATGCTGATGTTGGTGCTTACCGTCTTCGTCCAGTAGTCGTTGCCGTCTATTCGAATGCAGGAACCACCTCTCTCCCACTGCGATCAGTAACATCGCGATAAGGGCAATGCCGATAACCCACGGGTCAGCGTTCAGTTTCACCCAAACGAAACCGATCAAAGCCAGAAAATCGAAAATAATGGCTACAATGGGCACCCAGCGCTTGGCTTTAATATCATCCGCCAAATAACGAATCACGCCCCAATGAATAGCAATGTCCATAACCAGATAAAAGACAATACCCAGGGCGGCTATCCGTGACAGGTCAAAAAACGCTGTGAGAAATACACCGAGCACCACTGTATATACGAGAGTATGTTTCTGGATGCTTCCCGGCATACCAAAATGGCTGTGGGGAATCAGCTTCATTTCAGTCAACATGGCCAACATCCGGGACACCGCAAAAATACTGGCAAGAATGCCGCCCGCAGTTGCCATCATGGCAATCGCGACTGTGAACCATACTCCGTAATATCCGAGCGCTGGTCGCGCAGCCGCTGCCAGCGAGTAATCCCGGGTCTCTATAATTTCACTCAGGGATAGGTTACTGGCCACCGAAAAACCGACCAGTGTGTAGATGACCACGCAAGCAATAATAGAAATGACGATAGCTCTTCCAATGTTGCGATGGGGATCAATTACTTCGGATCCACTATTGGTAATGGTGGTAAAACCTTTAAAAGCCAGAATACCGAGCGCTGTAGCACCAAGAAAATTTCCGGGTGTTTTAGCGTCACCGGTATGACCGAAATCTATCGCCAGACTATCGGCCACCCACACGCCGATAATACCGAAAACCAAAATGCCACCAATCTTTAACACACCTATAAAACCGGCCACCCGCTGAATAAAGCGGTTACTCAAAAGATTGACGATAAACGCAAAAACGATCAGCGTCACACCCAGTATCGACACCATTCGCCCTGATTCATCACCACCGAATAACTGCATGGTGTAGGATCCGAAAGTGCGCGCAAGGAAGCTCTGCGCGATCACCATGGAGAAGTACATCAACAGGGCATTGAATGCTGTCGGCAAACTGTCGCCATAGGCCCTATGTAAATACATCCCTATCCCGCCGGCCGAGGGATAGGCGTTGGAAATTTTAATATAGGAGTAAGCACTAAAGGCAACGATCACCGCCGCGGCCAGAAATGCCAGCGGGAACAGCACTCCCGTCATTTCCGCCATTTGGCCAGTCAGCGCAAAAATACCTGCCCCTATCATCACACCGGTGCCCAGCATCACAGTACCGGAGAGCGTCAGACTACCTTTATCGTAGTGTGTTGTGCGACCATCTTTATCCATCAACCTTCTCCTAAACTCATCTTTTTCAAAGTTTCTGCCACAATGAACCGGGCGTTACATTGATTTGCCTCCAGCAAGCCCTGCGTATCCAATGTGCCACCGCGGTTTCGATAACCAAATGCCAGGCAGCGATCACGGCCCAAGTCCAGTGGTCGACATACACCTAACAGAACTTCAGGTCGCATATGGGATACAAAAACGCGCAAGTGAATCGCATCATTAAAGAGCAGTGCCTGCTGTGAAGGACTGCTAACGAATGACTGTTCGTGCCTGTCGCGCGGAATACGAAAACGGCCAGGTTCAAGCAAATAAGTAATACGGCAGCCAATGCTTTTTTCTCTGAGACGTTCACCAACCTCACGACAAACATGGAGCTGATAAGCACCCATTGCCACTAATTGCACATCAACCCTGTCATCCTCTTCCAACGTCAACGCGCCACAATCCACTAACTGCTGAGCTTGGTCAGGACTGAAAGAAGAAATGATTTCCTGCTTAGGTATGGTCATGGCCCAAATCTGACCCTGACTCTGGTAGCAGGAATCGAGACAGGCAACCGCACTGTTGGCATCGGCGGGATATACCACCCGTGCCATATCGCTCATTTCACCCAACAACACTTCTCCAAAAGCGGAATCCTGATGCGATTGCTCATTTTTGCCGTTCTCCCACAAATGCGAAGTAGCGATAACCGGCAACGATAACCAGCGCGGATGTCGATTCAGTTCTTTTTGGTGCCGCGCAAAAATGATTTCCTGCCGCAAGGCACCAATCATTTTCATGGCAAAGGCTTCATAGCTGACCACCAGGTTCATACCACCTTTATTCGCCAGTGCCGCACTCACTACGGCCTCCTCATTCAGAGCGGTAATGACAGCCCCTTGTATCGACTCGGCCACACCGTCTTCCGGGTTTAACACCCGGTGTTTGAGAAGGTCCAGCGTTTGGCCCATGCGGTTACTGCGTAGCTCATCAGGGTTGCCGATACGTACGCGCACGCCCGGATTGGCGAGATGCCACTCACACAAGCGCTTATCTACGGCTGCCATGGGTGACAATGCTTGCCCCTTTTCGCACTGTGGTGAAGCAGTAGGTAGTTTTAAAACGACATCACGCTGACCGAGCGCATGGTATTTTTCCGGTACCCGGTTATCTGCCTTATGTTGTGTTATTTTTTCGATTGCACTGGTCAGCTCAGTACGCGGCAGAAAGAGCCTGGCAGCGTGTTCATTGAATAGCTGCCGAGCCGCGGCATCGCTACGAGGGTTGCCGGGCAAAGACGTGCCGTGGGCTGCATTGGTGCCAGCACCGTAAAAACCGTAGCCTTTTTCCGTTTCGGCAATCAGGTACGGCAGTTTAACCGGATAACACATTTTTCCTGCACGAATATGTGCGCTGCAGGCTTGCAAGCGCGCTTCTGATTCAAATATTCCCCAGATAAACGCAGCAGGATCGCGCCCGTCGATGGCGATCGGATGAAAATCATTCTGCTCCAGATGTTCGTAAAACCAGGTCAGGCCGCCCTGCTGGTACATGGTGGAACGCTGATCAATACGCCGGCCATTGGCGATCATCACCGGTGTTACCAGACCACAATCCTCGGCGCGCCACCAACGGCTGGCCCAATCACTGCCGCGCTGTTCTTCAAACGCACCGTCACTCAGGAAAGCCACCAGGCGCTCACCGGGGAGAGGCATGTGCACGTATTGCAGCTCAGCAAAACCCAGGTAGCCACCTTCAATCAAACCGCCCGCCGTGTGTGGATTGACATGACTGCCTAATGGGACACCCGGGCGACCATCATCCGTAATCGCGTAGCTGTAAAAATCCTGCGCCAATTGCGATAGACCTTCATCACTTAGGGGGTAGCGCTCCGCCTGTTCCGGATAGAGGTTTTGCAGTAACACATTGACCGCGTCGATGGCCGCCACACAGTGGCCCTGACCCATCAACCAGCTTCGTGTGATTCCCGCCAGGTGGTTAGCCACCATGTAAGCGACATAGGCAGGCACCATATTCAGGGAGCCACCGGTATGCCCCTGTGGATTGGCTTTAAAATCTTCAGCGTCGAGTGCGCTACCGGAAAAATCCACTTTGGTGCTATAAGTCATATGCACCACCAACCACATGGCCGCACTGGTCAGCCGGTCGGTAGCCGACAAAATCTCCAGAACCTCATCAATCTGTTTGAAGCGCCCCTCACACACCAGTTGCTGGCACAGATCAAATATGCGTACCTGTGTTTCATCGCTGTGCTGTATCACCCCGTAACCGTTTGCCCAATGAGCAAACGCTGGGTAAGTCTCGCGATACATCCTGGCTCGTTGTTCAATACGGTGATCGTTTTGTTGGTCTATCACATACATGGCTATGCCTCAGTCAGCGACTGGCTGATTGCTAAATTCGTTGGGAAAATGCTGCTGGACTGCGAGTAGCATCATCGCCGCCTCATCCGAGGCAACTACCCAGCACTGCACTTTTGATGTCATTGAGGAAAGCTCTATCGGCAGGTTGCTGTTGGCCGATTCAGCGTGCAATTCAACGCCCAAATGGGATAACCCCAACAAGAGCTCTTGGCAAAGAGCCGGATTATGTTCGGCAACACCGCCGCTGAGCACAATACCGTCCAGGCCACCTAAAATCGCAAAGTAAGCCCCCAATGTTTTCTGGAAGCGGTATCGAAACAGCTCAAATGCCAGATGGCACTGTGGGTGGTCACTGGTAAATAGTTCAGCCATATTATCAACACCACCAGACAACCCCCGCCAACCGGATTCCTGATTAAGCAGTTTATCCGTATCTTCAGGCGACCATCCTTCCTGCTGTTGTAACCAAGCCAGCAAACCGGGATCAACATCACCGCTGCGCGTACGCATTAACAGCCCCTCATTGGGCGTAAATCCCATGGAAGTATCCACGGGCTTGCCGTCTCGAATGGCGGTCATGGAACAGCCGCTACCCAACTGCGCAGTCACTAGGGAAAAGTTTTGTCGATGCGGATTTTTGGCGTACCAATGGCGCAACATGTCCTGGTGCGCAAAGCCGTGAAAGCCGTAACGGCGCAACTGATACTGTTTAATCAAATCCAGAGGCAGACCATAGGTTTGCGCCACTTCTGGCAGTTCGGTAAAAAACTGTGTATCAAATGCTGCAAAGATACGAACGGATTGATCATACTGCCGCCAGCTTTCGATAAGCTCCATGGCAACCTGGTTGTGTAACGGCGCCAATGAATCGAGCGCCTTGAGTTTGCCGATATTGTCATGGCTGACTTCTATCGGCTGTAGAAATTCCGATCCACCGTGAACCACCCTGACGATCACAGCGCAAATGTCACAACCGGCCGTTGATGACAGCAGTTGCTCAAAGACCCCGATGCCTTTTCCTAGGGCAACCTGCCCATGATCAATCGCAGCAAAATTACCAATAAGAGACTCAGCCGAGTTAGAAAATGTCGCCCACTTAATGCTGGAGCTACCGGGATTGAGAACTAATAAAACAGGCATAACAGACGCTTGCACCCTGGTTCAGGCCAGCAAGCGGTTGTAAATAGTGGCAAGCAGCCACCCGGAAAAACCAGCCACCACAGCCCAGGCTACCAACCCCCAAAGCGCGCCGGCCAGGGTTAGGTGCCACTCCATGTCCTGCAACTGCATATGCACCATGTCGCCTGACATGGACATCATCATTGCGGGCATCACCGCCACAAGGACACTGCAAATCACCCAAAGCACGATGGCACTGATTGAACAGGCCAGACCAAATTTAAAGGCATGCAGTTTCATACCGGTGCTCCTTCTATCATGTGTATTTACCTGTCTATAAATCACCAAACCGATTGGACGATTGCGCCATGCGCATCACTTCGTGTTCTTCCAGCGAACGCAATGACTCCAACAATTCTTTAACCGACGGAATGTCCGCCCTCGACGCCAGATAGCGATACAACTCGATGACCTGCTGGTGCTGATCAATGATCACTTCCATAATCTGCGCGGCATCCAGTTCGGCAAAGGGGGCATCACAATGAGCGTGCCGGGTAATCGGATGATGTTCGACGTATTCATAACACCAGGTATTGAGGGCATGTTCATCTCCGGACTTTTCAAAACCGCTTACCACGTCGGTCAGCATTTTTTCGTGCTCGGAGAGATAAGCCAGTATCATTCGCGCCCGCTCGTCAGTGTTTTTATCCGCGCAGTGGGACAAGCACTGGTTCAGGTGTTGGTGAAACTCTTTGGTCCAGTGCAACACATCTTTCAGGGTTTCAATTTGCATGATCTTTTCCTCTACTATCTTGGTTCACTTGTTTCGGTGGGTGAGGGTTACAGGCGCAAAATATCCCGATATCCGGCCACATCGACCTTAAACTGAGTTTGTTCCTGCAAATGCACGCGCAAGCCCTCCAATGCTTCAGGATCACCGTGAATCAGTTTGATTGGCGTGGTGCTTGCCAATTTTGATTGGTGCAACCATTCAGTGAGTTCGAGATAGTCCGCATGCCCCGAGAGCCCGGAAATCACCTCCACCTCTGCCCGTAGTGGAATCCAGCTACCGTGGATTTTCACCGCATCGACACCTTCAAGCATCTTGGCGCCGCGTGTCCCACCGGCCTGGTAACCGGTAAACAGCACCGTAGTTCTGCTATCACTCAACAGCCGTTTAAAGTGGTGAAGAATCCGCCCTCCGGTGGCCATACCGCTGCCGGCAATAATGATGTGAGGGAATGCCTGCCCGGCAATAGCTTTGGATTCATCCACCGTTCGGGTATAAGTCACCACATCGCACATACGGTGACATTGCTCATGGCTTAGCCGATGTTGATCGCTGTGATGACAAAAAATATCTGACACCTTGATGGCCATGGGACTGTCGAGATAGATTGGCAGTTTGGGTATGGTCCCTTCTTGCATCAGCGTTGCCAGCAAATGTTGCAAGGCCTGCGCCCGCCCCACGGCAAACGCGGGCACCAGCAAAACACCACCCGCCTTGGCGACGCGGTTAACCACGGCAGCCAATTGCTGTGTGGCGTCTTGCGGATCGTGTTGCCGATTGCCATAGGTCGATTCCATCAACAACAAATCGAGTTCAGGTAGCGGGCATGGCGGGCGCATCAATACATCATCGAAACGACCTACATCGCCGGAAAAGCCAATACGTTTTCCTTCCGCCGCAACGATGATGCTGGCGGCACCGAGAATATGTCCCGCCGGCTGCAGGTGAAAACGAATATCACCCACCTCAACCTGTTCATCAAAGTCAACCGACTGAAACAACTTCATACTCGATTCGGCGGTTTGACGGTCATAGAGCGGCTCGGGTTGTTCATGTTTGCTCAGCTTATGTTTGCTGTAGTATTTCGCGTCCTCCTCCTGAATATGACCGCTGTCGGCCAACAGGATCTGACACAGGTCTTTGGTGGCGTGATGGGTAAACACCGGGCCACGAAAACCGTGCTTGTATAAGGCGGGGATATAGCCGGAGTGATCCAGGTGCGCATGAGTGAGCAACACGGCATCGAGCTTATCGATATCCAGCGGCAGCGGTTGCCAGTTGCGCTCACGCAACCATTTGTAGCCTTGGTACAGGCCACAGTCGATCAGCACCTTGCTGCGCTCGGTTTCCAGCAGGAATTTCGAGCCGGTCACGGTTTCGGTGCCGCCTAAAAAGGTAATTCTCATGATACTGCTCCTGTGGAATCCAACCTTGTTGATTGCAGCATGGAGATAACGGGAGTAATCAGCTGCGGCGTGATATCAATGGCATTGGATGAATGGGGAATGGTATTGGAGGTTGCTAATTGGTTTAGCCCAGCCTGGATCAGTGCTTCATCAGAGCCGTCGGCGAAAATACCGTGTACAGCGACACATTGGATGTGCTCGACTCCCTTCGACTTAAGCGTTTTGATGCACTCCAGAATGGTCTGCCCGCTGGATATCACATCATCAATAATGACGGCGGTTCTATCCTTGTATTCATCAATATTCGGCAGTGACACTTCGACGTGTCGATCCCCAAAGCGTTGCTTCTCTCCGATCACAAAAGTGTGTCGGCTGAAGGCAGCGATATCCGATACCCACTGCTCGCTTTCGCTATCCGGCCCCACCAGTAACAAGTTACGTTGCGACTTTAGCCATTGTGCCAATGCCGGGGCACCTTGCACGACACGGCTGGGTACGGAATAAATTTCGTTCAGCGAGTGATAGCGATGCAGGTGGGGATCGACCGTCACCAACCAATCAATATGGTGAGACAGACATTTGGCAAAAATACGAGAGGTAACCGCCTCCCCATCGACAAAACGGCGATCCTGTCGCATATAGCTGAGATAGGGCGCCACTAGGCCAACTTGCGAAGCACCCAGTTCCCGCAAGGTTTCGACCAAAAACAGTAACGGTAGATACTTGGTGTTGGGGTGCGACAAATCCGCCACAACAATACAGGCACGGCCTTCCACATCAGAGGTGATACGCAAATAGGATTCACCATCGGGGAATTGACGTGCACTAAATTCTCCCCGCTGCACACCCATCGCCTTTGCTAACGAATCCGCCAATGGGTGATCGTGTAAGCAAAACACCAACGGTGTCTTTCCTGAAACCGGGTTCAGTTCACTCATGAGATTGCTCCAATCGTGAAAATGTTGGATTGTCGGTAATAGGCCAATGCGTATTGCAGTTCGCCTTCTGTGTCACTGAACAGTGTGAACAATGGCTCACCTCGCTCTACCTTTTCACCGACACGCTTATGCAAGCGCAAACCCGCTGCCGAGACATTGGGCGCTCCCGCCAGTTTCGCCAAGCGCGCTAATTGGCGATTATCAATCGTCTGCAAAGTGCCGGTTGATGCGGCAGTTTCCGTATGTTGAAAATCTGCAGAAGGCAAAGATTTCATCCCGCCCTGGGCCGCTATAATTCGCTGAAATTGTTCCCACGCCGCACCGCTATCAAGAATTTCGGTAGTCCTTTGCAAACCTTGTTCATAGGTTTGCTGATACGCGAGAGAAAACAGATGGGCAGCCAAAAACAGTGCCCGCTCTCGAAGGTCCTCGGGCGCATCGCTGCTGCGCTGCAAAACAGCCATTACATCGCGGGCCTCCTCCGCCGGGCCCACACCTCGACCAACCGGCTGAATGCCGTCCGTTATCAAGCAACGAACCTGAAGGCCGCACGCAGCACCCACTTGTGTGAATAATGAAGCGAGACGATCGGCGTCTTTTTGCGAACGCACTTTTGCAGTAGGGCCGACGGGAATATCAATCACCGCATGGGTAGAACCCGCAGCGATTTTTTTCGACAATACCGATGCAATCAACTGCCCTTCGCCATCAAGATCCAGCGCGCGCTCAATCCGAATCAATAAATCATCGGCGGGGCTAAGATTCACCGCTCCACCCCAGGCGAGACAACCGTGAGTTTCTGCTACAACTCGTTGAATATCCGCAAGGCTGAGATTGACGGTCGTCAGCGCCTCCATAGTGTCAGCCGTACCCGCCGGTGACGTAATGGCGCGAGACGAGGTTTTCGGAATGGTTAAACCGGCAGCGCTGACAATCGCCACCACTAAGGGAGTAGTGCGATTGCCCGGCAGGCCACCAATGCAATGCTTATCCAGCACCATGGGTGAATCGGGCCAGCTGAGACGCTTACCGCAAGCCACCATGGCCTGTGTCAAGGCAATGATTTCATCCACATCCAGACGATTGCCCGCACAAACGCTGAGAAAACTGGCAATTTCGATATCGGAATAACGATGGTCGCTGATGTCCTGTACGATCTCAGTGACTTCCTCGTCGCTGAGCTTATGGCCAAATATTTTTTTGCGAACAGCCGCCAGTGATGTCACCACCGGTGCATGACTGACGCTAATCAATGCCCCTGCGGTAACTCCCAGCCGTTCGATGGCGATTTTGGATAAACCAGCGCTGCCTGGTTCAATGACCTTCTCATCCACCACGTTGATCGTTGCGATTATTTTGTTTTGGCCATCATCCACTGAAACGCGACTGTTAGCTGTAAAACCTTCCGAGCGGCAGATATGGCAATCGCTGCGCATGTAAACGACGGGCTCCTGGTGGGTATCGATACCAATATCCACAACCCGAAGTAGATGATTGCTAGATGTATTTTCGAGCGCTGTCCTGTTACTCATCGGGCGTGACTCCAGTTAACGATCTGAGATACGTGATTACTGCACCCAATTCCTTGTCTGTCAGGTCAGCGTTTCCTCCTTTGGGTGGCATAGCCATAACATTACCGGGAGTCTGCATGCCTGAGACGATATTGGCGAGTAACACATTATCGGGTTTCATTAACCGGCCCTTGGTGCTGGTCAGATCAGGCACACCAGGTAAGTTTCCCTGCCCCTTATCCCCATGGCACGCACTGCAAGAGGCTGTGTAGATGTCCTTGGCAGACCTGACTGAAATTGGACTTGGTTGAGACTCAGTTTTGACTGCTGCCTGGGTGGCGGTTTTCGTAGCGTTTTGCAAGAAAGCCAATATATCCCGGGTTTCCTGACCGGTGAGCCCGGCCTTTACCCGCATGTGATAAACGCTGGTAATCCACTGCTCGCTATTGAGGTCACTGGGGCTGCGCATGTTATGGCAGCGCGCACAATTCTCTGACCACAATGCCCCGCCACGGGCGGCATCAACTCCGTCGGATAAACCCTTTGCCAAAAGAGAAGGTGAGCCCAACATCAGTATTGACACCACCGTGATAATTGAGATTTCAGCAGCCATTTTTCTAAATGTGTTTATCATGTCGTGCCCCTGCTCAAAAACCGTATGCCAATTGCAATAACAGTCGATCAAGTTCTGCATCACTGCCGGATTCGCCATCGTTAAATTCATAAGCGATTTTCGCAATAAAATTGCTGGCTACGATGTAGTTGAGGCCGACAGCCCATTGTTGTTGATCCTGACTATTATGGGGAGAATCGAAATCTGTGTAGCGTGCCACCAATTCCCAAGAGGACTGTCCGGGGCGCCAGGAACTCTGTGCATACCAGGTGGTCCAGGTTGCCCCTTCCGATGCTGCCGCCCCGCTGCCGATATCATCACCAACTTTTGTCTCTACATATTCGCCGCGGAAATTGAATGCCTGGATACTCCAACTAAGGTCGGCACCAAGCACATCGTAATCACGAGCGGCCTCACCACTGAGCAGACTACTATCGCCATCCTCTACAGCAGTGACCGTGGCCTTACCCGTTGCAACAGATAGCCCGAGTTCTAACCCCGCAACAGGAATAACGCCAAAGCGCCCACCCATGACTTTTTCGCCATCCGCATCGGTGCCTTTGCCTTCTGCTTCCACACCATCAAGCTCGTATTCGCCATCTTCAAATGCGGTGAGAAGCTCTGGTCCATTGCCCACGTAGAGGGCGTAATTTGTTCTCATATTGGCGACGGAAAAGGCGCCACGGAGTTGGACACCGACCTCAGAAACTGGCGCAGCACCGTCATGCCCAAAGCCGGGAGGCGCGCTCGGAAGTTTGTTAATCCAGGAGGGATGAAGGCTCTGCCGAAATTGACCGATAGGACTGAGAAACTTGCCGGCGATCAGCGCCATGTAATCGTTGATAAACCAGTCAATCGTCAAATATTCAAGGTTGGTTTCGGTCTCGCCGGCATCATCAATTTCAATCTCAAGCTCTGACTCCAACATCACCAAATCACGGTATTGGAAATGAAAGATTGGCGAGAAGGACCCAACACCGAAACTTCCATCCGAGGATTCCTGATCGATATAACCGACATCCGCATAACCTGCCATGTGAATCAGTGTGTCAGAGGGTGATGAGACAGCGATACCATCGATCTTTTCACTAATAACTTGAAGCGACTCCTTACTCGCATTGTTATCGACGTCCTGCCTGAGCTGCTTCAATTCGGACTCCAACAGGTCTATTCGATCCACAAGCTCCTGACGCGACGGCTCCTTAGCGTAAAGGCTGGCTGACGACAAACCGGCAACCATAAACAACAATAATGTGGGCGCGTTATTGAATTTCATCGCAAATCCTATTTTTTGTTATGGTGATTTGAACCTGGTGGATTGGCGTGGCAACTCCATGGCTCATGACCCGCGTTATCCTTGACGTTTTCATCCACAAACTTGTAGTAGCCTTCTTTGAAATGGGTCCACCAGTCGTGGCCAACTTCAATGCCATAGTTGGCCAGCACATCCTCGATACCATCGAGACAAAGACGCGACGCATCGTAGGCGAGATTCAAAACCTGTGACTTTTCATCGAAAGACACCGCATCCAGCCCATATAGTTTGTCAATTTCTGACAGTGCATCCTGGATGCCGCCTACGCTTTTTGTGTCGAGCTTCAAATGGCGGACAACAAGATTGACTTCGGACACACCCAACCGGTGCTCAGTATTTTTCATATCCAATCTCCTTTATCTATTACCTATTACCGGTGCGGCATTTTGTTACAGCAGTGCGGCTCATGTTTGGCGTTATCTTTAACGTTTTGATCAGTCTGACGTTGCCAGCCAAGTTTGACGCGACTCCACCAATTGTCTTTGATCGACACCCCGTGCTTTTCGACGATAGCAATCATGTCGTCAATAGAATGGCGAGAGGCGTCATAGACGACCTTGAGCGTTTGTTTCGCATCAATGAGTTTTACTCTATCCATGCCAGGAAGCTCGCCGAGGTCGCGAACAATCAATAGCGCATTATGCTTATCTAACCCGTATAGACTCAGGGTACGCCTGGTGACGAATCCCGGGTTAATGCCTGATCGATGTTCGCTCATCGGCCCTGTACCTTTCTGAAATATTCCAACAATCTATTTTTTGTGTTTGTGCACCGGTGACTTTTTCGTCTCTAATTCATGGTCCATCATTTGTCCCATCATCATTTGCATCATACCCATGCGCTCTTCCATCATCTCCATGCGTTTCATCATGTCCATTTTCTCCGGCATACCTTTATTCATCATCTGCATGCCGTCCTGCATAGCCTGCATATGTTCATCCATTAATTTCTGTCGCCTCTCAGGGTCGGTTTCGGTTTTGATTTCTGCCATCAGGGTATGCATTTTTTTCATATGATCATGCATCGCCATCATCTGATCATGATTCATCATCCCCATCATCATGCCGCTGTCAGCGCCTTGGTTTTTATCACCGTGATCATGCGTATTTTCTGCAAATACCGGTGAAGCTATTGCCGTAGCAATAACGACGGCGGAAATCAGGGTTCTGATAGAATTACGTTTCATTGGTATATCCTCAATAGTTTGAAGCGGTTTTATCGGTAGAAAATTTTGGTATCCACCCTGGGGTCGATTCCATATAGCGAAGATACACATCGCCAAATTCCTCAATCGCCATACGCTCTTCACGCTTGGCCAATCGCACATAGACAACGACCAATATGGGGAACATGACCAATGTTGGCAGCGTCGGCCACTGCAACAGAAAGCCAAACATAATCATGATAAAAGCAATGTATTGCGGGTGGCGGCAGCGGGCATACCAACCAGTGGTCGCCAGGGAGTGAGTTTGTTGCGCTTTGTGCAGCACGTTCCACGCCGACGCGAGCAGAAAGAAGCCGAGCACGATCAGGACATTGCTGGCAATATGCAGTGGATCAAAGTGCGGATCACCTTCAAAACCGAGCATGGTGTGCAGTAAATGGCCATTTTCATGGGAGAGGAAGTCCACTCCAGGGTACTTTTCCGCCAGCCATCCAGACAGAAAATATATCGTCAGCGGAAATCCATACATCTCGGTAAAGAGCGCAATAATAAAGGCTGAGAAAGCCCCAAAACTGCGCCAGTCGGTTTTGGTTTGTGGCTTGGCAAAACTGAACGCAAAGAAAATAAATATTGCCGAGTTCAGTATCACCAGTGTCCAGAGACCATAAGCTGAATCACCGTGCATTTGTCGTTCTCCTGTTTTCTACCGGGTCAATGGTGGTGCCGATGTTCGCTATCCCGGCGCCCATCTTCTAATCCACGCTGGTAAGCATCTTGATCTGACTCATCCTCATGCTGATGGCTCCCACCGTGCCCTCCGTGGCCACCATGACCTCCATGCATGAAAAGATGCATAAAAGGGCATGCCAGCAAAATCAGGAACGGCAAAAACTGCCAAACATGCTGGCGGTGTTCAACCAACAAAAAGTAACTGGCCGCGCCGATAAGCCCCAGTGCTGCCAGACCTTTAGGTGTTAACCAGAATGATGATTTTTGCGTTGCCATATCACACCTCACGGATGAAATTGAAAATCGCTATCTGTCGCACTGCGCTTATCGTGTATCCAAAGCAAGTCATTCACCGGAATAATACAAACCAGCCCTTCGCTATCGGCATTGACGTGCGCCGTTTCTACAATCAGTTGCGCGATGTTATTTGCATGCTCTGACCTGGCGTAAATCTCCATTTGAATGTGCTTAATCAAATGATTCTCGTTGAAGCTGTCGAAGTATCCTCCACGACCGCGAACCGGATGCAGGGTGAAGCCTTTAACCCCATGCCTAATGAGTGCTTCTTCTACGTCCTTCAAACGAAATTCGTCAAAAATGGCGGTCACTTTTTGAATATTCATACTGATATCAATCCTTACTTTCTTTGTTGAACATTCTCTAATTCACCGTGAGTTGACCGCGATACATCTGCATCTGACAATGAAAGGCGTATTCACCAGATTTCAGTGCAGGTAGTTGTATGGACTTCAGTTTATTGAGGGGCAAGGTGTCACTGATTTGCAGCTCGGGAATCAGTAACGTTTCTGAGCAGGGTGATTCATCTTTACGTATGAACTTCAGCTCAACCGGCTCACCCGCAGGCACTTTAATTCGGGAGGGTGAATAGGTGCCATTTTCCACGGTAATCACCAGATCATTTTCACCCAGCTCTGCCTCTTTGGGTTTGTACAACCAAAACCACCATATAATGAGCGCGATCAGAACAACGCCAACACTATTAATGATTAACATGTCCACTCTCCTAAACAGGTTTCTGACGAAATAGCCATTAGTGCTCCTGTGCTTTGAACAAGCGCAGCCGGTTGGCATTAGTAACGACCGTGAGTGACGAAAATGCCATCGCGGCACCCGCAATCACAGGATTCATAAGCACCCCAAGCAAGGGATAAAGAATGCCAGCAGCCACCGGAACGCCCGCCACGTTGTAAATAAACGCACCGAACAGGTTCTGTTTGATGTTACGTAATGTCGCCTTGCTTACCGCAATGGCATCGGCAAGCCCATGCAGCGATCCGCGCATCAAGGTGATATCGGCACTTTCTATGGCCACGTCGGTGCCCGTACCGATGGCGAAACCCACATTGGCAATCGCCAGCGCAGGCGCGTCGTTGATACCGTCGCCTGTCATGCCGACGACTTCGCCTTCCATCTGTAACTCCTGAACCTTTTTGGATTTATCTTCCGGTAACACCTCGGCGAAGAACTCCTTAATGCCCGCTTTTTCGGCGACGGCTTTTGCCGTGGCGCGGTTGTCGCCCGTCAGCATTACAACGCGAATACCGTTGTGCTGCAGTCGTTTAATGGCAGCAATGGAGTCTTCTTTGATGGGGTCAGCCACTGCGATAATGGCGGAGAGCTTGTTATCCACGGCGAAATACATCGGCGTCTTAGCCTCGGTAGCCAGGCTCTGAGCTTTTTCAACGAAATCCCTAAGTTCGATATTGCGCTCTCGCATCAGTTTCTCATTGCCGAACAACAACGTTTTGCCATCCACTTCCGCTTGCACGCCGTGGCCGGCGATGGCATTGAAATTGGAGACTTTCCCGGTTTCGATTCCTTTCTCCTGGGCAGTCTCGACAATGGCCAGCGCCAGGGGATGTTCAGAACCCGATTCAAGCGTGGCTGCCAGCTTCAGGATAGTGTCCTCGTCCTGCTCGCCTGCGACCAAAATATCGGTGACCTTCGGCGCCCCCAGGGTAATGGTGCCGGTTTTATCCAAAATCATGGCTGATATTTTCGATGCGGTTTGCAAGGCTTCGCCGTTGCGAATAAGGACACCCGCTTCTGCCGCTTTACCCACACCCACCATCACCGACATGGGGGTTGCCAGACCCAACGCACAGGGACAGGCGATAATCAGTACCGTGGTGGCCGATACGATGGCAAACGCCACGGCTGGGTTCGGGCCAAAGTTGAGCCAGACCAACGCACTGGTGACGGCGATAATCATTACGACGGGTACAAAATACGCGGAAATCACATCGGCCAAACGACCAATAGGCGGCTTGGAATTCTGTGCGCGTTTGACCATGTTGATAATTTGCGCCAGGGCCGTGTCTTTGCCGACACGAGTGGCCTTAAACAGAATGGAGCCGGTTTTATTGATGGTGCCCGCTGCAACCGTGTCGCCCACGGCTTTTTCAACGGGCATGGGTTCACCCGTTAACATGGACTCGTCAATGGCGGTATGGCCTTCTATGACTTCACCATCGACAGGAATTTTTTCTCCCGGACGCACACGCACCACATCGTCCATCAGTACCTGCTCAATGGCGATATCCAATTCCTTTTCGTCGCGTATGACTCTGGCTGTCTTAGCCTGCAGGCCGATCAGCCGTTTAATAGCTTCCGATGTGCGCCCGCGGGCTTTGAGTTCTAGGGCCAGGCCAAGATCGATCAGCCCGATAATGATTGCCGTGGCCTCAAAGTAAACATGGCGAGCTTGTTCTGGAACCGACTCGGGGAAAAATACGACCACCATGGAATACAGCCATGCGGTACCCGTACCTAGCGCAATCAAAGTGTCCATATTGGCAGAATGATTCAGGAAGGACTTCCAGGCGCCGACAAAAAAATGTTTTCCTGAGAAGTACAAAACGCCAAAGGTGAGTATGCCAACGATCAGCCAAGCGATCCGCTCGGTTGTGGTATTAACATTAACCTCCCCGGTAATCAGCGCATAGGCCATTAGCGGCCCACCCAGGGAAAGGGCTATCCAGGTTTCCTTCATCAGGCGTTTGTAATAAGCCTGATCCGCCTTTTCTTTTTCTGCGAGCGCATCATCTTCGCTCTCCGCAGCCGCAAGCTTCGCGTTGTAACCGGCTTTTTCCACCGCCTTTACCAGATCAGCAGCATCGGCATTGCCCGTCACACTCACAGTGCGCTGAGCGAAATTCATCTCGGCATTTTCTACACCGGACACCGCCTTTAGCGCCGACTCAATTTTTCCAACGCAACTGGCACAACCCGCACCTTCAATAATCAGTTCCTGAGGACCAGAGTTATTTCCTGAACTGTGGTGATTAGCCTTATGTGCATGATGATCATGAGGCGGAGTTGTCGTACCATCTTCATGGCAAGAGACACCGCCAGATTCCGTTTTAGTTGTACTCATACCCTACTCCCGGTTATTTCTTAAGAACTGTTATCGGATGACCGCCGCTGGAAAGCCAACGCCTTGCAATACTTCAACGAGATGATCTGCATCGACTGCACCAACAACTGAAGCGACACCGGTTGCCAGATCCATAGAGGCCTCACTGACCCCGGAAACGGATTTCAGAGTATGTTCTATACTTTTAACGCAACCACCACAGGTGGCTCCCTGCACTTGTAATTGGTGCAGGGGTTGCGATGATCTGCTAACACTGTTGGTATCAGGTGCCGCAGACGAAATGGATGACTTGCCCGCACAGCAACAGCCACTTTTACGTTGATTGGCGTTCGACGTTTGGTGTGTATTCATACTCATTCCTCCACGGTGAATTCTTCAATTAAATGGCAAAGCATATGACCTGTCGGAGCCTTGTCCGGTTTTTGGCTCCACTCCAATACGGCGCGTTGCATACGATCCCGCAGCCGTATCGTTTCTTTAAACTGCTGCTCAGTTTCATGTAATCTCTGATCAATCAAGCGTCTCACCGTCGGACAAGGAGATTTTTTCTTGTCAGCATGGGAAAGAATTTCCTGAATATCCTCGACCGAAAATCCCAACTGTCGGGCGCTTAACACAAACCTCAAACGCTTAACATCGTTGTCGCTGTATTCCCGATATCCATTGGCCTTGCTTTTGGTGGGATTCAGAATATTGATGCGGGTATAAAACCGTACCGTGTCTGCCGTAATGCCCAATAGCCTGGCAACCTCGATGACTTTCATGCCACCCTCCTCTTGATCCAGTCATGCCATCCTAAGCTTCCGCCGGGATCAGGACCTTGATCTGAGTCAATCACCGGTTATAAACCGAGGTTCTACACCAAGCTTTATAACCGTGCGCTGGAAAAGGTTATACACCTGTGTCATGGACACAGGTCAAGCAGTTTTAGCGTGCGGATTCATGCCATCTATTGGCTATGTTAATGAGGGGAGACTGACACCTGGATGACCCCAACATTACACACCTGTAATGTTGGGGTAGATTATTTGATCCAAATCAACTCGAATGACATTTGGCCAGATCCCTTTCTCAGGGCTTTCTCCAAAGAAGGTAAACGGCTGGTAGCACGAGTAAAGTCAGAATGACCGCACTTAGCATCCCACCGACCATGGGCGCGGCAATACGACTCATGACCTCCGAACCGGTCCCTGCTCCGTACATTATCGGCAACAGCCCCACGATAATCGCGGCAGCCGTCATCATCACCGGACGCACCCGTAAGCCGGCACCGTGTAATACGGCGTGGCGCAGGGTTTCCAGGCGGGGTTCCACGCCCTCCTGCTCACACTCCTCCAGCATATGCCGATAAGCCTGGTTGAGGTACACCAGCATGATGACGCCGATTTCCACAGCAACACCGGCCAGGGCGATAAAGCCCACTCCCACAGCCACCGAGAAGTTGTAGCCAAGAAGGTACATCAGCCAGATAGACCCCACCATCGCCAGGGGCAGCGTGCCCATGATGATCGCGACCTCGGCAAAACTGCGGAAGTTGAAATAAAGCAAGACGATAATGATAGCCAGCGTCAGCGGCACCACATAGATGAGCTTTTCCTTGGCGCGCAGCATGTATTCATACTGCCCTGACCAGTTCAGTGAATAGCCCGCTGGAAGCTCCACCTGATCGGCCACCACGGCCATGGCATTCTGGACGTAACTGCCAATATCCACCCCGTCGATATCGACAAAGGTCCAACCGTTGAGACGGGCGTTTTCGCTTTTAATTGCCGGTGGGCCATCTTCCACATAGACGTTCGCCACGTCCGCCAAGGCAATGCGTTGACCGCTAGTTGTCACGATGGGTAACAGTGCCAGTTGCTCCGGGGAATTACGCAGATCCTGCGGGTAGCGCAGATTCACCGGGTAGCGTTCCAGGCCTTCAATGGTTTGGGTGACATTCATGCCGCCGATGGCTGTGGCCACAATCTGTTGTACATCGGCAATATTCAGCCCGTAGCGAGCGGCTTTTTCCCGTTGAATATCCACCTTGATATAACGTCCACCCGCCACTCGCTCCGAATAAACCGATGCCGTACCTGGCACATCCTTTAAGACCTGCTCCAGGCGTCGTCCGATTTTTTCAATTTGCTTGAGGTCGGGTCCGGCCACTTTGATGCCCACCGGGGTTTTAATGCCGGTGGCCAACATATCGATACGGGTTTTGATCGGCATCACCCAGGCGTTAGTCAGGCCGGGGAATTTCACCAGCGCGTCCAGCTCTTTTTTGAGCGAGTCGGTGGTCATCCCCTCGCGCCATTCATCCCTCGGTTTGAGCTGGATAAAAGTTTCGATCATGGTCAGCGGCGCCGGGTCGGTGGCCGTTTCTGCACGACCGATTTTACCGAATACACTTTTTACCTCCGGCACGGTGGCAATCAGCTTGTCCGTCTGTTGCAGAATTTCCCGCGCTTTACCGATGGACAGCCCGGGATAGGTGGTGGGCATATACATCAGGTCGCCCTCATCCAGAGGCGGGATAAATTCGCTGCCAATTTTGCTCACCGGCCAGAAGCCGATGACCGTCACCACCAAAGCCAATGCCAACGTGGTTTTGGGGTGGTTAAGCACAGCTTTCAGCGCAGGCATGTAGACGGCAATCAATGCCCGATTCAGCGGGTTTTTGTGCTCAGGCAAGACCTTGCCGCGAATAAAATAGCCCATCAGCACAGGCACCAAGGTAACTGCCAATGCAGCACTGGCCGCCATGGCGTAAGTCTTGGTGAAGGCCAGAGGTGAAAACATCCGTCCCTCTTGCGCTTCCAGGGTAAACACCGGCACAAAGCTCACGGTGATGATCAGCAGGCTAAAAAACAACGCGGGCCCCACTTCAGCCGCCGATTCCGCAACCACTTGCCAGCGGTTTTCAGCCGTCAACGGCGTGCGCTCCATGTGCTTGTGCATGTTCTCGATCATCACAATCGCACCATCGATCATTGCCCCGATGGCGATAGCGATACCACCCAGGGACATGATGTTGGCGTTTAAACCTTGAAAGTGCATGACGATAAAGGCGGTGAGAATACCGACGGGCAGACTGACGATGGCCACCAGGCTGGAGCGGATATGGAACAGGAACACCACACACACCAGGGCTACGACAATGAATTCCTCCAGCAACTTATGCCAGAGATTGTCGACGGCGCGCTCAATCAGACCGGAACGGTCGTAAACCGTAACGATTTCCACACCTTCGGGAAGACCCGCCTTAAGGGTTTCCAGTTTGGCTTTAACACCGTCAATGGTTTTCTGGGCATTTTCGCCAAAGCGCATCACCACGATGCCACCGACGGCTTCTCCTTCGCCATTCAGCTCGGCAATACCCCGGCGCATCTGCGGACCCACGTCGATATCCGCCACATCTTTCAGCAGTAGTGGCGTGCCCTTTACATCAAGACCCAGTGGAATATTGGCCAGGTCCTCGCGCCCCTGGATATAACCTGAGGCACGTACCATGTATTCCGCCTCGGCCATTTCCACTACCGAGGCGCCCACCTCCTGATTACCGCGCTGGATCGCCATCTGGATATGGGATAAGGGGATGTTGAAGGCACGCAATTTATCCGGGTGTACCTTGACCTGATACTGCTTCACCATACCGCCCAGGGCAGAGACTTCCGACACGCCGGGCACGGTTTGCAGTTCGTATTTCAGGAACCAGTCCTGCAGGCTGCGAAGCTGGCTGATGTCGTGCTGACCGGTCCGATCCACCAATGCGTACAGGTAAACCCAGCCGACACCAGTCGCGTCCGGCCCCAGTTGTGGCCGGGCGTTGGCTGGCAAGGTGGGTGCCACTTGTGACAGGTATTCCAACACCCGCGAGCGGGCCCAATATAAATCCGTTTTTTCATTGAAAATGACGTAAACATAGGAGTCACCGAAGAAGGAATAGCCGCGCACAGTCACCGCACCGGGTACTGAGAGCATAGCCGTGGTAAGCGGATAGGTGACCTGGTCTTCCACCACCTGCGGTGCCTGTCCGGGGTAGCTGGTTTTAATAATCACCTGCACGTCCGAGAGGTCGGGGATCGCGTCCACCGGCGTGTTTTTCAGCGACCAGCCGCCAATTCCCACCAGGATCAGAGTAGCAAGCAAGACAAAGAAACGATTCTGGACAGACCAGCGAATAATGCCTTCGATCATGGCTTAGCCTCCCCATGGTGCTGACTGTGATCCATATCCATCTGACTGTGATCCATATCCATCTGACTGTGATCCATATTCATCGAATCGTTATCCATTTCCATGCCATCATGAGTCATGGATTGATGTTGACCGTGATCCATCTCCATACCATTGTGACTCATCGGCTGATCATCATCGGATATCGGCATGTCATCAGTAACGGTGTCGGGTCGATGGATCTGGCTGATCACATAGTTGTTGTCGCCCTCTCGTGTAATTTCTACGTGAAGAGTCATGTCTGGCTGTAAACCTTGAAGGTCTACACTTTTTGCGGCGGTAAAATTCATGGTCATGGCCGGCCATTGCCAGTCTTCGATGGCATCATGCGCCAGCGTCAACATCCGGTGTTCGGGCATCAGGCTTTTAATACGGGCACCGACCCAGACCGATGTGGGCGCCGCAGTCTCAGCCTTATCATCCGAACCATGGTCCATACGCCGAAAGTCCGAGGTTTTGCTGGACTCTGAATCAATCAGGAATTGTGCTGACGTCACAATGCGGTCGCCCTCATCAAGCCCCGATATGACTTCCGCCTGATCATCGGTGATATGCCCAACCTGCACAGCAACGGATTTAAAACGACCTTCGCCCAAGGCCTGCACAACACGGGATTGACTGCCAGTACGAATCAGCGCCTCACGGGGAATCAACAGGGTATCGTCCATCGGTGCCGCCTCCATGTGCATCTGCGCAAACATGCCCGGTTTCAGATAACCATCGGGATTGTGAAAATGCACCCTTACCTGTGCGGTGCGAGTCGTGGTGTTAAGGCTCGGGTAGACATAGTCGACCTGGCCCTGCCACTCTCGCCCCGGTAAATAATTCAGCTGCATGTGCACAGGATCACCGACCTGAACCAGAGAGGCCTGTCGCTCAAAGACTTCACCAATCACCCAGATATGCTCCAGCTGACCGATCGCCATGATTTCCATGCCGGGTTTTACAAACATGCCTTCGCGCGCCATGAGGTTATCCAGTACACCCGATTGCGGGGCTGTGATGGTGATGGTCTGGCTCACCTTGCCGGATTTTTTCAGTCGGTTGATTTCTGATTCTGGCACCTGCAGGGATGCCAGGCGCTCCTTGGCGGCTTCAATCAGCGTGGCGTTATTGCGCTTCAGTGCCAAGAGTAATTCCTCCTGCGCATTAACCAGCGTCGGTGAGTAAAGCGCATAGAGAGGTGCCCCTTGCTCTACCGGATCGCCGGCGGCTTTGACGTAGAGTTTTTCAATCCAGCCCTCTACCCGCGGGTGAATATGTATCAAGCGATCTTCATCGTATTGCACATAACCCACAGTACTGACGGAGACGGCCATCTGGCCGCGGGTAACAGGTGCTGTGCGCACGCCAAGGTTATTGACCACATCCGGCGATATGGTGACTGTGCCAATCTCCTGATCATCGCCGGCTTCTTCATACACCGGAATCAGGTCCATCCCCATGGGGGATTTACCCGGTTTATCACGCTTGTAATTGGGGTCCATCGGCGCGACCCAATAGAGCGGTTCTTTGTTGGCTGTCGCCTTACCGCCCTCTCCTGCGTCTTGCATACGCCACAAGGCTGAATAGTGGGCCAGGGTTGCCGTCGCAATCAGCAATGCAACCGTTATAAAAAATGATTTATTCAGTTGTATCTTCATGGGGTCATTCCTTCCGTGCGGCTGCCGTGTGTTGCAGGGGACTGCTTTGCGTGGCTTTGCGGTAACAGCCCTGAGCGGTTTGGCGGTAAGAGATAGTTCAGTTCGGCAAGGGTTTTTAGCCGATCGACCTTGATGGTCAGGAAATCGATTTTGGCGTTCAACTCGGCGATGCGGGCACGCACGGCTTCAGCAAAGTCGCCGTCATCGTTGTTATAAGCAGTCAGGGCAGCTTCGGCCTGCTCCGCCATTTGCGGCAGTAGCTGCCGGTCATAGAGTGTGCGGCGCTCATTCAGGCGCTGGATTTGCACGAGCATTGTGTCCAGTTGTGCCATCAGTTTTCGCGCTATCAGTAGCTTGTCCGTTCGCAGCGCCTCGGCTCGGGAGGTGGCAGCACTGACGTCCTTATCCTGTCGATTACCCGTGAAAAGCGGCAGATCAAATGTGACGCCGACCGAGAACAAATCGGCGCGGTCCCGGCCCATGGGATCATCGTCCCGATAGCCGTACTGGGCGGTAAGGCCCCACTCGGGCTTGTACTTTTGCTGGGCCAATTCAACCCCGGTCTGCATGGCCTCGATACGCTGGTCAAAGGCCAATAACAGGGGATGCCGATTGATCTGTTCATAGAGCCAGCGATCATTGTGCGTCTGACCCATGCCTGGGGTTGGCTCATCACCCAATTTACTGGATAAGATCTGCGCCAGCGGCAAACCGGCCTGGGCGCCAATCCACTCGGACAGTCGCTGTTGGGCAGATTCAAGTTGTTGTCGCAACACAGTCAGACGATCATCCAGCCGGGTGAGCTCCAGTTGTGCCCGGATAATATCCTGCTGTCGGGCACGCCCCAGCGCAGAGGAATAACTGGCTTTGGTTGCATCCACCAGATGTTCAAACAGCGCGCGATCCTGCTCAATTAAACGGATACTTTCCTGTGCCCGGTAGGCTTCCAGCCATAACTGAGTCACCGTCGCGGTCACCTTGTCCTGGCGATCCTGTCTGAGCAAGGGCTCCTGGGCCGCCAACTCCTGCTTTTGGCGGCTGGTTAACGCCAGACTATCGCCGCGCGGAAACATCTGGCTAACACCCACGGTCAGCTGCGTCATCGGTTCCTGATTGATATCGAAACTGTCGGCCGGGAAGTTAGCCGCCATCAGATTGACCTTGGGATCAGGCAGGGTTGAGGCGGAAATGGATTCACTGGTCAGTGCATCTTCCCGGTAGCGGCTGCCGTTCAGCCAGGGGTCGGAAGCAATCGCCTGCGCAATCGCCGCTTCCAAAGTCAACGTACCAGCCTGGTCTTGATCCAGCTGTGTTTGGGCAAACTGTTCTTGGAAAACTTTTTCCTCGGCAAAAGCAGGAACCCCCACCAACAGGAACAATAATAAAAAACGCCATTGAATGTTCATCGTGATACGTCCTATTGCTGATCGCGGCTGTTCACTGAAGCAAACACTTCAGCCGAACCGTCCTTTTTAAGCAGCCACACCTGGTAAGGCATAAACCTGTCGCCCATTTCCATCCCGGGGCTGCCTGCCGGCATGCCCGGCACGCTCAGGCCGATGGCTCCCTCCGGTGGATTTTCCAGAAACTGCTGAATGAAGCGCGCGGGAATATGACCTTCGAAGACATAGCCGTCACTCGTCACCGCCGTGTGGCAGGACTGGTATTCGGGTGCAATGCCATGCTCGTCTTTAACGCGATTCAAATCTTCCGGGTGGTGGATTTTGGCCTCAAAGCCGGAGTCTTCCATGTGCCGGACCCATTGCTGGCAGCACTGGCAGGTGCGACTTTTGTAAACATCCAGTGTGGCAATCGATGCGGTTTTAGCGGCATGATCTTCGCCCTCCGAACAGGCGGCGAGGAATAACAGAGAAACTATCAGCGCAAGATGGCGCAGATAATCAGGTAAAGGTTTCATGGTAACTCCCAATCATGAGACGCGATGAGCGCATTCAGTGACGATCACGCGTTTTAAACAAATGTTTTGGGAGTTTTGTCGACTCCCGCTTGATTAAGGATAAGTGGGTAGAGACCTAAATTTCAGGCGTACCAACCCTATGTCAGCGGGAAATGGGGGGACGAAATAGCGAGGAAACTTCCTGAGTAAGGAAGGAAACCGAATATTCTGTATTGAGAGTTTGAGAAAACTGAACGGAAAACGGCGACAGTGTGCTTACCACCGCAACACTGGCAGAAATACAATCCATCTGAGAACAATCGTCCTGACTGCAACAGTCTTTGGCCTTGGCATTATCGACCGCAGCGTGGTTCATATGGGCCATATCCATTGTTGCTGCCATTGCATGAGCGGTGGAATGATGAGTCATCTGTTCGCAGGGCAACTTCACAACGGCAAACGACTGGCTGGTAAAAGCCAGTAACGCGAAGATTGCCATGTAAAACCCAAATCTGTTCAATTGCATACTGAGATGATTCAACTCATTATTTATATCTGATAACTCTATATATTTCGGCTGAATGTTCAATCCTTCGTTCCACTTCATGTGTTGAGGTGGATCAAAAAACTTGGTATTTCGTTACCGCTAACCTGAAAAATAAATTGCACCAACCATAAAAAAATACCTTCTCAGTAAATAGTAAAACACAAGTCTGTCAACCAGATGACGGGATAATTACAAAGCCGTCATACACGGTTGCTTGAATTATGGCGTGGTTAAGCCCAAAGGGCTCCCAGTGGTACGGCATAAAGATTGTCACCAAAGGCTGTCGTATGGTCGCCGTCATAGAGCAGAATACCGATCTTGAAGCGATCACCAGCCACGGATTGAAACCGTTTCAGCCCGGTGAAATCCTTCGCGCCAAGGGTCGCCGCCGCCTTCACCTCGATGGCGAAACAGTCACCCATGGCATTCTCGATGATCATGTCAACCTCCACTTTGTCCTTATCCCGGTAGTGGGAAAAACTCAGTGGTTCGTCCACCCAAACCGCTTGTTTGCGCAATTCGTTATAAACGAAGGTTTCCAACAGCAGACCAAAATCTGCCGGTTGTTTGAGCAGTCGATCCCGGTTGAGGCCTCGCACGGCGCACATCAGGCCAGTATCGACGGAATGCAGTTTGGGTGTCTTCACCAACCGTTTGTATTCATTGGAATGCCAGGCGGGCAATTGTTCCACCAGAAATAATTGTTCCAACAGAGCCATATATTTTTTAATGGTCAGCCGATCCAGCCCCAGTTTGCCCCCCAATTCGGTGAGATTGACCAGTTTACCTGCGTAAAAGGCGGTGAGCTTGAGCAACTTGCCCATTAAATCCGGATGATCGATGTGGGTCAGATCACGAATATCCCGTTGCACCAGAGTGCTCAGGTATTGCTGATACCATGCCTGGGAGCGCCGTTCACTGGTGCGCTGTAGCGGCTCCGGAAAACAACCGGTTACCAATCGGTTCAGAATGTGCTCTCTAACGCGGATGGACTGGGTTGAAGGTGCTTGCTGGCTCAACAGCTTAGAGAGAAATGTCGGTTGCTGCCCCTGGATCTCACACTCCGAGAGCGTCATCAAGCGCACCGATTCCATCCGGCCCGCCAGAGAGTCGGAGAGCCTCGGCAGTAACAAGGCATTGGCGGAGCCCGTCAGAAGAAATCGTCCCGGCGTCCGCTGCTCGTCCACAGCCTGCTTGATGGAGACGAACAGTTCAGGCAGGCGTTGAACCTCGTCGAGTGCAATGCGTTTTGGCGGCAAATTGCGAATGAATCCGACGGGATCAGTCTGGGCTATCTCGAACTGGGCCTGATCGTCCAGGGTAATGTATTCCCAGTGTTCAACGCCCATTTCCTCGATCAGCCCCTTCACTAAGGTGGTTTTACCTACCTGCCGAGGCCCCATCACAAAGACCACCGGGGTGTCGCTCAGCGCCTCTTTGACATTGATTTCAGAAAAACGTGGGTACATGAATGGGCTTCCGGCTAAAAAGGGGTTGATTAACGTCCATTCCTTATTTTAATGTCGTCCAATCGTTATTGCAATGGCGTCTAATTGATATAGGCCCACCATGCGGCTAACGAAGGTCAAATACACTAATAAAACAACGCTATCGAAATTGCCATCGAGACTGGACTCAAGGGTTCCCAATGACCGCTAAAAACCTGCTAACCATGCTGCAGCGTATTCACGCATTGATGCCGTCAACAGAGGAAAATTGAGTTAATGACCGCCATCTACCAGACAGCCTATCCACGGATCAAGTCGGATATCACACAAGAGGAGTTAGGGGATGTCTATACGCCGACACCGGAAGATCAACGGTTTGCGCTGCGTTACTGTAAACGGTCGAGTGCCTCTTTTTTGGGGTTGATGGTTCAACTGAAGGCCACACAACGATTAGGTCGATTCGTTAGCCTGGGTGAGATTCCAAAAGTGATCATCGCGCACATCAAAAATCAATGCCGCTCACGGGTGACACTCAAGGATCTACAGTCCTATTACTCATCGGGTGCGAAAGATCGCCATGTAAAACTGATTCGACGCCATCTCAATATCCAAGCCTATGATGCAGCCAAGACATCAGAATTGGCACAGGCGTGGGCACTGGAGGCGGCTACAACTAAGGAAGAACTACCGGACATTATCAATGTCACGTTGGAGTATTTGGTCAAGGAGCGATACGAGCTGCCGGCATTCAGTGTACTTGAGCGAATATGTCAATCGGCCAGGGTTGAGGTTAACACTCGGTATTACGATCAATTGTGTGAATTTTTGGAGGCTGAAAGTCGCCAGTGTATTAACGACATTCTTCGATCCAGTGCAGGGGTGAGTGGTTTTGGCTGGAGTACACTAAAAAATGAACCCAAGCGCCCAACGCCTCGTAATATCCAGGCGTACATCCAATACCTGGAATGGCTGACATCCCTGCAAACACTTTTGCCCACGGATTTGGGGTTGCCGCCGGTTAAACACCAGCAATTTATCAACGAAGCCAAAGCCCTGGATTACGCTGAGCTGATGAAGCTCAAGCTGAATAAGCGATTCGCACTCGTCATCGTCCTTATCCGTCACCAATACGCACAAACTCTGGATAACGCCGCCGATATATTTATCAAACTGCTGTTAAAAATGGATCGCTCAGCGCAAAAGCTGCTGGAGAAATACTTGGCAGACCATCAAAAGCAAACCGATTATTTGATCTCTATTCTATCTGGGACGGTCAAGGTGTATCTGGGCAAACCCGATTCGGTGACGGCCTTTGATCCGATGCTGGGAAAAAATAGCGATCAGTTGCTGCAAATGTGCGAACACTACATGGCATTCGCAGGTAACAACTATTTACCGTTCATGGTTCAACTCTATAAAAAGCAGCGATCTACTCTGTTTCGCACAATTGAAATACTCAATCTGGCATCAGCCACGGAAGACAAGGATCTGCTTAATGCTTTTCAGTTTATCTTGAAGCATAAAAAACGCCGCACCGAATTTCTTTCAATTCAGAGCGATCCGAACGATTCGGCCTCCAAGAATGTGATCAACATTCGCTGGATTCGAGAAAACTGGTGGAAATTAGTCACGGGAAAATCGACCAAATCGGCCCAGGTGACTGAGGTCAATAAAACCTGTTTTGAGCTGTGTGTTTTCGAACGAATCGCCGAAGAACTGAGCACCGGAGACTTGTTCATTCCTTACAGTGAAACTTTCGATGATTACCGCGAGCAGATGATCACTTGGGAAGAATACGAAGAACAGTTGTCTACCTACTGTGAGGAGGTGGGACTTGTAGCCGGGGATATTGAATTTACAAGAGCCCTGAAAATTACAATGGAAGAGTGCTGTCAGAGCGCAGACAGCCGATTTCCTGAGGATGAACTGGTCAGAATTGAAAATGGCAATCTGATTATAGGCAAGCCAAAACCGGATCAACCCTCAACGGAAATTGAAGAAATTGGTGCGTTATTGCGTGATCGACTGGAAAAAATCAATGTTCTCGATGTCATCATTAATGTCGAAAAATGGTTGAACTTGAATAAGCATTTTGGCCCGTTGTCGGGTTTCGAGTCTCGCATCAGTGAGCCGGTGTTGCGTTTTGTACTGACCATATTTTGTTACGGCACTAACATCGGTCCTACCGAAACCGTGCGTTCTGTGCAGGGTGTTTCTCGCAAGCAGGTCGCTTGGCTCAATTTAAAGCGCACAACCGAAGCACGTCTCGATAAAGCCATTGCCAAAATTAACAGTGAGTACAAAAAATACCGGTTAATTGAGTGCTGGGGATCGGGAAATAGTGTATCGGCTGATGGCAAGCTTTGGGATCTCTACGAAGACAATCTGCTGTCGGAGTACCATATTCGATACGGTAGCTATGGTGGCATTGCCTATTATCATGTCTCGGACACCTATATTGCGCTGTTCAGTCGGTTTATACCGTGCGGCGTCTACGAGGCGATTTATATCCTTGACGGCTTACTCAACGATGAATCTGATTTTAATCCAGACACCGTCCACGGCGACACTCAGGCACAATCCACTCCGGTTTTTGGGTTGGCATATTTGCTGGGCATTAAGCTCATGCCGCGTATCCGCAACATTAAAGATCTCAGTTTCTACAAGCCTGACCGAACCATGGTGCTAAAGCATATTCAGTCATTGTTTAAAGATCCGATAAAATGGGATCTCATTGAAAAGCATTATGCGGATATGCTTCGAACAGCAATGTCAGTGAAAGCAGGGAAAATTACTGCGTCAACGATCTTGCGTCGGTTTGGCACAAAGAACCGTAAAAACAAGCTGTACTTTGCGTTCCGAGAGCTTGGACGCGTGGTCAGAACCATGTTTTTGCTCGAATACATTACCGACGTTGACCTGCGCAAAACGATCCAGGCCGCGACCTGTAAGAGCGAGGAGTTCAATGAATTTGCCCGCTGGCTGTTTTTTGCAAATGGAGGAAAAATTCCCGCCAACTTAAAGCATGAGCAAAGTAAAATCGTGAAATACAATCATTTGCTGGCTAACTTTGCGATTCTGTACAACGTCAATGCGATGACTGAGGTGTTCAATCAATTGAAAGCAGAAGGGCATAACATCACCCGAGACCATATGGCTGCATTCTCACCGTACCATACGGAGCATCTGGGAAGACTGGGAAGTTTTGAGCTAGATTTGACCAAGCAAGTTAAGCCGATGACATTTGAGCTGCTTGTTGATTAATGCCATATATTTCAATGCGTTATACGCGAAGTGGCTAATTCCAACGCTTTTACCGGCCGGACCTCTAATTTGATTTACAAACCGGCGCTGATCTCAAAGCGATAACCAGTACCCGGCGCTTCAATTTCTCCACTATCAATGTAGTCTGCATCCAGCACATTGGTTGCCGTAACGGCCCAGCTCCAGCCATTATTCTGCTGCTTTAAGCCCAGATCCCAAATGCGGTAGCCATTCTGGTCGTAGCGGTCTTCGAATTTATACAGCGAAGTTGCGCTCAGCCCCGGCTGCAGCTCATAGGTCAGCGCCAGAACCACCTGATGTTCAAGCTGGGATTTACTGTAGCGGGCCTTTTCATACTGATTGGTAAAGTCCTGAATCAGGCGGGTATAGCTCAGACTGGCCTTCTGCAGACCGCTTGCCGCCAGCAGGCCGGTGGCATCCAGCTCGACATCGTAACCTTTGGTGTCAATCGCATCGATATTACGTGCGGTGTAGTAATTAATGGCCGGATCGGCGACTTCGGCCGCGGTCTGGGTGTAATCAATGGCATCTGTGGTGTTGCGTTTAAAGACCGCCAGCCGGGTTTGCAGGCCCGCCAGATTCAGTCGCGCACCCAACTCGGCACTATCCGTCTCTTCTGCTTTAAGGTCCGGATTACCCTTATTGGTGCTTTGATTCAGATACAAATCATTCATGGTCGGCACACGCACGCTTTTGCCGGCATTCAGATACAGCTGCTGACCGGGCGCCAGCGGCAGAGTCAGGCCCAGTACCGGCAAGGTGTAGCTGTCGCCGCCGTCATAATCGAGATACGACAGACTGCCCGCCAGCTGCACGGCGCCAAAGTCGAACTGACCAAACGCAAAGGCGCTGCCGTATTCACGCTCATGGCGGTCACCCAGTGTCGACGTGCTTTCAATGTCTTCCTGATTAAACTCGTAGCCCAACGCCAGTGATTCATTCAGACGAAAACGCAGACGGCTCTGCCAGGCATTGGTCTGATGCACGGAAGGAGCGTAGGTCAGGTAGAAAAACTCATCGTCATGCTGACGCCAGTTAACAGCGACATCGACGCTGCGGCCACCGGAGTAACGTTGCTCATGAGTCAAATAGGCATGGCGCTGAATGGTGTTCTCATTGGCGCGCTTATCGGCACCCGCGTAAAAGCCCTGCGCACCAAAACCTTTATCCAGATAACCCAGGCCAGCCACCGTGGTGTGGGCATCATTCTGATGCACTAAACGGTAGTTACCCTGCTGACTGATGTAGTCCAGATCGGCGCCTTTGATATAGGTGTCCGACTCCTGCTGGCTGACCGCTGCAAAGTGGCTCCAGTTGCCCTGGGTTTTGGCCAGACTCAGCAGTCCACGGGCGTAATCTTTGCTGCCGGCTTCAGCTTTTAACAGCGCACTGCGGCCATTTTCAGAGTCCACCTGCTTGCGGGTAACCAAATTGATCACCCCGGCATTACCGTTCGGGCCATACTGTCCGGCGCCCGGGCCGCGGACGATTTCAATGCGCTCAATGTCTTCCAGTGTGACCGGCAAATCGAAATTATGATGGCCGGTTTGCGGATCATTCATGCGCACGCCATCAACCATAATCAGCGTCTGCTCATAAGCCGCACCACGAATGCCCAGATCCACCTGGGTACCGCCACTACCACGCTGACGCACATCCAGCCCACTCACCCACTCCAGTGCATCGGCCAGATTACTGATCGGCAGTATCTGTAAATCAGCGCGGTCAATGACTTCAACGGCAAAGGCCTGCTCAGCAATGTTCTGACTGAACAGCTGGCCGGTCACGCGCTGGGAGTCAAGCTCTACGCTGTCTGTTGCTGCCTGAGCCTGAATGGCAAATGCCTGAGCAATCAGGGCCGTCAGAATGGCTGGTTTAAACGGTGTGCGGTTCATGATGACCTCATGGGTTGCGATGGCCGGACAGGCCGGTGAAAAATTATGCCGCCCAGTGTAGTGATTTTGTCTGATCACCCAACCTGTGTCGCTGCTGAAGGTTTGCACCTGGGCGTTTTTTGTCCAGCAGTAACAGAATGCAGGCAGCGCCTGACCTGATGGTCTGGCGCTGCTATGATACGGCCTTCATTTTTTACATCTTTATCGTCACTTCGACTTATGATTTCAGGCTACTGCTTCAGGATGGGTTTATGACCACGATAATCAGCTTCAACATTAATGGCGTACGCGCCCGCCCCCACCAACTGGAAGCCATTCGCGACCAGCTTGACCCGGATATTCTTGGCCTGCAGGAAACCAAAGTTCAGGATGCTGAATTTCCACTGGCGGATATTCAGGCGCTGGGATTTCATGTTGAGTTTTTTGGCCAGAAGGGCCATTACGGTGTGGCGTTGTTAAGCAAAACTGCACCGGTCTTTGTGCAGAAAGGCTGGCCCTGGGATGACGCCGAAGCGCAGAAACGCATTATCCACGCGCGCTACGAAATAAACGGCAAAGTCTGGGATGTTCTGAATGGCTACTTCCCGCAGGGTGAAAGCCGCGATCACGAAACCAAATTCCCGGCCAAAGAAAAATTCTACGCCGACCTGCAGCGTTATCTGGATGAAAACTTCACCCCGGCCGACCGGGTGGTTGTGATGGGCGACATGAATATTTCACCGGAAGATACCGATATCGGCATCGGCGAACCGAACCGTAAGCGCTGGCTGAAAACCGGTAAATGCAGCTTCCTGCCGGAAGAGCGCGAATGGTATCAGCGCTTGCTGGGCTGGGGATTGCAGGATACCTATCGCAAACATTACCCGGCCAGCAACGATACGTTCAGCTGGTTTGATTACCGCTCCAAAGGTTTTGATGACGAACCCAAGCGCGGACTGCGTATCGACCATATCCTGGTGACGCCTGCGGTCTATGAAGAATGCACCGCCGCCGGTGTCAGTTACGATATTCGTGGATTGGAAAAACCGTCAGACCATGCACCGATCTGGGCGACCTTTTCCTGAGCGGGTTTTATCTCCGGCAATAAAAACGGCGCTTTATGCGCCGTTTTTTATTTAAATCCGCATGACCAGGATCAGCCCGGATACTGCTCCAGCGCATCCAGGTATTCCAGCCATACCCGAGCATTGGCTGCGACGTCGGCCAGTGTCAGCGCTTGCTGAAAATAACGCCGGGCGGTCGTGTAGTCGTTCAGTTCGTAAGCGCAGCTGCCGGCCAGCATGAACGCCCGCGGTTTATCCCGTTCGGACAGGCCTTTTTTCAGCGCGGCTTCAGCATCGGTCAGCGCTGTTTGGTATTGGGCATTTTGCTGCTGCATTTGCGCTGCGCGATACAGCAGGCTGCCATCATCCATAAATGTGCTGGCTTCGCGCATAGCCGCAACAGCCTTATCGCGCTCGCGCCCTTGCTGCCAGGCCGCGGCCAGCACCCGCCAATTGCGCTCGCTTAATTCGACACTCTGATCCTGTAAGTGCGCCTGTAAAATGCGTCCGGCGCGCTCGGGAATGTTTTCGCTGATTAACAGCTGCACCAGCAGCAGAATACTGTCGGGTTTTTTCAGATAATCTGCGGCATACCCCAACTCCAGCGTACGCAACGCCAGCGCAGGTTGCTCCAATAGCTGATAAACCGCAGCCTGCTGCTGCCAATAATCTTCTTTGCCAGGATTAATACGCAGCAAGTCATCGAGGACTGCGGCGGTTTTCGCATACGATTTCTGCTGATAATGACCGGCCATCAGCATCTGTAGCCAATTTTCTTTCGGTTGGTCGCCGCGACTGCGTGCCCGCTCAATACCACGAATCAGCCAGGGAACGGACGCTGCGTAGTTTTTCTCCAGCTGATACGCCGATGCCAGTGTAATAAAGCTCAACGGCTGAATCCAATCGACTGGCTTGTCGTCAGTGCCGCGTTTTTTATCGCTGTTCTTGTCTTTCTCCAGTGACAGAATGTTATTCAGACGCGGCTCAAGCTCGGCAATAGCTGCGTTATTATTCTCAGCAGCCAGATGCAATTGGGCAATGGTGGTCGACAGTGCGGATTCCTGCGCCGGAGCCAGTACATTTAACGCCAGCGCCTTGCTGTACCAGAGCATGGCTTCTTTGTTTTTTTCCTGCAGCAGATTCAGCTGACCATGCAACTGGTAGGTCAGTGCCAGGCCGAAGCCTGGGTTTAAATCGTCTTCCAGTTCCAGTAAGGCTTCTTCGGCTTCGCGGTATTGCTGCGCCGCCAGTTGTTCCTGGATGGCATTAAGTTCTTCGTAAGTCGACGGCGACAGGCTGTTATTCGCCGCCCAGATCAGCGAGGTCAGCGTGCTTAGCAGCAGTGCAATAAGAAAACGCATCAGGAACTACCCAATTTAAATTCGATGGTCTGAGTTGCCTGCTGTGCAACCGGGCGGCCATCGGCCATTTTTGGCTTGAACTTGTATTTGTACAGTGCGCGAATGGCTTCACGTTCAAACACGCCGCGCGGTTCCGCTTCGATAATTTCCACATCGTCGACGGTGCCTTCCGGGTTGATCGACAAACGAGCAACCACATAGCCTTCGATTTTCTGCCGCACCGCTTTTTGCGGATACACCGCATTCATCCGCACCAGCGGGATAACGTCGGTGTCGCCAAAGCCCATCCCGACCACGGCATCACCCAGCAATGAGCTTTGTGCCAGCGATAAATCAGGATTTACGTCCGGCATATTAAAAGGCAGTTGTTGCATCGGTGTATTTTGCTCAGCCACCGATTCTTTCGGCAGTTGTGGCTTTTTCGGCTTCGGCGGCTCCTGCTTTCGGCGTTCTTTCAGCTGGGTTTTGCTTTCCTGTTTTAAGCGCACAAAGTCGATGTAGGTGTTGTCGCGATGATCGCGCTTCAATTCACCCGGACCAGACACCATCTGGTGCATCGCCCAGAACAATCCGAGACTGACGCCGCAGGCCAGCAATAAGGCTATGGCCAGACGTGGCATCAGTTAGCGGCCTCTGCAGAAATGGAGATATTGCTGATGCCGGCCAGGCGCACCTGATCCATCACCTTCACCAGCAGGCCGGTCGGCGAGTACTCGTCAGCCTGAATGATCACGGCCCCTTCGGGGTTTTCTGCTTTCATGCGCTCAATATTCGGGCGTACCGCGCGCACATCAATGGCGCGGCGGTCGATCCAGATTTCACCATTGGCGCGAATGGCGACCAGAATATTACTGCCCTTTTTCTCTTCCGCCGTTTGTGCGCTGGGACGGCTGACGGTTACACCGCTTTCTTTTACAAAAGAGGTCGTAACAATAAAAAAGATCAGCATGATAAAGACGATATCCAGCATCGGGGTGATGTCGATATCGTTGCCATCGGCTTCACTATCGGTGTGACGACGTGCCATAACTAATAATCCGTATAATTCAGTCGGTCGGTAGCCATTCGGCGAGCTGATGCACGCCGCGCTCACTTAAACGTTTAAACCGGGTGCGAAAGTACAAGCCGGTCAGAGCCACGACCAATCCGGCCATGGTCGGAATGGTTGCCTGAGAAATGCCCGATGCCATGGCCCGCGCATTACCGGTACCGGTGACGGCCAGCACATCAAACACGCTGACCATGCCGGTTACCGTGCCCAGCAAACCCATTAACGGGCAGATGGCGATCAGAATGCCGACCAGTGATAAATATTGCTGTGTCGCTTGTTTTTGCTGGCTGAGCCAGGCCGTTCGGATTTTGCGCGCCGTCCAGCTCTGGTGTTCGCTGCGCTGTGCCCAGCGCTCAGCCAGCGCCCGGTTAAGGCGCGGCAGTTCGCGGTAGAAAAACCACAAGCGCTCAATGATCAGGCTCCAGAGCAGTACACACAGCACCAGTATGCCGTAGAGTACCGGCCCGCCCTGGGCCATAAAATCCAGCAGCCACTGCATCTCAGTTGCCTTTTGGTGTCTTGTTTGCGTTGTTGGCACTGTTGGCGCGGCTTTCCAGCGCCTGCGCAATCAATCCGGCGGACTGTTCATCCAGCAGCTGAATCAGAGCTTTGCTGCGTGATGCCACCCAGTTGTGTGCCAACAGCAGAGGGATTGCAGCCAGCAGGCCCAGCACCGTCGTGATCAGTGCCTGGGAAATGCCGGAAGCCATCAGCTTCGGATCGCCGGTGCCAAAGTTGGTGATTGCCTGGAACGTTGCGATCATGCCGGTCACCGTCCCCAGCAGACCCAGTAACGGGGCAATACCGGCAAACAGTTTGATAATGGTCTGACCACGTTCCAGTGCCGGCAGCTCGCGCAGAACCGCCTCATCCATTTTGGCTTCCAGCACATCCACATCCAGTGGCTGTGGCAGATCACGATAACTGGCCAGCACACGCCCCAGCGGGTTATCCCCGGATGCGGTGTCGATGTTATCCAGTTGCTGGCGCACTTTGCGTCCGATGCTGCCCAGTACCAGCAAACGCCAGCCGGCTAATGCCAGACCAATCAGCCCCAGGCCGATAATGATGTAACCCACCAGAGCACCCTGCTGCACCCGCTCCAGCAAGTCCGGGCTTTCCAGTGACAGGTTCAGCAAAGCACCGCGGCTTGGGTCCAGTGCAAAAGGCGCGACGGCCGCATTAGAGTTCAGCCAATCAGGAATCATATCCGCCGCACCCGGCTGACGGCCCAGCATCTGCAGTTGTTTCAGTTCGGCGTCATAAGCCAGATAGCCACTGTCATCCACGGCATTGAATACGCCAAGACGGGTCACGTTGCGCGTCTGTGGCTTGCCATCGGCACCAATCACAACGCTCTCGAACGACGACACGGCACCGTTAATAGTCATCTCTTGCTGCAGGCTGAACCATAACGCTTCCAGTTCGGCGATATTGGGCAGTTCTTTGGCTTCAGCCAGTTTGTTCAGATCGGCTTTGCGCTCAGGAATTTCTACCGAGGTCAGGCTGTCGGCCAGGACAGTGTTCAGATCGTTGGCTACCTGACGCACTACGCCAAACATTTCACCCAGATTGCCCACCCGCAAACGCAACTCTTCTTCGCGTTCGGTGAGGGCCTGCTCGTTATTGTCGAAGCGATCTTTAAGCGAGTCGGCCAGTTGCTGTTCACGCTTAAGGGCTGCGCGAGCATCGCTCAGCATGCGCTTCTGGGTATTCAGGTCATTGAGGAATCTGGCTTCACGGGCCTTGTTTTGTGCGGCTTCTTCACGGCTGTATGTGCCGATCTGACTCAGCAGCTTGGCTAATGGATCGGCCGCCGGAGTGGCAGGTGCAGCAGTGCCTTCCGCTAACACGCTGGCGCTGAAAGTGATCCCAAATAACACAGGGAGTGCAGCCGAGGACAGTAAACGCATCATTGTTGCGCCCCCTTCTGTTGAGCGGTGGGTGTTGTCGTTACAGACTTAAGAGAGGCCTGAGTGGGTAATGGCAGCACCATCAGCTCCGGCGCAGCAATCTGCTGGGCCACTTTTAACGCTTTGCGCAGGTCTCGCATGTAGCCGTCATCCAGCGCCAGCCATTGGCTTTCACCCTTGTGCCATAGCCAGGCATGCTGACCATCATTGCTGATGCGATACAGGGCCAGGCGGCCAACGCGCAGGAAGTCGTAGGAAATGTTATCCATCTGGCCACGATAGGCTTCGATGTTGCGGCCGTAATCCACTTCCACCTGATACGCTTCGAGCACGCGGCGGAATTTTTCCGACACGGTGACATCGGCACGGGTCAGTAAGTCTTTCAGCAATGCAATGCGGGCGCTGCGCTCCTGCGGCAGGAACGGTGTATCCAGCGCCACAAACTGCTCCAGAGAATCAAGCATGCGGCTCATGAGCGGCAGAATGCCACGCTCAGTGCGCTCAATTTCGGTAATCTGACGCGCCAGCGATTCCAGTTCTTTGTCCTGGTTATACACAATGGCGGCCATCTGGCGGTTGTAGAGGCTCAGTTGCTCAGTTTCGGCACGTAACTGGCGATATTCAGTCAGTAATTGCTGAGTCTGATCATCCAGTTTTTCAACATTCTGCTGGCTGCTGCGGCCGCTTTGGTCGGTGGCGCTGATCTGCCCCTGGGCGCTGGTTAAGTTATCAGCCTGGACGCTCAATGTGCTGCTTAACAGCAAGGCGGCGATGGTGTGCGGAGTTTTCATGACCGGTCGTTGTCCCTGTCAATGTGAAGTGGTATCTCGTGGGGAAAGAGTCTAACGGCGTTGTATTAACGTTAACTGAATGCCACTAAACGAGTTGAAGCAAAAAGCCGGCTGCATTATGCCGCCGGCTTGGCAATCAATCAATAATCATTCGCAATTAAACCAAGATTGCTGGCCAGCTTATCGCTGCCGCGGGGGGCAATAACGGCTTTACTGCCTGGCTGATTGCGCAGGTACTGCTCCGCCACGCGCTGTACATCGTGCCATTGGGTGGCCAGTACCCGTTCACGGAACTGCTGTCGCAGCGCTTTGCTGCGTCCGCTTTTGTCCTGATGAAAGCTCTGCTTGGCTTCGCCTGCCGGTGATCCCGGACGATCCATGCCGCCGATCAGGCCCAGTACCGATTGTTCAATCAGATCATCCCCACTCTTGCGCGCCAGCAACCAGTCAATGGAGGCGGCGAAGTCTGCGAACGTGCCTTCCACCCGTGGGTCGCGGTAGGAATAGAATTTAAAACAGCCCAGTGCCGAATCCTGTGTCGCCCCGGCACCATAGGCACCACCGCGCTCACGGATGGCGGTATGCAGGAAGGCATTGCGCAGCAGCCCGGCCATAACCGCCAGCGGAGCAGCATCGGCGTGATCCATGGTGACGGTGGGCAACGCCCAGGCGCAGAAGTTCACCTGCGAATCGACCATCCAGTAAGTAGCGGTTTGTGGCATGTCCCAGCTCAGCGCTGATGCCGGTGCAGCGGTCTGTGGCGTCCAGCAACTCTGCAGACTGGCCAGGTGCGCTGCTGCGCCCTGTTCGTCATGCACCAGCAAAGCCTGTTGTGGCTGGGCAATCTGCTGATAAATATCCTGCAATGCAGCTGACAGGAAACCCGCGCCTTCTTTCTGTGCTCGCTGCAGGCGTTCTTTCAGGCGTTTTACCTGCGGCAGACCGCCGAGTTCATTGGAAACATTCGCCGTGCGGTTCAGTGGTGCCGCCGCCAGGGACATAGCCAGGCCATGGCCACTGCCGGTAATGCCCTGCTCACGACGGGATTTGGCCTGCGTCAGCAGATCCAGCAGGCGGGTCTCTTCGGTGAAGGTGGGGGCCTGCCAGGTTTCCTGCATCAAAGCGCTGAATTCATCGGCTTTGGCGGTCAGTGCCTTGCCGCTCATCACCAGATAGCCTTCCAGCTGATTGGTGTCATCCACCTTGCCTTTCAGGCTGGCGTAGGCTGAAAGGCTGCCTACCACTGCGGTCTGCTTCTGCTGCTGGTACAGGTAATCGTTGCCACCGGCACCGACCTCACTCCAGGCCTGGGTGAAGAATGGCACCCAGCTCAGCTGCTCGGCACTGAAAGCCGGCAGGTCCGCCAGTAACTGCTGATAGATCAGGCCGTTGGTGCCAGCCACGTATTCCGTTGCTGGCAGTCCGTCCTGATGTTGCTGACTTGGCGCCACGTAACTGACTTGCGGGCGCACGTCGGCCAGTGTCACCTGCGGCAGCAGACCCGGATCATCTTCCTGCTCCTGACGTTCTTTTAAAGCCTGTGCCTGATCCAGAATGGCCTGAGTCTGCTCGGTGCTCAGATTGGCTTTGATTTCGGCCAGACGTTGTTCTTCCAGACGTTTCATTTCATCGTTCATGCCACTGTCCGGACGCAGGGTAAAGCGCACCCGATGGCGGTTGTTCAGCAACAGGCGCTGCACCGCCTCCTGCATAAAGCCTGGCTGGCTGGCTTTACTGCGCAGCCGTTCCAGTGCCGGATCAAGGTTCAGCAAGGCGGCCGGATCGCCGTAATGGGTTGCCGCAGGTAATGAATTGAAGATAAGTTGCAGGCCGTACGGGTAGTGATCACCACCGATTTCACGCTGATGCAGTTCCAGCTGATGCAGCGCGGCATCGATCATGCTTTGCTCCACACCGTTATCGGCCACCGCCTGCAGGGTGTCGAGAATCAGCTGCTCGGTTGCTTCGGCATGTTCCGGTTCGCTGCCTTCGATGCCGCACATAAAACTCATTTCGCGGTTGGAATCTTCCAGCCCGCACAGTGGTGACGGTGAGCCGCCCAGATCGGTTTCTTCCAGCGCGCGGCGCAGTGGTGAGGCGCTGTTGTCGAGCAGCACCTGACTGACCAGATGGGCTTCCAGCTGGGCATCCAGATCGGTGGATTCCCCCAGCAGCCAGCCCAGTACGTGGTGGGTCTGAGCGCTCAGGTCTTCGCTGTCGATGCCATAGCATTGCTCAACTGCCAGAGGCGCGGCGTAGCGTTTCTCCGGCTCCACGCGCCATTGTTTATCCTGACGTTCAAAGCGGCTCAATGCCTGGCTTTCGAGGGTGTCGTGCAGTTCGCTCACATCCATGTTGCCGAAGGTCATAAAGATGGCGTTGGATGGGTGATAATGGGTTTTATAGAAGCTGACCAGTTGCTCATAGGTCAGGTCGGTGATTTCCGCCGGTTCACCACCGCTGTTGTAGTGGTAGGTTGTGGTCGGAAACAGATAGCTGCTGATGCCCTGCCATAACTGGCTGACGGTGGACGACATCGCGCCTTTCATTTCGTTGAACACCACGCCTTTGTATTCCAGTGGCGAATCGGCATTGCCCTCTTCGCTGAATTCAATGCGATGGCCTTCCTGGGCAAAATCCAGCTCATGCAGACGCGAGAAAAACACCGCATCCAGATACACGTCGAGCAGGTTTTTGAAGTCTTTATCGTTCTGGGACGCAAAGGGATATGCGGTCCAGTCGCTGCTGGTCATGGCATTCATAAAGGTATTCAGCGAGCGGCGCGTCATCATAAAAAAAGGATCGCGTACCGGGTACTTCTCGCTGCCGCACAGTGCGGTATGTTCCAGAATGTGCGCCACCCCGGTGGAATCGTGGGGCATGGTACGCAGGGCGACCATAAAGGCTTTTTCATCGTAGTCGGTAGCCAGATGATAATGCACCGCACCGGTGGCGATGTGCTCATAGTGAAGAATATCGATATTCAGCGATTCAACGCGCGTGCTGCCGAGGTGACGAAAAGCGTTTGATGATGACATACAGCTCTCTGTTATCCTGATGTGTAAACTCAGGTATGTTATCAGTTGTCTGACAGGCACAGAACCTCAGTCGCGCAAAGTGCTTGCACCAGCCTGTTCTTTCTGTGCACTAATCAGCCAGCATGCCGACCACAAACCGCAGGAGCCTTATGAATACCGAACCGCGCTGGGACGATGAATTCCCGGTCAACCACGAGTGCTTGTATCTGAATCACGCCGCCGTTGCGCCCTGGCCGGAACGCGCGCGGATTGCTGTCAGCGATTTTGCCGCCGAAAACACCGCCCTCGGCGCCAGTCGCTATCCACACTGGAGCGCAATGGAGGCTGGCCTTAAGCGCAACCTTGAGACATTAATTGATGCCCCGAAGGGCTCTGTCGCGCTGGTGAAAAATACGTCCGAAGCATTATCGTTCGTGGCGAATGGCATCGACTGGCAGCCGGGCGACGTGGTAGTGATCAGCGATCAGGAATTTCCATCCAATCGCATCGTCTGGGAAGCGCTGGCGTGCAAAGGCGTCAAGGTTATTGCCGTTGCTTTACCGTGGGATGACCCGGAATCCCTGCTACTGGAAGCCCTGGCGCAGAAACCACGATTGTTGTCGATCAGCGCCATTCAATATGCCACAGGGCTAACGCTGGATCTGGTCCGGTTGGGCGAAGCCTGTCGGGCGGTGGGCACCCTTTTCTGTGTTGATGCCATTCAGGCGGTGGGCGCCCTGCCGTTTTCGGTTCAGGCGATTCAGGCCGACTTCGCTATGGCTGACGGCCACAAGTGGTTACTTGGCCCGGAAGGTCTGGGGTTTTTCTATGTCCGCCCGCAGGTGATGGATCAGTTGACGCTGTCAGAGTACGGCTGGCACATGGTGGAAGACATGGGCAACTACGACCGCAAAGACTGGCAACCGGCAGCTGATGCGCGTCGTTTTGAATGCGGCAGCCCCAATATGCTGGCAGCATCGGCATTGAAAGCCAGTACTGATTTGCTGCTGGAAGTGGGAATGGATCAGGTCGCTACCCGTGTGGTCACCAACGTGCTCTACCTGAAAGAATTACTGGACGACAAAGGTGCCACCTTTATCAACCCGCTGCTGCATCAGCGTCCGTCCGGCATTCTGACTTTCCATTTTATGGGGAAAGACAGCACACAGCTGTACAAACTGCTGATGCAGGCAGGTGTCATCTGTGCCAATCGTGGTGGCGGCATCCGCTTCTCACCGCATTTTCACACCACCCAGGAAGTGATGGAAGACGCCGTAGATGCCGTGGAGTGCCTGATCGAAGCGCTCTGAACACAAAGATGACAGCCACAAAAAAGAGCGCCTGAGCGCTCTTTTTTATGCCTGCCGAATGGCTATATCGGCCATCTGGCTACATCGTATGGGTAATGCGATCCGACTTCAGGGCACCGGCCAGGTAGGTTTCGATTTTATCGCGGGCCATGCTTTCGTCGCCGGTAAACTGCACGCCAATACCGGCGACTTTGTTACCTTGTGCACCTTTCGGCGTTACCCAAATGACTTTGCCAGCCACCGGGATTTTCTCGGCTTCGTCCATCAGCTTCAGCAGCATGAAGACTTCATCGCCTAACTGATACTGCTTGTTGGTCGGAATAAACAAACCGCCTTCTTTGATAAACGGCATATAGGCGGCGTAAAGAACCGATTTATCTTTAATGGTCAGCGACAAAATGCCGCTGCGGGCACCTAAATTGGCGGTCATGCATGCTCCCCGCGATGACTGTCCTGAACGATCTGCTGCCAATCCAGCAACAGGGATTCAAGCAGCAACTGCTTATTATAGTTACCGCCACCAGACAACAACTGCCCGAGTACGGCCTGAACTTTATGCTGCAAGGTTATCAGTTTTGCCGGATTCAGGGTAGCGCACGGCAGCAACTGAAAAACCTGATCGGTAAACACCAGTTGCTGCGCGCTGATACCCAGTTTCGCCTTCAGACAGTCCGACAAAATTGAATAAAACCAGGAGGTTACATCCTGAAACTCAAGCTTATTCCAGCCTTCTGCAGCGGCTTGTAGTGGAATCTGGCCCAAGCTCCACTGGCGCAGCAGATCAAACCAGCGCTGCTGCTGGCTGCTTTGCTCACGCGTCAGCCAATCCAGTGCTTTTAACGGTGCCTGATGATTCATGCGCAACGCCGGCTCAGCCACTTCAGCGGCAAAACCCTGCTGCTGCAGCCAGCTCAGCGCTTCAGACTGTACCGGCGGACTGAGCTGCAGGCGCTGACAGCGACTGCGGATGGTTGGCAGCACCGAGCCAAAGCGTTCGGTTTCCAACAGAAGAAAGCTTTCACCGGCCGGTTCTTCCAGAGTCTTCAGCAGTGCGTTGGCGGCGTTCGTGTTCATTACTTCGACCGGGCGCAGGCTGACCACCTGACAGCGACTGATCTGCGGTGTCTGGGCGAGGAAGTTATTGATTTTACGAATGGCATCAATGCGGATCTGGCGACTGCCATCTTCCGGCTGGCACAGCATAAAGTCCGGATGACTGCCGGCTGCCCAAAGCTGGCAGCTGTGGCATGCGCCGCAGGGTTCGGCTTCATCGCGCAGGCATAACAGCCATTGCGCGGCATGCAAAGCCAGTTGATGCTTGCCGATGCCTTCAAGGCCAGTCAGCAGTAGCGCATGGGGCAGTCCGCTGCTTTGCTGGCGGCGAACCAGTTCATGCCATACGTCCTGATGCCAGGGTTGCACGCTCATGAATCAGCTCCGGGTAACAGCGTTAGCAAAACCTGTTCGATCTGCTGCTGCACAGCCGTTAATGGTTGTGCGGCATCAATACGGCGAAAGCGTTCATGCTGAGTGGTCAGCCAGGCAAAGCCCTGCTGTACGCGCTCAAAGAAATCCAGCTGCTCCTGCTCAAAACGATCAACCGCTTCGCCGGCCTGGTCAGCACGGCCACGGGCGCGACCCATACCCACGGCGAGTGGCGCTTCCAGCAGCAAGGTGCAGTCAGGTTCCAGCCCCTGCTGCACCAGTGCTTTCAGCTGTTCAATTTGTGCGAGTGGCAGCTGGCGACCAAAACCCTGATAAGCAATGGTGGAGTCGGTAAAACGATCACACAGTACCCAGGCACCGCGCGCCAGCGCCGGTTGAATGAGCGCCTGCAGATGCTGAGCACGGGCGGCAAACACCAGCAGCAGCTCAGTCAGGGGTTGCATGGTTTCAGCGTGATGGGCTTTTAGTAGCCGCTCACGGATGGTTTCGGCGATTTCAGTACCGCCCGGCTCACGGGTAACGACGACTTCAATGCCACGGGCGCGCAGCCACTCAGCACAGAAGGCGATATTGGTGGATTTACCCACCCCTTCTCCGCCTTCAAAGGTAATAAACAAGCCTGGTTGCGGCTTTGTCATACGGGATGTTCCTGCTCAGGATTCTGGCGCAGCGGCTTCTGCCGGCGCCGATCGGTAATCTTTTTTGCGACGGAAAATCTGATATTTCCGCACTGCTTTGTTGTGTTCTTCAAGCGTTGCCGAGAATTGATGGCTGCCGTCGCCGCGGGCCACAAAGTACAGTTCATCGCCTGCGGCCGGATTCAGCGCCGCATCCAGTGCGGCACGGCCCGCCAGCGCAATGGGCGTTGGTGGCAGGCCTTTCTGGCGGTAGGTATTGTACGGATTTGTACGATCCTGCAGATGTTTTTTACGCAAATTGCCGTCAAATTGTGGGCCCAGACCATAAATAACCGTCGGATCGGTCTCCAGACGCATGTTTTTCTGCATCCTGCGTACGAATACACCCGCAATCACCGGGCGCTCGGCAATGACCCCGGTTTCTTTTTCCACGATGGAAGCCATGATCAGGGCCTCGTAAGGACTGTGGTACGGCAGGTCGGCAGCGCGTTGCTCCCAGGCCTCCGCCAATTGCCCGCGCATGCGCTGGTAAGCCTGACGCAGAACCGACGACACCCCTTCGCCACTGTGATAAACGTAAGTGTCGGGGTACAACCAGCCTTCAGGGTTCCCTTGCAGGCCGAGCACCTCCGCCACCCGCTCCGGCGTTAGTGGGGTCAGATCCTGGGTCAGACGCGGCGCCTGTGCCAGAGCCGTGAGAGCATCCCGTAACTGCAGCCCTTCAATCAGGCTGACGCGATACGTCACCGGGGTTGCGGTTGCGAGAAATGACAACAATTCACCGCCGCTCAGTTCTGGCGGAATTTCGTACTCGCCAACCCGCAACACCCGCTCCTGCCCGGTCAGGCGTGCCTGAATGCGCAACAGCAGCGCCGAAGGCAGCCAGCCATCGGCCTGCCAGCGTCGGCTCAGACTACTGATGGTATCGCCACTGACCACTTCAATGCGCACCGGTTGCTCGTTATTGGTCGGCAGTTGCCAGATGGCCAGCAACGTGGCGCTGAGTAATAAAAAGGTAAGGGAGGACAAAGCCAGCAGGCGTTTGCTCAGACTCATGCGTAAAGATTCTCCAGATCCTGCTGCAGCGCGGCAATCTGCTGTTGCGCTGACGAATGTTCGAATGCCTGCCCGTTAATCTGGGCGGCGCTGATAATGCCCTGCAGGCTGTTGCAAAAAAACACAGCGTCCGCTGCCAGCAGGCGCACCCGGTCAATCGTGGTGACCGTAACATTGTACTGACTCAACAGCCAACGCCGGACGACGCCATTAACGCCGCTGCCGCTCAGGTCGGGGGTGATTAACCGGCCCTGCTCCAGCAGAAACAGATTACTCATGCAGCCTTCAATAACCTGTCCTGCGGTATCCAGCATGACCGCTTCCTGCCAGTCAGATTCAAAGCGTTGACGGGCCAGTACCTGCTCCAGCCGGTTGAGGTGCTTAAATCCGGCCAGTTCGGGCTGAATCGCCAGTGCAATATCACTGAAGCCAGCGGTTAAGCCTTGTGGCAAGCGGTGACAGGCCCAGTCCTGTGGCACAAAAGGTTGCCATTGAATCAGCAGTTCAGGCGTGGCCGGTGGCGCATAACCACGCGGGCCGCAGCCGCGGGTAACGATCAGTTTTCCAGCCTGCAGCGGAGAGTCTGACGCAGCGTCCGGCCGCTGCGCCAGGGCCTGCTCTATTTGCTTCAGGCTGTCGATGGGAAAATTCAGTGCACACAAGCCCTGCAGTAAACGCTGTCGGTGGTATTTCCACAGCGGAACATGGCCATCGGGCGCAAAGCGGATGGTCTCAAACAGACCATCACCGTACTGTAAGCCGCGATCGGTTGATGGCCAGTGGGTTTGCCACTGACCATCAACCAAGGCATAAGCGCGGGCAGACTCAGGCATCGTAACGGCGAAATAACAAGCTGCCGTTGGTTCCGCCAAAGCCAAAGGAGTTGGAGATGGCGGCGCGGATGGGCATGTTGCGCGCTTTATGCGGCACATAGTCCAGATCACAGCCGTCAGCAGGATTGTCGAGGTTGATGGTCGGGGGGGCGATGCCGTCACGTACGGCCAATACCGTGATCAGTGCTTCCAGCGCACCGGCAGCACCGAGCAGATGCCCGGTCATGGATTTGGTGGAAGAGACCGCCACCTGAGCAGTATGGCTGCCAAACAGATCTTTAATGGCCTGAGTCTCCGCGATGTCGCCAACCAGGGTCGAGGTGCCATGGGCATTGATGTAATCAATATCCTGCGGCTGCAGACCGGCATCGTTGATGGCGTTAGCCATTGCCATGCGCGCGCCTTCGCCATTCTCCGGTGGACTGGTGATGTGATGGGCGTCATCACTCATGCCAAGGCCACTGAGTTCGGCATAGATAGTAGCGCCACGGGCTTGCGCGTGTTCGAGCGACTCCAGTACCAATACTGCTGCGCCATCACCGAGCACAAAACCATCGCGGTCTTTATCCCATGGGCGACTGGCTTTTTGCGGCTCGTCATTGCGGGTACTCATTGCGCGCGCAGCGGCAAAGCCGGCAACGCCAAGAGGTGACGATGCCATCTCGGACCCGCCGGCAATCATGACATCGGCATCGCCATAGGCAATCGTGCGCGCCGCATAGCCGATATTGTGCGTGCCCGTTGTGCAGGCGGTGGTGATGGCAAAATTAGGCCCGCGCAACTTATGGCGGATGGCGATATTGCCCGAGGCCATGTTGATCACGGCTGCGGGTACCAGAAAAGGTGACACGCGGCGCGGGCCGCTGTTCTGCAGTTGCTGATAATTCTGCTCTATTGTGGTGATGCCACCAATGCCTGAGCCAACCGCTACGCCGACGCGATCACGATTTAACGTTTCAGGAAACCCGGCATCGGTAATGGCCTGCTCGGCGGCCACCATGGCGTATTGCAGAAACAAATCCATTTTGCGCGCGTCTTTTTCACTCATGACGCAGGTTACGTCAAAGTCTTTCACCGCGCCGCCAATTCGGGTGGCGTAGCCCTCGGTATCAAAATGCTCAATCAGGCCAATACCACTGACGCCCGCGCAGACTGCGCGCCAGGTGTCTGCCACGTTCAGACCGAGCGGATTGACGCTGCCCAACCCTGTTATTACTACACGTCGCTTCGTCATATTCCGTCTTTCATCCCTATCGTCGCAAATACGGTGCAAATATGGTCACAAAACAGGCATAAAAAAAGCCGCGTCAGAAGAGGCGGCTTTCAGACTCGCAAATCTTACAGATTGGCGATGATGTAGTCGATGGCTTCCTGGACGGTGGTCAGCTTCTCAGCATCTTCGTCCGGAATTTCGGTTTCGAACTCTTCTTCAAGAGCCATTACCAGCTCTACAGTATCCAGAGAATCCGCGCCCAGATCATCAACGAAAGAGGACGAAGCCTTAACGTCTTCTTCTTTAACGCCCAGTTGTTCACATACGATTTTCTTTACGCGTTCTTCAATGTTGCTCATGGTTTTTTCCTACCGTTTCAAGTTTCCTGGTGGTCTTAATGACCTCAGCCCATGTTCATGCCGCCATTCACATGAATGGTCTGGCCTGTAATGTATTTCGCGTCGTTTCCGGCCAGAAAAGCAACCGCACCTGCGATTTCTTCTACCTGTCCGAAGCGCTTGCCTGGAATGGTGGCTAGGATCGCCTCTTTTTGCGTTTCAGGCAAGATTTCCGTCATATCTGTTTGAATAAATCCCGGCGCGACACAATTCACCGTGATATTCCGGCTGGCAATTTCCTGCGCCAGCGAGCGGCTGAAACCTTCAAGCCCCGCTTTCGCGGCGGCGTAGTTTGCCTGCCCGCCATTACCGGTCGTGCCGATAATGGAACTGATATTAATAATGGCGCCAGCCTTCTGCTTCAGCATCGGCTTAACCATGGATTTGCACACGCGGAATACGCCGGTGAGGTTGGTGTTAATCACCTCGCCCCACTCGTCATCCGACATACGCAGAAACAGATTGTCGCGGGTGATGCCAGCATTATTAACCACAACCCGTGGTGTGCCGTAAGTCTGCAGAAAATCTTTCAGGGCGCCGTCTGTCTGCGCCGCGTCGGCAATGTTCAGTACCAGTGCATCGTTATCGCCGTCGATCTGCTTAAGCGCTTCACGAACCGAAGCGGCTCCGGATTCGCTGGTGGCCGTGCCGACAACCCGGTAGCCATCACGTGCCAGACGCTCTGCAATCGCACGGCCAATACCGCGGGAAGCGCCGGTCACCAGGGCGAGTAATTTTTCACTCATATTCAGGATCCTTGAATAAAGGCAATGGTTGCCTGTAAGGAAGTGGCATCCCCCGTATTATGGGTTGCCAGGGTTTTATCGATGCGTTTATTCAGGCCGCTGAGCACTTTGCCCGGACCGAATTCAATCGCATTATCGGCGCGTCCGCGACAGGCTTGCACGGCACCGGTCCAGTTAACCGGGCTGTACAACTGCGCCAGCAGGCGCGATGGAATTTCTGCCAGAGTTGCCACCGCATTATCAACGTTGTGATACACCGGGAATGCCGGTGCACGAAAGGAAACCGCATTCAGTGCTTCGCCAAATTCTTCGGCTGCGGCTTTCATCAGGCTGGAATGAAACGGACCGCTGACCGCCAATGGCAGTGCACGCTTGGCGCCTGCAGCCTTGGCCAGCTCAATGGCTTTTTCCACGCCACTCATGGCACCGGCAATAACGATCTGGCCAGGTGCATTAAAATTCGCCGGCTCAACCACACCGGCAGCAGAGGCTTCAGCACACACGGCGCGGATCTGATCTTCTTCCAGACCCAGTATGGCGGCCATACCACCCTGTCCCGCCGGTACAGCCGCTTCCATCAGTTCACCACGCTTTTTCACCAGACGCACGGCATCGGCGAAGTCGATGGCATCAGCCGCAACCAGTGCGGAATATTCACCCAGAGAGTGTCCGGCACCCGCTACAACATTCAGCGCCGGACAGGCTTCCTGCAGTACACGCCATAAAGCAACGCTGGCCGTCAGTAATGCTGGCTGAGTGTTATAGGTCTGATTCAGTGTTTCTGCCGGACCGTCCTGACACATAGCCCAGAGATCAAGATGGATGGATTCAGACGCTTCTGCAAAGGTGCTCTGAATCTGAGGATATTCGGCCGCCAGATCCGCCAGCATACCAACCTGCTGCGCGCCCTGACCGGGGAAGAATGCAATTACATCGGTCATCACTTGCCCTGTATTCACGGTAAAAATCACTGTTGTACGAATTCTGAATAACGTTTCTGAATACGCGCTATCAATTGCGTTCCAACATCAGTGCCGAAAGCCGGACACATAATATGGAGAGCAATTGTTACAATAAATAGTTAACAATGCACAATATTATTGAATCAGATTCACCGGTCAGTGATTTTGCAGACGATTAAGCTCCGCCAGCAGGCGGGGTTTGTCGAAACGCTCGACTTTTTGCAGCAGGTATTCCAATGCGTGACGATAAGCGCGTTCATTGGATTTGCCGTGGGTTTTGACCACCACGCCATCCAGACCCAGCAGCAAAGCGCCACCATGACGGGCCGGTGATATGCGCCGCTCGATACGGGCAATCGCCGGCGCCCAAAGGAATGACAGCCAGCGCAAAAACCAGGTATTGCGAAATTCACTGTGCAGCTGCTCACTCAGCCATTCAGACAATCCTTCGCTGGCTTTCAGGGCGATATTACCAGCAAAGCCGTCGGTAATCAGAACATCCAGCTCGCCACGATAGAGATCGTCGCCTTCATAAAAGCCAACATAGTAATCCGGCATGATGCGTTGCAGCTGCTCCGCGGCCTGACGGACATTATCAGTCCCCTTGGTCGACTCACGCCCCACATTCAGCAAGCCAAGGCGTGGCGCCGCAGCGCACTGAACTTTGCTCCAGGCGGCACCAATGCAGGCAAACTGCACTAACTGATCGGCACTGACACCCAAATTGGCACCCAGATCAAGCATAAGCAGTGGTTTTTGGCGGGTAGGCAGAAGCGTAGCCAATGCCGGACGATCCATGCCGGGCAGCGTACCCAGTAAGTGCCGGGCAAGCACCATTAATGCCCCGGTATTGCCGACAGAAAGAATACCCTGCGCCCGCCCTTGCTGATGCTCACGCAAGACTGCCGCCATGGTGGACTTTAATCCCTGGCGCAACATTTGCGCGGGCTTGTCCTGCATGGATATCTGGGTTTCACAAGGAAGAATGCGTACCCGCGATTTGCGGGAAGCAAAGAACGACTCCGCTTCGTCAGCGAAGTCCTGAGTCACCGCCACAATCAGATGAACATCCGGGCGCGACTTAAGGAATTTTTTGCAGGCCTGAAACGCAACGCGGGGACCTAAGTCCCCGCCCATTACATCTACCGCAACGGTAAACATATTAGTTGTTGCCAGTCTCCACGACTTTTTTGCCACGGTAGAAACCGTCAGCGCTTACGTGGTGACGACGGTGAGTTTCACCGGTAGTCGGATCGGTAGACAGTGCCACTGCTGCAGTGTCCAGAGCATCGTGTGAACGACGCATACCACGTTTGGAACGAGTTACTTTGTTTTGCTGAACCGCCATTTTAGGCTCCTAACTATTCGCTATTTCTGTTTGAGCTTAGCTAAAACGTCAAACGGATTGGGTCGTTTGTCGTCTGAATCTGTTGTTTCCGGCTTTGACCCAGGTTGCTTAAACTGACAATCGCCTTCCGGGTGTGTTGGAAACATGGGCAGTGCTAACAGCACTTCATCTTCCATCACAGACCACAGATCCAGTTGACCATTTTCATCAACTTCGACCGGCTCAAACCGTTTCGGTAATTGCTTGGCCTGATCATCATCAAATACAAGTCCCAGCTGAAAGCTGCTTTCTACGGGAATGGTGACATTCCCAAGACAGCGCTGACAGATCATGACAACACTTGTATTACAGCTACCCTGCAGTAACCGGTGCTTTTCCTGATCACGCTCAAAACGAATTTCGCAATGAACAGGAGCAACGCAGTCTTCGACTGCCTCACTAAGCCTGGTTAGCTGTTTGCTGTCGATATCCGCATTAAATTGCTGACTGACCGTCACCAATTTAATCGCATCAACACGCTTGGGAAGCTGAGCCTCTGCCATAGTGCGCGACATCATAGGTACGCAAAGCTCCTCTGTCAAAATTATTTAACGCAGACTCAGTGTCTGCTCAGTCAGCAGCGTAGCGAAGCCACGCCCCATGCTTGCGCCAAAACGCTTAACCAGTTCATCCCATGGGCTTGGCTGGTAAGTGAAGTTCACCAACTCTTCTGTATTGAGCTTGTCGCGGGCAATCTGGCTACTGGATGCCAGGCCGTCAATCAGACCCAGATCAAGGGCTTGTTCGCCCGACCACACCAGTCCGGAAAACAAATTCGGATCTTCCTTCAGGCGATCACCGCGTCCTTTTTTAACCTGTTCAATGAACTGGTTATGGGTAACCTTCAGAACGCTCTGCCAGAAGGCTTTCTCTTCAGCATTTTCCGGCAGGAACGGATCAAGGAAGCCTTTGTGCTCACCCGACGTATACTGGCGACGCTCGATGCCGAATTTATCCATCGCTTTAACAAAACCAAAACCAGAACCCACAACGCCGATGGAGCCGACAAGGCTCGCTTTGTCGGCATAGATTTCATCCGCTGCCGCTGCGATGTAGTACGCACCGGAGGCGCCCAGATCCATAATGACCGCATAAACCGGGAAGTCAGGACGGATTTCTTTCAGGCGCTTAATTTCGTCATAAACATAACCCGCCTGAACCGGGCTGCCACCAGGGCTATTGATGCGCAGAATAACTCCCAGAGCCTTCTCATCATCAAAAGCATCACGCAGCGCACCGATCAGTGCATCTGCACTGGCATCCTGATCAGCCGCAATCACACCGTTCACTTCGATCACAGCCGCGTAATTATCTTCCGGCAGCATGTCTGCGCCATGCTCACCCGGCATGCGCAGCAACCAGACAATGGCAAACAGGTAAATAAAGGTGAGCGATTTAAAAAAGATCCCCCAGCGACGGGCGCGCTTCTGCTCGCCCTGCATATCCATAAGAACCTTCTCGATCAGCTTCCATTCTTTGCTGTTGTCTTCCGGGCGCGCAGGCTGCGAAGTCAGCGGTGAACCCTGATTGATATTTTCGTTATCCATTAATACGTATCCAGTCGTTAAGTTCGTGAATGCTATGGCAGATGGTCAGCGGACCACAAGCCAGCAATACATCATCATCATGAGCACCATGCCCCATCGCCACCGATGCCATGCCTGCAGCATTGGCCATATCGAGATCATACGTGGTATCACCCACCATCAGTGCTTCATCTGGCGCAACATTTAGTTCGCTGAGCAATTCTTTTAGCATCAGCGGGTGCGGCTTGGAGCGGGTTTCATCGGCGCAACGGGTTGCGGCAAAGCGATGACCAATTTTCAGGTCGCGCAACATCCGGTCCAATCCGCGACGACTTTTACCCGTCGCGACCGCCAGCAAATAGCCCTGCTCAACAAGACCCGCCAAAAACTCCGGAGTTCCGGGGAAAAATCCCATCGCCACCTGGCTGTCGGCGACAAAGTAGCGTGCGTACACCTGAGTCATGGCTTGCAGCTGAGGTTCATCAATAACAGGCCAGACGGTGCGCAACGCTTCCGGTAAGCCAAGGCCGATAATATTCTGCACGGCGGCATCCGCAACCTTTGGCAAGCCCACTTCAGCCGCCGCCTGCTGCATGCTGTCAACAATGCGCTGGGTGGAATCGACCAGTGTGCCGTCCCAATCAAAAATAATCAGTTTAAAGCGCAAATTCACACCCCGCCTTCTTTAACATGCTGCTGAATTCTTTGTCTGGCAATGCACTGACCTGTAATCGCTCGCCGGTATCCGGATGGCGGAACGACAACTGCCAGGCATGCAAAAACAAGCGTTTAACCCCTTGCCGCTTATCAATTTCCTGCTGCGAACGATCGCAGTACTTCACATCCCCGGCAATGCTGCAGCCCTGATATTGGCAATGCACGCGAATCTGGTGAGTCCGGCCGGTAATGGGCTCGGCTTCTATTAAGGAGTAATTAGCCCCCTGAGCTTTCAGTGCGGTTTTGGTCAGAGAGGTCTTCCCTTCCGGACTGACCATTACCATACGCTCACCCGACTGACGTTCGAAGCGCAGCAAGGGCTCGCGCACTTCCGTGATGGAGGCCGGCCACTGACCATGCACCATGGCCAGATACTTTTTACTGATGCCCGACTTATTCGCCAGCATGCGCTGCAGGGCGGTCAGAACCGAGCGTTTCTTGGCAATCATGATAACGCCAGAGGTGTCGCGATCGAGACGATGAACCAGCTCCAGAAAACGATGATCCGGGCGCATTTTACGCAGCGCTTCAATAAGCCCCAGGCTGACTCCACTGCCGCCATGCACAGCCAGCCCATGAGGCTTGTTAACCACCAGAAGACCGTCATCTTCATGCAGAATGGCATTCTGCAGAATATCCTGCAGCAGCGGCGACACCTCCGGTGTCTCATCACGTTCGGCGATGCGCAATGGCGGCACACGTACCACGTCGCCAACGGCCAGTCGCGTATCCGCTTTCACTCTTCCTTTATTTACCCGCACTTCGCCTTTGCGGATGATGCGATACACCAGCGTTTTAGGGACGCCCTTCAGAACAGAAATAAGAAAATTATCGATACGCTGACCATCATTATCGGCGGTCACCGTCAGCAGCGATACTTTACCGGTATCGATTTCGTGATTTGACATAAATTCAGAGCAGCTCAGGCGGCGGATTTATTTGTGGTATGGCATTTGCGGGGCGCAACCAATGTTGCTATATTCGCCCACGGCCCTGGTCGGCACAGAGAAAGCGTACAACCCAGCCGACGATCAAGATCAGCCGAAAGGCCAGGCCAAGCCGATTAAGCGGCAGAGTATAAGGAAGAAGACATACTGTTAAAACTCTTCCTGACGAATAATTACGGCGAGCGCAGGCCCATGGCCGCCCGCCCAGTGAGATAAACCACGCAGCGACCTGCGGGCAATCTCGCATTATCAAATTATGGACAGTGTTGGTGCACGACAAACCAGAGGCACCACTGCTAGACAGGTCAGGCGACCCGAAAACGGCGCTGACAACTGCTGCAAAGCACCCATAAATATTTTGGTAGTGGCCGGAATGATCCGGCATTGCCAGCCGGTACGTTGCCAGAACGAGCTTAACGTACAGCATGAAAAGAATGCTTATCAATGCAACTCAACCCGAAGAGTTGCGTGTTGCCCTAGTAGATGGCCAGAAACTCTACGATCTGGATATTGAGTCAGGCTCCCGCGAGCAAAAGAAATCCAATGTCTATAAAGGTAAGATCACCCGCATCGAACCCAGCCTGGAAGCGGCTTTTGTCGACTTCGGCGCTGAGCGTCACGGCTTCCTGCCACTGAAAGAAATCGCCCGCGAATACTTTGTTAAAGACCCAGGTTCAGGCCGCATCAACATCAAAGATGTTCTGCGCGAAGGCCAGGAAGTTATCATTCAGGTCGACAAAGAAGAACGCGGCAACAAAGGCGCAGCCCTGACCACTCAGGTATCCCTGGCTGGCCGTTATCTGGTATTGATGCCGAATAACCCACGTGCCGGCGGCATCTCCCGTCGCATCGAAGGCGATGAGCGCACCGAACTGCGCGAAGCCATGAAAGGCGTGACCGTACCGGACAAAATGGGCGTTATCGTCCGTACCGCGGGCATTGGTCGCAGCGCCGAAGAACTGCAGGCTGACCTTAACTATCTGGTTCACCTGTGGGACGCCATCAAGCGCGCCTCCGATGAACGCCCTGCTCCGTGCCTGCTGCTGCAGGAAAGCAACGTCATCATTCGCGCCATTCGCGATTACCTGCGCCAGGACGTCGGTGAAGTACTGATTGATACCGATGCCGCCTATGAAGAAGCCCTTGGCTTTGTGCAACAGGTGATGCCGCACTATCAGAACAAATTCAAACGCTACACCGATGCTGTGCCACTGTTTAATCGCTATCAGATTGAAAGCCAGATCGAATCGGCGTTCCAGCGTGAAGTGAAACTGCCGTCCGGTGGCTCGATTGTTATTGATCCGACAGAAGCCCTGGTCTCCATCGACATTAACTCGGCACGCGCCACCAAAGGTGCCGACATCGAAGAAACCGCGCTGAACACCAACGTTGAAGCCGCCGACGAGATTGCCCGCCAGTTACGTCTGCGCGACATGGGTGGTCTGGTGGTGATCGACTTTATCGACATGCTGTCCAGCAAAAATCAGCGCGAAGTTGAAACCCGCCTGAAGAAAGCACTGGAAGTGGATCGCGCGCGCGTCCAGGTTGGCCGTATTTCACGTTTCGGCCTGATGGAAATGTCGCGTCAGCGTCTGCGTCCATCCCTGGAAGAAACCAGCGGCCATGTGTGCCCACGCTGTAATGGTACTGGTGTCGTGCGTGATATTCAGTCCACGGGCCTGTCTATCCTGCGCCTGATCGAAGAAGAAGCCGCCAAGGAAAACACCGGACAAATCCGTGCCATCGTGCCGGTATCGGTCGCCACCTTCCTGCTGAACGAGAAGCGCACCCTGATTGCTGGTATCGAAGCGCGTCATGGCAGCAAAGTGGTGGTTCTGCCGAACCCGAATATGGAAACACCGCATTACGAAGTACTGCGCCTGCGTCCGGATGACAGCCTGATCGGCGAAGTCAGCTACGAACATAAAATGGAAGAGGAAGAGACTGAATACGGCCTCGACCTGACCATTCGTGAAAGCACTAAAGTGCAGCAAGCGGCAGTAAAAGCCGGTGCTCACAGCGCGCCAGTCAGCACACCGGTTGCGGTAGCAGAAACGACGGTTGCAGCATCGGCCAGCAAAGGTCTGTGGGGCAAAATTGGCAGCGCCCTGTCCGCCCTGTTTGACGGTGGCGAGAAACAGGAAGAAAAACCTGCGCCGAAGCAAGCGCGCGAGAATGGCAGCGGCCGTAACGAGCGTAACGATCGCAGTCGCAACAATGACCGCAGCCGTAACAACGACCGTAACCGCAATGATCGCAGCCGCAATCGCAATGATCGTAATCGTGACGACCGCAATGACGGTGATAACGAACGCGGTAATCGCAATGAAGCCCGTAACGACAGCCGCAGCGAAGGTCGTAACGACAATCGTGCAGAGCGTTCCGGCCGCAACCGCAACGACAATCGCAGCGAACGCCCTGCCCGTAACCGCAACGAAAACCGCGACAACGAGCGTAGCGACAACCGCGCCGAGCGCCAGGAAGCCGAGGCCAGCAATGAGCCACGCGCGCCGCGCCGTGATCGCAGCGGCAACCGTGCACCGCGTGCCGAGCGCAGCGAAGCCCGTGTTGAGCGCAGTGATAAAGTCGAACTGCCGGAAAATGCAGCAGCCAGCGAAGCTGGTGACAATGCAGCGCGCAGCGACGCTCGCCCTGAAGGTCGTCGTCGTCGCAGCCGCAATGATCGCAGCGAACGTCAGACTGATCGCACGGCAAACACCAGTGATGAAGAAAACAGCAATGTAGTAACTGCTGAAGAATCTGCTGATGTGACTGACAATACGACGGATAACAGCAACGACAACAGTGCTGACAATGGCAACGATGAGAATGGTGAGAAAACCACCCGCCGCTCACGCAACAGCCGTCGTCGCAACCGCAATCGTGACGAACGTCCGGCGAAAAGCAACAACGCCGCAGCCGACAACGACACGACTGAGAATACGGCTGACAACGTAACGGCAGAAGCCGCCGATGTTACTGACGCAGCAACGGCAGCCGTTGAAAGCACGGACGTTACTCACGCTGCAAGTCACTCAGAAACACCGGTTTCGGAAGCGCCTGAAGTTGCTATCGCCGAAGTCGCAACGGCTGAAGCCAGCTCCGACGAAACAGGCAACGCGGAAGCAGACAACACGAAAACAGACAGCGCGGAAGCCAAACCTGAAGCCGTAGCGAGTGCGCAAGCAGCAGAGCCAGTAAGTGACGCGGTTTCTGAAGAGCAGGCAGTAGCATCGGCCGAGCAGGAGTCAGACAAGCAGGAAAAAGCTCAGACGCGTCGCAAGGCCCGTCAGCAAGCCAGCGAGAAGTCTGCTGCAGCAAAGAAAGCCGCCAAACAGGCGGCCGCTGAAGCGCAAGCCGAAGCTGCTGCTAAAGAACCTGTTGAGGCACCTGCTGCTGAAGCCGTCGTTATTGAAAGCGCCGCCGCAGAAGACAACGCTGATGCCGAAGTGACAACGTCTCAGGAAGAAGTCGCTACTGCCACTCAGGGTAATGATCGTGCATCACGTCGTGGACGTCGCCGCACTCCGGGTGGACGCGCTCCCAATGACCCGCGCAACCGTCGCAATACCGGCAACGAGCAAGCAACCGAACAAGCTGCAACGGAAAATAACGCTTCTGCTACCACAGAAACCGTGACCTCTCCTGCTCAGGCTGAGACCGTACCGGCTGAAGCTGCCAGCGACAGCGATACGCCAAACAAGTAATACGGACGGCGTGCGCCGACTATTACTGACCTGAAAACCGCCTCCGGGCGGTTTTTTTTATGCCCGCAACACCATCGCTATTACTGACTGGAGAGACAGTTATCAGTAATATGCGCACTTTCGGCCGCTATTATTTTCGCAAGGACGACCCATGCCCAACGCTCCCATCCTCTCCCGAACGCCATCAGCACTGATCCCTCTCGCCCTGCTGCTGTTATTGCTGAGCAGCGCAATGTACAGCCAGTCAGCCACAGCGGCAGCCATGACGGTCGTCCGGGAATACACCTACAACGCCAGCGAAAATGACTCCAAAGTGTCGGCGCGCAAAGCTGCATTACAACAGTTGCAATCATTATTAATTGAGGAAGTCGGCGTGCAGGTGCAATCCAGCTTCAGTAATACTGAAACACTGGATAAAGAAGAATTCAGCCGCACCGTACAGGCCAACTACCAGACCTTTGCTCAGGCGCTGACCAAAACCAAAATTCTTGAAGAAAAATGGGATGGCGAAAGCTTTTATCTGAAAGCCGAAATTGAAGTTGATCCTGATGGGTTGAGCTCTCAGATTGCCACCATTGTTCATGGCGGCGGTAAAAACCCCTGCGACGCCATGCGCGAGCAGGTAAAAATCTCACTACAGAAAGCCCCAAGCCCGGATAAAAATGCCGAGCTGGTCGCGTTTGCGTTAAAAGCGCCTTTCGATAACGACTGCAATGACTGGCAATATAACGTGCTCTACTCCCTGACCCAGAGCCGCCACCCCGCTGCCGACTACCGGGATTATCTGTTTGTGCAACTGGCGCAGATCGCACCACATAACCTGGCTGGATATCTTCCGGGCATCGTAAAGTACGCCATCATTAAAGATAACGGCATCACCCCGACCGAATGGGAAGCCATGCTCAGCAGCCTGCAGCGTCTGCCGGAAGACCGCCTGCAGCTTCTGCTGTCAGCGTTATCTAATTACAGCGATAAATCTCCCGATGATACACGCAGCGGCAAGCCCAGCTATCAGCCGCAGACGGCACTGCAACTGAAAAATCAATTACAGTCACTGATTCGGGCAGCAGGAAAAGGAAAAGTCGGCAGTCCCGCCCTGAGCGCCGGAGAGCTGACCGCGCGCATTATTAAAGCCACGGCTTATCGCCAGCCGGCTATCGGCGCTGAATTATTTCAGCAATACAGCGGCGAGCTGCCGGACATTAATGACGTGGTTAAACCCATGACCGATTTTTATAAAAACCAGCTGAAGGACGGCGGCGAGCTGGAACTGGCCAGCAACAGTTTTAACCTGCTGCTGGAAAAGCTGAACGAGCAAAAAGACATCCTCAACGACAACAGTGCCAAGCAGCTCTACTATCTGCTGACAACACTGGAGCGTAACGCTGAAGAAAATCAGCAGCAGGCTGCACTCATCGAGAATATGCTCGGCCGCTATCCGAAGTTATTTGCTCAGATCATCAAAGGCCAACGCATTAATGAGGTGCAGAAGCACCTCTGGTTTATCCGTTATAACCTGCCGGATTCTGAAGCCTGTACGCCGAGAGAATGTGCTGACCGGTTATTCAGTGACGGCAATGCCATGGAACTGAATGCCTATGGCGAATATCTGGTGGCTTACGGAGCGCGAGCTGCGGCTGCAGAAGACCTCGTGATCCGTAAACTGGAACGTGTGCGCGTACAGGCCAGCGGCCCTTACCGCACCACCATGAAACGTCATCTGATCACCGTACTGGGGAACATCCGCACCCAGGATTTACGCGCGCAGGAATTATTAATAGAAAGTCTCGGCGATCTGGATCATAAAATTCCGGAAGAGGCACAAAACGCCCTGATTAAATTAGGCAGAGGTGTACAGGAAAAGATGATGGCGATGATTTCAACTTATGAGCCACTGGTGCAGCGCCGCATGGTTGAAACTTTAGGGAAAATGCAGCCGGATACTGACATTGTGAATTTTCTTAAGCGCGTCCCGCAGAACGATCAATATATGCGCTTTGCTGTTGAAGATGCTCTGCGCGATCAGCAGCGGGCGCTCTGACGGCGAATGTATAAAATAAAAAACCGGCCGCTGGCCGGTTTTTTTATAGCAGCAACATCAGCTATTAATCAGAAAGTATCGTCCGGAATACGAACATTACCTTCCATAATCACCCGCGCACTGCGGCTCATAACAGCCTTGGTTGCCGTCCATTCACCATCAACCAGAGCCGCCGCTGCACCCACACGCAGCGTACCGGACGGATGACCAAAGGTTACGGCGTCACGTTCGGTACCGCCGGCTGCCAGGTTCACCAGCGTACCAGGTACTGCCGCCGCCGTTGCAATGGCTACCGACGCCGTACCCATCATCGCATGGTGTAATTTCCCCATGGATAACGCACGTACACATACATCGATATCGGCTGAAGAAATCTGTTTGCCACTGGATGCTTCGTAATCCGTTGCTGGTGCCACGAAAGCAATTTTCGGCGTGTGCTGGCGCGCAACCGCTTCGGAAATATCGGCAATCAAGCCCATTTTTACCGCACCGTAAGCACGCATGGTTTCAAATTTCGCCAGTGCTTCGGCATCGGAATTAATGTCTTTCTGCAGCTCGGTGCCTTTGTAACCAATATCCGCGGCATTGACGAAAATGGTCGGAATACCGGAATTAATCATGGTTGCTTTAAAGGTACCAATGCCCGGAACTTCGAGATCATCGACGACATTACCGGTCGGAAACATAGAGCCTTCGCCGTCGGCCGGATCCATAAATTCGATCACAACTTCCGCTGCCGGAAAGGTTACGCCGTCGAGCTCAAAATCGCCGGTTTCCTGCACTTCACCATCAGTGATCGGCACATGGGCGATAATGGTTTTCTGAATATTTTTTTGCCAGATACGCACCACGCAAATACCGTTGTGCGGAATACGATCAGCGGCGACCAGACCTTTAGAAATGGCAAAGGCCCCAACGGCGGCGGTTAAATTGCCGCAGTTACCTGACCAGTCCACAAAGGGCTTATTAATCGACACCTGGCCGAATAAATAATCCACATCGTGATCCGGCTGTTCGCTTTTCGCCAGAATAACGGTTTTAGAAGTGCTGGACGTTGCACCGCCCATACCATCGATCTGCTGACCGTAAGGATCTGGACTGCCAATAACACGCAACAGAATGTTGTCGCGTGCTTCGCCCGACACCTGAGCCGCTTCAGGTAAATCGGTCAGGCTGAAAAATACACCTTTCGATGTGCCGCCACGCATATAAGTCGCGGGGATTTTAATTTGTTTGGACATAATTATTTCTCTTTCAGGACGCTACTGAAAACGTCGATGCCCTTAAAAGAAAGGTGGGCAGTGCCCACCCTACTTTGGATTTTTTAAAACGCCGCAAAACTGTATTTTGCGGCGTTCCGGAAGCGTTAACGAGGCAACCAGCTTCGTTATTCGCCCTGCAGGAAGTCCTGAGCGAACTTCTGCAACACCCCACCGGCACTGTACACATCCACTTCCGCGGCGGTGTCCAGACGACAGGTCATCGGTACTTCAACCACTTCACCCTCTTTACGGGTAATCACCAGCGTCAGATCACAACGCGGGCTCAGATCACCTTTCACGTCGTAGGTCTCAGTACCATCCAGGCCCAGGGTTTTACGGGTGGTGCCGGCTTTGAATTCCAGCGGCAGCACGCCCATACCGATCAGGTTGGTACGGTGAATGCGCTCGAAGCCTTCGGCAGCAATCGCCTCAACACCCGCCAGACGCACGCCTTTGGCGGCCCAGTCACGGGAAGATCCCTGACCATAATCGGCACCGGCCACGATAATCAGCGGCTGCTTGCGATTCATGTAGGTTTCAATCGCTTCCCACATACGCATCACCTTGCCTTCCGGCTCAACGCGCGCCAGAGAACCCTGTTTAACGTTGCCGTTTTCATCCAGCACCATTTCATTCAGCAGTTTCGGGTTGGCGAAGGTTGCACGCTGGGCCGTCAGGTGGTCTCCACGGTGGGTTGCGTAAGAGTTAAAGTCCTCTTCCGGCAGACCCATTTTGTGCAGATATTCCCCCGCTGCACTGTCCAGCATGATGGCGTTGGATGGCGACAGGTGGTCGGTGGTGATGTTGTCCGGTAGCACGGCCAGAGGACGCATGCCTTTTAAGGTACGTTCACCGGCCAGCGCGCCTTCCCAGTATGGTGGACGACGGATATAGGTACTCATCGGACGCCAGTCGTACAGCGGGCTGATGGCTTTCTCTTTGGCACCCAGATCGAACATCGGGATGTAGATCTGACGGAACTGCTCCGGCTTCACGCTTTCTTTAACGATGGCGTCGATTTCTTCATCCGACGGCCAGATATCCTTCAGGCGGATTTCTTTACCATCAACGACCGCAAGCACATCCTTTTCGATATCAAAACGAATGGTACCGGCAATGGCGTAAGCAACGACCAGTGGCGGCGATGCCAGGAATGCCTGCTTGGCGTACGGGTGAATACGGCCATCGAAGTTGCGGTTACCGGACAGCACCGCCGTGGCATACAGATCACGGTCGATGATTTCCTGCTGAATCACAGGGTCCAGCGCACCGGACATACCGTTACAGGTGGTGCAGGCGAAAGCCACAATGCCGAAGCCCAGCTTTTCCAGCTCTGGCAGCAGGCCGGAGTCTTTCAGGTACAGCTCGGCGACTTTGGAGCCAGGTGCAAAGGAAGACTTAACCCATGGCTTGCGGATCAGGCCCAGTTCGTTGGCTTTTTTCGCCAGCAGACCGGCGGCGACCACGTTGCGCGGGTTAGAGGTGTTGGTACAGGAAGTGATGGCGGCGATGATGACCGCTCCATCCGGCATCAGACCTTCGGCTTCCTGCGCTTTGGCGGCATCCAGATTACCGGCAATGCCTTTAGCGGCCAGGTCAGCCGTTGATACACGGGCATGCGGGTTAGACGGGCCAGCCATATTACGGCCAACACTCGACAGATCGAAGCTCAGCACGCGCTCGTATTGTGCGGTTTTCAGTGCATCCGCCCACAGACCCGTTTCTTTAGCGAACTGCTCAACCAGAGCGACCTGCTCCGGCTCACGGCCAGTCAGCTTCAGGTAGTCGATGGTTTGTTCGTCGATGTAGAACATCGCGGCGGTGGCACCGTATTCCGGTGTCATATTGGAAATGGTGGCCCGGTCACCGATGGTCAGGCTGGATGCACCTTCACCGAAGAATTCCACATAAGCACCGACCACGCGTTCTTTACGCAAAAACTCGGTCAGCTCCAGCACAATATCGGTGGCGGTAATGCCAGGCTGACGCTTACCGGTTAATTCAACCCCGACAATGTCCGGCAGACGCATCATGGATGGCAGGCCGAGCATTACGGTTTCGGCTTCCAGACCGCCCACACCAACAGAAATAACACCCAGCGCATCGACGTGCGGGGTGTGGGAGTCGGTGCCGACACAGGTATCCGGATAGGCTACGCCATTACGGGCCTGCACTACCGGAGACATTTTCTCCAGGTTGATCTGGTGCATGATGCCGTTACCGGCCGGAATCACATCGACGTTGTCGAATGCGGTTTTGGTCCAGTTAATAAAGTGGAAGCGGTCTTCGTTGCGGCGCTCTTCAATCTCGCGGTTTTTGGCGAAGGCATCCGGATCAAAGCCACCGCATTCAACCGCCAGCGAGTGGTCAACGATCAGCTGAGTCTGCACCACCGGATTGACTTTGGACGGATCTCCGCCCTTTTCAGCGATGGCATCACGCAGACCAGCCAGATCGACCAGCGCGGTCTGACCGAGAATGTCATGACACACAACACGCGCCGGATACCAAGGAAAATCCAGATCGCGTTTGCGCTCGATCAGCTGCGTCAGGGCATCGGTCAGCAGTTCAGGCTCACAGCGGCGCACCAGCTGTTCAGCCAGAATACGGGAGGTGTACGGCAGGCCGTCGTAGCTGCCGGGCTTAATGGCATCGACCGCGGCACGGGTATCAAAATACTCCAGTGCAGTGCCGGCCAATTGTTTACGGAATTCGGTGTTCATGGGGTGTTCTCTCAAAAAAGCCGAACTGCCCGCAGGCAGTTCTTATTGGATTTTTAACGCTGGGCAATCGCCGGAACCGGACGGAACTCTTCACCGGTATACTCCGCGCTTGGGCGGATAATGCGGTTGTCGGCGCGCTGCTCCATCACGTGTGCTGCCCAGCCGGTCAGGCGGGAGCAGACGAAAATCGGGGTGAACAGCTTGGTCGGAATACCCATGTAGTTGTAGGCTGAAGCGTGGAAGAAGTCGGCGTTACAGAACAGTTTTTTCTCGCGCCACATAACGGCTTCACAACGTACGGAAATGTCGTACAGCGAGGTATCGCCGTGCGCCTTGGCCAGTTTTTCAGACCATTCTTTAATCACGGCATTACGCGGATCAGATTCAGAGTAAATCGCGTGGCCAAAGCCCATGATTTTTTCTTTACGCTCAAGCATGCCCATCAGCTTTTGCTCGGCATCTTCCGGGTCGTTCATGCCTTCAATCAGTTCCATCGCCGCTTCGTTAGCTCCACCGTGCAGCGGACCACGCAAAGAACCGATGGCACCGGTTACACAGGAGTGCATATCACTCAGCGTGGAAGCACACACACGGGCGGTAAAGGTGGAGGCGTTAAATTCGTGCTCGGCATACAGCGTTAATGACGCGTGCATTACCTGCGTGTGCAGCTCGGAGGGCTTTTCGCCATGCAGCGTCCACAGGAACTGCTCAGCGATAGAATCGGCAGCGGTTTCAACCTCGATACGTTTGCCATTGTTATGGCTGAAGTTGTACCAGTAGTTGATCATGCCCGGAAACAGCGCCAGCATACGGTCGGTCGCATCCTGCTGCTGGTCAAAGCTTTCTTCGGTTTCCAGGTTGCCCAGCATGGAGCAACCGGTACGCATCACGTCCATCGGGTGCGCTGAAGCCGGAATACGTTCCAGTACTTCTTTTAACGCCTGCGGCAGAGCGCGCATGGATTTCAGTTTGGCTTTGTAGGCGTCCAGCTCAGCCTGATTCGGCAGTTTGCCTTTCAGAATCAGATACGCCACTTCTTCAAATTCACATTGCGCGGCCAGATCTTTAACGTCATAGCCACGATAAGTCAGACCAGAACCGGATTTACCCACGGTCGACAGTGCGGTCTTGCCCGCTACCTGACCACGCAGGCCGGCGCCACTGAGTTGTTTTGCTGCTGCCATTGCTTTCTCCTGTCAGAATAGTCGGCGAAGTCAGGAACGCTTTTAAAAACAACAACCTACATCTATAAGTTCTGCTTTTTTATCAGCTGTGATTGACCCTGATGACCCCGCGGACGCTCTCTTTTTAGTGAAAATTGTAAAGTTATCGGTTTGCGTTAAAGCGCGCTGGCTTTATTTGTTTTTACCTTCCGCAAACAATGCATCAAGCTTCTGCTCAAAATCGTGGTAGTTCAGGTAATCGTACAGCTCCATGCGGGTCTGCATGATGTCGACAACCTTGCGCTGATCGCCTTCTGCCAGAATGCTTTTATACACGGTTTCGGCGGCTTTGTTCATCGCGCGGAACGCACTCAGCGGGTACAGCACCATGGCCGCACCCCACTCGCCCAGCTGTTCGCGGTTCCACAATTCGGTCTGGCCAAATTCGGTGATATTCGCCAGCAGCGGTACATTCAGTGCGGCAGAGAACTTGCGGTAATCTTCTTCTGTTTTGATCGCTTCTGCGAAAATACCATCAGCACCAGCGGCTACACAGGCCTGCGCACGCTCGATGGCGGCATCCAGACCTTCCTGCGCAAACGCATCGGTACGGGCCATGATAAAGAAGCTTTCGTCATTACGGGCATCAACACAGGCTTTGATACGATCAACCATTTCTGCCTGAGAGACGATTTCTTTGTTCGGACGGTGGCCGCAGCGCTTCTGCATGACCTGATCTTCGATGTGTACCGCTGCGGCACCGGCTTTTTCCATTTGCTGGATGGTGCGGGTGATGTTGAATGCACCGCCCCAGCCGGTATCGATATCAACCAGTAACGGCAGGCCGCTGGCCGAGGTGATACGACGCACGTCTTCCACGACATCGTTCAGCGAGGTCATACCCAGATCCGGCAGGCCGTACGAGGCGTTCGCCACGCCGCCACCGGAGAGATAAATGGCCTGATGACCAATACGCTCGGCCATCATCGCCGCGTAGGCGTTAATGGTGCCGACAATTTGCAGCGGTTTATTATCCGCCAGTGCTTTACGGAATTTCTGACCTGGAGTCATGGGTGACCCTCCTCTTCAGCTAATCGGTTTTCCAGATTGGTCAGCGATGCCTGAATATGGCGTCGCATCAGTAACTCAGCCAGCTCGGCATCCCGTGCCGAGATAGCTTCAACAATTCGTTGGTGTTCCTGCAGTGCCTGCAGCGGGCGCTTGGCGCTGGTACTGGTCTGATAGCGGTACATACGCACGATGTGATACAGCTCGCCGCACAGCATCTGGTGCAGACGGTGATTCTTACTGCCTTTGATGATGCGGTAATGAAAGTCGAGATCACCGGCCTTCTGGTAATAGGCCTGCCCCTGCTCGGCGGCAATGGAAGCTTCGTGTTCCTGCAGCAGACCATACAGCTCGTGAATCTCATCATCGCTCATACGCAGTGCCGCCAGACGGCAGGCCATGCTTTCCAGCTCAAGTCGCACTTCGTAGATATCCCGCAGCTCAGCCAGGCTCAGCGATACCACCCGGGCACCGGCATGGGGAATGCGCACCACCAGATGGCGGGCTTCCAGCCTCTGAATGGCTTCACGCATGGGGGCGCGGCTGCCGCCGTAACGCTCAACCAGTGTCTGCTCGGATAATTTGCTGCCCGGACGCAGCTCGCCCCGCACAATGGCAGTGGTGAGTTCCGAGAAAACCTTATCGGCCAGGGTTTGGTTGTCGCTCATTGGCTTTGTCTACAATATTCTTTAAGTGAGGCTAGGTTACGCCGTTCATATGATATTTCAAGCGTATTTAGACTAAGATTGTATACAATCTACAGTCTGAGCCAGAAAACCGCTGACGCTGACAACAACAGCTCTGGGATATGACCCATGTTTAGGCTAACCTCGGCGCAGATTTCAGGCGCATCGTCAGAATACAGCTCAGGAACGCCCCGTGACCGCCCAGATACCCGTCATCACGCCCCATACGAATCGCCAGCGCATCGCCATTATAGGCTCTGGCATTGCCGGCCTGAGTGCCGCCTGGTTACTGAGTCGTGATCATGACGTCACCCTCTATGAGCGCGCGGAAAAACCGGGCATGGGTATCTACAGTGTCGACATCCCCTGGGCGGATAAAAGTACATCCATTGATATTCCCTTGCGGGTATTTACTCCGGCCTATTATCCCAGCCTGATGCGCCTCTACCGCGACGCTGGCGTACATACCGAAACCACCAATCATGCGGCGGCTTATGCCGACGCCGATAACCGCCTGTTTTTTCATTATGGCAATCTGCAGTTAGGGCGCCTCAGCCTGAGCTTTCCCAAACTGTTGAATGGCACGCTGCTGAAGCAGCACCTGCAGACATTCCGCCGCCTGCAACAACACAAAAACAGCACAGCTCTGCAACAGCAACGTTTTGGCGACTTTTTGCTGCAGCACAACCTGCACAGCGACTACAGCCGCCAGATATTGCTGCCGGCACTGGCGACCGTCTGCACCTGTGACTATGACGATGTATTAGCGTATCCGGCGGACATTCTGGTGAACTATCTGACTTGCGGCGTGATGAAAGATGGCCTGATGCGCGCCAGCGGAGGCGTCGATGAGGTGGTCGCGCAACTACTGGAATCTGCCGTTACCTTGCGCACTGACACGGCTGTCGAGCGTATTGAAGAGCACCAAGACAGCGTCAGAGTATTCAGTGCGGGCCAGCAAGACAGCTTTGACCGCGTAGTGATTGCCACCCAGCCTCACCATGCCCGCCAGATACTCAGCACGCTGCCTGCCGCCCGCCAGCGCTGTCAGCAGCTTGAACAGATTCCGGTGGTGGAATCGCGCATGCAGCTGCACACCGATCAATCCCTGTTGCCCGCCAGCCGGGTGCCGCTGGCGCCGGTCAGTTATTTTTTACCGGGCAACGAGAACCGCCCGGAAGCCACCGTCGATCTGGCCAAAGCGATTGGTCATCTGCGCAACGGCCCGGCCATTCTGCAGGTGTGGAATCCGCTGCGCGCGGCCAATCCGCAAAGCGTACTCGCCGATGTTACTTTCAGCCGGCCACTGGTGACTCTGCACAGCCGGCAGGCGGTACGTGAGCTGCGCCGCCAGGATGCCAGTCAACGTATTCTGCTGACCGGTTCCTACCTGTGTGATGGCATTCCGCTGCTCGACGGCGCCGTTGAAAGCTCGCTGCGCGTAGCTCACCTGATTGGCAGCTCGCGCGCCTGGTAGCTGGCCACAGCAAATGCCAGACACAAAAAAGCCGGCGTGATGCCGCAATGCTGTTCACTTAAGCAACCAGCCAGCGCTGAATGAACTCGAACAGCCTTTGCGGGGCAAGCCCCTGCGCCCCAATCCGGGGAACTTCTCCCCGGGCCCCTGCTTTGCGCTTTCTGGCCCGTGATCCTTATTCACTCGATTTTTACTGACCACGCGTATATCGGCCATCCATGGCCGGATACGCTTGCCTGGCATCCATGCCAGCCAGATCGTAAAAATCATCGCTCATGGCGGCGGGCCCAGAGGCGCGGTTTATTTCAGCCGCAACGTCGTTTTTATCGAACAGCAATGTCCGTTCTGAAAAGCTGCTTAGCGGAATAATCAATGCGCCTGCAGGGCGCCGGTTTGAATAATGCTGCGCCGGTACGTCCCGGCATGGATGCCGGGCGAGCGAATAGGGCCATGGATGGCCCATTATTCGCGTTACCGAGATCGCAGGATTATTCAGAGCGGATTAAGTCCTGCACAGCGCGAAGCTGGGGTCGGCCCGCCGGCAAGGGGATAAGTTCCCCTGTGAGGCTCTGGGCGTTTCAAAATGATCTAAAACGTTAAGTGAACAGCATTAGGCGTGATGCCGGCTTTTTATTCGTACTCAGATGCGTATAAGACCGCCTTACTCCGGCATGCTCAACGCCTGAGGAGACACGATGATGCCGTTGTTGTCGGCATACACAAAGTGACCCGGTACAAATTCAACACCACCGAATTTAACGGTAACGTTCACATCACCCAGACCGCGTTTGTCGGTTTTCAGCGGGTGAGTCGCCAGCGCCTGCACGCCCAGATCGGTCTGCATGATCACGTCGACATCACGGATGCAACCGTAAACGATGATGCCCTCCCAACCGTTTTTCGCCGCTTTTTCAGCCAGCATATCGCCCAGCAGCGCGTGACGCATGGAGGCGCCGCCGTCCACAACCATCACTTTGCCCTTGCCGTCGGTATCAACCAGCTCTTTCACTTTGGAGTTATCTTCAAAGCATTTAACGGTGACGATTTCGCCACCGAAGGAATCATTGCCGCCGTAGTTGTTGAACATTGGCTCAACCACCTGAATCAGTTCAGGGTAGGCATCGCACAGGTCCGGAGTTACGTACTGAGTCATTTCTTTGTCCTTACTTGTGATGGAGGATAATAAAATTCTGTTGTCTGCCAGAGCCTGCTCAGGCTGCGGCCAGACGCTTAATGTCGCGCACGCGATAGCGCGTAACGGATGATTCCTGATCCAAACCAGACGCCGCCGCAGAACCAGCCGCCGCCGCAACCATCGCGCGGGCAATGCGTTCTCCAGGCAGCGCCTGCACATTGCCAAGTAGCGGCAGGCGTAATATCCAACCGCTCAGGTGTTCTGCCAGACGAAACTCTGCACGCTCGCCGATCAGCACAGAAGGCTGCCACAGATGCAGGCTCGGAAAGCCCAATTGCTCCAGCGCCTGTTCCATATCGCCTTTGACGCGATTGTAGAAAAATGGCGAACGGCTATTGGCGCCCAGCGCACTGACCACCGATACCAGCTCAGCGCCCTGCTGTTTGGCCCAGGCCGCACAATCCACAACCAGCTGATAATCCACCTGACGCAACCCGGCTTTACCGGCTTTGGCCTGAGTCGTCCCCAGCGCGCAGAACATCAGATCAACGGCCTGTTGACTGGCAAACAGTTCGTCATAAGTCAGCACCTGAAGGCGCTCGTCCGCCGCCAGTTGCGGATATGCAGAGCACCATTGCTGTGGCTGACGCACTGGCAACAATATATGCCCGGCCCAATCCGTCAGCAGCAGATTGTCCAGCAAGGCACGGCCAATCAGCCCGGTGCCGCCCGTCAGCAACAGGCGTCGTGTGTTCATTTCAGGCGTCAACCTGCTGGCCAAGCTGGCTGAGCCAGCCACTGATCCGTGGCCACACCTCAGTGGCAGCTTCTTTGCTCACCACCATATCAACATGACCGTAATCGCGACTGAAACCCTCAGACTTACCCAGCAGAACGCTGTCTTTTTGTACCCCGCCATACAGCGAGGCAAAGCGCAGACAGGCTTTCGCCGGATCGGATTTATCCGCGGCGGCGGCCAGCGCAAGCAAAGGCAGCCCGGTGCCTTGCTTCCAGGCGGGCAATAATTTCAGCTTTTCGCTGCGGATTTGCCAACGGCCAAACAGACTGTGGCGCGCCAGGTATTCGTTCACCAAACCGGCCGGTTCATTCTCCGGGCCGATACCCAGCTTACGGCCATCCAGCTCGGCTTTGCTTTTAACCAACAGGCGCAGCACCAGACTGGTCAACGGCAGCCACAAATACCAGGGACGACGCACAATCTGTGTGCCCAGCAGCACCATGGCGCTGGCGTTGTCACCGTTCAGGCGTCCGGCCGCGACACTGCTGGAAATAATGACACCACCGAGCGAATGGCCAATCCATACCGGTTTATATCCGCTCTGCTCCTGCACAAAATCGTTCACCGCAGGAATATCGCTGAGCACATAACGTTCCAGGGTGTTGCGCACATAGTCCTGATTGCGTGGCGACAGACCATGGCCGCGCTGCTCCATCAGCCAGACATCGAAGCCCTGTTCCAGCAGATAGCGCGCCAGTCCCTGCCCCTTATCAGACAGCCAGAAACCACGATTGGTAAAACTGCCATGTAACAGCACAAGGGGCTGACCTTTGCGCGCAGAACGTGAACGCAGGCCAAGATGCGAAACCGCGATCTGGACGCTGCGGTCCGGATCGCGGTTATGTTTTACCAGATAGACGTCTTCGGTAAGATCGCCCAGAACATCCGCTCTGAGCAGGCTTACCGGAAATAATTCACTGCTGCTTTTCATTCAGGAATTTTTGTCCGCCAGGAAGAACCAGGTATCCATGACCGAATCCGGGTTAAGCGATACGCTGTCGATACCGTGCTCCATCAGCCACTTGGCAAAATCCGGATGGTCCGACGGGCCCTGACCACAGATGCCAATGTACTTACCGGCTTTTTTACAGGCATTAATAGCATTTTCCAGCAACGCCAGAATGGCTTCGTTACGCTCATCGAACAGATGGGCAATGATGCCGGAATCACGATCCAGCCCCAGCGTCAGCTGAGTCAGGTCGTTGGAGCCGACGGAGAAGCCATCAAAAAACTCAAGGAACTGTTCCGCCAGAATGGCATTGGCTGGTAACTCGCACATCATGATCAGCTTCAGATCATTCTCGCCGCGCTTCAGACCATTTTCTTCCAGCAGATTAACAACCTGCTCCGCTTCGCCCACGGTACGTACAAACGGCACCATGATCTCGACGTTGGTAAAGCCCATTTCGTTGCGGACTTTTTTCATCGCGCGGCACTCAAGCTCGAAACAGTCGCGGAAGTTTTTCGAGATGTAGCGCGATGCGCCACGGAAGCCCAGCATCGGGTTTTCTTCTTCCGGCTCATATAAACGCCCGCCAATCAGGTTGGCGTATTCGTTGGATTTAAAGTCAGATAACCGCACGATCACGCGCTTGGGCCAGAAAGCCGCCGCCAGCGTGGAAATACCTTCCACCAGTTTCTCAACGTAGAAATCCACCGGGCCGGCGTAACCGGAGATACGGCGTTCGACCGTTGGCTTTACTTCTTCCGGCAGATTGTCGAAATTCAGCAGCGCTTTGGGGTGCACGCCAATCATGCGGTTAATAATAAATTCGAGACGCGCCAGACCCACGCCGGCATTCGGCAGGCCCTGGAAGTCGAAGGCACGATCCGGGTTACCGACGTTCATCATGATTTTGAATGGCAGGTCCGGCATCTGATCAACGCTGTTGGTACGGATATCAAAATCCAGTGCGCCTTCGTAAACAAATCCGGTGTCACCTTCGGCACAGGATACCGTTACGTCCTGACCATCCTGCAACTTAGAGGTGGCATCTTCACAACCTACCACCGCCGGGATACCCAGTTCACGCGCAATGATCGCAGCGTGACAGGTACGGCCACCACGGTTGGTCACGATGGCCGCCGAGCGTTTCATGACCGGTTCCCAATCCGGGTCGGTCATATCGGCAACCAGCACATCGCCTTCCTGCACCTGATCCATCTGATCGATGCTTTTAATGACGCGCACTTTACCTTTGCCAATGCGGTGACCAATGGAGCGACCTTCAACCAGCACGTTGCCGGTTTCTTTTAACAGGTAGCGTTCCATGACATTTTTGCTGGCACGACTTTTTACGGTTTCCGGACGCGCCTGGACGATATACAACTGCTGGTCGTCACCGTCTTTAGCCCATTCGATATCCATCGGGCGGCCGTAATGCTTTTCAATAATCATCGCCTGACGGGCCAGATTTTCGATTTCCGCATCATTGATGGAAAACACCTGACGCAGTTCGCGATCAACCCGCTGGGTTTCTACCGATTTACCAACAGCCGCTTCTTTGTTGTAAACCATTTTAATGGCTTTGGCACCGAGGTTGCGGCGCAGAATGGCCGGGCGGCCAGCCGTCAGATTGTTCTTATGAACGTAGAATTCATCCGGGTTTACAGCCCCCTGAACCACGGTTTCGCCCAGGCCGTAAGACGACGTTACGAACACGACCTGATCAAAACCAGACTCGGTATCCAGCGTAAACATCACGCCACTGGAGGCGGTTTCTGAACGCACCATGCGCTGTATACCGGCAGACAGTGCCACTTTATGGTGGTCAAAGCCCTGATGGTCACGGTAGGCAATTGCACGGTCATTAAATAAAGAAGCGAACACGTCACGGATCGCATGCAGAACGTTATCAATACCGACGATATTAAGGTGAGTTTCCTGTTGGCCGGCGAATGACGCATCGGGTAAATCTTCAGCGGTGGCGGAAGAACGTACAGCAACGGCCATGGATTCATTGCCTTCCTGCAGTTTGGCAAACGCGGTACGGACATCGGCTTCCAATTGCGGCGGCAGCGGCGCTTCCAGAATCCAGTTGCGGATTTTGGCGCCGGTTTCGGTCAGCGCGCGGATATCATCAACATTCAGATGATCCAGCGCTTCCTGAATGCGGACATCCAGACCTTCATGGCTTAAGAATTCACGATAGGCGTCGGCGGTGGTGGCAAAACCGTTGGGCACGGACACTCCGGCGCTGGTCAGGTTGCTGATCATTTCCCCGAGCGAGGCGTTCTTTCCACCAACCCGCTCAACATCGCCCATGGATACCTGATCAAACCAGAGTACGTAATCTGTCAACGTCTTTCTCCTGTAATGTCCAACGCCTGTGCACTGTTCTCGCCACACAGGGCATAATCACCTAAAATCGCCTGATGCGGCGAATGGCTGCGTAATACTAAGGGCAGAGGGAACAAATTTCCACATGAAGCGAACCGCCTACTTTATCTCCGACGGCACAGGCATCACCGCCGAAACGCTGGGTAACAGCCTGCTGGCTCAATTTGAAGCGATTGAATTTGAGCGCATTACCCTACCCTACATTGACTCGATCGAAAAAGCCGAGAAGGCCGTTGCCAAAATTAATCTGGCCGCAGAAAGCAGTGGCGCGCCAGCCATTGTGTTCGACACCATCGTCGACAAAAAAATACGCACCATTATTGATTCCGCCAATGCTCTTAAGGTTGATATTTTCGCTGCGTTTCTGGCGCCACTGGAAGCCGAACTGAAGGTTGAGTCGTCTTACAGTGTGGGAAAATCGCACTCATCAACCACCAGTACCAGCTATCTGGCACGCATTGATGCCGTCAACTTTGCGCTGGATAACGACGATGGTGCCCGCACCCGCCAATACGCCGAAGCCGATATTATTCTGGTGGGCGTATCCCGCTCCGGCAAAACGCCAACCTGCCTGTACCTGGCGATGCAGTTTGGTATTAAAGCGGCAAATTATCCGCTGACTGAAGAAGACATGGCCGATCTTAAGGTGCCTGCGAGCCTGCAACAGCACCGTCATAAATTGTTTGGCCTGACCATCGACCCGGACCGACTGGCCGCCATCCGTAACGAACGCCGCGCCAACAGCCGTTATGCATCTCTGAAGCAGTGTTATCACGAAATTGATGAAGTTGAGATGCTGTATCAGCGTGAGCAGATTCCGTTCCTGAGCACTACTGACCGCTCAATTGAAGAAATATCGACGCGCATTATGGCTGAGACCGGCCTGCAGCGTCGCCTGCAGAGCTGAAGAAGACCCGGCGTCGTCAGCCCTGCTGGCGACGCTCATTCATCACCTTGGCAATGGAACGTGGCTTGGTAAACACCAGACTGTGATCCGCATTCGCTACCACATGGCATTGCCAGTCGGCACTTTGCTCGGCCAGTAAACGATGACGCCCCAGCATGGTGGCGTGACTCAATCCACCGACAAAACTGATCCCTGGCCAGGGCGCTATCCAGCTGGCATAGGTTGAACATTCATCAAGCAAAACCTGACTCACAGCCCTTAACGCCTGCGCAAACCCAACACTGTTTTCCTGAAGGCGGGCAATGGTTAAGCGATCCACTTTTTCATTCCGTACCCGCTGTGGCGACACCGACTCGAGAAAATCTAAATACGCATCGGCATCCTGCGGATTGTGCTCAACCCGGTCTGCTACGGTCAGATAATCATCCGCCTTCTGCTGAGTTTTGTGGCAATCGGCGGAAAACAACATCGCTGGTTCCAGTAAAAAACACAAACCCCGTGCGCCAAATTGCTGCAGGTAACGCACAGCAACCATGCCGCCGAATGAATAGCCGGCAATATCAAATTCTGTCCAATCGAGGGCCTCACACAGCTCATGAATCTGGACAACATAATCGCTCAGCCGTGGAGCGGTCTGGGCAAAAAATGCTGAACGCCCCATTCCGGCAAAATCCGGAATTAAGATCTCATCCCACTCACTGAGATAATTAGCGATGTACGTCCAGGTAACCTCACCCGGCACACCAGCACCATGCAGCAGCAACAAACGCCGTGAGGCGGATACTTCGTGTAACGATGGGTACTGAAGCAACAAAGCATGCTGCTGACAGCTTGCCGTGCGGCAATTAATCTGATGTTTTTCCATAAACCCATTCTACCTGCAACGAAACGGAGGCGGGTGCGGATTGCGGAAAATAAATAATGAAAGCAGAGACATCGGCATCAAGAATGTTGATCAGGCTTTCCTGATAAGCACTTGAACGCCAGGTCGATAAATAGCTCTGGGTAATCAGCTGCGGGATAAAATACAGCGGCTGCAATTGCTTATCTAAAGCGATTAAGGCTACCGGGGCCGGCCCCTGAAGGCCGTCATTATCGCGCAGATGTAATGTCAGCCTGCGCGGCTCTGGCGGTGATTTTTCCGACGATCTTTCCGACAACACAAGGGAGGACTCAGGCAAACGAAAATACCACGCTGCCTTGTCACCAGAACGTGTTTTAAACGGCACCGACAGCTGTACCTGCGAAAACAGTACCGACTTATATTCAGGAATAGTGTCTTTGAAAAAATGTTGGTAGCGCACACAACAGCCTGAATCGCGAATATTCGCCGCCACGCGCAATGGCGGCAGCAATGAGTGATCCGCCGACTGCAACTGCGAAAGCTCTTCAACTTCGATATTCAGCTGAGGGATTTCCTGGCTCTGCAAGCGCCCCTGGGCATCAATCCAGGTAAAGAATGGCGGATTATCTTCTTTATCTTTGGCCAGTTTTTTCTGGAATTCTTCTTCTGTTAAGAAATCATCCGCCTGCTGTTCGGCTGCAGGGGTTACCGGGGGTTTACTTGTCTCGGAAGCGGGCTTAACGGTGTTATGGATGCGACCCTGCTCATCCACCCAGGTGAAATACTCCTGCTCGGCCCTGACAGAAAATGCCAGAGCCAAACAGAGTACGATCAGAATTTGGTACGGAAGCTGATACCCGCTGCACCGATGGTCAGCTTGGTGTCTACATCCAGACCCGGATAAGGGTTGGTTACGGTACATGTCAGACAGTTACGGTTAATGGCATCACTGGAGTTAGGATATTCGCCGGTCGACTCAGCATTCTGAGGGTCGGCGAGAATGGTTTCTTTAGACTGCATGAAACTCAGTGACAAATCCACCACCGTATCCATGTCCCACTGGTAGCCCATACCCACACTATAAAGTTTGGCGAAGCCCAATGGAGCCTGAATGCTGCGCGCATCATCGGGAATAGAACTCTTACGCGGCTCATAGCCCAGGCGAAGTTTTACCCGCGAATTCAGGTCATACTGCATACCAAAGCCGAAGCTCCACACGCTTTTGTAATTCAGCGGCTGGCGTAAAGACGTATCGGTTACCAATGTTGGTGCAAGGGTTTTCGCCGTACTGAGAAAGCTCACCTGACGGTCAAATTCGAATTCAAGCGCATCCCATTTATCATAATCGGTCCAGCCTGCATCCATGTTTAACTGGTATTTATCCAGAAAGCGGAATTTAACACCGGTTTGAAAATGCTGCGGATACGTCAGCTCGGTCGACACATGACCACTTTCTTTTTTCACACCGGTTGGCAGCGAGAAAATGGCTCCGCCAATGGCACCAATAATGGATGAACGAAAGGTGCGGAAGAAATCAGCAAACTCATCGGTGTACTCCAGGTCGTAAGTCCCTTTCAGATGAGATACAGCTTCACTCTGATAGCCAACACCGAAGGCGAACCAATCGGCAGGTTCCCATAAAAAGCCAAGGTTGAATGACGGTGACAGGCTTTCTTCGGTCACAATTTTCAGCGTGCCAACATCTTCATAAGGCCCGACCTTACCACCACACAGTGTGATCAATGGTGCCAGAGGATCATTACCCGTTGGATTACCATTATCATCGAAACATCCAAAAGCCGTCTGTAACTGCTCAAGCACACCAATCAGAACACTCGGCGCCCGAAGATCCTGCACAACAGCAACGGCCTGATGAGAAAACAGGAAGCTGGCACCTACCGAAAACTCATCGGTGACTTTATAGCCAAATGAAGGCGATAAATACGTAAAGCGCTGTAAAGCAACCTGCTTGGCCTGATAACGGCCCGGGTCGTTATCGTCCTTGGCAAAGCCCGCTGCCATAGGCGCATAAACGGCATTGGCAAAGGTAAAGCGCGAACCCGGCGGTTGAATAGAAACGCCACCGGTTGGCAGTGTCAGCACTGGCAAGGTCATCGGCATCAGACCAATACCCGGAATATAGGCCGCTGCCGTAGCATGACTTTCAGCGGTGCCATCACTGCCCAAAATAGGATCTTTGCTGATATCCAGCAAACCGGCATCGTCGGCATTATAATCATCCGGCAAGCTGAATTTTGCCTCCGACGAGAGCAGAATATTCATCAGCTGAATCTGAATCTGCCGCCCTTCAAGCTTGGTAAGACCCGCAGGGTTAAAATGAATATCCATAATCCCAACCGGGTCTGCTGTAACAGCATTACCCAGCGACATGGCCTTGGTATCCAGAAACAGGTTTTGAGCCAACTGTGCGCTGGCCAACCCTGGCACCAGAAAAATGAATAGGAAAAGAATGCGCATAATGCTTCGCCGAAACCCTGTTATTTTTATCGTTATAAAAGCCATAGCTCATTAGCTACCGGACGAAGGTTTTACACCCTCAATGTCGATCGGTAACGATAATCCAAGGATGATGTCGGGAGATAATTCCGTCATACCAAAACCAACGTTGATATTGGCAATGGTTTTAGGTGAAACACGTACACCCAGGGCAAAGTTCATAATGCCGCTCATCTGGCTGCCAGAAATAGAGCTCTGTGTTTCACCGGTACTCGGCGTGTACAACTGGAAGCGTGTACGATCGTTAAATGAGCCCTGAAAAGAAGCACTCAATGACACGTCATAAGAAAGCGAGTACGCAAAACCCATAGAGAACGACAGGCTGTTACCAGGATGAACTTCTTCCAGAATGGAACTGCCACGCACCTGATTCAGACCTTTTTCCGGCACGTTATAGCCGTAGCTACCGGACCCAAACAGCACAACCGGATCAAGTACTTTAGACACACTCAGGCCGCCACTCAGACTATAAGTACCAGAGCCGGTCGACAGATTCTTATCCAGATCAATTTCATAAGGGCTGTCGCCGGTCTTCAGCTTAAGCGAGCCAAATACAGTCTGGCTCATTTGCCCCGGAACATATTCATAAGGCTGCCAGCGCACCGAGCCACTGATATCGCCGAGGCCGTAAGCCGTCAGTTCATCTTCGGTTTCAAACTTGGCAACCAATGGCAATCGGGCACTCAATGTCAGGTTGTTGAATAAACCATAATCGAAGGTGAATGCGTTGGTAAACGTATGACTGGCAACCGGTGACACATCCGCATTACGGATGGTCGATGAGCCAGTCGGTTCATTATTACTGTCAAGGTTGGGTTCAATAACCAAGTCGATACGCTGATCACCGTAGTAACTGTAATCAACGTTGTAATTTAATGCCACGCCACCCCGCTTCAGCAGAGAGTAGTTTTTCTCGGCTGCCTCAAACACTTCTTCCAGTGCTTTTTCGGTATCGGCATCGTTGTCCTGTTTGGTCAGCGCTTCACGGGCTTTTGACAGATCCTGAGCCTGATCAGCGTGAACAGTAGCTCCCCATGCAAACAGCAGCGGCAGCGAGATCAGCGTGGTTCGAATAAACATGAATTTTCCTTAAATCCCGTATCGTTATTATTTTCTTCTGAAGCGCAGTTCTTTAACCAGGCTCTCATTAGGATTATCGGTGACCCTGACGTTGAATTCATCGGAATTCACACCATCAGCAGCATCTTCCAATTTAACTTCGTACAGCAAATTCCCATCTTCGTTGCGTATCGCCTTACCATTTGCATCCAGCTGCGGCACAAACGACGATTTAGCATTATTGCTCAGTGAGGCAATTTTATTACCGATGGCATCTTCATACTTCATGGCCATTAAAGGGAATTCTTTAAAGCTGTTTTCCGCGATAATAAAGTCCGATACGTAGCGCATGTCTTCTTCACGCAATTCCAGACCGCTGGCCGGCTTGTGACCGTTAGGGAAAACAATAAACAAAACATTATTGTCCCAGACCTCCAGAAAACGACTGAGGGTAAAACTGATATTACCCAACGCAGGATCAGCCAGATATACACGGTTTTCATAGACCGCACGAATAACCACAAAATGCTTAAAGCCGGCGTATTCAATCGGCGCAATGGCCGGGTGATCCAGCTCCAGCAAGTCCTTGGCTTCTGCTTTAAAACCACCGGAGGGATGCCCCAGTGCAGTCACCAGTCGCTTCATATCCAGCAAAGAAAAACCACGGCGCTGAACAATCCGCTCTGTTTCGCCAAAACGTAACAGACCTTCCATCACCTGACGCTCCTGGAAGTTACGTCCCAGATAAAAGTCGAGCAAGGTGGTCAGTGCAGCAGAGCCGCAGGAGTAGTCGTACGCCTGGCGGACAACATTATTGAATTTTTTAACTGAGAGGGGTTCAACGTTAACCAGCTGATCATATTGATAAGGCTCGTTCACAGCCACGCGAACAAAGGCATCACCCTGCTGACGGTCGTTCACAATGGCCAGCTCGTGGACCATGGCAAACCCAATAATGGAACCTAGAAGAATGATAAACACAGATGATGGCCCGAGGCCCCTCCGACTTATTACTTTTTATTGTTATGGTGAGTCGAAGCTCATGTTACATAAAATCACACAAACGACCAACACAAAAAGTGTCAATTTCGTTTCTTTTACGGCCTTTTTGCACCTTTGAAACATAAAAAACCCGCCAAGGCGGGTTTTATCTCAGTCTATATTTTTTCAATGACCATAAATACGCTGAGTCATTCCACTAAGATCAATACCGCTCACTTTGATTGCACCCAGCGAAGCTCCGCCAACCTCCACCGCGGCAACATCAAGAGTCCCATCAAAGCGACCAATATTAATATAAACGCCGCCACCATTAGCCGCATCACCACCTTTAGCCCAGATCGTCTGCTCAATTACAGCCTTACTGCCAACACCTGTCGCGCCATACAGCTTAAGACCGCGAACCTTAACCGCAGCGCCATTAGCCAGGTCGCCAGCCAGATTGGCAGCACTAACAACAGAGTCCGCATCAGCAACACCCTGCTGAGCACCCGTCACAACACTTCCAGCAGAAACGACATCGAACGCTGCCGAATTAACCGCAGTTACATCCGACGAATAGGCTGAGGATGCAATATCAATAACAGCATTCCCAGCATCACGAATTTCCTGAACCGACCCGTCAGCGGCAAATGCAACAGTAAAGCCATCGGCTGCAACTGCATTTTGCAATGTCGTCTGAGTAGAACCTAAAAGAGCCTGCACACTCCCCAGATTCGTCTGAGCGGTAACAAGCTGACCCTGAGCCTGAGTCAAATCCGACTGCGCCGCGGCAGAAAACTGACCAATACTCTGCCCACCCAAATTAATACCCGCACGATCAGCGGCCTGTAGTGCGGTATAGCCGAAAAGACCCATATCAAAATTGGTGATTTCAAGCGAGCCAGACGAACGAATAGCGACAGACCCGGAACGCGCAGCCACAGGCAAATCCGCAATTAATGCAGCATTGCCCACTGTCTCGGCCATATTAATAATCGTGGTACTTCCAACACCCAGGTCAACTGCCAGTGCAATGTCATTCACCAGCTCCGTAACCTCACCAGCCGCACTTTTCAGTGCAACAGCGCTAAACTTTCCATCAGCATCAGCCGCAGTATCACCTACCAACAGCTGAACGCCTGCAACCTCGCCATGAGCAATAATTAAATTACCACTGGAATCTACATCGATGGTTTGAGTCAGATTATTTACATCACTGATCTGAATATTCTGAAGAATTACAGACCCTTCATCCTGGTATTCCACTTCGCCCACTGAAACACCCGAAGAATCAATATCAATTTCAATAGTGACACCAGCCTGCCCGGTAACACCAGACATCTGCTGATCAGTCAGTTCCTGCATTGCAGCGGCATAAACATGAAAAGGTAAATATAAAGATACAACCGCGAGGGCTAATTTATTTCTGAGCATCCTTACTTCCATTTATTGTTAAATTTATAACGCAAATAATAAAAAAATAAATTTACAAAAGAAAGACAAAACGATACAAAGCATAAAAAACCCGCCGAAGCGGGTTTCTTTTTTACGACAAACCAAGCAAAACTTAGTTGTGACCGTAGATACGCTGAGTCATACCAGACAGATTGATATCGGAAACTTTGAGACCACCAATGGATGCACCACCCATTGCGATAGAGCCAACTTCCAACGTACCAGCAATCTGACCAATCTGGATGTAAACACCGCCACCATTAGGAATGGAAGCACCAGTACCATCGACAGCAGCACCACCCTCTGCCCAGATTACCTGCTCAATAGTAGCAGCCCCTTTATTACCTGAACCATCCAGCTGATAGAACTGCACACCACCAATCTGAACAGCGGAGCCAGTTGCTATAGTATTAGCAGTAGTTTGCTCAACGCCCGCATCAACAACGCCATCATTGTTACCGCCATAAGCCACGCTGTCAGCTTTAGCTTCCGCTTGCTCCTTGGTATAACCAAACAGACCAACATTCATATCAGTAATCTGCAGAGAGCTTTTTGACAGGATAGCAACAGAGCCATCAGAAGCGCGGGCATCCAGATCACCGACAGTCCAAGCAGCATTGCCACCAAAACTGGTAGTATAAGCATTACTACCTGCTGCCAGATTCAGAATCGCAGTTTCAGACGCACCAACGTTAACAGTCATATCCAGATTGTTAACCAGCTCAGTGGTTTCACCAGTATCACTGCGCAGAGCAACAGCACTGAAGTCACCAGTGGTATCTGCAGCATTATTACCCAAACCGATCTGAATACCATCTGAACCAGTCATGCCGATCAGCAGGTTACCATCAGCATCAACATCAATGGTCTGAGTGATATTAGTCACGTTGTTAACTGTCAGGTTTTGCAGGGAAACAGAACCTTCATCGGTGTATTCAATTTCACCAACGGAGATACCTGAACCAGCGATTTCAATTTCGATAGTTACACCAGCCTGACCGGTGGTTGCAGACATAGTAGCGTCATCCAGAGCAACCATCTCAGCGTTTACTGCGAATGGGGCTGCTGCGATAGCCGCGGCGAGAGAAGCTTTCTTAAGGAATTTCATGTGCACACTCCTGATTATTTTTCTTAGGTTTCCGGGCATTTTCCGTGCCCTATCACCGATTTCATACCGCCGGACTGTTACAGCCGCATCCGGTACAATCTCTGTGAATTTTTTTAAAATTGGTTTCTGATTACAGTTTTCTTTATTCTTATTTCTGTTCAGGCAATTCGTAACTGCCCGGAGAATTGTTGAACAATCTATTATGGGGGTTTGGTGTTGTCCACCTCTTTTTTACAATTAATTACACGCGTTCACCCAACTACTTAACACAGCACTCACACTTTCTGCTAAAAGACCTGATATTTCTCAATAAAATCAAAGACTTGATAGCAAAATACACCCCTGTAAACTGGCACGAAATGACACATCAAAAACTCCCCTTTTCAGCACTGGACACCTTCCTTTCAGGCCATTTATTGGATAATCCAATACTGATGTTTTCCGGGGAAAACATCGTGGGCCAGCTGACCAATATGGCGCATAACGTCCAGCTCAGCGAAAGCCCTAACGGGAGTGCGGTGCTGGCTTATTCGCCAAAAGGCTATCTGAGCGCCTGTTGCCGCACAGAACTGGATCAGGTCCGCCAAAGCATCCGCGAGTCGGCACGTATGTCGATAACCGATGAAAGCCATGGACCGACAACTGCCAATCCGGAGTCACCCTTTCGCAGCGGCTGGGCGGGTTTTATAAGTTACGATGCCGGAAAAACCCTGCAAGGACTGACTCCCTGTACAGCAGCACTGAATTCCGCCGGAGCACCACTGGCCGAGTTCTTTTATTACCCGCTGAGCCTGTATCTTGATTTTGCGGACAACAGTTGCACGCTACAAAACCCACAGCGCCTGCCGGAGGCCGTTACTACGGCATTTATAGCACGCTTAGAAAATGCCATTACGGCTTACAAAACGGCCACCACATTGACAGCAGAAATGACAAAACCACGTCAGTGGCAGTGCGCCTGGAGTAAAGAGCAATATCAGCAGGCCTTTACAAAAACGCGCCATTATCTGGCCGCTGGTGATTGTTATCAGGTGAACCTGGCGATGCCCTTTCATTGTGCCGACGACCTGAGGTCGATCAGTCCTGCGCCATTACTGCAAGCATTCAACGCCCCATTCTCGGCTTATCTGAAAACGCCGGCACAAACACTGTTCAGCGTCAGCCCTGAGCGCTTTATCCGTATTGATGGTGACCGTATAGAAACCCGGCCGATCAAAGGCACCATTGCCCGTGGAGAAACAGCAGAAACCGACGAAAACAACCGTCAATGGCTGGCCAATAGCGCAAAAAATCGTGCCGAAAATCTGATGATTGTTGATTTACTGCGTAACGACCTGAGCCGCAGCGCCGAGCCCTTCTCGGTTCAGGTCACCAAGCTGTTTGACATTGAGAGCCACGCCAATGTGCACCATATGGTCAGCACTATCGTCGCAACCAGACGCCCTGATCAGCATGCGGTGGATGTGATCTTTGACGCCCTGCCCGGTGGCTCAATCACGGGCGCACCCAAGCGTCGGGCGATGGAAGTTATTGATGAACTGGAGTATCAGCCACGCGGGGCTTATTGCGGCGTTCTGGGATATTTTGACGACGCCGGACATGCTGACTTCAACATTCTGATCCGTACCATTGCGGCAGCAGAGCAAGGCGCTACCTGCTGGGGTGGCGGCGGTATTGTGATGGATTCAACCTGGGAAGATGAGTGGCAGGAGATTCACAGTAAAGTCGGGCGCATTCTCAGCACCCCGCTCTGAATAAGCACTCCTTTCGGGAAAAGACGCAAATCCCATACAAAAATGCCGGCGATTGCCGGCATTTTGTTTTTACTGCTTCTGAGCGTTTCTGTTCAGAGAGTCAGATCACGGTTACTGGCCTTGATGAATTCCTTCTTCAGGTCTTCATAGGTGTGTACGGCCGGGAATTGCGGAAACTCATCAATCACATTCTGAGGTGCATGGAACAGAATGCCCGCATCGGCTTCCGCCAGCATGGTGGTGTCATTGTAAGAGTCGCCAGCAGCAATGGTACGGTAATAAATGGTTTGCAGCGCGCGGATCGACTGACGCTTAGGGTCAGCCTGGCGCAGCTTGTAGTCGACCACTCGGCCGCTTTCATCGGTGATCAGACGGTGGCAGAACAGTGTCGGAAAGCCCAGCTGGCGCATCAGCGGCTGAGAGAACTCATAGAAAGTATCCGACAGAATGATGACCTGAAAGCGCTCACGCAACCAGTCGACAAACTCCGCAGCGCCTTCAAGCGGCTTCAGGGTGGCAATCACTTCCTGAATATCCTGAATTTTCAGGTTGTGCTCGTCCAGAATACGCAGGCGTTGCTTCATCAGCACATCGTAATCGGGGATATCGCGCGTGGTTGCCTTCAGCTCTTCGATACCGGTTTTTTGGGCAAACTCAATCCAGATTTCCGGAACCAGTACACCCTCAAGATCAAGACACGCGATTTCCATGAATACTCCACAATTAGACAGAAGACTGTTATCGGCGCGTACTCTAGCCATATGCATGCCGCTTGACAACATCCCTGCCACTTAGTCTTGTGCTGGCGGTATAATAATATTCTTTTTTATTATTATTTGAGCTAAAAATGCCGTGCTAACCTTCCCGGCAAACGATGCAAGGCGTCAGTCCGACACTCGTGTAAGGACCCATAAAAAACGCCGACAACCCGCAACCGATCAGGCCACAACCATGACCCAGGATTTTATCGCTCTGAATGAGCAGTTTGCCGACAAACGCCCGAAAGATCTGATTCGCCACGCCCTTGAGCATCACGACGCCATCGCTGTATCGTTCAGCGGCGCGGAAGACGTTGTGCTGATCGACATGGCGGTAAAAATCAAACCCGATGTTGAAATCTTTACCCTCGACACCGGTCGGTTACATGCTGAAACCTACGAATTTATCGAGGCGGTACGCAAGCATTACAACATCCGCATCGACATCCGCACCCCAGAGCAGGCTGCCCTGCAAGACTTTGTGCGTGAAAAAGGTCTGTTCAGTTTTTTCGAAGACGGCCATCAGGAGTGCTGCGGCGTGCGTAAAATTGCCCCTTTAAAAGCCAAGCTGGCGACACTCGATGCCTGGATCACCGGCCAGCGCCGCGATCAGAGCCCGGGCACACGCAGCGATGTGCAGTTAATTGAGGCGGATGGAGCGTTCCGGGGCCGCAGTGGAGACTTGACCAAGTACAATCCGCTGGCGTTGTGGAGTTCCGCCCAGGTCTGGGAATACATCAAGGTATTCGATGTGCCTTACAACACGCTGCATGCACAGGGCTTTGTCAGTATAGGCTGCCAGCCTTGCACCCGCGCCACGCTGCCCAATCAGCACGAGCGTGAAGGTCGCTGGTGGTGGGAAGGCGCGGGCCACAAAGAGTGCGGCCTGCACGCCGGCAATATCATCAGTAAAGGCTGATGCCGGCAGAACCATAAAAAAGCCGCTCACTGAGCGGCTTTTTTATGCGCCAACACCGGTATCAATGCTGCGGTAAGGTTACGCCGGCAAACAGCTCTTCAATTTCCTGTTTGTTATGACACTGAGCAGCACGCTCAACCAGATCCCGCGTCAGATGCGGCGCAAAGGCGGCAATAAAATCAAACATGTACCCGCGCAGGAAGGTGCCTTTGCGGAAACCGATCTTCGTGACGCTGGAAGCAAACAGATGGCTGGCATCCAGCGCAACCAGATCATCATCCAGATCTTTGTCGAGCGCCATACTGGCCACAATGCCCACCCCAACGCCTAAGCGTACATAGGTTTTGATAACATCCGAATCGGCCGCAGTAAAGGCAATGCGAGGCGTCAGGCCACGGCTTTTGAACGCATCATCAAGCTTGGAACGACCGGTAAACCCGAAGACATAGGTCACCAATGGATAAGCCGCCACCTGCTCCAGCGTAGGCCTTGGGTGCTGTGCCAGAGGATGCGTGCGTGGCACGAGAATGCTGCGATTCCAGCGGTAGCACGGCATCATAATCAGGTCACCGAACAGCTCCATGGCCTCCGTGGCGATGGCAAAATCAGTGGTGCCATTGGCGGCCATTTCTGCAATCTGCATCGGCGTTCCCTGATGCATGTGCAAAGATACATCCGGGTACTGCAGCATGAATTTTTCAATAACGCCCGGCAGCGCATAACGCGCCTGGGTATGCGTTGTTGCAATCGACAGGCTGCCTTTAGCCTCATCGCTGAATTCCTGCGCGACCTGTTTGATGCTTTCCACTTTGCGCAGAATTTCACCAGCAACCTGCAAAATCGCTTCACCTGCAGGCGTGATGCGCGTCAGATGTTTACCGCTGCGGGCAAAGATTTCGACCCCCAACTCATCCTCCAGCAAGCGGATCTGCTTACTGATGCCCGGCTGCGAGGTATAAAGTACCTGGGCTGTAGCCGACACGTTGAGATCGTGGTGTGCCACCTCCCAGATGTATCGCAATTGCTGCAATTTCATAATTCCTCCCTGCCCAACCTCAGTATTTGTTATAAAAATATAAACAAATATTCTTTTCCAGAATAGATGCCACCCTCTACATTAGCATCAATCGCCTCTCTTAGAGCCTCCTGTACTACTTTAGACCATATTTCATGGATATTTTGTTATATATAGCAGCTGGCGCTGGCGTTGGCTTGATTGTTGGCATGACCGGTATTGGCGGGGGCGCTCTGATGACGCCCCTGTTGCTGTTATTTGGCTTTCCACCCCAGGTCGCGGTCGGAACGGACCTGATGTATGCCGGCATCACCAAAGCAGGCGGTGCCTGGAGTCATCATCGCCAGAACCATGTGCGCTGGGCGCTGGTTAAGCTGCTCGCGCTGGGCAGTATTCCCAGTGCCCTACTAACCGGTTTACTGCTGGAACACCTGTTCAAACACCCCGATAATTATGCCCATCTGCTGCGTAACGCTCTTGGCATCATGTTGCTGCTGACGGCGGTGGTGATTTTGCTGCGTAAACAGATTCAGCATTGGGCCAGCAAGGCCAGCTCGCGCAATTGGGCCAGATGGCGTCCACAGGCAACGTTTATTATGGGCGTTTTTCTCGGTGTGTTTGTGACCCTGTCTTCTGTCGGTGCCGGAGCAATCGGCACCGCCATTCTGATGCTGCTGTACCCGGCTCTGCGCTCAACTCACATCGTCGGTACCGATATCGCTCATGCCGTCCCGCTGACGCTGTGTGCCGGTTTCATTCATATGTACCTGGGCAATGTTGACTTTGCTTTGCTTGGCGCTCTTCTGATCGGCTCTCTGCCTGCGATTCATGTCGGCAGCCACCTGAGCCGTAAAATGCCGGACGAGCTGTTAAAACCTGTTCTTGCCAGTCTGCTGCTGATGCTGGGGGCCAAGTACGCCTTTTTCTGAGCGGCAAGTAAATTATTGCAACCGTTTATGTCTTATCGGATTTTTCACCTGACATTCCACTGTTGCGGCACCGCGGCCGCAAATACGGTCTAGTCTTAATGAAAAAATGGAGGGATAACTGTGAGCACATCGGAAAAACTATCACTGGAAAAAGTTGCTGAAATTCTTGAACTTAAAGCCGTCACTGTGAAACGTTACGCTCGCGAAGGCCTGCTTGATGGCGAAGAGCATCAGGGCAACTGGGTGTTTGAATCCGAAAAAGTGATGAAATTTAAGGAACTGCAAAGCAAACTACGCTGAGCCAATAGCCCGCGTTACACAAACAGATCCGCTGTCATACCGGCAGCGGGGTTTTCCACTAAACGGCCTCCCGGCCAATCCGCCATACTTCCCTGCCAAAACCTGACGATCTCTCGTGCAAATTCCGGACAATTCCGATTGCCGGCGGTATGCACAAAAAAATACGGCGAGCGCCCCTCACTCAGCCATTGCTGAATCTTTTGTCGCCATTGCTCCAGATAACGCTGATTGTGCAGCCAGTCGGAATGGCCGATAAAGCGCACCACCGGATGATTCGCAGTCGCCAGCGGATGAACCGGCAGTCGTGGTTTTTTACCGCGCGCATGAATCACCGCGTCGTCCATTGAGCCATCCTGAAACAAACCCCGGCTGTCAAAGATAACGCGGTTAACATTCTGCCTGTTCAGCTCCTGTAACAGAGCAACCTCGTACTGATCCTTAAGAAAAAAGCCCGGATGACGGCACTCAACCGCCAACGGCAGATTCACCAACGACTGCAGCATGTCCAGCGCCTTAAATAATTCTGCGCTGCGTTCAGGCGCAAACGACGCGGGCAATTGCAGCATTAAAACGCCAATGCGTTCACGTAAAGGCGCGATAAAATCACAGAGCTGGCGACCGTCATGCAGTAATTGCCGGGTAATGTCGGCGGCATGGCTGATGCTTTTCGGCACTTTGAAACAAAAGCGGAAATGCTCAGGCACCTGATGACACCAATGGCGTGCGCGTTCGACAGTCGGCAAACCATAAAAGGTAGTATTACCCTCAACCGAACTGAAGACCTGCGAATATTCACTCAGTGCATCTGCAGCATCGCAGCGGGTATTCAGCAGAGTGCCTTTCCAGCCGGACATAAACCACATAGGCAGGCCGAGATACAATTGCGCGGAATTGCGTGCATCTGTGAGCGGGAATGGATGTGCAAGCGGGTTATCATTTGTCATAATCGGACATCATTGTAACAGAATTACATTCGCCCACATTCGCCCACAATCAGGAAGCAGAATGACTGACAATCGCGTAGAAGATCTCAATATTGAGTCGATTGTTCCGCTGATTACTCCGGAACAACTGAAAACCGACATGCCCAGCAGCGAAGCCGCTGTTGCCAGCGTACAAAATGGCCGTCAGGTCGTGCGCGATATTCTCGATCGCAAAGACCACCGTATTTTCATTGTGGTTGGCCCCTGCTCCATTCATGACGTAGATGCGGCCAAAGAATACGCGGCCCGTCTGCGCGATCTGGCCGAAGAAGTCAGCGACACGCTGTATCTGGTGATGCGTGTGTATTTTGAAAAACCCCGCACCACCGTCGGCTGGAAAGGTCTGATCAATGACCCGTACATGAACGATACGTTCAAAATTCAGGACGGTCTGCACATTGCCCGCCGCCTGCTGATTGATCTGGCTGAGTTTGGCCTGCCTTTATCGACTGAGGCGCTGGATCCTATATCTCCGCAATACCTGCAGGATCTGATTACCTGGTCAGCCATTGGCGCACGCACCACCGAATCACAGACTCACCGTGAAATGGCGTCCGGCCTGTCTTCTGCGGTTGGTTTTAAAAACGGCACGGATGGCAGCCTGACCGTAGCCACCAATGCCCTGATGTCAGTTGCTAACCCGCACCGCTTCCTCGGTATTGATCAGGGCGGTAAAGTATCCATCGTATCGACCAAGGGTAACCCATACGGCCACGTAGTATTACGCGGTGGCGGCGGCAAGCCAAACTACGATTCTGTGAACATCTCTCTGGCGGAACAGGCGCTGGCGAAATCCGACTTGGCACAGAACATCATGGTTGATTGCAGCCACGAGAATTCCAACAAAAACCCAGCGCTGCAACCACTGGTAATGGATAACGTAACCAACCAGATTCTGGAAGGTAATAAGTCCATTATCGGCCTGATGGTTGAATCCAACCTCAAGCATGGCCGCCAGAACATTCCAGCCAATCTGGATGATCTGGAATACGGTTTATCGGTAACCGATGGCTGCATCAGCTGGGAAGAAACAGAAGATGCCATCCGCAGCATGCGCAACAAACTGAAAGATGTACTGCCTAAGCGCAACAGCTAGCCGCTACTGTTAAGCACACATAAAAAAACCCGCTGCGGCGGGTTTTTTTATGGCTGTTGCTGGCACCGTTTATTGATCCCAGTCATCGCCCCAATCTTCTTCGTCATCAAAATCATCGAAATCGTCAAAGTCATCACCGAACTCATCCTGCACCACGCCATCGTTGATCAGATATTCCCGGCGTTGCAGGTAGAAGCTGCGAATAAAGGTATAACGATCACCGGAGATCAACCCCTCAGAGGCAATTAAGTCCGCACGCAGGTCAACTCCACGTACCGTATAAAGCCCGATTTGCTGCGCATAGTTGTTACCAATTCCGGTGTAGCCAAGATCACTTTGGTAACCAATCAACAGACCACTACCATCACGCAGAGTACTCGGCCCAAGAAACGGCAGCATCAGGTAGGGCCCACTGCCAACGCCCCAGTAACCTAATGTCTGACCAAAGTCCTCGTCATGTTTCGGTAAACCAATATGGCTGGCCACATCAAAAATACCGAAAAAGCCGACGGTGGAATTAATAAGGAAACGGGCGGTATCTGACAGCGCCTGTCCCATTTTCAGCTGGCCAATATCATTGACGATAACCAAAACATCGCCAAGATTAGAGAAAAAGTGGGTGACCGACTGATCTACCGGTTCAGGGGTTATGTACTGGTAACCCTGAGCCATTGGCTTGGCGATGTATTTATCCAGATTTTCATTAAACGCAAACATCGAGCGGTTAAAGCCCTCCCAGGGATCAGGATCCTTGGTCTCGGCAGCCCAGCTTAATGAAGATGCAAGGCATAAGAGGAGCAACCATGCTGCACGCATTTTGAATTCTCTGCTGTGATTTTCGCGTTATTAAAACAGCTCAGCACCGATAAAAACAGACCCATACATGCCTCTTACGCAACACTCGCGGAACACTCTATTGCGCGCGGTAACGCTGCTCAATCCAGTAATCAACACTGAACCAACGACCGCCTCCCTGGAAGAACAACACCAGCAACATCAACAGATAGGTAACACCCCACTCGATACCATTATTGGATACCACAAAACTGTAACGTCCATCGGCCGTAAGCCAGGCGTAATTACCGTACTCCTGCAGAATTTCACGGGCCCGTTCCAGGCGTGTGATCGCCTCCGCCGTGGCCGCAGTAGCGCCCGGAGAATTCAGGTCCGCAACCGCCTGCCAGCCATGATCCCAGTGCACGGTAAAGATGGCGACCAGCATGGTAACGATCAATGGCAACGCTATGTAGCGGGTACCCAGTCCCAGCAGCAACAGAACCGCCCCACCCACCTCTGCAGCGGTTGCCAGAAACGCCATCAGCCAGGGAAATGGCAAGCCCAAACCCCACTCGCTGTTACCAAACCATTCAACCACATTATCGAAGCCCGCCACCTTATTCATACCGGCAACCCAAAAAACCGCCGCAAGATACAGACGCAGACTCAGAGGTGCTAAAAAATCCAGGGCGCGGGTTGAATTAAAGCGATCATGCTGTGCATCGAGAAAACCGATAAATGACATAAAACCATCCTCAGATTAATTCTGTTTTTCGGCCTGTGGGATCACCCCGGCGATCAACCCTAGCTCTGACCATTGAGCAAGAATGGCCATTCCGCCATTCAGCGCCGCCGCAGTACACTCAATACCGGCCTGTTGCAGTAAATGGCAAACCGCATCATGGCCGTTTAATCTCTGTTCTTTCAGCAACGCCAGCAGTTGCAGGGTAAAAGGATTGGTCTCAATAAAACGGACCACATCGTCCTGTGTACGGTAAACAATCAGCGCGGTCGGTTTGGGCTCCGGCTGTTTATTCTGCAACGATATTTCATGCACCGGATATTGATAAAGGAACCCTTCGGCGACATTCAGCAACGGCATAGCCACCGACAGATCGTTTTCCGAGGCTGGCGTTTGTACGGCATTTTGCCTTGGCTGCGCGTCCTCTTCAGCGATATCAACGGCTAATTCAAGCCATTCATAATGGGCCAGTTCGTACAGGTACAGCGGGTCATCATGGCCGGGCTGATACTGTGTTTCGAGAAAGGTTAAAAATTCGCGTGGAATTTCCAGAAAATACGGACTCTGAGCACGATAATGGGCCAGAAAATCGCGGCTAAGCTCACGCCAGCGCGCCTCGCCCAATGTTTCTGCGCATACCGGAAACGTCGTATCGAGGAAGCCTTTAACGTTATTAAAAAAAAGTTCGCGATAAACCGCCAGACGCTGCTCATTCAACACGGACGGAGCAGGCATAACGTCAGGATTACGCAGATGCGCCGCCAGCTGTATCTGCAATTCAAGATGATTGGCCGTATCAGAGGCTGACATAAGAGGCTCCGGTCTGCGCGACATCATTAAGCACCTTGGCCTGACAGCTGCGAATCATATCGAGCTCGGCGAGCAGCTCTGCAACCGCAGGGAAGTTAAAATCCCGTTCCAGCAACGTGGGCAGTACGCCATGACACTGATAAGCATGCTGCAATAATTGCCAGACATCGGCTTTAACCGCATCGCCATGGGTGTCCACCAACAGGTCCACAGCCTCATCATAATGACCGGCAATATGCAGATAACGAATACGCTCTGTCGGCATAGCACGGATATAATCCAATGCATCCTGACCATGATTAATGCTGTTCACATAAACATTATTAACATCCAGCAGCAGGTCGCAGTCGGCTTTATTTAACACGGTGCGCACAAAATCCTGTTCAGACATTTCTTTGCCGGGCTCGGCATAGGTCGAGACATTTTCAATAATCAGGCGCTGCCCAAGAATATCCTGCACCCGCATAATGCGCTCTGCGACATAATCCGCGGCAGCTTCGGTCATAGGAATGGGCATCAGATCGTATAAATGACCGTCATCACTGCAGTAGCTCAGATGCTCGCTGTAGGCCTTAATACCATGCTCCTGCATAAAGGCTTTAACCGAGCGAACCAGCGTTTCATCCAGAGGCGCCGGACTGCCTAACGATAACGACAAGCCATGGCAGAGGAAATCGTAGCGCTCGGTAAACTGCCGCAATTGTTTACCAAAGCGGCCGCCGATACCGATCCAGTTTTCAGGCGCAATTTCCATAAAATCAATCGCCGAATCCGGCACGTCTGCCAGCGGGCTCATCAAAGCCCGCCGCAAACCCAACCCGGCTCCGGAAACGAAGTGGGAGGTTGTTTTCATACTTACTTGCTACCGCCGCACTTGCCTTCGCCGCACTTACCTTCGGCTTTGGTTTTTTCAGCGCCACATTTGCCTTCGCCGCACTTACCTTCGGCTTTGGTTTTTTCAGCGCCACACTTGCCTTCGCCGCACTTACCTTCGGCTTTGGTTTTTTCAGCGCCGCATTTGCCTTCGCCGCACTTACCTTCGGCTTTGGTTTTTTCGCCACCACACTTGCCTTCACCACATTTACCTTCATGGTTAGCAGCCAGTTTATAACCAGACTGCAGTTCAGCCGACGCAAATGGATTTTCAGCAGCGGAGGCGGCTGGTGCCTGAGACAGTGCGGCAATAAAGGCAGTGCCGAGTACAGCAGCAACGGGTTTCATTGTTTTCTTAGCCATGAGGTAGTCCTGTTCATTAGTTTTTAGTTTCAGGGGCAGGCCTCGCAATTGAATCACCGAGGCTGACACATTAGTGACCGGAAAAGGGGCTGAATTCAACCCTTTTCCGGTGCACATAACCTTAGTCGCAGGACCTGCAGGGTTCTTACAGGCAATCAGAAAAATTTTGAGCACCTCTGAATACTTCAGTGCCCGCTTCGGGGCTTGCAGGAAAATGATTCAGAGCTGCCCTAGATATCGCGGATTTCCAGCCAGCGCTTCTGCAGGCGCTTCATCGATACCGGCTCGCGCGTGCCTAACGGCTGCGCAAACAGCGATACCCGCCACTCCTCCAGTAACCAGCCAAATTCCTGCAATTGCGGATAATCGGCTATATCAATGCGGGCCAACAGCTCCTGATACGGCGTTGCCAGCGCTTCATATTCAATCATCGACTGACGATCGCGCGGTAAGTTACCCTGCAATTTATCAATACGATATTCCATGGCGCGCAGATAGCGGCTGTAGCTTTGCAATTGCACCCAGGGCGTACGGCTCATAAAACCGGATGCCAGTAAACGCTGAAGGTGCGCTTTAACATCGCTGTAAGCCATCGCCCGGTCGAGGCTGACCGCCCCGCCAACCTGCTTCAGAATGCCATGACGTAATTGCAGCCATTCGATGTATTGCGCCAGCAGACGCTCACCATGAGCAACCAGCTCAGCGCGACGTTCAAGGCGCGCTTTGTACTCAGATTCGCTGTATGGCAAGGCTTCATCCAAGGGAACAAACACCTGGATAAACGCAGCTTCAAGCAGATCGTTGGCAATGTCAGCCTGATTACCCAATCCTTTTGCCAGCAACCAACGGCTGGCCATGGTTTTCTGGATGTGCGCTTTGAGCATGCGTTCCTGTTCCGGCAATGCGTTGCGGATCAGGCGGCTGACGCCGGTGCGGTGCGCACGGCGGGCATCATTGGCATTGGATTCAACGGTTAATTCCAGCTGCTGGCCTGTCAGGCGCAAACACGGAAAAGCACGCACCGGCAAACCATTCACCTCCGTCTGGATAGATTCAGGTAAATCGGCAAAATCCCACTGACGTATATCACTGCGCTGATAATCCTGATGCGTCAGCGTTAATACCTGCTGCTGACTGGCATCGCTCAACTGTGCTTTAAGGGCCGCCAGATCACGGCCCTGAGCCAACAGTTTTCCGTCAGACATCACCCGAATGTTCATGCGTAAATAAGGAGCTAATTCGATATCCAGTAACTGTGACAACTCCAGCGGCGGGCGCTGGGTTTTATTCAGAAAGTTCAGTAATTGCAGATATAAACCACCCTGCCCTGCATCTGCCTGACGCAGAAACGCTTCCACCGTATTGGGTACCGGGACAAAGTTTTTACGCACCACTTTCGGCAGGCCTTTAATTAACTGGGCCGTTTTTTCCGCAATGAAACCGGGAACCAGCCATTCAACCTGCACATCCGGAACCTGCTGCAGCATTGCTACCGGCACACTGAGGCTGACGCCGTCATCTTCTGTTCCCGGCGCAAAGGTATAACTCAGCGGAAAAGCCATGCCTTGCCATTCGAGTTCACCCGGAAAGTCGCGTGCTCCGATGCCGGCAGCTTCCGCGCTGAGTAATTGTTCGCGGGTAAATTCGAGCGCTTTTTTCTCGGTGGCTGATGCTTTTTCATACCAACGCTCAAGATGACGTACGGATGGAATATCCACCGGCAAGCGCTGACGATAAAACTCGGCCTGCCAGGCATCATCGATCACCAGATCGCGGCGACGGGATTTTTCTTCGTATTCGGTAACTTCTTTTAACAGCGCAATATTGTTGCGGTAAAACGGCAGTTTGCTGCGCAACTGCTGCTCGACCAGGCCTTCCTGAATAAAGACTTCGCGCGCTTCCTGTGGATGCGTTAACGCATAATTAACCCGCTTACGCGGATTGACGATCAAGCCATACAACGTGCTTTGCTCAAATGCTGTTACCTGTCCACGCTGGGCATTCCAGTGCGGTTCAAAGTATTGATATTTCAGCAGCGGCTGGCCAATCACTTCAATCCATTGCGGTTCAATACGTGCCACGGTACGCGCATACAATTTACTGGTTTCTACCAGTTCTGCGGTCATCATCCATTTCGGCTTTTTCTTGTATTGTCCGGATGCCGGAAAAATAAATAACTTACGGTTGCGGGCGCCCAGATATTCCTGACCTTCCGATTTAAAACCAATCTGACTGAGCATCCCCGCCAGCAGCGCTTTATGCACCGCCTCGTAGCTGGCCGGCTCTGTATTTTCTTTTAATTCCAGTTCTTTGCACAAAACATGCAACTGGCGGTGGGTGTCGCGCCATTCGCGCATACGCATAAAAGACAGAAAGTGTTTACTGCACCACTTACGCAACTGCGCCTGAGACATTTCCTGGCGTTGCTCTTCATAGGCGAACCATAAATTGACCAGACTGAGAAAATCCGACTCTTCATGCATCCACAAGCGGTGTTTTTCATCAGCGGCCTGTTGCTTCTCCGGCGGACGCTCACGCGGGTCCTGTACCGTTAAAGCGGCCGCTATAATCGATACTTCACGCAATGATTGTTGTTGTTTTGCTTCCAACAGCATTCGGCCAATACGCGGATCGACTGGCAGGCGCGCCATCTGCCGCCCTAATGCGGTCATGTTGCCCTGAGCATCAACGGCTTCGAGTTCCTGCAGCAGGTTAAAACCGTCCTTAATGAAGCGCTCGTCCGGCGCATCAATAAAAGGGAAATCCTGTAGGCGCCCTAATTTCAGATGCAGCATCTGCAAAATAACCGCCGCCAGATTCGTGCGCTGAATTTCCGGATCGGTAAATTCTGCGCGGGCCAGAAAATCGGCTTCTTCATACAGTCGGATGCAAATACCCGGCGAAGTACGGCCACAACGTCCGGCACGCTGATTGGCACTGGCCTGAGAAATCGCCTCAACCGGTAAACGCTGTACCTTACTGCGGTAGCTGTAGCGGCTGATGCGGGCCACACCGGAATCAATCACATAGCGAATGCCCGGTACCGTCAGAGAGGTTTCTGCAACGTTGGTAGCCAGCACCACCCGCCGGCCACCGTGCGGTTTAAAGATTTTCTGCTGATCCGCACCGCTTAAACGTGCATAAAGCGGCAGAATTTCAGTGGACGGTAATTGCGCACGGCGTAAATATTCGGCACATTCGCGAATTTCCCGCTCACCGGGCATAAAAATAAGCACATCACCGTGCTGTCCGGATTTTTTATCTTCATCGCGCAACTCAGCCAGAGCCTCGGCCACCCCTTCAAATAAGGTGCGGTCATCGGCATCTTCTTCATCACGCAGCAGCGAGCGATAACGGACCTCCACCGGAAATGTACGACCAGACACTTCAATGACCGGTGCGGGTTGTCCCTGGGCGTCGGCAAAATGCGCAGAAAAACGTTCAACGTCGATGGTTGCAGACGTAATGATTACTTTAAGATCCGGTCGCTGCGGCAGTAATTGCTTTAAATAGCCCAGCAGGAAATCAATGTTCAGACTGCGTTCGTGAGCTTCGTCGATGATGATGACGTCGTATTCATTCAGAAAACGGTCATGCTGTGTTTGCGCCAGCAAAATACCGTCGGTCATCAGCTTTACCCGACTGGCATCGACGCTTTGATCGGTAAAACGCACCTGATAACCAACTTCCTGCCCCAGCTCGCAACCCAGCTCTTCGGCAATGCGCTGAGCAACTGCCCGCGCCGCCAGACGGCGCGGTTGGGTATGAGCTATTCGTCCCTGACGGCCATAGCCGGCGTCCAGACATATTTTGGGCAGCTGTGTCGTTTTACCAGAGCCGGTTTCACCAGCCACCACCACCACCTGATGATCGCGCAGTGCGGCAAGAATATCGTCGCGCTTACCACTGACCGGTAATTCTTCCGGGTACGCAATGCGTATCGGCTGTGAACGCAGAGCCACAATCTGCTGACTGCGCTGAATGCGCTGTAACAGTTTTTCCAGTTGCGACTGAGCCGCAGGATGATCCAGCGGGCGCTTTTTCAATTGCTGTACGCTGCGGCGTAAACCGTGCTGATCTTTCAGCAGACACTGGTCGATGGCTTTATACAGGGCTGCCCAGTCGGCAGTAAAAGCGTCGGCGCTCACGCAGATCTCCATGTTTGATTGTGACGGCATTTTATCGCATTCAGCGATCAATGCCTGTCCGTTTTCAGCAACCTTTTTCAGCCACCAATAAAAACGCCCCGTATCCGAAAATACAGGGCGCTTCCTAGGGCCGGCTCATGGCTGTTGCCAGGCCCCGGCAACCAGGCAAATCAGTTTTGCTTGGCCAGCTCCGCATCACGCAGCTCACGACGCAGGATTTTGCCAACGTTGGTTTTTGGCAATTCATCGCGGAATTCAATGTGACGAGGCACTTTATAAGCAGTCAGACGTTCACGACACCAGTCTTTAACTTCCGCTGCAGTGAGGTTCTCGTTTTTGGAAACGATAAACACTTTAACCGCTTCTGAGCTTTTCGGATCAGGAATACCGATAGCCGCCGCTTCAACGATATCCGGGTGAGATACCAGCGCATCTTCAACTTCGTTCGGATAAACGTTAAAGCCAGATACGATGATCATGTCTTTTTTACGGTCAACGATCTTCATGTAACCGTCATCCGTAATAACAGCTACGTCACCGGTTTTCAGCCAACCGTCTTCAGTAATGGTTTCAGCGGTCGCTTCCGGACGCTGCCAGTAACCCTTCATAACCTGCGGACCTTTAACACACAGCTCGCCGGCTTCACCGATGGGCAGTTCATTGCCTTCATCATCAATGACTTTACAGGCAGTGCTGGCAACCGGCATACCAATGGTGCCCAGTTTAACGAAGCCTGGCGGGTTAAACGAAACCACCGGAGAGGTTTCAGTCATGCCGAAGCCTTCTGCAATTTCACAACCGGTCACGCTTTTCCACTGGTCAGCCGCATCTTTGGTTAATGCCATACCACCGGAGATGGTCAGTTTCAGCTTGCTGAAATTCAGCGCACGGAAAGCTTCCTGACCACACAGAGCAACGAACAATGTATTAAGACCCACAAAGCCACTGAACTCAGAAGACTGCAGGGTTTTGATAAAGCCTGGAATATCGCGTGGATTAGGAATCAGTATCGAATGGTTACCGGTTTCCAGCATCACCATGCAGTGCACAGTAAAGGCATAGATATGGTACAGAGGCAGTGGTGCAATAACGGTTTCTTTGCCTTCTTCCAGCACCATGCTGAACAGGCCGTGACACTGCATCATATTCGACATCAGGTTGCGGTGGGTCAGCATCGCACCCTTCGCCACACCGGTTGTACCGCCGGTGTATTGCAGAACAACCACATCATTACGGTCAACTTTGACTGCGCTGAAGCTTTTGCCTGCACCGATTTTCAGAGCACTGCGCAGTGCAACCGCACCCGGAATATTAAAGGCCGGAACTTCTTTTTTAACATGCTTTAGAACAGTGTTAATCAGTACGCGTTTGATCGTACCGTGCATATCGCCCACGTTGGTGACGATAACGTGCTTGATGCCGGTGTTCGGCAGCACCTTCTCGGCTTTGTCGGCCATATTGGCCAAAACAACCAGAGCCTTGGCACCGGAGTCATTAAACTGATGCTCCATTTCGCGTTCGGTGTACAGCGGGTTGGTATTAACCACCACCATACCGGCACGCATAGCACCAAAAACCACAATCGGATATTGCAGAATATTCGGTAATTGAACTGCAATACGGTCACCAACCTGCAGGCTGGTTTCGTTTTGCAGGTAAGCGGCGAAAGCAGCACTCTGCTTATTCAGTTCGGCATAGGTCAGGGTCTGGCCCAGACAGGTAAAAGCCGGGCGATCGGCAAAACGTTCTACGAAACCGTTAAAGATTTCGACTAATGATTCGTGCTTATCCGGGTCTATCGAACCCGGATAGGCCTCCGGATAACGCTCCTGGAAAAATTGCTCGTTCATACCGCCTCCTGATAACCCTGAATTATCGTTATATGCAGGGTTTTGTGAAATTTTGAATTGCCCGGATTCCGGCTCCCCAGTAGAAATTCCGGCCAAAAAAGCAGCCGGAGTTTACCTGTTTTCTCACATGGCGGCAAAAGTCGCTCTCCGGCTATTTACAATTTGACACATAACGGAGAAGGTAACAGCGCCACCCGGCACGGCTGGCACCCCTTCGACAGCACAGCGATCAAATAATGAACAAAATAACTATCTCTGCCGCCGATCATTCCACCTTCGAAGCGCGCCTGTGGCCACAGACCTCACCGGTTGCCACGATTCATCTGATGCACGGCATGGCCGAACATTGTGACCGTTACATTCCATTGGCCGAATGTCTTCATCAGGCCGGCTATCAGGTAGTGACTCATAATCACCGTGGCCACGGTGAACGCCGCCCCCGCGGTCATTACGCCGATGCCAATGCCGCCGGCATGGGCGGCTGGGAATTACTGATGGACGATATTCTGCGGGTTCAGCAGGCTACCTGCGGTGATGAACCACGCATTCTGCTTGGTCACTCCATGGGTTCCTTTATTGCTCAGGGCTTTGCCATTCGTCATGGCGACCTGCTATCCGGTCTGATTTTGTCAGGCTCCAACCATCAGTCTTCTGCCCTGTTTCATCTTGGGCGCAGCGTCGCCAGCCTGCTGAAACTGCGCCAGGGTCAGCAGCACCTCTCCGGGGTTATGGATGCGCTGTCATTCGGAGCGTTTAATAAAGCCTTTCGCCCCAATCGCACCGACTTTGACTGGCTCAGCCGTGATCACCAACAAGTAGATCGCTATCTGGCCGATGCAGCCTGCGGGCATCTGTGCAGCCTGCAGTTGTGGACCGATTTATTCAGCGGACTGATTGAAATCGGCAAAGCCAATAATCTGCGCAAAATTCCGGCTCATTTACCTATCTATCTTTTTGGCGGTGATCGCGACCCGGTTGGTCAGATGGGTAAAGGCGTACCGGCCTTAAAAGCGTTTTTAGAAAAGACAGGTCATGACAATGTCACCCTGCGAATGTACCCTGAGGGTCGGCATGAAATGCTGAACGAAACCAATGCCTCTGAAGTCTTTCAGGACACACTGAACTGGCTGAAATCGTTATCGCTGTAGTTCAGGCTTTTTGAAACTTATTTCGTTGTAACTATTCGGGAACTGTATGGAAACAATTACCAATCGACCATTTGCTGAAATCGCTGTCGGAGACAGCTGCCAACGCAAGCATACCGTCAGCCGTCAGGATCTGATCCTGTTCGCAACGGTATCCGGCGACCACAATCCGGTACACCTGGACGCAGAATACGCGGCGACCACGCTATTTAAGGGGCAGATTGCCCATGGCATGTTTACCGGTGCATTAATTTCTGCGGCACTGGCGATGGATTTGCCTGGCCCTGGCACCGTTTATCTGGGGCAGAGTTTATCCTTCCGTAAGCCGGTAATGATCGGCGACGAATTACTGGTTGAGCTGACCGTGAGCAGCAAACACGACAGCAAGCCCATCGTTACGCTGGAATGCAGCGTCAGCAACCAGCACGGCAAAGTTGTCGCGAGCGGCGAAGCCACGGTAATGGCGCCAACCGAAAAGATGACAATCAATGCTCCGAAGTTGCCTGAAATCCACATCGGCGACTGAATCTGCTCTGACAGTAATCCGGAACGATACGAACCGGAAAGAATAAAAAAGGCCGCTGTTGCGGCCTTTTTTATTTTTGCTTTATCAGTTAAGCGATGCCGTTTAAGGCATAAAGCGGATCGGAAATTCAACCGCCGTCACATCGATGTTCGATCGTTTTTCGAACTGCATCTGACGACACTTCATTTCCAGACGTTTATGTAAACCGGCATCGTTCAACTCACTTTTAAACACCGAGCAGGAAGACACCGAACCATCCGGCTGCACATCCATTTTCAGCGTAACAGAACCAGCCAGTGCCGGATTCTTACGCAGAGCACTGCGATACAAGCGGTCAAACTGCACCTTGTACTGCTCGAATACCAAACGCAGTTCTTCCTGCGAACGGGTCGTTGCTGCAGCACTTGCCTCTTCCTGTTCCGCGGTCATTTCCACCGCCGTCACCTGGCGATCGCTGAGGTTTTCACCGACCGTCGCATTGGTTAACGAAGCAACATCAACACCACCGGAAGTCCGGGTCGCCGCATTGCGGTCAACCACAGTACCCACATTGGTCGCTTTATTACCGGCATTGCTCAGGCCTTTGCTTGAGGTATTCAATGCAGCAATCGGCACCTGATTGCGGATATTGTTCAGCGCTGACAAGGCATCGTTACCAAAATTTTTCTTGGCCGTTTCTTTGGCTTGCTCACGCTTTTCCTTCGTTGCTTCTACCTTCGGCTTGGGCTTAGGTTTCGGCTCAGGCTTGGGCTTCGGCGGCTCCGGTTTTGGTTCAGGCTTGGGCTCCGGTTTGGGTTCGGGCTTAGGCTCTGGCTTCTTTTCTTCCACTTTAGGTGGCACTGGTTTTGGCTTGGGTTTTTCAAGCTTTTTACGCTCAATAACCTTGGCCAGTTGTGGCGGCAGCTTCTCCAGATCTTTACGGTCTTTCTCCGGCAAATCAATGGATGGAATCACCACCCCCAGCACCATAACAACGGCCAGCAAAACAATCAGTATCGGCAAAAAACGTTGTCGATCCCCATTGTCGGTCCACGGCAGTTGTGGTGCGCGCGAATAAACAGTCATCAGGCACCTCCCTTAGCGGGTGGTTTCTGATTTACAGCAAGCGAAATATTATTAAATTCCGCCTTTGCACAGGTATTCATGACCTTTTTCAGCAGCGCATAGGGAATATCCTTGTCACCCATAATGGTGACCGGCCTGCCCTGTTCTTTTTGTTCTGCTGAGAGCGGTGAACGCGCAGCCAGATAATCCAGTTCTTTTTTCAGCTCAGCAATTTCTTCACCGCTGATTTTACTGGCGGCCGCCGTACTGATGACAGCACGCCCCTGAACCAGAATATCGTCTTTGCTGACCAGCACCGTAATATTTTCATTGGGTTTGTTATCTGCCAATGAAGCGGGCAATTGAATGGCATCGCTGCTCTGCACTTCCACTTCAGATTGATTCACCATCAGGAAGAAAACCAGAATGGTAAAAATATCCATCAGTGCCGTCAGATTCAGACCGCTCTTGTTGGCATTACGCTTATGATTACGCTGCATGCGCTTGGCACGACGTGACATTTTCATGGCGTCACCTCCGTACCCGGTGCATCACCCAGAGAAATTTCCGGAAATAACGTGGCATCAACCAGGGATGCGGCAATAACCGCCGGATAAATGCGTACGCTGTCCATCACCGTAATTAACGTCTGGTAATCGATATCGGCTTCCGATAACAGGCTGATGTCTTTTTTGTCTTCAAAGCCAGGATTCTTTTTGATATCCACAAGCGCAGAAGACAGACCACTGTAATCGTAATTTCCGTCTTTTTTCGGCAGAGTCGCAAGCGATTCAGATTTCTCCTGATAAGTTCGGGTAATTTCAAACCCTTGCTTACTGACAATCACTTCGAGCGAAACATCCTCAGGATTCACAGCCCCCGGCTGATCTCCCAATGGCAACTTAAGATCAAGTACGGCCAGCTGTGAGAACACCATGTTCATCAACAGTACTGGTACCAGTACGATCATCAGATTCATAAAGGATGTAACGTTGAGCTCCGCCTCTTCTTGTATTCGTCTTTGGCGTCTCATCAGAAATTACATCTCAGTTGCTGTTTGCTGGAGTTTGACCTGGCTTACGCTCAGTGATGATGTTGAGGAACTTCACCCCGGCCATCTCGATGCTGTCGACAATTTCATTGGTTTTGGATTGCAGAAAGCTGTGCAGCAGAATTAACGGAATAGCGGCCATCAGGCCAAATGCGGTGGTGTTCATCGCGACCGAAATACTCTGCGACAACAGCGCGGCTTTTTCCGCAGGTGCCGCGTTAGCAACGGCGGTAAAGGCGGCGATCAGACCCATAATGGTACCCAGAAGCCCCATCAGGGTGGCGATATTGGCCAGAGTCGCAACGTATTGTGTACGTTTTTCCAGCTGTGGAATGGCTTCCATTAAGCCCTCTTCCAGCGCGTATTCAATTTCTTCACGACGCTGACTGCCAGGAATCCGGGCAATGGCTGCAGAGAAAATATCACCAATTTTTGTTTCAGAACTGGTGGCATAACTCAGGGCACCGCGCAGATCGCGTTTTTGCAGCATTGGCAGCAGCTCTTCGAAGGCACGACGATTGCTGGATTTTTCTTTCATCAGTACCAGTAAACGCTCAAAAGCAATGGCCAAACCAATCGCCATGATGATGGCGATCGGGTACATAAAAGTACCGCCTTCCTGAAAAAAACGTACGATGGTATCCATAGTTACTTCCCCTGGTTTTTAGTTTCTTAATTGTTATTGGCCGGTCTTACGCCGCGACCTGTTCGGGGCCAGGGACTGTTAACATTAATTAAACAGGCCCTGGCCCATTACTGACGATTTAACCATTAAACCGCACAGCAAAAAACGTTGTTTATTACACGATGTATCACACAATGGATTGACGACTGACTTAACCATTGATTGCATTCACGGTAACGCAGAACCCTCACTCAGCTGGCGGATCCGTTCCTGATTCGGTTCTTTCGGTGCATAACGTTCTGCGTAACGCATTTCGCGGCGAAAACTGTCCCGGTCAATGCCCTGCAACCATTGTTCGCGGTAGCTGTTAATCGGCTGATATAAACGCCCGGTTCCCGGTGGTGGACGCCACGGTGTTACGTACATTACGTTCGGTTCTTCACTGTTACCCTGGATCGATATACCTTCAAGACGCACCACGTTATCAGCAACAACCTGGGCGCTTAACAACAACAGCAACAGCGTACAGAAGAACGATTTAGTCATGAGCCTTCTCCTGCGACCTGCTCGGTACTGCGGCGCTCAAGGTCAGCAATCCAGATCGCCAGGGTGGCATCGGGTTCACTCATCATGCTCTGCGCCCGCTGATACTGCTCCAGCGCTTTTGCCAGATCGTGTAAATATAAGTCGTACAATATGCCCAGGTTGTAGCGCACCTCGGCATCGGCCGGGTCACATTGCACGGCCGTCTGATAGCTGCTTTCAGCCGCGCTGAATTGCCCCAGTTCGCGCTGCACCAGGCCCAGTATTTTATAAGCCGGGCAAAAATCCTGCTTTATAGAGACGGCCTTATTCAGGCTGTCTAAACCTTCGGCATATTGTTCAAGACGATATTGCGCCAGTGCCAGATTGGTCCAGCAACCAGGAAATTCGCTGTATTGTTCCGTCAGACCCTGCCAGTGAGTTTCGGCGGTTTCGAATTCTTCATCCTGCAGTAATTCAAGCCCTGCGTTATAAGCCTCAATTAATTCCGGCGGCAACGGCTTTTCCTGCTGGGCAGAATCCACCACTTCCGGTTTTGCCCCCAACAGGCTGCAACCCTGCAAGCCAATCTGCAATACAACCAGCAGTAACAGGCTAGCGAATCTGATCAACATAACTCAGCGCCTTTTCATTTTTATTGTACTGGCCTGGCATTAATACGCCCAACGACCGGTAACTCTTTTTAATCCATTCATCATACAAACCGTCATAGGTGCGATTAGCATTGGTCTGGTGAATTTCAATGGCCGCTTCATCCAGTGGAAACACCTGCTCTTCCAGCAGAAACTGATACTCTTCCAGCTCCAGCTCATCCATACCCGCCGGACGCTCCGACTCCATCAGCGCTTTACTGAGCTGCGCATACAGCTGACCAATGCGATAGGTCGCTGAGGTGGTAAATTCCAGAACACCAATCTGTACCGATTGGGTATAGCGTTTCAACGCGGCCTGCATCACGGCATTTTTGCGCGTCACACTTTTATCCAGAGGCAGTGTAATAGCGATTTTTTCGTATTTAGCCCGTTCAAATTCGCCCAGTTCGTAAGCGGCACTGGCGGCCAGATAACGTGAACGATCCGTCTGGTCTTTACCGGCTTTATTGTGCAGGGTTATCACCTTATCCAGCCAGAAACGGCGTTTTTCTTCGTCGTTCTGTGCAGCATAAATTTCGTTCAGTTTAAAGTGCGCTTCGACGGCCGCATCAAAAGGTTTTTTATAGCTGTGTGCGTAACGTTTATACATCACCAGCGCGTTATCCAGATCGCCGCCTTTTTCAAAGTATTCCGCTGACTGATAACAGGCGATACGCTGTTGCTCAGGGTCTTTTCCGTCGTTCCAGATACGTTGCAATTCAAAAGCCGCTTTACGCCACTCACCTTTATCTTCATAAGCGACGATGAGTTTGCTGGGAATATCGGCGGTCAATTTATGCTGCGGATACTGTTCACGGAAATGCAGCAGGACCTCAATTGCCTGATCATAATCCTTCATCTGCATTAATAACGTCGCGGCATCGTACTCAGCAATAATACGGGTATTACTTTCCGGAATAACCGTTGCAAGGCGGCGCCAGTGGCCAACAGCGGCAACCAGATCACCCTGCTCTTTTGCTTGCTCGCCCTGTTTATAAACGGTTGCGGCGACTTTATCGCGCAGTTCACGCCGGGTTTTCTTATCCAGTTTGCTGTAGGTTAACGCTTTACTCAGCGCTTCTTCAGACTCGGCAAACAGGCCTTGCTCAAAGCTGGCATGTCCGCGTACCAGAGCGGCACCATAGCGGTAACGTTCGGGCAAGTCGGCCTCAACATCAGACGCCAGACGCGCGGTGGCCAGCGCCTGCGGATAATATTTATCTTTCAGTAACATTTCGGCGGTATTGACCAATACCGTTCCGCTGCGCTCATCCTGCGGAAATTCCTGCACAAAGCGCATGGCACTGGCAACGGTAGCCTGTCGCCAGGCCAGAGCTTCTGTTTTTGCCGGGCGGTATTTATTAAATGCCAGAATCGCGGCATAACCTGCCTCTGCTGCTTTTTCATTGTGCGGGTATTGGTAAGCGACAATTTCATAGTGATCTTTGGCCAGTGGATATTCCTGCAGCTCAAAGGCAACCTCCGCCAGCAGAAAATGCGCTTTTACCGTATCGTCAGCATCCGGGAAGCTGCGGATGTATTCTTTATACCAACGTTCGGCTTCCGCCAGGCGCTCGCGTTTATCTTTCAGTTTTTTGCTGTTCTGTCCCCAGGCATGGTGAAAACCGGCCAGGTCCCAGATATAAGTGGTCAGAGAGACGGTCAGTTTTTGTTGCACTGCCTCAGAGTGCGTCAGCCAATAAGAACCGCCGACACCAAACATACCGATGTAAATTTCTTTGTGCTTGCGCATCAGGTTCGGATAACGGGCGGTTTTATATCCTTCGATCAGGCGTTCGTAATACACCGGAGCCAAAACATCGTCCGGGTAGCGCAGAACAAACGCACGCAAGGTAGATGCCCCGCTTTTATAATATTGTTTATCGTAATAAAGCGTCGCCAGACGATCGTAGATCAGATACTCATAATGACGTTTGCCGTGCCGATCATAGAACAGTGCAATCTGTTCCCAGTCGCCAAGATCATCAAACATAATCGCCATAATGCGCAGAATATCGTTCAGCATATCCAGCTCACCGCCTTTGGCGTCGGACAGGGCCGCTGCAGTTGGATATTGCTCATCCAATACGCGGGTGAAAGCCAATAAACTGTCTTCGAGGCGATCCTGCTTAAAAATTGCCCAGCCCTGAAGATAACCGGCACTGACATAATATTGGTTATCGTCCGGACCACGATCAATCAGGCGCTGATACGCCATCTGTGCGCCTTCATAATCGCCCGAAGCATAGAGTAGCTGCGCCAGCCGGAATTCGCTTTCAAGGTAATAAACCGAACGCGGAAAATCGCTCACCAGTTGCTCAAGCGTGGCGATGGCCGACTGCATTCTTCCGGCCATGCTGTAAGCTTTAGCTAACTGATAGAGCATGGCATCGTTGTCTGACCGGTCGGGGTATGCCTGCAGCAAAGACTCGTAATCGTTAATCGAAGCTATCGCCTGCGCACGCTCTTCGCGGGTAGCACCAACATTCAGTGCGGCGTCGGACTCTTCCGGCATATTATCCAGTGCAATTTCTTCCGACTGTAATTTCAGACTGGCAATACGGTGTGCGACACGAATACGCATTTCCGGTTCGGTTGCGACATCCAGGTAACGCTGATAACGCGCAATCACATCATCGTGACTGGTCTCAAGGGGATCATTCGACAATAAACGCACTTTCAGCGCATTAATATTTTCCAGGGTTTTTTCAGTATCATCCGGCTGCGAAAATAAGCTGCAGCCAGTCATCAACACCAAGACCAACAACGTGGTCAGACGCAAACATAAAACACGGGCATTCAGCAACGGAGTGAGCTTATTCATTTTTGCCCTCCGCTTCGCCACCGGCAATCTGTTGCTGTAACGAATCGTCATAAAGGCGGGCAACAGAAAGACGGGCCTGGGCCAGATAATCGGTAATGCGGACATCCAGTTCAGCCATGTGCTGCGACACCCGACGAATGATTTGCTCACGCTGTTGCTTATGCAACTGTTGCAATTGTTGCTCCTGTTGTTGCAAAGCCACCTGCTGCCGGGCGACACGCTGCGGGAAACCAACCCAGCTGCTGTCAGCCCACGCCAAAGCGGTACGGGTATTGTCCAGTTGCTCGAGCAACGACGACGTAACGCCCTGCAGCTGCCAGTAATTTTTTTGTGCCTGCCACTGCCGCTCTGGTTTTTCTTCATATATACGCCATAACTGCAGGCCACGGCTGCGGCGCCAGCGTTCTTTATAAATACCGAGGTCACGGGTCGGTGTATTCAGGCGTTGCAGAAATTCAATGCGCGGCACGACAGCGGCAAGATGATCGACATTGCCCTGATCGGTTTCAGAGGCGAAGGAAAATACTTTTTTATCTTCATCATACAGGCGTTGCTGCAACGCCAGCACTTGACGGGTCAGTTCAGCCTGGCGTTGCTCCAGGCGCTGCAGTTTTTTCTCGGCATCAAGGCCGGACAGCTTTTTCTGGCGCTGTTGCAAAACGGCCTGCCATAACAACAAATCCTGCTGTTGCCGCTGGACGTCATTTAACATACTGCTCAGATCGTGCAGCCCGGCGGTCATTTGGTTAAAGTCAGCATCGTCCAGCAGATCCTGCAAGGTCCGGGACATCGGGCCATCCGGCATATCGCCAAGACGTACACGCTGCCAGCCCCAGGATTGCCCCTGCTGTTGTTCTTCCCACTCATCGAGCCAGGATGAAACGTCAGCTGTTGTATTCTGAGCCCGTAAGGCATCAAGCATGCCGACCAGTCTTTTTTCAACAAACTCGTAGGTCTTCAGTGACTGAGTGGTCGCATTTAATAATTCAAGGGCGTGAGGAACCGCGAGAATGGATTCAATAACCGCCGGATGAAATTCACTGAAGCGCTGCTGTAAAATCCGCCATGGCTGCATGGCTTCTTCGTATTTCCACTGATCAACCAAAGACCAGCCATATTGCAATAATCCAGGGGCGGTAAAGGCACTGTCGAGACTGATCTGACGCAGATAGGCTTCAGCCTGACGATATTTTCCGGCATCGAGCGCGTAGATACCGGCGACCAGTAAAATCCGATCTTTTAACGACTGCCCTTCATAATTATCGGGCAAATAATAACTGGCTTCTTCGATCAACTTTTCCAGATCACGACTGACCGCATGCAGGCGCATTAACGACAATATCTGGTTGTAACGGGCATAGCCGGTCCAGATGCCACTCTGCGTCATGGTTGCCAGAGCATCGGCGGCTTCATTAGCCCTATCCTGCTGTGCCAAACTGGCAACCAGAATAAACTTTGCTTCTTCGAGATAGGCTTTGTTCAAATGGACAGCAGGGTTGTCAGCGCGTTCATTCAACTGCAATGCACGGCGAATGCAGCGTTCGGCTTTTTCCCATTCTGAGCGTGCCTGCCAACGGCGGGCAAGGTGATACCAGGCGTTAGCCGAAGCTTCTCCACCACGCGCTTCAATGTCAGCAAACAAGGCATCGGCATCCGCTTCCAGTCCCAGCGCAAGTAAAACCGCCGCTTTCATTACGGTGATTTCAGCTATGTTTTCTGACGGTACTCCAGCGTTTTGCATTTGATCAAGGCTGACCAGTGCCTGCTGGTAATTATTGGTCAGATAATGAAAATAAAAGGCACCACGCAGCAGACGCTGCGCGGCGTTTTCCGGTACATCATCCGGGGACGCCAGCAGGGTAGCCGGTTGTGCTACGATCACTTCCGCCGTGACATCGCCGTCAGCAGCACGGGCAACCGACAACACACACAGCAGTGGAAGTAGCAATAAATAATGTCGCATCAGGAAATCGTCATCCGTACGCCGGTTACCAGAATTTCAGCTGCGCACGAGCGCTCTGCTGCTCGGCAAGATCACTGACAACAAATTCAAGCAGCAGCGGCTTATCGGTTTTTTCCACCTGCTGTTCGACAACCAGCTCGCGATTCTGGCCAAGCTGATCCACGCCGCGAATAACAGCACGCAGGTTGTGCTTACCTGGCCCTAAATTAATATTGGCTAATGGCTGAACAGCTCCCATACGCAACGCCGCGACCTGGCGTTCGGTATAAATATGGCGCACAGCCTCAAATCCACTGCCCATAATTTCAATCGACAACGGCTCAAAAAATTCGCCATAGGTGAGAGAGAAATAAAATGCCGCGCGGGTTGTCGCCGGACTGAGCAGATCTTCCTCCAGCTCATACAAATCTTTATTCAGCTCCAACACCGAACGTTTAACCTGCACAATATCGGCCGCAATATTGGCATCGGCTGTCTCAGCCTGCACAGAACCAGCCAGTACACCCAACAACATAAATCCGGCCAGCATTGATGTCTTTTTCATTTTTCGTTCTCCGCACTGGCTTGCAGCTGTTGTTTCGCCATCCATTGCGCCAGTGTCTTTTCAGTTTCGTCATAGTGCGCGGATAAATCGCCCAACATCAGATGATCCAGCACACCATCATTATTAATCAGCATGATCGCAGGGCGCGGATTAAAACCCCAGCTCTGCGACCACTTCCGGTCATTCAATAACACCGGCAAACGCATTTTGGGTGGCCGATCATTCTTGCGTGGCGCCCAGATAAACCAGGCAACCAGATGATCGAGCGCATAACTCTCTGCCAGTAGCTGATAACGCACCAGTTCTTCCTCGCACTGGTCGCAGCGGTCCAGCCAGACCAGCATAACCGGTTTGCCACGCTGTTCTGACAGGCGCTGTCCCCAGCCACCGATGGCCGAAGGCATGGAGAAATCATCAACCCGCTGGCCCGGAGCAAGCGTTTCTGTGCTTTTCAACTCTGCAGCCTGAACCGTCAGAGCGACCAGACTCAGAAATAAGAACCGAATGAAATGCCCCATTGCACACCTTTGTTTACGTTCAGCTTATCCAGGCGACTGTCGTCACTCTGGTATGTTCGCCATTCAGTCGCCAGCCAGTAATCATCGCCCAGCAGCTGCCAGGAGAACGCCAGGCCAGAATAGCGGCCACTGCTGTCACCAGTGTATTGCTCGCCCAGCAAACCTTCCACGGCCACCTGCCATGGATAACTCATATGCCCATTAAGACTGGCTGTACCCTGCAGAAAAGCGTACCCGGCGCCGCCGGCCAGCACATTGGCCTGTTCGCCCGACTCCAGTAAAACCTGGCCACTGCCATTACGGATTTCATCGCGATTAAACGGAGCGTATTGTGCGGTACCCAACAAGTACCAGCGCTCTCCGGCAAACCAGCGTGCACTGATATTCAATGCCGTTCGTCCACTGAGATTATCCTGCGCCTGCTGAGCAACACCGATTCCCCAACTGCCATAACGGCGACTGATATTTTCTGATTGTTCCAGCCCGGCAACTTTGATCCGTGGCTGGTAAATATCGGTGGTTTCCGCCACCGACAGCAGTGGCAAAGACAATAAACAAAGGATCAGATACTTCATAAACTCAGATTCCAGATCAGCGCGATGGCCGTATGTGCAGATTGATCAGCGCCCAGTGCCTGGGAAGCCTGCAAACGCAGCCGCAGATCCAGGCGTGTTTCCAGAGGCCAGATAACATCACCGGACAAGGTAAAAATTGCCGTTGATGTTTCCCGCCCCTGCTCATCCCAACGACGACTGCCTTCTTCATTAAGCCCAAGGCCTAATCCGGCAAACCCTTGCAAAGACCAGCCGGAGTAGCGGGAAAATAGGTGTTCAAAACCCAGCTCTGCACTTTGCCACGCCTGCTCGCCGGCATCAGAACGGGTATAACGCGCCGCCAGACGATAACGATCAAGCGGATAACTGATGCCCACCTGCAGTGCCGTTTCGCTGTTCCAGCCACCCTGTACATGCCAGTCACCCGGGCGCAATGCGTCGTTCAGATACCATAACTGGGCGCGGCTGAGCCCGGAGGATTCGGGTACCTCACGCACCGGCAACCAACCCTGACGGCGGCCATTACTTAGCAGCAGCCATTCACCCTGCAGATACAGCGGTTGTAGTTGTTCAGTGGAAGAGACTTCGAAGATAACAGGAAAGGAGCTGCCCGGACCTTTGCGCAGATACAGTTGTTCCTGTTGCGCCCACGATGGAGCACAGATCATACAGAACGTGGTGATATAGAGCAGCCGACTCAACTTAAAGGTGAGCGGACGCCAGAGATTCCCCAGGACCAACATCGGTCTAAAGCCCTTTTCATTTTTCTAGTTATGTGGGCATCCGTGCCATTCGTGCGCCATTGTCCTATAAAGCGCGCCACTCAATCAATCGGTACATTCGTACAGCTTGAGTTAATTCTCATTCATTCTATTTACTTAGATGACGCATTGCCGTTTCCAGCCCTTTCAGCGTCAGCGGATACATATGCTGATTGACAATTTCACGGATAGCCCCCAGCGATCCGCCCTGCCCCCAGTACGACTCCGGTGCCGGATTCAGCCACACCAGCTTGCCGTATTGATCAGCCATACGCTGCATCCACACTGCACCGGCCTCTTCGTTCCAGTGCTCTACACTGCCACCTACATGAGTCACTTCGTAAGGTGCCATCATGGCATCACCGACAAAGATCACTTTATAGTCCGGGCCGAATTTACGCAGGATATCCCAGGTATCGGTGCGCTGATTATTGCGCCGGATATTATTTTTCCATACGGACTCGTACAGGCAATTATGGAAATAAAAGATTTCCATGTGTTTGAACTCGGTGCGGGCGGCGGAGAATAATTCTTCGCACACACGGACGTGCGGATCCATTGAGCCGCCGATATCAAAAAACAGCAGCACTTTCACCGAGTTGTGCCGCTCCGGCACCATTTTAATGTCGAGAAAACCGGCATTACGTGCAGTGGAAGCAATGGTATCGCCAAGATCCAGTTCTTCTACCGAGCCCTGACGGGCAAATTTGCGCAACCGGCGCAGCGCCACTTTGATATTGCGGATACCCAGCTCAATGCTGTCATCCAGATCTTTGTAATTCCGCTGTTCCCAGACTTTTATTGCCTTTTTATGGCGTGACTTACCCTGCTCGATACGAATACCTTCCGGGTTATAGCCATTGCCACCAAAGGCGGAGGTGCCGCCAGTGCCGATCATTTTATTGCCACCCTGGTGGCGTTTATGCTGCTCTTCGAGACGTTTTTTAAACTCTTCGAGCACTTTATCCAGACCACCAAGCGCTTCGATTCTGGCCATTTCTTCCGGCGACAGCATGCGTTCGAGCTCTTTGCGCATCCATTCGGCAGGAATGTTCGCCTCTTCCATAAACGAAGGCAGCGTATCCAGCCCCTGAAAATAAGCAGCAAAAGCTTTATCGAATTTGTCGTAGTGTTTTTCATCTTTAACCAGACACAATCGCGCGAGTGCATAAAACTCGTCGAGGTCGGCAAACACCACATGCGCTTTAACAGCCTGAACCAGATCCAGATACTCACGCACTGAACAGGGTACGCGGGCGTTACGGACGGTCTGAAAGAAATCGATCAGCATCAGATCAGCCTTTACGACGGCTCATAAAAGCCAGTTTTTCCAGCAACTGTACATCCTGCTCATTTTTCAGCAGCGCACCATAAAGCGGCGGAATGGCTTTGGTGTGGTCGGCGTTACGCAACACGTCCGGACCTACCTCATCAGCCATCAGCAATTTCAGCCAATCAATCAATTCAGAGGTAGAAGGCTTTTTCTTCATGCCCGGCACCTTACGCACATCGAAGAAAACGTCCAGCGCATCGCGCACCAGTTCAGCCTGAATGCGCGGAAAGTGCACATCAACGATGGCTTTCATCGTGTCGCGATCGGGGAAGTCGATGTAATGGAAGAAGCAGCGGCGTAAAAATGCATCCGGCAGTTCTTTTTCATTATTACTGGTGATCAGAATGATCGGGCGGTGCCTGGCGACAATACGTTCCTGCGTTTCGTACACAAAGAACTCCATTTTATCGAGTTCCAGCAGCAGGTCGTTAGGGAATTCGATATCGGCCTTATCGATCTCATCGATCAGCAGAACAACGGGTTTGTCGGCAGTAAACGCCTGCCACAGTTTGCCTTTGACGATGTAGTTAGCAATGTCATGGACTTTGTCGACACCCAGCTGGGAATCACGCAAACGCGATACAGCATCGTATTCATAAAGGCCCTGATGAGCCTTCGTTGTGCTTTTAATATGCCATTGAATCAGGTCGGTACCCAGAGACTCGGCTAATTGCTCAGCCAGCATGGTTTTACCGGTACCAGGCTCCCCTTTTAACAGCAGTGGACGCTGTAATGCGATGGCGGCATTCACTGCCAGCTGCAGATCCGGCGTTGCAACGTATTCCTGGGTGCCCTGAAACTTCATACTAACCTCTAAGTCATTCATTCGACAAAATAGGTCAGCAGTATATGGTTGGGGGTGCTTATCAGCAAGGCATTAGCGGCCAGCAACCCGGGGTTACCGGCCGGACCGAACCCGTGCAGGCCTTTACAGCCCGCCAGGCGGGCGTGGTGTTATTCAGCCGGGTTTATTAGTGTCATCATCGGCGGCATCGGCAAGCGAATCATCATTGGTGTCGAATTCACCCCAATCTTCGTCTGCGGCTTTGTTTTCATCCGGATCAATGTCGAAATCATCATCCATCGAGACATTGATATCAGCATCTCCTCCCATGGAAGATGGCGCAGAGGATGGCAGCGGTATTTCTTCTTCCGATTCGCCATCGAAGGCATCAAAATCGCCGGCAAAATCTTCATCCGTCAGGTCGTCGTGCTGCAGATCATCCGGCAGCGCCTTATGGTCGGCCGATGCCGGCGCAGCAGCATCTTTACTCTGACGGCGCTTCATAAACCACCAGTAACCGGCTCCGCCAAAAATGAGCAGATTCCCCAGCGCCAGAAGCAGGTACACCCACCAGGCGATGCCTTCTTCTTCAGCTACAGGAGCTTCTGTTTCAGCCTCCTGTTCAGCAAAACGTTTGGCAAGATCCGGTTTCACCGGCTCAACGACGGGCGCTGCTTCGGCTGCTTCTTCTTCAGGTGCCTTTTCTTCTGTTGGTTTATCTGTCGCAGCATTCACTTCTGATGCTTTGTCATCACTGGCGTTTTCAGCAACCGCAGGAGCAACCTCTGCAGCCGCAGGCAAATCCGCAGTCGATGCAGCCTCTTCTGCCTGATTATCTGGCGTAACCGGCGCATCAGGATCGACCAATGGGAATTCAATACGAATATCATCAGGCTTACTTTTGAACGTCGCCCCGCCCTTGGACACGCCGCGGATATTCAGTACAACGTCATAGCTCCCCGGGCCTTTATCAGCGCGTAAATCCAGCAACCAGGCTTGTCGTTCAGCATCAAACTCCATCGATTGAATGATTGAGCTCTCGTCCGGACTGCTTATTTTAGCGATCACCCGACTCAGGCCCGAGTCGACGTTGGCGCCTTCCGGAATAACACGAATTTCAACTTTCTGCTCAGCTGGCAGAGGATTCACCTCAACCCGCAGCGGTTCCATTAATGTGGAACTTAACACCTGGCGACGTTGGAATGTGCGACCAATGGCATTGATTTCAAAACGGTATTCACCAACCTGTGAGAGACGGGTTAATGCCTCACGGAAAACACCATCTTCCGGTAGTTTTTCCGGGTCTGATAATAATTTACTGCCCGAGCGACCATCCGGGGCAGTGACTTTAAGACTGATATCGGTAAGACGTAACAGCGCATCTTCGGCCACCACGGTGCCGGCGTTTTTCAGCGCTATCGCAAGATCGATCGGATTACCGGAAAACAAACTGATCGGCAGACCATCAACGCTCAAGGTCAGATCAGAAAGGATTTGCACACGGTTATCAGGGTCGAGGTCAGCATCAGCAGCCCAGCTTCCGGCCTCCGGTGACTGCACGGTGATCAAATCGAAATTAACATCCCGATGCCAGCGCACAGACGCCTGCTGCTGCGCCCCCTGATAGGCAATAACGGTTCCATTGGGCTGAACAAGACGGGTTTCTTTACCACCACCTTTACGGAAAATAAGTGCCGTAAACTCTTTGACGCTGGCATCAATATCAAAGCGGTTGTCGTCCATCGGGACTTGTTCAACCGGTACCGCACGGTCAAAGGCTTTCAGAAACGCTTTCAGTAATTCATCCGCGCTGGAAGCCTGCAAAAACAGGCCACCGGTTTCCAGCGATATTTGTTGCAGTAATTCTTTGTCCGCTTCTTCCGACAGTGCAAGGGTATGAATACGGGCACCGGCGGCGGCATAAACAGGCAACACTTCGCTAAAGAGGCGTTCCCTTTCTGCAGCGTTGACTTTATCAGCATCCTGACCGGCTTCAGCCATGTCGATTTTGCCATCGGTCAGCAGGATAACACTGTGATTAAAACCACTGTCGGCTGCGACTTTCCAACTGGCCCTGGCCAACGCATCGGTGAGATTGGTGCGTAAACCAACCGAGTTAATTGATTGTCCCTGCGCTTTTGCAGCGTCACGCCACGCCTGATCAACCGACCGCAGTGGTACCAACATGTTGACGTAACGACCAAATGTCCAGACTCCGGACTGAGCTTGATCCGGTAATAATTCAACCAGCAAATTTAAGGCAGGAATACGCAGATTATCGGGATCTGTCTCCTTCATACTGCCGGAGATATCGATAATGATGCGTACATCAGAGGGTTTTACAGAGGGTTCAGCCGCAGACGTTACGGCAAAAAATGACAGGAGTGATAGAAATATCACCCCCGACAGCCAACGATTAATCATCATAACTGCTCCCGGGGGCAACACTGTTACAGATTAGATTCGAGTACGCGACGGCCTTTCTCAGTGATATGCCAGCGAACACCGTTTTTACCGCTGACCTTACCGGCCAGACTGCGGGTTACCAGCACATGCAATGTTTTCAGAATGGTCGACTCTTCTTCATTGGCTTCACGACAAACCCCGGCCAGAGAACGGAAAATAAAGCGTCCGCTGGAAAGAATTTTCAGAACATGGGTCGAAGTAACATCCAGTTCGTCATTAACCTGTACAACCTGCGGATCTTCACCGCTGGTATCCTGCTCAGTTTCGGTATCAATCAGCGGCAGCAGTTCGCTCTGAATAATACGCAGATTCTGTTGTACTTCTTCGGAACGTTGTTTCGCGACCTGCGCTTCATTGAGAATCCGGTCTGACAGATTATCGATAAAGAAGCGGCTCAGCAGCGCTGAAATAAGACAGAAGCCTGTAAAAATCAGCAAGCGTGACGGATCACCCTGGCTTTCAAGAACAAGTTCGCTGTTAACCATATCCAGTACCACCGGCACCAGAAATGACGCACCTACACCCACCACTAAAAATCGTGGCAGACTTGCTGCATCGGGATCTTTATCCCCATACAGATAATAATTCACCAGCCCCCCAAAAATGCCAGCTAACAGCATCACAGTTGCCAGAATGAAGATATGATTAGCCATGTTTCCAACCTCTCATCCGTTAGAGCGCAGACTCTGCTGCCCCTAATCCGATTACTCCACTGACGGAAAACCCCAAGTTTTAGTACCGCTCCGGATTACGCCGGCCACCTGAGGAAGACCGTCAGAAATACAGAACACTCCTGCATTAAAACTAGCAAAGTTTTATGGGTTAGCCAGAAAAGTAATAAAAAAAATGCATAACTGGGAAAAATGCCGGGATAAAAAAAATTAAACACTGATACTAGGCTGGAAACGCTCTTGATTATTTAATGAACAATTGATTATCAAAAGACTTTTACTGCCGCTCATTGCTGCCTGAAGCGTAAAAGAAAGGCAGGTTGCGCGCATGATGGGGCGTTAAAAATAAAAAAGGCGCACTCAGTGCGCCTCATCCTGTTCATTATTTGTCCGCAGCCGACTGCGCAGCCAGAGCAATAACTGGCGTATGCCTAACACCAAAACACCGAGACAAAGTGCTGCCAGTAACCAGCTAACGGCATACAGGGCAGCATTAATGCCTTCACTGATCGCGGTAAAAGGCAAGACGATCAAAACCGGGGCGAAATAATTTGAGTCTTGCGCAATCGGAGCCGGGGTAAACAGCAACACCGCACCAATCATGCGTAAAAAACGTCGAACATCACTATCTTGTGCCAACCAGAAAAACATCCGGTTCCAGCACCAGTAGCCTACCAGAGCAGATACCAGATAGGCCGCCCAAAAGGGTAAAAACTGAATTATGCCTTCCATATAATACGATCCTGCCACTCATCTTCGGGAATTTGGTCGTCTGCAATTCCCTTATTCAGAATTGAAATACTAGCCTCATGAACAGAAGCCGGATTGCCGGAAACCAGCGGGTGCCAGTCAAACAGCGGCTTTTTTTCGGCCAGCAGACGATAAGCACAGGTTTCCGGCAGCCAGAAAAAGCTTTCGGCCTGCTCCGGACTCAGCCAGACACAGTTTGGCACCTTGATATTGCGCTCCTGATAAACTGTGCAGCTGCAATTACTGGTATCCATATAGCGGCAATGAACGTCGGTGTAATACACCTCACCACTGTCTTCGTCTTCGAGTTTATGCAGACAACATAAACCACAGCCGTCGCACAAAGATTCCCACTCCGAGCGGCTCATCTCGCGCAGCGTTTTTTCTTCCCAAAAAGGTTTCGCGCTCATTCTTTGTCCAGTTTGCAGAACAAATCGAGCATGTAGGTCTCTTTAGCCGGTGGCATCTGCAGATAAAACCCCTGCTCATCCAATGCCTGAAGAACCTTGTCGATATCGGCTCTGGCCAGTTTTTTCTCCGGCGTCAGAATCATGGTCATTGCCAGTTCAGGCTTGCCAAATTGTTCGATCAACGCATCCGGAACACGCGTCAGCGCATCTTTGCGGGAAACGTAGAGGTAAGCTTCATCTTTCTTTTTCGTCTTGTAGACGTCACACAGTACTTTCGTCATGGCTCGGTTTTCTCAGCGAGATCACTCTCGTCTGATCCTGCAAAATCATCATTAAATAATCCCCGATTTCCGCCTTACGCCAGCCGCTGAGACTTTCCGGCAATTTGAAGGGGCCATTCGGGTATCCGGAGCGTATCAACGCTTCCAGGGCTTTTTTTCTGGCCAGCAAATCCGGCGGAATATTCAGCAATTCAGCCTTGCTCACCACGGTTTCTTTAAGCAGTTTTAACCACTGCCCGGCCTGAGGCGAGAGCGGTTTGTCCAGCTGCCTCGGCCACAGGCTTTTATCCATGGCCTGAATCTGGCTGACAATATCCAACAGTAACTTGCCGTCTTCACGCACTGCTTGTGGACGCATCCCGGCCTTTATCAGCTGATCACGATTACGCGGTTTGAAGCGTGCAATATTCCACAGACTGTTATCGTCGACGACTTTACTGCGCGGCACATTGCGCTCACGCGCCTGCTGTTCACGCCATAACACCAGATGTTGCAGCAGCAATAATTCTTGCGGGCGTAACTTCCACGCCAGTTTTACCCGGCGAAAATACAGACTGGCCTTTTCTGATTTTTCTGACAGCGTCAGCAATCGTTCGCAATCCTCCGCCAGCCAGGACTGACGCCCCAGTTTTTTCAGCAACGACACCAGCTTCGGATACAACCGGTACAGATAATGAACATCGGCAACCGCATAACTGATCTGCTCTTCACGCAGCGGTCGCATCAGCCAGTTAGATCGGGTTTCTTCTTTCGGCAGATTGATGTTCAGCACTTCTTTTACCAGACGCTGAAAACCCATCGACGCGCCAAGTCCGGCCATGGCTCCGCCAATCTGAGTGTCAGCCAATGGCGCTGGCACGACGCCGGTGAGGCGGCGACAGACTTCAAGATCTTCGGTGCAGGCATGAAACACCTTAACCACCAAAGGATGTTGCAGAACCTCTACCAGCGGCTGCCAGTCACTGATGGTTAACGGATCAATCAGGTAGCTGCCATGGCTGTCTGCAATTTGCAGCAAACCGGCTTCCGGATAAAACGTTGTGGTGCGGACAAATTCAGTATCCACCGCAATGTAGGCTTCCTGACACCACAGCCTGCAAGCGTCCTGCAGTTGCTCTTCTGTGGTAATCCATTGCGGTTGAGGAATTTTCAGACGCGTCATTCTTCTGCTCCTGCCGGGGCACAACCTGCGGCAGATGATCGCTGCGCACGCTGTAAATCAGCATCCAGTTGCCGCGGAGTTAATACCTGCACCTGGCAGGCAAGATCCGCCAACATATCTTGAATAAATTGCCCGGTAGCATCGGCTTCAACAGAAGACTCCAGCACGACCTGCACCAGCAACGGTCCGGCCGTCGATGGTTTATGTACGGCCGGAATACCTGCTGAAGTAATATCCGCAGAGCGGATATCTTCGCCGGCAAGCAGCGCTTCGACTCTTCGCTTCAGCTGCGGCAGATGCAACTGGCGTGGCCCGACACCTGATACCGGCGACAGCAGACCATGCAAAATGAAATAACCACCACGATACCCGGCTTCTTCCCACAGCGTCAGATCGTCTACACCGGCGAGGACCAATAAACGCGATTGCTGACGCTCGCCGTCAGCACACAAGGTACAGGTGGGCGTCAGACTGTAACTGCGGCATTGACTGCAATGCTGCAGCGCACCACGTCCACGCAGAATCGCCAGCTGCAGGCGGTCGCCAAGGTCATGCTCAAGTACGTGCTGGGCCAGACGTGCGGCCGCACGCGGCCCAATACCCGGCAAAGCATCAAAGCAATCAATCAGCTGGCGGTATTCTGCGGGTAGCTGCATATCAGAATGGCAGTTTCATGCCCGCAGGCAGACCCATTCCTGCGGTCAGCTTGCCCATTTGCTCCTGATTCTGCTGTTCGATTTTGCGCACGGCATCATTTACCGCCGCCGCCAGCAGGTCTTCCAGCATCTCTTTGTCTTCTTCCATGATGGAATCATCCAGCTCAACACGTTTAACATCGTGGCGACCATTCATGGTGACTTTTACCAGGCCAGCACCGGATTCGCCGGTGACTTCTGCATCGGCCAGTTTTGCCTGTGCCTGTTGCAGTTGCTCCTGCATCTTTTGGGCCTGCTTCATCAGGTTCCCCATTCCACCTTTCATCATAAGATTCTCCACTATCGGTATTTAGCTGTCCGGCCATTAGGCTGACCGGCTGTATTTAACTGACCGGACGAACACTGTCGTCCACTACAAATCCACCAAATTCGGCCAGAATCCGCTGCACCAGCGGGTCGGCCTCGATCGCCTGCTTAGCACCATAGTGCGCTTCGGCGGCTTCGCGCTGACGGCGCTGCTCCGGCGTCTCGCCGCGCGGCAACTGCAGGCTCATTTCGACCACAGCCTGCGGTAACCATTCACGCATTGCATCCTGAATACGCAGACGCTGTCCATCATTGAATAATGCGCCCTGTACCGGGTCGACATCAAAAATATAACGATCACCATCCACCTGCACCAGCGCGCTGTTGCGGGCGATGGCCATTGGCAGGCCAGCTAGCTTCAGGCGGGTAACCCACTGCCACCAGGTATAAGGCGTCGGAGCATCATCGGTCTGCGCGGCAGACTGCTCAACGTCAAGATTGACGGATGGCTCACCCGCGACCCTGGTCGCGCTGACAGCTGCGGTGCTGCCCGCATCACTATCGGCGATTTCAGAGTGCCGATGCCCGGAATCATCCGAATCAGAAGTCTGATGCGCAGAATCATCCAAACCGGAATCTGCGAAATCGTCAGGTGAACGGGAATAAGGCTCGCCCCCCACAAGCGCTGAATGATCGCTCAGCTCAGGAGCAGAATTCACCGCCGATGAGGCTGGCGCTTCATCGGGCAATACAGAGTCCTGGGGCGTTTTCTGAGGCTGCTCATCAAGCCCTTCATGAGAGGCTTGTTCTTCTGCAGCCAGAGCCGCTGAGGATTCTTCATGGTTTAACGCGGAGGCAGATAATTCAGCAAGAGAAGGCTCAGCATTCGAACATTCAGTAAACGATGAAGCGGCAGGCGATGCATCAACCGCAGGCTGAACAGAAGCCAGCGCAGTTTCTGAAGCCGTTTCTGAAGCAACACCCGCCAAAGCTGAAGGCTCATCGGCAATCAGCGACTCAGGACTGAGACGCTTTTTTTTTTGCAGCGCCGATTCCAGATCAAGTTCGAGCGGAGCTGCAGGTGCAGGACGGAAAGCCAGCATACGCAGCAAAATCATCTCAAAACCCTGGCGCGGGTCCGGGGCCAGCGCCAGATCGGCACGACCACTGAGAGCAATCTGATAATACAGCTGAAGATCTTCCGGTTGCATCGCCATCGCCAGCTGCAGAATCGCATCACGATCGCCCTGCGAGTTTTCAATAGCATCCGGCACAACCTGGCCTAACGCCGCACGGTGCCAGATGGTCAATAGCCCCTGCAGTACTTCGTCATAGTCCGGACCATGCTCAGCCATGGCCGCCACTTCATTCATCACCTCAGCCGCATCGGCCTTGGCCATAACTTCAGCCATCTTGAACAAGCGACCACGATCCATAGTGCCCAGCATGGCATTAACCTGAGCTTCGCCCACCAGACCTTCACCATAGGCAATGGCCTGATCGGTAAGGCTGAGCGCATCGCGCATACTGCCTTGAGCGGCACGGCCAAGCTGCCACAAGGCAGGTTCTTCATAGCCGATTTTTTCTGCCTCAAGCACCTTCTCCAGATACGAAACAATGCGTTCCGGAGTCATGTTTTTCAGGCTGAATTGCAGGCAACGCGACAATACCGTAACCGGTAATTTTTGCGGATCGGTGGTTGCCAGCAGAAATTTAACGTGAGCAGGAGGCTCTTCCAGTGTTTTCAGCAGCGCATTGAAACTGTGCGTCGACAGCATGTGCACTTCGTCAATCAGGTAAACCTTAAAGCGGCCACGGCTTGGCGCATACTGGACGTTATCCAGCAGCTCGCGCGTATCTTCTACCTTGGTGCGCGATGCGGCATCGACTTCAATCAGATCAACAAAGCGACCTTCGGCAATCTCGCGACAGGCACTGCACTCACCACAAGGGCGGGCACTGATTCCCTGCTCACAATTGAGACATTTGGCCAGAATGCGGGCAATGGTGGTTTTACCGACCCCACGGGTACCGGTAAACAGATAGGCATGATGCAGACGTTGTTCGTTAAGGGCATTAATGAGTGCTTTAAGCACGTGCTCCTGCCCCACCATTTCATCAAAGAAACGTGGTCGCCACTTTCGAGCAAGTACTTGATAACTCATGAATTTTCCATCACCAGAGATTACGCAATGAGGCGCATAATACCTTGTAAGGAGGGGAAAGTCAGGAGAATTTGGAGATGACCTCTACCAGCCACACCCCGGCACACGAGTCAGCCACTACCGTTGCTCCCTTCCGGGCCTGGCGGGGTTCGCGGCGTATCGTTGCGAGGGGACCAGCAGAGGCCACCATAACGACCCGATGAACATCAGGTGGCGGCACATTAACGAAAACTCACTGAGATATCAAGCAGTTATCTGCTTTTTAGCCGTCAACCAAAGCACTGCTGAGATTCAGATGCTGCAAAGCATCAACAAAGCGCTTGAGTCGCTGCTGCGGACCCAGCATTTTGGGACGGGAAAAATAATCGGACATGGTGCCGGAAATACGCTGCTCCACCGCCTCACCATTAAAGTAGATGCGCAGCATCACGGTCTGACTGCTGGCAATACGATCCAGCTGCTCAGCACTGCTGGCAAAATAACTGCAATGAAATACCGACTGAGAATCTGAGCGCTGCAGACTGAGGATTTCGTGCTCACCATCGATATAAAGCACCAGAGGCTTGCCCGCATCCAGCGGACGACGATGCTGATCACAAACCTGTAACATCGGCTCGCTGCCGCTTTGCCACACCGCCCCCAACGCCAACTCCGGCATGCCATACAGAGGGACGGGCGTAAGACTGAGGTGATCGAGCGTCTGATTCAGCTGACCAGGCGCAACGCCTTCGTCAAGGGCGGAAGATTTTGTCGCTTTACCGCCACCAACACAGGCAGCAAGCGGTAACAGAAGGGTCAGGACAAGAATGCCCGATTGCAATCCATGCACAACGATATCCTTTTCGTTTATACGTATAAGCTGATTATAGTGTCAGTTTAGTGAACAACGGAACAGCAATGCAATTGATCCGCTGCATGAGCGGCAGAAATACCTGCTTAAGACTGAACGATTACAGGTGCAGCCAATGCTTTAACGCCAACTCAAGCACGTCTGCGCGCGCCAGATTCAACTCCGTACAAACTTCATCCAGCCGCTCAACAACCTGAGCATCCAGCTTGACTTCCAGGCGGTGCAGACCACGTTCTTTATCGCGCTGCCGCTGCGTACGCTTATTGAAACGACACTGCTGCGAACGCTCATAAGGGTTGCTGCGTGGGCGTCCCGGACGATTGGCGGCAAACATATCGATGGTGGTTCTGTCTTCTGGCTGAACGGACATGCATCCCCCGCGGTAGTAAAAGCGGCGCAATTATCACCAGCGGCCGAAGAATTGCAACGCTGACTGACTTGCCAAGCCCTGTCGTTCTCAATACTGTACCGCCTTTATTCGCCAAAATTGACGACTCCGAATGGCCAAACTCCAGACTGCAGTTAACGCTTCCGCCCTGACACAACGTATTAATCCATCCGCCTTTGCTTTTGCCGACACCCGCGAACTGGAAATATTCCAGGGCGTTCTTGGCCAGGACAGAGCCGTTAACGCCATTCAGTTTGGCGTGGCTATGCAGCGTCCGGGCTACAATATTTTCGTCATGGGAGAAACCGGCACCGGCCGCTCATCCTACGTCCGCGATTACCTGAAAAGCGAAGCAAAACGTCAGGCAACGCCCAGCGTCTGGTGCTACGTCAATAATTTCCGTAACCCGCGCGAGCCACAAGCAGTAGAAATGCAGCCGGAAGAAGCCGGGGTTTTACGTCAGCACATCAGCGAGTTAATCGACCAGCTGCTGGCCACCTTCCCTGCTGCTCTGGAACACCCAACCTATCAGCAGAAAAAGTCCGCAATTGACTACGTATTCAACCGCCGTTACGACAAAGCGATTGAATTCGTTGAGCGCGAAGCGCATAAGCGCGGCGTGGCGGTGTATCGCGATTCCAGTGCCATCAGTTTTACGCCGATGCGTGAAGGCAAAGCACTGGACGAAACGGAATTCGCGCAACTGAGCGAAGAAGAGCGCGACGGCTTCCATAACAACATCGCCGAACTGGAACAAATGCTCAGCGAACAACTGTCAGAGTTGCCACAATGGAAGCGTGAAAGCAGCAATGATCTGCGCCAGCTGAATCAGGAAACCATCAAAAACGCCATCACGCCGCTGATCGAACCCATCCGTACACGCTTTGTTGGCCACGAAAAACTCCTGAACTACCTGCAGGATATGGAAGAGCACCTGCCGCGCCTGGTACTCGAAGAGCTGGTTGAAGAGCGCCTGCTGGAGCTGCGTGAGGAATACGTCAAACGCAGCATTCTCGAAGAAGCACTGACCCCGAACATTGCCACCCATCATGCGGAAAACAGTGGTGCTCCGGTCATTTACGAACCCCACCCAAGTTACGCCAATCTGTTCGGGCGAATTGAATACGCTAACGAGCAAGGCGCGCTGGTGACCAACTACCGCCGCGTTTGCCCCGGCGCCTTACACAAAGCCAATGGCGGCTACCTGATTCTGGATGCGGAAAAAGTATTGTCCGAGCCGCTGGTGTGGGACGCCCTGAAACGCGCCTTGCAATCACGCCAGTTAAAAATGGAATCCCCGTATTCGGAAATGGGATTAATTAACACCACGACCCTGTTACCGGCGGTGATACCGCTGGATTTCAAACTGGTCTTGATTGGTTCGCGTCAGGTGTATTACCTGCTGCAGGAGTACGATGAGGACTTCAAACGATTGTTCCGCGCCGTCGTCGATTTCGACAGTGACCTGCCGCTGAACGATGAGCATCTGCTGGCTTATGCCCGCCTGCTGAAAAGCCGCATCGAAGAACAGGGCTACGCAGACCTCGACCACAGCGCCGTGGTGCGCATGGTGCGTTACAGTGCACGCCTGGCCGAGCAGCAGGACGTTCTCAGCGCCCGCATAGGTGAGCAATTCGACCTGCTGGCCGAAGCCGACTTTATCCGCCAGCTGGCACAGGATGAACTCATTTGTGCAGACCATATTGATCGCGCCCTGGCGGCTAAATTTGAACGCACCGGACGTGTCTACGACAAATTGTTTGAGCAGATGCTCGACGGTACCGTCCTGCTGGAAACCAGCGGCAAGGCGGTCGGCAAAATTAATGGCTTAACCGTGATGTCACTGGGCGACACCAGTTTCGGCTCACCGGCGCGCATCACCGCGACAGTTTATCCGGGCAGCAAAGGTGTGGTCGATATTGAGCGGGAAGTATCTCTCGGACAGGCCATTCACTCCAAAGGCGTGATGATTCTCACCGGCTTTCTTGGCAACCGCTATGCCCAGCGTTTTCCGCTGGCTATTTCTGCACACATCGCCATGGAGCAATCCTACGGTTACATCGATGGCGACAGTGCTTCACTGGGCGAATTGTGTTGTCTTATTTCAGCCTTGATTCACACCCCTATTGAGCAAAGTTTTGCCATTACCGGCTCGGTTAATCAGTACGGTGAAGTTCAGGCAATCGGTGGTGTAAACGAAAAAATTGAAGGTTTCTTCCGCCTCTGTGCCGCTCGCGGCCTGACCGGTGAGCAAGGGGTGATTATTCCGGCATCCAACCGCCTGAATTTGATTCTCAACGATGAAGTCGTCAGCGCAGTTGCTGCAGGAAAGTTTCACGTTCATTGCGTTACCCACGTGGATCAGGCCATCGAAATTTTGATGAAACGCAAAGCAGGCAAGGTAAACAGCAAAGGGGAATTCACCGCAGGCAGTGTTAATGGTGACATTATTGCCCGCCTCGAAGCCATTGCCAGAATGGGCGAAAAGCATCAGAGCGATTAATGCCTCCGGAGTCAGAGTAACTCTGAATAATTCAGTGCCCGCTCAGCGGGCATTTAACAACCAATTAATCAGCCGCTGTCTATCCAGAGGCTTACCCTGCACATCGTTCATGCCGGCCTGCAAACACGCTTCCCGCTCACTATCAACAATGCCTGCGGTCAGCGCCAATAAAGGTCCCTGGTAATCCAGCTCACGTAAACGCCGGGCAGTTGATGGACCATCCAGCACCGGCATATGGTAATCCAGCACAATAACGTCCGCTGTGTGATAAAGACCGGAGTCCAGCAATTGCTGACCATCCGCAAAGACCTCAACGCGAGCCCCTTGTTGCTCCAGAATTTTACGGATAATTTTCTGACTGGTCGGATCATCCTCACTAATCAGAATCACCCAACCCGCAAGCGCATCAGCCGCCAGCGGATCAGCAGCAGTCTCATCCACCACAGGAGCCTCTCCTCGCTCCAACGGCACCCGCAACCAGAAGCGACTGCCATGCCCGGGCTCACTGTCAGCGCCAACACAGCCACTCATCAACATCGCCAGACTGCGGGATAAACTCAAACCGAGCCCGGTTCCACCATAATGACTGGCCGTTTGCGCGCTTTCCTGTTCATAGGCATTAAAAATATCAGCCAACCGCTCTGCACGAATGCCCTTGCCGTTATCGTCCACCTCGGCAATCAATTCATAGCCATCAGCCGTCACAACACAGGACACGCGTAGCGTTATCCGCCCACCTTGCGGAGTGAATTTATAAGCGTTACTGAGATAATTAATCAGTATCTGCTGAATACGCTGAGCATCCCCGCGCACCCATTGCGGCAAATCATTGCCCTGTTCAACCTGAAAACGAATGGCTTTCTGCTGCATACCAACAACAAAGATAGCGGCGACTTTTTCCAGCAACTGCGGCAAGTGAAAATCGTGAACGTTAAGCTCCAGCTTACCGGCTTCTATCTTGGCAACATCCAGCACATCATTGACGATGCCCAGCAGCGCAGAGCTGACATAACGCAGATCGCGCAGCAGCTCAGCCTGCTCGGAAGAAAGTCCGGTGTCGTCTAATAACTCCACAATACCGGCAATACCATTCAGCGGCGTGCGGATTTCATGGCTCATATGAGCAAGAAAATCGGTTTTCGCCAGTGAAGCACGATCGGCAAGCTGGCGCTGATGCTCCGCTTCGGCGATGCGCCGAGCCAGCTCTTCTGCCCGCAGAATGTCACTGAAACTGCGAATGGCGGCAGTCAGCGACAAAAAAAGCCGGCTTTGAGTGGCATCAGACTTCACCAGATAATCGTTAATATCATAATCCTGCACGACCTGGCGCTCAGGTGCATAGCCGGCCTGTCCGGTCCGCAACAAAATGCGGACATGATGGTTATTCAGTTCATGGCGGATGTGCTCAACCAAACGCAAACCGGCATCGTCACTTTCCATAACCACATCAAGCAAAATAACCGCGATATCAGGACGCAATGCCAGGGTCGCCTTCGCCTGAGCGGCACTGCTGGCTTCCAGTATTTCCAGAGAGCGGGATTTATAACGGAATCGGGACAGAACGAGACGGGTGACCTGCAGTACAGCCTCATCATCGTCCACCACAAGCAAAACGATTCGCTCAGGCAGAAAGGCGTCGCCAGATACAGAGGTCACTACCGCTTCATTATTATTCAACAACCTGCCCCATCGGTGATGACAATTGAATTCAACAACCGCTTTACATCCTTGTCGTGTATAGCAAAAGTTAAGCAATAACTGACGAATAAGCCAGTTTCGCACGAGAAACAAACAGACCCGGACAGCAAACGCTCACGATACGGCATTACGTTGACTGATCATGCTGATGGCGTACTTATCAACCCCTCGCTATATTCCGGAATCTGCGTTCTTCTGCAACATTTGAGGACAAATTTACATTCACCTTGAATAATGCCGGATACATATCCGCCAAACATTCCTTATTTGGCACCGATAGAGAACAGATTGTCCGTTTTTGACCAAATGACGATCACAACAACACCGACAGAGCCCTGCCAGAAATACTGAGTTAAAATGCACCTATAAAAAAACGGGCCGCAGCCCGTTTTTCATAATCCACTATTTCAGCCGTTGATCAGGCCTTTTTTCAGCGACTTCTGAATAGGGTCTTCAGATAACCAGATACCGAACAACGCCTGCTTAAACTTAAGACCTTTAACGTTCGACTTCATTTCACCATTGCGATAAACGGTTACGCCGCTTTCCGGGGTATAAGCCAGCTCGAATACATCGCCTTCTTTCACTTCATCACGGAAAGCTTTAATCAGCTCTTCAACATCCTGTTCGATCGGAGCCAGATTGCCACCGGTCGAACGGACAAAGCCATCACGGGTCGATTCCGACATACGTTTGCTGTTAATCATGCCGGACACAATGTGCAAACTAATCGCCATCGGTTCATCAGCAGCAACGATCGCCTTGGCATCATCACTCTTGCTACCCAGGTACAGCGCGGCGACATAAACATCAAGAAAGAATTTGGAACGGACACCAGCACCATTGAGAGTCAATGCCTGGCCATTCAGTGTGATCTGCTCTGCAATATCGGCACCTTCAAGCTGTCTGGCATTCACACTGAATATCAGGCTACAGGCCAGCGCCAGGCCCAGTAAGATACGAGTCATGGGAGAATTCCTTAATACTTGTTTTTATTAATAGTTAACTGACGTTTTCTGATCGGCTGCGCCTCAAAAGCAAAAGCTGACATCACCCAGAAGATTACGACAGCCAGTGCGGAATAAAAATCAGCGTGCCGATAATAACAGATGCGAATGCCGATACCAGCACCGCAGCCGCAGCAAGATCTTTGGCTTTACCAACCAGGGGATGATGAGAGGGATGAAGCGCATCAGCCAGAGCTTCCAACGCCGTATTCATTGCCTCAAATGACAACACCAGCGCCATGGACAAGACCAACACCGTCCATTCAGAGGCTGCCAGGCCGGTTAAAAAACCGACACTGACGACGACGACAACCGCAAGCAGATGAATTTGTGCATGCACTTGCGTGCGCAACATATAGGCCAATCCAGAAAAGGCATGACCAAAGCTCTGCACACGCCGCACAAGCCAATGCATCATTGCTGTTATCGTCCACTGCTTAAAAGATATCGGCTAATCACCGGCGGCATTAAACACCGGTGATTGTATCAGCGGAAATCTTTCAGGTTTTTACTGACAAAAAGCAGCGTTAATTCAACCAGATTTTCGCCCACATCATAAAAGCGATCATCAAGCTCGGCGATTTCGTCTGCGTGCTCGCTTTCGATATGATCAAAAATCTCAATACGCTCATCTTCGTCTTTAGGGATTTTCTGCCCATCAAACAAGTCGATTAACCGCGCCAAAAGGGCATGAGTCCCTTTTGCCTTAATTTTCTCCAGCGCTTCGAGGGTTTCCTCAGCATACGCTCCTACGTCGTGGTGGATGAACTGTACGAAGCCACCGTTTTCCATTTCCTTTAACAGGTTATCAATACAAAAAACGGCTTTCTCTGCATCCGTCAGCGCTTCAAATCCTGACTCAGTTTCCTTGTCATAAATGACGTCGGTAATCTGAAGAAATGAATCAGTTTCATCGGCAACATCAAGCGCTGCCTGAATCTCCATGTTCATAAATCCTACTCGTAGTTCTCTTTTATTAGGCCAAATGGTTAAGCCACAATAGCTTACCCTTATTTATTTGACAAAGGTTTTAACAGAGAACCGAAATCAAGACTTCTGCGTCAACAATTCCTGAATCCGCTGTGCCGTCTTCAGCGGCTGCTCCATCGGGAAACAGTGGCTGCCCGGCGCCATTTCGAAGCGGATATGCTGATTGGCTTTGGCTGCTTTGCGCGCCGACTTAAGAATAAACGGATAGCTGTCAGCAGCTACCAGGATATCGACCGGCACCCTCACCCGGTGCACTGCCTGCCACAACCCTCTCGGATAAGAACCGAAGATGGCTGCTTCCCAGGCGGGATTACAGGCCAGCTCAAGCCCTTCCGGGGTCGGCTTCGTTGCCCCCTGAATAAAACCTTCGAGTGCTGCAGCATCCCAGTTACGGTACAGCGACTTACGCTGCAGGTCCTGGCGCAGATTGTCAGCATCCGGCCAAACCGCACGGCGGGCCTGAACCGCTTTGACCAGTGCTCCGCGTTTCCACAGACCTGTTTTGCGTGCCAAGCGCTGAAACAGAAGAATTTCAGCCGAGAACAACACCGGATCCAGCAAAACAATGCGCTCAAACAAATGCGGACGCTCAGCGGCCAGCATCAATGTCATCACGCCTCCCATAGAATGGCCGATCCCAATGGCTTTGCGACCGTCATTGCGTGTTTCCAGAGCATCCCCCACCCGGCGCGCCATGCGCAGCCAATCGGGCATATGGTGCGCTGGCTGCTGTGAACCGCCGTGCCCCGGCACGTCTGTCAGCAGCAGGTTCCAGTCCGACGGTAATGCATCTGCCATGGGTGCCAGCGTATGCGCACTGAAACCATTACCATGCAGAAAATGCAGCAGTGGCGCCTGCCCTGAACCGACGCGCTGCAAACCATGCAGGTCGCGGTCTGGCCCATCCCACCAGGACGTCAACGTACTGAAAATACTCGATTCAACAGACATAGATAAGTCACAACTCTGACAGTAAAAATAGCGGCGCCTATAGTAACGGCTGCCCATAGGGATAAAAAACTTTTATATCAACATCGTCCAAAAACATCGCCAGGCATTAATGCCTGCAATAAAGCAAAAAACGCCACATTTACCGAGATTTGTCCGCATTGAAGCAACAGAAAGAAAATAATACTTCCGACAGATTCCACACCTGCTGATTATTTCCTAGTCTTCTGGCAACAGGGAGCACAAAAGGAGAAGACCATGACAGCACGTACCGTCCTTAACGCACTGGAAGCGAACCGCCGTTTTACTGACCTGAAAGATGCTGAAGCGCGACTGTCCCAGGCGCGCCGCGATCTGGATGCCGGCGCCATCGACGAAGAGGAATACAGTAATATTGCGGATGTCTGCCGTAAAATCATCCGCGCCAGCAGTGACGGCTGATTAAGCCGCCACAGGCACACCGCTGTGAAAGCGGAATTCAGTATCGGGGGATTCGATCAGTTCACGCTCGAACTCACGGAATTCCGCCACCCGCCCGGCAATGGGCGCGTCGGCATACTGTGCAGCCAGCGCCAGATAATCCTGATAATGACGACCTTCAGAGCGCAGCAGTGAGCGGTAAAATTTTGCCAGAACGTCATCCAGAAACGGTGCCAGCTTGGCAAAACGTTCACAGGAACGGGCTTCGATAAACGCACCGACAATCAGCACATCAACCAGCTCATTCACCCCGCCTTTTCGCACCTGTTCACGCAAACCCGCCGCGTAACGGGACGATGACACATGACGGTATGCAATGCCGCGGTCTTTCATAATGTTAACCACCTGCTCAAAGTGCAGCAGCTCTTCACGCGCCAGCTGACTCATTTTTTTCAGCAGGTCGTCACGGTCAATGTGCTTGTAGAGCAGATTCATCGCCGTAGTAGCGGCCTTCTTTTCGCAATTGGCATGATCAATGAGCAGGGTTTCCTGATTATTCAGCGCCTCATTAATCCAGACATCCGGCGTAACACAGCCCAGAAATCCGTTAATTTCAGCCAATACGTCTTTCACACTCATAAACCATCCTCAATCATGGTTTGCAGCACCGCCCGGGCATTGCCTTCAATCGCAACCGCTTTCTGAGTTTCTGAATCCATCAGGCAGAAAGTCACCACTGCATCAGCGATCAGCGTAGTCGCCTCGCCGTCTTCCAACAGACGAACTTCCTGAACCATCTGGGCACTTTTATTGCCGATTTTTTCCATCCTGGTACTGATGCGGATGACTTCACCCGCATACGCCGGACGGCGGTAGCTGATATTGATGTTGGCCACGACAAAGGCCAGATTCTGCGCTTCAAATAACTGAATAAACTGATGACGGTCGAAGTAATCCCAACGCCCCTCTTCCAGAAACTCCAGATAGCGGCCGTTGTTTACATGGTGGTAGATGTCGAGGTGATAACCCCGGACTTTGATATCGACGGACATACAACGTCCTCACAGAAAAGGCGGCGATTTTAATCAATCAGGCCGCTGAGTACCAGCCGCCCTTTATCTGAGTCATCAGCGGCCGCTTTGCCAGCGCAGATCATGAAGGTTAAATCCCAGCGGCACATCGGTACGCAACCTGGCCAAAACCCGCGTCAGTAATGCTGTCGGCCAATGCTCGCTCAGGGCATTACGCACCCTGGTATCGCATTGTTCTCGCTGCACCAGCAGTACATCCAGCGAACCGAACTGATCCAGCAGATGACCGGCCGTCTTTGGCCCGATACCCGGCACACCGGGCAGATGATTGGTACTGTCGCCGGTCAGCGCCCAGAAATCCGCCAGTTGCTGCGGCTTAAGGCCGAACTTCTGTTCGACCATAAGCTCATCCCAGGTAAAACGATCAAAATGATTGCGTACACTCAAACGTGAATTCACCAACTGGCAGAAGCCTTTATCCGTCGACAGAATCGTCACCTGCAAACCGGCAAAGGCGGCCTTACTGGCCAATGTTGCCATCACATCATCGCCTTCCCAACCAGCCAGATCGAGGCAAAACACCCCGGACTGCTGAAAATAACGCTGCATATCGGCCAGATCCTGCTGCAAGGCTTCTGGCATCGGCGGACGACCCAGTTTGTAATCCGGCCATAAATCATGGCGCCAGGTCTGGCATTTCTGCTCAAACACCATGGCTACATGACTGGCTTTTGCGTATTCCGCATTGCGCGCAATGGCACTTAAACAACGACTGCGGGTCGCTTCCAGCGGTAATTCAGTGTCAGCCGCCGCAGCATAAATACGGCGGATCAGATTCATTGCATCAACAATTAACAGGTGCATTACTTTTCCTTAGCGTCCGTTTGCTCAACACCATCCGATTGCTGCTGCGCCTGCCAGAGAGCCGCATACGCACCACCGCCAGCCAGCAACTGCTGATGCGTTCCCTGCTCCACGACCTGGCCGTCGTCGATTACCGCAATGGCATCAGCATCGACCACAGTCGATAAACGGTGAGCAATAATCAGCGCCGTATGACCACGGGAGACCTCGCGAATTTCCGCCATAATGCCGCGTTCGGTATGAGAATCGAGTGACGACGTCGCCTCATCAAACACCATAATTGCCGGACGTTTAAGCAACATTCGGGCAATGGCAATGCGCTGTTTTTCACCGCCGGATAATTTCAGCCCACGCTCACCAACCACCGTTTCCATACCGGCCGGACATTCGTTCACCAGTTTCTGCAGATGCGCCATGCGGATCACGTCCGTTAACTCGGCATCGGTGGCCTGCGGTCGGGCATACAGTAAATTGTTTTTCAGCGTATCGTTAAACAGCACCGTATCCTGCGGCACAATGCCCAACACCTGCCTTAACTGCTGCTGCGGCACCGATTGAATGGCCTGGCCGTCGATCAGAATGTCGCCCTGCTGAGCATCGTAAAAGCGGAATAACAGTTTAGTCAGGGTCGATTTTCCGGCCCCACTGGCACCAACCACCGCCAGTGTTTTACCGGCCTCCAGAGTCAGACTCAGGCCCTTCAGAATCGGCCGCTCTGGCTGATAGGCGAACTGCAGATTGTTGAATACAACCTCTCCCTTACGGATGTGCAAGGGTTCCGTGCCGTTGTCTTTGACCGCCGACTGCTCATCCAGCAACTCAAACATACGCTCAATATTGGCCATTGAGGCTTTAATTTCGCGGTACACAAAACCCAGAAAATTCAGCGGCACAAACAACTGAAACATAAAGGCATTCACCAGGGTAAAGTCACCCAGCGTCATGCGGCCAATCAGCACGTAATAAGCGGCAAACAACAGCATGGATCCCATGGCGACACTCACAATCAGCGCCTGACCGCTGTTCAGGCTGAACAGCGAAAAGCGGTTCATGCGCCGCGCCTGCTCCCACTGCGCCAGGGCGCTGTCATAAGCCTCAGCTTCACGCCGTTCGGCGGTAAAGTACTTAACCGTTTCGTAATTCAGCAGACTGTCGAGAGCACGCGCATGGGTGGTGGAATCCATGCGATTCGCTTCACGCACATAATGAGTTCGCCACTCCGTCACTTTTACCGAATACGCCACATAAGCCACCACCGCCACCGCAGTAATAATGCCGAACACCGGCGGGTAATTGGCCAGTAACAAGCCAATCACCAGAAACAGCTCAAGGAAGGTCGGAATAATGTTAAAGATCATAAAGCGCAGCAGAAAACTGATGCCGTTGGTGCCGCGTTCGATATCGCGCTGTAACGCGCCGGTCTGACGGTTGAGATGAAACTCCAGACTCAGGGTATGCAGATGCTCGAATACTTTCAGCGCCATGCGCCGCATTGCCCGCTCGGTTACACGACCAAACAGCAGGTCACGCACTTCACCCATAAAGACGTTCAGAAAGCGCACCGCACCGTAGGCCAGCAATAAACCCAGCGGAAACCACAGCCACCAATCCGCCGTGGCAATGCCTTGCTTGTCGACGCTGCTTAAATGATCAACCTGATACTTGAGTAAGAAAGGCATCGACACACTGGCGAGTTTGGCGGCAACCAGACACAGCAATGCCGCCATCACCCGCCAGCGGTACTCCATCAGATACGGCCAGAGGGTGGTGACCCAGTGCCAGCCGCGATAACGGTCAGGAGGAGTGTCGGGCAGCGACTGGGAAGATTTCATCGAATTGTTACTCTATTCTGGTAAAGAGGTCGGCTGAGCAGAATAAGGATGCAGCCAACGTGATTCAACGGATTTACCAAATTAATAAAGCCCTGCCCGAACTGACCGAACTGGAACACCTGATTGAATACGGACGCCGCCATTTACGGGTCTCCGTTCCGGCTCACATCCAACAGGGCCCATTCAAGTTGCCGTTTTATGTTCTGGAAATGGGTTCAACCTCCCCCCTGGCTCCGACGCTGGCGTTAATTGGCGGCGTACATGGCATCGAACGCATTGGCAGCCAGGTGATTTTGTCTTTTCTGCGCACCTTATTGCGCCGCCTCGACTGGGACCCGACCGCCATGGAAATGCTGGCCCAGATCCGGCTGGTGGTTATTCCGATAGTGAATCCCGGCGGCATGTGGAATAACAGCCGCGCCAACCCCAATGGCGTGGATTTAATGCGCAATGCGCCGGTCGATGCCATCGGTAGTACGCCATTTCTGGTCGGCGGCCAACGCATCAGCCGTCATCTGCCCTGGTACCGCGGGCGCAAAGGCGAAGCGATGGAATGCGAAAGTCAGACCCTGGTCGACAGCATCCGCGCCAGCCTTAAACAGCAGAAACACTGCATCACCCTCGATTGCCACTCCGGCTTTGGCTACAAAGACCGCATCTGGTTTCCTTATGCCAAAAGCACCGAACCCTGGCCGGGACTGCCGGAAGCCTGTGCCCTGACACAACTGTTCGAACACAGCTACCCCAGCCACAACCTGTACCTGTTCGAACCCCAGGCACACAGCTACACCACCCATGGCGACCTGTGGGATTATCTGTATGACGATTACATGGCGCAGCAACCCGATGGTCTTTATCTGCCATTAACGCTGGAAATGGGCTCCTGGCTGTGGGTGAAAAAGAACCCGCGTCATCTGTTCCGCTACCACAGCCTGTTTAATCCGATACTGCCACACCGCCATCAGCGCATTCTGCGCCGCCACTTCACCTTAATTGAGTTTCTGATGTCGGCGGTACGCAGCATGCCCACCTGGGCGCCAAACACCGCCGCCGATAAACAGCAGCTGTATCAACGTGCCTGTGACCGCTGGTATCCACATAATCACCACTGAGCCTGAGACAGGCCTGGGCCAATACCCGGTAAGAGCCTCAACGGCGGGGATTCTCAGCCGGGAACTTTATGCCCGATGCTTTGCCGGAGTTAGCCTGAGCGGATAACTGCGCTCCGGTAAGAGTAAAAACGCGGCATAAGCCACGACAAACACATCACAGCGCCGCCGAAACATCGTATGATAGCGGCCTTTATCTGATTACTAACGGAAAGCGCTAGTCACATGTCTGTATTCCGCCCTCTGCTTACTGCCTCTGCCGCTCTGATGACGCTGGCAGCCTCCACCGTCCACGCCGACCTGAATGCCAATCTGGGCCTGACCTCAGAATACGTTCGTGACGGTGTCAGCCAGACCGGTGGCAACGCAGCCTTGCAAGGGGGCCTTACCTTTCGTCATGACAGCGGTTTTTATACTGGCCTCTGGTCTTCAGGCCTGGACCGCAAAGGCGATCATGCCACCTATGAGCACGATGCCTTTGCCGGTCTGTATCTGCCGCTGAGTGATGGCATCGCCGTTGACGTTTCCGCCACCCGCTACACCTTTGCCGGTGATGCCAGTATCAATGACCAGGCTTACAGCGAAGGGTCGCTGCGCCTGCTGGTCGACGACGCGCTGACACTGGGCTGGCGTCACAGTGAAGCATACCTCGACTCCGGTTTTGCCAAACGCAGCCTGGAATTGGGCTATACCATCCAGACTGACAGCTTTTCAATTGAGCTGTTTACCGCTCAGCACCGTTATCTGGAAATCAGCGACGATTTCAATTTCGGCGGCGGCAACAAAGATGACTACTGGCAGTTCCGTGTGGGGGTCGAACGCAGTTACGGCCCTTATGACTACCGCCTCAGCATCGACCGCACCAACTTAAGTTCAGCCTACGATGCGGGCACCACACTGCAGTTCAGTGTGCACCGCTACTTCGACCTTTGGTAAACCTGATATGCGCATGGATGCTCAGCAGGATAATCAACACAACAACCGGCCCGAGTGGGTGCTGATCCGCGGCCTGATCCGCAGTCGCTTTCACTGGGGCGCCTTCCCCGACCAGTTACTCAATCAACTGCAACAGCAGCAATTGGCACCACCGGCACTGCTGTTGCCGGAGCTGGCGGGCAATGGCGAACGCTTCCGCGATAAAACGCCGCTCAGTATTCACCGCATGATGCTCGATATCCGCCAGCAGGTGGCGAACCTCAGTCCCGACAATAAGCGGCCGCTGGTGCTGGTGGCCGTTTCGATGGGGGCGATGATCGCAACCGAATGGGCGCGCTGCTTCCCACAGGAAGTTGCTCGTCTGCACCTGATCAACACCAGCTTCAGTAATTTCGCTCCCCCGTGGCAACGCATGAAAATTCCGCCACTGCTGAGTTTTCTGTGCAGTTTGCACAGCTCGGATAAGCTTGAAACGGCTATTCTGCACTGGACGCTGAACATGAAAGACAGCGCCGGCCTGTTGCCGCTGTGGCGTGATTATGCCGCGACTCACCCGCTATCCATGCGTAACGGATTAGCACAGCTACTGGCCGCCAGTCATTTTCGCGGCCCGGCACAAGCCCCTTCTGAAGAAGTATTTTTTTATAACAGTCAGCACGACCGGCTGGTGGATGCGGCCTGTACGCGCCGTATTGCCGAGCGCTGGCAGAAAACCCTGCTCACCCACGCAAAAGCAGGCCACGACCTGCCGATGGATGATCCGGATTGGTTGATTCAGCAAATTATTGCGAATGAACAGCTGTCCATGGCACGCACAGCTCTGCCAGAGCCTGCGTCTGTGAGCCACGCTGACGCTGACACAACGCACTGAAGGCGGGCAGCGCAATATTCAGCAGCGCATCGCTGCCCTGCAGATGTGCATTCACACCCCGTGGAAATTGCACATCGCCCGAGTCCGATACTCCGGATGGAAAACTCAGAACATTGCGGTAGTAGCCCAGCAGATGGGTGTCTTCAAACACCAGCAGGCTGAAGAATTGCTCGTAGTCATCACCGCGTACCCGCTCAAGACCGATCAGCGTGCGCTGCGCTACCCGGCCAAAGTAATAAAACGACATCACATGGTCATTAAAACTGTCGTCGAGCAGGGCTGAGTTGCGACTGTAGAGATAACGTTCGGCCCATTCTGGTGTCACCAGACTGGCAGCGGCAGCAGCGTCGGCCACTTCAGCCAACGGCGCGTCAGCGGCCGCTGGCAATGGCAGCGCAGCAAGCAACGATACCAGCAGTAGCGGTTGAAGAAGCATCCTGCTCTTTCCGCAGCGTTGGTGGGAGGCGTTGTCGCGGGTTAATCGGGACAACCGTGTTAACGGCAATTGCATCCGTCAGCAGCTCCTGTTCAATAACGGTTTAACCTGTCCTGTGGCATCCGTTCTGTATCTGCTTCGCCGCCTCAGGGCTGAGTCAGCTCCAGCTTGGTACCCAGATATTTTTCCAGATCCGGCAATACAAAAGCATCGTCTTCTGAAACAAAACTCACCGATACCCCTTTTGCCCCGGCACGTCCGGTACGACCGATACGGTGGACGTAATCCTGTGGATCTTCCGGCAGGGTGTAGTTAATCACATGGCTGACCGCATCAACGTGAATACCCCGCCCTGCGACATCGGTGGCCACCAGAATTCTCACATGACCGGAGCGGAAACGTTCCAGTGTACGAATACGTTTCTCCTGTGCCACTTCACCCGACAACAGCACGGCCACATGGCCATTTTTGTTGAGTTTGTCACACAGGTTGCGGGTCAGGTCACGACGATTGGCGAAGATGATACAACGCTCGGGTTTCTCATCGGCCAGCACCTGTTCCAGCAGCTTATATTTTTCGCTTTCAGCCACCAGATAACAGCGCTGTTCGACACGGTCGGTGGCGACGTGTTCAGGTTCAATCACCACTTCCAGCGGATCGGTGGTCCACTGATCAATCAGAATGCGCACATCGTAGTTAAACGTGGCGGAGTACAGCAGAGTCTGGCGCTGATCTTTGGTTGGCGTTGCACGCACAATGCGGCGTACATCCGGGATAAAGCCCATATCGAGCATACGGTCGGCTTCGTCCAGTACCAGCACTTCAATCTGATCAAGAAACACATCCTGGCTGCGCATAAAGTCGATCAGGCGGCCCGGCGTCGCGACCAGTACATCGACCACATTATTACGCAACTGAGCGCGCTGCTTCTCGTAATCCATACCACCGACGATGGTCACCACGTTCAGGCCGGTGTATTTGGCCAGACCTTCAGCGTCTTTACCGATTTGCATGACCAGTTCACGGGTCGGTGCAATCACCAGCGCCCGTGGCTCACTGGCGAAGCGCTCTTCCGGTTTAACCGTCAGCAAACGATTGAGAATGGTCAGCAGGAAAGCCGCGGATTTACCGGTACCGGTCTGCGCCTGGCCAATGGTATCGCGGCCACGCAACGCCGCCGGCAGACTCTCGGCCTGAATCGGGGTGCAATATTGGAAACCCAGTGCATGAATACCGCGCATCACGGAATCCGGCAGATCCATATCGTGGAAACGTGTTTTCGTCGGGTCTGCTTCCACTTTAAAGTCATCAATTGACCAAGGGGTATCGTCGACAACCTTGCGCTTGTCTGCCGGTTTCTGCTGAGACTTTTTCGCCGCAGCCGGAGCGCCATGATGGGGCTGATGCGCTGCCTGATGGGTGTCTTTCGCCGGCTGGTTACTTTTCTTACCGCCGCGCTTGGCATTTTTATTGTCTTTGCCGCTGATATCTGCGGGCTTTTTAGCAGGCCTGGCCTGCGTTGCAGGCTTACCACCTGAACTGTTTTTCCCTGCCGGTTGTTTTTTACCGGTTACGGCCTGTAAAAATTTCTTTAACAAAAGCTACTCCGCTTCTTGATCATTCCGGTGCAAACAAGTGCACACCAAATAGTGACTGGCGCTGATAATAATCTAACAGCGCCTTTTTTAATACTTCTGCCCGTGGCGGCAGGCCATGCGTCAGATAGAGACACGCCTGCTCGCGGACTGCCTGGCGAAAACGCGCCAGCCCTGCCTCCACGGCGGCGGGATCGCCATTCAGGTTGTCGGTGCTGACATAAAAGCGCCGGCCGCAGGCCTCTGACAGAATCCACTCCACCGCCTGAGGTTTTACCTCCACCTGCTCAAAGGCGCGCTGCTGCTGTGCACTGCGGCCATCCGGCTCATACCAGTAACCAAAATCGACCTGCTTACGCCGCTCAGGCCCGGCAATGCACCAGTGGCTGATTTCATGCAGTGCCGACTCGTAGAACCCATGAGCGAAGATCAGCCGGTGATGCGGATGGTGCTCATCGGCCGGCTGATAAATGGGTTCATCGCCACCGGCGACCAGCAGGGTATTTTCCGATTGCAGAAACAAGCGGTTAAACAGCGGAATAAGGTCGTTAATATCGAGGGCTACGGTCATAACTCAGCAACAATGAATTCACAATACAATCACACAAGAATCACAGAACAACTCTGGCTTGCATCAGGGAATCAGGGCAAAATGCGCACCCTCTCAACAGCGTACTTTTTGTATTCGCAGCCAGCGCTGTTGTCCCCTGCGACTCTATCGCCGCTCAGACTTCTGAGCAGCGCACGGACACTACCGGCATGACGTTCAAAGCTCAAGAAATAAGAGCCCTGCTTAAACTGACTTTCCCTATTCTTGCTACGCAACTGGCACAGATCGGCATGGGCACCGTTGACACCCTGATGTCGGGCTATGTCAGCACCCGCGATCTGGCCGCGGTGGCTATCGGCACCAGCCTGTGGCTGCCCACCTGGCTGTTTCTGGCCGGTGTTCTGGTGGCGCTGTCACCACTGGCCTCCGGCCTGAATGCGGCGCGCCGCAATAACGAACTGCCCAACCTGCTGGCGGCCGCCCTGTGGGTGGGTATCGTTCTGGGCAGCCTATCGGGCCTGCTGTTGTGGGCTGGCTCTTCGGCGCTGCCCATGCTGGTGGATGACCCGGTTACCGCCCGCATCGCCGCCGACTACACCCTCGCCATCGCCTTTGGTATGCCCGGCGCCGGTATTTTCCTGGCTTATCGTTTCTACGCTGAGGCACTGAATGAGCCAGGCCAGGTTACCCGCATTATGCTGACCGGACTGTTAATGAACATCCCCGCCAATGCGGTGTTTGTCTACGGTTTATTCGGCATGCCGGAACTGGGTGGCGTGGGCTGTGGTATTGGCTCCAGTCTGGTATTCGCGGGCATGGCAATCGCCATGGCACGCAACACCCGCAATAGACGATTACCGCACGACTACCCGCTATGGAGCCATGTGCTGCGCCCGCTGAAAGCGCAGGTTAAAGAAATGCTGCAGATCGGCGTGCCTATCGGCGTTGCGATTTTCTTTGAAGTCAGCCTGTTTACAGTGATTGCGCTGTTTCTGACCGAACTGGGTCCGACCATTGTTGCAGGCCATCAGGTGGCGCTGAATCTGTCATCGCTGACCTTTATGATCCCGCTCAGCCTGGGCATGGCCTTAACGGTGCGTGTTGGTCATTGGCTGGGCTCTGGCCAGTATGTGCTGGCGCGCCGTACCGCCTGGATTGGTATTGGCCTGAACCTTGGCATTGCCCTGCTCAATGCCAGCCTGATGGTGCTGTTCTCGGCCAGCATTGCCCGTCTGTACTCACCCGACCCGGCGGTGGTCTCCACCGCCGCAGGCTTGCTGTTGTTTGCCGCCGTATTCCAGCTGTCAGACGCGATACAGGTTGCGGCCGCAGGCGCTCTGCGTGGCTATAAAGACACCGTAGCGGTGATGCTGATTACCTTTGTCGCGTACTGGTTAATTGGCCTTGGACTGGGATACTGGCTGGCGTTCGGCGAGCAAACCGCCATGGGTGCCAAAGGTTTCTGGAGTGGATTAGTGATCGGATTAAGCGCTGCGGCGGTGGCATTGGGCTATCGTTTGTACAGGGTCAGTCATCGCCCGGACACACGGCCTGCCAGCGCCTGATATTCTGGCCGCCAACCTCAGGCGGCCGGTTTTACGACTAAGCAGACAACGCGATGACGCTCTGTAATCCAATCACAGGAGCGTCAGATTGCCTCATTCCTTACTCTACTGGCTTGACTATCCGCGGCGCTGGCTGACCCGCTTGTTGCTGCTGACCGGCGCCTTGTTCTGGCTGTTGGTGTTGTCATCCATCGCCTGGCTGAACTGGCTGCTGCAGGATGTTCCCCCTGCCAGCCAGCTCACCATGACCAGCCTGCAACAGCAGGCCATCAGCCTCACGCAACAACGCCTTGATCAGGCCACTGGCATTGTCATCATGACGCCACACTGGCTACCGCTGGACGCGATCAACCGCAATCTGGTGTATGCCGTGGTATTAAGTGAAGATGCCGATTTTTTCAGTCATCACGGCATGGATTACGATGCCCTGCTCGCCGCCCTCGGCGAAAACATCAAACAACGGCAGTGGAAATACGGTGCCAGTACCATCAGCCAGCAAACCGCTAAAAACCTGTTTCTTGATAACGGTAAAACCCTGACCCGCAAATTTCAGGAGCTGGTCGCTACCCGTCATCTGGAGCAGGCGCTGAGCAAAAATCAGATTCTGGAGCTGTACCTGAACATGGCCGAGTTTGGCCCGAATCTGTATGGCATCGCCGCCGCCAGCCATTATTATTTCCGCAAATCCGCCGCCGATCTGAATGCCGCCGAAGGTGCTTTTCTCGCACTGCTGCTGCCATCGCCACGGCGCTACCACTATACGCTGGTGCAAAACGGCAACTGGTCACCCAGCCTGCGTAAAAAAATGCAGCGTATTCTGCGCGATATGCGCTTTAAAGATTACATCAGCAGCGAGCAATACGATGATTTCCGCAGCTGGCGCTATGCCGGACTGCCCTCAGACTAAGACCGCTGACTGCAGCAATCCAGGTGCAACATGATAAACTGCCGGTTTTCTGCCCGCCCACACAGTCCGGACAAACATGAGCATCAGTACCTCCTCTTCTGCCTCACCGCGCATTGCTGTTATTGGTGCAGGTCCCGCCGGTCTGATGGCCGCCGAACGCATAGCCCGCCAGGGTCTGGCCGTTGAGGTGTTTGATGCCATGCCGAGTGTGGCGCGCAAATTTCTGCTCGCCGGTGTTGGCGGCATGAACATTACCCACGCCGAAGATTACGCGGATTTTGTCAGCCGCTATGGCAACGCCAGCCACTGGCTGCGGCCGATGCTGGATGATTTTAGCCCGGATAATCTGCGTAGCTGGATTCACGAACTGGGTATTGAAACCTTTATCGGCACCTCCAACCGCGTGTTTCCCAAAGATATGAAAGCCGCTCCGCTGTTGCGCGCCTGGCTGCACCGCCTGCGCTCTCAGGGCGTTAGTATTCATCCGCGTCATCGCTGGCAGGGCTGGCAAATGGAAAACGGCAAACAAACCTGGTGTTTCAGCACGCCTGACGGCGACAAGCGCGAGCAGTTTGATGCTGTAGTACTGGCCTTAGGCGGCGCCAGCTGGCCGCGTCTTGGCTCCGACGGTCGGTGGTGTAATCTGCTGACGCAGCAAGGCGTTGATGTCGCGCCATTATTGCCCAGCAACTGTGGTTTCGAATTGCCCTGGAGCGAGTATATCCGTGAACGTTTTGCCGGCACGCCGCTGAAAAACATTGCCCTGTCGCTGACCGATATCCATGGCCAGCCATGGTGCCGTAAAGGCGAATTTATCGTCAGTCAGTACGGTATCGAAGGCAGTCTGGTGTATGCCCTGAGCGCCCCGCTGCGCGACCTGATGCTGAGCAATCAACCTTACAAGCAGCCAGATAAGCAATCAGGCAAGCCGGCACAACTCTGGCTCGACTGGCTGCCACAGAACAGCCATGAACAGGTACTCAGCAAGCTGCAACAACCGCGCAAAGGTATGAGCTTCGCCAACGTGCTGCGTAAAAAACTGAACCTGCCGGCAATCACTAATGCCCTGCTGAAAGAATGCTGCCCGGAGCTTGACCTGCACGATCATCAGGCTGTCGCCAGCGCGTTAAAATCCATGCCATTACCCTGCCCAACCGCCACACGGCCAATCGCCGAAGCCATCAGCAGCGCCGGCGGCATTACCCAGGCATCCGTGAATGAGCATCTAATGCTTAAAGCCCTGCCCGGTGTTTTTGTTGCCGGTGAAATGCTCGACTGGGAAGCACCGACCGGCGGCTATTTATTAACGGCCTGTTTTGCCAGCGGTAAACACGCCGGTGATGGTGTCTGCAGCTGGCTGAATGGCAACAACCGCAACGAATAATGCAGAAAGACAGCGCCGGGTCTTCAGGCCGCGATAACCAATGCTAAAGTTTGAAGATAAAAGAGCATAAGCAAAACAACACAGGACCCGCTGAATGGAAAACAGCTACAGCCATCTGGTGCATATTCAGAGTCGCGACGAACTGCGCCTGTATGAGCTGATCCCCAATGTTGTCTGGATTTTTGATCTCGACCGCCACGGCTGGTGGTGGGGAAATCAGGCGGCCATTGATTTCTGGGGCCTGAAGACCGTCGATGACCTGATTAATAAAGATCTGTCCGGTGATACTCAGGGAGCCAAAGACCGCACCGCACAAACCTTTGAACTGGCGGCCCGTCAGGGGCTGACCATCGATCCCTGGACCACCTACCCTAACGGCAAGCCAAAAACCCTGCATATGATGCACCGCGCCGTGTTGCTCGGCCCGCAAAAACACCGCGGCATCATTGCCTACATCAACGAAGAAGTGAATCTGGGCGAAACGCCGGAAAATCTGCTGCTGGTCGAAGCCATGCGTTACACCAATGTACTGGTCACCAGCTTCACTTTTGACGGCGCGATGGTGATCGAAAACCCGGCGGCCACTGAAGCCTATAAACAGATTAATACCGCGGCACTGAGGGATGGCATTACGGAATTTACAGCACGTTTTGCCGACCCGGCAGAAGGCGCCCGCTGTCTGGAAAAAGCCATCGCCGAACAGGGCGGCCGCTGGACTCACCGCATGCAAACCTCTGCCGGACTGCGCGATCATACGTTAGACATCCGCCTTACCCGCCATCCGCTGAGTGGTGATTTTCTGATCCTGATGTCGGAATACGATGTTACTTCACTGCATAAAGCCCTGCAGGATGCCCGTGACGCGCAAGAAAAACTGCAACAGATGGCCTACTACGAAGCACTGACCGGACTGCCGACCTTACATTTATTTCAGGATCTTGCCGCCGCTCACATTGCCCATGCGCAGCGTAAACAGGAAAAACTGGCCGTCATGTTTATTGATCTGGATGGATTTAAAACCGTTAACGATACCTACGGACACGAGATTGGCGATCAGGTATTAAAAGAAGTCGCTCAGCGCCTGAAAAGCAGCCTGAGAGTTTCAGATTTACTCGCCCGTTCTGGTGGTGATGAATTTGTTGCCCTGCAGCTTGATATCAGATCAAAGCAGGATGCACTGAGCTTTGCCGAAAAAATGACATCCATATTGGCCAGACCCGTTGCGACTCATCAGGGCAATATCCCCATTGGCGCCAGCATTGGAGTTGCCCTTTTTCCGGATCATGGCCATGATCTGAAAACGTTAATCAACGCTGCCGATAAAGCCATGTATCAGGTTAAACGCAACGGAAAAAATGGCGTCAGCATGGCGCAATAACAACCTGAGTACACACCCTGATGACCAGAGCCAATACGATGACACATCGCGCGGATCATTCTCCGATAACAGCATCGCCCTGCATCCGTAACTGCTGCCTGGATAATGACGACATTTGCATGGGATGTTACCGATCACTGCGTGAAATTCTGATCTGGCAAGCAGCCAGCGCTGAGGAAAAACATAAAATTCTGCGCAATTGCGCAGAACGGAAACAGAAGTCAGTAAAATAAAAAGAAATTAATACGAGAAAAAGAGATACAAATAGAAAAAGGACAAAAAAGAGAAAAACGCCCGCAGATTATTCCACGGGCGTTTTCGTACGGCGCCTTAAAGGCAAAGTGTATTGAATCAGGGGCAAGGATTGGAATGCACTTTATGAACAGCATTAATGCGCTCAAGTATCTCCGCCGTTAATACCACATCCGCCGAATCAATATTTTCCTGCAGCTGCGCCATGGTGGTTGCGCCAATAATATTCGAAGTGACAAAACCCTGCTGAGTAACAAAGGCCAGCGCCAGAGTTACCGGACTGATTCCCAGATCCGCTGCCAGGTCGACGTATTTCTGCACTGCCTGTTCCGCATGTTCGCCCTTATAACGGCTGAAACGTTCAAACAATGTAATGCGGCCTTCAGGCGGCAACTGGCCGTTCAGGTATTTACCACTCAGCACACCAAAGGCCAGCGGCGAATATGCCAGCAACCCAACCTGTTCACGGTGAGAGACTTCCGCCAGGCCCACCTCGTAGCTACGGTTCAGCAGATTATAAGGATTCTGAACGCTCAGAGGTCGCGCCCACCGATTCTGATCGGCAATCTGCAGCACCTTCATCGTGCCCCAGGCGGTTTCGTTGGACAGACCATAATGGCGGATTTTGCCTTCGTGGATTAACTCCTGCAGCGCACTCAGCGTTTCTTCCAGCGGTGTTGTTTCCGCCTCCTGATGCTCATAGCCGAGCTTGCCAAAAAAGTTGGTTGGTCGTGCCGGCCAGTGCAGCTGATAGAGATCAATATAATCGGTCTGTAAACGTCGCAGGCTGCTTTCAACCGCTTCACGGATATGTGCGCGGGTCAGTTGCGGACCATTACGGATATGGGTCATCCAGTCGCCGGGGCCTGCCACTTTACTGGCCAGAATCACCTTGTCGCGGTTTCCGCTTCTGGCAAACCAGCTGCCGATGTATTGCTCAGTGCGCCCCTGGGTTTCTCCCTTAGGCGGCACCGGATACATTTCAGCGGTATCGAAGAAGTTAATGCCACGCTCCAGCGCGTAATCCATTTGCTCATGCGCTTGCGCTTCTGTGTTTTGCTCACCCCAGGTCATGGTGCCCAGACAAAGCTTGGTCACTTGTAAATCGCTGTTACCTAATGGCCGTTTCTGCATTACGCCGTCCCCAATAGTGAATCAAAGAGCGCATTATGCCGTTGCGGGTGGCCGCTGATAACCCTGAAGCGCTGAACACCCTATGCAGAAAACACGAACAGTCCCCCTGCCGAACTTTCAGGACGCTAAAGGACTGATAGGAAAAACAATATAAAGATAACGGTATAAATATATGCAATTGCCGCCGGACATTAAGAGGTTAATCTCCACGCTCTGTTTGCTTTGCAGCTCAGGCCATTGCGGAACGAACCAAGCCTCACACGGCCACAACATGGATAACGGTATAATTGAAAACCCGTGGCGACAACCAACCGTTGCCTACCAAGCACTTGCTTGGTAACTTCGAAAACCATAACGGTTCAAGTTCAGACTGACACAATCATCAATACACACCACGGGGAATGTTTTTTATGCCGTATCAATCCACGCTGCGCGCCGATATTTTCGCCGGTAAGACGCTGTTGGTATCTGGTGGAGGCAGCGGTATTGGCCGCTGCACAGCCCACGAGCTTGCTTCTTTAGGCGCAAACCTTGTGTTAATTGGCCGCAACGAAGAAAAACTGCAGAACGTGCAGGCGGAAATCCAACAAGACGGTGGTCAGGCCTGTTATTACAGCCTCGACATCCGTGATGAAGACGCCGTTGTCAGCACCATTAATGCCATCGTGACTGAACACGGTCCGATTGCCGGCCTGTTTAATAATGCCGGAGGGCAGTTCCCTTCCCCGCTCGAATTTATTAATAAAAAAGGTTTTGAAGCGGTTTTGAATACCAACCTCACCGGCACGTTTCTGATGATGCGTGAAGTCTATCGCCAGTCGATGCAAAAACACGGCGGCGCCATCGTTAATATGACCGCTGACAATCTCAATGGCATGCCGGGCATGGGCCATTCCGGTGCCGCCCGCGCCGGGGTTGAAAACATCACCAAAACCGCCGCCTGGGAATGGGGTAAAAGCGGCGTACGGGTTAATGCCGTAGCGCCCGGATGGGTCGCCTCCAGTGGCTTTGATACTTACAGCCCGGCGATGCAGAAAACCATCCGCAACCTGCGCCATCATGTACCGTTAAAGCGCATCGCTACCGAAGCAGAAATCAGTTCGGCCGTATGCTTTTTATTAAGTGAAGGGGCGAATTTTATCAGCGGCGTCTGTCTGCGTGTCGATGGGGGTTCGTCGATGGGTTCAGCACCGGCCATTATTCCACTGCCGGATAAACCCGCCACCAACAGTGAATCTTTTAACGGCTTTCACCGTTATGAATTGCCCGACGTGCTGAAAAACAATCAATAATGGATGGAGCCACAACATGCTGACTTTTGACTCACTGCGTTTAGCCAGCCCGTATTACAACGAACATCATGCTGAATGGCGCAGCCAGCTGCGTAAATTTGTCGAACGCGAAATCATGCCCAATGTTGATGAATGGGAAGAAGCCTGCGATCTCCCTCAATCCCTTTGGGATAAAGCCGCCGATGTGGGCCTGCTGCAATTAGGCTATCCGGAACAATACGGCGGCCTGAGTGAAGGCACCGATATTTTTCACACCATTGTCGCCGTCGAAGAACTCAACCGTACCGGCGCCGGAGGGATTTATGCCACGCTAATGGTGCATGGCATCGGTTTGCCACCGGTCGTTCATTTTGGCAGCGACTATTTAAAAGACATGGTTATTGCGCCAGTATTGCGCGGTGAAAAGCACATTTCTCTGGCCATTACCGAACCCGGTGGTGGCTCAGACGTGGCCAACCTCAGCACCAGCGCGGTGCGTGATGGCGACGACTATATTATTAACGGCAGCAAAACCTTTATCACCGGTGGCATGCGCGCCGATTGGTATACCGTTGCAGTGCGCACCGGTAGCGAGGGGGTTGGCGGCATATCCATGATTCTTGTGCCGGCCGATGCCGCCGGTTTCAGCCGTACGCCATTAAATAAAAAGCAGGGCTGGTGGTGCTCCGATACCGCCACACTGTATTTTGATAACGTCCGCGTCCCAGCCAAAAATTTAATCGGTGGCGAAAATCAGGGTTTTATGCCGATCGTGCATAATTTTAATCATGAACGACTGGCATTAACCGCCGGTGCTCTCGCCAGTGCCAAAGTCTGTATAGAAGAAGCCGCCACTTGGGCAAAAGAGCGTAAAACCTTTGGTAAGCCACTCAGTAAACATCAGGTTATCCGCCACAAATTTGCTGAAATGGTGCGTCAGGTAAATGCAACTCAGGCGTATATGGACAGCTGCGCCTGGCAGATCCAGAACGGCAAAGCCAGACCCGCCGATATTGCCCTGTTAAAAGTACAGGCAACGATGGTGATGGAATTCTGCGCTCGCGAAGCATTGCAGATATTAGGCGGCGCCGGTTATATGCGTGGCTGTAAAAGTGAACGCATTTACCGCGAAGTGCGGGTTAATGCAATTGGCGGTGGTTCGGAAGAAATCATGCGCGATCTGGCCGCCCGTCAGCTCGGGCTTTAATCCGGTTATAAACCGACAGACGTCGTCCGGCTTAACTGCCGGCGGCGCAGCACAACAATCAGCATCAGCGCAATACAGGCCAGGGCAACGGTGAGCGGGAACAGTAATGTGATCCAGGAATAATGTTCCAGCGCTGCCACCACCAACACATTGCGCAATAAAAAGAGGGCAAAAAAACCGAGCGATTCTTTATGTGGCTGAAACCAGGCTTTACGCAATGTTGGGCCAAACCCCAACAAATCAACCGCCGTTAACACCACCACTGCCATCAGCGCGGATTCACTGAAAAACCACAATGGCAACGACGATAACGCCGCAATAAAAAACAACCAATCCATCGTTGTAATCGCCAGATCGCCGCGTTTCAAAAACGCCAGTAAGGCAATAAATAAGGTAACAGTCGCCGATAATCCTATCGCCCAGGCACCTGCTCCGCCGTTATCGGTGAGCTGCGCAAAAAACACCACCAGAGTGGTAATCCCCCAGATCACCCAGGAAAAAACATGGGCCTGCACGCGATTCGCCAACACATCTCGGATATAGGGTAAAAATGCACTGAAAGTAATCAGCATCGCCGCCGCACTGGCGAATATTTTAAAAGACATACATTAACTCAGAGGCTAATAACTAAGGCCCCAAAAAAAAAGAAATAAAAACCAAATACCAAGTCCATCTGGTTTCAGAATACATTCAGCGCAAATAACTGGCGCCGGTACTGATTCGCCAGTACCCGGTCCGGCAGGATATCGATTATTTCAATCAAGCGCGCCTGAACCCGCTGTCGCAGAGCCGCAGATGCTACCGGATTGCTCGTTTGCAGAAACGCCATCAGAACATCCAGCGCATCGCGGTAATCAGCCGCCGCAGCCAGCGCTGAGGCCAGTAGTAATGCGGTTTCTCCAACCTGATCGGCATCCTTACTGGCATTTGAGAAATGCGCTAACTGCTGGCGCAATGTAGCAATTTCATCAGAATGCGGTTCATGCTCAAGCAAGGCCAGACGCGCCTGCGCCTGCTGTACCCGGGGATCACGCAGCAGACTGAACCCGGCATCCGCCAGCCATTGCTGCGCCAGCTGTAATAACCCGCGCCGTACAGCACTCCCAATGGGTTGCTGGCGACTGCCTGCCAGTACTGCATTCAACAAATCAGCCAGCACCTGGGCCAGCACACCCTCCTGTCCGGCGGTTGATGCATACACCTGCTGCAACCGCCGCATCGCCCTTTCGGCCTGCCCTGTTACAAATGCCTGCTCTGCCTGACGCAACAGGTCACGCACCTGACGGATACGCAGATCCGGCGCAACCAGCCAGGGCTGAATAAAAGCGCGAATCTGCGGCTCACTCAGTGTCTGCTGAAAGCGATCAACCTCTTTTCCTTTCTGCAGCAACAATACCGCAGGCAAGCTGTGCACGGCAAAACGCTGCAGCAGTTCCGGCGATTGATCAGCATCCACTTTGAACAACAGCACCTGCCCCTGCAGCTCGCTCACCTGCTTCTCAAGCAGCGGCAATATCGCCCGGCATGGCGCGCACCAGCTGGCCCAGAAATCGAGCAATACCGGTACATCGCTGTGCAGCAGTTGCGCATCTGTTTGCCCGGACGATAACGAATAAATCCAGGGGCTGGATGCGGGCTGTGGCTGCGATGCACTCACTGGCAAAGAGGTATCGGTCATAAACTCTGAGTGATTAGGTAATAGACTGCGTATCCTAACGATTCGGCCGCTAAATGCTATCCAGATTGCGCTGTAGCGACTACCTGACGCTGGGTAACCGATCAGACGGGCCTGAAACTATCTGATTGCCCGACACAACGCCTCCCCACCCCAGTCCTGCGCAAAAAACAGAAGAAACAGATCAATAGATAACGGTATAAAGACTCAAAGGAATAAATCCGCAAGATCCACCACCATAATCACTGCCCCTAATGCCCCGGCAGCGCAGGAAAAGCTCCCCGCGCATACGGTATACTGCCGGCCACACAACAATGGCGATCTGCGGAACCGGCCCTATGACTGCTCCTTCACACCAGACACACAAGCCAACGCAAAAGCCTGGCGATCATGCTGACTCTGCACCGTTTCATGGCCCAAATTCGGGCCATGCCACGACAGCCAGTTCGGCTAAAAACGTCTGGCTCGCCGTGCTGGTGAGCATTTGGTTAGCAGCAACAATGGCCGGACTGTGGTGGTTTCAGCAGCAGAACGTCCGTCCGTTTGTCGCCGTCACAGACGATGCGCGCTTCTGGCAGGCCAGTCAGATCAATCAGATGCTGCAACCACTGCTGCTGCAATTACCGTCAAACCAAACGGCGCTGTCCGCGGCGAACCACCAGGTAACGCTGCTGCATTTCTGGAACCCCGATTGCCTGTGCAACCAGCTCAGTCAGCGCCATTTCGATGGTCTGATCAGCCAGTTTAAAGCCGATCAATTACGCATTATTGTGGTTGCCGCACCGGGCACCAGTGATGAGCAGTTGCAACAGTTCCGGCAGCTGAACGGCAGCCGAATGGAGGTTATACGTCAGCCACAAGGCATCGATTTGCCCCTGCCCAGCAGCCCGGCGCTGGCCCTGCTAAGCCCACAAGGTGAACTGGGTTACTTTGGCGCTTATGGTTTCGGCGCTCTTTGCACCGTCGCCAATGATGACTTCTTCCCAAATATCGTGCGCGAACTGAGCACAAAAGGTTACGGCCCGTTTGCCAATGTCGCTGGTGATGGCTGTTTCTGCGCCTGGCCACACGCCAGATCATCCGCAGAAGAAATAACGGCACGCTAACCGGCGCGCAACTGCCGCCGTATTTTCGCCAGCGAACGTATCAGCTGGCGCTGCTGTTGCTGTGCGCTGCGTGGGTCCGGCGGTGGCTGATAGAGCAACCGGTTAATCTCTGTCGCCAGCCACAGCAGTAAACTTTTCTGTTGTGGGCAATGCTGCGCCAGCCGCTGCAGGTAGTTGGCGGCCGTTTCACCCGGCTGCGGCTCGATACCCAACTTGCGGCCTTTGTCCTGCAATCGCTGCCAGCTGCGCATAAACGGCGACAACGGTGCCGGACGCTGCCGCCACCAGACAATCAGCGAAGCCAGCAGGAAGAAACCGCCAAAGCTGCCGCCCAGAACATAAAGTCCTTGTTTGTAGTCTTCCAGCCCCAGCCAGCCATTGAGAAAACTCTTCTGCCGCTTGCCATCATACGACAACACCCACAGTTGCCAGTAATAATTCAGACTGTCCATCTGCAGGCGCAGCTGGTTTAACCAGCTGACGCCTTTAAAGCGATGCGGCGACAGCAGATTATCCTGCAGGAAGGTTCCTTCTTCAGCGACCGCACGTTCCAGCCCAAACTCAATACGCTGCGGCGCAACCGCCGCGGTCGGATCGACCCGTATCCACCCTTGTCCGCTGAGCCACACTTCCGTCCATGCGTGGGCATCGTACTGACGCACGGTTAAATAACCGTCGGTGGCGTTCCATTCACCGCCCTGATAGCCAGACACCACCCGTGCCGGAATCCCTGCGGCACGAGCCAGGAATACAAGCGCACCAGCATAATGAGCACAGAAACCACGGCGCTGATTAAACAGAAAGTCGTCAATCTCCTCGCTGCCCATTACCGGTGGTTTCAGGGTGTAGTAAAAATCCTGCTCACGGAAATAGCGTAACAACCCATTGATGTAAGCGGCATCATCGCCAGCCTCTGCAAGGCGCTGCTGTGCCCAGGCCAGCGCCTGCGGATTACGCTCGCGCGGCAGTTGCAGGTTCTGACGCTGCTCAAGTCCGGCCAATCCGTCTTCACTGATGCTGACCGAAGGCCAGGACAGCGCCTGATACCGTTTGCGTTCATGCAGCGGCCGCCTGGCAACCAGACGGTCATCCATGGTCATGCCGGTACGCTCTTCCTGGGCCGACACACCCCGCAGAGCAAACAGCCACTTTTCACCGGTGCTTTCCTGGATGATGTCGTAACGGATAAGCCCTTCTGCCTGCGCCGGGGGTTGCCAGCTTTGCGGATACCACTGCACCTCGGACGTCACGCCACTGGGCTGCCAGCGGCGACCATCGTAGTTATCCAGAATTAACGCACGCCAGTAAAGCTGATCACGGGCCGGTATCTGGCCATCGCTGAACGACACGCGAAAAGCCAGTTCATCAGATTGACTGAGCTCGGCAATATCACCCGGTGCCATTTCTGCCGACAAACCGGTTTTTGCCTTACCCGATTGCAACGCAATACTCCACAACGGCGCCAGGCGCGGAAACAGCAGATACAGCACCAGCATCAGCGGCAGCGACATCAACAGAATACCGGCCGCCAGCTTTGCCGCCCGGCGGCTGCGCCGTACACTGCCAGCATCGCGGGTAAAACTGTTCTGATGCAACGCAACCAGGGCGCTGGTCAGCAACCATACCGTCAGAATGCCGTATAAACCCGTCAGAAGGCCCTGATCAAACAGAAAGCCGGTACCGAGCAGAAAATACCCCAGAAAAATCACCACATAACCGTCACGGCGACTGCGCATTTCCAGCAGTTTGAGCAGGCAGGCAGCAATCAGAAATGCCGCAGCACTCTCCAGCGTGAAGGTTTTATCAAACGCGACGATAACCGCAGCCGACGCCGCAACAACCGCCACCGCCTTGGCCCAGCGATTGGGGTAGGACAAACGGCCAAGATGGGTCAAGCCGCGCCAGATCAGAACAAACAGCGCCAGCCCCCACATCCATAGCGGCAGATGCTGTGAATGTGGCGACAACGCGGCGACATTACTGCCCAGCAGCCAGAACAAGGCGCTGCGCGGAATCTGCAGATCGGTATTGGAATAACGGTTGGCGCTCATCGCTCACCTCCGTCAAAGCCATGCAGAGCCAGCGCTTCCAGACAGCGATCACGATGGCCATCGCTGTGATCCGGGGCAATGTCTTTACCTGGCAGCCGCAGGCCATAACGCCAGCCGAGCTGATGCGCCTGCAACACCCAGCCACACAACCGCGACAATCTTACTTCGGTTGTCTGCGGTGCCAGCACATCCCAGTCAAGCCAGCAGGTTGCGCCTTCATCATGGTCAAAGTCTTTGCTAACCAGACCTTTGCCGCGGGCCAGCTGTTTCCAGGCAATCTGGCGCATGGAGTCGCCGGGTTGGTAATTACGCAGCCCCTGAAAATCCTGCTGACCGGACACGGTCGACGGTGCGCCAATGAGCTGATCGCCCTGCTCGCCACTGGCAAACACAAAGGGCACGGTTTCCGGCCTGGGGTAAACCAGTGCATTAAAGTCGAGTTTCACCCAGGTCCAGGTATTGAACAGGCCCAGCGGAAAACGCGAATCCAGACGCAGACGTTCGGCCTGCAGCGGGCCACGTTTGGCCGTACGAAAACTCAGTGCCAGCGTGCGGGTTTGCGCGGTATCGACGTCCGTCAGCTGGGACGGATTGTCGGGAAAACCCAGCAACAACGCTTCGTGGTAGCGTTTTTTTGCCGCCGTTAAACGCAGCGGTAATTCAATCACATCACCGGCAAAACAGGGATACGCGCGCCCGGCAGCCAGCGTCAGTCCGGACAGATTGCGAAAGGTAAACATCATCGCCGCCAGCGACACACTGAACAGCCAGAACGTCAGGCCGTAAATCAGGCTGTTCTGGTAGTTAATCGCGGTGAGCAACAACACAATCAACAGCAGCGTGAACAAAAACCCGGTGCGCGTCGGCAGGATAAAAATGGATTTATGATTAAGCGTTACCTGAGGCGCGGGCGGAATGCGCCGGTCGAGCCAACGCTTCCAGCGCTCACGCCAGCGCCCGGTCAATGACGTCATACCAGAACCGGCACCGAATTCAGAATACGCTGCGATACGCTGTGTGCCCCGCCATCTGCGGCCTCCGCCAGACGATGATCCACCACTGCGGGTAATACCGCCTGAATATCTTCCGGCAACAAATGCTGACGATTGCCATCCACCAGAGCCCAGGCTTTGGCGCTGCGTAACAGCGCCAGCGCGCCACGCGGTGACAGACCATACTGGTAGCCACCTTCGTAGCGGGTAAAGGCGATGATGCGCTGCACATAATCCAGCACACTGGCCGAGGCCTGCACGTTATTTACCTGCTTCTGTAATTGTGCCAGTTCCTGCGTGCTCAGCATCGCTTGCAGATTACTGGCCATGGTACGGCGGTCGCGGCCTTCGAGTAATTCACGCTCGGCTTTTTCGTTCGGGTAGCCCAACTGAATACGCATTAAAAAACGGTCAAGCTGTGATTCCGGCAGTGGAAACGTCCCCGATTGTGATACCGGGTTTTGCGTGGCGATGACAAAAAACGGTAGCGGCAATGGCCGGGTTTCCCCTTCGACCGTTACCTGCCCTTCTTCCATCGCCTCCAGCAGCGCACTTTGTGCCTTAGGCGTTGCCCGGTTAATTTCATCCGCCAGTAACAGCTGGGTAAATACCGGCCCCGGATGAAAACGGAAACGGCCAACATCGGAGCCCGCTTCGCGCTCAAAAATACTGACGCCAAGAATATCCGCCGGTAATAAATCGGAGGTGAACTGAATACGGTTATATTTCAGCCCTAACACACCCGCTAAAGCATGAGACAACGTGGTTTTTCCCATGCCGGGCAAATCTTCGATCAACAGATGACCACGGGCCAGCAGGCAACTGAGTGCCAGCTTGAGCTGCTCTTCTTTACCAAGAATGACAGCACTGAGCTGCTCCAGCGCACGTTGAATCGGAGTGGTCATGGCGGTTCCTGTTACTGCGATAAATAAAACCCAAGCATAAGTGACTCGCCGTCACAGGGAAATGGGCAGACACTCAGGCTGAGGAAAGAAGCACAGTATCGCGCGTAAAGATTGGTCAGGCCGACCGTTGGGCGGAAAACAGACAAAAAATACGGGTTCTGCCTGCGCAGCACCCGTTTTCTATATCCATTGTTCAGGTCCGGTCAGAAAAGCTATTTATAAAGCATCCAGACCGCGCGCCAGATCACGCTGAATATCATCAATATTCTCCAGCCCCACAGCAACACGCAGTAAAGCCTGAGAAATACCGGCCTTCTGCCGCTCTTCTTCACTCAGACGACCATGCGTGGTTGTACCCGGATGAGTGATGGTGGTTTTTACATCGCCGAGGTTGGCGGTAATAGAAATCATGCGGGTGGCGTCCACAACCTGCCAGGCTTCATCACGACCACCGATCACTTCAAACGATAAAACACCACCAAAACCACTTTGCTGTTTTTTCGCCAAAACGTAGCCCGGATGATTTTCCAGGCCGCAATAATTCACGGTTTTAACGTTAGGATGCTGTTGCAGCCATTGCGCCAGCTGCAGTGCATTTTCACTGTGCGCTTTCATGCGCAGCGACAGGGTTTCCAGACCTTTGGTAAATACCCAGGCATTAAACGGACTCATGGTCGGGCCCGCTGAACGCAGCACACCAACAACAGGTTCAATCAGTTCTGCCGAACCAACAACCGCACCGCCAACACAGCGCCCCTGACCGTCGATGTATTTAGTTGCAGAATGCACCACCAGATCAGCGCCCCACTGCAAAGGTCTTTGCAGGGCCGGAGTACAGAAGCAGTTATCAACTACAAATAAAGCGTTAGCCGCTTTAGCGATTGCAGCAATGCCTTCCAGATCAGCCACGTCATTCAATGGATTGGATGGGGATTCCAGAAAAAATAACCGCGTATTTTTCCGGGTTTTATTTTTCCAGTCATTCAGATCCAGCAAGTCGACATAATCGATCGACACATTAAATTTACGCAGGAATTTTTCGAACAGCATAATGGTGCTGCCGAACACACTGGCCGAACACAAAACGTGATCACCGGCTTTCAGGTGAGCCAGCGCCACGGCATAAATGGCGGCCATACCGGAGGATGTTGCCGCACAGGCTTCACCACCTTCCAACGCAGCCAAACGGTCTTCAAAAGTGCGTACGGTTGGATTGGTATAACGTGAATACACGTTACCCGCCGATTCACCGGCAAAACGTGCTGCCGCTTCCGCCGCAGAATTAAATACATAACTGCTGGTTGGAAAAATCGCTTCCGAGTGCTCACATTCGGCACTGCGTACCTGACCGGCGCGCACCGCCAGAGTCTCGAAGGCACAGCCTTCGAGATCTGACTGATAACGATCATTAAATTGCGAAAAATCTTTCATATCGCACCTGTTTTTCAGGGCCCTGTTTAAGAATCCAGCCTCAGAATTCAGTTTCAGGGCTCAGGATTCAGTTTCAGGACTCAGTTTCGTTGTGCAGATCAATGGCAACATTGGCCACCGCCGCGCGCTTGCCTTTGCTGGCATCGTTACGCAGCTGTGACAAACGATCGAAGTACGCTTCGTTAATATCGCCGGTTACGTATTCACCGGTAAATACCGAGCAATCGAACGAACGCACTTCGGTTTTACTGCCTTCCAGACAGGCACTGATCAGATCATCCAGATCCTGATACACCAGCCAATCGGCGCCGATTTCTTTGGCAATGTCATCGGTGCTGCGGCCATGGGCGATAAATTCTTCTTTCGCCGGCATATCAATACCGTATACGTTCGGGTAACGCACAGCAGGAGCGGCGGAAGCAAAGTAAACTTTGTTCGCACCGGCTTCACGCGCCATTTCAATAATCTGTTCGCAGGTTGTTCCGCGCACGATGGAATCATCAACCAGCAGCACATTTTTACCGCGGAATTCCAGATCCAGCGCGTTCAGCTTTTGCTTAACCGATTTTTTACGCTGCTGTTGCCCCGGCATAATAAATGTGCGGCCGATGTAGCGGTTTTTCATAAAACCTTCGCGGTATTTCACGCCCAGTTTATTCGCCAGTTCCAGTGCCGAAGAACGGCTGGTATCCGGAATCGGAATAACCACATCAATATCGTGTTCAGGATGCTCGCGCATGATTTTTTCGGCGAGTTTTTCGCCCATGCGTAAACGCGCTTTATACACCGCAATACCATCAATGATGGAATCCGGACGGGCAAAATAAACATGTTCAAAAATACAAGGCGTCAGCGAGGTGTTTTCGGCACACTGCTGGGTAAATAACTCGCCCTGCTCGGTAATCACAATAGCTTCGCCCGGAGCAATATCACGCTCCAGCTTAAAGCCCAGCGCATCGAGGGAAACAGACTCAGACGCCACCATATATTCAGGACCCTGATCGGTTTCACGACGGCCAAAAATAGCCGGACGGATACCGTGCGGATCACGGAAAGCGACAATACCGTAGCCACTGATCATGGCCACCACAGCATAGCCACCACGGATACGGCGATGTACTTTTTCAACGGCTTTGAAAATAACTTCAGGCGATGGCTGAAGTTGTTTTTGTTCCTGCAACTCGTGCGCAAAAATATTCAGCAGCACTTCAGAATCGGACGTCGTGTTGATATGACGCAGATCTTCACGGTAAATATCTTCCGCCAGCTGTTCGGTATTGGTCAGGTTGCCGTTGTGCGCCAGCGTAATTCCGTAAGGTGAGTTGACATAAAACGGCTGCGCTTCAGCGGAGCTGGAGCTGCCAGCGGTTGGATAACGCACATGGCCGATACCCATATTGCCGGTCAGACGCTGCATGTGACGGGTCCGAAACACGTCGCTGACCAGACCGTTATCCTTACGCAGAAACAGCTTATTCTCAAAGCTGGTAACAATACCGGCAGCGTCCTGACCACGATGTTGCAACACCGTCAGGGCATCATAGATGGCCTGATTAACATGGGTTTTAGCAACGATCCCCACAATTCCGCACATGCGCGTATAACCTCAGCTGAAACTAAAAAACTAATGGGTAAGAGACATCACCTGATCGGCAGCACCCGGCAGCGTTTTACGCGCCCAGTCAGCCAGCGTGGTCAGATGAGGGATAAAGACAGAGTCCTGCCACCAGGCATCCTGGGGCACTAACGTAAACTGCAGGCCGTACACGATGGCAACCAGCACCACCAGGCCACGGATAAGACCGAACACCATACCGAATACCCGGTCGGTGCCACCCAGCCCGGTCATGCGCACCATTTCAACCAACAGATGATTGATCATGGCGCCAATGGTGACGGTACCGGCGAATAAAATAACAAAGGCAAGAATCCAGCGCACCGAGTTGGTTTCTACCACACCGGCCAATAACGTCGCGAGGTTGCCGCTGAACAGACGGGCAATAATAAAGGCTGCAATCCAGCTGGCCAGAGACAGAGCTTCCTTGACGAAGCCACGTTTCAGACTGATCAGACTCGACACCGCCAGTACGGCCAGTATCACCCAATCAATTACCGCCATTGATCGCCCCGGAGCTGGAAATTAGAAAGCGCGCAGTATACCAAAGCGGCTCGCTGAAGAAAGCAGTACTTGGCCTGAGGTGCTGAAGTTACATGCGTTCGGGCTTCGCCAGTCAGGGATAAAACCGGCAAACAAGCATGACTGACTCAGGATTCCGCGCGGTAGCGCTTGATATGAATATCCTGCTGCTTCAGCTCTTTGCGCAGCTGCTTCTGCAGCGTCTCTATCTGGCTGCGCTGCAACTCCGGCCCGACGTAAACACGGGTCAGTTTATCGGTTGTAAATTCCTGGGTATACGCCTTGTAGCCTTTGGCGCGTAGCTGATCACGCAAGGCAAAAGCGTTTTTTTGTTCCGAGAAAGCACCGAGCTGCAGCGTCCAGGCATAAGGCAGCTGATTGCTGTCGAGTTCTGTACGGTCGCTTTGCCCACGCGGTGGTGCCGGGTCGTTCTGTTCAACCACGTCCATTTCCGGCAGCGCAATCTGTGCGGCGGCCTCACCGGAGGCCAGCTGCTCTAACTCAATACGCACTTTGCGTTCATCTTCGATGCGCGACCATTCCGGCATATCAGGCATGGGCGGAATATCACTTTGTAACGCCAACTGACTGCGCGAGCCATCCAGCACAATCGGCAAAGCAATGGCAACGGCCACGACCGTAACAAAAGCACCAAGGATGCGTTTTTTCAGATGCTGTTCCATTTATCCTTCCATTAACCGCAGTGTTGCCCGGCCCGTTATCCTGTCTGTTGATTGCGCCATTGCGGCCCCTGCTGTTGCATCCATTCCAGCGCCGCTTCCACGGTATAGAAAGATCCGCACACCAGCCAATGACCACGATCCGGCAATGCATTCAGTGCTGCCGCCACCGAATCGAAGCAATAAACGGCTTTACCGGTTAAAACCTCAGCCCGCTCCAGCAGTTGCTCACCGCGCAGAGCACGAGGCCCTTCCAGACCGGCCAAAAACCAGTGATCCGTTACCGGCAAAGCCTGAACCACCTCATTGACCGGTTTATCGCTCAACATGCCGAGGATAATGCCATCAACGTCTGCCAGCTGCGAGCCGACATAAGCCGCCGCCTGTTCGTTATGCGCCACATCCAGTGTCAGTTGCAGAGCCTGATCACCCGACCCGCGCACATAACGCTGTAATCGTCCGGCAACCTGCAACTCGCTGATAACCTGCGCCACCACCGCCTGAGCTGGCAAACGACCGAGCAAGGCCAGCGTCTGCACCGCAGTCGCCACGTTGTGATAAGGAATATTCGCGGCCGGCAATAGCCAGGATTGTTGCTCATCATTCAGCACAAAACGCAGCGCCAGACCCTGTGGTGTTTGCTCTATAAAAAAGTCTTGGTCGCGACAGAGCCACTCCGCGCCAATATTTTCAGCCGTGGCTCTGGCCGTTAATGGCGGATTAGGCTGACCGCATACCAACGCCTTACCAGCACGGGCAATACTGACTTTTTCATACGCAATCTGTTCAACCGTATCACCCAGCCAGGCCTGATGATCAAGGCCGATACTGGTCACCACGGAAATATCCGGCTCAACCATATTGACCGCATCCAGACGCCCGCCCAGACCAATTTCCAGCACACAGGCATCGACCTGTTGCTGCTGAAACCAGTTCAGCGCGGCCAGCGTACCGAACTCAAAATAGGTCAGACTGGTATCACCGCGAACAGCCTCCACCGCACGGAAGCTGGCGCACAGATCGTCATCCGATACCTCTGCGCCATTGAGCATCACGCGCTCGTTGTACCGGCGGATATGCGGCGATGAATAAACACCGACATTCAGCCCCTGCTCGCGCAGCAAAGCGGCCAGCAATGCCGAGGTCGTGCCCTTACCATTGGTGCCGCCAACCAGAATCACCAGCGGCGCCGGGCGCAGGCAGCCAAGCCGCTCACCCACCGCCTGTACCCGCGCAAGACCCAGATCGATCTCACTTGGGTGCATGGATTCCAGTCGCTGCAACCACTGCTCAAGGCCGGCGGTCTGAACATCAAAGCTCATGCGTTCAGGCATCCAGCGCCGTGCGCATACTGCCAACCAGAGCGGATACCGCATCCTGCGCCGCTTTGGCGTTATCAGCGTTAGCCGCAATCAGGTTAACGATGGCAGAACCGACAATTACGCCATCACAGACCTTGCTGACGGCCGCTGCGGTTTCGCCGGTATTGATACCGAAACCCACGCCAACCGGGATAGAAACATGCTTGCGGATACGTTCCAGATTGCGCGCAACGTCATCGACATCCAGCGCTTTAGAACCGGTTACACCTTTCAGCGATACGTAGTAGACATAGCCGCTGCCGGCATGGCCGATACGTTCAATGCGCTCGTCTTTGGTGGTTGGTGCGATCAGGTAGATCATGTCGAGATCGCGGGATTTGAAAAATCCTTCGACATCCACCGCTTCTTCCGGTGGCAGATCAACCATCAGTACACCATCAACACCGGCTTCAACCGCAGCGGCGACAAAGGTTTCGTAGCCCATGCGCTCAACCGGATTCAGATAGCCCATCAGCACAATGGGTGTGCTGCTGTTGGTTGTACGGAATTCAGCCACCATCGCCAGCACATCGTGCAGTGAGGTGTTGTGCGCCAGCGCGCGTTCACAGGCCAGCTGAATGGTCGGGCCATCGGCCATCGGATCGGAAAACGGCACACCCAGCTCAATGATATCGGCACCGGCATTAACCAGTGCGTGCATCATAGGTACGGTTGCGTCTTTCTGTGGGTCGCCAGCGGTAATATAGGGAATCAGCGCTTTTTTACCCTGAGCTTCCAGGCTGGCAAATGCATTTTTAATACGGGACATCTCAGTCTCCTGAATTCTGCTTAACCTCAGCGGACATCTCCGCTGAGCGATAAAATTGTTTTATGGCGTACGCCATGCGCACCGGAGCGTTGCGAGCGCGGGAAAGACAAGGCAAAAATCACTGAGGGAGCGCAGTTTATAAGTCATAAATGAGCATCCCGAAGTGATTTTTAACGCCGTATTTCCAAGCACAGCAGCTCCGAACAGCTTAAGCGGTGACACCATCCAGCGTGGCAATGGTATGAATATCTTTGTCACCACGCCCGGAGAGGTTCACAACAATCACCTGATCCGGCTTCATGGTCGCCGCCAGCTTCATGGCATAAGCGATTGCATGAGAAGACTCCAGTGCCGGCATAATACCTTCCAGCTGAGTCAGCTTATGGAAAGCATCCAGCGCTTCGTCATCGGTGGCAGCCACATACTGGGCACGACCCACGTCTTTCAACCAGCTGTGCTCAGGCCCAACGCCCGGATAATCCAGACCGGCGGAGATAGAATGCGTACCCATAATCTGGCCGTTTTCATCTTCCATCAGGTAAGTACGGTTACCGTGCAGTACGCCAGGACGACCTTTGCTTAACGGTGCGGCATGGTCATTACCATCCAGCCCGAGACCACCGGCTTCAACACCGTACATCGCCACTTCAGGGTATTTAATATAAGGGTGGAACAGCCCAATGGCGTTAGACCCCCCGCCCACACAGGCAACCAGCGCATCCGGCTGACGACCAAATTGCTCCACACTCTGACGCTGCACTTCGCGGCCAATTACGCTCTGGAAATCGCGCACCAGCATCGGGTACGGGTGCGGACCCGCAGCAGTACCGATGATGTAGAACGTATCATCGACGTGGGTTACCCAGTGACGCATGGCTTCGTTCATGGCGTCTTTCAGGGTTTTGGTGCCGGATTCAACCGCTTCGACTTCGGCGCCTAAAAGCTTCATGCGGTAAACGTTCAGCTTCTGACGCTCAACGTCGGTCGAACCCATAAAGACTTTGCATTCCAGGCCAAAGCGCGCAGCAACCGTTGCCGACGCAACGCCGTGCTGACCAGCACCGGTTTCGGCAATGATTTTCTTTTTGCCCATAAACTTGGCCAGCAACGCCTGACCAATGGTGTTATTGATCTTGTGCGCACCGGTGTGGTTCAGGTCTTCACGCTTCAGATAGATCTGCGCACCACCACAGTGAGCCGTCAGACGCTCAGCCAGGTACAGCGGCGACGGTCGGCCGACGTAATGGGCCAGATCTTTATCAAATGCCGCTTGAAAGTCAGCATCATCACGCAGTTTTTTATAGGTTGTTTCCAGTTCATCCAGCGCTGCACTCAGCGTCTCGGAAACAAAGCGGCCGCCATGAATACCAAAATGGCCGCGTGCATCAGGCAGGTCGAGATCAAAAGGTTTGTTGGTCGACACAGTACACCTCATTAACAAATGCAGTAATTTTGCCGTGATCTTTGACGCCCTTAGCCGCCTCAACCCCGCCACTGACATCCACAGCAAAGGGAGCCAGCTGGCGAATTGCAAGGCCAACATTTTCGGGGGTCAGACCACCGGCAAGAATAATAGGTTTGGTTTGCTGCTCGGGCACCAGCGCCCAATCAAAGGTTTCGCCGGTACCACCGGGAACACCCGGTTTATAGCTGTCTAGCAGAATTGCCAGTGCGCCTGGGAAGCGCAGGCACGCCTCCACCACATCCGACGCTTGCCGGACACGGAGGGCTTTGATGTAGGGACGATTGAATTGACTGCAGAAGTCATGTTCTTCATCACCGTGGAATTGAAGTAGATCGATTCTAACGCTATCCAGAACCTTTTGCACCTCAGAGACATCCGGATTTACAAACAAAGCCGTCACACTAACAAAAGCCGGAACTGCAGCAACAAGGGCCTGAGCCATGGCGATGTCGACGGCGCGTGGACTCGGCGCATAAAACACCAGACCGACGGCATCCGCACCAGCGGCCACAGCCGCCGCCGCGTCTTCAGCACGGGTCAGCCCACAGATTTTGATTCGGGTACGACGATAAGAGGCAGACATAACAACTTCCGGACGACAAAGCCGGCATGATAGCAAGGCCGCCGCCGACATTCACCACGACAACCCGGCATCAGAACGCAGAAGAAGTAAGACTCAGCACCGGCTCCAGTAACACCGGCCCATAAGGTTTGCAGGGGATATCAAACTGCTCGGGGTAATCAACACCAACAAAGTACAGACCTTCACCGGGTGCCGTAACACCGGCTTGCCTGCGGTCACGGGTGGCCAATACCTCAGCCATCCACTCCACTGGCTTATGCCCTTCTCCGATCGGCAGCAACACACCAACGATGTTGCGCACCATGTGGTAAAGAAACGCACTGGATTCCAGCTCAAGCATGATGACATTACCCCAGCGCTTCACCTGAATATGATGCATGGTTTTAACCGGGGATTTAGCCTGACAGTCTTTGGCACGGAAGGCAGAAAAGTCATGCTCACCGATTAACGCCTGCGCCGCATCATGCATCCGCTGCGCATCCAGAGGATAGCGCCACCAGGTAAGCTGATCGTGCTGCAGCGCCTGCTTGGTCGGAGAGTTATTGATCAGGTAACGATAACGCCGCGCGCGCGCTTTGAAACGGGCATGAAACTCAGCGTCAATGGGCGACACCCACTGCAGCGCAACCCCATCCGGCAGATTGGTATTCACCCCCATCAGCCAGCTGTATTCCGTTCGTACCGCATGACTGTCGAAATGAATAACCTGCCGCGTGGCGTGCACACCGGCATCAGTGCGACCCGCACAGGCTATTTCAACAGGATGGTTAGCAACTTTTGAAATGGCCGCTTCGAGAGCGGCCTGAATGGTAGGTTCGTTATGGTGTTTCTGCTTCTGCCAACCGTGGAAACAAGCACCGTTGTATTCCACGATGGCAGCATAACGCTGCACACCGAAGGTAAATCCAGACATTAAAAGACTCTATCAGGCCAGATTATCCATCAGACCGCGGGCATCCGCTTTCTGTTGATCCGAACCTTCCTGAACCACTTCCTGCAGCAATTCACGGGCACCATCAAAGTCTTCCATATCGATGTAAGCGCGAGCCAGATCCAGTTTGGTTGCACATTCATCGGTACCTGCCAGGAAGTCGAACTCATCATCCGCAGCTGCCAGCTCATCGAGATCGATATCGCTGCCAGCACTGACATCCAGATCATCCGGAATGCTTGGATCAACACGCTCATCCAGCTGTTCATTCACAACCGGCACATCATCGGTATCGAAGCCGCTCAGCGCAGAACCTTCGAGTTCAGAATGTTCAAGCTCTGAGTCCAGCTCAGCCAGATCAGACGAGAAGTCCATAACATCGTCTTCAGTCTCTGCCGTTTCAGCCGCCAGGGCTGTCAGATCATCGTCCGACTCACTGCTGTCAAACGAGAAGTCTTCATCGTCTGCGTCATCAGTCGAAGGTGATGCTGTCATGGCATCCAACTCTTGCTCCAGTGCCTTCAGGTCATCGTCACCTTCAGCCTGAGCAAAACCGGTGTTCTCTTCCATATCGAATGACAGATCAGACAACTCACCAGTGCCTGCAGCATCACCATCGAGCAGGCTTTCCAGATCAGAAAGATCAGAATCAGCGGCCGCTACTGGCGCTTCACTTTCGAAATCCAGACCGAAATCATCATCTGCCGCTGCTTCCGGTGCAGACTGAAGATCAGCAACCTCTTCAGCTTCAGACAGCGAACCAAGGTCAAATTCCAGTGCGTTGTCATCCTCAGCGCTAACAGCAGGCTGTGGTGCAGGCTCGACAGCAACAGGTGCTTCTGGTTCAAAATCACCCAGGTCGAAATCGAGGGTATCGTTATCAGCAGCAGATTCTGCGCCGATATCAAATTCGTCATCACCGTCTGCCGCATCATTCAGATCAGCAGCCAATTCTGGCGCAGAGTCATCCAGATCAAACTCCAGCCCATCATCCAGATCCAGAGTAGGCACTTCTTCCAGACCGGATTCAGAATCACCGAGATCCAGAACCGCAGCATTGTCTTCTTCTGCCATGTCTTCAGACAGGTCTAATGCATCACCGAAATCCAGCGCATCGGCAAAGTCATCACCCATGGATTCATCCAGCGCCGGAATATCATCATCAAGGGACAAACCCGCCGCGGCATCGGCCGCAAAGGCACCGGCAACGGCTGCAGGAGCCATAGGTGAAGATAAACGATTACGCAGCTGCTCAGCTTGCTGCGACGCGGCACGATCACCCAATTGATTCAGACCCGCTTCAGCAGCCGCAAAGGCTTCCGCTTCGTCCATTTCGACATAGACTTCAAGCAATTTCAGACGCAGATCAGAGCGGCTTGGTTCTTTCTCGATGGCGTCAGACAGCAGATCAACCGCCTGCTCAAACTTGCCATAAGCGATATAGATGTCGGATTCGCTGATAACATCTTCAGTTTGCGCAACAGTCTCAAACTGATCCTCATGATGATCGGCATCATCCATACCCAGATCGAGATCAACATCCGCATGCTCATCGTCAAGATCAACATCCGCGGACGACAACTCGTCGTCATCAAAGTCGAAATCGTCGAGGTTTGACGGTTCGGCGTCGGCATCGACAAACGCCAGCTCTTCATCGGTAAATTCTTCTTCCTGCTGCTTCGCAGCTTTACGCTGTTTCAGGCTACGGGCGATCAACAGACCCAACAGCACCAGAACACCAAATCCAGCCAGTGGATACTGAGGATTGCTGATCATCTCATCCAGCAGCGTTGGCTGCGGACGTTGCTGTTCTTCCTGCTGCGCCAGCATGGCGGCAATACGCTCACGACGGGCTTTTTCTTCCGCCGCTTTAGCAGCAGCATCCACTGCAGGTTCAGTCTCTGCTACTGCATCAGCAGGCTGGGCATAATTAAAGTCTACCGACTCCTCGCCCTTCACTGCTTCAGACTCTGCAGCCTGAGTGGTTTCTGTTGCGCTTTCGCTTACACCGGATTCGGCAACAGGCGTTACCGCAGCATCGTCTGCGACCGGCTCTGCGCCACCGACCTGCATAGTCGCCAGCTGATCATCCTTCAGCGAAATCAAACGCTGCAGGGTATTAATTTGCTCTTCCAGAGATTCCAGACGCTCACGCAATTCCTGATTGTCGCGACGGCTTTTATCAACGTTTTCCAGTGCGATGGCCAGATCGTTTTCCAGCTCCTGCTGACGACCATTACCGGCACCCTGGTTGGCATCACCACTGGCCCCGGCAGACTCTGCGTTATCGCTTTTGGCTGACAGCAGGCGAACTTCACCGCCATCTTTTGCTGCAGCCGCCGCCGTTGCAGTACCCGCGCGACCTGTTGCATCGATTTGTGCTGCGCCAGTGCTTACCGCACGATTCTGGCGATCAACCTCAGCAACTGCCTGGCCGAAAGACACACGTTTAATGGCATCAGAATCGGGAATACGCAACACCTGATGAGTTTTCAGGCGGTTAATATTACCGGCGATAAAAGCATTCGGATTTTCATTCTGAATAGCGACCATCATCTGCTGCGCAGTAACGCCACTGGCAGGACGGGTCTGCAGGGCAATCTCCCACAGCGTGTCATTCGGCTGCACTTTATAAGTGCCCGGTGCCGCAGGCTCGCTGTCCCAGCGATTCACAGCAACAGGCTGTGCCGGGGCGGCAATGGTGGTCGTTTCAGTTGCAGCGACAACAGCGCTCTGACCTGCAGGCGTTGTGACCAGCGGCTGAATGGACTCTTCCTGGAACGTTGGCGGATCAAGCAGCAACGTGTACTCACGCAGTACACGACCGGATGGCCAGTTCAGCTCAACCAGAAAGTTAAGAAAAGGTTCGTTAACCGGCTCACGCGAGGTAAGAACCACACGATCACCTTCAACTTTGAATGTGATTTTGGTCAGGAAATATAAACGGTCCACACCTGCACGTTCAAAGTCGTTGGACGAGGCAAGAGCCGGCTTAATTTCCCATTGCGATAAACCATCGGTTTCAACCAGCTCGATCTCTGCCTGCAGAGGCTGATTCAGTGCCGACTTGAGAGTCAGTTCCCCCAAACCCAACGCCAGTAGCTGAGATGAGGCAGTCAATCCCCCGACCAGCATTAAGGTGTTCGCAAGTAGGCGCTTCATTGGTGCTTCCTTGTTGTCATACGGCGATTATTCGCCCCGTATAGTATCGAAAAACAATTTCGTCGAGATATTCCTGACCCAGCTTACTTATAGATTCCGTTCATAAGCGGCGTAAGTATCAAATATAAAACGGGATTACGCAATCTTTTGGCCTCTGGCACCAAAACAAATACGATAGGAAAGAAAGAGTTAGGTCACACTTTGGAGAAAATAAATGAAAAAACGGGGCCAGAGCCCCGTTTCTAATCGGCCAAATCAGGCATTCTTCAACAAAATGCGCAACATTCTGCGCAGTGGCTCAGCCGCGCCCCACAACAACTGATCGCCCACGGTAAAGGCTGAAATGTACTCAGGCCCCATGGTCAGCTTGCGGATACGGCCGACCGGAATACTCAGCGTACCGGTCACTTTGGCTGGCGTAAGCTCCTGCATACTGGCGTCACGCTCGTTCGGAATCACTTTAACCCAATCGTTATGGGCCGCCAGAATCTGTTCGATTTCAGCAACAGGCAAATCCTGCTTCAGTTTGATGGTGATCGCCTGACTGTGACAACGCATCGCGCCGACACGCACGCAGAGACCATCAACCGGAACCGGCGCAGCCGATGTACCCATAATTTTGTTGGCTTCAACCTGAGCCTTCCATTCTTCACGACTCTGACCCGTGGCCAGCTGCGAATCAATGTAAGGAATCAGGCTGCCGGCCAGTGGCGCACCAAACTGGGCTTTCGGATAGTCATCACTGCGGATGAATTCAGCAACCTGCTGGTCAATCTCCAGGATGGCGGAAGCCGGATTATCGAGTTTATCTTTCACGTTAGCGTGAATGGCACCCATCTGACTGATCAGCTCACGCATATTCTGCGCACCGGCACCGGATGCTGCCTGATAGGTCTGCGGAGCAACCCACTCCACCAGCCCTTTTTCAAACAGACCACCCAACGCCAGCAGCATCAGGCTGACGGTACAGTTACCGCCAACATAGGTCTTGATGCCTGTTTTAATGCCGTTTTCGATCACGTTCAGGTTAACCGGGTCGAGCACAATAATAGCGTCGTCCGCCATACGCAGTGAAGACGCAGCATCAATCCAGTAACCATTCCAGCCCGCAGCACGCAGCTTTGGATAAACTTCTTTGGTGTAATCACCCCCCTGACAGGTAATGATTACTTCCAGTGCCTTTAAGGCCTCAATATCGAATGCGTCTTCGAGCAAACCGCAATCTTTTCCGCCAAATTGCGGCGCGGCCTGCCCTTTTTGCGAGGTGGTAAAAAACACCGGCTGAATCAGATCGAAGTCACCTTCTTCCTGCATACGTTGCATCAGCACAGATCCCACCATGCCGCGCCAGCCTACCAAACCTACTTTTTGCAAAGCCATTTTTAAACCTCTTGCAGGGCAGCTACGACTGCCTCACCCATTTCTTTAGTACTTACTTTGGTCATACCCGCGGAGAAGATGTCGCCGGTACGCAGACCTTTATCGAGTACTTTACTCACTGCCAGTTCAATCGCATCGGCCGCTGCGGCCTGATCGAGAGAATAACGCAGCATCATTGCCGCCGACAAAATGGTTGCCAGCGGATTCGCGATACCCTGACCGGCGATATCCGGAGCAGAACCATGACAAGGCTCATACATACCCTTGTTGTTCTTATCCAGAGACGCCGATGGCAACATGCCAATCGAACCGGTCAGCATTGCGGCGGCATCCGACAGAATATCACCAAACATGTTGCCAGTGACCATCACATCAAACTGCTTTGGTGCGCGCACCAGCTGCATGGCAGCATTATCGACGTACATATGTGACAGCTCGACATCCGGGTAGTCTTTTGCCACTTCGTTCATGATTTCGCGCCACAGCACGGTTACTTCCAGCACGTTGGCTTTATCGACAGAGCAAAGTTTTTTACCGCGTTTCTGCGCCGATTCAAACGCGACCTTAGCGATACGGCGGATTTCTGATTCGTTGTACACGTAGGTGTTGTAACCTTCGCGCTCGCCGTTTTCCAGCGTGCGGATACCGCGTGGCTTACCGAAGTAAATACCACCGGTCAGTTCACGAACAATCAGAATATCCAGACCAGAAACCACTTCAGGTTTCAGGCTCGAAGCATCCGCCAGCTGCGGATACAGAATCGCCGGACGCAGGTTACCGAACAACTCCAGACCAGAGCGCAGACCCAGCAGGCCTTTTTCCGGACGCAATTCGCGATCTTCCAGGTTATCCCACTTAGGACCACCCACCGCACCCAACAGAATCGCATCTGCGGCACGGGCTTTATCCATGGTTACGTCAGGCAGCGGCGTGCCGAACTCATCATAAGCCGCACCACCCACCAGCGCGTGCTCCATATTCAGATCAAGGGCAAAGCGTTGATTAACAACGTCCAGCACCTTAACGGCTTCGGCAACGATTTCAGGACCAATGCCATCACCCGGCAAAATCAGAATGTTTTTAGACATGTTTAAATTCTCAATAAAAATAGCCGGACGCGCGCGTCCGGCTGAAAAGTATTCTCAGCGCATCAGTACAGACAGATACGCTGCTGACTTCAGGAAAAAAGCCAGGGCGACTGTTGGCGGCGATTCGCTTCATAAGCGCGGATATCATCCGCATCCTGCAGCGTCAGACCAATGTCATCCAGACCATTGAGCAGGCAGTGTTTACGGAACGCATCCACCTCGAATGGGATTTCTTCGCCATCCGGGGTAATCACTTTCTGCTGCGCCAGATCGATGGTCAGCTCATAACCTTCATTCGCCGCGACAGCTTTGAATAAACGGTCGACCGTTGCGTCATCAAGCACGATCGGCAACAGGCCGTTCTTAAAGCTGTTGTTAAAGAAAATATCGGCATAGCTCGGTGCAATGATCGCACGGAAACCGAAATCTTCCAGCGCCCACGGCGCATGTTCACGGCTGGAACCGCAACCAAAGTTTTCCCGCGCCAGCAGCACAGACGCACCCTGATAACGCGGCTGGTTAAGTACGAAGTCCGGATTCAGCGGACGTCCGGAGTTATCCGCATCCGGCTGACCTTCGTCCAGATAGCGCAGCTCATCAAACAGATTCGGGCCAAAGCCACTGCGTTTGATGGATTTCAGAAACTGCTTGGGAATGATCATATCGGTATCGATATTGGCACGATCCATCGGGGCAGCAATACCCTTGTGTACGGTAAATGGTTTCATCTTCGCTCCCCTTAAAACTCACGCACATCAACAAAGTGACCGGCAATTGCCGCTGCTGCCGCCATCGCCGGACTCACCAGGTGAGTACGACCGCCATACCCCTGACGACCCTCGAAGTTACGGTTAGACGTCGACGCACAATGTTCGCCGCTACCCAGCTTGTCGGCATTCATTGCCAGACACATAGAACAGCCTGGCTCACGCCATTCAAAACCGGCTTCAACAAAGATTTTATCCAGCCCTTCCGCTTCCGCTTGTGCTTTCACCAGACCGGAGCCCGGAACGACCAGAGCCTGCTTCACACTGCCCGCCACCTTACGCCCCCTGGCGACATCAGCCGCAGCACGCAAATCTTCGATACGGGAGTTGGTGCAGGAGCCGATAAACACACGATCTAATTGGATATCGGTGATTTTCTGCCCTGGCTTCAGACCCATGTACTGATAAGCACGCTCAAAACCGGAGCGTTCAACTTCATCGGCGGCATCATCCAGCGTTGGCACAGTACCGTCGATGGTGGTCACCATTTCCGGCGACGTACCCCAGGTAACCTGTGGTTTGATGTCTTCCGCACGGATTTCGACCACTTTGTCGAATACCGCATCCTCGTCGGACACCAGATCTTTCCAGACGGCCAGCGCCTGCTCCCACTGATCGGCTTTGGGTGCATAAGGACGGCCTTTTACGTATTCAGCCGTGATGTCATCAAAGCCCACCATGCCAACACGGGCACCAGCTTCAATGGCCATGTTGCACATGGTCATGCGCGCTTCCATGCTCAGTGAACGGATCGCCGAACCACCAAATTCCATCGCACAGCCATTACCACCGGCGGTACCGATAACACCAATGATATGCAGGACCACGTCTTTACCGGTGATACCGGCACCGAGGTCGCCTTCCACTTTAATCAGCAGGTTTTTCATCTTGCGCTGAATCAGACACTGGGTTGCCAGTACGTGCTCCACTTCAGAGGTACCAATACCATGCGCAAGCGCGGCAAACGCTCCGTGCGTAGCGGTATGAGAGTCGCCACACACCACCGTCATGCCCGGCAACGTTGCGCCCTGCTCCGGCCCAACTACGTGCACGATGCCCTGACGTTTGTCCTGCATTTTGAATTCAGTGATACCAAACTCATCGCAGTTTTCATCCAGCGTCCTTACCTGAATACGTGATACCGGATCCTGAATGCCGTCGATGCCCGATTCACGCTCAACCGGCGTGGTCGGCACGTTGTGATCCGGCGTTGCCAGGTTGGCATCCAGTCGCCACGGCTTACGTCCGGCAATGCGCAGACCTTCGAAGGCCTGCGGTGACGTTACTTCGTGCAGCAACTGACGGTCGATATAAATTAACGCGGTGCCGTCATCACGTTCTTTAACAACGTGCTGCTCCCACAATTTGTCATACAGGGTTTTCCCAGCCATCGGGATGTCCTCTCTCATCAGGGATGTTTTTGGTATTGCCTAAGGATACGCCTTCTGTTAAACAACTCAAATTCATATTATTTCTAGTTTGAATTCCTTTTAGGAATGCAAACCGATAACCACCAGAACATGATCAGGACTTTATTGATGGATACTCAGGCACTCAAAGCCTTTCTTGCCGTCGCCGAGCAGCGCTCGTTTTCGCTGGCGGCCGAGCAACTGCACCTGACTCAATCGGCGGTCAGTAAACGCATTCAACTGCTTGAGCAACAACTGGGCAGTGCATTATTCGATCGCCATAACCGCACCATCAGCCTGACCGAAGCCGGCCATGCGCTACAGCCTAAAGCCCGGCAAATTCTGGACCTGGTGGCCGACACCGAACTGCGGCTGATGAATCTGGGGGGAGAAGTCAGCGGTGTGCTGTCATTGGCGACCAGCCACCACATTGGCCTGCACCGGTTGCCGCCAGTGTTACGCCAGTTTGTCAGCCGCTATCCGTCTGCTCAGTTGAATCTGAGTTTTATGGGCTCAGAACGTGCGTACCATGCAGTAAACCTGCGCCAGGTCGAACTGGCCCTGACAACTCTGGAACCCAGCAGCGAGCAAGTGCCGGACGGTATTGAAGCGCTGCCTCTGTGGCAGGATGAGATGGTCTGCGTCTGCGCGCCGGATCATCCGCTGGCAACTATTGCACAGCTAAGCCTGCAGGATCTGGCACAGGCACCGGCCATTCTGCCGGAGCCCGATACCATTACTTTCCAGTTGCTGGAGCGGGTCTTCCGTCAGGCCGGTCTCAGCCTGCATGCACCGATGCCCACCAACTATCTGGAAACGATCAAAATGATGGTATCGGTTGGCATGGGCTGGAGTCTGCTGCCGCACAGCATGCTCGACGAACAGTTAGTACGCCTGCCCTGGCCATCCACCCCGATACGTCGCCAACTGGGATTAATTCATTTGCGTCACCGCACCCTCAGTAATGCCGCCCGCGCGTTGATCGATATATTACAGGCACCGGGAGAAAACCAACCTGCCATTGCCGCTCATTAAACTCAAAACAAGATGACACAAAACAAGACCACACGGGGCGTGAAGCGTTAGTGTTAAGGTATTCCACTGCCGGATGAACAATTTTAAGGAGAAGGCCATGCTGGACATCAATCATATTCTGGTCGTACTGGATAACGAACATCCGGAACAGATCGCCCTTGACCGCGCACTGTGGTTAGCGCGCTCACTGGAAGCTGACCTTACCCTGCTAACCAACACTTACGAAGCCTACTGCGAAGACGACTCTTCTCTGGATCAGGAAACCCGTACAAGGGTTAAACAGGCACTCGTTGATAAATCTGAAAAATGGCTCAACAGTTTCCTGCCTGAAGGGGAAAACAGCATCAACATCAGTGCTGAAGTTCATTGGCAAAAACACCTGCACGATGCCGTTATCGAATCCATGCGTCATAAAGATTTTGACCTGGTTATTAAGGGTACTCAGCCACACAGCCTGCTTGACCGCATTTTCACCCATACCGATTGGAATCTGCTGCGCCACTGCCCGGCTCCGGTGATGCTGGTGAAATCCGCTAAACCCTGGACACATAACCGCGTACTGGCTTCGGTAGACGCCACCTCCGGTGACACCGGCCATCAGATTATCAACGATAATATTCTGTCGTTTGCCGAGCATTTATCAGATCACTTTGATACCGACCTGCACCTGGCCAATTCTTACCCACTGGTTGCAGTGGCCTTTGCCATGGTGCCGGAAGTGACCGCGCCGGACGACATCCAGAAATACATCACCGAACAACACGAAGAAGCCTGTGCGGCACTGGCACGTAAATACAATATTCAGCCTGATCATGTGCATATTGGCGAAGGTGACGCCGATACCGTCATCGCCGGTATTGCCAAGGATATTGATGCCGACGTTGTCGTCGTGGGTACCGTTGGCCGCGAAGGTATCGCCGGCGTCCTGATCGGAAATACCGCCGAATTATTGGTCGATAAAGTCGCCTGTGACGTAATTGTCATAAAACCATCCGATGGTGTTAAACCTGACGCTGACTAAGGAATCAATGATGAGCGCTGATCTGATCAGGGAAGAGATATTAACGGCCACCGCCAACCATCCGCACATGCGCCGCTTATTTGAGCGGTCGCTGCTGCGCCCGGCATTACCAACCGCCGTCGTGCATCCGGTAACAGAAGACTCGTTAAGCGGAGCGCTCGCCGCTCACCGGCTGGGCATGATGAACGCGATTCTGGTCGGACCGGAGCATAAAATCCGTGAATGTGCGGCCCAGTGCGACATCGACCTGAGTGATATTGATATCCGCAACACCGAACACAGCCATGAAGCGGCCGAGTTAGCCGTCAGCCTGGTGCGCAGTGGTGAAGTCCGCGCGCTGATGAAAGGCAGCTTATCGACCGACGAATTATTAGGAGCGGTATTGCATAAAACCAATGGCATCCGCACCGAGCGCCGGATCAGCCACGTGTATTATCTGGACGTACCCTCTTACCCCAAAGCGCTGTTTATGAGCGACGCGGCCATTAATATTCATCCGGATTTGCGTGTTAAAAAAGACATTGTGTGCAACGCCATACAACTGGCACAGGCCATGGGCGTCAGTCTGCCCAAAGTCGCGATTTTAAGCGCCGTCGAAAAAATCAATCCGGACATCCCCAGCACCATTGACGCTGCAGCCTTATGCAAAATGGCCGACCGCAAACAAATTACCGGCGGTTTATTAGACGGACCACTGGCGTTCGACAATGCCATTAATCTGGAAGCGGCGAACAGCAAGGGCATTGACTCTCCGGTTGCTGGCGACGCCGACATTCTGATTGCACCCGATCTGGAGTCCGGCAACATTCTGGCCAAACAATTGATTTATTTAGGCGGTGCTCAGGCAGCCGGTATTTTAATGGGCGCACGGGTTCCCATTATGCTGACCAGCCGTGCAGAGAAGATGGCTGGCCGCTTATTATCCTGCGCTCTTGCCCAGGCTGCAGCGCTGCCTTTGGTATAGCCACAACGCTATACTGCGGGCAACTCAACAGGTTGTATTCAATGAAAACACTTTTGATGGTTGCCCACACGCCCTCACCCAACACGGTGCGACTACTGCAGGCCTGCGAAGCAGGCTTTAAAGCAGCAGAAACAGAGAACAGCCAATTAATCGTGCGCACTGCGTTTCAGGCCGACGCATCGGACACACTACAGGCCGATGCCATTATTTTAATTACGCCGGAAAATCTCGGTTACATGAGCGGCGCATTAAAAGATTATTTCGACCGGGTGTACTACCCCTGCCTGGAGCAGACTCAGGGTAAACCCTGTACCGCAATCATTCGTGCCGGCCATGACGGTACGGGCACAAAGCGAGCATTAGAAACCATTACAACCGGCTTACGCTGGCGCTGGGTTCAGGAACCTCTGATTTTACGTGGCGACTGGCAGGAAGATTTTTTGCAGCAATGCGAAGAATTATGCGGCGCAATGGCCGCAGGGACAGACAGCGGTATTATCTGAAAAATTACTACTAACGCAGGGCAATCATCTGCGGCTCTTGGTTATAATTTTCCACAAATTGTACGAAGTCTGCGGCCGCCATGGGTTTGGCAATATAAAAACCCTGCAGCGTATCACAATGCTGTTCGAGCAAAATCTGCCATTGGTTAGCGGTTTCCACACCTTCAGCAACCACTTCAAGATGCAGCCGCTTACCCATCGCAATCACAGCACTGGTCAGTGCACGATCATGTAAATCAGTGGCAATCTGATCAACAAATGAACGATCTATTTTAATTTCTGTGACCGGTAATTTATGAATATAAGACAGCGAAGAATAGCCGGTGCCAAAATCATCCACCGACACACCCACGCCTAATTCGCGCAGTTGAGATACCTGTTGAGCTGCCCGTTCAAAATCATTTAATACCGCGGTTTCTGTAATCTCCAGAACCAACTGCTGCGGCTCCAGATCGTAACGCCGGATTAATTCTGTTACTTCAGCGATCATGGCCGGGTCAAGTAAATGCTCCGGCGATAAATTAATCGATATGCGAAACGGACGGGAAAACTGCCGGGAAATATCATGAATAAAAGCGCAGGCCTCGGCCATAACAAACCGGTCAATCTGGCGCACAGCACCAATGGCTTCCGCGACCGGAATAAATTCTGCCGGACTGACATTACCTAACGCAGCATTGTTCCAGCGCACCAACGCTTCTGCACCAATCAAAGCGCCGCTGCGGCAATCAATTTGCGGCTGATAATGCACCTGCATTTCGTTACGCTGCCAGCAACCATCCAACTGGCGCTCCAGTTCTTTGCTGCGGCGACTGACCGCGGCGATATCATCGGAATAATGAACGATGCAATTACGGCCGTCGCCTTTCGCCTGATATAAAGCGGCATTGGCTTTACCCAGCAGGTCATTAGGGTCAATGGCATCACGAGGAAAATTCGCCACACCGATACTGGCTGAAACCGAAACAATCCGGTTCTGAATTTCAAATTCTTCTTCCAGTGCTGCTTTAACCGCCTGAGTCAGAACATCCCAGCCACGGAAGCTCAGCTCATTACGGAATACGACCAGAAATTCGTCTCCGCCTTGTCGCGCCAGCCAGTCACCCGGCGACAAAATACTTTGCAGACGCTGCGGTACCAGTTTTAACAGCGCATCGCCAATAGCATGGCCATGCTGGTCATTAATGCGGTTAAAGTAATCCAGGTCGATGATCAACAGAGAGAACGCGACCTCCGGATCTTCCGCCATGCTCTCTTTCATCAGATGAAGCAAGCGTGCACGATTCAGCAGCCCGGTCAGAGGATCATGATGTGCCTGAAACAGAAGACTTTGCTGATAGAGCCGCTGCTGGCGAAGCACAATGCGATGCACGCCGATACTGACCAACAACAATGCAAAGAAGGCCATTAATGCCGGCTCAATCCGGCCACGCCAGGCCAACCAGAGCGAATATTGCGGACGCACCACCAGATTGAACAGGTCGTCCCCGATGCGGGAAAAATGCACACGATAAGCTGTGCGGCTACGCCCCTCATTCCAGTCGCTGACCAGCCAACCTTCATCATCGCCAGACGCTTTAATTTGTTGCATCAGGTCTTTCATAAACTGGCGGCCGGACTGACTGTCATAGGCGTTAAAGACCGGCACGGCGTAACGTGGCACGCCATCGGAACTGACCACGACCACCGACGTGTCATCTCCCAGATCAACGCCATCCCAGCGAGCCAGGCGATCCTGCAAACGCACCAGCCCGGTCAATACTCCGGCAACGTCGCCGCTATATGGATCGCGGAACGCATAAAACAGCGGCAGCATCCATTCACGACTGCTGTTTTGCCATAGCGGAGGGCCGGTGACCACATCCTCCGAATCCAGAGCGTGACGAAATAATTGGGAAGACTGCTGCTGCAGATTAGGCAACGTTATGCCGCTGCTGTGAGATTCACCGGGTTTGCTGTAAAGCACCAGAGTACCATCGGTGCGGGCGAGACCAAGACTGACAACACCTGGTGTAAAAAAGGCGACTTTTTCCAGAAGATCCCGCCCGGTCTCAGGCTCATTGAGTGCATTCAGTGCCAGTAGCTCTTGTCCAAGAAGATTAAATGCGTCACGCCGCGCAATCATTACAGAACGCGAGTTCTGCAAGGCGACACGATTAATATGCGCAATTTCGTTATCAAATACACTGCGGCTGACAAACCAGCTCTGGACTGCAAACGTAAGCAGCAGCAAAGTCAGAACAAAAATCGCAAGCGGCAGAACCCAGACCGAGGCACGGGAATTTAAGTTATTCAGCAAAAGTTAAACCCCACCCCTTAAGAACAATTATTTATTAAACATACGATTCCTATATAACCACAAAGATTAGCAGGTGAAGTTACATCTCGACACATGCAAATGGTAACAATTGGCAACATTTATACGGTGCTCTGTAGTTCCCGCGTAGCCCCCGGGTAGCTCCCAGGTAGCGGCAGGGGCTTTGAGCCGCCAGCGCCCCACAAACTGCAGCACCAAAGCGGCGCAAATGAAAACCTGAAGAAGGAAAATGAAGGGGTTAATAACGACGATTTGATATCGGCGAACAGCAGCGTCCAGGCGGGAAATGGCAGGCAAAAAAAAACCGGGCTGGAATCGGCCCGGTAAACACCTTAATAATCAGAGAGAGCAAACTGGCTTTAGCCTGCTCATTTTATGACTGAACAGCGTTGCATTAGTTCTCGGGGCGCAGTCCTTTTTTCAAAAGAATCTGCTCAATTTCGCCCAAGCAAGCCGGATCATCGATGGTCGATGGGGTCAGATACTCTTCATTGTTGGCAATATTGCGCAGCACCTTGCGCAAAATTTTACCCGAACGGGTCTTAGGCAAGCGCTGAACCACTACGGCATCGCGGAAACTGGCAACCGCGCCGATGCTGTCGCGTACACGCTGAACCAGCTCCATCTTCAGCGTTTCTTCATCAATATCGACACCGTCTTTGAGCAGTACCAGCCCCAAAGGCTCTTCGCCCTTAAGGTCACTGTGGCGGCCAATAACGGCACATTCAGCAACCGCTGAGTGTCCGGCAACGATCTCTTCCATTTCCCCGGTCGAGAGCCGATGCCCGGCAACGTTAATGATGTCGTCAGTACGCCCCAAAACAAACAGGTACTGTTCATCGTCGAGATAACCACCGTCGCCGGTTATGTAATAACCTTTATAAGTGCCAAGGTAACCGGCGACAAAGCGCTCGTGATTACCCCAGATCGTGGGCAGACAACCCGGTGGCAATGGCAGTTTAATGGCAATACTGCCCTGCTCATTAGCCGCAACCGGACGTCCTCTTGGATCCAGAATCTGTACATTAAAACCTGGCGACGGCCGGGTTACCGATCCGGCTTTTACTTTCGCTGGCTCCAGTCCCATATGATTACCGGCGATGGCCCAGCCGGTTTCAGTCTGCCACCAGTGGTCCACAATCGGCCGCTGAATGTGTTCATCAACCCAGTCATAGGTTGGCGGATCAAGCCGTTCTCCGGCCATAAAAATGGTTTTAAGTTTGCTGAGATCGTACTTCGCCGCCAGCAGGCACTGCGGATCTTCTTTGCGGATAGCGCGGAAAGCGGTTGGCGCCGCGAACAATCCTTTAACGCCATACTCGGCACATACCCGCCAGAATGCTCCGGCATCCGGTGTACGCACCGGTTTTCCTTCATAAAACACGGTGGTGCAACCTGCAATTAATGGCGCATAAACAATATAAGAGTGGCCTACCACCCAGCCAACATCGGACGCCGCCCAGAACACGTCGCCAGGATGCATGTCGTAAACCACGCTCATGCTGTAGCTCATTGCCACCGCATGACCACCATTATCACGCACAACACCTTTAGGCTTACCCGTGGTGCCAGAGGTGTACAACACATACAAAGGATCGAGGGCGGAAACCGGAGTACAGTCGGCAGGTTGTGCCGCAGCGACCGCCTGCTGCCAATCAATATCGCGACCGGCAGTCAACTCACAGCGCTGCTGCTCGCGCTGATAGATAACGCAGCGGGTTGGCTTGTGCGTCGCCATATTAATGGCTGCATCCAGAATGGGCTTGTATTCAATGATACGATCGACCTCGATGCCACAAGAAGCCGACATAATCACTTTCGGGGAAGCATCATCAATACGAATTGCCAGTTCATTCGGTGCAAAACCACCAAATACCACCGAATGCACAGCACCAATGCGGGCACAGGCCAGCATAGCGATCGCAGCCTCAGGAATCATCGGCATATACACGATCACGCAATCGCCTTTACCAACGCCCTGGCTGACCAGCATACCGGCACAGCGCGCTACGGCTTCGGTAAGCTGGCTGTAGGTATAGGTACGTTTATTTCCGGTCACAGGGGAATCATAGATAAGAGCAAGCTGATCACCACGCCCCTGCAAAACATGATAATCCAGCGCCAGATAGGCAGTATTAAGTTGCCCATCCGCAAACCAGCGGTCGATGCCATTATCATCTTTGCTGAGTATGGTTTTGGGTTCTTTAAACCATTGAATGCGCTGTGATTGCTTTTGCCAGAAGGCTTCAGGCTGTTCAATCGATGCCTGGTATTCTTGTTGGTAACCCATAAAAACTCCCCCTGTGTGAATCAATACACCTTAGGGGATGTGTGGTTACCGCGACTATTCGACCAAGGGTCATAACACCAAGGTCTAGCGGCGTATTCATAACGTCGTTTGGCTCAGCTCATGAGCTGAAGACATAAAAAAACCCGCCGAAGCGGGTTTTTATAACCGGTAAAAACTTACCAGCCAGTAACTTCTTTCAGAGTCTTACCGATATCGGCCAGGCTCTCACAGGTAGCAACACCAGCATCCTGCAGGGCAGCAAACTTATCCGCCGCAGTACCTTTACCGCCGGAAATAATCGCACCAGCATGACCCATACGCTTGCCTGGAGGTGCAGTTACACCGGCAATGTAAGAAACCACAGGCTTGGTCACGTTCGCTTTAATGAAAGCCGCCGCTTCTTCTTCTGCAGTACCGCCAATTTCACCAATCATAACGATGGCTTCAGTGGCCGGATCTTCCTGGAACAATTTCAGGATGTCGATAAAGTTGGAACCAGGAATAGGATCGCCACCAATACCCACACAGGTAGACTGACCAAAACCGTAGTCGGTGGTCTGCTTAACCGCTTCATACGTCAGAGTACCGGAACGGGATACGATACCGACCTTGCCTGGCAAGTGAATGTGGCCTGGCATAATACCGATTTTACATTCTCCCGGAGTGATCACACCCGGACAGTTAGGTCCGATCAGACGCACGCCCAGCTCATCACACTTCACTTTGGCATCCAGCATATCCAGCGTCGGAATACCTTCAGTGATGCACACGATCAGCTTAATACCACCATTAGCGGCTTCCAGAATGGAATCCTTACAGAACGGAGCCGGTACGTAGATAACCGATGCTTCTGCACCCGTTGCCGCAACCGCATCTTTAACGGTGTTGAATACCGGCAGCCCCAGGTGCTCAGTACCGCCTTTACCCGGCGTTACACCACCGACCATTTTGGTGCCGTAAGCAATGGCTTGTTCAGAGTGGAAAGTACCCTGAGCACCGGTAAAGCCCTGGCAGATAACTTTGGTGTCTTTATTGATTAAAATGCTCATGATTACCCCTTAATTGCCAGCTGCAGCCGCGACCACTTTCTGGGCAGCGCCAGTCAGGTCGGTATCGGCGATAATGTTCAGGCCGCTTTCTGTCAGAACTTTTGCACCCACTTCAGCGTTGTTACCTTGCAGGCGAACAACCACAGGAACTTTAACTCCGACTTCTTTCACAGCGCCGATCACGCCTTCAGCAATCATGTCGCAACGCACGATACCACCAAAAATATTGATGAATACGGCTTTCACTTTGTCGTCAGACAGAATGATTTTAAATGCTTCAACCACACGCTCTTTCGTAGCACCGCCGCCAACATCGAGGAAGTTAGCAGGCTGGCCGCCATGCAGTTTCACGATATCCATTGTGCCCATCGCCAGGCCAGCACCGTTCACCATACAGCCGATGTTGCCATCGAGTGCTACATAGTTCAGTTCCCACTCAGCGGCATGTGCTTCACGCGCATCTTCCTGGGAAGGATCGTGCATTTCCTGCAGATCTTTGTGACGGTATACCGCGTTGCTGTCGATGTTAATTTTGGCATCCAGACAGTGCAGATTACCTTCGGTGGTGATCACCAGCGGGTTAATTTCCAGCAATGCCAGATCTTTATCGACAAATAACTTAGCCAGACCCAGGAAAATATTGGTGAATTGTTTTACCTGATCACCCTTAAGGCCCAACTGGAAAGCCAGTTCACGACCCTGATAAGGCTGCGCGCCTACCAGCGGATCAATGATCGCTTTCAGAATTTTTTCCGGAGTTTCTTCCGCAACTTTCTCAATTTCCACACCGCCCTCAGTTGAGGCCATAAAAACCACACGGCGTGAAGAACGGTCGACGACCGCACCCAGATACAGTTCCTGAGCGATATCGGTACAGCTTTCAACCAGAATACGGCTGACCGGCTGACCTTTTTCATCAGTCTGGTAAGTGACCAAATTTTTGCCCAGCCACTTATTGGCAAACTCAGAGATTTCTTCTTTGGAAGAAACCAGCTTCACACCACCGGCCTTACCACGGCCACCGGCATGTACCTGAGCTTTAACAACCCAGCGGTCACCGCCAATGGTGTCGGCCGCTGCTGCAGCTTCTTCTGCAGTCTGCGCTGCCACGCCATTCGACACTGGCAGACCATACTGAGCAAAAAGCTGTTTACCCTGATATTCGTGAAGGTTCATCGCTTTCGTCCTGTTTCTCTTATTGAGTCGGGGGTTACCCAACAGCCTGTTTTACCGGGCAGCCAATCGTGTCGGCAGTACTTACTCAGCACTCTCGCCCGGCCATAAAGCGAAGGCCCGGAATTCCGGGCCAACGTATTACTTTTTCGCCTTGGTCTTACGATTCGCTTTGTGAATCGCATTGTTATTCACCGCCAAAGCCGCTTCGTGAACCGCTTCAGATACGGTTGGGTGTGCAAACACCATCATGCCGACATCTTCAGCACTGGAGCCAAACTCCATTGCCACAACAATTTGCTGACACAGATCGCCGGCACTCGGACCAATGACACTGGCACCCAGAATACGATCGGTTTCTGCATGCGCGATAATTTTCACAAAGCCATCGGTATCCGCTGAGGCCATGGCACGACCATTCGCAGCAAACGGGAACATACCCACGTTGTACGGCTCGCCATCGGCTTTAATCTGTTCTTCTGTTTTACCGACCCAGGCAATTTCCGGATGGGTGTAAATTACAGAAGGAATAACATCATAATTCAGCTGCGCTTTATGACCGGCAATACGCTCGGCAACCATAACGCCTTCTTCGGAGGCTTTGTGCGCCAGCATCGGACCACGGACCACATCACCTACAGCCCAAACACCAGGGGCATCGGTACTGCAGGTTTCATCGACGTGAATAAATCCACGTTCATCCATATTCACACCGCAATCACCGGCCATCAGGCCTTCGGTGTACGGACGGCGGCCTACCGCAACAATCAGTTTGTCGAAGACTTCTTTTTTCTCACCTTCTCCGTCCTGATACGTCACCGTCACCTGCTTGCCTTTCACCTCAGTTCCGGTAACACGGGCACCCAGACGAATCGTCATGCCTTGCTTGGTAAACAGTTTCTGAGCTTCTTTGGCAACGGTCTGATCCACCAGATGCAGGAACTTGTCCTGAGCTTCCAGTACAACCACTTCCGCACCAAGACGGCCCCAGACACTGCCTAACTCCAGACCAATAACACCCGCGCCAATAACACCAAGACGCTTCGGTACTTCGGCAAACTCGAGGGCGCCGGTTGAATCAACGATGACGCCTTCTGTCAGTGGAGCCGGCGGAATATTTACCGGTACAGAGCCCGTTGCAATAATAACGTGATCAGCTTCAAGGATTTCAGCAGTTCCTGCATGACTGGTAAATTCGACCTTTTTACCAGCCAGCAATTTCCCAGTACCTTCGAGCCCGGTAACACCGTTGGCTTTAAACAGTGTCGCTACACCCATGGTCAGATTTTTAACGATCTGATCCTTACGCTTAAGCATCGCCGCAATGTCGATGTTCACTTCACCAACACTGATGCCATGCAGAGATAACTTCTCTTTGGCTTCTTCGTATTTGTGCGAAGTATCCAGCAGCGCTTTCGATGGAATACAACCGACGTTCAGACAGGTACCACCAAAAACAGCTTTACCCTCTTTGCTCAGCCATTTATCGATACAGGCCGTGTTCAGACCCAGCTGTGCACAACGGATAGCTGCGACATAACCGGCAGGACCACCACCGATAACGACGACATCAAACTTCTTACTCATGTTTATTTCCTTAACTATCCGATTAAATGTCTAACAGCAGGCGAGCCGGGTCTTCCAGCAAATCTTTAATAGCTACCAGGAACTGCACTGCTTCCTTACCATCGATCATACGGTGATCGTATGACAGTGCCAGGTACATCATTGGCAGAATAACAACCTGACCATTGACGGCCATTGGGCGTTCCTGAATTTTGTGCATTCCCATAATCGCAGTCTGTGGCGGGTTCAGAATCGGCGTAGACATAAGCGAGCCAAACGTACCGCCATTAGTAATGGTAAAGGTACCGCCCTGCATTTCATCAATACCGAGTTTTCCGTCACGGGCACGACCAGCATAATCGCCAATTGAACTCTCAATTTCAGCCAGCCCCATCGCATCGGTATCACGCAGAACCGGTACAACCAGGCCACGCTCAGTCGATACAGCCACACCAATATCCTGATAGCCATGGTAGACCATGTCGTTACCATCAATGGATGCGTTAACGGCCGGGAAGCGTTTCAGAGCTTCTGTCGCGGCTTTCACAAAGAACGACATGAAGCCCAGCTTCACGCCATGTACTTTTTCAAACTGATCTTTGTACTTGGCACGCAGATCCATCACCGGCTTCATGTTGACTTCGTTATAGGTCGTCAGCATTGCAGCGTTCTGCTGAGCATCGACCAAACGGCGGGCAATGGTGGCACGCAGACGAGTCATAGGCACACGTTTTTCAATGCGTTCGCCCTCCGGAATAACGGCCGTTTTTGCCGCAGGTGCCGGAGTTTTTGCTGGTGCAGGTGCAGCCGCCGGAGCTGCTTTTGGTGCTGCTTTCAGATGATTAACGACATCTTCTTTGGTCACCCGGCCATCTTTACCGGTCGCAGTAACGGCAGACGCCGCCACACCATTTTCTTCCGCAATTTTGCGTGCCGCCGGACTCATAATCACGTCACCCGACGCGGCAGCTGGTTCGGCAGCAGCCGGGGCCTCAGCTTCAGCCGCAGGGGCTGCAACATCGCCTGCAACAAAGACCGCAAGAACTTCGTCACTCAGTACAACATCACCTTCTTCCTTGAGCACATTTTTCAGTGTGCCGTTGGCTGGTGCTACAACTTCCAGTACAACTTTATCGGTTTCAATATCCACCAACAGCTCATCACGCTGCACGGGTTCACCAGGCTTTTTATGCCAGGTAGCAACCGTGCCGTCAGCGACAGACTCAGGAAAAGTGGGTGCCTTAATTTCGATGCTCATTATGTTTTCCTTAATATTCCTGCGGTTACCTAGCTCTGGATTCCCAGAGCGTCACGAATTAATGTTTCTTGCTGTTCCAGATGCAGTGCCATGTAGCCTGCTGCCGGCGAGGCCGAAGCTGCCCGACCCGCATATTGCAGATGCAGATCAGGATTAAGCTGTGATAGTGCGCGACGCATATGGTGCTGACTGCTGTACCAGGCACCCATGTTCATCGGCTCTTCCTGCGTCCAGATAACCTCTTCAACATTGCTGTATTTAGAGAGAACCTTGGCAAGCTGTTTCGCCGGGAATGGGTACAACTGTTCAATACGAACAATAGCAACGTCATTTATTTCTTCTGCGCGACGACGCTCCAGCAAGTCATAGTAAACTTTACCGGAACACAGCAACACACGACGAACCGCTTTAGCGTCCAGCTCATCAACTTCATCGATCACAGTGTAGAAACGACCGCCGGCCAATTCTTCCAGCGTGCTGATCGCCAGTTTGTGACGCAGCAGGCTCTTCGGTGACATCACGACCAGTGGCTTACGCAGTGGACGAATCACCTGACGACGAAGCATGTGGTAAACCTGCGCAGGCGTTGATGGGACACAAATCTGAACGTTATGTTCTGCACACAGTTGCAGATAACGCTCCATGCGAGCCGAGGAATGTTCTGGACCCTGCCCTTCATAGCCGTGTGGCAGCAACATGGTCAGACCACACAGACGTCCCCACTTGTGCTCACCGGATGAAATAAACTGATCAAATACAACCTGAGCGCCGTTGGCAAAATCACCAAACTGCGCTTCCCAGATTACCAATGCACCTGGCGTAGTGGTGGAATAACCATATTCGAAAGCCAGTACCGCCTCTTCTGACAACAGAGAGTCGTAAAGGTCAAAAGGTGGCTGATCTTCTTTTACATGTTGCAGCGGAATATAGCTGGAGCCGTCTTTCTGATTGTGCAAAACAGCATGGCGGTGTGAGAAAGTACCGCGACCAACATCCTGACCGGTAATACGGATCTGATGGCCTTCATGCAGCAAAGTGGCATACGCCATCGTTTCTGCGAAGCCCCAGTTAATTGGCATGGCACCCGCCGCCATACGGCCACGGTCTTCCATAATTTTGCCAACCTGACGCTGTACCGAGAACCCTTCCGGCACTTCGAGCAGCTTATTGGCCAGCTCCTGCAGCTGCTTCAGATCGAAGCGGGTATCCGCACGTGCCGTCCACTCGTGTCCAAGATAAGGCGTCCAGTTCACGAAAAGTTCAGTGTTAGGCTCTTTCACCAAACTTTTGGCAACGTGATGACCGTTATCAAGTGCCTTACGGTATTCTTCCTCAAACTCTTTGCTGTCTTCCTGCGTCAACACGCCCGCTTCGATCAGCTTATTGGAATACAGTTCGCGGGTGGTTTTCTGACTTTTGATTTTGGCGTACATCAAAGGCTGCGTACCGGATGGTTCATCCGCTTCGTTATGGCCACGACGACGATAGCAAACCAGATCGATTACAACGTCTTTCTTAAATTCGTTACGGTAATCAACCGCCAGCTGAGTGACGAACAACACCGCTTCAGGATCATCACCATTTACATGCAGAATGGGCGCTTCAACAATTTTGGCCACGTCAGTGCAGTATTCTGTTGAGCGAACGTCTTCGCGCTTGGATGTGGTAAAACCAACCTGGTTGTTAATTACGATATGAATCGTGCCACCGGTTTTATAAGCGCGGGTCTGTGACATCTGGAACGTTTCCATCACCACACCCTGACCAGCAAACGCCGAGTCACCGTGCATGATCACGGGAACCACTTTTTCCCCGGTTGTATCATTACGGCGATCCTGACGTGCGCGTACCGAACCTTCGACCACAGGCGAAACAATTTCAAGGTGAGACGGGTTAAACGCCAGTGCCAGATGAACTTCACCACCGGAGGTCATTACGTTCGATGAAAAACCCTGGTGGTATTTAACGTCACCATGGGATTCGTAATGGACTTTTCCGTCGAATTCATCAAACAGGTCGGAGGTCTTTTTACCCAGGGTATTAATCAGGGTATTCAGTCGACCACGGTGCGCCATACCAATAACAATTTCTTTGGCACCGTAAGTGCCGCTGCGCTGGATCAGTTCGTCCATGAGCGGAATAAGACTTTCACCACCTTCCAGGCCGAAACGTTTTACACCCGGATAGCGCGAGCCCAGATATTTTTCCAGACCTTCGGCAGCGGTTAAACGCTCGAGCAGATGAAGCTTAACTTCGCTGCCAAATTTCGGATGGGCGCGCACGCTTTCCAGGCGCTGCTGGAACCAGCGCTGTTCAGCGGTGTTAACGATGTGCATGTACTCGGAACCAACCGTTCCGCAGTACGTCATTTCCAGAGCAGCAAGAATGTCGCTCAGCGACGCTTCGTCCTGGCCAATAAACAAAGAGCCGGTTTTGAATACAGTATCCAAATCGGCCCGGGACAAACCATGAAATGACAGATCAAGGTCAGGCACCTTCTGGCGTTCCATCAGATCCAGTGGATCCAGTTTGGCATGCTGATGACCACGACCACGATAGGCATTGATTAATTGCAACACCTGAACTTGCTTAAGCTCGTGATCAGAGCTGACAGAACCCTGAGACACAGGTCGGGAACGACGCTGGTTTTTGGATATAAGAAGAAACTGTTCCCGAATGGGCTTATGGGGAGTATCTACGGAAGTGTTTTCGTCGACGCGTGGTAACTGATCAAAATAATTGCGCCACTCTTCGGGAACCTCATTGGGGTCTTTGAGGTAGGTTTCGAAGAGCTCCTCCATATAAGCAACGTTACCTCCAGCTAACTGAGAGGTGCTCCAAAGTTGCTCCATTGTCTGCTCGTGCATGTACGACCACCCTGTTTTTGAATAAACGAGGGAAATCACCCACAGAGTGTACGCACCGACTCTAGCGCTAGGCAGGATAGAGGGCCGACCGGATAGATCGCAAGGCCTCTGAGGTGAACCGGGGATTCCCCGCTCCCTCAACTAAAAATTCAGCTTAGTTAAAAATAGAACTTTGTGAGGTCTATTTTTGAAAAATTGTCAACGTAAGTGGGCTGTGTGTCCAGCCCACTTACGTCTAATACCACCGGTCGTCAGTGGTGCTTTTCCTATAATTGCTGGGATAACAGCATATTACGGATGTGGCCAATGGCGCGCGTTGGATTCAATCCTTTCGGGCACACATTGACACAATTCATGATGCCACGGCAACGGAATACACTGAATGGATCACTCAATTCCGCCAATCGTTCCTGTGTCATCGTGTCACGGCTGTCCGCCAGGAAGCGGTAAGCCTGCAACAGACCTGCCGGACCGACAAACTTGTCCGGGTTCCACCAGAAAGACGGGCAGGAAGTTGAACAGCAGGCACAGAGAATACACTCGTACAGACCATCCAGTTTTTCGCGCTCTTCAGGTGTCTGCAGACGTTCGATCGCCGGTGCCGGTGTGTTATTCACCAGGTAAGGTTTGATCTTCTCGTACTGCTTATAGAACAGTGCCATATCGATCACCAGATCACGAATCACTGGCATACCTGGCAGCGGACGCAGCACGAGCTTGTCCATTTTACCCTTGGTTGCTTCAGAGATTGGCGTGATACAGGCCAGGCCATTCTTACCGTTGATGTTCATGCCGTCGGAGCCACATACGCCCTCACGACAGGAGCGACGGTAAGAAACCGATACGTCTTGCTCTTTAACCAGATTCAGAACATCCAGAACCATCAGATCCTTTCCCGCAGGAAGAGCAATCTCATAGTCTTGCATGAACGGCGCTGCATCCTTTTCAGGGTTGTAACGGTAGATACTTACTAACATTTCAATACTCCCCTATTAATAAGTACGGATCTTCGGCGGGAATGCTTCCATAGTTTTGGGAGCAAAGTTCACCGCACGCTTACCGATGGTCTTGGTTTGAGGGAAGTACAATGAGTGGCACAGCCAGTTCTCATCGTCACGCTCTGTGAAGTCGTTACGGGCATGCGCACCGCGTGACTCTTTACGCTCAATAGCCGCAACGGCAGTGGCGTACGCTGTTTCGTAAAGGTTATCCAGCTCCAGCGCTTCGATACGGGCAGTGTTAAACGCACCGCTCTTATCGTCGAGCACGGTGTTTTTAATACGCACACCGATTTCGTCAAGCATTGCCAGACCTTTTTCCATGCTCGGACCTTCACGGAATACACCGAAGTACAGCTGCATGGTTTTCTGCAGATCTGCACGAACCGCAGCTACAGACTCACCAGAAGTGGAGTTGTTCAGACGATTCAGACGCGCCATGGCACGTTCGATATCTTCTTCAGAAGCATCCGCTGACTCAAAGCCATCTTTGAAGCTTTTCTCGACCTGCAGACCAACCGCACGACCGAATACCACCAGATCCAGCAGCGAGTTACCGCCCAGACGGTTTGCACCGTGCACGGATACACAAGCAATCTCACCGGCAGCGTACAGGCCTTCAACGATAACATCGTTACCATTTTCGTCCTGAGTCAGCGCCTGACCACCAATATTGGTTGGCACGCCACCCATCATATAGTGACAGGTCGGAACAACCGGAATGGGCTCTTTCACCGGATCGGCGTGAGCAAAAGTACGCGACAATTCAAGAATACCAGGCAGCTTGGCGTTCAGGGTTTCTTCGCCCAGATGATCCAGCTTCAGGAATACGTGATCGCCGTTTTCGCCACAGCCACGACCTTCCAGAATTTCCAGAACCATTGAACGGGCAACCACGTCACGACCCGCAAGGTCTTTGGCGTTAGGCGCATAACGTTCCATGAAGCGTTCGCCGTCTTTGTTGATCAGGTAACCACCTTCACCACGACAGCCTTCGGTCACCAATGTACCTGCGCCAGCAATACCCGTTGGGTGGAACTGCCACATTTCCATATCCTGCATCGGCACACCAGCACGCAGTGCCATGCCAACGCCGTCACCGGTGTTAATCAGAGCATTGGTCGTTGACTGATAAATGCGACCAGCACCACCGGTAGCCAAAACAGTGGCTTTAGCTTTGATGTAGCTGGTTTCGCCGGATTCGATATCGATGGCGATAACACCAGCAATCTGACCCTTAGAGTTTTTAACCAGATCAACGGCATACCATTCATTCAGGAAGGTAGTACCGCCTTTCAGGTTGCCCTGATACAGAGCGTGCAGCAAAGCATGACCGGTACGGTCAGCGGCGGCACATGTACGGGCAGCCTGAGTCGGATCATTAGGACCCTTAGACTGACCACCGAAAGGACGCTGATAAATACGGCCTTCTTCGGTACGGGAAAATGGCAAGCCCATGTGTTCAAGTTCGAACACAGCCTGAGGACCTACTGAACACATATATTCAATAGCATCCTGGTCACCGATGTAATCGGAGCCTTTGACTGTGTCGTACATGTGCCAGCGCCAATCATCATTGGGATCGTTGGACGCGATGGCACACGTAATACCACCCTGTGCTGATACCGTATGCGAACGTGTTGGAAACACTTTGGTTACACATGCGGTTTTGATGCCTGCTTCGGTCAACTGCAGCGCAGCACGCATACCCGCGCCACCACCACCAATTACGATGGCATCGAAGGACATGGTTCTGATTTTAGACATGACTTACACACTCCAGAGAATGTCGATACCCCAAACCAGGTAAACGAACAGGAATCCTGCGCATACCAGTTGGAACGCAAAACGGATTGCGGCGGCTTTGAGATAGTCAGTTGAAATGGTCCACATACCTACCCAGGCATGCGCACAAATTGAGATCAGGGCAGCCAGACTGAATACTTTCATCCAGGTGCAGGCAAACAGGCCCTGCCATTGTCCGTATTGCAGGTCTGGAGAGGCAATCAGGAAGCCCAGCAGAAACAGAGTGTAAAGCGCAAGAATGACCGCACTCAGACGCTGGACAACCCAGTCATACAGGCCACTACGGCCCAAATTGGTGACACTTGCTACCATACCCAAACTCCTGCCAGAACGATTACGATCACGCCAAGTACCAAGGTAATGATGGCTCCGGTACGACCGCCTTCTTTGGTTTCACCAATTCCCATATCCATCAACAGGTGCTTAACGCCCGCTACCAGGTGGTAACCCAGTGCGGACAAAATGCCCCAGGTGATGAACTTGACCAAACCGTTATCAAACACCGATTTCAGTTCAGCAAAGCTTTCTGCTGACTCCAGAGATGCCGCCAGCGCAGACAGCATAAATGCTACGGCGAAGAACAGAATAAAACCGGAGATACGATGAAGGATGGAGGCTTTGCCGGGAAGTGGGAGCTCAATAGTAGTCAGATCTAAATTTGTAGGTCTATTGCTATTCACGGCTCTTACACTCTTATTTGGGCTTAACACCGCCCATAACAGGGGGAAGTTAAGCGCAGGCTCAAGAAGATACCCAAACCCTTGTACAAGGTTTGCACAAGTTTCGGGTCGCGACAAATTATAGTCACCCACCCGTTGATTTACAAACAGTCTGCGCCGCGATCGCGCATGCAGTACATAAATGCAACAGATCAGGTGACATTATCGCAGCAGGACTATACTAGACCCGGCTGCTTATGGCTGCTCGACCGCTGGGTAATTGACAAACGGAGTTCAGAACCTATAGTTGTGCCCTTTCTTTTTAGGTCCGCCTTATATTTAAGGCTAAATTTTGAACAGCAGGAGGCCTATCCATGGCTGACAAAAAAGCAACACTGAAAGTTGACGGCATAGAAGAAACTCTGGAACTTCCGGTTTACGAAGGCTCTCTCGGACCTGATGTTGTCGACGTTCGCAGCCTCTCCGGCAAAGGCCTGTTTACCTACGATCCGGGTTTCATGTCGACCGCCGCAACTGAATCAAAAATTACCTATATCGACGGCGCTGCCGGTGTTCTGCTGCACCGTGGCTACCCGATCGACCAACTGGCGGAAAAATCTGACTATTTAGAAACCTGCTACCTGCTGCTGCACGGCGAACTGCCAACCGCACAGGAAAAAGAAACGTTCGTCAGCACCATCAAGAACCACACCATGGTGCACGAGCAACTGAGCCATTTCTTTAATGGTTTCCGCCGTGATGCTCACCCAATGGCTGTTATGTGTGGTGTGGTCGGCGCACTTTCTGCGTTCTACCACGACTCTCTGGATATCCACGACGAACATCACCGTGTTGTATCTGCACACCGCCTGATTGCAAAAATGCCAACTTTGGCAGCCATGGTTTACAAATATTCCATCGGCCAGCCGTTCATGTACCCACGCAATGAACTGAGCTACTCCGAAAACTTCCTGCACATGATGTTCAACACCCCATGTGACGAGAAGAAGATCAGCCCTGTTCTGGCCAAAGCAATGGACCGTATCTTCCTGCTGCACGCCGACCACGAACAAAATGCATCAACGTCAACAGTGCGCCTGGCTGGCTCTACCGGTGCCAACCCATTTGCCTGCATCGCGTCCGGCATTGCAGCACTGTGGGGCCCTGCTCACGGCGGTGCCAACGAAGCCGTACTGAACATGCTGACTGAAATCGGTGATGAGTCCAACATCGATAAGTTCATCGACAAAGCAAAAGACAAAGAAGATCCATTCCGTCTGATGGGCTTCGGTCACCGCGTTTACAAAAACTTCGACCCTCGCGCGAAAGTAATGAAGCAAACCTGTGACGAAGTTCTGGCTGAACTGGGCATGGAAGATGACCCGCTGCTGAAAATCGCCATGAAACTGGAAAAAATCGCGACCGAAGACGAGTACTTCGTAAAACGCGGTTTGTATCCGAACGTTGACTTCTACTCTGGCATCATCCTGAAAGCGATTGGCATTCCAACAGAAATGTTCACCGTTATCTTTGCCACCGGCCGCACCCCAGGCTGGATTGCACACTGGAACGAAATGATCAGCAGCGATTACCGCATTGGTCGTCCGCGCCAGCTGTACACTGGCCACCCAAAACGCGACTATCCGGGATAATCGGATCGTTGTATAAAAAGCCGCTCACTGAGCGGCTTTTTTTTATTTATTTACGAGGAGATTCCAATGGCAACACTGGCATTTATCGGACTGGGCAACATGGGGTATCCGATGGCAGGCCACCTTGCCAACAGCGGTCATGAGGTCAGAGTTTATAACCGCAGCCAAACCAAAAAAGACCAATGGCTTAAGGAATTCCGTGGTCAGGGATTCGGCGATGTCGCCACCACCGTCAGCAATTGTGACGCTGTTATCCTCTGCGTTGGGCGGGATGACGATGTCCGTGACCTGCTAATCGGCAGTCATAATGCCATGGCCGCCATGCGCCCCGGCGCGCTGATCATTGACCACACAACAACATCAGCAACACTGGCCGAAGACATGGCCTCTGCAGCGCAAAATTTCAATCTGCGCTTTGCCGATGTACCTGTATCCGGCGGCCAACAGGGCGCCATCAACGGCCAGCTCAGCCTGATGGTTGGATGCCATACCGATGACTACCCCGAGATTAAACAACTGACATCCCCGTACACGCGAATGATTGAACGTATGGGCGACATTGGTTGCGGCCAAAAAACCAAAATGGTGAATCAGATTTGTGTAGCCGGGCTGATACAGGCCTTAGCTGAAGGGTTGCATTTTGCCGAACAGGCAGGGTTGGACCGCAGTAAAGTGATGGAGGTGATCTCCCAGGGAGCCGCCGGAAGCTGGCAGATGAGCAACCGTCATCAGACCATGATTGATGGCGAATACCACCATGGCTTTGCTATTGACTGGATGCGTAAGGATCTGGATATCTGCCTCGAAGAAGCAAACCGCAACGGTGCCAATCTTGCCGTTACCCGCCTTGTGAACCAGTACTATGGCGAACTGCAAACACTGGGTGCCGGACGTCAGGACACCTCTGCCCTGCTGCTGCGCCTGCAACAACAGAAAGCCTGAGGCATTCAACAGGCAAGCTGTGGATTCTCATCTATGCTTTAAGCAGTTGCTAAAATGAGAATCTGCATGAGCCACCAACAGCGCCACACCCTGGGCGGATACGGAAAAACGGAACACGAAGTCGACTGGAGCCAGGTTGGCGAAACACTGACCATGCTGGCGCTTGCCGTCGCCCAGATTGACACCTCATTGCATGAAGGCAACCAGTCCATCAATAAGCTGACCACCAGCTTTACTGCCATGGCAGGTAACTCGCAAAAACTGTTGCAACTGGCAGCATCTGCAGACAGCGACATGCCGCAAAAAGCAGGGCAAATAGCCGGTGAATTACAGCAGGAAATCCAGCAGGCAATCATTGCTTTCCAGTTTTATGATCGCCTTACACAGCGCCTTGAGCACGTGGGTGACAGCCTGGAGCGTATGGGCCACTTAATTGGCAACGCCGAACAACGCTACCAATCCGTTGCCTGGAATACCTTACAGCAACACATCAAAAGCAATTACACCATGGAAGCCGAACGCATTATGTTTGAACACATCATGGCCGGCCATTCCGTTGCCGAGGCGCTGGAGATCTACCGCCACCACTTCGACAAACAGGCACAGGACAATTTTAACACTGACGACGATATCGAGTTTTTCTGATACCACGGATTATTGTTTAAAATGCTCAACCAATTCGTCGCCGATATTCAGTACCTGCACACCTGAAACCAGAGCATTCTGGCCAAAAATGATTTTCCCATCGATGCGACAAAATTCTTTTAGGGCATCCAGCACATCACCTTCACGTTCCAGCGTCTCCATACTCCGCGTGGGAATCACACAACGCTGACATGGCTTGCAAATATTCAGCAGACCGTCTTTATGCAACAAAGAGTGCCATTCGCGTTCGGCAAAAACAGCCGTTCCCGCCAACACAACATTCGGCCGAAAACGCTCCATCTTTAATTCACGTCCCACCCGCTCAGAAAGTGCTCCGAGACTGCTTTCAGTTGTAACCAACACAGGAAAACCATCCGCAAAACTGACCCACTGCCCAGGCTCGGCATAGCGCAGATCGACCTGACGCTGACTGTCAGCCGGTAGCCGGACCAACCGACAGGCGATGCCAAGAACATCTGAAAACCAGGCGGCGGCCTCATCACCACAGTCTTCTGCGGGCAACGTATCACTCCAGACACTTACCGTTTGCAATACCGCCGCATGCTCGCGTAATGGCACCTCAAGCGTATCCTTACCGGCAAAGGCAACCATCAGCACCGATGCTTTCAACTCCGGGCGAATATGAGCCATCTTCGGCTGCTGGCGCTGCGTAATAAAGCCACCCTGCTCATCCACCAACAGGAAACGGCGATCCCCGACGGGTCCATACTCATCGAACACCAACTGCTCTACTTCAACCGGCGCACAGGATTTGATCGGATAGATAAATAAGCGGGAAATCGTTGGCATACGCCCTCCTTGTTGAGGCACAACTCTAATGGATACCCCAGCAACAAACAACATACTCAATACAGCGCCAAACGGACCTTAACAAGAATCAAACAGGCAATAAAAAAGCGCCACGAAGGCGCTTTTGAATATCCATCGGTCAGAGATCATTCTGGCCGGGGCGGCATTTTCATTTTTTCCCGCATCAGTCGCTGTACTTCTTTGGCCATCGCTTCCGGTGCGAACTTGGATAAGAAGCCATTACAGCCCACTTTTTCAACCATTGCCTTATTAAAATTACCGGACAAGGATGTATGCAAAATAATGAAGGTCTCTTTTAATTCAGAATCACGACGGATTTCCGTGGTCAGCATATAACCGTCCATTTCCGGCATTTCCGCGTCGGTAATAATCATCACCAGATTACTGTTTACATCGCGACCTTCTTCTTTCCAGTGCATCAGCAGCTGATAGGCCTCAAGGCCATTGTGAGCCTCAATAATATTCAGCCCCATAGGTTCCAGCACCTGACGCATTTGCTGAATGGCCACATGCGAATCATCGACGATCAGAATGTCTTTACCCCGGACTTTTTCCAGCAACTCGGTATCGTAGGCATCCGCTGACAAAATCGAGTTGTAAGGAGCGATTTCCGCCAGTACTTTTTCTACGTCAATGATTTCAACAATACGATCATCAATACGGGTAATGGCCGTCAGATAATGCTGACGCCCCGCTCCACCCGGCGGCGGCAGAATCTCACTCCAGTTCATATTGACGATACGGTCAACGCCACCCACCAGGAAAGCCTGTACCGTCATGTTGTATTCCGTCACGATGATGGTGGCATCTTCTTCATTCAGCTTCAGCGGTCCCATCTGGATAGCATGACGCAGATCGACGACAGGCACCGTTTGCCCGCGCAAATGCGTCACCCCGCGCACCACAGGGTGGCGATCAGGGATACGGGTCAGGCGCGGCATGCGCATGACTTCCTGCACCTTAAATACGTTGATCGCAAAGTGCTGTGAGCCCCCGAGATGAAACAACAGCAGTTCCAGCCGGTTTTGCCCGACCAGCTTGGTACGGGCATCAACACTACTCAGAACCCCGCTCATATCACACTCCAATAACCGTTCTTTACCAAAGTGTAGCTAAGAGCAATAAAAACGCATGAAAATACTGTCTACACTTGAGGGTGTGAATCAGGGACATAATATGGATAAAACAGATCCACCACTGCTGGCGCGTCAGCCTATTCTGGACTCCAGCCTGCAGGTGGTTGGCTATGAGTTACTGTGCCGCCCTATGCCACAAGATACACTCGCCTGGCAGAATGAGCACGGTGACCACGCAACCAGCGAAGTATTGATCAGCGCCTTCAACGATATTGGCATCGATCTGGTAACCGGAGGCCTGCCCGCTTTTATTAATTTCACCAGTCACTGGCTGCACCATCCGCCAATAATGCCAGCCAACAGTATTGTTGCCGAGCTGCTGGAATACATCCCGGCCAACGAAGAAAACCTGGCTGCGTTACGCCGACTGAAAAAACTGCACTATAAAATCGCTCTGGACGATTACGAAGGCGATGAAAGCCAGGCCGCCCTGTTCCCTCTTATCGATATCGTCAAAGTTGATATACGTCGCCTGCCCGACCTGAACAACCTGCCCACCCTGATCAATAAATACCGGCAACACAATCTGCAATGGCTGGCTGAAAAAGTAGAGACACAAGAAGAATACCGGCTGTGCAGGGAAGCCGGCTGTACGCTGTTTCAGGGGTATTTTTTCAGTCATCCGGCCAATGTTTATGGAAAACGTCTGCCCGACAATCAACTGGCCGTCCTGCAGCTGCTGCAGATTCTGAACGATAAAGACAGCCAGATTGAAGAGGTTGCCAGGATTCTGCAGACCGACCCACAACTGAGCTACAAGCTGCTGCAAATGGTTAATTCCGCGGCCATTGGCCTTGCCCGTGAAATTACCTCTATTTCCCGGGCAATTGTCATTGCTGGCCTTGATCGCCTGAGAGCCTGGGCCAACCTGATTGCCCTGGGACGCTTACAGGAAAAACCCGCTGTATTACGCGAGCAGGCCGTCGTTCGCGCATTTCTGTGTAAAGCCCTGGTGTTTTCCTGGCCCAATCTGGATGACGAAACCGCATTCACCCTCGGTCTGTTCTCTTTACTGGATGCATTTCTCGACCGCCCGCTGGAAGAAATCTGCGAACGCCTGCGCCTGCCGGACGAACTGACCGCTGCCCTGACGAATCATCAGGGTGACTACGGTTTTATTCTGGCAACAACGGAGCGGATGGAAAAAGGCCAATGGGAAGCCATTGACTGGAACGTATTGCAAGGTCTGGGCGTCAGCCCGGCACAGCTTGAATGGCACTACCTGAACGCCCTGCAGACAGCCAATGCCCTGCTGCAGAACGCTGGCTGACCTTACTGCGGATAACCGGTTATTTCACGAATGCTCTGATACAGAGGTTTCATGCGCTTATACATTTTGCGGTAAACCTCTTTATAGAGACGGTCATACAGCCGCACCGTATTCAATTCCGGCTCAAACACCTGACCAACCCGTGTCATTTGCATAATGGCACTGCGGTAATCGGGAAAAATCCCTAAACCGACGGCACAGTTAATGGCAGCGCCCAAGCCAGAAGTTTCACTGGTGTGCGGGCGCTCTGCAGCCATGCCAAAAATATCCGCCGTTAACTGCATGGCCGCATCACTCTGAGAACCACCGCCCGATACGCGCAAACGCGTAATAGGCACACCACTGCGCTTTTCAATCTGTTCTTTACCCTGGCGCAATTCATACGCCAGGCCTTCGAGAATCGCACGGTAAATATGCGCCCGTTTATGCACATCACCAAAACCGATCAACGCGCCCTTTCCTTCCGGCCCCGGCTGACGTACCCCAGGCGACCAATAAGGTTGCATCATCAATCCCATTGACCCTGCCGGTACCTGATTGACCAGCTCATCAAATAATTGCTCCGGCTCAATACCGCGTTCAAACGCCAGGCGCTGCTCGTTATGCGCTAACTCTTCTTTAAACCAGCTCACCATCCAGAAGCCGCGATAAATCATCATCTCGGTGTTGTAGTGTCCGGGAATCGCAGCGGTATAAGGTGGAATAAACGGAATTGTTTCGATGTATTTGGCAGTTGTGGTGTTGATGGTTGCCGTCGTACCGTAGCTCAGACATCCGATGTGTGCATCCAAACCACCAGCACCCATCACTTCGCAGGCTTTATCCGAGGCTGCAGCAATCATCGGCAATCCGGCAGGCAAACCTGTTAACGCCGCAGCCGTTGCGCAAATAACCCCTAACGGCTCACCCGGGGAAACCAGCTCCGGCATCATCTCGCGGGTAGCAGACAGCAGTTTCCATTTCAGATCAGAAGGCTTTGCCCATTGCTGACGTTTGTAGTCGTATGGCAAATAACCAACGATGGAACCAGTCGAATCTTTTAATTCGCCACTCAGACAATACGTCAGCCAGGCTGATAAATTCACGTAATAGCGGGTTTTTGCCCACACATCCGGCTCGTGCTGAACAATCCAGTTATCCCGTGCTTTGGCGCGCATCTCGCGGATTAAATGACTCAGACCCAGGGTTTTAATCAGAACGCCCCAAATGCCGCCGACGGGAGTTTCTACCGCAGCCTGACGCTGATCCATCCAGACAATCGCCGGACGCAGCGGCTGAAAATTTTCATCAAGATTGATCATGGTGTAGCGCTGCGTTGTCAGCGACACACCACAAATCTGATCCGGCGTGACCTTACCCTGCGCCCATAAACGCTTAAAGGCTTCCTGAAGGTTTTCCCAGTAATAACCAGCGTCCTGTTCTGCCCAGCCCGGATGACGGGAAAAATATGGCTCAATGGTTACTTTACTCTTGGCAACTTCGTTACCCTGCTGATCAAACACCAGCACGCGCACACTTTGAGTGCCGTTATCAATTGCCAGTAAATATTCCGCATTTGCCATACTGCTGAGCTGCCTGATTCTTTTTATCGTTGTGATAAAACGCCACGGCAGACCGCCCACATTCGGGGATCTGTTATGGCGTTTATATTATTTTGGGATGCTGTAATACTTATTCCAGATGGTCTGATAACGCTCAAGTTCCTGCTGAAACTGTGCATCATTCCAACCCAATTCCTCAGCACAGACCGCACGGATTTTTTCAATAAATCCAAGTCCGCCCTGTTCCAGCAATAAGCCGAGACGGGTGCGGCGCAGCAGTAAATCATCCAGATGTATTACCGACTCATTCGCCGCCGACCAGCGTAATTCCGCCCACAAGGTGCGACTGCCGGGAATAACGTCCAGTTCGCCGTCTTTGGCCAGATCGAGCAGTGCATCAAGGTCCATACCAAAATGACCACTCAGGCGCTTTTGTACATAACCGGGCAATGCGAGGTATTTCTTATGCGACGAAACAGACGGCGTAAAAATCTGCGCGCCAAACTCTCCGGCCGGAAAACGTTTAATGTATTTACGCGCCGCTTCGAGTGCATCCAGAGCAATTAAACGGAAAGTAGTTAATTTCCCGCCACTGACACTGACCAGACCTTTGTCATCCCAAACGCTGTGATCACGCTTTTCTTTCGATGGATTTAACGCTCCGGACGATACCAGCGGACGTACGCCGGCCCAACTGGAAATAATATCTTTTTCAGTAAGATCCGCTTTCGGAAACTGATAAAGCGCAACTTTTAACAGATAGTCCAACTCCGCCCTGGTCATACTGGCTTCACTGTTATCGATGCCATTATTATCCAGATCGGTGGTACCGATAACGGTCCGCCCTTCCCACGGAAAAATAAAAATAGGGCGTTTATCGTCCGGGTGCATGGCCGTAAAAGATTGCGCAACCGGTAAGCGCCAGGCAGGCACAACAATATGACTGCCACGTGCCGGACGAATCTTTTTTTCGTCTGTCATCTGACCACGTAATTCATCTGCCCAGGCACCGGTCGCATTAATCACCACGTCCGCTTTGACGTCATAGCCTTCACCGCTGAGGACATCTTCCACACGGGCACCCACAACCTGCTCACCGTCTTTCAGCAATTGCTTAACGCCGACATAATTCAGTACAACGGCACCGTCTTTCTGTGCTTCACGCAGCACGCGCACAACCAGACGGGCATCATCGGTTACGGCATCGGCAAACTGCGTGCCGCCAATTAATGCATTTTCATTCAGCAACGGGCTTAAAAAACCAAAGTCGTCACGTTTGAAATAATGGCGATAACGCTTACCAGCAAAGAAATCGTAGATGCGCAGCAGCGTATTAAATACAAATGGCCCGGGAAAACCGCCTTTATAATGCGCCATCAGGTAGCCCATCTGATCGACCAGACCCGGCGCCTCAGTCATTAAACGTTCACGTTCCTGCACCGAATGCATGGTGGTTTTTACATCACCGGCGGCGATATAACGTAAACCGCCATGCACCATTTTGGATGACCGGCTGGACGTACCCCAGGCAAAATCCTGCCGTTCCAGCAGCAGCACTTTCAGACCGCGGCGTGCAGCCTCACGGGCAATGCCCGCGCCGGTAATACCACCACCAGCAACGATTACATCCCAGTGCTGCACGGCACTGGTTAACTGTTCCAGCTGATGTTCGCGCTGTCCTGGTGCCCATGCTGTGTGCGACATACTGCTCTTTTATCCTGTCCGGCGTGTATTTAAGAATGAGTGAGAATGTAGTTATTCATTCAGGGGGACTGTTATCCGACGACGGATTCAGCCGCCTCCTGTTGTGCCTTTTTTGCGGCATGTTCTGCCGTATTCCCGGCGTTGCTTTTTTCCAGCAACGTTCCTGGATTCATACGCTGTTGCGGGTCAAAATCCCGCACCAAAGTATTCAGAACCCGCATACCCAGTGCGCCTTTTTCGGCCGGCAGATACGGCGCGTGATCTTTACCGACGCCGTGCTGGTGTGAAATCGTGGCGCGGCCACGGGCAATAACCGAAGACGCTTTATTTTTCAGCTTGCGCCAGCGTTCCAGAGTTTCTTCATAGCTGTCGGCACAACGGAAAAAATACGTGGTGTAGATACTGGACCCCTGAGTGTACATATGCGAAAGGTGGGTAAACACCATCACTTCTTCACCATCGCTGCGCAGTGCGGTTTCCAGCGCGCTCTCAACATCGGCCATTAACTGATCGATATTATCCCAGTCAGTCGAGGTTTCCAGCGTATCCACGGCAATGCCGCGGGTCCAGGTCGTCTCACGCAGGTATGGAAATTTAAAACGCCCATGGGACCAGATACTGCCCATAATATTGGCCAGCGGACCACCCACCCCGCCATGCGACTTCAGTACTTTACGAATCTGTTTCAGCGACGTTTTATTCTGATATTTAGTGCCGGTCACACCGTAAGTCAGCATGCAGCGCTCGTCACCCATCCCCATCAGGCGCAGGAAGCGATCAAGTAATTTAAACTGTTTTTCCTGGGTGCCCAGGTGAAGGTGCGCTTTGGCTTCTTTGGCATTGCTAACCCGCATCATCGACATCGGTACTTTATTCTGTACCAGCTCACGCACGGCGGTTTTGGCCGCCTGCCAGTTGGGCATAAAGACCACAAAAAAGCGCTCTTCTTCGGCCATGCGGGTAACACGCACTTTCACCTCGGTGAAAATCCCCATGCGACCTTCCATCCCCATGGTGATTTCGCGCATATCCGGGCCAGCGGAAGAAGCCGGAATGGTCGGAATATCCATCGTCCCCAGCAGGGTTTCCATACGACCACCGGCAAACATCTGCTCGATACGGCCATAACGCAGCGACTGCTGGCCACTGGAGCGGGAAGCAACCCAGCCACCAATGGTCGAAAGTTCCCAGGATTGAGGGAAATGCCCCAGCGTGTAACCGCGGGCGCGCAGCTGACTTTCAACCAACGGCCCCGGTGTACCGGCACCAAAAGTTGCAATCTGGCTTTCTTCATTTAATTCCATCAACTGGTTCATACGCCCCAGATCAATGGTCAGAATCGCACGCTGACTGGCCAGCGGCGTAATATGCCCAGCAACGGAAGTACCGCCACCATAGGGAATAACCTCCACGTCGTGTTCAACGGCATAATCCAGCAGCTCACGTACCTGAGAGCTGGTTTCCGGATAGGCAACCCCGTCAGGAAAAACCCCGAAGTCCCCACTGCGCATGGCCAGCCAATCCGGAAAACTTTGTCCACGGGCATGGCGTACACGGTCTTCTGCCGCAGTAACCACCAGAGGATGGGCCGGCAAGCGGGAGGCAGGAACCTGCGCCATCACCGACTCCAGCGTGGCATCGGTCAGAGCGTGGGTTTCTCCGATGACGGAATGAATCAGGCGCTCGCCGTGTGCCGGCACCTCTTTGATATAACTCTCATCACCCCAACCATTCCAGCGACGCCCCATGTTGTATTCCTCAATGTCCGTTAGACCCAATTCGCAGAGAACGCTAAGATACAGCGAAGACTGAGCGCTGGCACTGACAGTTTGAGACAGAGACGTAGTATATTCAGCCAGCGCAACGACAAACCCCACGCCAGACTCCACGCGGTTATAACAACAACATGATGCACATCGGATGAACTCTCAAGATTTATTAGGTACCGCTTCATCTGCCGCCATCCGCCAGTATCTGCGCGCAGCGCAGGACTACGGTATAGAACCGGTGCAGGCACTCGACGCCGTTAATATGCCCCACGGCATTATGGACAACAGCATCAGCCGCACCCACGGCCGTGCCTTCCAGAGCCTGATACGCTGGCTGATTGAACAAACCCGCGATCCGCTGTTTGGCTTAAAAAGCTCCCGCTACGTCCAGCCCGGCTCCTACAGCCTGGTCGGCTACATGGCGATGAATTGCCGCACCGCACGCGAAGCCCTGCACATCACCCCGGAATACGAGGCAATTGTCGGCGACATGGGGGTCACCAAAATCGAAAAATACGGCCCGCACCTGGCCATGCGCTGGGTGTGTCAGTACGACGACCCCATTGTGCGCCCGCACATGATTGATAATGTGCTTGGCAGCTGGCTGGTGTTCGCCCGCTGGCTGGCCGATATGCAGGACGGCAAACCCGAATGCGTACTGTTCGAACGCAACAAGCCGGCACCCGCTCTGCTGGCTGTTTATGAAGACATTTTTCAGGCACCCCTGGAATTTGGCAGCGACCGCAGCGCACTGATTTTTCCGGAGCCGGTTCTCGACACCCCACTGCGTCAGCCAGACCCGACGCTGCTGGCGACCCTCGAACAACAGGCAGCCAGCGTAATGGCCGAATTGCAGGAAAAGCATCCGATCGTGATGCAAACCCGCTCCCTGCTGCGCAACCTGATGGAAGAAGATCTGCCGCGACGCGATAAAGTCGCTACCGAGCTGGGCATGACCGAACGCACCCTGCAACGTCGCCTGCAGGAAGCCGGCACCGGCTACCAACAACTGCTGGATGACCTGCGCCGCGAAGTCGCGACCAACTGGCTGCGCACCACCAACATCCCGGTCAATGATATCGCCGCGCGTTTGGGCTTCAGCGAAGCCCGCTCATTCCACCGCCGCTTTAAAGCCTGGACCGGTATGACTCCGGGCGAATACCGGGGTAAATAAACCCCGGCCACCTTGCCCGCTCCTGCCGTAAAAAACTATTGAACAGCGTTCAGAACAGCCTTATATTGAACGCCGTTCAAAATAATACAGGTCAATCTTATGGCGCGACGCCAGGACCATACCCCCGCACAACTGCAGCAACTGACCATGGAAACGGTGCTCAAGCTGTTGCAACAGCAACCGGCCAGCAGCCTCAGCCTGCGCCAGATTGCCCGCGAGGTTGGCTATTCTCCCGGAACATTGATCAATCAGTTCGGCAGCTACAGCCTGCTGTTACTGGCCGCCAATGCCCGCACACTGGATCAGATATACCGCGAATTACTCGCCGCCATCGACCACGCAGATTCTCCACAGCAGACACTGGAAGCCTGCGCGCTGAGCTATCTCAATTTTGCCAGTCAGCACCCGCATCAATGGCGACTGCTGTTTGAGCATCAGCTTCCGGAGCAAGATCACCTGCCCGACTGGCAGCAACAACGCATCGACAATGTATTCACCCTGCTGCAACAGCAACTCGCCATACTCAAACCCGCCGCAAACGCGAGCGACTGTGCGCAAACCGCGCGAACGATCTGGGCAAGCGTACACGGCATCTGCGTACTGGCACTGGACGATAAATTATTTACCCCGGGCAACATCAGCGGCCGCAGCATGATTCATTCACTGCTGAGCCATTATCTGCCCGCCTGGATTAAGGATGAAAAGGAAACCGTTATGCATAACCAACAGGCCACAGAAGGAAGCCAGCCATGAGCCAACACAGTCAGTTCGCCCTATTGGGCAAGCGCCGTTTTCTGCCCTACTTCGTGACCCAGGCACTCGGGGCTTTTAACGACAATTTATATAAAAATGCGTTGTTACTGCTGATCGCGTTCAGCGGCATCATTGCCGAAGAAGATTCCGCGCTGTACACCAATCTCGCCGCCGGGTTGTTTATCCTGCCATTTTTTCTGTTTTCACCCATCGCCGGCCAGATCGCCGATAAAATGGAAAAATCGCGTTTAATCCGCAGCGTGAAATTACTCGAAGTGGCCATTATGCTGATCGCCGCTGTCGGTGTGATTACCAACAATATGACCCTGATGATGACCCTGTTATTTTTAATGGGGTTGCAATCGGCATTGTTTGGGCCGGTCAAATTCGCCCTACTGCCACAACAACTGCATAAAGACGAACTGGTCGGCGGCAACGCCCTGGTGGAAATGGGTACTTTTCTTGCCATTCTGGGCGGCACCATTACCGCCGGTTTATTATTTGATTTAACCGCCGCCAAATACTGGATTGCTGCGGGTGTTATCTTTTTTGCCGTACTGGGTTATTTCAGCAGTCGTTTTATTCCAACCGCTGAAGCCGGTGATCCACAACTGACTATTAACTGGAATCCGTTTACCGAACTGGTCAACACCTTACGTAATGCCCGCCAGCAACGAGCCGTGTATTTATCCATCATGGCCATCAGCTGGTTCTGGTTTTTAGGCGCCAGTTATTTAACCCAGTTTCCGAACCTGGCACGCGACCACTTAGGTGGTAACCCACAAATTGTTACCTTACTGCTCACCCTGTTTTCCGTCGGCGTTGCTGCAGGCTCACTGCTGTGTGAAAAACTATCCGGTCATAAAGTCGAGCTAGGCATTGTACCGATTGGATCACTGGGCATGAGCATCTTTGGTGTTGACCTCTATTTTGCCATCAGCAGCCTGAATATCAGTTCCGACCTCAGCGCTCTGGCGTTCGTCCAAAATGCCGATCACTGGCGCATGATGGCTGATATCGCACTGATCAGTTTATTTGGTGGTTTATATGTTGTGCCGCTGCAGGCGTTAATTCAGCAGCGCAGTGACGAAAAAATGCGTGCTCAGACCATTGCGGCCAACAACGTGATGAACGCACTCTTTATGGTCGGCAGTGCCGCTTTCGGCATCATCAGCCTGGTGGTTATGAAGTTATCCATCGCCGAATATTTCTGCGTGATTGCCATTATGAATATTGTGGTGGTTGGCTACGTCTACTCTCAGGTACCGGAATTCGCTCTACGCTTTGTTATCTGGATGCTGTCGCACACCATGTACCGCGTCAGCCATAAAGGCATTCAGAATATTCCCGAAGAAGGCCCGGTCGTATTGGTCTGCAACCACGTCAGCTATGTTGATGCCTTACTGATTGCCGGTGCCTGCCCGCGTCCGATCCGCTTTGTCATGGACCGCAGCATTTCTGAAATGCCGGGTTTAAAATGGTTTTTCCGCCTGGCCAAAACCATCCCGATCTGTTCACCCAAAGCCAACACAGAGGTGTACGAAACCGCTTTCCGCCGCATTAAAGAAGAATTAGCCGATGGCCAGGTGGTGTGTATTTTTCCGGAAGGAAAATTAACCCAAAGTGGCAATATCGAAACCTTCCGCGCCGGCATCGAACGAATTATTGCCGAAACGCCGGTGCCGGTTATTCCAATGGCTCTGGATGGTTTGTGGGGCAGTTTTTTCAGCCACAAAGATGGCCTGGCACTCACCAAAACACCACGGCGCTTCTGGTCGCGGGTGGGTTTAACCGTCGGCCAACCCAAAGCTGCAGAAAGCGTTACTGCCGCCATTCTGGAACAGGACGTTAAACATTTGTTTCACGCAGGCCAGAACCTGTAATCCAAATAAAACGCCAATAAAAATGGGCGCCATGGCGCCCATTTTTATTGGCCGATTCTGTTAACTGGCCTGTACCCGCCCCAGCAGATGATCGAACACCCGTTGTGGGCTGATCTCACGATAACAAGGCGGCTGAATATCGCCGGACTCATTTTTCAGGCAGGTTTTCGACAGGCAGGGAGCACAATCACTGTAACCGCTGCGCATCACTTCGACCTGCGGCCCCAGTACGCCGGTCAGGGTTGAGTCCGTTGCGCCATAAATGGCCACGGAAGGCACTTCCAGCGCGGCAACCACATGGGATAAACCGGTATCCACGCCAACCACGGCCTGCGCATGGGCCAGATAAGCATTGAGCGCATTGAGGCCCATTTTTGGCAGTACCTCAACACCATCCAGCCCGTCAGCAATAAGTTCGGCGCGCTGTTGCTCTTCATCATTGCCCCAGGGCAGAACCACTTTACGGCCACTGGCCGCTACCATCGACGCCAGCTCACGCCAGTAAGCCTCGGGCCAGAGTTTGGTGATCCAGGTGGTGCCATGCAGAAACAACCAGTAATCCCCTTCAACCGCAGGCCGCTGCCAGCGTGTACGGTCGACACCGTAACTCAGCCCATCCGGCACCTCATAACCCAGTACCTGAGCAAACAGCTGGCGCACCCGTGGAATGGCGTGCTGCCCTTTGGCCACCGCCTGCGGATGCTGATACGCCATAGCCGCAAGCGGCTCACGGCAACTGTGCTTATCCAGACCAAAGCGCGGGCCACGGGCCATGCGGGTAAATACAGCACTTTTAATTAAGCCCTGAGCATCCAGCACCACGTCGTATTGGGTTGCACGCAGATCGCGCCAGAAGGCTTTCATCTCGGCTCGATTGGCTTTATCGCGCAGGTTTTTGCGCCAGCGCCGCCAAGCCACCGGGATGACTTTTTTCACCGCCGGATGCCAGGTTGGAATCGCAGCAAAGGCCTCTTCCACCACCCAATCGACTTCCAGTCCGGGAATCGCCCGCCAGGCATCTTCCAGCGCCGGCAGGGTATGAAACACATCCCCCAGCGATGAGGTTTTAATCAGCAGGACTTTCACAGCAATTCTCCATCCACAGAAAACGTCGACCTGGCTCAGCCAGCGGGCTTATTCTTTTTCGGGAGCGCACTTTATACCAAGCCAGCGGTGATTCAAACGACCGCACAGCAAAACCCCGCCCTCCTTGCTTGACAATACAGCGGGTGGCGGCAACCATGCCGCCCTTTACCAAGCGCGAAGGTGTACTGTGTTCAAATCGTGGAAATTCTGGCTGGGACTGACCTTACTGCTGGCGCTGGTCTGGCTGGTTGAACGCAGTTACGGTTGGAGCGCGGTACTTCAGAGCTGGCAAAGCATCGAGCCACAGCAGGTGGCCATCGCCCTGCTGCTGATGCTGCTGAGTTATTTATTGCGCGCGCTACGCTTCTACGATTTTTTCTGGCAGCAATGCCGGGGGCAATTTATCCGCCTGACGCGGATTACCGTGTTGCACAATTTCTTCAATAACATGCTGCCCATGCGCAGTGGCGAAACCGCGTTCCCGTTGTTAATGAAACAGCATTTTGATGTGCCTTACCGGCACAGCGGACCAGCTTTATTGTGGCTGCGTCTGCTGGATCTGTACGCCCTGCTGGTGCTGGCGGCGTTATCGCTGCATCAGTTACTGGAGGCCGGTAACAGCATAAAACTGCTGCTGGCCATTGCACTCTTCGCCGCTCCGCTGTTGGTGCTGCCGTTACAGAATGCCCTCAACCGCTTTTTACTCAACCACCCCAGCACGCTGGCTCAACGTGGCGCCGAGCTGATGCACGCTTTGCCTAAGTCATCCTGGAGTTTTGTCCGCGCCCTGTTCTGGACGCTGATTAACTGGGCACTGAAACTGGCAGTGTACGCCTGGCTTTTGGAACAGTTCCTCGGCCTGTCCTACAGCCAGAGCTGGATGGGCGCGACCACTGGCGAACTGAGCAGCGTATTGCCAATTCACGGCGTGGCCGGTGCCGGTACCTACGAAGCGGGTGTACTGGCTGGCTTGCTGCCCTGGGGCGTGGATCATGCCGAAGCGCTGGCGGCGGCGGTGAACCTGCATTTGTTTGTCCTGGGCAGCACGCTGTTACTGACGGCACTGATCACCCTGCTGACCCAGGGCCTGAAAACACCAGCAACTCCCCCCGGTAACGGATAACACCTCTGCCACAGTAACGTTCAGCAGTGATAACACTGTAAGGTGGCACACTGAGTTTTTACGGCGAACCGTGCTCGTTATTTTCCTGTCACCCCCTTTTGGGTATGATCGCGGTTCTTTTTATATCGCGCGTTATGACGCTTCCGGGTTTCTGCGTTATCAACCCCGGTTTTAACGCCCGCAATTCCTTTTTACAGAGTGGTAAACGACCTTGACTGAGGCAAATACATCAGCGGCAAACCAAAAGCCTTCACTGTCTGTAGTGATTCCGATGTACAACGAGATCGAAAACGTTGAGCCCATGGTGGCCCGTGTGCATGAAGGTCTCGCCAGCTATAACGGCGACTGGGAACTGCTGGTCGTCGATGACGGCAGTACCGATGGCACACCTCAGGCGCTGAAAAAGGAATCTGAAAAATACGGCACCCACGTGCGCGTGGTTGAGCTGCGCCGTAACTTCGGCCAGACCGCGGCCATGCAGGCAGGTATCGACGAAGCCCGTGGCTACCTGATTGCCACCCTCGACGGCGATTTACAGAACGATCCGGCCGATATTCCGCGCATGGTCGATCACCTGCTGGAAAAAGACCTCGATCTGCTCACCGGCTGGCGTAAAAACCGTAAAGATGATCTGGTGCTGCGCAAAATCCCATCGCGCATTGCCAACCGCCTGATCGGTAAAATCACCGGCGTGCGCATCAATGACTACGGCTGCTCACTGAAAATCTACAAAGCCTCGGTCATTAAGCAGGTTCGCCTGTATGGCGAAATGCACCGCTTTATTCCAGCCTGGGTTGCGGCGGTTGTTCCGCCAAGCCGCATTGGCGAAATTGTGGTCACTCACAATGCACGGGTGGCCGGTGAGTCAAAATACGGAATTTCGCGTACCTTCCGCGTCATTCTTGATCTGCTATCGGTCTACTTCTTCATGCGCTACCGCGCTCGCCCCGGTCACTTTTTCGGTTCTATTGGTCTGGCGCTGGGCTCCATCGGTGGCCTGATGATGACCTACCTGGCGTTTGTGAAATTTATTCTGGGCGAAGACATCGGCAACCGTCCGCTGTTTTTAATTGCTGTGGTCTGTGTCATTGCCGCGCTGCAATTCCTCACCACCGGCGTATTGTCTGAGCTGATTTCGCGCACGTACTTTGAATCTTCCCAGCGCCAGCAGTATGTGATCTACCATCCTGCAGCCGATGCCGACAAAGGCGAACCGGGCTGGAATCAGGAGCAGAATTCAGCCAGCCGCTCAGATGCTGCAGCCGATGGCGAAACCAATAACGCAACTAATAGCACTACAACCACAGAGGCCAACCCCTCAGGTGGTGACGACAAGCATGTCAGCTAAGTTGCATTATCGCCTGCCAGGCCTGCAGATTCCGTTATGGCTGCTGCTGGTTCTGGTGGCGTTTTTCTTTGCCAACCTCAATGGTTACCTGTTGTTTGACCATGACGAGGGCGCTTTCAGCGAGGCGACCCGCGGCATGTTCGAGCGCGGCGATTTCATTACCACCTGGCTTAACGACCGGGTGCGTTTTGATAAACCCATCCTGATTTACTGGCTGCAAGCAGCATCCATCTCGGTGTTCGGCACCGAAGTCTGGGCTTTCCGTCTGCCTTCGGCACTGGCCGGACTGGGCTGGTCACTGGCCACCTTTGCCTTTGTCCGTCGCTATCTGGATGAAAAAACCGCCATTGCCGCCGCACTGATGGCTGCCGCCAGTCTGGGCATCAATATGATCGCCCACGTTGCGACCGCCGATGCCTTACTCAACGCCCTGCTGGCCACCACATTGCTGCTGATGTATGCCTACAGCCGTCAGGCCAACAATGGCCTGCTGGTTGCGATCTACGCGCTGATGGCGCTGGGCGTACTGACCAAAGGACCGGTAGCCGTGGCCATTCCGTTGATGGTTGCTGCTCTGTTTTATCTGAGTCAGGGGTTGCGGGCTGAATTTCTGCGCGCTGTGTTTTTTATTCCTGGCTGGATTCTGTTCGTCGCCATTGCCGCCCCCTGGTATGTCCTTGAGTATCAGGCCCAGGGACAGGCGTTTATTGATGGCTTTTTCCTCAAGCACAACGTCAACCGCTTCAACAACGCGATGGAAGGCCACGACGGCGGCTTCCTGTTCTATCCGTTAGTACTGCCCTTTGTGCTGGCACCTTTCGGCGCCCTGCTGCTGCGTATTGTGCCGTCAGTGCGCAACATTATTCCGGGCAAAGACCCACTGGATGCTTTCCTGTGGATCTGGTTTCTGGTGGTACTGATTCTGTTCAGTCTGGCCAGCACCAAACTGCCACATTACATTCTGTATGGCTGTACGCCGCTGGTTATCCTGATGGCGCGTTACCGTGAATGGCTGCAGAACCGTTGGTTCGCCCTGCTGTTCCCGGCCTTACTGTTCGGCGTTATGGTGGCGTTTCCGCTATTGATTCCGCTGGCTGAGCAGCGCCTGTCCAACCCGATTGAGATTGCAGTTGCGCAACGCGCCGGACATTACATCAATCAGGATTTCGCCATCCTTGCGGCATTGGCTGGCATTGTCAGCATCACCCTGATTCTGTGGCGGCGCTTCCCTTTATGGAAGCGACTGGTCCTGGTGGGGGCCGTACAGACAGTATTCGTCTGGTTTGTGTTTGTTCCTGCTTTCAGCGAAGCGCAGCAGCGTCCGGTATGGGAAGCAGCGCAATTTGCCAAAACACTGAATGAACCGATTTATACGCAATCCATCGATATGCCGAGCTTCAATGTGTACCTGAATAAGGTCACTCACCGCCGGCCGCTGGCCATTGGTGAAGTCGGCTTCGGTCGCGAAGACCGCCTGGCCAGTGACAGTGAATATTATGACGTGCTGTTCCAATCCGGGCCGATTCAGATTGTGCGCCGCATAGCCACTCCCCCTGAATCGACAGAAAAAACAAACACGCCAGAAACGGCAGAAGCAAAAGAAAAACCATGACCCCGCGACACACTCTGGGCCCAACCCCACTATTAGCCCTGGCAGCACTGATGCTCAGCAGCGCCCTGCTGCTGTGGCTGAGCAATGCCAATCAGGCATTGTTTCTGCAGCTGAATCACGCCGGCCATCTTCTGCCTGACTGGCTGTGGGCCAACCTGACGCTGGTCGCCGACACCCTGTTTGCCGTTGCCGTACTGCTGATTGCTGCCTGTTACCGACCACTGCTGCTGACGCAGTCGCTGGTACTGCTGCTGCTGGGAGCCGCGTTTGTACACTTTTTTAAAAATACGCTGGACGTTGCCCGTCCGGCCGCTGTGCTCAGCCATGACAGTTTCACGATTATTGGCGCGGTACTGAAAGGACACAGCTTCCCTTCCGGCCATTCGTTTACCGCCTTAGGCTGTGCAGGCCTGTTATGGCTGAACAGCAAACGTCTGAGCAGTGGCCTGCTGATTGTATTACTGGGACTGTCCGCCGCACTGAGCCGGGCGATGGTTGGCGCACACTGGCCGCTGGATATTCTGGTAGGCGGCGCTTTCGGCCTGTTGTTTGCGTGCGCCAGTGTCTGGCTGGTCAACCGTGTTCACTGGCTGCAGGCGCATGGCTGGAAACTATTCAGTGTACTGCTGCTGACGCTGGCTGCGGGCTATCTGGCGATCCATGAAGATGGCTACCCATTTACCGATCCACTGGCTATTGTTGCCAGTATAGGCGCCGTAGCAACGGCATTGGCGCGATTCTGGATTCCTTTCTTACGTCTGCTTAGACAGGAACTGACCAGACCCGAAAGCTGATAGCGCAGGGGATTTGCGCACAGATCCCCTGCTTTTAATGCTCAGGCGCCAAATAAATCGAACGTAATGCCGCCATCATCAGACTGATCGAGCCATCCTTTAGGCTTGGAAAAGGTCTGCTCCATCTGTGCCGCTACGGCATCCGTGATTTTCCGCGTCGGTTTTTCACCCAGCATCGCCAGCATACGGTCTTCATCCTGCCCTAAGCAGGCAGCCATTGTGGCCACATCCAGCGCATTCTCCCGCATTAACTCTTGCGCCTGGCGCCAGCGGATATCTTGATCAGCCATCACTAATACAACCCTTTTTCTTTCGATTATCGACTATTGGTTAACAATATTTTTCTTTATGCCTTTTTGACGACTGCTATATAGTGGTGGCCGCCAAAGGATTGAAATATTACCTCAATATTTCTGTCATAGGCTGTACAGGTTTTCATTTCGTAAATAAGAATCAGAGTATCAGTTATGCGTCGAGTTGTGGTTACAGGTTTAGGAATCGTAGGTTGTCTGGGTAATAACAAAGATGAGGTATTGGCATCCCTGCGGGCACAGCGCTCTGGTATCAGCTATATGCCGGAATACGCCGAGCTGGGCTTTCGCAGCCATGTCGCCGGCAAACCGCACATTGATCTGGACGAAGTGATCGACCGTAAGCTGAAACGCTTTATGGGCGACTCCGCCGCGTATTCTTATTTATCCATGCGTGAAGCCATTGAAGATTCTGGTCTGACCGCCGACATGGTGAGCAATCCACGCAGCGGCCTCGTGGCCGGTTCCGGCGGTGCATCGTCCAGCGACATCGTCGAATCCGTCGACATCCTGCGTGAAAAAGGCATCCGTAAGGTCGGTCCATACCGCGTAACCCGCACCATGGGCAGCACGGTTTCCGCCAATCTGGCAACGCCGTTTTCCATTAAGGGCGTGAATTATTCCATGACGTCTGCCTGCGCAACCAGCGCGCATTGCATTGGTCACGCCATGGAGCTGATCCAGTGGGGCAAGCAAGACATCGTTTTTGCCGGTGGTGGTGAAGAAGAACACTGGTCACTGACCATGCAGTTCGACGCCATGGGCGCCCTGTCGAGCAAATACAATGACGCTGCTGAAACCGCATCCCGTCCTTACGATGCAACCCGCGACGGTTTCGTTATCGCTGGCGGCGGCGGCATGCTGGTACTGGAAGAATACGAACACGCCGTTGCCCGTGGCGCGACGATTTATGCTGAATTAATCGGTTATGCCGCCACCTCCGATGGCGCGGACATGGTTGCTCCGTCCGGCGAAGGCGCTGTGCGCTGCATGCAGGATGCACTGGCTATGGCTGGCAACCCAACCATCGATTACCTGAACACCCACGGCACCAGTACGCCAGCGGGTGACATTACTGAACTGCGCGCCGTAGGCCTGGCTTTCGGCGACAACGTACCGCCAATCAGCTCAACCAAATCTCTGACCGGTCACTCTCTGGGTGCCGCCGGGGTCCAGGAGGCTATTTACAGCCTGCTGATGCTGAAACACGGTTTTATTACCGGCAGCGCCAACATCACTGAAAAAGACGAAGGTGCAGCTGGCTTCCCCATCGTGACCGAGAACCGCGACGCTGCGCTTAAAACCGTGATGTCGAACAGCTTTGGCTTCGGTGGGACCAACGCGACACTGATTTTTCAGTCCCTCTGAAAAAACGGGTACTGAGTCGCTTTTACTGGTTATTAGTGATATTCAAGAAAGACTTTTTAGGTTTTACTAATGCCCCCTGTTAATCCGCACACGGTCAGTTTTCTGGCTGTGGCGGATTGTATACAGAGGCATGATGGGCAGGTTCCGCGACATCCGATTCAGGCCGGCCCGATTGAATATCGGCACATTATGGAATGTAGTAACGATGACAGAGCAACAGGTTTCAACAGACAACACCCTATCCAAACACATCGACCAGCTGTTCCAGAAAGCCGAACAGCTGTCTGCCGACTTTTCCCTGTTCCCGGAATACGAAGACAATGCTGTCGATCAGAGCGTTAAAGGACTGATCTCTCCGGAACGCTGCGAGGCCGAACTTGAGCGCCTGCGCGGCCTTAATATTGACAATTATATTGAACAGATCGTCGCGCCCAGCGAAAGCAACAGCCGCATGGGGGCCAAAGCGGTCGTTCAGCATCTGGTTCTGCGGGTTATCACTGAAGTAGAAGATGGCCCACTCTACTGCGCCGAAGCCGATATGGATTTCGGTGGTCATGTCCGCCGTATCGGTTTTATCTGTCAGAACCGTGAGCACGCCAATGGTGCCTGGCAGCCGCAGCACCACAACCGTGCGGCCCAGCAGGCCCGTGCATTTGCCAGCCGCGCCATGCCGATTGTTACCTTTATTGATACACCGGGAGCCGACGCCGGCGAAGCCGCCAACGCTGGCAACCAGGCACACAGCATCTCCCACCTGATTACCGAAATGGCCAATAACGATGTGCCGACGCTGGGTATTATCTGGGGTGCCGGTTACTCCGGCGGTGCGATCCCGCTGGCCACCACCAATATTCTGCTCAGTGTGCGTGATGGTATTTTCAACACCATTCAGCCGCAGGGTCTGGCCAGCATTGCCCGCAAGTACAACCTTTCATGGCAGGAATGTGCAAAATACGTTGGTGTTTCCGGTTTTGAATTGCGTGAAGCCGGCATCATTGATGGCATTATTGATTACGCCCCGACCGATGCCGATGAAAAACGTTTTAATCTGCATCAGGCCATTACCACCGGTATTGAATCGATCGAAACCAGTGCCGCTGAATTTGCCCGTCACAGCAAATATCTGATGGACCACTACCAGCGCAGCGTTGAACGTTTTCTGCGACCATCCGAGAAGCTGGAAAAGCTGCAAAAAGGTTCCAACTTTTTCCTCGCGCAGACGCCAACCGAGCACATTAACCTGTTCGGTCTGACCTATCGCTACACCCGCTACCTCACTCTGCGCCGCCGTATTCACTCCACAACCCTGGAAAACTACGGCCGTCTGGCGGAAAAAGAAGTACCGGAAGGCCAGCTGCAGTCCCGTTTACAGCGCGAATCCAAGCGTAAATTCCAGAACTGGCTGCAAGCCCCGGAAAAAATCGTCTACGACGATAACCTGCACAAAAGCTGGAAAAATTTCTGGAGCAAATACGAAGACCGTGACGGTAGCCGCAGCACTATCGCCCGTCTGTTCTTCGGCGAGCCGAAAAACAACTATTTAAAGGCCAAGCAGGAACTGTGCTTCAACCTTGGCCTGTATCTGTTTAACCGCTGGAAATCCGACGCTTCGGTCAATTTCCAGGGACTGATGGATTACCTTGAAGACTACAAGCAAAGCCGTTTTCTGCTGCGCGCCAATGACATCCTCGATGCCGTTGCCGTAGCTGAATTTATAGAAAAAAACCCGCATCCGCTGGCCGCTTATATCCGCGAGCAATTGCCGCACGAAACCCGTCAGGAACTGACCCAGGGACTGGCCAAAGAAAAAGCCAAAGGTGCGCTTAAGCAGTCGCTGGCAACCGCGCTGAACAGCATTCTGAAAGATGAGCTGATCCCGGATAATATCCGCGCCGACCTGAAGCTTTCCACCCGTACCGAAGCGTTGGCCAACAGCATCGCCAGCATCAAAGTGGAAGCCAACCGCCGCATTATTGAAGAGGCGCTGGCCCCTTATATTCAGTTCCGTCAGGAAAACATTCAGAACCCGGCGCACCCGGACATCACCATTCTGGATGCCATTTTGCACGATGAGCTGCGCTACGAGTTCAGCCAGGTGTGTCAGAACATGCTGGTATTTGGTCAGCTGTACGACAACTTTATTCATAATCTGGTGGGCGTGGCGAAAGAAGCCAACGAAGACCGTTCGCTATCCCGCGACTCGGTTAAAACCCTGCTCGATAAATCACTGGCAGAAGCCACCGAAGGCGACAGCTATACCGCTCAGGAACGCGAATCTTTTAACCATTGGCTGAGCTACTTTATCAAGAGCAATCAGCGCGGAGATTTCCTCAAATCCGTTGAAGAATGGAAAAAACTGGCCTTCCCACGCCTGTCTGACACCCTGTTTGTGGTAATTACCTTTATTTTCGAGAAGCTGCTGCCGGAGTATCACGAAGCCGAGCAGGATGGTAAGACCTATAACGGCCGCATCAATCCGGTATCCATCGGTCGTCGTAAAGACTTCTGGAACCGCCTGACCATGGCCTACCACGACCTGCTGATTCAGCAGGTTCTGGATGACACCAAACGTCAGAAGAAAACGTCCGCGCAAGCCATTATTGAACGTTTCTTTAATGATTTTGAAGAACTGAACGCCAGCCTGATGTCAGCCGACCCGGTTGCCTTCCCCGGCTTCCGCAGTTCGATCGAAAGCGCACTGAAAAAAGACATCAAACCCTGCGGCGTGGTGACCGGTATTGGCACCATCAAAATCGGTGAACGCGAACAACAGGTTGGTGCACTGGTTTCTAATCTCGATTTTCAGGCCGGTGCCTTTGATATGGCCTCCGCTGAGAAATTCTGCAAACTGATGGTGGAATGTGCGCGACAGCATTTACCGATTGTGTGCTTTGTATCCTCCGGTGGTATGCAGACCAAAGAAGGCGCAGCGGCGCTGTTCTCGATGGCGGTGGTCAACGACCGTATCACCCGTTTTGTGCGTGATAACGATCTGCCGATCGTCATTTTTGGTTTTGGTGATTGTACCGGTGGCGCGCAGGCGAGTTTTGTGACTCACCCGCTGGCGCAAACCTATTACTTCTCCGGCACCAACATGCCATTTGCCGGCCAGATTGTAGTGCCAAGCTATCTGCCAAGCACCTGTACCCTGTCGAACTATCTGTCGGTATCGCCGAAGTCGATGGACGGCCTGGTCAGCCACCCGTTCTTCGATAACCTGGATGATCGCCTGCGCGCCATTGATCCGGATATGCCGGTCGCCCGCTTCAGCGTTGATGACGTACTCGACCGCGTGCTGCAGGGCTATGTCACCGCCGAGCGCATGGCTCCGGATACCGGTGCTAATGCCAGCAAACTGAAAAAATACGGCAAGATCGACAAGGTACTGATCCACGCCCGTGGCTGTACTGCGGTAAAACTGATCCGCAAAGCCCAGGAAAACGATATCAAAGTCATCCTGATTGCTTCCGACCCGGATATGGAATCGGTACCTGTTGATATGCTTGGGCCTGAAGACCGCGTGGTCTGTATCGGCGGTAACACGCCGGACGAAAGCTACCTGAACGCCAAATCGGTACTGCGTATCGCCCACCACGAAAACGTGGATGCCTTGCACCCGGGCATTGGCTTCCTGTCGGAAAGCAGCCAGTTTGCTGCGCTGTGCGGCAACCACGACATTAACTTTGTCGGACCGCCGGTTTCCTCAATGGAAACCATGGGCAACAAGTCCAACGCAATTAATACCGCGATGCGTGTGAACGTACCGGTTGTTCCGGGCTCCCACGGCATTCTGACCAGTTCAGCTAATGCTGCTGCGGTGGCCGATGAAATCGGTTATCCGGTACTGCTGAAAGCGGTACACGGTGGCGGTGGTAAAGGCATTCAGGTGGTGCATTCGCCGGATAAAATCCATGCTCTGTTCCACCAGATTTCGACCGAAGCCAAAGCCGCTTTTGGTAACGGCGACGTGTATCTGGAAAAATACGTTACCTCCCTGCGTCATATTGAAGTGCAGGTACTGCGTGACAGCCATGGCAACACCAAAATTCTGGGTCTGCGTGACTGTTCAGTGCAGCGTAATAACCAGAAGATTTTCGAAGAATCCGGCTCAACCATGCTGCCGCGTGATCTCGAACAGGCGGCCTATGATTTTGCTGCCAAGCTGTCTGATGCGGTGAAATACGTGGGTGCGGGTACCGTCGAATTTATTTTCGACCTGCACGCCAACACCATTTATTTCATGGAAATGAACACCCGTCTGCAGGTAGAGCATCCGGTCACTGAACTGGTCTCCGGCATTGATATCGTCAGCACCCAGTTCCGGATTGCCGAAGGCGACAGCATTGCCGACCTCAAGCCGGTGGCCAAAGGTTACGCCATTGAAGTGCGTGTTAACGCCGAAAAAGCCGTGCGTAAAGGCGACGATGTTGAATTTGTCCCGACACCGGGTCTGATCCGCGATTGCGTATTACCACAGGAAGACTATGTCGAGCTGATCGCCATGGCCGCGCCGGGCAAACAGGTATCACCGTTCTACGACAGCATGGTGGTGCAGATTATTTGTTACGGTAAAGACCGCAACGATACCATCGCCAAAATGCGTGAATATCTGGAGCGCGTCCGCATCACCGGCGTATGCACCAATATTCCGCTGCTGAAACGCGTATTGGACGATAAAGTCTTCCAAGATGGCGTTTACGACACCACCTATCTGCCGCAATTCCTTGATCGTATCGATGTTGATGCACTGATCAAAGACATTGAAGACGCGGCCGATATGAGTGCCAACGCTGTCGATGCAGCCGCCCTCAAGATCGAAGGCTCTGATGAACTGAAAGTACTGTCACCATCGACCAGTATTTTCTATGGTTCTTCTTCGCCAAGCGAGCCGGCCTTTGTCAAAGAAGGTGACATCATCGGTGTCGATCATACGCTTTGTCTGATGGAAGCCATGAAGATGTTCACACCGCTGAGCCTGAAGCAGTTCAACCGTGCCGGTACCGAACTCTACCCTGCCGGGCAGAAGTTCAAGGTAACACGCATAATGAACAGCGATGGTCAGCAGGTTAACCAGGGCGATTTACTGTTCGTGGTAAAACCAATCAATGACAGCGAAAACGCGGCCTGACAGTTGTATTGGCCAACATCGCCAATGCCATTGTGTAAAATAAAAAAGCGCCCGAGGGCGCTTTTTTTATGGCTGACGACTAACGGTTTAAACCCCGTTCCAGCCTTCCGGTTAAGAGGCTTTGAGGTGAGAATGATCGTCCCCACTGTCGGTTAAGCGGAATACACTGACGGCCTCTGACATAAACTGCGCCTGTTCCATCAGCGACTCGGCCGCTGCTGCAGCCTCTTCCACCAGTGCCGCATTCTGCTGGGTCACCTCATCCATATGCGCAACCGCCTGATTAACCTGAGCCAGTCCGGTGCTTTGTTCGACGGAGGCTTCTGCAATGCTGCTGGTCAGATCTCGTACCCGACCGATACTGCTTTCAATATCGGCCATGGTGTCACCGGCCTGCTGTACCTGTTGGCTGCCGTTATCAACCAGCGCAACGGAATCTTCAATCAACACTTTGATCTCTTTGGCAGCAACGGCTGAACGCTGCGCCAGGCTTCTCACCTCGGCGGCAACAACCGCAAAACCGCGTCCCTGATCTCCGGCACGGGCCGCCTCAACGGCTGCGTTAAGAGCAAGAATATTGGTCTGAAAGGCGATTCCATCAATCACACTGATAATATCCACCACTTTTTTCGAAGACTGCTGAATCTGCCCCATGGTTTCAATCACCTGCTGCACCACCAATTTACCTTCCTGCGCAATGTCTGAGGAAGCTTTCACCAGATTATTGGCTGTTTTGGCACTCTCGGTATTACGCTGGACGGTTTTGGTTAGTTCCTGACTGCTGGCAGCGGTTTCTTCAAGGTTGCTCGCCTGCGACTCCGTGCGGCGTGATAAGTCGGCATTACCCTGAGCAATTTCGCGTGAGGCAACCTGAATGGTTACCCCGGATTGTTTGATCTTGCTGACCAGATTATCCAGGTTGCGTACCGTGGTATTAACCGCCTGACTGGTTTCAGCAAACAGTCCCGGATAGTGCGCGGTAATACTGAGTGTAAGATCACCATCGGCAAGAGCCGAAACGACACGCATCACATCGCGTAATCCGGTATCCGTCACCTGCGATAAGCTGTTAAGCCGTTCCGCCAGCGTTAAGGAAAAACCCTGTTTATCATCGGTGTCTACCCGCACACTGAAATCACCTTCGTCGGCGGCAGCACGAACCATGTCATCGACTTCGCCGATCACCTTGCGCAACGTGGTCACCGTTTTATTCACGCCCACTTTGGTGCGGCCAAACAATCCCGGATAGTCTTTATCAATCGACTGCTCCAGATCTCCCTGCGCCAGTGCTTCCGCCACACGCAGAATATCGCTGAAACCGGTATCGCAGGTCGAAATTAAGGTGTTCAGATTATCCAGCATGCTTCTGAAGCGATATTGGTAATGACTGGCGTCACAGCGTTTACTGAAGTCACCGGCGGCACCAGCAGCGGTCAGTTGCTGAATATCATCACTGATCGCCAGCAATGCGCGCTTAACCTCGGCTACCGATTGGGAAATCTGAGATTTTTCCCCCGGTAGCGCAACCATATCGCGGTCAAAGTTGCCCTGAGAGTACTCAGAAATAATGCCAATGGTTTGATTGATCACACGGATATAATCTTCGACCAGGCCATTCACCTGACCGGCCATTTCACCAAACGTGCCGGGGTACTGCTGCGCGTCGAGGCGGGCACTGAGCACACCATCAGCATGACGATCCGCCAGCATCTGCTGATCTTCCACGTATTTTTTGATCGCCTGCTGCATCTGCTGCATGGCCACCATCAACTGGCCGGTTTCATCATGACGTATTACTTCAATATGGTTATCCAGTTTTCCAACGGCAATATTTTCCGCAACCGACACCGCCAGAGACAACGGAATGGAAATCGCACGAATCAATAACAGGCCGGAATACGCCGATAAAGCGACGCCAGCCAGAATCATCAGCACCGCCAATACCCGCACCCACTGATACGTTGCCTGTGCGCTGGCAAACTCTTGTTTTGCGACATCCAGCTGCAGCTGGGTAAGTTCATTGATTTTACTGCTGATCGGATCGATGGTTGCGTAAAGAGGCCCATCAAACGAGTTTAACTGCCCTTCCAGATTTCCTGGATGTACAGCCAGAAACTGTTCCAGTTCCTGTAATGAGCGATCTGCGTTATTAAATAGCTGTTGGGCCTGGCCGGACAGCTTTTGCTCATTTTCAGTCAACAGCGTCGACATATAACGCCGCCATTCGGCATCGATTTCCGTGTTTGCTTCACGCACCAGCGTCAGAGCATGCTCGCCATCCACCAGTCCGGCGTTGGCTTTATTTACCGCATCAATCACGCTCACTGCATAATGGTCAGAAATTATTTTCAGCTGCTGCAAAGGGACAACCCGATCTTCATAGACTGAGCGCAGCGAATGATTCATAGCAGCCAGACTGAATACACCGATGGCACCAATGACTATCAGCAGGGATGCCATAAAGGCGATGGTGTAAATAAGCCGGGAACGAATGGTTAATTGCATGTGTTCTGCCCTCCTTGGGCAAGTCAACAAGGTGCATCCATGCCACTATTGAAGCACCTAACAATAACAGGTTTAGTTGAAAATGAAGGAAAATGGAAATCGCACAGTAGAGAGAAATGTAACTAACGCCGGTGACGTCAATTGTGCGGTCAGTATCATTACATTAAGAAAGGTTTTAATCGGAGGCTGATATTTCTTTCAGGTAATGCTCTTTTCTTATTTTCATACGCGGATATCTCCCGCGACGCAGAGACACAAACGCTGACCAGCGACGCCATCAACCAGGCCGTGAAAAACACAGCATTACACCGGGCTTACACGCAGTTGATTGTAATAACGGCCTGACAGGTCATGCTACGCACCACGTTAAATTGCAATCATGCCGGGCATGTATTGTCAGACACCTGATCCAACCCAGGGCCTGTTAACACTGATTAAACAGGCCCGAATACCACGACCGATAGCAAGAGATACCTATGATGTTCAACCAGAAACTTCCCTTACGCTGCCTGATTTTCAGTGCTTCTGTTTTTCTATTTGGCTGTGTCGCCAGCGATCAGGAGGCTGAAAACTCCGCCTCCCACACCACACTGCATCAGGGGTTGAATCCGGTCAGCGCCGGCAGCGAAATTAAAACCATCCGCATCGTCAGTAATGCCGATGACTATCGCGAATTGCTGGCCGGCTATTCGGCAGAAAGCGCTAAGACTCTGGATTTTAATCAATATCAGATTGTGTTGATCGATCTGGGCATCCGTCCCAGTGGTGGCTACGGCATCCGCGTTGACGACGTACTGGAACAAAATAATCACGTAGTGTTTGAATTCACCCAGTTAACGCCTGGGTCAGGTTGTGATTACAGTGAAGCCCAGACCAACCCTTATCGTTTTGAAGCCATAAAAAGTCTGAAAGAAATTGTCATTCAGGAGAGTATTGCCACGGACAAGTGCAGCCAATAACCTAGGGCCTGTTAACATTCCTTAAACAGGCTCTGGCTGACATTTTTACTAAACCGTCAAGGAACATCCCGTGCTGCGTAAAATACTGTATTCATTTTTGATTCTTCTGATCCTGGCATTAATCGGTGCCCGCCTACTGGTGCCCCGACAGGTTGAAATGGGGATGAATACAGTAAAAAGCCACGCTCCCTGGCCGGTATCCGACGCCGCGCGACAATTGCACCAGCAATTATTGGTTGCTGACTGGCATGCTGACTCATTGCTGTGGGACAGAAATCTTCTGCAGCGTGCAGACTACGGCCAGGTTGATTTCCCACGCCTGCGGGAAGGCAATGTGAGCTTTCAGGTATTTACCGCCGTCACCAAAAGCCCCAGCGGTCAGAACTACCACAACAACAGCAGTGAGGCCGCTGACAATATTACTCCTCTGGCCATCGCCCAAACCTGGCCGGTCGGTAGCTGGAGCAGTCTGTATGAACGCGCACTGTATCAGGTTCAGCGTTTGCAAGGTTATGCTCAGAAAGCACCGGATCAGGTACAGATGATTCTGTCCAATAACGATATCAGGCAAGTTCTGAATGCCCGGCTACAAAGGAATAATGGAACGCAGGAAAACCTGCTTATCGGCGCCTTAATGGGAATGGAAGGAGGCCACCCACTGGAAGGTGACATTGAGAATCTGGATAAATTGTACGATGCCGGTTACCGGCTGATTGGCCTGCAGCATTTTTTCGATAACGAACTGGGCGGTTCATTGCACGGCACATCCAACGCCGGTCTGACCGCCTTTGGCCGAGAGGTTGTGCTTAAAGCGGCCGAGAAACACATGATTATCGATTTAGCCCACTCCTCTCCTCAGGTCGTACGCGATGTGCTGAGCATGGTTAAACAGCCGTTGGTGGTCAGCCACTCCGGCATTTTTTCCCATTGCCGGGTTAAACGGAATTTTCCTGATGCGCTCATGCAGGATATTGCGGCAACTGGCGGTGTTATCGGCATTGGTTACTGGAAAGACGTGACTTGCAATGACACCCCAGCTGGCATTGTTAAAACCATCCGCAGCGCCATTGAATTACTCGGCGAAGATCATGTTTCGTTAGGTTCCGATTTTGATGGTGCCGTGGCCACGCAATTCGACACCTCGGAACTGGCAGCCCTGACCCATGAAATGCTGCAACAGGGTTTCAGCGAAACTGAAATCCGCAAAGTGATGGGCGAAAATATGTTGCGTGTTATGCAGCAGATTTTACGCTGAAGCAAACCAGAACACGTAAGATGCACGTCCATGCTCAAGACGTGACACGCATTACCCGTTCTTGGATTTAATTAAATAACGGATTCAACCGATACGTTAATTAAACCCGAGAACCACCTCTGCCTTTTCGCCTTTCTGGGGCTTACACAGCGTAATTCTTGGCGCTAACGACTGGCCGTCCTTATCGGTTTTCAGTGCCAGCCAGGCTTTGATTGCCGCGCCACGCTGACGGGCTAATTGTGGCCAATCCTCTGACTGCTGTTTGGCTTCTGCGTTACTGACAAAAGGACAGACCTGCAATTCCAGCTCGGTTTTTTTGTGCATTAGCTGTGCGACTTTCTGCAGTGGCGGAATGTGTCCTTCATTAAGCGTGGCTTCATCCTTAACGAAGGCCAGCGCATCCAGCCGAATCGCCATTAATTCCGAACCGGCATACGAGGCGATGCTCAGCAGCAAGCCATAAGGCTGCAGACTTTGTTTGAGGTAGTGCATGGCGGCACTTTGCAGCGCTAACTGACTTAATTGCGCAGTAATATCACCGGTGCCAAAATCCGGACGGGTCATATCACCGGAGACCGGAACGGTCAGGCGAACATTGCCATTATCATCACGCAACAGATCCAGCGCGGTATCGACCGGCATCGAAATCTGCTTACTGAAACGTTTGATGGTTTCTTCGTCTTCCGGCACAAACCGCGAATTACGCAACAGCACCCGCGCCTCGCCACCCAACTGAGCCTCTTGCATGTCCATATCCACATCCAGATTGAGCATGCCTTTTTCCAGGTGATAGCCCATTGCCTGAGCCAGATAGCCATTAAAGGCCACCATATCCAGCTGACTGATACGCAGCGTGACATTACCCTGCGGATACATTGCCGCAGCATCATGGCTGGCCGCCGTCTGAATATTGGCCAGTGTCAGACTGGCATCGAGCGCAATGCGGTTATAATCATCCAGCGACAATACCGCGTGTAATTGCAATGGTTTCAGTAGTTCAGGCTGCCCTGAAACGGCAGACAGTTCAGCGGATATTTCGCCAACATTCAGCTCACGAATCTGAACACGGCCGTTAAAAGCAGGGCTGACCGAAGCATCGCTGACATCGGCACCACTGCTGTCACCGTTTTGCTGCACGCCGGCAATAAAAATACTGAAAGCCGCGGATGCTGTTGGTTCTGCTGAGGTATTTTCTTCAGTTGTGGAGTTTTGCTGCTCTGCGCTTACCTTGTTGACCGGCGCAGATTCCTGCACAGATGCCTGCGGTATGTTCGCATTGCTATCTGCCGTTTTATCATGCGCAGTCGGTAAACCGTTAATAGCCCCATCCGCCAGACGTTTAATCGCCAGCTGTAAATCATCATATTCATGCAGGCCTGTAACCAACTGACTTGCCGACGCCGATAAATCGCTGATCTGATAATGCCCCAGACGAAGCAGCGGCTCCTCCTCCGTGCCCAGCACCAGCTGCTCAAGCTTTAGCAACTCCAGGCTTTGTGTATCGGCACTGGCCAGCACATGCGTTAACTGCAAGCGTTTAAAAGCCAGCGGCGGAGCACCGGCAGCACTGACACTGACATTATCCAGCGTAATATCACCTGCCCACTGCGGCACGCTCATAACATCATTCAATTGACCGCTCAGCCTGAGGGTTAAGGGCTGTTGCAAACGAACGGGTTGTTCCGTTTGTAATGCAAACCGCGTTAATTCCAACTCCAGACTCAGCGGCAGTGCTGTGGGGGCAGCCGAATCAAACGGGCCAGCCTGCAAAGACATAATCCTGAGCTGGCCCTGAGTGGCCGGGCTTGCAGCGGCATTATTCTGCTTTTCGTTATGTTGACTGGTCAGAGCATCCTGCTGCCACTCAATGATTTCGTCATTCAGCGTTAAACGCCCAAGGCGTAAGCGCCAGGGTTGTGAGGTTGTTGTTTTTTCGGCGGTTTCTTTTGTTGTTTTTTCAGCGGTTTCTTTTGTTGTTTTTTCAGCGGTTTCTTTTGTTGTTTTTTCAGCGGCACTCTCAGCGGCGTCCTCTGCGGAAACGGGAATCGTCAGTCCACTGACCAGCAGACGCATGACATCGTCATATTGCAGGTGTGCGCTCAGACGCAAGCCATCGAGGCGAATATCACGGATATAAATTTCACGGGAAAACAGCGCCCAGGGATCAATACTGAGGCTCACCGTATCGAAACGGCTGATCGCTGTTCTCACATCCTCCGCAGCGGTCGTTTGATCACCCGAATCAGCGCCAGAATCAGCAGCTGAATAATCCTTCAGCGGATGCTTCAGCTCAACACCGGTGAATGTCAGATCGGTGCGAAACGGTGCAAATTGCCAATCGGCAACACGCAACTGATAGCCTTCGCCCTGTGCTTCATACCAGTGCTGGCCCGCTTTAACCGCAAAAAAAGGAGCGCTGTAAAGCAATGCAACCAGCAGCACAAACAGCAACAGAAGAATGAGTGTAAGGACAGCAGAGAATTTTTTGAGGAAACGGCTTTTTTGCAGTAAGCCAGTCTGGTGTGGAGGCATCACACACTCCTGATAAAGTCACAGAGCGTAGATGATACGCCCTGTGGCTTTATTTAAAAACCGATCAGACCGATCCGTTGGTCATGTCACGGGCAAAATCATGCACGCCGGCTTCTTTCAGCAAAGAATCCACCAGCGGTGCCATCGCACGGTGCTTTAATGCACTGTTAACCAGCGCCTCCGGCAGGCTCTGACCATGATCAGCACCATCCGGATTCAGCACACCGTTGCCATTACCGCTGCGTTCGCCACCCATCTGGCTCAGGCCATCAATGGAAATAATTTTCATGCCTTCGATGTTTTCCAGTGGTTTAACACTTTCACGTACGATGCCTGGCAATGCCTCATGCAGGCTGAGAACACGTTTCAGAGCAATCTGTTCATCACTCAGGCTGTTCAGTGCTTCGTTCATCAGACGCTGACCTTCAGCATCCACTGCGTATTTCTCACGGTCGGCTTCAACTTTAATGCGGATAGCATCGGCTTCGGCGTTCGCCTGCAGGCGCAGTGCTTCAGCTTTATCTTCAGCCGCCATTTTTTCTGCTTCGGCCGCAATTTTCACCCCGGTTGCCTGACGTTCCGCTTCTTTTTGCGCTTCAATCAGCTCAATGGCTTTTTCACGTTCTGCAATTTCCACCTGCTTGGCGGTGACTACTTTTTCTTCGGCACGTACCGCTTCTGACAATGCTTCGTTGGCGAGTTTATCGGCCAGTGATTGTTCTTTGGATTTTTCTGCAACCGCAATCGCACGTTCCTGTTCAGAAATTTCCAGCGACTTCTGCTTCAGAATCTGACGCTCGGCCAACTGCCGTTCCCGTTCAATTTCCTGTTCGCGCAGACGACGATCTTTTTCGATTTCCAGCAACAGCGTGGCCTGATCGGCAGCAATGCGTGACTGATCAATTTCCCGCTGAGCTTCAATTTCGGCTTGTTTGGCGCTACGTTCTTTATCGGCCCGTTCTTTGGCAATCTCCGCTTGCTGATCGGCTTCACGGGTGGCAATTTCACGTTCCTGTTCCATTTTGGCATAACGGGTTTCACGTTCAATTTCCAGACGCTGACGTTCAGCTTCAAGATTTTTCTGTTCAATCAGAACACGGGTTTCCTGCTCAATTTCGTTCACTTCCTTACGGCGAGATTCAATCGAGCGGGTCATGCGTGCCAGACCTTCGGCATCGAAAACGTTATCCGGTGAGAAGAATTCACGCGGTGTCTGATCCAGACCGGTTAACGAAACCGATTCCAGTTCCAGACCGTTTTTCAGTAGGTCTTCACTCACCACCTGCTGTACTTTCTGCACAAACTGGCTGCGCTGTTCGTGCAGTTCAGCCATTTCCATTTCTGCCGCCACCGAACGCAAGGCATCAACGAATTTACCTTCGATCATTTCTTTCAGCGCATTCGGATCCAGCGTACGGGCACCCAGCGTCTGAGCCGCATTGGCAATGGCATCGGCATCGGGTTTAACGCGCAGATAAAACTCGGCCAGTACGTCGACACGCATGCGGTCTTTGGTGATCAGCGCCTGCTGCTCTTTGCGTGAAACCGCTAAGCGCAGGGTGTTCATATTGACCGGAATAATTTCGTGCAGCACCGGCAGCACCATCGCTCCGCCGTTCATGATGACCTTCTGCCCACCCATACCGGTACGCACAAAAGAGCGTTCTTTTGATGCACGGGTATACAACCGCGCGAAAATCATCCCAATGACCAACAGGCCGATAAAAATAAATCCAGCGAAAAAAATCACTGATACAACGTTATCCATAAAAGCTCCCTAAGCGTTTTAGATTTGTCCGTAAATTGTTTTGAATTATTGCAGATGTTTATTATCCGAACGGATACATTGGTAAACCGCACCGCGTTGCTGCACCAGCAGAACGTTATCACCGGCCTGATAGGTTTCACCGTCATCCGGCTCCACCATCAGATAATGCGTGGTGCCAAACTGATCGCGAAAGCGCGCTTCCGCCGGACTGCCCTGACGGGCTTCACCCAGCGTAATGGTCGCCACCTGGCCGATAAACGATGCCGATGACAGCGCCTCGGTTTCGTCTTTCAGCAACACTTTGCCCAGCAACCCGGTCAGCAGGCGCGTAAGAGGCAAAGCAACCGCCAGTGCCGGAATCGCGGCAATTATCGCCGGCAACATAAAACCAAAGGCCGACATTAACAGTGACTGCAGCACCACCCCGCTGAGTCCGAAGAACAGCAGCAGCAGCACCAGAATAATCAATACCGGTACCTGCCCAATACGCAGCCAGGCCAGAAAACGGCTGAGCCCCATATTCGGCATCTCGCCGTCAGCGCTCAGGTCGACATCGGGCAGCAGGCCATCAATAAGCTGTGACAACCCCAGACCGATGACAACCAACACACCTTCCAGCACGGCGATAATCAGCATTAATACCAGCGCGACGGCAAAAGGATAATTGCCGTCTGAAAACAAAAATTCCATTAATCGTTCGCCTGCGATTTAACCCGTGCCAGTCGTTCCTGAATACGATTCTGACGCGCCAGTTGATCCAGCTCGGCCAATTTACTTTCGTCGCCGCTGCTGACACCCGGCGCACCGGCTTTATTCAGAATACGGTTAAAAGCATCGGTCGCCTGTTCAACCTGAGTCGCGGTCGATGGGGTAGCGGTATGTTCCGCCTGAACAGCAGCCGCATTGGCAATTTCATAGTGTTTCAGGGCTTCCTGCATTTCGCGTTTTTTCGCCTGCAGTGCCTGAATATAAGAATTCAGTTCATTAATTTCAGCGTCACTGTCGGCGATGCTTTTTTCCACCACCGGGATCATGGCTTCGATATCCATTTGCCGGGCAATGGCGGCTTCAGCCAGATCATCGCGGCTCTGAGCCACGGCCACTTCAATCTGCGCCTGCAATTCGGCATGGCGGCTGTTGTCGCTGTTTAAACTTTTGGTGCTCAGATAGCGTGCGGCTTCGACTTTACCCAGCTGGCTGCGGACATCCGCAATCGCACTGTCGATTTCACGGATCGCTTCTTCCATCACCAGCGTCGGTGCGGCGTTTTCCAGACTGTCGACCAGCGAGTTGGCAGAAGCCGACACCAGCCGGCCGATACGTTTTAATAATCCTTCAGACATGGTGTTACTCCTTGCGGGTGGCATTATTCAGATGAGAAAAATCATTGAGCAATTGTTGTCTGGCCAGCTCCGCCTGATCAGCATTGAGCACGTGACCGCCGCTGCCGGTCAGTAAAACAGGCAGCAGCCGGCGTAACAGGTCGGTTAATACCGGAAACAATTGTCGTTCAAGATCGGCGGCGCCGGACTTGCCATCCAATGACTGGATCAGCGCTGCACTTTCGGTCAGCAGATCAAAGACCGCATCATTGAGCACGCTGCGGCCGGATTCAGGGGATTTATAACGCGCACGATACGGCGCAATGGTGTCACTGGCGGTGATAAAAGAACGGGCGAAGCTTTCGGTGCCGACCGCTTCGCGGGCCATGGCAATCAGCTCGCGGACTTTATCGCTTTGAGTCAGCGCACCGTTTTGACGGATGGCCATCAGGTAGGCGTAATCGTCTTCCGATAAACGCACACTGATCGATTGTGACTTGCTGATCATGAACTTCCCTTTTCACCGTGGCATACAGCGAATACAAATGTATACAGCACTATTGAGAAGGTCAATAAAAAATATTCCGTCGCAACAACCGCGCCGCTACCACAGCGCCTCACGCAATCCACTGGCGCGCTGCACCCGGGTATTCAGACCTTGCTGCCAGCAGGCTTCACTGCTGAACAGGCTGAACCGTTGCTTCGCCCGGGTAATGGCGGTGTAAATCAGCTCGCGCGTAATCACACTTTGCCACTGCTCAGGCAGCAGCAGGCACAGATGATCAAACTCCGAACCCTGGCTTTTGTGCACCGTCATGGCGAAAGCGGTTTCATGGGCTGGCAGGCGGCTGGGTAATAAATAGCGGGTACCGCCGTCGGCATCCGGGAAGGCGACTTTCAGCGTCTGCACGCCCTGCTCATCGGTCACCGGTAACGCGATCCCAATATCACCGTTATACAGGCCGAGATCGTAATCATTACGGCTGATCATTACCGCACGGCCACTGTACCAGCCCGAAGTTGAGGCGCGGGTATCGAGCAACGCAGCGGCCTGCAACAGGCGCTCAATACGCAGGTTGACCTGCTCTACTCCATAAGGTCCCTGACGCAGGGCCACCAACACCTGAAACTGGTTAAACGCGGCAAAAATCTCGGTCGCCTCAGCCCCGGAGCGCACCGCCTGGGTAAAAGCACGGTATCCTTCGGTCAGCGTTTGCTGCCACGCGGACTGTTGCCAGAACGGCTGCTCGGCCAGCGGCGTCAGAGCAACAAAACGTACATCAGAAAATTCACGCAGCACCTGCTCGGCACGCGTCTGCTGGTTGTTATTCACAGCGGCGGCCAACTGGCCAATACCACTGTCGGCGGTAAAACGATGGGACACGCGCAGTGAAGCCACCGCATTCTGCATCGGGCTGACGGAGGCTTCGGTTACCTCGGTTAAATCAAAGCCGGTCAGCTGTTGCAGGCGTTGCGCAAAGGCGCTGTCCGGCCCGTGCTGTACACCGGCATCACACAAATCAGCCAGCACACTGCCCGCCTCCACCGACGCCAGCTGATCACGGTCGCCTAACAGAATTAAACGGGTATCGGCGGCAAGCGCCTGAAACAGGTGATACATCATCGGCAGATCAACCATCGAGGCTTCATCCACCACCACACAATCAAACGGCAAATGCCGCCCGGCGTGATAACGAAAACCGCGCGGTGACCAGCCCAACAACCGGTGCAGGGTGTAGCTGTCATCGGGAATCTGTTCGGCCAACGGTAATTCGCCCTGACCCGACTGCTGCGCCCGCAGCTTGGCCCCCCGTATCGACTCGGTCATACGTGCGGCGGCTTTACCGGTGGGCGCTGCCAGCGCAATCGACATCTTTGGATTCTGACTCAGCAGCGCACTGAGCAGGCGTGTCACCGTGGTGGTTTTACCTGTTCCCGGGCCGCCGGTAATGACGGCAAAGTTACGGATACAGGCACTGGCCGCAGCCACCTTCTGCCAGTCAACCACGGCCTCTGAGTTAGCAGCACCCGGATTAACAGCACCCGGCCCGCCAAACAGCTGTGTCAGCGTGGTGGTCAGTGCCGCAGCGTTCAGCGCGGGCTCCTGCGCCAGACGCTGATGAATCTGGTGCAGCACGCCCTGTTCATAGAAAAAGTAACGTGCCAGATAGAGGTTATTACCCTGCAGCACCAGCGGTTGCTGGGCATAGTCTGCGTGCAGAGGACGGTGTTCAGTGCCCACAGCATCAACACTGAACACCGTGTGGCAGGCACGCAAAGATTGTGCGGCAACAGGCGCCAAAGAACGCCAGGTCTCGCGCCATTCCGCCACCGGGCAGGCCTCCAGTGGCAGGCAAACCTGGCCTTTGCCCAACGCCACACTGACCAGCAATGAAGCCATCACCAAGACCGTCAGGCGCTCGTCGTCGGCCACAACAGGATCAGCCTGTTGCTCCCAGGCCAGAATCTGCATGGCGACCTGGCGGTCAATATCACGCAGGTTTTTGACTTCGCCCGCCGCCTGCACAGGTGGCAGGTAATGATTCAGGGAATGTTTTAATGGCGGCTGCTTCATGCACGGGCCTCCGCTGTGTGCGCGGTGGGTAAAACCACCTGACGCCATTGTTGCAGTTCTGCAAGATCCACCGCGTGGTAATACACACCCGGCACCTGGGTCAGGAACGGTGCGGCAAATAAATCCTGCTGTGAAACGCCGGCATCCTCTGCGCTTAAACGCGGTGCCTGCGCACCCAGATGCATGCCACGCAACCAGAAATAGTACACACCACCGAGATGCTGCTGCGGGTCATACTGCGGCAGACGCTGGCGCAACAGCTGGTCCAGCGCAACGGTATAGAGCCAGGCTTGCAAGTCATATTGATGATCGGCCATCGCCTGTTTAAGCGCTGCCGGAGTGTAATCCTTGAGGCTGAAGCCCAGATGATTGGACTTATAGTCGGCCACGTAATAACGCCCCTGATAACAAAAAATAAGATCGATAAAACCTTTCAGGTAACCACTGAGGGTATCGAAATGAAAACGCCCGGCCTTACCCGGATCATTCAGCAAGCGATTAATGTCCGCCGCCTGCAGTGCCTGTACCGGCAAATAAAACTCCATTTCATCCAGACGGTCGCTGTGGCCAATATCGGCTAAGGCAAACGTATCCCCCTGGGCCGTCATCAGCGGACTGTTCACCACCGCCTGCAGCCAGTGTGCGACGTCGGCTATCTGCTGTTTTTTTACGGCATCAGCATTTACACCATCCCCCGTTGCACCATCATCAGCGGTATTCAGCAGGCCGTAATGGCTCAGCTCACGCTCGGCGATGGTTTTCAGATGGTCTTCATCGACAAAGTCCCAGTGTTCAAATATGGCGTGCAAGCAGGTCCCGGCGTTGGCACCTTTGGCAAAGGTTAATGCCGGGGCATCGGCCTGAAATTCACGGCCATTGCTTTCTGCCAATAAAAACTCATCGGCCACCACTGACTCAGGCTCAGGCTCATCCGTCGCTCTGCCTTCATCCATGACCAGTACATCTTCCTGGTAGTGATGATCGTCTGCGGTCAGCTGGCTGTAGCTGCTAACACGCCAGCTGTCCCAACGCTGCGCCCGGCATAATGCTGCGGCCGGACGATCCTGCTGCGCCGGTGCCTGGCGCAGAGCATCCGCTGACCATAGCGGTAAGTCGCCGACACTAAAAGCTCGTTTTTCTGCTTGTTTTTCTGTTTGTTGTTCTGGCTGCTGCTCAGACTGCTGTCCGGGCTGTTTCAGCCCCGCCCAATCCGGATCATTTTTGAGCGCCAATAAATAGCCCAGCGCCGACTGCGCAATACGGGATTTTTTCTCTTTTTTGCTTTTGCCATCGACGGCATCCGCCAGCCAGATAAAACAGCCTTGCACCGCACGGGTTAACGCCACATACAACAGGCGCAATGACTCGGCCAATGAGTCGCGCTCGGCCAGCGCTTTGGCTTCATCATCGGGCTCCAGGTTCAGCACCATGCCGTCTTTTTCACTGAAATACTGGGTATCACTGCGCGCATTGGGCAGGTAGCTGTCGTCCCACAAAAACGGTAAAAACACCAGCGGATATTCCAGACCCTTGGATTTATGAATGGTGGCAATGGTGACCAGATTGGCATCACTCTCTAAACGCAGTTGCGCTTCATCACCGCTGCGATTGGCGGAGAAAAGATGCTCACCAAACCAGCGTAATAACGCCTCATGCCCACGTAAACGGCGGGCTGCGCCCTGCAATAATTCGCCCAGATGCATCAGGTTGGTAATGCGCCGCTCACCATCCTGCTGACGGCGCAGTCGCTGGGCGCGGCCATCTTCTTCAAGCCATTGCATCAGTGCGGCCATCACCCCGCGGCGCTGCCACAACTGGTGATACGCGTGGTTCTGTTCCAGTGCCGTTTCCCACGCCCGTTCGTCGTTCAGCAGGATATCCAACTGTGCGGCGGTCAGTCCCTGCGTTTCGGTCGCCAGCGAGGTACGCAAAGCGCGTTCGTCCGTCGGATGCGCCACGGCCTGTAACCAGGCAAAGACATCCCGCGCTTCGAGGCTGTCGTACACGCTGTCGCGGGTTAAAAACACACTGCCGATCTGACGCGCGGATAAGGCTTCACGGATTAAACCCGCCTGCTTACGGCTGCGTACCAGCACCGCAATATCCCGCGCCTGCACTGGCTCATCACCCAGCGTCGCATCACCGTGCATTAAGGCATCAATTTTCTCCGCGCACTGTTCGGCAACACGAAATTGCGCGCGGGCGCGGGAATATTCTTCACCGTCGTGCCACAACTGCAACGGCGTTTGCTCCTCGCCCGCCACGCGCAGCGGTCGGCTATCCGGCTTCCCCGCCGCCGATACGTTAACGAACTGAATGTCGTCATCAAACACAAAGGGGCTGTCGTGGCCGGCGAATAATTGGTTAACGCCGTTCACCAGCTGCGTGTGACTGCGCCAGTTTTTTTCCAGGGTAAAACGGCGTTCGTCCACCAGCTGCCGCCGGGCTTTAATGTAGGTAAAAATATCGGCACCGCGAAAGCCATAAATAGCCTGTTTGGGATCGCCGATCATAATTAATCCGTGCTGACCTGCCTGCGTCGTAAGCGCGGTGTCAGATTCCTGTTCAGACGGTTTAGCAACATTATCCGGCGGATAAATACGGTTAAAAATTTCGTATTGTTGTGGATCGGTATCCTGAAATTCGTCAATCATCGCCAGCGGATAAAGCCTGCGGATATGACTGGCCAACAATTCGCCCTGTTCGGCGCGCAGAGCATTCACCAGCAGGCGTAATAAATCATCCGGCGTTAAGGCACCGGCTTTTTCCAGCAACTCGAAATAACGTTCTTTAATGGCGTCCATCCACGCGGCTTCCAGCAGCAGGCTTAACTGTTTGCTGGTCTGCAGAAATTCGGCTGTGGCATCAAACGCCGGATGCTGGGGCAACTCGCCGCTTTTTAATTTTTCTTCCATGGCTGCCGGGGTCATGCGGTACAGATTTTTGGGCGCGGGCATATAAAAACGCCCGGAAAAATACCCGGAAGCTTCCGCGACCCAGGCAGGGGCAAAACGTTTGCTGTAGGATTTTTTATCCAGCCCGGAATCCGCAATTAACTGCACCACATCAGCTGCACTGATTTGCGACCAGGCGGCTTTGGCTATCGTAAATGCGGCTTCGGCACTTTGCCACGCCCTGTTCAGACCATCAGCTGAAAGCGGCGGAATTACCGTCATATCCGGGCGGTTAATCCGTGCTTTCACTTTCGCCAGCACATCGTCCGGGCCGGCATAACGGCTGATTAAATAACGGCTCTGCTGTTCATTCAGGCTATAGGCCTGCTGACGCCAGATATCTTCACAGGCTTGTTGCAAATAACTGTCACTGTCGAGCACCAGTTCAGCGCTGAACACCACACCACTGTCAAAGGCAAACTGCTTCAGCATGCGCTGACAGAAACCGTGAATGGTATAAATCGCCGCTTCATCCATTAATGCCAGATTGCTTTGCAGCCAGGGTTTCAGTTGCTTACACAGGCTGTCGATATCGCTGTGCTGAACATTACTGTGCTGGACATTGCCATGCTGGGCAGCCGCTAACTGCTGTAAATAGCTCAGCTGCTGATCGTTAATCGGCTGGCCGTTTTCCAGTGACAATAAATCTTCCAGCGTGTCACGCAAACGCTGGCGGATACGCCCACGCAACTCTTCGGTGGCGGCACGGGTAAAAGTCACCACCAGAATCTGATCACAGCCCAGACGTTCACCATTTTCGCGGCCGTGTCCCAGAATCAGGCGGTTATACAAACCGGTGATGGTAAAGGTTTTACCGGTACCGGCACTGGCTTCAATCAGCGACTGACCGTACAGCGGAAAATCAGGAATGGATAAGGTTTTCATACGCCTTCTCCTCCACTGTAGCTGGCAGCGGAATCTTTATGCAGCTCATCGGTTTTTATGTATTTTTTCAGGCTGGTGAGCAAAATGCCCTGCTCAGCAAGCCACTGATCAGGTAACTGACTTTGCAGTTGCGCGACAAAATCCGGCAGGCAACGCTGCAGATAAGGCGACGCCAGTTCGCCAAAATCCTGCTCCACTAATTTGCTGATTTCTTTTTGCATGGCATCGGCCTGTGCGTCGGCATCGTCGGCGTGTTTTTCGCTGATCCGTTCCTGCGCCTGAATCAGGCTCCACAGCGTATCGGGCAAATGCGCCAGCGGTTCACACCAGCACTGCCAATACCACGCCACGGCCTGACGGACTAAAGCAATGGCTTCTTCCCCGGTGGGTAACGCCAACTGCACCTCGCGCAGCCAGACAGAGCCTTTGTCTTTGCTCAGTCCCAGCAAACGGACATGGCTGATTGTGCCGGGTGCTGCCGCGGCAACCAACAGAGCATCCAGCCAGGCTTGCAGCAGATGCCGGCCACGTAAATCCCCAACGCGGTAATACAGAAGATACCCGGTGCTATCCGTTGGCTGCTGCACAAAGGCCTGCTGCAATTCACCGTGGACGCTGCACGGTTCCTCCGGGCCTTGTTCCAGCGTGAGCGTCAGCGCCCGGACGTCCATACGGAATTCGGATAAAGCGACAATTTTGTGTGCCAGCGGGCGAGAGTAATCAATCAGATTGTCACTCCAGACTTTCCCCAGCGCATTCACCGGCAACTGCCCCAACGCCTGCTGGCGGCGGGTAAAAGCCAGCTCATCGCTTAATTCTTTAGCATGGCCCTGCTGAATATCGGCCATCGCCAATTGCAGCCAGTCGTCTTTCAGCTGATATAAATCCAGACCATTTAACGCAAAAGGTTCTTCGGTTTCGTGCTGTTGCCAGTACACATCGAACGAGGCTTTTAAGCGCCGGGTGACAAAGTATTTTAACGGGTCAGCCAGGGCCTGTTTGACGTCTTCCCAGGCAACCTGTGAGGTATCGATATCCGCCGGAATGGTCAGCGGCTCACTGAAGAAATGATCGTTTTCCGCATCGGCCGGGCTGCTCTGCTGAGCGGCAACCTCAGCCCATACCTGCTGGTAACTGCGCACATGACGCGCTGCATCACCATGATCATTGCTGAACGCCAGACGGTTATAGGGCTGCAAGGGTAATTCTTCCTGCAACCAGTTGAGCATGGTGCTGCGGCTCTGTTGATGGGGCTGCTGCCGGTCAGTTTCGAGACAATAGCCATCGCATAAATAATCACGTAATTCCGCCACCAGTACCGACGGCTGTAACTCGGCATTTTCGCGCACATCGTGGCCACGATAGCTGATGTACAGATAATCCTGTGCCGAACACACCGCCTCCAGAAACAGATAACGGTCATCTTCGCGGCGCGAACGGTCACCACGGCGACTGCGCCCCGATACCATTAAATCGAAGCCCACCGGAGTTACCCGGCGCGGATAATCCTCATCGTTCATCCCCAACAGGCACACCGCTTTAAACGGGATGGAACGCATCGGCATCAGGGTACAGAAATTCACCGGCCCGGCGAGAAAACGCTGCCAGCCGCCCTGCTGCCCTAACTGTTCGTTAAACCAGCTGCGTACTACCGGCGCAGATAATTCGCCGTTAAAACCGGCCAGCGTCAGCTCTTCCTGCCAGCGCTGAATGGCATCGCGGATGCGCTGCAGCGAGTTCTGTTCGGTGTTGTCAGCCAGATACAAGTCGTTAAGCATGCTCTGCAGTGCATCCGACCACTGCGCCACTGAACAATGACCGGATGAAAGTACTTTCTGCCAGTGTTCCAGGGCGTCGATAAAAGCCATCAGATGGCCCAGCAGTTCGCCCTCGTTACCTTCGGTGGCAGAGACGGGAAAATCTCCCATAAAGTCCTGACGACTGTCCGGCGTCAGATACCCCAGTAACAGCTGGCGTAAACCTTTGCGCCAGCTGTTTTGTTCAAAGGCCGGCAGGCCCAGCTGCCCGCGCTGCTGGCTATCCAGCCCCCAGCGGATCTGCGCCTGCGCCAGCCAGTCACGCAGTAACGATAAATGATCTTCGCTGATGGCAAAGCGGTTACGGATGGCGGCGACATCCAGCCAGTCCTGCACTTCGGTGATCAGCAAGCGTGAATCGGCCAGACCCAGCAGACTGAGGAAGCTGTCGATCAGCGCATCTTCCTGCGCCATGGATTGGTCGGCGATGGCCCAGGGAATACGGTATTCCGCACCGTTTTCCGTGCGGGCACGACTGCTGGCAAATACGGCATCGATATACGGCGCATATTGGTCAATATCCGGCACCATCACCACAATATCGCGCGGTTTAAGTTCAGGGTCGTTATCCAGCCAATACAGTATCTGATCGTACAGGCGCTGCACTTCGCGCAGCGGACTGTGGGCGCTGATTAAGCGCACACTGCCGTCGGCGGCAGCAACCCCCTGCTTAAACTCACTGTGGTGCTGCGCTTCTTTGCTGAAAGCACCCTGCTGACGATCAGTGAGGGTGAGAATATCCTGCTGCAGGTGCGCAAGCAGCGTCTGCGGCCCGCGTTCAACGTCTCTTTCAACCCCCCGTTCGATATAGGCATCGACATCCTGAATCCGGCCTTCGTACTGCTCGGCCGTTTCATGTACCAGCGTCAGAAAATCGCGCCCTAAACGCCCCCAGGAAGCCAGCAACGGGTTACCACGATCAAGCAGGTGGGCGCTATCCGGATTATCACGCAAGATGCGCATTTTTTGCCGGTCACTGACAATATCGCCCCAGAAGTTTTTGCACGGATTCAGCAAAAAGAAATGCACTTCAATCACCGGCGAAATCGCCTGCAGCACCTGCCAGTAGCTGCCGGGCAACGCGGCGATACCAAACACAAACAACCGTTTAGGCAGATCAGCCAGACGCTCCGGGTGGGCCTGCACCAGCTGTTCCAGCTCCTGCAGCAGGCGCGCACGGTGATCCAGCGAATGGCCAAGCCTGGCGCTGTCGGCCACTAACGCCCGCCACACCAGCGGCTGCCACGGATGGGCCGATACCTGTGTATCGGCGACTTCATCCTCGCCCAGCTCCCAGCTCAGCAGCCAATCGGGGCGATACACCAGATACTGGTCAAACACGTCGGCGATGGTCTGCGCCAGCTGATAACACTTCACGCCATCGGCATCGTTCTGCAGATAATGGGCAATGGCTTCACAGCCCGGCTGTGTTGCCAGCGCTGGCAACAGACGCACCAGTTTCCAGGCCATAATCTGTTTATCGAAATGAGAGCGTTCCGGCAGTTCCGGCTTGAGGCGGTTAAACACCTGCCAAACAAAGCTTGAGGGCAGCGGAAAATCCACCTGAGCCGCAATCCCCAGCGAATCAGCCAGCTGCAGTTTGAGCCAGTGCGACATGCCCTGACTCTGCACCAGAATGGCTTCCTGACCAAAGGGGCCGACGGGTGATTCCTGCATCTGATGGACAAGAATGCCCTTGAGAATTTCAAGATCGTTGGAATGATAGAGGCGGAACATGCTTTCCCTGCGGGCAAGTGGTTGGCAGGCCATAGAGTACCAGAGAAGACCAGACTTGAGAGCCACGAGAAAGTAGCGTGGGCACTGCCCACGGGAAAAGATCGTCATTACCGGGAGGAAAAACGATTCCACCCTTCCATTCGCGGGCATGGCCCGCTCCTACGGGGAATGGCCATATCTTCAAATCAACGCGGCGTTTAATTTCGCGGGCATGGCCCGCTCCTACGGATAAATTCATTACCATCCGGGGATAAATTAAACGTCATTGCGGGATGTAGGGTGGGCACTGCCCACAGAACAAAACCGTCATTGCCGGAGTTTACAGACCCAGCAGCGTTTCCCTCCGCACGTACTCCACGCCCTGGCTGGCCGCTACTTCCGCACTGGTCAGCGCGCCCTGACACAGGTTCAGGCCCATACGCAGATAGGGGTCATCGCGCAGCGCCTGCTCAACGCCTTTACCCGCCAGCGCCAGTACAAAGGGCAAGGTAGCGTTGTTCAGCGCCTGCGTGGCAGTGCGGGCTACCGCCCCCGGCATATTGGCAACGCAGTAGTGCACCACGCCGCTGTCGACATAGGTTGGATTGCTGTGGGTGGTTGGCCGTGCGCTTTCCACACAGCCGCCCTGATCAATAGCGACATCGACGATCACCGCGCCGCGTTTCATGCTTTCTAAATGGGTACGCAGCACCAGTTTCGGCGCTGCAGCACCGGGAATTAATACCGCACCAATCACCAGATCGGCCTTGGGCAGGCACTCATCCAATACGGTGCGGGTAGAAAAACGGGTCTGGATGCGGTTGCCGTACTGCTGATCCAGCTCGCGCAGCGCCTGCATCGAAGTATCGAGTACCGTGACCTGCGCGCCCATACCCACGGCGATAGCCAGAGCATTTCGCCCCACGACTCCGGCGCCGATAATCACCACCTCGCCAGCTGGTACGCCCGGCGCTCCGGCCAGCAACACCCCGCGTCCGCCGGCTTCCATCTCCAGACTGCGGGCACCGGCCTGAACGGCTATACGTCCGGCGATTTCTGACATCGGGGCCAATAATGGCAGCCGCCCGGCCTTATCGGTGACGGTTTCATAGGCAATGCCTGTGGCACCGGTTGCTATCAATGCTTGTGTCAGTGCCGGGTCCGGCGCCAGATGCAGATAAGTAAACAGCGTATGTTCAGCGCTGATCAGGCTGATTTCTTCCGGTTGCGGCTCTTTGACCTTAACGATCAGTTCGGCGTTATCAAACACCTCAGCTGCAGTATCAACGACCATTGCTCCGCAGCTCAGATAATCGTCATCACTGAAGCCAATGGCCGCCCCGGCGTTCTGCTGCACCCAGACTTCATGACCGCGATGCACCAACTCGCGCACACTGTCCGGAGTCAGGCCAACCCGGTATTCATGGTTTTTAATCTCTTTCGGGACACCAATACGCATAAGCACCTCCGCAATATATAAAAATAGTGTAGCTGGGTCGGGGCTGCTGGGCGCAGTAATAAACACCGCACCAGACGACTGCTCACCAGACTACTAACTAAATAGATCACCAGATTATTTCAATAAACGGCCGGAATCGTGCGCGTTTACGCGCCAGTGTCAAAATAGCAATGCGCGGATTGTCGCTTATCAGGAAGAATCTACCCTGTAAAATCAATGACTTAGCAGATTGTTCAACGAGATAGTGCGCTAAGTGTAAAACGATGGCCGAGTGATAGTGTTCGTGCGTGTTTATAGCCTGATAGCGATATCATTATCAGCACTTTTCGCAGCGGTGACAGTGGGTTAGACTCCGGGCATAAACAAGGACAGAGGTGTGTAAACGAGCATACCTGCTAACAAACTGTTAAATTTAAAAGAGACATACAATGAAAAAATTACTTCTAATTTCCTCAATACTACTAATTTCGGGCTGTGCTACTACTTCAGGTTTATGGGAAGATGCTGAATCAGATATTAAATCATTAGCAAGCTTCGATCTTAGCTGCCCAAAAGAACAAATAAAGCTTACAAAACTTAATGAAGAGTGTGTTCTATGGGAATGTAGGGCTACAAATGTAGGTGCTGAAGGTTGCGGAAAGAAAGCCAGATACACAGAATTATCAGTGGGTAAATATGCTGCTAATTTTAAATCAGACCAAGCTAATAAGTAAAATTTAACAAGGCGCTCAAGCTATGGACGCAATAAATTGCGCCGCTTAGCATGAGCGTTATGCGAGCCAGGTCTGTCGCAAAATTTAAATATGGATATGAATGAAACGAAGCGATTTTGAGGATATTGCTTGGCTATATAAAATTGTGCCTTTGAAGTTTCCGAGAGAGCCGCATAGGTTTCGAAAAGGAAACTGGAGGAATATCGGCAAAAGGGAGTTCAGGTCATATATAGTCAGGATCTCGATCCGAGAGAAGCGCAGCTGGCCAGGACCAGTTCGTAGTCACTGGCGTAAATTGCGCTTTGAGGCAATTGAATATTTCGAGGGTAAATGGGGTGTTGTCCCTGAAGCAATGGGTCGCAGGGTCGTTCCTCCAAACTACATATTGTATAAATCTGATGGATGGTCGCAGTGGGCTCGGAGTTAATTACGGTTGTTACAAAGCATGAACTAAACTATCAATTCAAAAGCGCACATAACAAGTGGGGGCATGGGAAGCCAATATGAAAGAATGGCTCGATGTTAAAAAAGAATTTGAGCCAGAAGGTTCGTTGAGAGATATCTATATTGAAGATATCAATGAGTCCGTTTGGAATCTTTTTTTAAGCAATCTTCCTGATTCGGGTTATGAGTTATATTTTACACATGGCCAGGAAGTTGTAGCTTTGCCGCAGTCCTTTGCTGAAATCAGGAAGCTGCAAGAAACTGAACCAACGACGCTTGGAATTGCTATAGTGGATGGTATTTGGATAAATTGCCATTTTTTCATGGAGTCAGAAATAGAGCTGGACCTATCACCGAAGGATATCGATACGGAGAGCAAATTTAAAAACCTTATAGGCTTTCTTCACTGGCTGAATTTAGGTCTACGAAAACCTGTAAAGCTAACTCACGAAAATACTCAAACAGATATTATTCTATATTTAAGCTAAAATCGTATAACAAGTTGCAGCGCTCGGCCTGATCTTGCCCCGCTTTAACGGACACCAAAGTCAAACTGACCAGGTGTCCGATACCAATTTTCTCTCTTCTCTCTTCCCTCTCCGCCCCTCCCCTGCGCTTACCCGGTTTTTCCAACCCCAGCCCCTGAGCTTCGGATCACAAAAATACCGAGCACCAGCGCCCACAACAACAGGCCGCAGGTGAGCAGCAATCCGGCGCCAAAGGCGGCGGCCAGCCCGAATTGAATGGCATAGCCTGCCAACAGCACGAATACGGCCAGTATTCCGGCAAGCTGCATCTGGCGCCGGAACCGGGCCGCTGATTGAACAATTAGCGCAAATACCAGCGCTGCCAGTATTACGCCCCAGAAGGGTATTACCGATGGCCAGCGCGCTAACACGCCGCTGATAGCGGATACGGTAATGGCCAGCGGTGCGCCCCACACCACCGCTACCCATAAGCGGTTGAGCAGGTCTTCGTGTTTGCGCCGGTTCAGCCAGATATTAATGCCGCTGACGCAGACAACGGTGAGGGCCAGCCCCATTACAAAATAAAGCAGCTTGCTGCCCATCCCGGCAAAATTGCCGAAATGCAGGCGATAAATGGAGTACACAATCTGTTTGGCCAGATCACCGTCGGAATAGCCTGCACGGTTGAGGAAATTGCCCTGCATATCGAAGCGGTAATTTTCGGAATAAATCAGCCGCCCCGGTTGCTGTACATAATATTCCTGAAAGCGTTGTTCGCTGTCGGCTTCGTGGATGGTCATAAACAATAATTGGCCATCGGGCACGTTGGCATTCAGATACTGCAGCGGTTGCTGAATATTCACCTGTAATGGCTGTGCTTCTACCACCGGATCGCCACTGAAAAACTGCCGCGTTACCGCTTGCCGGTCGCCATCGTGAAAGGCTTCAGCAGCAATCAGAATAATCAGCCCGGCCAGTCCAAAATACGCACCGGTAAAGGCCATCATCAGATGAAATGGCAAACCCCAGACGCTAAGACGGTTATGCAGATCGGTAAAATGAATGCGTTCAGAACCGGAGCGCCAGGCAAAGGCATCTTTAATAATGGACGGATGCGCCAGCAAACCGCTGATGATCAGCGCCAGCAGAATAACCCCCATCGCACTCACCAGAATTATGCCGATATTTGTCGGCAGGTGCAGGTAATAATGCAGGTCGCTGAGCTGGTGCGCCCAGTCGTCATAGGCCGGCACTCCGGTACTGCCATCGGCATTACGGTATTCGCCCTGCTGCTCGTTGGCGAATTTAATCCGTGGCATCGCGTCTGACGGAAAGACCAGATACATGTGCGGCGTCAGATTGTCGGGCGTGGTCAGATATTCATTAAATGCAGTTTCAACATCGGCCGCATCAAACTCATGGAATTCTGCTGCCAGCGGTTGTTCCCAGCGTTCGATATGCGTATGAAACACCACCAGCGTACCGCTCAGAATAATAAGATACAGCACCGCTGCCATGCCAATGCCCAGCCAGCTGTGCGCGCTGAGGCTGGATTTAACTAATTGTCTGGAATATTTCATAACACCATCAAACCAATAACCATAAGGATGACACCAGTGCCGCTACGGTGCTCAGTAACGAGACTTTCCAGGGGTTGCGACTGCTCAGAAACCAGCACACCGAGGCAGCCCACAGCAAAGGAAATAACAACAATGCTGATGCCAGATTCAGATTGGCGGCAAAAGGGAATTGCATGACCAGTGCCACACTCACCAGCAGCATGGCCACACCCAGGCCGGTAAATAACCAGAGAAAGCGCGCAATATTCCGCCCAATTCCCTGCCAGGATGGCGCAGGCATGGGTTGAACAGTCCGTGGCGCTGACGTTTTACGACGGCCTTTGCGGCGCTGAAAAACAATCATCAGCCAGGCCAAAAAAGCGGGAAATAACAACGTAAACACAACGCCGTATTCGGCCCCCGCCAGCTGTATCCAGCTCAGCAAAGACAACAACAGTAACAACCAGCCATAAATAACCAGGCTGCGTCCGTGTTTCCCTGCGGATTTCCACGAATGAAAAAGACAACCAACCCCGCATAACGCAGGGATAGCTGCCATCAGAAATAACATCATGATAAATATCCGTCCGGGCCTGCTGCCTGCTTAATACGCAGGCAGCTGGCCGCGATAATCAGAAGTTGTAAGTAACACGGGCATTAACGGTACGGCGCACGCCCGGGAAACAATCGCCACGGGCCAGACAGGAAGTGAGATATTCCTCATCGCCCAGGTTGCGTACGTTCAGCGCCAGATCCAGCTGCTCGGTTGCTTCGTAGCCCAGCATCATATCGACCAGGGTGTAATCCGGCGTAACGTATTTAACCGTTGCCGTTTCAGACACGCTTTCACCGACATAACGGACACCGCCACCCATGCGGAATTTACCCGCAGGCTTCCACGTAACCCACAGCGAGGCATTGCGATCAGGCTCAGCCGCATATTGGTAACCGTTCTGGTCCTCAGTGTGCAATGTGCTCACTGCGCCCTGAATATAAAAATCGCCGACGTTGGTTTTACCTTCCAGCTCCACACCATCAATTTTTGCTACGCCCTGCTGCTGCGAGCTGGTGCCCGGTACGCCATTCGGGTTTGGCAGATTGCTGATTTCGATATCGAAATACGACAGCGTAAATAATCCGGGAAAACCGTTAGGCTCAAATTTCAGACCCGCTTCATATTGCGTTGCTTCACGCGGTTCCAGCTGTTTGCCATTGGCATCGGTTCCAACTACGGTTTCAAACGATTCGGAATAACTGATGTAAGGTGCCAGGCCATTACTGAAGGTGTATAAAACGCCCGCGCTGGCCGACAGTGCATCGTCGGATTGTTTATCACTGCCGGTGTCATTATCGACTTCGTCGTAACGCAGACCAGCGGTAAAGCGCCAGTTTTCGTAGCTGATCTGATCGGATACATACAAACCGGTACTGTCTATTTTCTGTTCCGGGCCATCAACATACGTAAACATGGAGTCATCCGGCGCACCGGTATATTTCGGGTTTTTCAGATCCAGCACGTAATCAAAATTACCGGACGAAACACCACCATCCGAGCGGGCGGTATCGTTATCGGTGGTTACACTCTGCTTTTGTGCACCGACCAGAATCTGATGACGCAGCGCGCCGGTATCAAAATCGGCTAACAGACGCACATCCAGCGCATACAGCTGAAATTCGTTGTCGGCTTTATAAAAAGTCCGCGCCACGGTGGTGTCGGTAAAGGCATTGCTACCGAGAATATCATTCAGATAGCGGCTGTTACCGGCACCGGTAAAGACCGGCCAGGCCTGATTATAATCGGCACTGCCTTCGCGCCATAACGCGGTCGCTTCCAGTGCCAGATTGTTTGTCAGCTGCTGTTCAACCAGAGCGGTTAACTGATTAGAGCGGGTATCGTATTTATTCCAGCCCGGTTCACCGGCATACACGTCCTGATCAAGATAGGTGCCGTCTTTTAACGGCTTTAAGGTGCCTTCCACCGGCACAAACTGTGCACCGGTATCGCTGTCGGTGTTCTGATGCATAGCGATTAAGGTGTAACGGCTGGTCGCTGACGGCACATAACTGACCGACGGCATCAGCACCAGGGTATTATCCTCGACATAATCAACCTGAGTATCGCTTTTGCGCTTCAGCGCCACCATGCGGTACAGCCACTGTTCGCTGCCCAGTTTACCGGTCGAGTCGACGGCCAATTGCTTACGGTTGTTATTACCCAGCTCTGCAACAATTTCGGTGGCGGCGTCGGCCTTCGGCGTTTTCGACACATAGTTCACAATACCGCCGGGCGTGCCCTGCCCATAGAGTACCGACACCGGGCCTTTCAGCACTTCGACCTGTTCCAGCGTATACACTTCGGCACGGGTAGTGTTGTAGCTGCCGAATAATTCCTGAATAGAATCGCGGTAACGTGGCAGGCTCAGACCACGGGCGTGAATAGCATCCCCACGGGTGGCAAAACCATAGGTTTCGGCGGTAACGCCCGCCATATAAGAGGTCGTTTGCGAGAGATTGAGTGCGCCTTTTTCTTCAAACTGTTCGCTGGTTTCTACCGACACAGAACGCGCGGTTTCAACGATGGGCACGCTGGATTTGGTCGCGCCAAAGCTGCTCAGCTCGCCACGAACCACTGCTTTATCCAGGGCAACACTGCCCTGCCCGCTAACGCCTTCTGACGGAGCTTTACCTTCCGTCATTTCGCCTGCGGCTGTTGCATCGGCCAAAGCGACGGGCGCCATACTCAACAGTGCGATTGTCCACGCCAGGCGGTTTAATCTTCGCGTATTCATCAGTGCTCCCCAGAAACCGTGTGTTTTAGGTCATAATATTATTGCGACGCATTATCATTAGCCTTTGCAGTTGAGTCAACCCGGAATATGATTCTGACCGTTCATTGAGCGCACCCAGCCCCAGCCATATACGCAGGAGCACTAATTGCGCTGTTCCGGTGAAAACCCCCCGGATTTACCGGATCAGTGCAAAAGAGTTACCCGCAAAAGCACCACAAGACCCGCTATCAGGCAGAGAAAAGACCGGCGTATACTCTGTGCAAGCTTTGAGTTACGCGGAGCGCTTACACAAGCAACGCGGATTCAGAAACACTGCAACACCCTCTCTGTGGAAATCATCAATGTCTGACGTAATCAGTAATCTGCAATGGCGTTATGCCACCAAAAAATTTGACCCGAGCCGCACGCTTGAACAGGAAAAGCTCGATGTTATTCTCGAAGCGATCCGTCTGACCGCAACCTCCAGCGGCTTGCAGCCTTATGAAGTGCTGGTAGTCACCAACAAAGAAATACGTGAACAAATTAAACCTCATGCCTGGAATCAGGGGCAGATTACCGACTGTTCGCACCTGCTGGTTTTTGCCGCCTGGGATAATTACACCTCCGAACGCATTAACAGCATGTTCGACCTGACCAACGAAATCCGTGGATTTAAAAACGAAGGCTGGGAAAACTACCGCGCCATGCTGCTGGGCATGTATCCACAGCGCGATGCCGAAACCAACTACCAACACGCTGCCCGTCAGGCCTATATTGGTCTGGGCTCTGCATTAATTGCCGCCGCCGAAGCACGGGTAGACAGCACCCCTATGGAAGGTTTTGATCCGAAAAAAGTGGACGAAATTCTGGGATTGAAAGAAAAAGGCTTACGCTCGGTCATCCTGCTGCCATTAGGCTACCGCGCCGAAGAAGGCGATTGGCTGGTTGACCTGAAAAAAGTCCGCCGCAGCCACGAAGGGTTTATTACTGAAGTAAAATAATACTTCGGCAATAGACGATAAAAAAAAGAAGGCCAATTGGCCTTCTTTTTTTATCTCAATACCGCGAAAAATCAGAGTAAAACGTTGTTTTACGACATTTAGCAATGCTCTCGCCTACTCAACCGCCGCGATAAAAATACCCGGATTATCTCCCAGCCGGTATTGAAAATGCAGCTGCACTCTGGGGGATATTTTCTCAGCCGATTCCAGCATTCGCGGACAGGTCAGGCCGGATTCATAAGCCCCAATGCGGTATTGTTGATACACACAAATATCGGTAAACAACATGGGCTGATAACGGTCATCAGGAAAATGATTAACCTCTACCGATAAACCAGGCAAATAACTGCCGCTGACATTCTTCCATGAGAAAACAGCCTCACGATTCAGAACAAACACAGAACCGGAATAGATACGCCCATCTTGCGAACCTGGTTGAGCAGACCTGTGTCCGGCAAAATATTCGACCGCCGGATCAGCAAAAACAAGATCTATACGGACTTCCTGCGGAATAAGAAGTGCGGAAGGAAACTGTGACAACAGATGACGAATAACCGCAACCTGAGGTTCAGTCTGCAAGCAGGCCTGCATCACTTCCGTCAGAATAATATCCGCAGGAAAATCCGGATCTGCCAGGTACCCGGTAGCGTCCATAACCTTTATATCGAAAACCGCGTCTGTAAGATTCAGAGCAGTAATAATACGCTCGGCAGAGGCGACCGATTCCGGATGAATATCAACAAGTGTAAAAGAAGCTACCTCAGCGCTAAGAGCCAGCATCAGAGGCACTGCAAGAATGGCATATGGGCCACAGCCAGCGTATAGAATCCGTACCGGACGGTCGGATACCTCACTGTGTTTATCGGCAATGGCTGTCCGCGTACCGCGCAGAAACATAACCGTTCGGATTGTATCATCGGCGCAGGTTGCCGCCATATCCGGTGCCAGCGCCAGGCCACTTGCGGTTACTGATCCTTCAGCAGAAAAGTCCGGCAGCCACTCCAAATTACCATTTGTCAGAAAACCCAGAACAGTAATGAACTCACCGACTTCCACTTGTAATAAATGCGGAGGAATTGCGCTATCGAGTATTTTTTCAACCAGCGAAATCAGCGCTCCGGTATCCGGAGCCTGTGAGTTCTGGGCCATATAAGCATTCCTACAAAAGTCCGGATTAACCGTACAACCTTTCGCAGTGCTACTCAATCGAATGTCAGATTCAACCTCCGGCCTGGCGATTTAAACTCCGCTAACGCAATAGGCACCCGCCAAAACAGGGCCCAATCCAGGGCCCAATCCAGGGCCTGTTAACACTAATTAAACAGCCCCTAACATTAACGCGGCTTACGCAGTGGCCGTTTATTCTTAGTCGCAGGTTTACCACCCTTGCCCGCTCCCTTAGCCGCAAAGCCAGGACGTGGCGAGTTACGCAGCATGGCGTCTTCTTCCCCCGGCACCAGCGCTTTCGGGCCGTTGCCAATCAGGTCGCTGCGCCCCATGGCTTTTAGTTCTTCACGCAATAACGGCCAGTTTTTGGGATCGTGATAGCGTAAAAATGCCTTTTGCACCCGGCGTTGACTGAGATCGCGCGGGATATAAATCTTGTCTGATTTATAGCTCATACGATGCAGCGGATCGCGCTCAGAGTGATACATGGCGGTCGCCAGCGACATCGGCGACGGATAGAAGGTCTGCACCTGATCCACGCGCATTTTCTGGCGTTTCAGCCACAGGGCCAGATTCATCATGTCTTTATTTTCTGAACCCGGGTGGGCGGCAATAAAATACGGCACCAGATATTGTTCTTTACCCGCTTCTTTTGAGAAACGGTCGAACATTTTCTTAAAGGCGTCATAGGTGCCCATGCCCGGCTTCATCATTTTATTCAGCACGTTTTCTTCGGTGTGCTCCGGCGCAATTTTCAGCAAGCCGCCCACATGGTGGGTAACCAGTTCACGCACGTATTCCGGATCACGCACAGCGAGGTCGTAACGCAGACCGGAGGCAATGGCGATGCGTTTAATGCCGGGAATTTTGCGCGCCGCGCGATACAACGCAGTGGTATGTTCGTGGCTGGTTTCCAGATTTTTACAAATGGTCGGGAACACGCAGGATAAACGGCGGCAGCTTTTAAGAATGGTTTCACTCTTACAGTGCAGACGGTACATATTGGCGGTCGGGCCGCCGAGATCAGAGATCGTACCAGTAAAGCCCGGCACTTTATCGCGGATTTCTTCCAGCTCATGCAGAATAGATTCCTGCGAGCGGTTCTGAATAATGCGCCCTTCGTGTTCGGTAATCGAACAGAAGGTACAGCCGCCAAAACAGCCACGCATAATATTGACCGAAAAACGGATCATATCGTAAGCAGGAATTTTCGCATCACCGTAGCTTGGGTGCGGAACCCGCTGATAGGCGAAGCCAAACACCGAATCCATTTCATCGGTTTCCAGCGGAATCGGTGGCGGGTTGACCCACACTTCCTGATGGCCGTGTCTCTGGATTAACGGACGCGCGTTATAAGGGTTGGCTTCCTGGTGTAATACGCGAGAGGCATGAGCGTACAAAGCACTGTCGTTGCGGACTTTTTCAAACGACGGCAAGCGAATGCAGGTTTTATCCGGATCAAGGTCGGCTTTACGCTGCAACGGCATAGGCACAATTTTAACCGGCATAATGTCATCAGCCGCATCGCTGTCATCACCGTCATTATTGGTGCTGCAGCTCATGCTTTCGGTGTCTTTCATTTCGTATGGATTGGGGATCTGGTCAATATGACCCGGCCAGTCAATACGGGTCGAATCCACCTCCGTCCAGCCTGCCGGAGTGGCATTACGCACAATGGCGGTACCACGCAGGTTTTGTAGGTCGTCAAGGGTTTTGCCTTCGGCCAGCGCATGGGTCAACTCCACCAGCGCACGTTCAGCGTTACCGTACAGCAGCACATCGGCACCGGAATCGATCAGCACCGAACGGCGGATCTGATCACTCCAGTAATCGTACTGGGCAATACGGCGCAGACTCGCTTCAATACCACCAATCACCACCGGTACATCTTTGTACACCTGGCGGCATTTCTGCGAATACACAATCACCGCCCGCTCCGGACGCTTGCCCGGCTCACCATGCGGAGTGTAGGCATCATCACTGCGCACTTTCAGATCGGCGGTGTATTTATTGATGAGGGAATCCATATTGCCGGCGGTGACACCGAAATACAGATTGGGCTTACCCAGTTTTTTAAACTCTTCGGGGTTGTTCCAGTCCGGCTGCGCAATAATACCCACACGGAAACCCTGGGCTTCCAGTAAACGCCCCAACACCGCCATACCAAAACTCGGATGATCCACGTAGGCATCACCGGTTACCAGGATCACATCACAGCTGTCCCAGCCCAGCACGTCCATTTCCTCGCGTGACATTGGCAGGAAAGGAGCCGTGCCGAAACATTCGGCCCAGTAGGGGTAATAAGAAAACAGATGTTGCGCTGGCTGAGTCATAAGTCCGGACCGGGAAAAAACGGCCGCCATTGTCCCAAATTACGCCGCCTGACAAAAGCTGAAAGACAAAATATTCCCTGTCTTTCAGCGTTATTTCTACAGCCAATGCCCTCTCGAATCATAAGGATTAAAACGTAAATAATATGCCAACATACAGCGCTAACAGGTTTTATCAGCACCATCGTCTTGTCTTTTACGTCGTACTGGCCGAGTATCGACGTAGCGCAAATAGCGCACAAAATAAGAAGAACGTACGAGCCAACCTATGCCGCCCTTTGATCCGCTGTTGTTTTTTGCCGCCTTTGGTGCCGGATTAAGTCTGATTCTGGTACTGCTGATTGCCCGCGATTTTTTCCAGACCCTGGCTGCCCGCTTATTTATTCTGCTGCTGGCAGCAGCCAACGTGCATTTATTTCATCCCTGGCTGCCAAGCGCATGGCACGGCTATTCGTATGTTGTGCAGAGTGCCACACCGGCCCTGTTCTGGATGTGCTGCCGCATCACCTTTGTACCGCCGGATGAGCCACGTCATGTACTCTGGGCTCTGGCTTTTTACAGCTTTCTCGGGCCCTTGCTGTATTTGCTCACGGGCACGCCCGAAGGCCTGCACTTGCTGCTGAAAGGCATTCCGCAATGGCTGGAGTATTTGCTGATTCTGGCCGGGCTGTGGGAAGTCATCAGCAACTGGAATAACGATCTGCTGGAAACCCGCCGGCGTATGCGCGGCGGCATTATGCTGGCGACCGGCCTTGCCGTGGGCTGGGGCATTTTTTCATTCAACCTGAATATAGGTGACAGCGTGTCGCGCTACCTGGCCCTCGACCTGAGCATTCTGATACTGGCCTGGTTGTTATTGCAGGGACGCTCAGAATTGTGGCGTCTGCTACCACAATCCAGCCTGACAGAAGACGGTGGCAACAGCTCCCAAAACAGCCCCAATAACAGCACAAACAACATCCATTCACTTCCGCCGCTATGCGCCCAAGCACACAGCATGCAAGCGGGCAATCCTGCAAACAGCGAGGAACTGCAGCAGTTACAGGAACTGATGAATCAGGGGTTTTATCGTCGTGAAAATCTGACTCTGGCTATTCTGGCGCAACAACTCGACATTCCGGAATACCGCCTGCGGGCCACCATCAACAAAGCGCTGAACTACAACAATTTTAACGAGTACATTAACGAGCTGCGCATCGGTGAAGCCGCTGAGCGACTGCTGAGTGAAACCGAAACCCCCATCACCAACATTGCTCTGGATGTTGGCTACCGCACCATGAGCTCCTTTAACCGGGCTTTCCGTAAAATCCACCACAGCACTCCCTCCGATTATCGCGAACATCGTGGTCAACCGCCGCACAGCTGATTCAGGCCGAACTACGCCCCTTGTATTTGTTCACCATTCGCACGGTTAAAACGCCCGCAGCAGCGCTCATTTAAGGGTGCATTACGGCCTCATTGCACACTGTCCGGGCGATCATCGGCGTGCGGTAAAATGAGCACAATTCCAGCGCATACCAACCCCACAAAACGCCCATAAAACGCCCAAAAAACCATACCGCCAACTGTGCATATCCTGCGTTTTACTTTTTGCACAGTCACTTTTCAGCGGTCTGTTACTGCGCGCCAGGCCTTATAAATACAGGCTTTTCAGAAAATGCACAGCCGCTTCCAGAGATTGCAGCACGATTTGCTTTTACCCCTTAAGCACCTTTCGCTTTGATGAATGCGGCTGGGAAGCTACCGACCTAACGCTCAGGGAAGGAATCCGGGCGCATAATAAAACAATAAGGTATTCATCATGCAGAAAGCACACTCCCCTCGCGGCCAGAAACGGCTGGCGCTGGCCATGGCGATTGCGGCCATTGGCCTGACTGCCTGTGGCGGCAGCGATAATAAAAGCAGCAGTAACACGGGCCTGAAAAAAGTATTTAACTGTACCGACAGCAGCACCGCCGGGGCGCGGGTGATCTGTATCGGTTCAGCCAATGACCTGACTGACAGTAACGTTCAGGATGAGCTGATCGAAGCACTGGCCGGAGCTGAAACCGGTGACACCTTTGTATTGCCTCAGGGCCGCTACGCCTTCACCAGCACCATCGACTTTAATGGCCTGGTTGATAACATTCCGGTTTCCAACCTCACCTTTAAAGGTGCTGGCATGGAAAAAACCATTATTGACGCCAGTGGTGCTGCTTCCGATGGTTTCCTGATCAACAATACCGATCATCTTATTTTCGAAGATTTCGCCATCTACGAATCCAATAACAACGCTCTTAAAGTGACCAAATCCGATGGCGTGATCATGCGCCGTATGGCGACTGTGTGGGAAACCGATTACCAATCAACCAACGGTGCCTACGGTCTGTACCCGGTACAGACCAGCAACGTGCTGATTGAAGACTGTTATGTGAAAGGCTCAGCCGATGCCGGTATCTACGTTGGCCAATCCGATAAAATCGTTGTGCGTAATAACATCGCCGAGAAAAACGTTGCCGGTATCGAAATCGAAAACAGCACCGAAGCGGACGTGTATGGCAACACCGCCACCGGCAACACCGGCGGCATCCTGATTTTTGACCTGCCAATCGGTAACGGCAAATACGGTTCCGGCGTACGGGTTTTTGATAACAACGTTGAAGCCAACAACGCGCCTAACTTCGCCAAAGTCGGCACCTTTGCCGGTGGTGTTCATATCGTGCCACCGGGCACCGGCGTGATCGTGCTGTCGACGTCCGATGTTGAGATTTACAACAACATCATCAAAGACCATCAGACCACGGCGATTGCGGTGACCTCCTACATGCTGCCGGATGACAAAGTCGCTGCTGTTCCGGATCAGGATGTTGGTGGTGAAGTCATGAGCTACGGCGATATCCATCCGTATGCCGAAGTCTTTATGGATGGCTGGTCGCCGTTCGTGCGCAACATCAACATTCATAACAACACCATCAGCCTGGCCGCTGCACTGAATAATCCTCAGGGTGAACTGATTCAGGATCTGATCGACGGCTATACCGCATTCCATACCATGCAGCCGGATGTCGCCAGCGGTAAAACCACCGTGCCGCATATTCTTTATGATGGTGTGGGTGAATTACTAGCCAATACGCCAAACCCGGGCGGAGACGGTGAAAGCATTATGCAAGCTATTGCCGGTGGCATTAATCAGGTAGCGGCGGCAGTAAAAGCCAATATCCCCAACGCTCCTGATTACACGGCAATTGATCTGAGTAAATTTGCCCCGTATGCAACCGATGGTGGTTTGTGTCAGTCCGATAACGGCATTGATGGCGTGGATTTGTTTGCGGCTTCCGTATACGAAACAACCGCACAACTCGGCACTTTTGCCGATGGCTCACCGCTTACCAAACTGGAACAGCTCAGTGGTAACCTCAGCCTTGCGGGAGCCATTATGGCGGACCCGGATGGTGTGATGAACTGCGCATCAGGTTTTGAAGGCACAGCCGCGACCGTTACTTTTAATGCTCAAACCTTTGGTTGCAGCGCTGACGATTCCAGCAATCCGTCCTGCGCCCTGTAATCACCACGGGGGCCATTGGCCCCCAGTTTATCCAAGTTTGTATTGCGGATTAAATTTATGAAATATATCCATTCTCTGGCGATAATCTCAGCGGCTGCATTGCTCAGCGCCTGTGGTGGTGAAAGCAGCAGCGACACTGACAATGGCTCTTCATCCCTCTGTGTTTCATCTGAAAAAAACGTTAACTGGGAAAAAGTCCTGCAGGCCGATGCCGCGACTCTGGCCGAGTATCAATTATTCAGCAATCCCTGCGATCCGACGCAAAACGCCAGCGCCCGCAGTTTACCCTACACACTCTCAGCGCCATTATTCACCGACTACGCGTCCAAATATCGTTTTGTCTTTATTCCGGAAGGAAAAACAGCCACCTACTCCGCCACCGAAGTGTTTGATTTTCCGGTAGGCACCGTTATCTCCAAAACCTTTACCATGCCCGCAGATACAGCCGATCGTGGTGTAGAGAAAGAAAAAATCATCGAAACCCGGCTGCTGATTAAAAAAGCCGGTGGATGGGTTGCGCGGCCTTATGTATGGAATGAAGCAGAGACCGAAGCCGTCTGGGATAAAACCGGCGAGGTTGTGGCCATTAATAACCTGAAACACGGTGAAGATACCCTGTCGTTTAATTATGGCGTGCCAAATCAGAATTCCTGTACCAACTGCCATCAGTTTAATCCTAATGGCGATCACGATGCCGTAAACGGCGTTGACCCGACCCCGGCTTATTTCGCCCCAATCGGCCCCAAAGCGCGCTATCTGAATTCCGATTATGACTTTGGTCAGGGCCTGGAAAATCAGTTAAATAAATGGGTCGCCGAAAATATGCTCACTGGTCTTCCTGACGAAAACAGCAGCATTCCGCGCGCTGCTGCGTTCAGCGACGACACCTCTCTGGGTGAATACAGTGGAACACCAGAACAGCTGACCGCAACCGCAAAATCCTGGATGGATATTAACTGCGGCCATTGTCACCGTACCGAAGGCCAGGCCAGCAATACGGCTTTCCGTGCTGACTACAACACACAGTGGGCAGGTAACGAAGGCCATCATGGTGCCTGTGCCGTACCGGTTTCCGGTGCCAGTGAAGGCTCTACAAAAATCATTGTGCCGGGCGATGCTTCCCAGTCGCTGATGTATAACCGTATGAACACCACTCAGGCCGGTAAAATTATGCCACCTCTGGGACGCGCGGTTATTCATAAAGAAAGCACGGCACTGATCAAAGCCTGGATTGACAGCCTGGACCCGGCATTGTGCGATTAACGGTCATCAGCGGGCGCCTCGGCGCCCTTTTTTTACTGTTATTACTGAGCAGTTGCGGAGCCGGTAGCGCGGACGAAAATAATATCCCTGCTCTTTCCGCGGACCCGCTCTGCGACCATTCCGGCAGCGAGATTAACTGGCACGCCCTGCAACAAACACGCTGTCCTTTATTATCGCAATATGGTCTGTTTAAAGGGTTACCCTCCGATATTAAAAACAGCAATGGCGGTATTTATTATAAATTGGGCAGTGAATTATTTACCGATCATGCGCGTAAATACCGTTATTTTTTTCTGCCGCAAGGTACTCAGCTTGGCTACCAGCAACAGGATACACTCGACTTTCCAACCGGCAGTGTCATCGTCAAAGTCTTTGCTATGCCCACAGAAAGCACCGCTGACAGCGCAGAAGAGATTATGGAAGTCCGCCTGCTGGTCAAACGCAGCAATGGCTGGATTTTTATTCCTTATGTCTGGGATAGCAGTATTGATGATGCCCGCCTGGCAATATCCGGAAGTCAGACCCCTGTTAGCTTCAGCCATAACGGTGAAATGCTGAATCTGACCTATGAGTCTCCTTCTCTGTTGCGCTGCCAGCAATGCCATCAGGTTAAAATCAATGAACAGCTCAGCTTTGTCCCGATAGGCCCGAAGATCCGCCACCTGAACCAGACCATTGAGGTCAACGGCCAGGCCATTAATCAACTGCAATACTGGCAGTCGCTGGGCATTATTACCTTACCTGCGGGCGAGCATTCTTATGCCCCTGACTGGCGCGATACATCGGCACCGCTGCAACAACGCGCCAAAGCTTATCTGGATATTAACTGCGCGCACTGCCACAACGATAACGGCGCCGCCGCTCTTTCCGGCTTAAGGCTGGAATACTGGCGCAGCGCTATCGACTACACCCACGGCGTCTGTAACTCAGCCCATGGCTGGCGTGGTGGTGGTTTTGATATCTGGCCCGGCCGTGGTGATGAATCCAGCCTGCCTCTGCGCATGGAATTAAACGGTGCAGCCGACCGCATGCCGCCGATAGGGCGCAGTGTCGCCGATGACGACGCCGTGGCTTTAATACGCGCCTGGATTAATACCCTGCCCGCGCAGGACTGTGCCAGCGGCTGAACCACGCCCTGTAACACTAATTAAACAGGCGGCCATAGCCACTGGCAGCTTTTGCACCAGAACAGAGCGATTTTATATCGCTCTGCCGCTTTACTGCGCAACCAACCGACGTCAGCCCTTCACACTATCGGGTTTAAACATTTATTCCTGTCCACAAAGCCGATAACACAACGTTAATCTGATCAACGACTGCACAACCGTTAACTGCTCCTTTTTATTAAACAATATTTAACAGCTGGTATTCATTTTGCACCAACGCTGAGCAAAGCCCTTATTTATTTGCAAAGAAGGATTCATTTCCGTGCAGGATCTTCACAGCGTTGCCTATTTTCTGAACCTTGGTCAGCAACAGGAAATACAGGAGCTTGAGCAATTTGCCCGCACCGGCCAGCTGGTGATTGCCATCAGCAATCTGTTGCATCAGCTGCAGTACGAACGCGGATTGTCCAACCGCTTTCTCGGCAGTGCCGGCCTGCGCTGCCAGCAGGAACTGCAACAGCAGTGGCACAGCAGCAATGAGCAGCTGGCACTGTTTCATAAAGCCCTGGCCAACTTACTGCCAGAGCACGGGCAGCATGCTTTTCCCGCACGCTGGTTTCGCCGTCTGGGTTATGCCCTGCACAGTCTCGAACGATTGCCACAACTGCGGCAGGATGTTGAACAGCTGAAATTCAACACCACCGTTGCTATTAAAGCCTATTCCGAAATGATTCAGAGCTTGCTGGCTGTGGTGTTCGAGGCCGCTGGCAACGCGGCCGATGAAATCACCGCGCGCATTCTCGTCGCCATGTTTAATTTAATGCAGGGCAAAGAGCTGGCCGGACAGGAGCGCGCCTGTGGTGCTGCCGGATTTTCTGCGCACGAATTTGACCCCGGACTGCGCCAGCGCCTGACACAGTTAATCGACCGTCAGGATCGCTGTTTCCATATTTTCAGCGATTACGCCAGTGACGAAGCTCTGAGCGCCTGGGAACAGGTTCAGCGCGGTGAATTTCAGCTCGAATTTGAACGCCTGCGACGTCTGGCCCTGACCGCCGGCCCGCAGTCTCTGGCAGCCGCCGATTATGATGTGCGCTGGTTTATCTGCTGCTCTGAACGGCTGGATGCGATCAAATATGTCGAAGAAATACTGGAAACCCAGCTGCTGTCCCACAGTCAGCAACGCATTCTGGCCGTACGTGAAGCCGCATCAAGTCCCGACCAACAAGGCCATGACCTGCAACGCGGAGCCTTCGACGATGTTCCTTCGTTTGCTCTGTACGTCAGCCATTCACAGTCCGCCGGGCATGAGTCAGACCATGCTCTCAGCGGCCCTGATGACGATATGGTGCATAACGTCAGTAAGCCGGTGGTCGAATTAATCGAAGCTCAGGGCCAACGCTTAAAAAGCCTGAATGATGAACTGGATGCCGCCCGTACAGAACTGCATGAGCGCAAACTGATTGACCGCGCGAAACGTGAACTGATTCAGCGCCGCCAGATGAGCGAACAGGAAGCCTATGCGTTATTACGCAGTATGGCGATGAATCAGAACCGCCGTCTGGTGGATGTTGCTGCCGGTTTATTAAGCATGACCGAGCTTCTTTAAATCAGGTTGTGCACTGCACTAAGTCGCAGCACCAGCGCATAACCTGCTCTTCAGCAGAGCAAAAAAAATCCCTGCCGTAACAACGCAGGGATTTTTTTTATTCCTGACAGCCGGTTTTAAACACCTTGCGGTTAGTTACAACCCAAATAAAAACAGGAAGTTAGCGGATTTAAATGCGCTAAAAATGCCATAGACGGACATTATCCAAAAACTCTGGCACGCTTCTGGCAATACTCATTCTGAATTTCTTATTCAGTACATACCCAATGGCGGGTAACCGTACTGACACATTTTAACAGCAAAGGCGCTTACAACGGGAAACCGTTGTAGCGCCTTTTTTTTGTTGCCAAGAAAGGGGAAGACCATGCAAGGACTGAACACTCTGCGCCGCACACTGATAAAAAGTGCATTGATTCTGACCGTGGGTCTGGCCAGTGGTTTATCGGCATTATCGATACCACTCAGTCATGCTGATGATTATCCGGAAAAAGAAGAGCTTAAATTCGGTTTTATTAAATTAACCGATATGGCACCGCTGGCTATTGCCTATGAAAAGGGGTTCTTTGAGGACGAAGGCTTGTATGTCACCCTCGAAGCTCAGGCAAACTGGAAAGTATTACTCGACCGCGTGATTGATGGCCAGCTGGATGGCGCTCATATGCTGGCGGGCCAGCCATTGGGCGCAACCATCGGGTTTGGCACCAAAGCCGATATCATTACCGCCTTCAGTATGGATTTAAACGGTAACGCCATTACCGTTTCCAATGATGTCTGGCAGCAAATGAAACCCTTTATCCCCAAGGATGCTGAAGGGAAACCCGTACACCCGATTAAAGCCGATTACCTGAAACCCGTTATAGAAAAATACAAAGCCCAGGGTAAGCCATTTAATATGGGCATGGTTTTTCCGGTATCCACCCACAACTACGAATTACGCTACTGGCTGGCGGCCGGCGGTATTAACCCGGGTTATTACGCTCCGGAAAAAGGTGATACCTCCGGCCAGCTGAATGCTGATGCCCTGCTTTCGGTGACACCGCCACCACAAATGCCGGCAACGATGGAAGCCGGTACGATTTATGGTTATTGCGTAGGCGAACCCTGGAACCAGCAGGCCGTCTTTAAAGGCATTGGTGTTCCGGTGATTACCGACTACGAAATCTGGAAAAACAATCCGGAAAAAGTATTTGGCGTCAGCAAAACCTGGGCAGAAAAATATCCGAACACTCACAAGCGTGTGGTCAAAGCACTGATCCGTGCTGCCGCCTGGCTTGATGAAAATAATAATGCCAACCGCGAGGAGGCGGTAAAAATTCTGGCCAAGCCACAGTATGTAGGCGCCGATTACAAAGTGATTGCTAACTCCATGACCGGTACTTTCGAATATGAAAAAGGCGATAAGCGCTCTGTACCGGATTTCAATGTCTTTTTCCGCTACAACGCCACCTACCCGTATTACTCCGATGCCATCTGGTATCTGACACAGATGCGCCGCTGGGGACAGATTGCCGAAGCTAAACCGGATGACTGGTACAAAGACATCGCGAAAAAAGTGTATCGCCCGGATATCTATGCCGAAGCCGCCAAAGCTTTAATAGCTGAGGGTAAAGCCAATGCCAAAGACTTCCCTGACTTCAGCAATGAAAGCGGCTTCCGTGCTCCTCAAAGCGAATTTATCGACAACATCACCTATGACGGTCAGCAACCGAATGCTTACCTGCAGAAGCTTGCTATCGGCCTGAAAGGTGAGCAAAAGCTGTAACACAGGGAATAAGCCGGCTGTTAAAACAGCCGGACAATCATCACACATTCATCGACATTGTGCAGTCAACTGAATCCGTCAAGGAGATCCTATGAGCATTGCCCTGACCCAAACACTAAGCAAAATAAGCTGGCTGGAACCGATGATTAAAGCCGCTCAGGGAGAAAACCGCAGCCAGAATCTGAGCATTATTGCCAAAGCCATCGGCATTCCTCTGGCAGGGATTCTGGTGTTTTTAATGATCTGGCATGCGGCCGCATCAAGCATTAACACCTCGCTGGGAAAATTCCCCGGACCTGCCGATGTACTGATCCAGAGTAAAACCCTGATCAGCGAACATATTACAGAGCGTGAAAAAGCAGCCGCTTTTTACCAGCGCCAGGATGAACGTAATGCCCGGCGTCTGGCACAGGACCCGGACTATATCGTCAAAATCCGCGACTATACCGGCAAGCCAACCTACGTCGATCAGATTGGTACCAGCCTGATTACGGTTCTGAGCGGTTTTCTGATTGCCTCACTGATCGCCATTCCGCTGGGTATTGTTATTGGTTTAAGTGCCGACCTGTACTCGGCATTTAATCCGGTGATTCAGATTTTCAAACCGGTATCGCCTCTGGCCTGGCTGCCGCTGGTCACTATGGTGGTCAGTGCTGTCTATGTCAGCGATGACCCGCTCGTGGCAAAGTCATTTGTCACTTCCATGATTACCGTCATGCTCTGCTGCCTGTGGCCAACCGTTATTAATACCGCCGTGGGCGTCGCCTCTATTTCTCAGGACCTAAAAAATGTCAGTCAGGTGCTGCGTTTAAGCTGGCTGACTCATGTACGGAAAATTGTGTTACCTGCCGCTATTCCGATGATGTTTACCGGTCTTCGTCTGTCGCTGAGTATCGCCTGGATGGTGCTGATTGCTGCGGAAATGCTGGCACAAAACCCCGGTCTTGGAAAATTCGTCTGGGACGAATTCCAGAACGGCAGCTCAAATTCCCTCGGCCGAATTATGGTCGCGGTTATTACCATCGGCTTAATCGGCTTCGCCCTTGACCGCATGATGTTGCTGCTGCAGCGCATGGTGTCCTGGGATAAATCCGCCACCTTACGCTGAGCACCGGAGAATATTATGAACCCATTACTCGAACTGACTCAGGTAGGCATTGAATTCAGCACCGCCAAAGGCAGCTTCCGTGCATTGCAGAATGTCGACCTTAAAATCAATAAGGGCGAATATATTTCACTGATCGGCCACTCCGGCTGCGGCAAATCCACCGTGCTGAATATTGTTGCCGGTCTGCTGCAGGCCACCGAAGGCGGCGTAGTTCTGAAGGGCAAAGAAGTAAACGAGCCCGGTCCTGAACGTGCGGTGGTTTTTCAGAACCATTCCCTGCTGCCCTGGCTCAGTGCTTATGAAAATGTCGAGCTGGCAGTAAAACAGGTATTCCGTGGCAAAAAATCCAAAGCCGAAATGAAAGCCTGGATTGAGCACAATCTGGAGCTGGTGCATATGACCCACGCCATGCATAAACGTCCGGATGAAATTTCCGGTGGCATGAAGCAACGCGTGGGGATTGCCCGGGCACTGGCGATGGAGCCTCAGGTGTTATTAATGGACGAGCCTTTTGGTGCGCTCGACGCCCTGACCCGCGCCCACCTTCAGGATTCATTAATGGACATTCAGAAAGCGCTGAATAACACCGTCATTATGATTACCCATGATGTCGATGAAGCGGTCTTACTGTCTGACCGCATCGTTATGATGACCAACGGCCCCGCCGCTACCATCGGTGAAATTCTGGACATTGATCTGGAACGTCCGCGTAACCGCCTGCAGTTAGCCGATGATCCACGCTATAACCATTACCGCCATCAGGTGCTGAGTTTCCTCTATGAAAAACAGCGTAAAACCGATGACAGCCAGACTGCTGCCCAAAGCAGCGCTCCGGCAGAACAAACAACAATAAAAGAAAATAATGAAACCCGCGCGATAAACACCCCGGCCGGACAAGCTGATGCCCATGGGCCGGAGCAGGAAAAACTCAATACATTGAAAACCGCCTGAATTATCACATACCGGAGAACACATAATGGAAATGAGAAAAACCCTGATCGCTGCAGCCCTGGGTTTGGCCGCAAGCCAGATAGTATTCAGTCAGAGTGCGCTGGCAGAAAGCAGCATTACTGACACCCTGAAACAAGGGGATGTTATTGCCGATCTTCGCCTGCGTTATGAAAGCGTTGATGATGACGATGCCGCCGATAAAGATTCAGCGACCGCCCTTACCCTGCGTTCACGCCTGGGTTATGAAACAGCCGATTTTAACGGCTTTAAAGTGCTGTACGAAATTGAAGATGTACGCGCCGCTATCGACGACTATGCTCCGGAAAATACCGATTATGATACCGTCGCCGATCCGGAGAACACCGAGATCAACCGTGCTCAGATCAGCTACAGCAAAGATGGCTTCAACCTTGTAGCCGGTCGTCAGCGTATTATTCTCGATAACGCCCGTTTCGTCGGTAATGTCGGCTGGCGTCAGAATGAACAGACCTTTGATGCGATAAAAGCAGGCTATAAAACCGGTGATCTGAATCTCCAGTACGCTTACATTGATCAGGTTAACGGTATTCTGCGTAAATTTGATGCCGACGTTACCAGCCATTTACTTAATGCCACCTACTCCGGACTCAAAGCCGGAAACCTGACCGGTTACGCCTATTTATTAAAGGATGACGACAGTGATGCCAAGCTGGATACCTATGGTGTGCGCTTTGCCGGAAAAACGGCCGTCAATGATATTAACCTGATTTACAGTGCTGAATTTGCCACCCAATCCAGCGATGATTTTGATGCCGGTTATTATGCCCTGGAAGGCGGCGTGGTGTTGTCCGGCATCACTCTCGCACTGGGCAATGAAACCCTTGGCAGTGATGACGGCGCCTATGGATTCCAGACCCCTTTAGCCACCAAACATGCGTTTAATGGCTGGGCGGACAAATTTCTGGCCACTCCGGCCGATGGTCTGAGTGATACCTACATTAAAGCCGCTGGAGCCGTTGCCGGTATCAAATTACTGGCCATGTATCATGACTACAGCGCTGACGAAGGCAATGACGATAAAGGCAGTGAGGTTAATTTTCTCGCCGCTAAAAACTTTGCTGAGCATTACAGCGCCGGTGTGAAATACGCCACCTACAGCGCCGGAGATACCGGCACCGACAGCGCCAAAGCCTGGCTGTGGCTGGAAGCAAAATTCTGATTAAGCGTCAGCCTTAACACTCAGTCTTAAAGCAATATGGCGGTGCCCTTACGGTACCGCCATCTGCCAGATAACAGGAGATATACATGGCGGCAAACATACTGGTGATTATTGGCAATGGCCTCGCGGCTAACCGTGTGCTGGAGCAACTGGGCGAAGATCATCCGTTCAGTGCCGTTCAGGTTCTTAGCGATGAACCTGTGGCCCATTACAACCGCATTATGCTCTCACCATTACTGGCCGGCGAAACAACGTTAAATGCCATTACGCCGCATGATAAAGACTGGTATCAGAGCCGGCGTATTGCTGTTTATCTGAATCAGAATGTTGAACAGATTGATAAACAAAAGCAGCAGATAATCTGTTCTGGTGGCGACCGTTTTTCTTATGATGCGCTGATATTCGCCACCGGCTCCCGTTCCTTTGTGCCTGATATTCCCGGTTCAGATGCGAGTAATGTGGTTGGTTTCCGCAGTCTGCGCGACGTTGACACGATGCTTGTACGCTTGCCGGATATACAACACGCCACCGTGATTGGTGCCGGATTGTTGGGTGTAGAAGCCGCCACGGGACTTCGCAGCCACGGCATTCAGGTAACCCTGCTGCACCGTAATCCTGTTTTGATGAACCGCCAGATGGATGCCACAGCGTCGGCATTACTGGAAAAAGAACTGCTTAACCGCGGCATTGATGTTCGCACCGGCTGCACCCCGCTTAACTTGTGCAGCAGCAATGCGCCAAAGCTGCACATCAATACTATTCAGTTTGAACAGGCGGACAGTAATAGTCAGCAACAACAGGATACCGATCTGGTGGTATTTGCCACCGGTATTATTGCCAATAAAGAACTGGCAGAAAGTGCGGGTATCCGCTGTGGTCGGGGGATTCAGGTAGATGCATTGATGCGTACCAGTCACCCGCATATTTATTCATTAGGCGAATGCTGCGAATTTAACGGCAATACCTATGGACTGGTCGCTCCCATCTGGGAACAGGCCAGCATCCTTGCGCGCCAGCTGCGCCAGCAATATCAATCCGGTCAGCCCGATCAACACCTGGCATTAAGCGCTGCCGATCCTCTGTTAACGTATCAGGAGCGCGAGCATTTAACCAAATTAAAAGTATCCGGTGTCGATATTCACAGCATCGGTCAGTTTGAAGCAGACAGCAGCACAGAGGTGCTGCAACTGCTGGATGAGCATGCGGGTATTTATAAAAAAATTCTGTTACGTGACGAACGCATCGTCGGCGCCCTGTGTGTCGGCGATGTCGCCGACAGCCACTGGTATTATGAATTAATGCAACAGGGTGACAGCGTTACCGCTATGCGGCCAACATTATTGTTCGGCCAGGCGTATTGCTGATACCGTGCTGAAAGATTATCAGTGACCGCTACTGGCTGAAAACACATTCATCACCACCACGCCGGTAATAATCAGCACCATACCGATAATGGCCGCCGGATCGAGTTTCTGGTCGAATACAAACCAGCCAATCAGGGCAACCAGAACAATACCCATGCCCGACCAGATGGCGTAGGCAACCCCGACGGGGATCACTTTCAGTGTCAGGGCAAGACCATAAAATGCAATACTGTAGCCAATGACCACCACCAGCGAGGGGATTAAACGGGTAAAACCTTCGCTGACTTTTAACGCTGAGGTTGCGATTACTTCGGCAATAATCGCAATCGCCAGAATCCACCAGGTATTCATACTAGCCTCCTAGAGTGTCGCTGTACTTTTGCTGTTGTTTTTTTACCAGCTGCGCCAGCATCTTTATTGACTCCTCCACATCCACACTCCAGGTAATGGCGGTGTTGATGCGGATATAATTGGAAAAATGTTCTGTATTAGAAAATACATCGCCGGGAATAATAATGACCGAACGCTGTGCTGCATCATAATGCAGATCCATTGCGCTGACCCCCTCGGGTAAACAGACCCAGAGAATAAATCCTCCGGCAGGCTCACTCACCCGGGTTTCGGCAGGAAAATACTGGCGAATGGCATGAATAAAACGCTGCATACTGTTTGCAGCCCGTACCCGGAACTGACGCAGATGGCGATCATAATGACCATTCTGCAGATACGACAACATCGCGTATTGTGACAGACTCGCCGCCGAAAAGGTGGTAAATGTCTGCCGTTCTTTCACCTGCCGGTACCAGCGCCCTGGAATACACCAGCCCACACGTAAGCCTGCCGAAACCGTTTTGGAAAATGACGAACAATACAGCACCATGCCTTCGCGGTCGTAGGTCTTGAGTACCGAAGCCGGTAACTGAGTCTGTCCACGTGCAACCGGGTACCCTGTTTCGCCATAAACGTCATCTTCAATGACCGGCACCTGATACTGGCTGGCCAGCGCCACCAGTTTTTTCTGTTGCTCAACCGGCAAACTGCAACCGGTCGGATTGGAATAACGGCTGCTGACCTGAATCACTTTTACCGGCCACTGCTCTAATGCCAGCTTTAATGCATCAACACTCATACCCTGCTGCGGGTCGGTGGGTATTTCAATAATTTTCAGCCCCAGCATATCGGCGGTCTGCAAAAAACCGTAATAACAGGGCGATTCAACTGCGACCAGATCACCGGGGTTCGTAACTGCCCGCAAACACAGAGCCAGGGCTTCGGCACAGCCATGGGTAATAACGATATCATCCGCCTGACAACGCACATTCACATCGCGCATACGAACCGCCACCTGATTACGCAGCTCTTCCAGACCAGGTGAAAATAAATAATCAAATACTTCGGCAGAATGAAAACGACTGACTTTCTGAATATGGGTCTGCAGCACCCGCTGCGGTAACCAGTCCGGACGCGGAATTGCGGCCCCCAGATTGATCATGGCCGGACGGTTGACCTTAGCCAGCATGCCATTAATAAATTCAGCCTTGGTCACTGCGCTGGGTTTATCACCGGCGGATAACGGCGGTGTCTGTTGCTCAGCAGACGACACATGACCACGGACAAAGTAACCCGACTGTGGCCGGGCCGAAATCCAGCCCTGATCCTCAAGCCAGGCATAAGCCTGGGTTACGGTTGAAATACTCACGCCGTACTGCCCTGCCAGTTTACGCACACTGGGTACTTTGCTGCCGGCTGCAAACACTCCGGCACGGATATCCTCCGCCACCCGGCCAGCCAGTTGCTGATAGAGGGGTTGTTCTGTCTGGCGCTGTAACACGATGAACTCCTGAGCCGTTGTTGAAAGCCGCTGCTCGCTGACAAACGTCATTCTAAAGAAACAACTGTACCGCTAACCGATACAGTTTGGCCAATTCAACCCAGTACAGTTCAGAAATCCAACGCGACTGTACCGTTGCTTCTCTCCTGGCCTGCGTCTGCTGCTACAACCCGCACCACGGCATGATGATTCTTCAGATTCTGCCAACCCAAAAGGCCATGTATGCAAAACCCGCCTCTGACCATCCCTGCACCTCCTGACTGCGCCACTGACAGCGGCAAACCGGAAAACCCGCCAGCTGCATTTAATGCCATTCATCAGGCCATATTTGCGGTGATGCTGTTTGCCCTCACCATTCCGATGACGCAAATTGCTCTGAGCAGTTTTTCTGCCGAATTTATTGCCGCCAGCCGGGCCGTCATCGCAGGACTGGTTGCCTGGGTTGTCATCGTGATTAATGACTGGCAACGTCCGCCGCTGCGGGCTTTACCCTGGTTGCTGCTGGCCGGTATTGGTGTGGTACTGGGCTTTCCGTATTTACTGAGCCTCAGCCTGACCCGTATACCCGCTGCTGATATGGGCGTGGTACTGGCCGGGCTGCCACTGGTAACGTCATTACTTGCCACTCTGTTGCAGGGTGAACGTCATCCGCCACGCTTCTGGTTTTTTTCGGTTGCCGGTTGCGGTCTGCTCGCCGGTTATGTGATCACCAGCATCGGCAGTCTGCCTGCTTTTGAGCCACAGCATGTGCTGACGCTGATCGCGACCTTAGTGTTTGGCGGTCTGGGTTACAGCGCCGGAGCAAGAGCTGCGGCCATGATTGGTGGCTGGCAGACCATCTGCTGGATGGTGGTTTTATATTTGCCACTGGCGGCGCTGGTATGGGGAAGTTTGTGGGCCGAGGAAGCAGTACACAGCAACCAGCAGAATATCGTGCAAAGCCTGCTCGCCCTGCTTTATCTGGGGCTGATCAGTCAGCTGTGGGGCTTTCGTTTCTGGTATCGCAGCCTTGCCACGGCGGGTGTCGCCAAAATCAGTCAGCTGCAATTGCTGCAGCCATTTTTTACCCTGGCATTTATCAGCCTGATGCTGCGTGACAGCATTACCTTTGCTCAGCTTATTTTTTGCGCGCTGATAGTGTTGATGGTGATGTGTGCAATGAAAAGCGCAAAGCGCTGATCAGCGGTTAATACAGACTTATGTCGACAGGCCCTGAATCAGCCGGAAAAAATCAGCGCCTGTACAATAATCACAAGCAGTAAAAGCCCACTGAGTATTTGCCAGAAACGCAGTGGGTTGCGCTCCATAAACGGCTTCTGCCGGTATTGCCGCTGCAGCGAAGCATTAGGCTGATGCAGGTCGGTCCAGAATTCAGAATAAGCCTGATAACGCTCCGCCGGATTGGGTTCACAGGCTTTCTGAATACAGAGATCCAGCCACAGCGGCAAGTCCGGACGATGCTGCAACAGCGACGTATAACGCCATTGCGAAAATGATTTCGCTCCGCGCCGGTGTACCTGATCCATAGTAAAAGGCTGCGCACCGCTGAACAGCTCATAGACCATAACGCCCAGCGAAAATAAGTCACTCTGATGGCTGGCATTGTGCAGGCCTGTCGTACCAAGAACAGTTTCGGGTGCAATATAGTTAACCGATCCCTGCGGGCATTCTTCTTTAACAGCGCTGTTAATTTCTGCCAGGCCGCGCACCTGAACGGTGCCAAAATCAATTAATTTAATACCGCCATCACGGTCAACCAGTACATTTTCCGGCTTTAAATCACGGTGCACCATGCCCAATCGCTGAAATGCCCGCAGGGCATGAATTAATTGTCCGGTGAGCTTACGCACATCGGCAGCAGACGGAGCCGGGTGGTCATGCAACCACTGGCGCAGGCTGTCGCCATCCAGTTTTTCACAAATATGATAAAGAAAGCGGCTGTTATCCAGTGGCGGGTAAATCTTCATAATATTCGGGTGGTCGACCCGGCTGCCAACCCATTGCTCGCGCACAAAACCCTCAAGATAAACCAGATCATCCTGAAAATTCAGCGACGGTGCTTTTAATACATAGTCTTTTTGGTCGCGCAGATTACGCACCCGATAAACATGACTGCGCGTACCGGCATACAGAATTTCCTGTATCTGAAAATGATCAATTTTATCGCCCGTTTTCATTACCGGCGGAATCACCCGCTCACACAGAGTACGATGCGCTTCTTCCAGATTGGTCTGCGGTAATTGTTCAACCACCAGCAAACAGCAGGTTGCATTGTCGTCACCGCCCTGGGCCAAAGCCTGTTGCACCAGCTGCTTGCTGCATTGTTCCAGCCGGTGCTGATTGATTCCGTGGTTGCCGGTTGCAGCCTGCAATGCATTATTCAGAGTCTGCTGTAATTGCTGGGCGGTTAAAAAACCATGCACACCATCGCTGGTGAGCATAAATACATCCCCCTGTTGCAGAGGCTGAGTCTGATAATCGACTTCCAGATGGGTATCCATGCCCAGCGCCCGGCTAAGGTACTGACGCCCTCCCTGCTGATGATTATGATCGCGGGTCAGCAACTCAAGAATACCGGCCCGCAAACGATAAATCCGGCTGTCGCCGACATGCAGTAAATGCGCAGTATTGGATTTTAAAATCAGCCCGCTGAAGGTCGTCACCAGACTGTTATGGCGGGCGCTGGCCTGCTGACCATGATGATACAGCCAGGCATTCAGTGACGATAAAACTCTTCCTGCTGCAGTTTTTACATCCCAGCTGTCGGGCGTGCTGTAATAATCCTGCAGAAAATGCGTCACACTGGTGGTGCTTGCCTGCTGCGCATGCTCGCTGCAGCTGACACCGTCGGCGACACACAGGGCCACCCCTTTATAATGCTCCTGGGTGGTGAGACAAGCGGCAAAAGCATCCTGATTTTCGTCTTTCGGGCCTGCTGAAGAATAACCACCCAGCGTAACCATCAGGCGTTTTGCCGCAAGCCCGGGGGTTATTGCATCCACAGCGATATGGCCATTTTTATTATTTGATGCTCTGTCAGTCTGCATAGATGTCTCTGAATCAGGTATTAAGGCCCAACGTCCTGCAATAAAAAACCTGTGTAAAACGATGCACAGATGATGAATACCAAGACGTGAGAGAGTAGCCCGGTATTCATTAAAATCCGTCCCGTTTTACACAGTGCGCAACAGCGCAATAGGCGAAATATCCAGACACGGTACAACTGATGAAGGAAGGTAAGCACCTGCTGTCACCGTATGTCTGGTTCGCCCGATCGTTATTCTTATAACTCAGCGCGCCGTTGCAGCAGAGTTCACATCAATCATTTCAACCGTACCATCATCACGTACCTCAGCAATATGGCCTGCTGGTTCCTCCATGGCCAACAGAGCAATAAAGCCCACGACAGCCGTCGCCGCGATCACCATAAAGAACGTTGAATAATCCACGAATGACAACACCGTTAAATAGGTCACGGCACCGACATTGCCGTAGGCTCCGGTCATACCGGCAATCTGCCCGGTCAGACGGCGTTTGATTAATGGCACGACAGCAAACACAGCACCTTCTCCGGACTGAACAAAGAACGAACAGGCCATTGCCGCAACAACGGCAAGCCACAGCGGCCAGCTGCTGTCGACCATAGCCATCGCACAATAACCAATAGACAGACCCAGGGTCAGAATCAGCAGGGTTGGCTTACGGCCGAATTTATCCGACAACCAACCGCCCCCCGGACGTGACATCAGGTTCATAAAGGCATAAGCCGAAGCCACCATACCGGCCATAACCGGTGTCAGTTCAAAGGTTTCGGCAAAAAACAGCGGTAGCATGGAAATAACCGCCAGTTCAGAACCGAAGGTAGCAAAATACAGGATATTCAGCACCGCCACCTGACGGAATTTATAACGATGAATTTCAGCGACCGGTTCTTTGAAAACCGTTTTATTAACATTCCAGACATGGCTTACATCGTACAGATACAACAGCACCAGGCCGATATAAATCCCCACTGCCATGGTATCGGTCAGCATGCTGACACCAGCCGGAGACAGTTTCCATGCCAATAATGCCAGCGCCGCATACATAGGCACCTTCATCACCAGCAGAAAGAAAAAATCGCCTTTACTGGTGACTTCCAGCGCACCGACATGCTTTGGCTTAAAATAGGTAGAACCTTTCGGTGTATCCGAAACATTACGATAATAAACAACGCTGAACAGCAGGCTGAGAACCCCGGTCAGAGCAATGGCATAACGCCAGCCATCGTCGCCGCCAAATAACAGCGCAATAACCGGCAAGGTGAATGCCGCCGCCGCAGAGCCGAAGTTACCCCAACCACCGTAAATCCCTTCGGCCGTTCCCAGCTCGTTAGCCGGAAACCATTCACTGACCATACGAATACCAATCACAAAACCGGCACCAATAAAGCCCAGCAGAAAGCGGGCAATCGCGGCCTGGGTAAAATCATCAGCCAGAGCAAACATAAAACAGGGAACAGAACACAGCGCCAACAGCAGAGAATACACAATACGCGGACCAAAACGATCCGTTAGCATGCCAATAATAACCCGCGCCGGAATGGTCAGCGCGACGTTAAGAATCAGCAGTGTTTTAACTTCCGCAGAGCTCAGCCCCAGACTGGCGGCAATTGCCTGCAGCATGGGCGCATGGTTAAACCACACAACAAAGGTAATAAAAAAAGCGATCCAGCTCAGATGAAGTACTTTCATCTTACCGCTGAAATTAAACAGATTAAATTTTTCGACCGTCATCAGATAATTTATCCGGTAATTAATATCACTGCCCGGTTTCCGGGCAGCGTTTCAATAATTGAAGCTAGGGCCTCAGCCCAGCAGAACCTGCTGCTCCACCACTCTTACCCGGTAGGTTTTCAGCAACAGATCACTGTCTTCCAGGCACTCGCCGGTCGCCAGATCGTAATGCTGTTTATATAAGGGTGATGCCACCACCAGCCGCTCGCCAACAGAGCCGACAATACCGCGTGACAACACATTGGCCTCACCCAGCGGATCGTAATTACTGATGGCAAACACCTGATCACTGTCACCGATCCGGAACAGTGCCACCTGCTCGCCCTGATACAGCGCGCACACACCGGTATCCGGAGCGATATCGTCCAGTAGACACACGGTATTCCATTTATCCTGACTCTGTTCCTGAGCGTTGTTCAGCGTATTTAATAAAGTCATGTTCGGCTCCTTAATCATCAGTTCTGCACACTGCTGAGGTTAACCAGTTCAATCCGCTCGGTTGCGGTTGCCGGACGGCGCTGACCACGCTCACGTACATACAGCAGGTTACTGTCATCTTCATCGGCATTAATAAAATGCTGGAAGCGTTTGAGTTTTTCCGGATTTTCCAGTGTTGTTTTCCATTCACACTGGTAAGTACTCACGACACGGGTCATGGCATCTTCCAGTTCGCTGCAGATACCCAGTTTGTCGTCGACCACGACCTCACGCAGGTAATCCAGTCCGCCCTCAAGGTTTTCCATCCACACCGACGTGCGCTGCAAACGGTCGGCGGTGCGTACATAAAACATCAGTACGCGGTCGATGGTTTTAATCAGGGTTTCATCGTCCAGTTCGGTGGCAAATAAATCAGCATGACGCGGACGCATACCGCCATTACCACAGACATATAAGTTCCAGCCTTTTTCGGTGGCAATAACACCGATGTCTTTGCTCTGTGCCTCCGCACATTCGCGGGTACAGCCGGATACGGCGAACTTAATTTTGTGTGGCGCACGCAGGCCTTTGTAGCGGTTCTCCAGTGCAATCGCCATCGACACACTGTCGAGCACACCGTAGCGACACCAGGTACTGCCAACACAGGATTTCACCGTGCGCAGCGATTTACCGTAGGCATGGCCGGTTTCAAATCCGGCAGCAACCAGACGCTCCCAGATCTGCGGCAATTCGTGTAATTGCGCGCCGAATAAATCGATACGCTGTCCACCGGTAATTTTGGTATACAGGTCGTATTCTTTGGCAATCTCACCCAGTACGATCAGTTTATCCGGCGTAATTTCACCACCGGCAATACGCGGCACAATGGAATAAGTACCGTCTTTCTGCATATTTCCGAGGAAAATATCGTTGGTATCCTGCAGACCGATATGCTCGTCTTTCAGAATGTATTCGTTATGGAAGGAAGCCAGTACAGAACCGACCGTTGGTTTACAGATTTCACAGCCATGGCCCTTACCGTGCCCCTGCAATACCTGAGCAAAGGTGGTGTAGCCTTTAACACGGATAATATCCGCCAGCTCAGCACGGGTATAAGCAAAGTGTTCGCACAGATTGTTATTAACCTCAACACCAAGAGCCACCAGCTCAGCATCCATCACCTGCTTCACCAGTGCAGAACAACCACCACAGCCGGTCGAGGCTTTGGTCGCGTCTTTAATATCCCCCATGGTGCAACAACCGCCCTGCACCGCTGCCGCCAGATCACCTTTGGTAACATCAAAACAGGAACAGATCTGAGCCGTTTCCGGTAAGGCAGCAACGCCCAGTCCGACGGAAGCTTCACCATCCACCGCTGGCAGAATCAGTGCCGCCGGGTTACCGGGAATATCCATATCGTTCAGCATTAACTGCAACAGCGTACCGTAAGCCTCAGCCTCACCCACCAGCACCGCACCCAGCAATTTTTTACCGTCAGCAGAAACAATCAGGCGTTTATAGACTTCGGCAATATCGTCATTAAATACATAACTCTGACTGCCGGCAGTATGTCCGTGTGCATCACCAATGGAAGCAACATCAACGCCCAGCAATTTAAGTTTGGTGCTCATGTCGGCACCTTTAAAGGCCAGCGCCGGTTCTTCGTGGGTAATTAACGAACTGACAATATGTGCGGCACTCACTTTGGCCATCTGATAGCCGGGAGCAACCAGACCGAAAATTTTGTTATCCCACAGTGCGCATTCACCAATGGCATAAATATCCTCGTCTGATGTCTGACAGTAATCGTTAATAACAATACCGCCACGTTCACCCAGATCCAGTCCGAACTGACGCGCCAGTTCATCCTGCGGACGGATACCGGCAGAGAACAGAATCATATCGGTTTCCAGAAAGCTGCCATCGGCAAAATTCATGCGATAGCGACATTCCTGCCCGACCACAATTTCTTTGGTATTTTTTTCGGTATGAACCGTAACGCCCAAATCTTCGATTTTACGGCGCAGTAATTGACCGCCGCCTTCGTCCAGCTGAACGGCCATTAAACGCGGCGCAAATTCCACGACATGGGTTTCCAGCCCGGCCTGTTTTAACGCGTTTGCAGCTTCCAGCCCCAACAGTCCGCCCCCCACAACAACACCGGTTTTACTCACGGCGGCCGAGGCAGAAATAGCTTCAAGATCTTCAATAGTACGGTAAACCAGACAATGATCCTGGTCTTTGCCCGGAATCGGCGGAACAAAGGGGTAAGAACCGGTTGCCAGTACCAGCTTGTCGTAACCTTCTTTACGCCCGCTGGCGGTGGTGATGGTTTTTTCATGGCTGTTAATGGCCACGACTTTATCGTTCAGGGTAAATACAACGCCCTGACGTTCATAATCATCTGCTGTGGTCAGTGCCAGATCGGCGGCGGTATAGCCGGAAAAGTATTTGCTCAGCTGTACCCGGTCATAAGCCAGACGCGGTTCTTCTGAGAAGGTAACGAGTTCAAATTCGGAGGAATTTTCGGAGGTGGCAAGAGTGTTGATAAAGTTGTGTCCAACCATGCCGTTGCCAACGACGATAATACGCTTTTTGCTCATGGGATGGCCTCGCTATCGGGTCATAATCTGATTTCTCCTGTATTTGCATCGTTGCTCTCTTTTCACACCACGCCGTTGCAGTGCGAAAACATCACAAGGGGTTTAGCAACATGAATGCCAAAGAATAAATTTGCCCTGTTTTCAGCAATCAACAGCCTGTTTATGGCGCCAGGCTGATTTTTAAATCCGGGAAATGCACCAGAAAACACCAGAAAAACAGCCGGCCGCCCTGATTAAGGGCAATAAAAAAACGCATCCGGGATCACCTGAAGCCTGATGACAACACGAATCGCAGCAAGCCATTCGGAGCAGAGAGGCAATGGCACCGATGAAGGGCTATCGGTAATAAATGAGTGCACACGGAAGAATAAGGAAAGCACAATGTTTTGATTGGCAGACAGACGCAATGAAAGGGGCTGCGCTGAGATTGAATTCCTGCGATGCTCAGGCCGTTAGACGCTCACTCTGTGAAGCGGATTCGCGCACTCGCCACACCGGATTCAGAGAATTCCGCGTGTGGCTTTTTTTATCAATGTCCGGATACCGGATGATCCACACAGACAACCTGATCACGACCGGCGGCTTTGGCTTCATACAAAGCAACGTCTGCCTGCTCCAGCAGAGCATCATCCATAACACCGGGTAAGCAACGTACCAGCCCACCGGAAAAAGTATAGGAAAAATCGCTGAACGGATTCTCGCGCAATTCTTCGGCCAGACGCTCAAAAGTTCGCCGGGCAACTGCCAGCGTTGTTTCCGGCAGCACGACCATAAATTCTTCGCCACCAACACGGCCGACAATGTCACCATCACGCAGACCGTTTTTTAACAACAGGGCAAAATGTTTAATCACCCGGTCGCCAACCGCATGGCCATAGGTATCGTTAATACGTTTAAAGCGGTCCAGATCGAGCAGTGCAACGCACAGTTTATTGCCATAACGCTGACAGCGAAGCACTTCTTCTTTAAGTCGGCGCATCGATTCACGCCGGTTCAGCAGCGCGGTCAATGAATCGCGGGTTACCAGATTACGTACCATACGCCCGCGACGGATGCGCGACTCTACCGCAAACAACAGATCAACCGGCTGCACCGGCTTGCTCAGAAAAACATCGGCACCGGTACACATCGCCTGCACCTGAACTTTGGGGCTGATTTCATTCGACAGGAAAACGATGGGTACGCTGATCAGATTATCCTGCTGGCGGATCACCCCGGCCAGCTCCTGACCATTAATGCCAGGCATATAAAGATCAAGCAGAATCAGATCGGGGATATGATTCTGCAGATAAGGCATAAGCTCAGTCATTGGCTTGGTAATCACATGGGTATGAAAACCCGCCTCCTGCAGAGCAGAAGAAAGGAACTCCGCCACAGAAGGCTGATCATCAACAATCAGTACCTGATAAGGATCGCATTCATAGCGTTCAGTCAGGGCATTGATTTCTGCCAGAACCTGATCATCGTTAACCGGCGTGGTAATAAAGGCCTGAGCCCCCATGCGGATAGCAATAATACGTTCTTCCAGCCCGCTGGCGGTACTGATGGCCAGCACCGGCAAATGCAGATTCTGCTGCGCCAGCTGCAGCACACGTTGCTGTTGCTTGCTGTTAAGAGAATCAAGATTAACGATCAGCGCACAGGTGTTGTTACCTTCGTGATGCAGCAGATGCGATATAGACTCCACCTCTTTCAGCCGGTAACCCGCAGTACGGATTTTTTCTGCCAGTGACGGCGGTACAGTACTGGTACCGAACGCCAGAATCGTTATCGGCATACCCGGCTGATAATGCTGAATACGGCGATTCAGCAAAGGGATTTCGGCGAGCAGTCGCTTTATTCCGGGGTTATTGATTTCATCTGTCATTGCATACAGGGCCTTTCTGTACAAATTGACCGGCACACCTGAAGCCGTTCATCCGAGTGTAGCAACGATTTTGCCTGCTTATAGCGCAAAGGCAGGCAGCGACGGCTAAATCACAGGCACCTTCGCACCAACTTGAATCACAGTGGTTAGCCTGCGCTCCGCTAAAACGCATTTTTCTTTTTAACCGCGCCAGTATTGGCCAGCTGAATATCATGCCCGCCCGCGCAAACGAGCCATTCTGTGCCTTTGCTGTTATTTTTCAGGGCCGTTCTGCAGGGTTGGCATTTATCTTGAATTGCTTCAGGTAACAAATGGCCGCTACCTGGCTGTTTCCGGCATCAACGCAGATGCCAACCGTCATACACAGCGCTTACAAGGCCTGTCGCGACGAAAGCTATGTTGTGCAGAATGAGCATTGGCGCTCACAGGTAAAAACCTGTGGGCGCTTTTTTTTGGGATTTTTCAGAGTGGATTGCCGATGAGCGCCATTGAGCAGACAACAACGCCGTTAACCGCCATACAGCAAACGCAGACCACCTGCCCTTACTGCGGTGTTGGCTGCGGCGTTGATATCAGCCAGCAGAATGGACAGCTGTTACCGGTCGCCGGAGACAGCCGTCATCCGTCTAACTTTGGCCGCTTGTGCGTAAAAGGCTCAGCGCTGCATGAAACCATCAGCCATAACGGTCGCCTGCTGCATCCACTCATGAACGGCCAGCGCAGCAGCTGGACTCAGGCCATCAACCTGATTGCCGATAAAATTCAGCAGGTAATCCACACCCATGGGCCGGATGCCGTGGCCTTTTATGGCTCAGGCCAGCTGCTGACCGAAGATTATTACGTTGCTAATAAGCTGATGAAGGGCTTTATCGGCAGCGCCAATATGGATACCAACTCCCGTCTGTGCATGGCCTCCGCCGTTGCGTCCTATAAGCGTGCGTTTGGCTCCGACACCGTGCCCGGCTGCTACGAAGATTTAGAGCAGGCCGACCTGCTGGTGCTTACCGGCTCCAATGCGGCATGGGCCCACCCCGTGTTGTATCAGCGCATGGTGGCCGCGAAAAAAGCCAACCCGGATATGAAAGTGGTGGTGATTGATCCGCGCCGCACCGCCACCTGTGATCTCGCCGATCTGCATCTGGCTATCCGCCCCGGCAGTGATGCTTTTCTGTTTACCGCCCTGCTGGCGTATCTCGGTGAAACCAATAACCTCGACCACCAGTTTATCGCCCTGCATACCGAAGGCTTTGGCTGCGCGCTGGAGACCGCACGGCAACAGTGCCGCAGCCTGAAAGACGTTGCCGGCCAGCTGGATATAGAAGCCTCAGACCTGGCGCAGTTCTTTCATTGGTTTGCCGATACCCCACGCACGGTTACTTTTTATTCTCAGGGTATTAACCAGAGCGCGACCGGCACCGATAAAGGCAATGCCATCATCAATGTGCATTTAGCCACCGGTCGTATTGGTAAACCCGGCGCCACGCCCTTTTCCATTACCGGTCAGCCCAATGCCATGGGCGGCCGTGAAGTGGGCGGACTGGCTAATCAGCTGGCTGCACATATGGATTTTTCCGCTGCCGAGCGCGACCGGGTACGGCGCTTCTGGCAGGCACCCAATCTGGCCGAACGTCCGGGCCTGAAAGCTGTTGACCTGTTTCAGGCCGTTAAACGCGGCGAGATCAAATTTCTGTGGATTATGTCCACCAACCCGCTGGTCAGCATGCCCGACGCCGACGATGTAAAGGAAGCTCTCAAACACTGCGAACTGGTGGTGGTTTCCGATTGCATGGCCGATACCGATACTGCTGCCGCTGCCCATATATTGCTGCCAGCGGCCAGCTGGGGCGAGAAAAACGGCACCGTCACCAATTCCGAACGCCGCATTTCACGTCAGCGCGGTTTTCTGCCGCCACCGGGCGAAGCCATGCCCGACTGGTGGATTATCACCCAGGTGGCCCATGCCCTGGGTCATACAGATGCATTTAACTACAGCCATCCGGCCGATATTTTTGACGAGCATGCGAGACTCTCGGCCTTTGAAAATAACGGCAGCCGTGATTTTGATTTAAGCGGATTAAGCGCTATGAGCCGCGCGCAGTACGACGTCATGGCACCGGTACAGTGGCCGGTGAATGCGCAGTATCCGCAGGGGCGTCAGCGCTTTTTTGATGACCGTCGCTTCTATACCGATAACGGTAAAGCACGCTTTATTGCCGTTGCCCCCGAACTGCCAGCCCCCCGCACTGGCGGCGATCTGATTATGAACACCGGCCGTGTACGCGATCACTGGCACACCATGACCCGCACCGGTAAAGCACCGAGGCTGGCACAGCATATCAGCGAACCTTATGCCGATATTCACCCGCGGGATGCCGCCCTGCGCGGGATTGAAGACGGCTCACTGGTACGGATATTCAACCCCCGTGGCAGCCTGCTGCTGCGTGTCCATATCAGTGATAACCAACGCGCTGGCGAAATATTTGTACCCATGCACTGGACCAGCCGTTACGCCAGTGCCGCACGCATGGGCACCCTGACCGACAGCAGCGTGGACGCCATCTCCGGTCAGCCGGAACTGAAATACAGTGCGGTTAATGCCGAGCCTTTCCGCCCCGGGTGGCAGGGCTTTGTGTTAAGCCGCCGTGATATCGGCACACCGGATTGCGCGTACTGGGCCTGCGGTGTGTTTGGCGACGACATCCATAATCCTGGCATGGTCTACGAAGTGGCCGGTCAGGGAGATGCCGGCCAGTTTGTCGATGCTCTGCGTCAGCGGCTGCCGGACCAAGCGTTAAAAGGCCAGTGGTTAACGCTGAGCGACCCCGCTCAGCAACATTACCGCCATGTTCTGATTGTTAATAACCAGCTTGAAGCCGTCATTTTTGTGCACAAAGATCTGCGGTTCAGTAACCGTCAGTGGCTGACCGGATGCTTTGCCCAGAGCGAACTGAGCAGCCAGCAGCGCCGTGCTCTGCTTGCCGGCCAACCGGCCGATGCCCCGGATCATGGTGCCATCGTTTGCTCCTGCTTTCAGATTGGTGAAAAACAGATTATTCAGGCCATAAATAATGGTTGCGACAGCAGCGACGCACTGGCCAAGGCTCTGCGTTGCGGCACCAATTGCGGCTCCTGCATTCCCGAATTAAAAACCCTGCTGGCCAGCCACAGCGCCGGTAGCGATACTCAACCTGCAGCCCTGTTCAGCGACGCGGCCTGCACTGCAGTGGAATTATAATGATGACAATACAGGCAAAAAATCCGGTAAAACGTGCGTCCTCTTTGCATGCATCCAAACTGACCAATCCACCAGGCAGCAAAGAGCAGAAAGGTTCAGGAAAAGTCTGGCTTGTCGGCGCCGGTCCGGGCGATCCGGAATTACTGACCTTAAAAGCCATGCGGGTCATCGCCGAGGCCGACGTGGTGCTGTACGACAGCCTGATTTCTGACGATATTCTCGCCCTGCTGCCGCGCCAGTGTGCGCGTATCCATACCGGCAAACGCTGCGGCGCGCATAAAATGACGCAGCAGGATATTAATAAAGCCTTGCTATCGGCTGCCGGAAAATACCAGCGCGTGGTGCGTTTAAAAGGCGGCGATCCTTTTATTTTTGGTCGCGGCGGCGAAGAAATGGAATACCTGCAACAGCGCGGCGTGGAAGTGGATATTGTCCCCGGCATCACCGCCGCCGGAGGCTGTGCCGCGGCAGCCGGTATTCCCCTCACCCACCGCGATTATGGCAATGCGCTGGTGCTGCATTCCGGCCACAGCAAATTTAACGAATTTTCTCCGTGCCAGAATCCAACCCGGGTATTTTATATGGGCCTGCGCCAGGCCGGGCCGATTACCGCCCAACTGCTGCAGGAAGGCCTGCACGAATCCACCCCGGTGGCTTTAATCACCAACGGTACGTTAGCCAACCAACAGGTTTTTAAAGGCGTACTGATGGATCTTGCGTATCTGGCCGAACGTTATCTGAAAAGCGAGAGCGATGGTCCGGGGCTGATTATTGTCGGAGAAGTGGCAGCGATGGCACGCAGCAATAAAGAACTGCAGGCAGAGCTGAATGCACAGGCGGTAGCCTGAGAATCTAAAAAGCCCTGCACTGCAGCACTACTGTCCCACCGTTTTTAATCAGCACCGTAGCTGACAAAAACAGCATTTTTTAACATCCAGGCCCAATGCCTCGCAGGGGAACTTATCCCCTTGCCGGCGGGGCTTTATACCTGACCGCCATGGATGGCGGAAATGCATGTTTTGCAGGAGCAAAAACAGGCCCAGCTTCGCGCTTTCTGTAGCGCGCCGCTTCATGTGAGACTGCGCGACACTACAGCTGAGACAGCCGGTTACTATCAAGTGACGGCTCCCAAGAGGCTAATTCAGCGGGCTGTTCAACGGCGGTGATAACCCCATTTAAAAGGTCGTTAACAACGGTTTGAATCAGCCTTAGTCCCATAGGCGAAAGCTCACGCTTCCATAACGTCATCGCGTCATCGGTCGGCTTTATCCAGCACCAATCTTGCGCCGCGATCGGGCCGGTATCCGCCCCGTCATCCATCCAGTAAACAGTCCCGCCGGTTATCTTCTCTTCCATCTTGAGCGCCCACTTTATCGCGTCCCGTCCCCGGTGCCGGGGAAGCAGTGACGGGTGGTAACCGATAGCGCCTAACCGGGCGGAGTTACGGGCTTGAGCATCAATAAAGCAATGAGTAGCCGCGCCGACAATCAGATCGGTATCGGGCGGTACGTGATCGGCTGACATTCGGAACCCAAAGGCGCATTGAAGGCCCGCCGCCAAGGCCGCGATGGCAAGCCGGTCTTCGGCGTCCGGTGCAAATGCCCCGGTTACAGATACGCCGGGCATACAGTTCAGGGTTCGTAAGCATTCCGCCGCGAACCAGCCACGGCCGGCAACAATCACCTTAAACATCCGAGCCCCTCCCTATGTAGCGGAATCCCTGAACCGCGCGCCAGTGACCGCCGTAGGTGGCATTACTCAGGCCCGTACCTTTAGCCCGGCTGCCGTGTAGCGCGCCGCTGACCTGAGTCCAGCCTGGCTGACGACGAAGAGCATCGGCAAGACCGGGGTGAGAGGTATGGAACAGCATCGGCATTGTTAGTCCGAAACGATTTTCACCTTTTAGCCAGCGTTCACAGACAGCGTTCAAGAACCGGAGACCGACCCCGGCGCCTTGCCATTCGGGCATCACTACCAGCCGGCAGGCCCGAGCTTCGACCAGGCCCGGACGCGTACTAACCGCAAGGTGAGCAACCAGCTCGCCGTTTACGACGCCGACATAGTTGCGGGCCGCGATCATTTTGGGGAGTTTCAGATAATGATGCGGCTCAAACAGGTGCCAGTAACGCCAGTCGGTTTCGTATATGTCGAGCCTGAATTTTGGTCGCCTAAGCGCCCTCCGGTTTAGAGAGCCGTCGGCGGTATCAAACCACCAGTCGGGCTGGAGCCATTCGAGAATATCGTAATGACAGCTGAGCAAAACGGCCCGGCCGCCAGTACGCCGCCAGGCTTTGCCGAATGCCAATGCCCCGACTTTAGCTATCTGACGATCGACGACACTGGAGAACTCATCAACTACAGCCCGGTCGGGGGCGTCGCATACCAAGCGGGCCAGATCGGCGCGAAATTTCTCGCCGTTAGACAGCACCTGGTAAGGACGGAGCCAGCTGGGAACGGATCCTAAACCGACCGCAGATAAAGTCGCGGCGGCCGCTTTAACTTCAAGGCGCTTTCCTATCGCGTCGATGATTGGCTGGTTCTTCGGCCAGCGCGGAGCCCAGGGTTTAACATCGTCCCAAATAGCGGAGCCTAATGACGTTTTGCCGCTACCGCTGGGGCCGACAATAACGCCGATTTGCCAGTCTTCGGTATCGTCGGGCAGCTCGGCAGTCAAAGCGAAGTTCGCGCCGGACTCGACGTTAAACAAGCTTTTCACGTATGCCGCCCGGAAGCTGTCAAAGTCAGAGCAGCGATGAGATACGGTGACTTTTTTCATATTGTCACCACCTTGCATTTAAAGCCGGCGGCTTTCAGCCGTTCGAAGGCGGCGGCTTGTTCCGCCTCGTTAGGACAGGTCACTACGACACCGAATTTAGGCGCGTATTTAAAGCCGTTCTTGCCGGGTACTTTTCTCTCTTTGGCCATGAAGCCTCCTATCGGTATTCGCCAGTTGGCGATCGTCTAAGAGGCTCTCGGCCTTCAATTTGTTAATGAACTTACAGCGCGGGCATTTAACCTCGACGTTGCCTGTACCGCTGACACGGGCCAGCAGTTTGCTGCATTTGCAGCAGCGCACTTCGTGCATCATGTGAATCACCTATGACTTTCTGATAGGCTTCGCGCGCTCGTCGACGAGCAGGGAAGCCTTGGCTGATTCACAGTGGACATCGCACTGTGCATTGGTGACCGGCCGACAGCTGCAACTGAAGGCCGGTCGCTTCCTTCTTCTTAAATCTCTACTGTTTGCGCTGGCAGATCCGGCGCTTTGCCGATGATCATCCCGCCCTGGATAATCGCTTTACTTCCCGCCGGTACGGTGTCGCCGTTTACCCTGATTGAGTTACCGCCGCGTACGATGACGATGGAAGTGCCGTCAGCCCCGACGCTGGATACTTCGACGATCTGCTTCGGCCCTGGGGCGATCAATGCCTGGAACTTTACCCATGGGTTGCTCATGCGGCCTCCCAGCCCGCCGGGCGGTCGAGGCGTACGGTCTGAACAACGGTGGCGTTACTGCGCCCCGGTACGCTGATGTCCAACGAATCCACGTAGGCGCGGTAATTCAGCGCCGGGTCATCATGCAGTACGGCAACCGTAAGGCCGGGAATCAAAAGGCCAGGCTGGCCGCTGCCTTCCGGTATGGCCAGATCCAGTGAGTAGGTCTGACGCTTACCGCTGGAAGACAGTATTGCCGCACCCCGGCTTTTATTCGCTTCCAATGCGGTTAGCCAGCCGTCTGTAATATCGGGCGCAGGGTTGTCGCCCGCCGTCCCCAATCGGTTAACAGTGAGCGCTACGCCCTCGGCCTCGCCGGAGACGACGACGCTGTTAAACAGGGGCTGCTCTGTGCTGTCCATTGATTCAGACAAAATCTGTGATTCATAAATTGAGCGATCCATATCCGCGCCCAGCAGCTGCCAGGCGGATACTAAATATCTGGGCCGTACGTACAGAATATTGCTTACAGGGTCAGCCAGTACGATGCCGCCGGCGGTCGTCGCTAGCCGTTTTATCACCTCTATCGGTGTCAGATCCTGATACGAAAATGAGTTGTTGGGCATTGACCAGTCAGGCAGTAGCGCGGTGTACCAGTCGAGAGTAAAGTCGGTGCCTAATAATTCCCCGGTGGCCGCCTGCACTGCGGTAGTCGATGTGATCGAACGGGTACGTTTTTGAGCGTAAGGCGCGCCCAGATATTGGCTTCGGCTGTAGCCGGTAATACGCCAGGCTTGATCAAGTTTATCGCCATTGATTTTGCGGGATGCGGAATACTTAGGTACGAAAAATTCAAAGCGGTGTCCGTTGATTATTACCGCGAGCTCCTTATAGCCGGTCGCATCCGGTTTAATCAGATCAAGCGAGCCTTTATTGCGGATCTCGCACGTGAGCTGCCAGCTGAAGGTGTCACGGTCAGCGCTTATGCGAATATCCGCTACGTTTAACGGCTCGTTACCTGGCAGCGCAATGACGTCTACTGAGTTCACTGTGACATTTACCCTTGCTGAATTACCGGCTGGAATATCGCCCGGTACGATCACCGGCGGTTCTGTTAAATAAGGGAGTTCAACCGTGTACGCCTGACCGTTGCCCGGCCCCCAGGGCGCGACCAGCGTCTGCTCTTTTGCAGGCGGTTGGTAAACCCGTGATGCAACCCGGCTGGTCACCGGCATACAGGCGCGATCGGTTAGTTTTACGTTGCCCCACGCAATAATCCCGCTCGGGATATAGCCCGCGTTATCAAATTCAATAACGCCGCTCAGATCTGTCAGCAGCTCACCTCGCAGCAAGTCATACTCCGACGGCCGCTGGCTGTATAAATCTACAAACAACTGCGGCGTGGCGAGCTGTACATCCAGCACCTTCACCGATGTTGAAACGTAGGTCACTGCGCCACGCCAAAATGTATATCCGGTTACATTGTGGCCTCCCGCGCTCTCGCATCTGATTTGTGTCAGCTTGTCCCAAAGGCCGGTCAATGCCTGAGTCAGTGCAGAGCCGGCCGGTGCGATTAGTGCTGAGACTTCGTATTGAACAGGATGGCCGCCGGAATAATGATTAACCAAGGTTAAATGCAGCGTTAAACCTGTATTACTCTGGATAGCTCCGGTGACAGAGTTAAGGCGGTTTAGGTCACCTCCGGCACTCGCTGCTTGAGCGCTCTTCATAACAGACGAACCGAACGGCGCGGCGCATGCTGTGCGGATATAGTCCGTCATGTGATGAATATCGGCCCCGCCGTTTTAGGGCGGTAAAATGGCTTTGCAACTAACACGACAGAGCCGCTTGTAACGATTTCGCCGTCACCTTCAGGCCAGTCCGGCTCCGTTTCTCCCAGCGATCCTTCGCTGCTTACTTGATAAACGTAGCCATTGGGCACCGATGGCCGGACGCGCTCACCAATACCCCGCGCTTCCCCAGCCACCCAAAGTACGCCGTAATCGTCAATTGCCGTGATTAATATATTGCCGGTATAGCCCAACCATTCCAGCGTGTAACGGCCCTGATCGTCCGACTGTGTTTGCGCTAAGAATTGCGGCTCTGCGCCATCAATGCCAACTGCTACAACAGTCCGCTGCACCGGCTTCTTATTAATTAATGTCGCGCCCGTAAATGATTTTTTCTCGCCGGAGCCTGAGGATTTCCCCTGACTTTTAAACTCAATATTCAGCTGGCCGGGATCGTAAATGTAGTTGTCCACCCACCACGCACCATCTGCTATCCCGTTGCTGATTTTCAGCGCGATTAACTTATACGGAGTAGTTGTATTAATCAGCGACAACGGAAATGTCACAACCGGCTCACGACACACAAGCGTGAAGTCTTGCTGAGATACGAGCCGCAAAAACTGCACGACAAAGAATTCACCCACGGTCATCGGCAGGTTATGTGTCAGCTGAACTTTTACAGTATCAGCGACGGATAGCTGAATGCTTAAGTATTCACCGAATTGAATCACTGCCAGTCCGCCGCGTCTAAACTGATTACAATTCTGTCGGATGAAGCGAGTGGTGCCAGAACACAATTTTTCCCGTTCACTGTAAACGGTGTCGTCAGTAAATCCGGCGTCAGCATTGGCCCGTAGATAGTTCTTGCATAACTAGAGTCAATCCACTCGTTATGTAGGAACATTGGCATTAGTGCAACCTGCTTTAACCCACCTTGAATTAAAGATGAACTTGCAACAGAAAATATTTCCAGTTGTCTGAAATGCATTGTCACAATAGGCTCACTAACTTGCCAGCCGTAGTTGATATTTAAAAGGTCAAGCGGATGAATATAGCCCGATACATCACTACTGAACGGCGCACCCGTCTCATCGTATAGCGGTGTAAACTTATCTCGCTGCAAAGAAGTCGAGGCTTGATTGTTACCTGGGTACCCGCCTATAAGCCAGAAATTCCCTCTAGCTGCATCAGATATTCCACCTTGTCCTCGCAGACTCCTCAGAGAGCCTGCTGCCAATAAATTCGCATCAGTCCAGCTAAATTGTGAGTCACTCTGATATAGAACACTCTCAGATATCGCAAAGAAAACAATGAAAAAGTTTTCATTGCCAATAACACACCAATGTTGATGCATGTTTATACGCAGCATTCGTGTTTGCGCCCCGTGCGATGGCAAATTTGGAAGATCACTAACGACAACCTTCCCGCTGCGAGCATTAACTGCATGCGTAGCGTCTACCATAGCATCTGCAATAAACAGTGATGTGCCATAAGATGTTGATAACTCTTTTACTATGCCCAGAATTCCTGACTCAGCAGCATTCTTAAATGTCGCTATGCCAGTCGCTGACCATTCGTCATACACTGCAGACCATCCTGCGGCAGCTTTCCCAGGATAGCCGTCAACCAGGCACGCACGCAGCACTTCATAGACAGCGTTATTGAAACTGCTGATCGCCGGCGCGCCGGGATCAGATGATTTATAGATAGTAGGCGCGGTCATTAATCGGCCTCCGCACGGAACTCAAAAATTGTCGAATCTTTCGGGGCCGGTAAATTTGACGGCAGCGCTGTACGAATTGCCCAGAAAGGATCGGCTGAAACAATCGTATCGAACATCAATACGTTATTGGATACCCAACCCGACCCCCAGCCACTCGCTTTAATCGTAAAGTATGGCTGCCCTGTGTATGGGTTAATCGGTGAATAATCTGCGTTCGTTGCTCCAGTACCGATCACACCCCGTCGCTCACTGATACACGCAAACGCGGTCGCACTGCTGAATTTTAATTTCCAGCGGTCTTCGACCGCTGAGTTGTTATCAATCAGAATCGGATAGTTAACAGTGTCGTAAGTGCCGGTCGCGTCGCTACCGCTGCCGTCAAAGCCGCCGTCGTCGATCTGCTTGTCGCGTACGTTTGTGATACGCGCCTGCATCACGCCAAAGTGAATCGCGCTGCTGACGTACGACGTACCTGCAGGATAATCGTGATTTAACTGAGTTAATAATTGCAGCGATCCGCCAACGTCAACGCTGCCCAGAGCGGCCACGTCCTCAATGCGGTGCGTTACAGTGAGCGGTAATGTAAGGGAGTTTTGCGCGGCGTCCTGAGCTGTGAATGGATCGCTGAGCGTGACCGTACCAGCCGCTCTGTCGAGCGTGTACTGCGCAGGGTCTAGGTCTACGCCTGATGCGTCCTGAACCGTTACGACCGCTAAATTAGTGCGGCCGCAATCAATGATCTGACCAGCCGCTGGCGCGGCAACATCCAGTGTTTGCGTGTTATGCACAACGACCATATAGCCCGGCTTATAAATCGGCACCTTGCCGTTGGTCGGCAGCCGTACCGGGTTTAAACCGATGATTTCAGGGGATAGCGGCACAGTCGTATACGCGACCGCGTTATAGGTAAGCGTCGACAAAATAACCGGCTGACTGAACTGGATTTCTACAACCCCGGCTTCGTTGTCGACTGTACCCGTTGCCGTTCCGCCGCCGACGTTCTCAGGAATAATCGGCAGTGTATAGCCGTTAATTGTGCCGGGCTGCGGGAATTCACCAATCACATCGTTTGTATCGAATGAACCGACAATTGACCCGTCGTTTCCTGACTGCGCGCGCATTAATGCGCCGTCGGCAGCGCGGCGCGCAAGAAACTGCAAGCCGCTAGTTCTCAGCGGGCTTGCTGATGTACGGAAGACAACGCTTTGTACTGCGGCAGCTGCACCGATACCGCCAGCTGCGCACAGCAGCGAGCTGTTCAAATTAGTAATTAACGGCTGTAATCCTGCATACGGAATAACAACCACCGAGTCTGTGTAATCGAGCAGTCCGGCCTGTATCCCTGCAGCCGTGCTGTAATTCCAATTGCGATATAAATAGCCGTCGCCGCCGTCTGAGAGTTCCTGTCCTCCGATAGATACCAGTACGGAACCCGGCAGCAGCGGACGGCTGTTATCAAGCCGCGCTTCGATGTTCGTTTCTGCCAGTATTTGAGTGTGTGTAGCGGGCTCGGTGCTGGAAGTACTGATGTATTCAATATTTAGCGTTTGGCTTTCGACGCGCAGCGTTTTTGTGACCGTCGCCCAGTCGCCTTTAACAACATAAACAGCATTGGTGACTTGCACGTATTCTCGTACGACAGTCGTCAGCGCCGATGCATTCAGCGTAATTACTCCCGTAACGGGATCAATATCGCCGATGTGCAGGCCGCCGGATACAACCCGATTAGCCGCATCGCAGTTACAGGCCCAGTCTTTTTTGATGTTTGTTTTTGTGACGACACCGGCAAACTGCGTATTAATATTTACCGATGTTTTCAGCGCGAATTTTACCGAGCGCGCAACGATATCCGTTGCGCCGATATTCAGCGTTATTGACCCTCCGGTTTGCGCAGATACCGGCACAGATGCAATCTGCGGCCCGGTGATCAGTTTTTCATAATTGACACTGACGTCTGACGTCGGCATTGATGACGGGCGCATATACACTCGTTGCCCGCGCACATAGCCGGTCGCCGCGCCGCTTAAATTATCGCTGCTATCTGCTGTAGCGCTGTAGCTACCGCCGCTACGCTGCCAGCTTAACGAAACAGTTCCGGCAGCGGGCATCGACGGCAGATCAACAACAAGCCAGGCATCAAGCGCCCCGGTATCGAATGTCATATACGGCGAACGCGCCCAGGTTGTCAAAATCTTTGACCCTTCATCAGGCTCGCCTGGCAGCGTGTACGAAATAGAACCTGTTTCATAATTCACACTACCGCTTGACGCAGGGCCAGTTAGTTTGCCGTTGCCATCATCACTGAGCGTGTACCAGCGGCCCAAATACTGGAATTCAACGCGCACGGAGCCCGGCATCGGCTTAGGGGCCAGCTGATCTGTATAGGTCAGCTGACGATTACCGGCGGTAATTTCAAAGCGGGTTGTATACGGCATTAGCTCTACAGCGACACCGGGTAAAAACTGCGCGCTGATGCTGTAGTTACTTGCCAGTGATAACGACAGTGAAGCGCGTGTCGCGCTGATAACAGCATCAGCTGTTAAATTATTAGTGCCGCTAATAAGACGCAGCGTGTTGCCATCATCTGCGTAAACGCTGCTACCAATTGTCAGGCGCAGACTACCCGGCACCCAGCTCTGCGGCAGCGTTAATAATGCAGCACCAGAATATGATCCGAGCGCTAACGAGCGAATATCTCCAGTCGGCTCCACAACGTTAGAAAGCAGACCGGGGCGCTGATCAAGAATCGCTTGTTCTGTTGTTGCAGCAGGAACCAACGGCGAGAAAATAGATTCAACAACGACGGTTCGCTCACCTGCAACAGCAGGCTGAGCCAGAGGCTTAATGCCATAGTACCGCGCCGAGTTGTTGGACTGTGTGGTGAACAACTCTGTGTCGTGCTTAGCGGCGGGCTCCGGGTCGTTACCAAAAAATTCGTGCTGCAGTTCCTGCGTTATTTTTAACGTCATCTGATAAGCGCGAAACCGCTGCGGATATCCGCTTTTATCAATGTACGCATATGACGCGTAAGAACCATCTACTCGTGTAATTTTTACCGGCTGCTCGATGCCAGTGGATTTACTTTTTAAGATCAGCACTTCGCCTATTTCCGGCTCGTCGCTGGGGGAGTCTGCGTAAACAACAATTGAGGTCTGGCCTTTACGCTGAGTGCCTACCGGACGCAGCACGGAGCGGGTTCCTAGCACAACAAACTGTTCGATTGCTTGCTGAGCATCGCTGCGTTCGTCGTAATGTCCGCCGGTTTCAAAGAGGATTGTTGAAACATTCGAGGCATCGGAATCTTTAAGTACGATAACGTGGCCGCCGAGGGCTTTATCGACATTCGCGGAGCGGATCGCGCAAAACATTTTGCGCAGGCTGACGCCGCCAAACGCCAGAACGTCGCGGGAAATATCGTCCCACAAATTATTAACAACACCGTTGGGGATGACGGTGCCGGTCATTGCGCCGCCACCGTCTGGCTCATCTGTGAATCGTTCAGAGCGCAGGATTACAACATCGGATGGGTTAATAGCCATTAGGGGTCAGGTTCCACAGTAATAAAGTTCAGCGTCAGATCAAAAAGATCATCAGGATCAGGCACTGAGCATTTATCTAATGGCGTGGCCTGAATCCCTCCAGCCTCTAAGTCAAACAGAACAGTAAAGGTCTGCGGATTAACCAATGTTAATACCCGTTTAACGGCGGGTTCATTCTCTAACGCGCGTAGTGCGTCTAAATCTGCGCGCCTGATCCAGCCGTTAATCAGCTTAATCGGGCGGCCGTAATGCAGCGGCTGAACCTGAATGTCCAGCGCGCCGTTAACCGCGCGCTGCTTGCTGTAGGCGAAGGGTTTAAAGTCCTGTTCGTTATCCCAGTACATTTGCGTGGGTAGCGTGATGTTATCCAGTTGCATGGTTATGTCCTCATTCCGTAATCGGCCAGGGCGTCGAGCAGATCCTGTTCGTTATTTTCCAGTACCTGAACGGACTTGCTGCCGATCTTCACTTCTACGGTTTTTATTTTTTGGGTCTGCAATTCAGACGTTGTGCTGCTCTGACGCCGGGCGGGTTGGCGGTCATCGGCCCGTTGCTGTTTATGTTTTTCGGCCCGAACCTGGTCGAGTGTTTTCAGTGCGTCGGTGTAATAGTTAATGGCTTCTTTGTTGCCGTATAGTCGGGCCTCTTCCAGCAAGCGCTGAACTTCCTCCCGTTTGTTTTCATACTCGCGCTTATCAATTGCGTCCTGATTCCCCTGCAGCCGATCCAGCTCATCCTGCAGGCTGCCAAGGGTAGATTTAGCGGCGTCGGTCATGGCCAGTAACTTCTGGTTAGCGGAGTCAATTGCCGACTGCAGCTGGCTAAGGTCTTCTTCGCCGAGCAGTTGCATCCATTGCTGCGCGCTTTGAGCCTGATTGATAAACGCCTGGTTAACGCCTTTGCCAGACTCCAGCGCGTTAATGTAGTCCAGCGCTTTTATTTTCTGCTCCTGGAAGGCAATCAGGGTTTCATTCTTCGCTTCGATCACGGAGTTTTTGAATCTGTTTACGCCGGTAGGATCAAAGACCTGAAGATTATCAATGCTGACTTTGCCCAGCTCTTCGCGCGCGGCGGCGATGGATTGTTGTAACGCTTCTATCTCACTGACAGGGCCGGCGGAATCAATACCGAGTTTATTATCGAATGCGGCGCGGGCCTGCTCGCTGAGTGCTGCGACTTCATCACGCACGCTTTGAAACCAGCCCGCCAGGCTTGCGGCTACCGCCTGAACGTCACGCTCAGAATCCTGCGCGGCCTGGCTGATTTCTTTGGTCGATTCCGCCGCCTGTTTTGCGCCGTCTTTGGTTTTCTCCCCCGCGTCTTTACCGGCGTCTCCCATCGCGGCCAGTTGATCTGTTACGCCCAGCGCTGCCGCCTGAACCTGTAGCTGTGCAATAACGACTTCCCGTTGAGCGCCGGTGACATTCTGATTAGCCGCGAGCGCGGTTTCGGCGTATTTCAGGAATGCGGTGCGCTGGTCTTCGATCGGCGCGCCCATCGTGCGCAGCTGCTCAACAACTGCCTGCGCGGACGCCGCCGCCTTCTGTAATTCGGCCTGACTGGTCAGCCCCAGCTGCCGCATTGCGTCTTCGACGCTTTGAATACCGGGTTTCGTTTGCGCCAGGGCGTGCGCCTGAGTATCAAGCTGATCGTTCAGACGTTTCATTTGTTCGGCGGTAATATCGCCGGCGTCGCCTAGTTGAGCTATGCGCCCGCGCAGTTCATTTACGGCGGCAATATTGTCGGTCTGGCCGATCGCGCCGCGTACCGCAATTTCAAGCGCGGCCATGCGCTGCTCGCCAGTTACGCCCATGCGTTCCAACGTCACGGCGATGTTATCAATCTGGTAAATGGCTTCTTTTGCGGCCGGGCTGATTTTTCCTAACGCGGCTTCGGCGCTGAGGCCGAGGTCATCAAAGGATTTGCGTAATATCAGTTCGTTATATTCCGCCAGCTTTTCCGCCGACAGTTTGCTCTGTTTAAACGCTTCATTAATGCCGTATGAAAACTTACTTAAATCGGCGGCGTTCGCGTCGCTGATCCAGCTTTTGAGCTGTTCGGTTAATACGCTGGCGTGACCTGCGGCGCGGTCGATCTGCGCGGTAAAATCGAGTACGCCTGAGGCCGAGGTCAGATCGAGCGCGGCAAACTCGTCGCGGATTTTTTGCGCGGCTTCGGCGGCCTTATTGCCGGCCTGTTCCAGCGCGTTACCTGTATCAGTTGCGGCGGCTGCGTTGCGGCGCAGCACGTCCTCGCCGGCGTCTACCTCCTCGTACATCTGCTGGTAGGTTTTATTTATCCGTTCGACCTTGGCGGTAAATTCGTCCCAGATCCCGCCGATCTCGCCGGGATTGGTTAGTGCTTCAAAGGCGGCCCCGACCGCTTCCATAACGACCGTGAACGCCTGCGCCAGGCGTACGCCGGCCAATCGCGCTATTTCAAAATTATCATGCAGCTGCTTACCGATATCGGTGCCGATTTCCCAGGCGGCCCAGGCTGTTCCGGCTAAGCGTACGGCCGCGCCCAGTTTGCCTACGCTGCCGCTTAAATCCGCCATCGACAGTCGGGTCAGCGCGACCTCTTTACGGACATCGACAAACGCCTTGGTGCCGACAACGCCAAGAGAAAGGAACAACAAACGCAGCGCGCCGGCGGACAGGGCTACGGTTCCCAGAGTTGTGGCCAGCGCCGCGATGCCGGGATTAGCCTCTACAAAATCCGCGATCGCGCGGGATACGTCGCCGATACCTACGGCGGCGGCGCGGATGGCCGGTAAAAAGATACTGCCCAAATTAATGGCGATGGCCTGCAGGCCGTTTTGCATCAGCTGAATTTCCGCCTCGGTCGTTTGCATACGGGCAGCAAACTCACGTTGCATGGCCCCGGCGGTCTGGCCGGTGTTGGTGATTCGTTTAAGGGAGGCGTCGTATTTATCCAGGCCGTTCAGCAGTCGCGCTATATCGTCCTGATATTCCTGACCAAACAACCGCGTCAGCGTTTCCGCCCGCGCCTGATCATCCAGCGTACTCAGGGTGCGCAGGAATTCGGTGAGGGCTTGCTGCGGATTAGCGCGGATATCGTCGGCCAGTTGTTTAGCGGATAACCCCATGCCCTCCAGGGCGCGCTGGAATTCCGGCCCCTGAACATTAGCCGTTTGCAGCTTGCTTAACAGTGCGTTAATGCCGGTACCGGCGACCTCGCTGGTCGCGCCCATCTCGATCATGGTGGCGGCGAGCGCGGCCGATTGAATTGCCGTCAGTTTGAATTGGCTGGCGGTGCCGCCGATCCGCGTCAGTACATCGAGGATATCGGCCTCGCGCGCGGCGGTCGTGTTGCCCAGCGTATTAATGGCATCGCCCAGGGCTTCGACATTGTCGATCGGGATGTTGAAAATATTGCTGAGTTTAGCGACGGCCTGACCGGCCTGTTCAACGCTCAGATCAAAGGCGACCGACATGCGCGCGGTCAGCTCAATAAACTGGTCGAGCTTGTCGATAGGAACGCCCAGCTGCCCGCCGGCGGCGGCGATCTGCGCCAGCCCGTCGGCGGTGATTGGCAGCTCCCCGGTCATCTCTTTAATGCGCGCGGTCAGGGCGTCAAACTGCTCATCGGTGCCGTCGACTACTTTGCGTACGTCCGCCATTGCCGACTCAAAATCAATGGCGTAGCCGGCCGCTGTTGCAAGGCCCGCGACTGAGCCGGCAAGGCCCGCGATGCTGCCTTTGGCGTCCTGCAGCGCGTCGACCCAGCCGTTGGTCTGGTGCTTCAGTTCGCGGATACGCTCTTCGGTTTTCAGCGCCGCCTGGGCCAGTTCGGCCTGGCTTAACTTGCCGCCTTTTTTCAGGCGGTCATAGGCGGCGCGGGTTTCTTCTATTTCTTTCTGGATGTCGGCATGGGCGCGAATGCCCAGGATATCGCGATCGGCGGCAAGTTCCGCGCCTTTACGGTAGGTGTCGTACAGTTGGCGGGTTTCATCGTCCAGCTCGTCGACCTGCTTTACGCCTTTCGCCAGGTCTTTGTTCAGCTCGTCAAAGGCGTCTATCTCCTCAGCGCTTTTTCCGATTTCGGCCATTGCGTCTTTAAACGCACGGTTAAACGCGCTAAGGTTTGATTCACCTTCTTTTTTATCAACGCTGATTTTCAGCGCCAGGTTAAGGTCTTTGCTCATGGAACAGGCTCACAATCAAATTGAAGCTGAGGCTTCGGGTAAGAAAAAATCCGCCTGGTGGGAAAAGTGGCTGTTTGTATTTCTGATTGTCGCGTTCCCGTCGTTAATGATTTACCTGAACGCTAACGGCACCGACACCGGGCTGGCTTTCCAAAAGCTTTTAGGCTTTATCCTTATCGGCTCCGTTGTTATTGGCGTCGTCGCATTAATCGGCGCGGTATTAATCAGAATCGGCGCTTTGCTTTTCGGCAAAGGCAAATAGTTTCCCGGCAGCACCCTGGGAAAAAGGCGGCTTTTATAGCCGCCTTTTTTTATTGCCGTTAGCCTGCCGATTACACCTGCTGCATACGGTAAAAGGCGCTTTTACCTGAGCCTTTGCTGGCGTCTTTCAGCAGCTTTCCTGACAGGGGCAAACTGCCGAAGGCGTCGCCTTTCAGCGCCAGCTCGCTGGCTACGCCCAGATTCACCCGCCACAGATCAAGCACGCACGGCTTACCGGAGTCGGCTTCGTTCATACCGTCGAATACCAGCTCCCATACTTTGCCGGTTTCGGTCAGCGCTTCGATCTGGTTGTAGCCAGGGTGGGTGTAGCTGACTTTTACCGGCAGGCCTGCGGTGGCATCGGGCAGTGCATTAATAGCGGTCGCCAGATCGCCGCTTGCCAGCACCTTAACGCCTGCGCCGGTGATATCGACGTCGTTATAGGTGGTCTGGCCGTCGGCGCTGGTTACGATCGCTGAGGTCGCGCCCGGATGTTCCAGACGGATCAGGCCGCCTACATGAGCCGTGTGTGCTTCGTCGGTGATGCTGCCGCCGGCGACCGCCGTGTTCGTTCCGCGCGTCGCCATCGAAAGGTTGTCGGCGTTCAGGTCGTGCATCACGAACGAGGCCGTTACAGAATTGATGCGGCGCACTTCGGCGTGGGTGCCGCCGCCCGGCGAATCATAGTCGGGCTGTTCGGTCACGGCTTCGTCGTGGGCCAATTTCAGTTCGCTGGTGTTGCCCAGGTGATACAAAGGGCCGTCAGGCTGTCCCGCAGGGCGGGCGTAGACCGGGCCTACGCCCAGATACGGCTTATAAGTTTCAACACGAATGGCCATTACTTAGCCTCCTTTTTAGGGGTGATTTCAGCCGCAGGTTTAGCGATGCCCTGGGCGCGCAGCCAGTCGGCGATGGCCGGGGCTACTTTGATTTTGTCGTCGGCTTTATACGGCTTGCCCGCGTGGGTATGCGGCTGGGCCAGTTCAACCTCGACCGGGTTAGGTTTTACGGTCATGGGGTACCTCGGTTAGCGATGGTGGTTTTAACGGTGAACGCCAGCGGCAAATAGGTAATGCCGTTGGAGTACGCGGGTTTAGGCGGCGTGGACAGCAGCAGCGGGCCGACCGCTTCGGGCGGGTGCCAGCCCATCAGGTGCGGTAACGCCTGTTCGGCCAGTTCACCGGCGGCGAGGCGTGACGCGGAGCCGGAGCGCATATCACGTACGTCTTTTGCGACGGCGACGACCAGCCAGCTCTGCTCAATACTGGCGGCGCGTCCGTCGGCCCGAGTTTCCAGGACGCGGTAGTTCTGATACACCACATGCAGCGCCGGGGTTGGTTGACGGTCTTCCGTGACCGAGGCCAGATCGGCGGCGGTCATCACCTGTACGTCGGGCAGTTCGGCGCGCAGCTTTTCGGCGATGGCGCTTTCGATATCGGTAAACATCAGTAGCCGCCTCCGCCGAAGATAGGCGGCCGTGAGGTCATAACAACCTCATGCTCCGGGGCGTCGTCCGGCCCGGCGGGCAGCAGATGAACCTTGCCCGAAGCTACGTCGCGCAAATAACGCAGCGCGGTGTTGTAGCGCTCGACCACCTGTTCATAGGCTCCGTCTTCAAACAGTCGGTAACGGGCGATATCGCAGGCGTACAGGTTCAACAACGGCGGAATATCGGTAAGCGGCAGCGGGTAACGGCCGGCTAAATAGCCGTCGATCTCCGCCGCCGCGTCCGCGATGGCCTGAGACACGACCGCGTCGTCGATCGCGCCGCTATGGGCGCGATCGCTCAGCTGAACAATCTCAGCCTCGCCGAAGCGGGTTATCAGGTCGGCGCGGGTGCAGTACATCAGACGCCAGCCTTCGGTTTAGCGGCCTTCGCTTTAGGTGCCGGCTTGGTATCGGTCGCCTTGGCGTCAATCGTAGCGTTATCACCTGCGGTCTGATCATCTGCCGCCGTGTTGCCGGCAGCGGCCTGATCATCGACTGCCTTGGTATTGGCGGCGTTATCTTCCAAGTTCTGATCAGCGGGCTCCCTCACAATCAGCATGGGATCGGCCTTAATGGCCGCCGCTTCCACTTCGTCCAGGTCGTCGAGCGTGACCGGCGTGCGGGTAAACTTGCGCCCGGCGCGCCAGCGCCCTTGCTCCGCAACGGATTGCACAATCAACGCTTTTGCCTGTTTAGGTTTCGCAGCTGTCATACATCCTCCTTACAGGTAGTCCGCTACGATCAGTTGCAGACGGCCGTTCAGTTCGTTGGATGAGTTGGCATCCAGCTCACGCTCCAGCAGACGGGTGGCCAGCTTCTCCAGGCCCGTCGGTACGACCAGTACGGTCGGCTTAATGCCCAGCTGTTCGCCGCCGTCGGCTTTAAAGGCGCGCATCGCTTGAATGGCGGCCCACAGGTTGTCGGCGTTCAGTTCCTTGCGGCTGCCGTAAGCCAGCTGCCAGAAGCTGAAACCGACATTGCGGCGGCAATCCACACCGAAGCGGAACTCGTCGGTCATAAAGACCTTTTCATCGTCCAGCTTGGTCATGGCCACCATGTTGGGCTTGCGGCGGGTTTGCAGAATCAGCGGCTTAATAGCGCGGCTGGTGTCGAGCAAATACCAGGCGGTACCGCTGCCGGCGTTGTCGTCCCAGTTGCTGACCAGTTCGGCGGTGCCGGTGCCATCGACGTTCGGATACACCGGGTGCTCGGCATCAAAGAAGTTCTGGCCGTCATAGCAGACTGTGGAGGTACCCGCTGCTAACAGGCCGTAGATCATCTGATCCGGCTGTACCTGGGCCGCGCGTCCCAGCTCCTGAAACAACGGCGCATAGATACCTACTTCGTCGTCTTCAATGTCGTCACGATCCACACCCACGGTGCTCTCGAACTTCTTGTTAACAATGGAGTAGCCGTGCGACTTCATCGATCTAATAACGCGCTCACCCACCCATTCCCGCAGCATCGGGAACTTGCCCAGCCAGCCGTAGGTGTTGGATTTAGTGGTGGACTGAATTTCGGTGGCGATCTTGTTCCACTGAAACTCTGCGCCCGACAGGCCGTTCTGGAAGTCGCCCTTCCAGTTAACAAACAGCGCCTGCAGTAATGCGGGGGTTACGATTGCCATGAGTGATTCTCCTTAGGCGGTGGTTAACTTGGCTTTTAAGGCCGCGTATTCAGCCGGTGTTTTGCCGGTGAGCTTGGCGGCTTCCAGTTCTTCGGCGCTCAGGCCGCTGGCGTGGGTTTTATCGTCTGCGCCGTCGGGCTTCTTACCGTTGGTCTGGTTGCCTTTCAGCGCGGCGATGGCCGGGGTTGTGTTCAGGTACGACTTGAGCGCGGCGATGTTGCTGTTACCCAGCTCGGTGGCCCAGTCTTCCTGGGCGGGCAGCAACTTGCCGTCGGTCAGCGCCTGTTTAACCAGGCCGTCTACTTCGGAACCGGCCTGGGCGTTACGCAGCTGGGCAATTTCGCCTTTCAGCGCTTCTACCATTTCGACCGGGGCGTATTTGCTCAGGTCGGGCTTGGCTCCGGCTTTCAGCGCGGCGATGGCTTCTTTACCGTCGCCGTCGGTAACACCCAGCTCGGCGCGCAGTGCGGCCAGTTGATCGCCGGCTGCAATAGCGGCCTTCAGGGCTGCGGTGATTTGCTCATCGGTCGCCGCGGCGGCCAGCCCGAGCAGGGCAATCAGTTCTTCTCGTTTCACGAGGGCGTCCTCTTCTTGGTCGTTGGGAGTGTTGTGGTTAGCGGTGTGATCGTCAGGCGCGTCGGAATAGCGCGCGCGCAGCGCCTCAATGGCGACCTTGGCCATGCCGTCTACGGCGGGGAAATTGGTAAGGGCTACGTGCAGGATGTCGCGAACCGCGCCGCTGGCTTTGTCGTATGCCAGTACTGGCGACAGAAAGCGGTACTCATCTTTGCTGATGTGTTCGGCGGCGGTCGCCGTCCATTTCACCTGGGCTTTAAGCCCTTCGCCCGGCTCAAAGGTAATAGCGCGCGGATCAATCCAGCCCGATGCCGGGGCCGGCTTGCCGTTTTCTTCGGCGTAAAGGGTTTGGTGTTCGTAATCGACGACGATGTCGTTCTGGCGGGACTGCAGGCGCGCGATTAACGCGGCGGCAATATCGGCGGACATCACAAAACCGGGCAGCCCTGCGGGGCGGCCGTCGCGGGCCTTGAAGGTGCCGTCCGGGGTCAGCTGAATCTCGCCGCCGGCGTTAACCGTAAACGAGAGCGCTGCAATACCAATGTTGGGGGTGTTTTGTGTTTTCATGGCCCCACAATATCGGGGGCCGGGAGGGCGGTGGTTTAACGAGTGTTAGGGGTTTGAGGAATCAAGGCTTCGATAGAATCGTCACGCGCAATATCAAGATCAAATGATAGCTTGTCTATGTCTATCGCATAGTAAGAGATGCCCAGATTGTTCGCGCATTGCTTTAAGCGATTCTTGAACCTGGGCTTACTATTAAGCCCACCGTAGATAGCCGTAACTTGAAGATAAGAAGGCAGTGTAATGCTGTATCCGTGTTTTCCTTGCTGACCCGGCTCAGGCGTATATATCAGGCGCTTTTCTTTCTCATAGGCCCAGTGAGCTGTTTTGTGGGTGATATAACTTAAGGCCGTTTCAATTGGCATAAATAGTATTTCTTTGAAATCAAACTCCACTTTCATGGTGGTATAATTCATATCCGAAAAACCGGTTTTATAACCGTTATAAAAACGATTTAATGCGTAGTCATCTAGCTCGTACTGAATACAGAAGCCCCTATGATTATCGGCGTAATGAGACCACATCAACGGGCTTTGATAATCCAACTCTGTGAAGGACTGGATGCCCAGCTGCCTGACTTTACTAGTGAACATTTTTACAAATCCCGGCATAGAGGAACCTTTCCTCTTAGACTTACACCAGCGCATAACCTCTTCAACGAAATCAGCATCGTTGAAATAATCTTTTTTCGCCATTATGTGCATGCTTGCATACATAACTTCAGCGGCTTGCTTGATAGCTTCCAGCGTGAACCTGCTACTATCGTAGTTATTAATTGGAAGCCGACAATCGTATATATCATTAAAATACTCTGGCTTAGACATCCAAATGCGACCTTCTTCCAATGTATCGATACGTCTGATATCAGGCTTTTCAAATCGATATAACTTCATATCACGCACTCACTCGCTCTATCACAAACCCGCCGACCTTGCGGCCGTCTTTTCCCCGATGGTTAAGGAACGCCCGGCGTACTTCGAGGCGGGATTCGGTATTACTCAGGATCTGTAGGGAATCAATCTTCGCCCGGTTCATCGTTTTCAGGGCGGCCTTAACGGCTGCCGTCGCGTCCGGGTGGGTTACCGGGTCACTATAAAGGTTGCCGCTTTGGCGGTAGATCGCCAGTACGCAGGGGTAGCCGCCGGCTAACCTGACCAGATCGGCCAGCTGGTGGGTAAAGATAACGGTCAGATCGGAGGGGTCTTCCAGCTTGGTCTGCTGGACTACTGCCGTAACTACGATCAGCAGAATCACAACGCCGCCGATGATGAGATTGAGGGTATCTTTGTCCAAAACGTATCGTTCCTTGACTGGATAGGCTGTAGGCTACCACCAGATAGCGTTTAAAACATGTTTAAATGGCCGAACACGGTGTAAATCTCCATGGCCTTGTGCGATGTTAGCGATAAGCATAATCCTGCGCCGTCTCGGCGTTAACATTCAACATCGCGGGCCTGACTCGGAGCTGGGTTATATTCGATGGGTCGAGAGGAAATTTAGCCTGCAGCAGGACAATCAACTTACCGGGAAACAGGTTTAGCCTGCGCTAAAGAGCCTTAAATTCTGCTCAGGAAAAACGGTAAAAAGTTCATGCAGAGCGCGAGGCTCAAACGAGTTGAGCTTTTGTATCAGTGGAAGAACTACTTTAATTTAAGTGTATCAATGCTTCTATAAGCTTCTTTAAAGATAGCGTATTGTTCTTTAGCTTTCTTCTGCTCCTCCTCACTAAGAAGATCATCCGTCATGTCCTCTTTACAACGGTTGATTGCAGCTTTTAGTACCTGCTCCCGCTCCAGTCTTTCCGGGTCTTTTCCAAACCCTCTCCACAAATAACTGACAGCAGTAGTTATCATGATGCCTAATACTGGTGTTGCAGAAAGTGTCACCGACATATGTTCTTTCGGAACTAAATCAAACACTAGAACAAACCAGTTAATCAAAACCGACAGGCCTCCTGTGCTGCTAGCCGATAAGACAGTATTATCAGGAGTAATTCTTCGTTTATTTTCTACTACACCAGAAGCGTCGGACACTAACAGCTCCTATGTTTTGAATGAGGATTTTTTTTGTTTAATACATCAATGAGTTTTACTAAATCATCAGATTTATTTACATAAAAAACTTTTTTCGATATGTTTCCATTATCATCTTCAATTTCCAAGGTGATTTTCTCTGACCGCCAAACATAAGCGAAGAGTATTGAAAAAAAGGTACGAGCCAGCATATACCAAACTGGCGCGGCTAAAATCACCCCAATCCAGAAAAGTGCCTCGTATTTCATTGTTTCACCATTAACCCTAGAAACTTCATGTTTAACTTATATAAACCTTCTTTATCTTGTACTCAGTTTTAGCCCGGCCATGCCCCGGCTTTGTTGTTACCGTTTTTTCTACGTCAGACTTGTATAAACGTCCAAAGTTAAAGCCTGTCTCTTCATCCTGTAGTTTAGTCAAAAAAGCTTTGTCTAGTATTTCTACCTTATGCTCTTTTTGTGAAAACTCTACAACCCAGTCCTCGGAATCTTTTACCGACACTGAACGAAACTTTACATTAACTGTATGATTCGTTTTGACTACATTGGTTTCGAATATTTCATCAGGTGTTGAAAGAGCATCAGACTCATGCAGTTTGATGTCAAATGTAGCCTCTTCGTCAGTTTTGGCATCGACTACACCAAAGGATATTTTAGTGGCATTCGTACTTTGGAACGGCTCACTAAAAACCTGATCTAAGTGCTTTCTGAATGTTTTATCTGTAATCAGACGTTTTTGTGCCTGCGTGCACGAAAGCTCTTCGCCGTCGACTGTTTGAATAGTGATACTATCCGGATTATCGCCTTGAATCACGGCTTTGATCTTACGTCCCCTCAGTTTCTTTATGACTTCCATGACACCGCCGAGGCTGATTGATCCACCGGTGACCATGATGCCTAATGCCTTCAACACGCTGATGGCTTCAGGAGATTGCAGGATTGTGAACAAAAGCTCAATTGAGCCTTTCTTGACGCCCCCCTCACCGATTCTCACCTTGATGTCCTGATCGTCGTCGTTACTTATACGGTTAACATCCCGAAACATCTTGCTCACTGCGGACAAAATAGGAGCAAGTTGTTCCAAGTCAATCTGGTGGTGGTATAGGGGGTTAGATGGGTCATCGCTAGAATAGTGCAGAGATATCTTTGTTTCAGTGAATTTCGTCACTATTAATGTCCTTATAAAGAGTCAGCGGCGATGACCTTAACCGATTATTCGTACCAGTTCCATATGCGTTAATTACTCTTTACCTTTGCATCCTCAAGTGCTGTCCCTCTACTAAGGTAACGAATCTCCCACTATCGGTTCTATATCAACTATCACTCATTTCGCAAGTGATCCTCAATAATCGCCATCACCTCCCGCTCATCCGCCTCACTCAGCCCCAGAAACTCTCGCGCCGGTACGTCGCCCCAGGGCGCGCCCTTACCGTACTGGCCTTTCTTAGCGCCGCGCTGGAAGGTGCCGGCGTAAATCAGCGGCGAGCCTACCTCTAATTCGCCATTGCGGACGTTGTAGTAGATCTGGGTCTGGAGCTGGCGGGTTTCGCCGGTGCCGGGCTTTTTGTTGGCCCGGCGTTCGCGCCCGGCCTTGGAGCGGCGGCCTGTTTTGGTAAACGAGGTTTTAAAGCGGTTGGTGTAGTTATCCAGCGTGGTGTCTTTGTTGGCCGCCCATTGGCTGCCGTCCGGTGCGGTCGTGGTGCGGAAGCGCTCTTTGGTGCTGCCTACCAGGTATTCGCCGATCTGGCGCAGGGCCGGGTCGGTATTGCCCATCGCGTCGTGCAGCGCTTCCAGTGCCGGGCGGATCTGGTAGTCGTTAATCAGTACCTTAACGCTCATTTAACCTCCGTTAACCGGGCGGCGAGCTGGGCGAGCATAGCGGCGCTGAACGCCTGGGCTAATGTGTCCGGCAGGCTGATCGCTTTACTTTGTACCAGCTGGCGGATCTCGGTGCTGACGTTGTCGCCGGGGGCGTAATCCCAGCCGGGGTCGATGTCTCCGGGTCGGGTTGCTTCCGGTTCCTCAAAGCGGCCGCCTAAGCGTTCGGCGCTGGCGCGTGAAACGGCTATTACATAACAGCTGCAGCCCCAGCCGTTGGGCGGGTAATGGATGCGCCACCAGGGGTTGTCGGCGCGGACGACCAGTTTGTCCCATTTGAGGTGTTCGGGGCGCGGATCGGCGCTGCCGCCGTGGCGGTACATCCAGTAAGGGGCGACCTGCTGCAGTTCGGGATCGCGCAGCTGACTCAGCCGCCCGGCGGCGTAGGTGGTGCTCATGTTGGTGCTGTAGATCACGCGGGTACGCCAGTTGCGTTCGCCCTTATAGGCCCAGCCGCTGCGCTCTACGGCGCGGTCAAAGTCCTGGCGGAACTGTTCGATGGTGCCGCCGTTTTCAATTGCCTTGGTTACGGCCTTTGCCAGATCGTGCAGCAGGTCGGCCTTCATGGCCCCGGCCACCACAAACGCCCGGTCGTGGGCGTTGCGGGCGATGTCTGTCCAGCGTTCGGTGGGTACCAGTTTACGCAGGCGAATTTGCAGGGCCGCCAGTTGCTCCAGAAACTGATCGGCCATGTCAGCCTTCCTGAGTCGGCAGTTGGCCCGCTTCTTCGGCTACGTCGCGGATGCCGCGCGCGCTGGCTACGGTCAGCGCCAGAGCCATAACTTCGGTTAATTCTTCGCCCGGCAGGTCGCCGTAGGCGTTCAGCAGGCGGTCGCGCAGTTGTTCCAGGCTGGCGGCGCTGGCGGCTATGTCGCGGATGCTGTCGATCCAGGTGCGTAAATGATCGACCGTGGCTTGCTGCAGTTGATCGGTCAGCTCATCACCGGCACCGGGGGCCATGGGCGGCAGCGGTTGCTGGCGTAACACCGCGATGCCGGGCTGGTGTTTCAGCGCGGCCGCAGGCTGGGCCATGCGCTGCAGAACCGGCTCATTGCCTTGTGGTTTTGGGATGCCGGTTTTTTCGTGCGCCCACCACATCGGGATCTGCAGGCCCATATCGACCAGGCTGGGCAGCGCTTCGCTCATGGTTTTTAGGTCTTCGGTTTCGGTAACGTCCAGGTAAAAGCGCGGCGCGCGGTTCAGATCGTCGATGCCGAAGTTGAGCATGACCAGCGGCAGCAAAATATCGCGGCGGATGGTGCTGGCGTACTGGCGGGCGTCGGAGCGGATCAGGCTGTCGAACCCGCGTTCGTGAACATTGCCCAGGGCGTTTGTATTGGTGCCTTCGCCGGTGCCGCTTGTGAGCGTGCCGCCCAGGATAGCTTTTGATTTTGCCCGCTCGCACCAGCTGATCATCGCCTGGAACATATCCGACTTACCGTCGGCGGCCTGTAAAAATTCAATGCTCATGCCTTCGGGGATGATGCCGGCGGCGCTGTGGCCCAGGCTGGTTACGGCCTGCAGCAGCGTGCCTTTTTCTTTCTGGCTGGCGTTGCGTGGGTATTTGCCCAGCCGCGCCGGGATGCCGTAAATCTCCAGCAGTTCGGCAAGATCGCCGATGGCGTAGTTCTGGAACAGATACGGCCACGCCAGTACCCGGTGCAGGCCGCTGCGGGCTTTATAACCGGCCTTGGCGCGGTGGCAGTGCTTAACCCAGCCCAGCGGCCACAGGTCGGCACCGTTGGCGCTGTTGTCGCGCAGGGTGAGCGCGTTCTGATCTTCCGGGTGCAACTGGAACCAGCTGTGCGGGCGGGCTTCGGGCTGGGTTATTTGCCATTTACCGTCGCGCTGAATCCAGTTTAATTCGAGGTTAATCCAGCCGTGACCGATGGCGGAACCGAGATCAATAATCAGGTCTTCTACTTCCAGCGCGCTGAATACTTCGGCGCAAAATTCGGCGGCGGCTTTTTCCTGGGCGCTGGCGTTGTCCGGCGGGACGATCTGCCATTCGAGTTCGGCGGCGGCCTGGCGGCGCTTGCCGAGGTCGGAGCTGATCTGGGCGTCCTTTTCTTCCATGTCGACGAACAGCTCGTGCTGTGCGCGCAGGTCGCCTTGTTCGGCGGCTTCCAGAATGGCGTGCAGGCGTGCCGGGGTCAGCCCCTTGGAAGGGTGTTCGGCCAGCTCGCGTTTAATATGGCCTACCCGCGCTTCGGACTCTGTCTGCTGTTCTTTCAGCGCCTGCCCGGCGTTAGCGCTGCCGAGGCGGGCCAGATTGCGTTTAAGTGTATTCGGGTTGCGCATTACCAGCAGCCTCCGGTTGTGTTGTTGTCGTCGTCCCAGTCGTCGGCGTCAGACGGGTCGCCGCCCAGAGGTGTTTTGGGGACGGGGGTGAAGTCGATTTCGTAGCCTTCCTGAAAGGACGCGAATACGGCCATCGCGATGGCAATGGCGGCGTCGCCGTGGCGGTCTTTATCTGCGCCGGTTTTTACGTCGGGAATTTTTGGGATGCCCTTAACCACCTGAATGGCGCGTAAATCGGCGAGTACGTCGGCGTGTTTGGGGACGCGGATCTGGTCGTCTTCAAACAGCGCTTTCATTTTCGGCATGTTGTCGCGGTACCAGGTCTGCGACAGCATGACGCAATGGATGCGATCGGCCCCGTAGCGGTAGGCGGTTTGTTCGGCTAAATACTGGCCGTTACCGCGCGCATCCAGCGCGCCGCAGTTGAAGCGCGGCAGGCGGTCGGCAATGTAGTTGAGTACCTGCTCCTGCTGGCGGAACGGTACGTTAAACAACTCGACTAAAAACGGCACCTGCCGGTTTAACTGAGCGTCGACGGCCATGGGCGCGATAACGGTTAAGTCGCCGGAGCGGCCAAAGTCTTCGCCGACGTTGTGTTCGTGTTGCGGGTTCAGCCGCACCAGTTCGGGCAGCAGGTGCTGTTCGCACCAATCGCGCATTTCGGCTTCGCGTAAATGCTCGGCCCAGGCATTAAATTCTTTACTGCCTTCGTAGCGGATCACCGGCGCATTGGTCATGCGCGATTCGACCAGAGCGCGGCTTAAGTAGCTGCCGCCGGATTGCTTCGGCACGCAGTAGTATTCTTCGAGCGCGTCTTCTTCGGTGGCGGTATCTTTCAGCAGGCCGGCTTTCCACTCATCTTCGGCGGCCTGGCTCCACTCGTTCCCTTTGATCTGACAGATGCGCTGGTACAGTCCTTCGCGGCAGGCGTCATCGAGCGTAATGGTGTGAATGCTGTAGCGTTTTTTTCCGGCGCGGCTGTCCTGTATCAGTTCGTTAAACAGGTTTTCAACGCCGTTATGTGTGCTGATTAAACGGACGTTAGCGCCCCACATAGTGAGCGCCAGCGCGGCCTTTAATACTTCAGCCAGGCGATCGTGAAAGGCGGCCTCGTCTATCGTGACGTTGCCCTGCATGCCGCGCAGGTTTGATGGGTTAGAGCTAAGCGCCTGAATCTTGAATCCGGACGGAAAATAAATAACAAAGGTCAGGATGTCTTTGTCTTCGTCTTCCAGCACTTCTTCGCAGATTTCACCGGCGGCTTTATCAAAGGCCCGCGCCCACATCGCAGCGGCGTCGATAAATTCGCGCGCCATTTCTTTGTTTGAGCCGACGTAAAAATGGTTGGTGCCTCCCGCACTTTTTGCAGCGCTGGCGGTTAACGTAGCATCGGCAGCCTCGGCCCAGGTGATACCGGTACGGCGGGACTTTTCAGCAATTTTTAACGGGCTGCCGTCGGCGATCCAGCGTTTCTGGTAGCCGAGCAGAACCTCGTTAGCGGCGTAGGGAATAAAATCCGGTACCGCGCCGACAACGGCTTCGGCCAGCTTGTTGGGGGCTGGCGTTGCCGGGGGTTTGCCCAGGGACTGATCAACTGCGGCGGCCATTACGCGATCCCCAAAATTTCATTCTTAATTGTCTGTACTGCCCGCGCGGTAAGGCCCGCTTGTTTCGCGACGGTTTCGGCTTTGGCGGCGGCTTCTTCGGCGAAAGCTTTGCGGATTTCTTTTTCGCGCTTTAACGAATCCATGCTGGCTTTTTCCAGTCGCTGAATCGTCAGCGCCAGTTCTTTCAGCATGCCGAGGCTGGCTGGTTCGTCTTCGTTTTCCTGCGCGGCGAGCGCGATATCAAACGCCATTGAGCGCGTCATCTGAATCAGCAGGTTGCCGACTTGCCCGGTCGGCTTATCGCCCAGACGGTTAACCCAGGCGTCGGCGATGGCATTGGTTTCGCGCATACGCTTGCCGATCGCTTCCATTTTGGACGCGTAACGGTTCAGGCCGGAGCGGCTGAGTTTTTCATCCTCAGACAGGCCCAGTGCGTCGATTTGTTTATTAACTTCGTCGAGTATTTCCTGCTGTGTGAACTGACGATCGCGCAGCAGGGAATCCAGAAAAGTTTTCACCTCATCCGGCAATTGTTCGACCTTGGAGCCCCGGCCTCGGGTTGCTTTAGACATATCAGCCCCCCGCGCGCGGAATACCGACGCCCGGAACGCGGGCATGACCCAGCGCGACATCGATGCCCCGGCCGGTAATGGTGGCTACGTCGGTACCCATGACCGACTCAATGGTTATCAGGCTTTGCTCATTGAGCCAGTACAAATGGGTTTTAACCTGATCGCGGCTGATGCGGTGACCGTAGGTGCCGAGTACTTTTTGCAGTACGGAGTCATTGGCGCTGCCGTTGGATTCTTCCAGCATGCGCAAAATAACCAGACGTTGATCGGCGGTGACAATATCGTGATAGGCCATATTATTTCCCCTTATCGATCAGGTACTGGTTAATCATTTGGGTGGTGCAGTCGATCTGATTTAACTGACCGGCAATGTGCTTTATTGCTTCGCTGGTTTCGTTAATACGGGAATGCAGCTTGGCCATATCATCATGGGTCGGCAGATGTTCGATGTCTTTTTCGACGCGAATTAAACGGTCATCCAGCCCGTTTATTTCGCGGCCGATTTCGTCGCGCATTTCCTTAATGGCCTGAGTGTTCGCCTTTTGCCGGTTGGTAATCCAGACGTATAAAAAGACAAGGCCGGTCGCTACGACTTGCACGAACTGCAGCCAGAAGCCGAGCGCCTTATAGTCCAGTTCTATGCCCATTACGGCGCTCCTGTTGTTCGTGAATGGTTTGGCATTCAACGCAGCGCGCGGCGTTTGGTTTTACCTCCAGCCTTTCGCGTTCAACTTCGCGGCCGCAGCGGATGCAGAACACGATGCCGTTTTCTATATCCTGTGCGGGTTCTATGGTGCGGGCGAAGTGGTTGGCCAGCGCGCGGTCGCGGTCTTCCATTTCCGCTTTTTTAGCGTCGTCGAGAATATCCATTATTTTTCATCCGCTTTTGCCAGTCGTTTTTCTTTCAGCTGGCTGATGATGTCGTCGACCGTTTCGTCAATGACGTCATTGGTGCTGAGTTCTTTAATCCAGCGCAGTACGGATACCAATATTCGGGTAAGCAAGCGCTCAAGGACTACTGTCCAGTTAATGCGGCCGAATAATGCGGCAATTGCATCGGCGATCAGCTTCCACGTAAGGCCGCCGATCAGGCCGCGTAAAATAAGCAGCGCATTAGCCATGGTTCACCTCGGTATCGAGCATGTGATTGAAATCGGGGATGTAATCGTTATGAATCCAATCCGCTACGGAAAAGCCGGGGCAGGTTTTACCGGGGTTTAAATCGCGATGGCCGAACACTTTGGTGCAGGTTGGTATCTGAGTAATGAGGTTGGCGACCAGTTCATGCAGCGCGTGCCATTGCTCGGCGCTGAATTTGTCACGCCCGATTAAACAAATGCCGATACTGTTGGCGTTATAGCCGGAGGCGTGCGCACCGCTTTCCTGTAGCGGGCGGCCGGGGCGAATAGCGCCGTCGACTTCAATGACGAAGTGATAGCCAATGTGTGTAAGGCCGGGCTGATGCTTGGGCGCGATACTCATGTCTCGCGTAAACGGCGGCTGCCGTTCACCGTGCCAGCGGTTAATGTCTTCGACGGTATTCGCGCGGCCGTTTGGGGTATCGGCGCAGTGGATAACGACGGCGGTAATGTTGGTTAATTTTCGGCGGGTGCCCATTGCTTGCCCCTGTTGATGATTTAACAGGCAGCATACGGGCCGGGATTTCAGGCTGGGTTTAACATCGGTTACACTCGTACCCAACAAGGACAGAGGTTAGAAAATGTATAGATCAGAGTTTGAAGACGCGGCGTTAAGAACAAAAAGGTTTGGACTGGATTGCCCTGATTTAAAGTTCACTGAGGAAGGAATTCTTTCAAAAGATAAAGACAACAGACTCCCAGGTTATATACGTCATGTGCTTGGGGAATTAACGCCGAAAGAACTTCATGCTCAATGTCTGGGTATTCATTTGAAACTACAGTATGTGGTAGCCGCATTTTTCGATTGTCCTTGTTATTACACCATTGGATATGTTGAAGAAAGTGAAAGGAATCTTTTCTTCCAGACCGAAGAAAGTCTGCTTCGTACGCTAAAGAATGGAGTTACTGCGAACGATATCAGCCTTCATGCGTGGTTAACCTTACCTTCGATGGAAATAATGGACTTCTCACTAGCCACTACCTTTGCCGTTATTAAAGGCCAGAGGGATGGAATGGGGAATATTATAGCCGCTCATGCCGATAAATTGCCCGGTGGCCTGAAGTACCATCCTCTACTCATCGGTGACGATTTCTTATATGAGACTCAAGGCATAATGCAGGATAGCCGGACTCAGAATAAATCCGGCTGAATTTTCTTAATGTGATATTTACGCTGTTCGGCGATCACCCGGTAGGCATGCTGCAGAGAAATATCATATTTTTTGGCCAGCACTTCGGACGTCATCCCCCGGTCGCGCCAGTCGCGGTAAAGATCAACGTCGCGGATGGCTTTTTTCAGCGCGTCGTTTTTAGGTAAATAAATATAGCGGCCGCCGCAATAGGTCGCTAACTCAATGAGTAGCGTGTAGGCAATCTTCTGCGCTTCTTCTTCGCTGTAGTTCATGCGCCGCAGTGTGGCGTTATACATATCAACCAGGGCCGCGAGATCGCGCGGCCATTTACGTTTGGTTTCGTCGGAAATATCCGGCAGGTGATCGAGTAATGATTCGGACATTAACTCGTCGCCGAACAGTTCGTGATTTTCTTCCTGTGTACCGGCCATAAATCCTCCTTACCAGCTGGTGTCTTGAATGCGTGCAATACTGGCCGCGCCGGTGGCGTAACCTACTTGTGGCGCGTGGGCGGGTAATGTGCCGACGTTACAGCCGCGTTTAACTACGCTTTCCAAAACCCGCTTTAAATAGTTGTGATTGTTCAGCGGCTTTACGTCGCCCAGAGCGCGTTTGTCTTTTATTGCCTCTACGGTTTCCTGTAGCGCGGGTGTCAGCCATTGCACTGCTTCGATAGCCAGCGTTTCCTGCGCCAGTTTCAGCGCCCGGTCGTTGGCAAGATCGCGGTTAGCCGAGCGGAATAATCCGATATAGCTGACCAGCACTGAGCCGGTCAGCGTGTCGAGTTTTGATAGCAGCGCCAGCAGTTCGCGCCCGGCTTCATCCTGGACGAGCTGCTCTAAACCGATGCGGCTGTGACAGACCGGGCAGCGGGTTAACTGCATTGCTGTGCTCCTGTTTCGTTACGGTTAGTCGTGCCGGTAACGACACTCAGCGGGCGCAGCTCTTTACGGCTGCCGCAATAGTGCGGCTGAGGCTGCAGGTTTAATTTATTAAACAGGTCGTGCCAGGTAATAACTCCGTGGTCGAGCAGGATCTGAATGACGTCCTGCTGACTCAGACTTTTGCCCAGCTGTTCCAGCGCGGCGGTGGCGTCGGAGATCATTTTTAAATCGTCGTTTAATGCGGCTTTACCGCAGCGGTCGCGCCAGCGTTTCAGCTGCTCCAGTATCAGATTGCAGTCTTTATGGGCGTCGAGCCAATTCAGTGCATCGACCGGATCTGCGTTGCGCTTTTTCAGCTGATTCTGTACCCAGCTCAGCAACGCTGTTTCGCTTGCGTCTTCGATGTGGCCGCAGTGGCCCATCGTGATCCAGATAGCGCGCAGCTTATCGACGCGGGATTTAATCTTCAGGCCACGCGTTTTGGGTGACGGTTTGCCCTTGGGTTTAAATCCGCGATCTTTCATGGCTTTCACCACCTGGTGCAGCTGACCCAGTGACATATCGCTGCAGCTGGTTTTCCCCGCCGCGCCCTTAAGCAAGGCGCGGTATGTGTCATCGTCGAGGCCCAGCTGTTTTTTGCCTATGTGGATCTGGGCGATCAGGCGTTTTATCGGTTGGGCTTTAGTCATGTCACACGCTCGCCAGATCCAGCGGGATCAGTTGATATTTATCGGTATCAGGTATGCGCTTATAAACCCGTACATAAACAGTTGAGCCGCTGACGTTGATGGATGCCTGCAGCGCCTCAATGGCGGTTTGCCATTCGGCGTCGTCGATTTCCAGCCGCAGCAATCCGAGCAATTCAGCGGTACGGATCTGGCCAGAGTTGTTCGGGCGAAAAGCCCGGTCTATTAATGCGCGGATATTGTTGTCGGCCTTTTCTGTCCAGCGGTCTAAACAGCGGCCGAACAGTTCCTTGGCTGCTTCCAGCTCTTCGGAAAATGTGATGCGCTCGGCGTAGACGCGCTGCACTTTGAATTCGCCGTTGTAACTGGTCAGGCTGATGTTGCCTTTTTTACCGCCCAGGTCGACTTCCCATTTGTCGGCGGCGATCTGGATGGTGTCGGCGATATCGGCCAGTGCTTTTCGCTTAAATGCGCTCAGCGCTTCGTGAATGTGTATTGCTTGCATGGCCAGATCGGTGACGACCTGATCGCGCAGTTTGTCTTGCTCCCGCACCAGGGCTTCGGGTACTAAATGCCCCTGGGCGTTTTTCATAAAGCCGTCGGGAATGTGCATGGCTGTATTCATGATTTACCTCGCGTACTCATTACGTGTGTCAGTGTTTCGCGGCAGCGTCTTGAGCTGCGCTTACCGAACAGAATCTGCTGCGTGCAGCTGGTCGGTTTGGTTTGTTGCTCTATCCGTACCGGCCCGCATTTCGGGCAGGTTCCTATCCAGATCCGTTTTTCATTCATGGCGGCCCCCTGACGTGCTGTGCCTGGTTAAAATCAATAATTACGCCGCCGCTTTCAGGCGCTGAGCGTTGGCGGTTTGCTTTGCGGTAAAGGGTTCCGGCTTGCGGGTAGTTTTAGCTGTGCGCGGCGCGGCGGGTTCGGTTACGGCGCGGATGCACAACACGATCAGCAGCTGGAATATGAGCAGCGCGATGGCCTGCATGGCGATGACGGCGAGTGATTGCCAGGCCATTGGCTTGCTTTTTGATTGCTCGGCATAAAGTGCCGTTAATTGCTCATTAACTGTTGTTAATTCGTCTTGTGTACCAGAAATGGCACCCAGCCATCCGGCGCGGGTTTCGCTATTGGCGTTATAGCGTGCCAGGCTTTCGGTTAAGCGTTGCTGGTCGGCGAGCAGTTGCTGTTCGCGCTTTTCATATAGCGCGGGCGCTGTTTTTGATTCCTGATATTGCTTAATGGCGGGGGCGCTGACCTGGTACAGCGGGCCGGCTAGTACCAGCAGGCTTGCTACCAGCGCCAGTGCGTTTTTGGCGATGCTGCGCTGGCTCCATAACCACAGAGCCGCGCCTTCCAGCATGACGGCCCACAGCGGCCCGAAGGCCGGGTCGTATTGGCTCCAGAATTCCCAGGCGTGCTTTTGCATGAGAACGACGGCCCCGAGCAGTAATAAAACGGCGGGTAATTTCTTCAGATTTTTCATGCGGCCTGCTCCTCTTCTGTCTCGTTGACCTCAAACTGCAGAACGCAGCCGAATAAACAGGCGCGGTAAATCACTACGCGGTCACCATGGCGCGCGCGGCTGATGGGTGAAATATCCGGGCAGGCTAAGGCGTTGCTGGTCATCAGGTATGGCAGGTTGTTGTCGATACTGATGGCATGTACCGCGACGCCGGATTCACTTAATTTTTTTACGGCGTCTTCAACGGCTGATAATGCGCAGGCGACTTTGTAGTTCTGTTCGATAGCGTGCAGCTTGTTCATATTATTTCTCCCGGTTTTTTTCTGAGTTTTCACAGAAGCCGTTACAGGCGCGGAACAGTTGAACGCGCATGGGATTTACGGCTGATAACTTTTCGCGCTGATAGCGCAGGCATTTGTTGGTTTCCAGTTCGCCCAGCACCGGGCAGCTGACGGTATCGCCCAGATATGCGCCGCGTACGGCGCGCTCAAGTTTGCTGATGTCGCCGGGGTATTTGTCTTTCAGTGCCTGGCTGATCATCGCTGTTGATACGCCGAGTTCTGCGGCGACTTTACGCTGACTTGTCGCCATGCATTGGCGGCGTAGTTCGGTCAACCAGCGCGGCTCGCTGACGTCGATTAATGGGATCGCATTCATGGCTGAGCCCTCCGGCGAAAATCGGATTTACTGCGGCTGCGCGGGTAGCGACGGTGTTTCATCGGATCGTCTACGCGGCCGCCGTGGACGATGTTTCTGCGGGCGGTTTTATTGTCGCGCGCATAGTCTCGGCAAATATCCGGAGCGTTAATAAACTGCTCTAAAGTGATGTTATGAGCGGCTAAGTTCAGGGCGATAAATTCATCGGCCAGAACGTCGAGCAGCGCATCGGAAATCATTAACGTCATACCTCTACCTCCAGCGGGTTTACGTGCATGAGCTTACGCAGGTTCGCGTCGTAGACGGTCGCTACGCGGGTGATAACAGGCGGGCGTGGGCCGGTGTAACGGCTGCGGATAAACTGGAAGCGGCCGTCGTTGCGTTTGAGATAACCGGCGCGGCACAAGTGGTTGCAGTAGTCGCGGGTTTCATCTGCGCTGGGCGCGGTGAATTCGGTCGTCGCGGCAATCTGTAATTCGCGTACTTCAAAATTCCCCAGCACCTTCATGCTGCGCCAAAGCACTTCATGTACCGCGCCGTTTTTACTGGCGCTGCCGTCGGCGCGCAGGCGCGGTGCGCTGACGCCGATATCGTTTATTAATGTGTATTGGCGTAAGCGGGTGCAGCGAGGCGTTTTTACATAGCCGCTTAATTCGATAAAGCCGCCGCGACGCAGGCGCTGCAAGTAGCTTTTAACGGTGTCGGCGTTGACGTTATCGCCGAACTCTTTGCCCAGCTCACACAGCAGATCCTGACGGGTGAATACTTTCAGGGCGCGGATCGCGGCCCAAAAAGATTCGTAGCCGGCTTTTTGCTGAAGCTCTAAAACCCTTGGCATTACGCGGCCCTCCCGCGCGGTGCCTGGCCTGTAAAAAACGGGCGGTCGTAATTAGCCAGGGTAACGGTGTCGGTGCCTTCGTTGCGGGCGAAGTTTTCGATGCTGTCGAGGTTTACGCAGATGCGGCGGGTTACGCCGTTTGTTGCTGCGTGCAGATTTTCCAGTAGCGCGTCGTCAATGTTGATGCCGCGCGCGTAGATTTTGGCAAGCTCGCGTACGTCGTGCGGCTTACACGGCTGCGCCGGTGCCCACTCTAAAATGCGGTTATCTATTTTTTCGTAGGCTTTGAGTTTTTGCGGCAGGCGTTCTTCGCCGATCAGCATGATCGGAGCCTGGGAGCCTTCGTATAAATCCATCACCATAAAAATGCGGTTTTTATCGGCAAGGTAGTCGGCTTCGTCGATGATCAGCGGGCGGCCGGAGAGCATCAGTTCTTCGCAGACCTGGTCGGTCAGTTCGCTGAGGGTTCCTGCTGGTGACAGGCCCATATCTTTGGCGATGGCCTGTAAAAATGCTTTGCGTGTCCAGGTGCTTTTACACTGCACAAAATAGGCGCGGTGACGGTTGGCGGCGTAGGACGCCGCGAAGGATTTGCCGTAGCCTGACGGGCCGTGAAATACGACGATGCCCGGCAGGCTGTGGGCGCGGTTCATGGCGCGCTCAAGCGTCATATTGCACAGAGCTACGTTGGTGATTCCCGCGATGCTGTTGATTGTCATATTCTTTTCTCTCTGTTGATTGTTTTCGCCTGTTCCCGCAGGCGTTTTTTATTGCTGCGCGGCGCTAGGCTGGCGCATTTCCCAAAGCATTTTTCCGCTGCTGTAGGCGTGTGAGCTGGCGAAGGCGCGCGCCCATTTCGTTTCTTCTGTGGTTGCGGTTTCCTCTCTGATTTTTTGGTCGATGTGGAGCCAGAACTCGTAGCGCATGGCCAGGTCATCTGGCACGTTTAAGCCCCGGTTAACCTCTTGTTTGTTAAACAGGGGTTTAACAACGGGGGCGAGTTGCCGGGGTGCTGTGGCAGGTTGTTCGTTGAGAGCGGCGCTCAGGCTCGCCATGGCCTCGTCATGGTTGAACCATTCAGGCGTTGTGCTGTTGTTTTCTTGCGCGTTGAGCGCGGCGGCGGCGGCAATCAGGCCTTCGCTGCTGTGTTCGCTTTGCGGGCGCGGGAAGTGGCGCACTTTCTGTTCGCGTTCCTGGTCGGCGCGGTGTTGCAGAATCTGCTGCGCGATGTCGCGCTTAGTCACTTTGGCGGCGGCGGCTTTCAGGCGGCGGCGCTCTTCCTGAATGGTTTCTTTTTGGATGGCCTTAGCCTGCGCAGCCACCTCGGTACGGCTGACGCCGGTAATGTCCGGGTCTTCGGCGATGCAGATAAATTCGCCATCAAGATCGTGGACGTAGATGCGGCCCATGTCGGCGTCGTCATAGAACACGCTGACCTGTTCGCCTGTGTGGGCTGCAAGCTGCGGGTGAACGTAAACGCCGCCGTTAAGTTTGATGCCGACCTTGGTAATGGTGCGGGTGCCGGCCGGTTCGCTGAGCAGGACGTCGAGCAGACGCTCGTCGCTAACGGTGCGGATGCTGCCGTTGTATAACGCGGCCTGAGCGTTCGGTGAGCGGCCTAGGCTTTCGTGTTTGCGTGTGTGGTATTCGTGTTCGAGCCAGTCGTTGCAGAACTGCTGCAGCTCGGCAGCGTTCATTTTCACCTCGATCAGCTCGTCCTTTTTAAGCAGGCGGTCGCTGAATGATTTACGCGCTTCGATGGCTTTGCGTTCGGTGACGTTGTGGCCGATAAATCCGGGCAGCAGCTCCGCTACGTCATGGGCGAATGTGCGGAATACGCGCTCAATGTGCGGCTTTTTCCAGCCCTGAAACGGCGGGCAGAATTCCTGATTAACGCCGAGCGCGCGGAATACGTGTTTAATCCACTTCGATTTATAGTCAGCGCCGTTGTCGGTTTTGGCGGTTTCGGGGACGCCCCAGCTCAGGATCGCGCGGCGGATAACTTTGGCTACGCCTTTGCTGTCGGACGTAGGCATGACGACAAAACTGGTGCGGCGGCTGTAAACGTCGATGACGCCCAGAATGCTGTGACGGCCGTCTGTGAGCATCAGATCGGCGGGCGTTGAGTCGAACTCCCAGAGCTGATTCAGGCCGATGACGTGCTCGGAGGCGCTGCCCTGGGCGTCCATGTATTTGTTTTTCCAGGCGTCAGGATTGGTGACGGCGGTGAACACCTGGCGGTTGTCATCTTTCCACTGGTTAACCCAGCGCTCCAGCGTACGCAGGCCGACGAGCGTGGTGCCGGTTCCGGCAAACTCCGCTTCAATGGCTTTGTTAAGGACGCTCATTTTGATGTGCGGGTGCGCGACGATCATACCGGTGATAAAGCCGGCCAGTTCGGGCTGGCTGTCGATCGCGCCGCTGCCGCGACGGGCTTTGCCTTTATCACCGGCGAGCGCGTCGATGCCGTGTTCATGCAGGGCTTTTTCCCAGTCGTAAAGGCGCGGGCGGCTACAGGCGGGCTGGGCCGCGCGGACGATCGGGTCGATGGTGATTTCTTCGGCTTTGTATAAGCGCGAAAACTCGGTATAGGCCGCGCCTTTGCTCAGGCCGCTGCTGGCGTGAAAGGCTTTGGCGGCGTCGAGCAGTTCAAGCTTGGCGTCGACGATGCGCTTTTGGTTAGCGCTCAGTTTGCGGTAACGCTCCAGCGCCTTTTCGTTTTTCAGGCGGCGCGCGTCTTCCGCTGCGCTCAGCTCCGGCATTCTGCTCTTAGCGGCGGCGGCCGCTTTCTTCGCCTGGCTGATCCGGATGGCGCGCTGGGTATCGGCGGGCAGACTGCTGATGTGGTATTCGTTGCCTTTGCCGACGGCGCGCGGGCGGGAAGTCCAGCCCTCGGCGGCCGCCTTTTTACGGATGCCGCGTTCGGATGACGGCAGGCCGGCGACGCAGATGAGTTCCTGAGCGGTGAACCATTCGTTCATTCGTCACCCCCGAACAGATCCAGCTCCGGGGCGGCGGCGCATTCGACGCGCGCGCGGTGACCGGCGATATCGGTTAGGAGGCGGTTCAGTTCGCCTAATGCTTCTTCGGCCTCGGCGCGCCCTTTATAGAAGGCGGCCAGTACGTTTACGGCTTCGTTAAATCCAGTTTGAAGCGCGAGTAAATCGGTATCGGCTACGGGTTTTGATGACGGGATGTCGATAACCAGTTTGTGGGCGCTGGTGGCAATGAACCGGGTGACAAATGTGCAGCCGCAGGCGACCTCAAACGGGCGGATCAGATTGGCGGGCATTTTCCCGGATTCGAGCCACTTATAGAGCGTCCAGTGACTGGACAGGCCCATGCGATCGGCGATCCGTTCAATGCTGAGGTTGTGCTTTTCTTTCGCGTACTGGAGGCACAGCTCCATCCCGTGGCGCAGGGATCGTGGGGTTACGCGTTTCCAATTCCGGTTGTTCATTGGGCCTACCTTGTTTCTTTCGTTGCCAAACGTTCTGTTGCTCTGCATCTATCCGCGCTTGTGCCTCTGGCTTAGCCTGAGAAAACACATTGAGAGGCGGTGCTATGCGACTTTGCGGTGAACTGACGGACGAATTTTGGTAGGCTCCTGATAACGACTGGGCCAGATGACCTGCGGCTCGACATCCAGAAACTCAGCGATAATTCGCTCAATTTTGGGGTACGGCATACGCAGTACATTCATGAAGGTACGGGGGTTGTCATAGCCATTGGCGCGGGCAAGTTCCGCGACGCTGACTCCGCGCTTGCGGATGGCGGCTTTGATGTCTTCGGGGTGCCAGTCATTTACTGGGTGGGTTTGTGATCTGCTCATTTTTTTGAACTACCTTTAGCGACTTTGTTTTACGTTCAAAGCTGGCGGGCTTTTGTCGTCTGATGTTGTAAAGGTACTTCATAAATGAATGTTGGTAAACCATTTATGAACTAGTTCCGATTCATTTTTGGGCTAGATTGATTCAAAAATGGCGTTATTCCTTATAAATCAGTTACTTATGAGAATCGGAACGTGGCGGATAAAAGTTCAGAAATGGTTCCTAAAACCGAAAATGAAATCGGAACCCGCTTAAAAACCATCGTCGCGCGCATTGGTGGCGCTCAGGCCGTTGCGGATCAGACCGAGATCAGCCTGTCGTCGTTACGCCGCTACATAAACGGTGATACCGATATCAAGCTTCAGGACGCGTCTTTGCTGTGCAGCATGGCGGGTGTCAGCCTGGCATGGCTGGCGAGTGGTGAAGGAGAACCTTCCGCTGAGGATAAAGCCGCGAACTCCGACGAATATGCCTATATTCCGGGCTATAACATCCAGGTGAGCGCGGGCAACGGCACTTCCGTTGACCAGGAGCCGGTCACAAGGCTATTGGCGTTTCGCCGTAAATGGCTGGCGTTCCGGGGCTTGCATGAGAAGGATCTGGCCGTTGTCTTTGCTAAAGGCGACTCAATGGAGCCGACGATCAGTGACAACAACACAATCATGGTCGATCGCAGCGATTCCATACCGCAGGACGGCCGCATGTACGTTATGCGTGTAGACGGTCACTTACTGGTTAAGCGCACCCAGATCGTGCCGGGCCAGGGCGTGCAGCTGATCAGCGATAACAAAGACTATCCGCCGATGCTGGTTAAGATTGATGGTTCCGATTCCGACCTGGAAGTAGTGGGTCGCGTAGTCTGGATCGGTAAGGACGTGTGATCTTGTTTCATGTGTCGCAGCTTTGAATTACTCGGCTGCGACGCATGACGGATCAACTGAGACAGAACCGGCGCAATTATTCCCGTTAAAGCGCTACATTCCCCGTAAACACTGAAATCTCTCCCATTAAATCCCAGTCATTCCCGCTTATTCCCGGATTAATGTCCTATCTCAGGTCTAATGTCTGGTTACACTTTCTGGGCCGTGAGACTCCGGGCGGCCTGCCCTTCGCCCGCGGGTCAACCTGCGGCTGCTCAATTTTGTTCCAGACAAAATTGTCCATGGCCGGACCGCTTACGCACCTGACCGCCAGGGATGGCGGAAATGTCGGTTTGGCAGGAGCATTAACCGACCCTGCGGACAGACCAGACATATCAGCGGTTTCTGCGGCGGCCCCAGAGGCGCAGAAAACCGTCACCGCACTGCTGCTTTTCAGAGCAAGTAGCTGAACTGAAATTTCATGTCGAAAACGCTGTTTCCGTTGAAATACGGCTGAGCGGGTTGCTTTCACCGGCGATCGTGCGGCGCCAGTCAACCAGATGATTCTGCGGCCTTCAGAGCAAAACCCTGCCCCGGAACGATACAAATTTTTGCTGTTTTAAAGCGTCGTTCCGGGGTGAATTGTTTTGCGTGCCGCATAATCATTGCAGTTGGCTGGATGAAGCCGGACGCGCCAAAAAGAGAGGATCGTAAGGAGATACCTCTCCTTGCAGGGGGCCAGGGGCTTGCCCCGGAAAGGCGTTTCAGGTTGAAAAACAGTAGTCGATGAATGCTGCAGTTTGGAGTGACACAATGTCACTCCAAACTATGGGACAGTAGTGGCTTTGGCAGGTTTTTTTATCTTCGCTATCCGGGAGCGATTAATTCTTAGCCTCCATCATCGCGATTCTGATTCCGGTCGCAATCAGGGTTAAACCTGCGGTTTTATTAATCGCATTAACCACCCAGGCTTTGAGTTGCTTGCGCGCCAGATGATTGCCCATATAGCTGAATGCACTGTACACCAGCAGGTCGGCGAGCAGGCAGGAAGCCCCCATAATCAATATCTGCAGCAGTACCGGTTCGGCCGGATCAATAAACTGTGGCAGTAAGGCAGAAAAATAGAGCAGTGCCTTGGGGTTGGCGAGCTGTACGATTAATCCCTGATAAAACAGCTTGCCGGGTCTGCTCGTCTTTTGCTCACGACTGAGATTAATGGGCCCGGCGTTGCTGAATATGGCACCCAGCCCCAGGTACAGCAGGTAGGCTACACCAACCCATTTAATCAAAGCGAACAGTGTGGCCGAGGCAATAATTAACGAGGCAATACCGGTGGCAGACAGCGAAAAATACAACACATCAGCACAGGCGATACCCAGCACGCCAAAAAAGGCTTTGCCTTGCGGCTGGCTGGCACCCTGACTGGCTGCGGTGATGGCAGAAGGGCCGGGCACCATGATTAACATAACCGTGGTTGCCAGAAAAATCAGGTAGAGTCCGCTGTTCAAAATTGTATTCCTGCCGGTTATTGCATTGTCAGAGGTTTGTGGCTGTTGGCTGCAGGCTGCGGCAGTCGCGCCATTTCAGTCCGGCCTGCTGCTGCAGGGTCTGCAGTGCGGCTAAATTCGCCAGCGCCCGTGGGTGAATATCGTGGTACAGAATAATACCGCGACGCCACAATAGCATCAGGGTTATTACCCGGTCTTCGACGTCTTTATCTTTCAGCTTACGGTTCCAGTCCTGGCTGTCGATATTCCACAGCATGACACCTTCACCCGCCTGCTGCAGTGCAGCGGTCAGCACTTCGCTGCGCTGGCCGTAAGGCGGGCGGAACCAGTACGGACCTGGCTGATAGTCATTCAGACGCGTGCGTGTGGTGTTGATGGAGTCGGCCCAGCCATCCCATTTCTGGTGGCTTTTATGCACTTCGCCATGGGAGCCCAGACACTGGCTGGCGTAAAAATCCTGCGGCGCTTTCTGCTGTTTAATACGTTCGCCCAGTGCGAAAAACTGTGCATGCATACCGGCACTTTCCAGTGCTTTAACCAGCTGCTCAGTGCCGTTTACTTTAACGCCATCCTTTAAGCGGTCGGGTGCCGGGCCGTCATCATAGCTCAGCAGAAACTGACGGTCGGGTAATTCAAAACCATCTACCTCGTGCTGATTAAAGGTGTGAATTTCACTGGTAATACGCGGGAATAATGCCGCCAGACGCACCTGTTCATACAGGTAACGTAAGTGAAATGCTTCACTGGCTTTGGCCCAATTCTGATACTTCCCGGTAACGGGCCGTTGGCTGACGGCGGTTAATGCCGCCCAGCTGGCGGACGCGGCACACTGACCACAGGCCTGTGCGTAGTTAGCCTGCAGCCGCTGCCGGGTTTTCCCCAGCCAGCGCTGCACGCTGGCAGTATCGGGCTTATCGACGGCGGTAAAGGCTTTGATCTCGGCTTCAGTGCTCAGTGCTGTGGCTTCCAGCAAGCGGGCGAAGGTCAGAATTTCGGCGGCGGAAGCGCGGTCAAACGCTACAGCGCTGGTTAACGGTTGTGGCCACAGGCTGCGCTCCAGGGTGGCGACTTTAGCGGGACCTGCGGCCTGAGTGAGCGGGCTGATGATCAGGCCCAGTAACAGCGGGAATATAAAACGCATGGGATGTCCTTTTGCGATGAATAACATTGGATCAGCGGAATAAAAAACCCCGCTGGCGCGGGGTTCGTCTTAACAGGTTTTAACTTACTGCTGGTTCAGTTTTTCCTGCATCCGGCTGATGCCGCTATCGTAAGCGCTGTGCTCGCGCAGCGACTTGGCTTTGCGGAAGTTATCCAGTGCATCCTGCCAGCGGCCACTGGCTTCATAAATACGGGCAATGTTGTAGTAGCTGCTGGCCTGTACCCGATCTTTATTTTTACCGGACGCCAGTTCGATCGCTTTGCGGTTAGCCCACAGTGCTTCGGCGGTACGGTTCAGTTTCTGGTAGGTCAGACCCAGGTTGCTGTAGGCCTGGCCAAAGCTTGGGTAGAGGTTAACAGCGTCCTGAAAAGCGTACATCGCGTCTTCCAGTTTCTTCTCGCCATAGAGTTTCTCGCCACGGGTGTTGATGCGCTTGGCTTCTTTTTTGATGGCGTCGGTGATCAGCGAGTGACTCTCGAAAGAATCGGCTTTGATCAGACTGTACAGGTGAGCGGCCAGACCATCGCGGTTCAGGCTCAGGTATTGGTCAACGTCATGGAAGGCGCCGTTTTCGTCAATACCGAACACCACCCAGCTGGAAGCGGTCTGATCCGGTTTAACGTTGTAAGTACGGATCAGCGTCTGGCCAACATACACCTGAACGCGGGCGTTACTGTTGCCTAACGCTTTAGACGTTTTGCTGTCGCGGTTGCTGTAATCGTGTACGGCGTAAACGTAGCGCTCGCCGTCGTGCTTCTGCTCAATGGTGATGGTTTCCGGCCCGAAGCTGTTGGTGTCATCGACATCCAGATTGGCATCACGCCCCTGTTTCTTCACGTAGTAAACGTGGTTGCCGAGGTAGGTCAGGTGAGAGTCCAGATCGAATGGCTTGCTGCCCCAGGTCAGTACTACACGCAGGCCATCGAGGTTCTGCATCACCGGTGACAGGGCGTAGGTAAAGCCATCACACGGGCACTTCACAACCAGTGTGGAGTAACCGGCCTTGTCGATGATCATGGTCGTGTCGGCATCGTCAGCCAGAGTGCTGGCTGCACTGGCTACACCGGTGGCGGCAGAGCTGGCACGTACAGAGCTTTCACCGTTGCGCTGCCAGGTGATTTTGGCATCGGCAATGGTTTCATCTTTAACCACGGCGCTCAGCACTTTGACTTCCAGTGCGGCAGCAGGCAAAGCCAGTGAGGTTGCCAGCAGCAGGCCGCTGAGGCGTAAGCAGGATTTGAACATGGGATCTTCCTTTATTAACTGTCCTGAAATAGTCACTTCGGCTCGCTCCGGGTTGAGCCGAATGAAGACCGCAGATTCTAGCTGCAACCTCTATCAATAACTACCTCGACGATAAGGACCCGTTCACACTATCTGAATCCGGCTTGCTGAAAGTCAGTTTTTCTCAGAACAGAAGAGCGGGTGAGGTTGTCCGCTTCTGCTGCTGCCTTAGAGGACTTTAACCCATCGGCTCCCGGCAGTTGCAGGACTAGGGCAGGCGGGCGCTTGCTGCTATAATCGCCGGCCAATTTTTCATCGTCCCGGAGGCTGTGGGTTCACGGAGTGAGCCTGCCGTGCGGGGCTGCATTTTAATGGATATCGTGAGTGGAATTATCATGACTGTATTGAAAATGGCCGATCTTGATCTGAGTGGTAAGCGCGTTTTAATTCGTGAAGACCTGAACGTTCCGGTAAAGAACGGCAAGGTAACCTCCGATGCGCGTATCCGTGCGTCTCTGCCAACCATTCAACTGGCGCTGGCTGCCGGTGCAAAAGTGATTGTTATGTCGCATCTGGGCCGTCCCGAAGAAGGCGTCTACGACGAAGAGTCGTCCATCAAGCCGGTTGCGGCCCACCTGGCTGGTCTGCTTGGCCGTGACGTTAACGTCATTAAAGATTTCCGCGAAGGCGTTGATGTCGCCGCCGGCGAAGTAGTGCTGCTGGAAAACGTACGCTTTAACAAAGGTGAGAAAAAAGACGCCGACGAACTGGCGCAGGCGTATGCCGCGCTGTGTGACGTCTTCGTGATGGATGCTTTTGGTACCGCACACCGCGCTCAGGCGTCTACTCATGGTGTGGCTAAATTCGCTCCGGTTGCCTGTGCCGGCCCATTGCTGGCGGCTGAACTGGATGCACTGGGCAAAGCGCTGGCAACGCCGGCGCGTCCGCTGGTGGCGATCGTTGGTGGCTCAAAAGTATCGACCAAGCTGGAAGTGCTGGAAAGTCTGTCCGATATCTGTGATCAGATCATCGTCGGTGGTGGTATCGCCAATACCTTCCTGGCCGCAGCTGGCAAGCCAGTGGGCAAGTCCCTGTGTGAAGACGACCTGATTCCGGCAGCGAAAAAGCTGATGGAAAAAGTCTCCATTCCTCTGCCGACCGATGTGGTGTGCGGTAAAGAATTCTCTGAATCAGCCGCAGCGACACTGAAGAGTGCCGACGCGGTCGAAGCCGACGATATGATCTTCGACATCGGCCCGGATTCCGCCAAAGCACTGGCCGAGCAGCTGAAAAGCGCCAAAACCATTATCTGGAACGGCCCGGTCGGCGTATTCGAATTCGACCAGTTTGGTGAAGGTACCAAAGCCCTGGCGCTGGCCATTGCCGAATCCGACGCATTCTCCATTGCCGGTGGTGGTGACACTCTGGCCGCGGTTGATAAGTATGAGATTGCCGACAAAGTGTCTTACATCTCCACCGGTGGTGGCGCTTTCCTGGAATTCGTCGAAGGCAAAGTACTGCCTGCCGTCGCGATTCTGGAAGAACGCGCCAAGTAAGCAGAGGAATGACGATGCGTTATTTATCGATTCTGTTGATCGCCGGTCTGTCTGGCTGCAGTGCAACGCCACATAACGTGGACGACGACAGCGCCGCCAAACAATCGGCTGAGCGCCAGAATCGCGACTTTGAAGCCATCGGCGTTCCACAACAACTGCCGCGCGATACGTTGCGCGACTTCTGATGCAGAAAACCCGGCGTTCCCATGCCGGGTTTTCCCGCCCATGTTTCGGAATATATATCCGCTCTAATAACGGCAACGCCTTCATTCAAGGAGTCCAGGGATGAATCCTCTCGAACAGATTGCTGAGTTATTCAGCACGATATCGTCGGCACAATTTGGTAGCCTGTCGCTGGATGAGCTGATGTCCGGCGAGTATCAGGTTGGCTTTGCCAGTCTGGACTTTTTCTCATTAGAGCCCTTCGCCCAATACCTTCATCATGTTCCACAGGAACGCTGCGCGATTTACCCGTCGGTCGATGAGATGGACACAACAGCGGATGGCATCATTGTGGTGGCGATGAAGGAAGGGCAGTTACGTGCCAGTAAGTGGCTGATGGGTGACGACGTCAGCTATGACACGGCGTTTTATCAGCTCGGCGACTGGGCCTGCCGTCAGCAGATTTATCGCAACGGAGATGACGCTAAACCCATTGTTATTGAGTTACTGAAAAAAGATGCCGAGGGTTATCCGCTTACTTTTATCACTGCCCGTGAATACGGTGTAAAAGTCAGTGATTATGAGTGGAATGCCGCAGGTGTTCGAATTATTGAGCGTTCCGCTCGCATGCCAGACGTCGGTGTTGCACCTGAGCTGACGCCGTATATGGAAAGTCTGGTTGAATTCAGTGTTGATGGTGAGGTTGAGGTTATCCGCAACCTGACGCAGAACAGCATTGCCTATGACCGCTCGTACGAAGCGCTGTCACTGCAGGAGATGCTGGAGCAGGCGCGCTCAGCCCTGCATGATAAAATTCTGGCCGACCTGCAAGCGACGCCCATTGCCAATACGGTCAGCTGTTTTCTGTTTGAATACTCGGATCAGGGGCCGCTGCCGCCGACCATCGCGCTGATTCAGCCGCATGAGATAACAGACAGCGGCGATGATTACCCACTGCTGTGGCTGAATGCGCCGGACTGTGAACTCTTTACCGAGGATGATTTCGACGGCATCCGCCTGCATGGTGAGCATGATGCGTTGTTTGACCGTATCAATGCTCAGATCGATGAATTGGATTACGAACAGGCCGACCAGATCATGGTCGATTTTTATCTGACTCTGTGTCGCCAGCTTGAAACATCACTGCGTGCGTCCCGCCTGCTGACTGTTGCGGATGATTTTTTTGTCACCGCCCGCGAGTTTTCCGCCTGCAACGAAGCCACTTTTCTGCAGCAACTGTGGCCGCAGGAACGCTGGCAGCCACTGGCGGCGGCGCTTGAGCAATTTGAGGCGGCTCAGGCAAAGTGGCAGGAGGAGATGATCCGCAGCATCGGTCGGGAGAGTGGCCACGGCGGTATGGACAGTAGCCAATAGCCGTTTCTATCCACAACATAAGCCGTTAGAATAGCGGCCAGCCAATTTTCACAGTTAAGGTATTTTGACATGGCATTAATCAGCATGCGTCAGATGCTGGATCACGCCGCCGAATTCGGCTACGGCGTACCGGCATTTAATGTGAACAACCTGGAACAGATGCGCGCCATCATGGAAGCCGCCGACAAGACCGATTCTCCGGTGATTGTTCAGGCGTCTGCCGGTGCCCGCAAATACGCAGGTGCACCGTTCCTGCGTCACCTGATTCTGGCCGCGATTGAAGAGTTTCCGCACATTCCGGTGTGTATGCACCAGGATCACGGTACCTCTCCGGACGTCTGTCAGCGTTCTATCCAGCTGGGCTTCAGCTCAGTGATGATGGATGGCTCCCTGGGTGAAGACGGTAAAACCCCAACCAGCTATGACTACAACGTTGATGTGACCAAGCGCACCGTCGATATGGCGCACGCCTGTGGTGTATCAGTCGAAGGCGAACTGGGTTGTCTGGGTTCGCTGGAAACCGGTATGGCCGGTGAAGAAGATGGCATCGGTGCCGAAGGTGTACTGGATCACAGCCAGATGCTGACCGATCCGGAAGAAGCGGCTGACTTTGTTAAGCGTACTCAGGTGGATGCTCTGGCCATTGCCATTGGCACCAGCCACGGCGCGTACAAATTCACCAAGCCACCAACAGGGGATATCCTGGCGATTGATCGCATCAAGGAAATCCACAAGCGTATTCCGAACACGCATCTGGTGATGCACGGTTCTTCTTCTGTACCGCAGGAATGGCTGGCGATTATTAACCAGTACGGCGGCGACATTAAAGAAACCTACGGTGTGCCGGTTGAAGAAATCGTGGAAGGCATTAAGCACGGCGTGCGTAAAGTGAACATCGATACCGACTTGCGTCTGGCCTCTACCGGTGCGATGCGTCGTATGATGGCTGAACACCCAAGCGAGTTCGATCCGCGTAAATTCTTCGCCCAGACCGTGACCGCAATGCGCGATATCTGTATCGCCCGTTACGAAGCCTTCGGTACTGCCGGTAACGCTTCTAAGATCAAACCGATCTCTCTGGACAATATGTTCCTGCGTTATGCGAGTGGCGAACTGAATGCCAAAGTAAACTGAGCGCCTGAGCGTTTATTTACCGGCTAAATAAAAACCCGCGCAAGCGGGTTTTTTTATTTCTTTAATGCTTACCGGGCTTTATTCCGATCAAAGCCATTGGTTTACGTCATTGCATTTGGCGGTATTTTTAAACTCTTTGCTCAGCGTTGTCTGATACGCCTCCCCTGCACATTGCCCAACCATTGTTCCCCAGTACGAACCGTCGGCTGGTTGCTGGAATACCTGTGGAAATTGCGCTGAAAATTGTTGCAGGCAGTGCTTGGTCGTCTGGCTGGCCGTCTGCAGGCACTGTGCTTCACTGACATCAAAACATTGGCGGAAGAATTGTTGCGGCTGGCAAAACGCATTGGGCAGTGCGGTGGTCATGGCGTTCGTCCATACATCGCGGCCCACTTCGAGTGCTTCACTGGCGGGAATCAGCGTCGCCAGCAGAATAAAGCCCAGCGGTCGTTTCATGGCGTGCATCCTGTGTAAAAAGTTCAGTGTGATCGTAGCAGCACAGATCCGTGCCGGCGCACAATATTCTTAGCCAATAAGAATATCAGTATCTTACCGCTACAGAATACATACTGAGCGCAAGAGTGAAAAATCGCCGTGGTTGCTGCTCGTTTATTATTTCCATAAATCGGTTAATTCCATGATTATCCGACTTTTTTTGCTTTCAGGTATGGTCTGACCAATACGGAAAATCACGGCATAATTAATATCTGTATTATTAAGCATGGTCCAAAAAAGTCGCCGTATTCACCGTTTGGGACAGTTTGAAATTAATTCGCCCCCATTCAGGCCAAGTGCCGGAGTACGTATTGTCGTAGGCCATTCTCAGTTATTAGTCTTAGCGCATCACGGTCGTCGTGACGGTTTTAAAAAATAAAAAACACGCTCGTTATTCATTGTACAGACCCTGGTTTACGACTCAGGGCTACGGCTCAGAGTCGTAACCGCATTGCAATGCGGTATTCACAATGCTGTGCGAGTTTAGAGAGACCAAAAAACACACAGGCGAATCCACTATGAAACACACTCTGGCCCTTTCTGTCAGCGCAGCACTGACTCTCGGTGCAATGAATGCTGAAGCATTCACCCAGCCAACCCATAAGCGCATTGTAAAAGATGCCATCAGCTATATGGCGGCGCACCCGGATACCACCGAATACAACAAACTGGCTGCCGCAGCACAGGCCGCCGGTTACAGCATGGAGCAATTTGCTGAAGTTCTGGGGCAGGGTGCTTACGATGTGGATGACTTTGCCGATACGTTTATTTGTGGTGCGGTCACCGGTGACTGTGTTGAAGCGCCGGTATGGGGCGCGGGCGCGTCTATCGTTAAGTACACCTCTTACTGGCACTTCCAGAACCACACCCGCGGTGGTGATGCCCATGGTAATGATCTGGGCGGTTATAACTACGACCTGCTGACTGTCTGGGGTACTGTGGATAATCTGGCTGCTACCTGGCTGGTGGGCGATCACCTGGATGATGGCAAAGGCGGTATGACCGGCTGGTGCTTCTTCTGGTCGTGTTCAGAAGACTCCGAATACAACAGCTACGGTATTACCGAAGCGAACTACCGTCAGGGCAGCAGCTCCAATAAAAATATGTATAAGGATTTCGAAAAAATCCCGTTCCAGCCAATCGATAACCTCGGTCAGCATTGGTACAACGAATTCTGGAAAAACCCGACCGCACAGATGCTGGGTTTCACTCTGCACACCACCGACCTGCTGCAACCGCATCACACCTGGACCACCTCTGACCTGAACCATTCCGGCTGGGAAGGCTGGGTAGAAGACAATTACACCGCGCTGGATCTGAATAACGATTCGCTGGTGACCAATGCGCTGAACAGCTTTACTCCGGTACCGGCTAATCAGAAAGACATTCGTCCGCTGCTGACCCAGGGCGGGGCGATCTCTTACAGCCAGGGCGGTATCGTGCTGAGCAGCACGTCAGCCAGTGACCGCACCCAGGTAGCACAAGTGGTTATTCCACACGCCATCGCTATGACGGTGCATGTGCTGAACCATGCTGCCAATCGTTTTTAAAGGATAGTGGCAATGGCATCTTAAAAAGGATGCCGCTGCCCACGATCACAAAGGTTGCCCCGCTATGGATTGTCAGGGCAGCCGTTGTGAAGGCCCCACTCTGAAATTTTTTTCAGGTGTTTGGCAGGATGATTTGCGTGAGGATCATCCTGCTTTTTTTTGCCCGGAAAAAGACTTTGTCATTCATACCGGTCATTATTCCAGTTAACACCGCCACCGGATCTGTAACGAAGCCATGAAAAAATACGCCGTATTCTTTGCCGTTATGCTGTCTTTTCTGTTGCCTGCTCAGGCCTCGGCAGGCATTCAGTACAGTCTTGAACATGAAGAGCAGATTGCCCGTGTCGGCGATCTTCCCCTGAGTCGTACCCTGCTGGATATTTTTCTGCACAAGCAACAAAAAGCGGCGCAGGCCAGTGGCCGGACTCTGACCCTGCAAACCATTCTGCAGCAATTACTCGACGATGCCTTAATGGCGGATTACGCCCGTACCCATCTCAGTGCAGAGCAGCTAAATCCGGAAAACCGCGTGGCATTTGCCGCCAGTGTTGAACGCCATAACCGGCTGGTATCGTTGCTGCGTGATTATTTTAACGATCAGATTGTCGCCAGCGTCAATGCGTTGCCGGGCAATAATTTCTCCAGTCTGGTGCAGTGGAATCCCGAACTGAATGTGGAGCGTCTGAATGCGCTGATTAAATTGCAGCCAGGGCTGACCATTGATCTGACAGCGGAACAGAAAACCGCGGCGGCCGGTTTTGCCGTGCTGAACACGGAACTGGCAGAAGGCGGCAACGTCAGTCTGCTGGATATTTATCAGCGTCAGAATGTGCAGGGCCGTCTGGCGCTGCAAAGCGGTAACCTCGATTATTTACAACAGCAGACACGGTTATATGTCGGTGGTCTGTACGTACTGAACTGGAGTAAAAAACAGCTCTCTGCTGAAGACTGGCAGGCGCTGCAACAGGTGATTCTGAACCAGGAACATCGTCTGCGCTTAATGGAAAGTATGGGTATTAATATGGATATCCATGATGATAATCCGGCCCTGCGCGCACGTGCAGCCACCATTACCGACGCCGAATTACGTGCCGGCTACGACGAACATAAAGACGATTTCCGCGTGGTCGAGCGTGCTAAAGTGCGCCATATTCGCCTGGCTGATCAGGCTCAGGCCGATGCTGTTGTGGCCGAAATTCGCGGTGGCTTATCCTTTGCCGATGCCGTTAAGCGCTATTCGATTGCCGCCGATAAAGACAACGGCGGCGAACTGGGCTGGCTTAAGCGCGGCGAAAAAGACCGCACCTGGTTGCACTCGGTGGCCTTTGTACAACCTGAAGGGCAGGTGTCACCGGCATTTCGCAGTCCACAGAATGAAGGCGATGTGGTGTACGAAATTCTCTGGGTGGATGAGCGGGTGGATGGTTATTTACCGCTGAGCGACGAAGGCGTGCGTTATGAACTCTCACACGAACTGGCGCGGGCAGCACTGCAGCAGGATTTACAGACGCTGCAGAAAAAACTGCGTAACGAAGCCAATATCCAGCTTAACCGTCGCCTGAAGCCACAGAGCTGAGGGGCATTATGAAGGCAACATGGATAAACGTTCTGCTGCTGAGTGGCGGTGCGGGTCTGATTGCGGCTTTGTTATGGCTGCGTCAGGTGGATGTGCTGGTGGGGGAGAATCATGCTCTGCCGCAGACAGAGGAGCCGGTTTACACACCAACGGTTGTGCCGCCATTGCATGCACCGGCTGCGCCGGATTCTGCGGAGGGAAAAACCGCAGACAGCGCCATCCATGATCTGGATAACAGCGAGCTGGATGCCTGGCTGCCACGACTGAACAGCGATGCCATTGCCAGTATGCAGGCGGCGCGGATTAACGGTGACCCGCGTGCGCCGAAACTGTCACCTTCGCGTCCGCGGGAAATGCCGACGGCTGAAGAGCTGGCCGATGAAGAACAGTATCTGGCTTACGAGCAGCGTCAGGAAAAACGTATGTTCCGCGCCTTTGTTGAAGCCAGTAAACAGAAAACGGCATTGATTCAGCAATACATTGATCAGGCAGAGGCGGGCGGTATCAGCGAAGAAGAGGTCGCCTTTGCGCGGGAAAAAATCCGCAAAATTGAAGCAATGGCCTTCAAGCTGCAGCAGGAAAACCCGGATATTATGCAGGAGTCCTTTAAACCGGAAGATAACTGGTTACCGGCTGTTAATTAGCCATTCATTCATGGCAGAACAGAAGAAAAAACGAAACAAGAAAACGGAACAGAAGAAAAACGGAACAGAAAAAATGGAACAAAGGGCTGTCAGCCGGGCTGAGCAGCACCTTTGCCAAAGAGTGGATTACTGAGACTATCGAACTCGTTAAAGCCGGACAATACGAATTTAAGCTTAGGAATGCCTTCGCTCTCAGTTCACATTAAATACCAGCAGTGCCTGTCGCTGCTGTTCCGCCAGACCAGCCAGTTCATGGCTGAGTTGTTTGGTGTCGTTGGCCTTTTCTTCGGTGCGGCGTGATTGCTGCGTCACTTCTGCGCTGCGGCTCTGGATGCTCTGGCTTAACTGCAATTGTTCACCGCTCAGGCGCGACACACTCTCGCTGGTCTTACGCATAGCCTCCACGGACTGCTGGATGGCATGCAGCGCATCACCGGCCTGTTGCGCATGGCTCACCATCTGCTCACTCAATTGATTCACTCCGGCCAGATCGCTGGCGGTGTGATTGGCTCCCTGCTGCAGATCGTCCACCAGTTGCTGAATCTCGCGGGTAGAGGCCGAGGTACGGCTGGCCAGCGTGCGCACTTCGTCGGCGACCACGGCAAAACCGCGCCCCTGCTCACCGGCCCGGGCGGCTTCAATAGCGGCATTCAGTGCCAGCAGATTGGTTTGTTCGGCAATGCTGTTGATGACATCCAGCACTTTGCCGATATTTTCCGAATGGCGCCGCAACGACTCGGCTTCAGCGGCGGCTTGTTGTACCTGCACCCCTGAACGACCGATCGCGCCGACCAGCTGCTGCACGGTGGCACTGCCTTCGTTTACCCGCGAGGCGGCTTCTAGCGTTGCTGCTTCTGCACTCTGAGCCACATCGCGAACTTCCTCTGCTGCGGCGGCCACGCGCTCCATCTGCTGACCATTGGTAGCCGCTTCCTGCACCTGCTGCTGTGCCACCTGGCCGGTTTCCTGCGCCAGTTGCAGCAGCGTTCCGGCGGCGCGGCTGAGATGCTGGCCATTGCTGTGCATACCGCCCAGCGTCGCAGCCATCGTGCCCAGCATGCTATCGAAGGCTGCAGCCAGTTCACCCAGCTCATCCTCACTGTTGATGCCGGTACGGCGACTCAGATCTTTACTCCGTTCAATATCAATCACATGGTTACGGATGGCCCGCAGCGGGTTGAGTATGCGGTGGTAACCGAGCCAGCCCAGCGCCAGCATCGCGGCGATGGTGATTGCGGCAATAACGGCAATGGTGCGGATGGTGGCGCGGGTATCGCTCAGCGCCTGCTCCTGGCCTTCTGCAGCGAGCCCGGTTTGCAGGTTGATCAGCTGGTCGGTTAATTGCAGCATCGGCGCCAGTTGCGGATACATATCCATGTCGATATAGCTGCCCATGCTGTACGACTCATGCTCGGCAACAAACTGCTGTAAACGGGTAATGACGGCCAGTGCTTTGTCATAAGCACCGGCCTGCTGACGGATGGCTTCCTGCTCGGTACCGGTCAGGTCGCTGCTCAGATATTGCTGCCAGTTGTTTTCGATCTGCTCACGCGCCTGTTGCAGACGTTGGCCAGCGTCATCCCAGAGCAGCATCTGTGCCCGGCTCTGATGAGCAACATCCACCACACCAGTGGCATAAGCCCGGCTTATGCCACTTAACAGCCATACCGGCTGCATGCGTTGCTCAAATAAGCGCGTGGCGTTATTCACCACCTGGGGCATTTGTTGCCAGACATAAAAGAACATGATGCTGGCCAGTAAGGCCGGTAAAGCCGCCATTAAAATTAATCGGTGTCGGATACGCATAAGTACTGCACTCGTTATTAAGCAAACGTTGTGAAAAGAATAGAAGTTATGGCTGCAGCTTTTAGGCGGGGAATATGAAGGTTTTATGACAATCGGCAGTGCAGCTACAAAGGTACAACAAGTTTCCTGTGTTTTTATCGCGGCTGTTACCGGAGGTTACCCGGCACAACCTGTCGTTACGCAAAATGGTTGATAAAGGCCGGCGGAAATATGTGCAAATTAAAGCGGGTTATCAGGTGTTTTTTTCCGATTTTTCCAAAAAAACCGCAGGTAATTAATGGAAAAATAAAAGGAGGCAAAGCCTCCTTTTATTTCGGTAATTACTCTCAGTAAGCAACACCCATCCGCTGTTTTGGATGCGCATTTTTCTCTGCTTCGTCGATCATCGCCACGGCATAATCCTGCACTGAAATACGGCTCTTGCCTTCGCTGTCGCTGACCAGGCTATCGCCGCCAGTGCGGTAGTGGCCGCTGCGCTCACCGGGGAAGATTTCTGCCGCCGGGCTGATAAAGGTCCAGTTAACGGCGCTGTCGCTGTTGCGGAATACCGCCAGTGCTTCGCCCTGAGCGGTGGCTTCGCCTTTATACGCCTCCGGAAATTCCGGCAGCGATAACAGGGTGACGCCGGGCGCAACTTCCAGACTGCCGGCACCACCCACCCACAGCAGACGATTAACTCCGGCTGCCGGTAATTCATTAAGCAGACGCTGAGCAGACGCGGCAACAATCTCATGATTACCAGCCGCACGGCCACCGATGCTGGCTATCACCAGATCAGCACCGGTAACGGCGGCCGTGATGGCCGTGCTGTTATCAGCTGCGCTCAGGTCGAGGCTGCGTTTATCGACACCCGTGGCCGCGATTTTGCTGCTGTCGCGAGCAATGGCGATGACATCGTGGCCGCGGCTTTGTGCTTCTGCTACCAGGGTTGAACCAATCCAGCCGGTCGCACCAATAATTGCAATTTTCATAATCTGTCCTCTTGTGTTTGAAAGCGGTTGTTTGTGTTTGAATGCGACCAGTCTATTGGTTCGGTGTGTCGCGATAAATATTCATATATGATCGAGTTTGTATCTGATTTTGATCAAATAAGAGGCAGCTGTGGATAAACTCAATGCCATGCGCAGTTTTGTTGAAGTCGCCGCCTGCGGCAGTTTTACCGCAGCGGCTGAGCAGCTCGGCCAGAGCCGCCTGCGCGTCAGCCGCGATGTACAGGAGCTGGAAGACTGGCTGCAGCTGCGCCTGTTGCACCGCACCACGCGCCGGGTCAGCCTGACCACCGCCGGAGAAGAAGCGCTGCGTTACTGTGAGCGCATTCTCAGCGAAGCGGCTGAGCTGGAGAGCCGGGCGCGGCTGCACACCGCTGAACTGGTCGGCGATATCCGTATTGCCAGCCCGATTGGCCTTGGACAAAACCTGCTGCTGGATCTGATCGACAGCTTCAGTGCTCAGCATCCGCAGGTGCGGTTTTACATGCTGCTGTCGGATAAAAACGCCCAACTGGTGGATGAGCGGGTGGATATCGCTCTGCGTTATACCGTGCAGCCCGATGACAGTCTGATAGCCCGGCGGCTGATGGCGGTCGACTCCATGCTCTGTGCCAGCCCGGACTACCTGGCCCGTTACGGCAAGCCGGCAACACCGGCGGAGCTGGCCACGCATAATTGTCTGATTCATCTGATGCAGCAGCGCTGGCAGTTTTTACATGACGGGCAGCTGCTGGAGCAGGAGGTGAACGGCAACCTGTTCGCTAACGATATGGGCGTGCTGGTGCGTGCCGCCTGCAAGGGCATGGGCATTGCCCGGCTGCCCTGCGACCTCGGCAATCCGCTGCTGGCCAGTGGTGCGTTACAGCCGCTGCTGGAAGCGTATCCGCTGCCGCAGCATGCGCTGTGGGCGGTATACCTGTCGCGCAGTTATCAACAACCGGTTATCCGCGCCTTTATTGATTTTGCGGCGCAGTATTGGCAGCAGGATGTGTTGCGGCCCTGAGTCTCCGCCTGATAAACCGATATATGCATGCTTATCGTTATTCTTATCAGCCTGATAACGAATGAGTATTGGCCGAACCGCGTCCGCTTCTTTATCGTCGAAGGAAATCAGCCGGTTAACGCACAGAGGAACACAGCATGAGCGACTTGCGCAGCGAACGTGACAGCATGGGCGAGCTACAGGTACCGGCTGATGCCCTGTACGGTGCCCAGACTCAGCGCGCGATTAATAATTTTCCGGTCAGTGGTCAGACTCTGCCTGAGCCGTTTATCCGTGCATTGTTGCTGGTAAAAGCCGCCGCAGCCCGCGCCAACGGCAAGTTGGGTGAACTGGATAAAGACATCGCCGCCGCCATTGAACAGGCCGCACAGTCGTTGCTGCAGGGCCCGGACATGATGCAGCATTTTCCGCTGGACGTATTTCAGACCGGTTCCGGCACCAGCTCCAATATGAATGCCAACGAAGTGCTGGCCACGCTGGCCGCCCGCGCATTGCAAAAAACGGTCAGTCCGAATGATCACGTTAACGCTGGTCAGAGCAGTAACGACAGCATTCCCTCGGCGATTCATATCAGCGCCGCTTTATTATTACAGCAACAATTATTACCGGCGCTGGAGCATCTGCAAAAAATCATCGAACGCAAAGCCGCGAGCCTTGCGCATATTGTCAAAACCGGCCGCACCCATTTAATGGATGCCATGCCGTTGCGTATGGATCAGAGCCTGAACAGCTGGGCTACGCAGATTGCTCAGAATATCCACACATTAAAAATGCAGCAGCCGGCGATTCAGTCATTGGCACAGGGCGGTACCGCCATCGGTACCGGGGTAAATGCTCATGCGCAGTTTGCCGGTGCATTCTGTGCCGAGTTGTCGGTATTAACCGGCATTATTTTTACCCCGGCAGAGAATCCCTTTACTCATATCGCTACCCAGGATATTGCCGTGGCCTTGTCGGGCCAGTTAAAAACCTGTGCGGTTTCATTAATGAAAATCGCCAATGATTTACGCTGGATGAATTCCGGGCCATTGGCCGGATTGGGCGAAATTGAATTACCGGCACTGCAACCCGGCTCGTCTATTATGCCGGGCAAAGTAAACCCGGTAATTCCTGAGGCGGTGGCGATGGTCTGTGCACAGGTGATCGGTAACGACAGCGCGATTACCATTGCCGGTCAGTCCGGTAATTTTGAGTTAAATGTCATGCTGCCGCTGGTGGCGCGTAATCTGTGTGAAAGTCTGAGCCTGCTGGCCAACGTCAGCCGTTTACTGGCTGACAACGCCATTAGCGGTTTTAAGGTCAACGAAGATAATCTGAATAAAGCGCTGGCACGCAATCCGATTCTGGTAACCGCATTAAATCCGGTGATTGGTTATTTAAAAGCCGCCGACATCGCCAAGCAGGCGTATAAAGAAAACCGCCCGGTGATTGATGTGGCACTGGAACATACCGATTTAAGCCGGGAAGAGCTGGAGCGTCTGCTTGATCCTAAGCTGTTAACAGGTAAATGAGCGTTTAAATCTGCGCGGCATATTCATAGCCGCGCCAGTTATTTTCAGCGTTTTTTATGCTTGCTGAAAACCATAAAAACTTCCCAGCCCGAGCATCTTCGTCAGCTCGTCCAGAGCATTCTGTGATTCATCAAACAGGGCAGGGTCGGCCAGATCGGCGGGAATTAATTCGTCGCGGTAATGGCGCTTTACCCAATCCTGTAAGCTATTGATTTTTTCGTCGCTGAGCATAAAGGCCGGATTTACCGCCGCCCGTTCGCGGGCCGTTAATATCACCCGCAGACGTAAACAGGCCGGGCCGCCGCCGTTACTCATACTCTGGCGCACATCGACAAACTGCAGCTGACGGATAGGCTGGCTGTGATCGGTCAGCAGTTCATTCAGATAGGTTTTTACGGCCTGATTATCGGCGCATTCTGAAGGAGCAATTAAACACATGTTGTTCATATCGGCGCTGCCGTCAGCGTTCATGGTGGCCAGCAACTGGCTGTTAAATAAATAACTGCTGATGGCGTCACTGAGGCTGACTTTGCTGGCCGGTACACACAGGCTTTGCAGTGGCAGCCACTGATTTAATTCACTGAAGGCACGGTCGCGCGCTTTGTCTTCGTAAGCCTGTTCATGAAAAAACAGCACTGGCCCGTTACCGACCGCGACCACATCGTTGTGAAACGCACCGGCATTAATCGCATGGCGGCTTTGCTGTAAAAAAACGGCATGGCGCAGACCGTGCTGGCGGGCGATGGCTTCGCAGGCTTCACGGCTCTGGCGTGCCGGAAAGGTCAGCGCGGCGAGGTCGGTATTGGTGTCGCGGCCATACACAAATAAGCCTACGCCGGGGCTCTGATAATCGGCACTCAGGCGGGTGTGATTGGCCGCACCTTCGTCGGCAAAGCGGTGAATCGCCGGTAACGCCGGATGCACAGCAAAGCGTTCTTTATCAGGGAACATGGCATTTAAGGTAACGAAGGTCTGTTCATGTTCGATGGCGCGGTGGGCGGTGGTGAGCAGGTTGGCCGGGGTAAAGTGCACACGGCCGTCGTTGCTGTCGGCGGATGGTGTGACGGTAGCGGCATTGGCGGCCCACATGGAGGAGGCGGAATACACCATCGACAACAGCGCCGGGGATTCTTTCGCAGCGCGGTTCAGCAGCTGGTGATCGCTGCCGCTGAAGCCAAGGCGGCGCAGCACGCTCAGGTCGGGGCGCATCTGCGGTGGCATAAAGCCCTGTGGATAACCCATGTTCAGCAGCGTGCGCATTTTCTCCAGCCCCTGTAATGCCGCCTGTTTCGGACTGGAGCGGCTCAGGGCATTGCGGCTGGAGGCCAGATTGCCGCTGGCAAGACCGCCGTAATGGTGGGTCGGGCCGATCAGTCCATCAAAGTTAACTTCCTGTACGCTCTGTTGAGCCTGTTGTTCCTGTTGCGGATGGGTGTTCATGGACGGAAACCTGTACCTGAAGGGGAAACGTAATCGTGGGTTAACGGGCCGCTGCTGATAGCCTGTGGCCAGGCACAGTAATCGGCGGCATAGAAGGCGCTGGGGCGGTGGTTGCCACTGGCACCGATACCGCCGAACGGCAGTGCGCTGGAAGCTCCTGCGGTCGGTGCGTTGATGCTGATCACCCCGGCGCGGATCTGCGCGCGGAACTGTTGTTGCTGCTGTGGGTTATCGCTGATTAAACCGGCGGCCAGACCAAAGCGGCTGTTGTTGGCCAGCCGGATAGCGTCGTCAAAGCGGGGCGTGCGGTACAGCTGCAGCAGCGGGCCGAACCATTCTTCATCCGGCGCGGGCTGGGCGCCGGTCATATCGATCAGCCCTGGCGACAGTAAAAAACCGGCGCTGCCAGGGGCGCTCATACTCAGTAATGCTTTTCCGCCGAGGCTGATTAACTGTTGTTGCGCGGCCAGTAATTGCTGCTGCGCACGGGCGCTGATTACCGGCCCGTAAAAGGCCTGCTCATCGCCTTGGGGTTGCAGAATCAGCCGAGCGCAGAGTGCCAGCAGTGCCTGAACTATGGCGTCAGTTTGTGCTTCTGTCCCCGTCAGAATCAGGCGTCGGGCACAGGTGCAGCGTTGTCCGGCGCTGATAAAGGCGCTGCGTACAATCAGCTCGGCGGCGTGTTGCGCATGCACATTGCCATCGACAATTAACGGATTGTTGCCACCCATCTCCAGCGCCAGTAAGACTTCCGGACGGCCGCCAAACTGCTGGTGCAGCAGGCGCCCGGTATTGGAGGAACCGGTAAACAGCAGGCCATCAATCGGCTGCTGCGCCAGAGCTTTGCCAACCTCACTCCCGCCCTGCAGCAGATTCAGTACGCCCGCAGGCAGACCGGCGGCCTGCCACAGTTCTGCGGTTTTTTCGGCGCATAACGGCGTCTCTTCGCTGGGTTTAAAGACCAGAGTATTACCGGCCAGCAGAGCCGGAACAATATGGCCATTGGGCAGGTGGCCGGGAAAATTATAAGGGCCGAATACGGCCATCACGCCGTGGGCATGATGCTGCAGGCCGGGCTGGTCGTTGCCGGTGCGCTGCTGACAGGCGCGGATGCTGATATCAACCTTGTTGATCATGGCGTTGACTTCGGTCAGGGCTTCCCAGTGCGGCTTGCCGGTTTCGAGGCTGATGGTGCCGGCCAAAGCGTCTTGTTGCTGCTGTAGCTGTGCGGCAAAGGCCTGCAGTATCTGCAGGCGCGACTCAAAACCCAGAGCGGCCCAGGCCGGTTGGGCGGCGCGGGCGGCGGCAACGGCAGCAGCAACCTGAGCGGCGCTGGCGCTGGCCTTACGCCAGAGCGGTGTGGCGTCGGCCGGGTTTAAGGATTCAAACTCCGGGCTTTCACCCGCAAGCCACTGGCCATTGATTAACAGGCTCATCATGCCCCCAGCTGTTCCGGGATAAAGGCCAGTGGCTGGCCGGGTTGTACGCCGAGATGACCCAGAGCGCTGGCGCTCAGAGCCAGCCGCTGCTGGCCGTTTTGCGCTATCAGCTGTCCATGTTGGGAAATCAGCTGCGCTTCGGTACAGATCACGCGGAACTGCTGCCAGCTGGGGTTGGCGATGATCAGCGACTGGCTGTCATCGGCGTCTTCATCGTCGCTGGTGTCGGCGCAGAGTGCGCTGCTCAGCTGGCGGATAGCGCGCACGCTGCGGATATTGCTCAGCTCGGCCCGCATCAATGGCCCGGCGTCGAAGATATCCACCACCCGGTCGTAGCTGAAACCTTCCAGCTCCAGCAGTTGTTTGGCGCGCCGGCCGGCGTCGGCGGGTTTGCCGATAACGGCCTGTGCCGCTTCTGGCAGCAGGCTGGTATAGATCGGGTATTTGGGCATCAGCTCGGTAATAAACTGATTGGAGCCGATGCCGCACAGGGTGTCGGCCTCATCGAATTCCATCTGAAAGAAATGGCGGCCAATGGCATCCCAGAACGGGCTGTTGCCCTGTTCGTCGGTCCAGCCGCGCAGTTCGGCAATCACCGACTCGGCGAAGCGTCCGGCAAATAAGCCCATCAGCAGGTAGCGTGAGCGGGCGAGCCAGTGGCCGTTGCCGCGGTAAGCCGGATCAAGAAACAAGGTGCCGACTTCGGAGCAGTCGGTGTAGTCGTTGGTCAGGTGCAGCAGCTGGCTGCGGACCTGCTTATTCAGCGAGTGGGAATGGTGGGTCAGGCTCATCAGGCGGTAGGCATAGAATGCCTGACGGGCACCGGTCATGGCGTGTACGCCGGCGGTGCCGACCACCTTGTTGTGGCGGCTGTCTTCCATTACCAGAAAAAAGAAGTCGTCGCGGTGTTTGTCCTGACGGTCGAAGCTGTCACTGGACAGCTGAATCCGGTCGAGCAGGGCGCCTTCGTCCTGCGGCAGAGAGGTCATACCTTCACCGGCTTTTTCTGCCAGTTCCAGCAGGTCGTGTACATCAGCGGCGATGGCCGGCCGGACAATCAGCATAAGGCAGGGTTCTCCTTGTTAGGGTTAGACAGCTTCCGTTGAATCAGCTTTTCGATAAAGACCACCGTCAGCGCCGCGCGTTCGGCAAAGCTGTCGGTGCAGGCGTATTCCTGTTCGGTATGAATATTGGCACCGCGCACTCCAAGGGTATCAATATTAGCGAGACCGGCGGCGGCGAGATTATTGCCTTCGCAGCAACCGCCGGTGGCGACCCAGCGGATATCCAGCCCGAGCTCAGCACCGCATTCATGCAACAGGCTGAACAGCGCCTGCTGGCGTTCGTTCATCGGCTTGGGCGGGCGGTTAAAGTGGCCGTGCAGGGTCAGCTCGCAGCCACTGCTGGCCTGCACTTTTTGCACGATCTGCTGCATCTGTTGTTCAAGCACGGCCATCTGTGAGGCTTCATCTATGCGGACATTAAAACGGCAGATGCACTGATCCGGTACCACATTCACCGCACCGCCACCGCTGATCTGGCCAATGTTGACGGTGATGCCCTGCTGCTGATCGCTGAGCTGTGCCAGCAGCCGAGCGGCATCGGCAATGGCCAGTACGGCATTGCGGCCGGAAAAGAAATCGCGTCCGGCATGGGTGCTGTGGCCACGGGCGCTGAGGGTAAAGTTGCCGCTGCCTTTGCGCGCTCCGGCCAGCGTGCCGTCTTCCAGCGCCGGTTCGTAGGTCATGCCGACATGGGCCTGCGCGGCCAGTTCGGCCAATACCGGTGCAGACAATGGTGAGCCGATTTCTTCGTCGGGGGAGATGGCGAGGGTAAAACCAAAGTGATCTTTTAATGGCGACTGCTGCAGCCAGTGCAGGGCTTCGGCCAGCATCACCAGTCCGCCTTTCATATCGGCGGTGCCGGGGCCGTGCAGGCGGTTAGCGCGGATTTCGCATTGGTTAAACGCGCTGCTGGCTGGAAAGACGGTATCGCTGTGGCCGGTAAACAGAATCTGCAATGGTGCGTTGGGGCGGGCGCGGAAGATCTGCATCGGTGCGCAGGGGGATTCGAGCAGGCTGCCGTTGTCGGCGATCTGGCTGAGGGGCGCCAGCTCACGGTATTCAACCGTATCGCACAGTGGTGCGAACAGCTGATGCAGGCCAGCCTGTACCTGACGGATGCCGCTCAGATGGCGGCTGCCGGAGTTGATTTCACATAACGCCCGCAGAGTATCGATCATACTGCCGGTGCGGGCTTCCAGTGCGGCCAGCAGCGCCTGCCGCTCAGCATTGCCTGTGAGGGGCATATACGCCTCCTTCATTCGTCCTGTGACAGGTATAGCATTAACGCATCGGCAATGACCATTACCGCAATCCGTTTACTTTCTCAGAAGCGGATTACACTGAAAATACAGCCTGACCGGTTTGTCTGTTTTTATGCGCTTTAAAAATTAAAGGAGTGCCTTATGGACGATTCTGACCTGAAAAAGCTGATCGCTGACGATGCGGACGTGATATTGCATCCGGCATCATCCATCAGCGCATTGCTCAGCAATGGCCCGCAGATGATCTGCGCCGCCGATGGCTGCATGATTGAAGACGCTGAGGGGCGGCGTTATCTGGATGCGGTGGGCGGACTCTGGTGTGTGAATGCCGGTTACGGCCGTGCCGAGCTGGCGCAGGCAATGAAAGACGCCGCGGAAAAACTCAGCTATTACCACACCTTCAGCAATGCCTCGAATCCGTGGCAGGTGCAACTGGCGGAAAAGCTGCTGAGTATCGCGCCGGCCGGGTTAGGCAAAGTGTTTTTTGGCAGTGGCGGCAGCGATGCCAACGACACGCTGATTAAAATCGCCTGGCATTATCATGCGCTGCGCGGCCAGCATAAAAAAATTAAAGTCATCGCCCGCCAGCAGGCGTATCACGGTACTTCGGTCAGCACCGCCAGTCTGACCGGGCTGGGTGGATTTCATAAAGAATTTCCGCTGCCGCTGGATTTTGTGCTGCGGGTGGAGTGTCCGCATTTTTACACCCGCGCTTTGCCCGGTGAAAACGAAGCGCAATTCTGTGAGCGTTTAATCGACGAAATACGGCAGTTAATTAACACCACCGGGGCCGAGAATATTGCCGCCTTTTTTGCCGAACCGATTCACGCCGCCGGTGGCATTATCGAGCCGCCTGCCGGTTATTATCAAAAGCTTAAAGCGCTGCTGGCTGAGCACGATATTTTACTGGTCGCCGACGAAGTGGTGTGCGGTTATGGCCGGCTGGGCAGCTGGTTTGGTTCACCCCTGCTGGGTCTTGAGCCGGATATGATGGCCACGGCCAAAGGTCTGACCAGTGGCTATTTCCCGATGTCGGCGGCCTTTATTACCAATGATATCTGGCAGGTACTGAAACAGGGTTCGGAAAAACTGGGTGCTTTTTCCCACGGCTATACCTATTCCGGCCATCCGGTCGGTGCGGCGGTGGCACTGGCGAATATTGAGTTGCTGGAGCGCGAAGGGCTGGTGGATAAAGCGCGGGAAAACGGTGCTTATCTGCATCAGCGTCTGCACGATGTTTTAGACAGCAACCCTTATGTCGGTGAAATCCGCGGTCGCGGTTTACTCGCCGGGGTGCAGCTGGTGGCTGATAAAGCGCAGAGGAGGTTACCGGATGCTGGTGATAAATGGCCACTTAAAGTCAGTAATGCGGTACGCGAACTGGGCGTTATTGTACGGCCACTGCCCAGTGTGGCAACGCTGGCTATTTCGCCGCCGTTAACCATCTCGCGCGAACAGATTCATACCCTGGTGATGGCATTGCAGACGGCGATTAACCAACAGTTGGCGCCGCTGTCTGAGGTTCCTTAATAAGATTATTAGTTTTACCTATAACAATCATCATTAATACTTATTGGTGTTGTCTGTGGCGGCCCCAGACAATATCGGAACTTTTATTATCTGGATATTCCCATGCTAATCCGCCTTGTGTACGCCAGCCATGCGTCGTTTTCTGTCGGTAACGACCGGATTGATCCGCGCTTAGGCCGGATTCTGACTCAGTCACGTAACAATAACAGCCGGCGTGAAATTGGTGGTGTGCTGTATCTGGGCGATGGTTTTTTTCTGCAATGCCTGGAAGGCGAAGCCGCTGCTGTTGATGGCTTGTATCAGCGCATCTGTGAAGACAGTCGCCATCATAATCAGGTTATTCTCAGCCGCATCGCCATTGAAAAGCGCTTATTCAGTAACTGGTCGATGAAATATATTCCGGCAGAAAAAAGTGTACGGTCATTTCTTCAGGCCCGTGGCTATCAGGCCTTTAATCCGTTCGAATTAAAGGCCACAGATATTGAGCAACTGGTGCAGTTTTTTCATGAATTGCAGGTAAGCGGTAATGATGCCGGTGCTGACGATGAAAAAGAAACAGCGGTAAAACAACCAGCGGTACAGCAACCATTTTGGCGTCGTTGGTTAGCACGGTTGAGCGGCTGATTTTTTACCGTGCGTGCAGCCGCTGACCGTCGGGCACATTGTGGCTCAGATCAGAGGCTGTAACGCTGATGGCAATAGGCGATGCCGGAGACGATGGGGTAGTCCTGGCAGTAACGCAGATTGCAGTGAAACTCTTCCAGGCGGGCTTCTGCAGGCAGCAGAACTTCCGGCTCGCCGACATAGCCAGCCTTGCACAGTTCAGTGGCGCGGCGGTGCCAGTGCTGCTTAAAGGTGGTGATGGTGTCATCGTAATTCAGAATAAACTGATAACCACCAATCTGACGCACTTCGATCACATAAACACCGGGTGCAATTTCTTTATCCAGATAGCCATTCTGCTGTTCCACACCTTCGTTCAGAACCGGCTTGTAAGCGACAGGGCTACAGGCGGCTGACAGTCCGATCAGGCTCAACACAACGGCTGAGCGCAGTGTTTTTAGTGGCGATAATATGGCGTGGAAAGCATCGTTCATGCTGGCTGGTCTGCGCTTGGCTGAAGGGTTGGCTTGTTGGTATTTACAGAAGGGGGGATTCTGCACAGCCTTGCCGCTTACGTCCAGCCGCCGGGGACAAAAGTTCCGGCATTAATATGCAAAGCTGTGTTGCAGTCGACAGAATAACAGCAGTGATGCTTTGCTGGCCGCGGGGGATCACCGCCAGCGTCAGGCTGAGCGCCTTACTGGAGGCGGGTGTGTGGTGCGATCAGAAGGTTATTTTTGATGCTGGTTTGTCACGGGTTCAGGTCAGTCGCTGATGATAGGCGCGAACGTTGCGCGGGTCAGTTTCGCCAGATCCGCCGGAGCCAGTTCAATTTCCAGGCCGCGTCGACCGGCACTGACATTGAGCGAAAGCAGGGCTTCTGCGCTGCTGTCGATGACCGTTGGCAAGGCTTTCTTTTGGCCAATCGGACTGATGCCGCCAACAATATAACCGGTGCTGCGCTCGGCTACTTTCGGATCGGCCATTTCGGCTTTTTTCGCACCCAGTGCCTTGGCAATATTTTTCAGGCTGAGCATGTGGGTGACCGGCAGTACCGCGACGGCCAGTGGGCTTTTATGGCCGGTTAAACTCACCAGTAGTGTTTTAAATACCAGTGCCGGATCAAGCCCGAGGGCTTCGGCTGCTTCTTCGCCGAAGGACTCTGCCGCCGGGTCGTGATGATATTCGTGCACATTAAACGTAACCCCCGCTTTTTTCGCGCTGTTAATGGCCGGTGTCATCAGCAGGCCTCCGGGCTGATTAACTGAAAGCGTGGCTGGCGAATGCCGTTGTGCTCAATGTCTTCGACAAACATCGCGTATGGGCGTACCCAGCTGGATAAATCGCCATACAGCGTTTTGTACAGCACCAGCCATTCTTCGTTTTCGCTGTGGCGCACCAGCCCCAACACCTGGTAGTCGTTACCTTTGTAATGACGGTAAATGCCGGGAGTAATCTGCGGGGCTGCTGTTTGTGCGCTCATTGGTTTTCCTTTTAAAACGTATTACTTCAATTCAAAGCGCACGCCGGCACTGGCGTTGATGCTTTGTTTCTGGATCAGCATTGGTGCGGGTTCAGAATCCGCTTTAGCCATGCTCATGGCGCGCATTTCATACATCGGCTGGCCACCACCATTACCCTGTTCTTCGATATGCAGCACTTTGCCGAGTTTATTATCCAGCGCGTTGGCCATGTTTTTGGCTTTGTTGCGGGCATTGGTCAGGGCCAGTGTCATGGCTTGCTGTTCCAGTGCCGCGCGGTCATTAAAACGCAGCTGAGTATTATGGATTTTCACCAGTAAATTTTGCAGCAGTTCATGGACCAGTACGCCATATTGTTCCATATCACGCAGTGTCAGGGTAACGCTGCGGCTGACCTGCTCGCCTTTGTATTCACGCTTATTACGTTTGGAGCTGTAATCGTATTCGAAAATAGCCTGGTTGCTGATCTGTGCGGCGTCGATATCGTCTTGTTTAATGCCCAGTTTTTTGCTGATGGCGAGGACATTGTTCATGGCGGTATCGACTTTTGCTTTTGCCGCTTTTGACGTTGGCTGAGTATCGCTGACCGTCAGATTTAATTGCAGATAATCCGGGTAGGCTTCTACTTCTCCCTGGCCGGTAACGTCAATATAGCGGTCCTCAGCGGCGATCGCGGGCTGGGCGCTAAACAGCGCGCAGGCAGAAAACAGCAGGGCTGCGGAAGCGGTATTCAGTTTCATGGTTATTCCTTATCAGTGTCAGCATGAGCCATTCAGTAAGCGTATTCGATGCAGCATATGCTCTGCCGTTCGGTACGCGGCGGGTCTTTGCCTGATCTTTACGCCATCAGTCTTTCTGGCTGGCATTAAAGGCTGCCAATTGTTCTGCCGTGGCTTCCTGTTGGTATTTCTCTTTCCACTCGCTGTAGGGCATGCCGTAAATCTGTTCGCGGGCGGCATCGTAGTCCATGGGGACGCCTTGATCCTGCGCTGCGCTGACGGTCCATTTAGCCAGACAGTTACGGCAGAAACCGGCGAGGTTCATGAGCTCGATGTTCTGCACATCGTTGCGCTCATCCAGATGCTTAAGCAGGCGGCGCAGTACAGCGGCTTCAATGGCGGTTTGCTGATCGGGGGTCATAGCGTCTCCGTAACGGTTGCAAAGCGTTCAGTGTAAACGATGTGGCTTGTGTCAGCAGCAGGCTTGTTGTGCCGTCGGCAACGTAATATAGTGCAGGCTCTTTTTAACGGTCAGGAGAACATTTGATGATTGTCGTAACCTCTGACCGGGCTTGTATTACAGCTTAAACGGTATCCGACCTGTACATTGCGTTCGTCGATCGGATGCGTACATCGAGTAAGCACATCAAGCGAATGCTTTGTGCATCGCTGCCGTTTTTCTGCCTTCCCCGCCCGGTTTATCTGTTTTTTTAAACCGGGGCAAAAATGCCCCCGATATTGTTTGCATGATTGTGTACGGCCTTTTGCTGCCTTTTATTTGCAGTGTGCCTGTACGCGATGATGCTTTGCGTCAGGGCTTTATCATGACCACACAAACCTCTCTTACCAGTCTTGGCTGGCAGGCATTTTTTCAACAACAACTCAGTCTCGACGAATGGCAGCAGTGTTATCCGGTACGGGTACTGGAGCAACATAAAACGCTTCTGGATGTGAGCGGTGAACAGGGAGCAATGCGCTTACCTTATACGCCCGCAGTGCTCAGTCAGCTGGGCGCCATTTGTGTCGGCGATTGGCTGCTGCTGAACCGTAGTGATGTCAGTATGCAGCAACCGACCATTATCCGCCGGCTTGAACGTCTCAGTTGTTTTCAGCGGCGTGCAGCGGGCAGTAAGGTCGGCATGCAACTCATTGCCGCCAATGTCGATACGGCTTTTATTGTCTGCTCATTAAATGATGATTTTAATCTGAACCGTATTGAACGTTACCTCAGCATTGTGCACGAAAGCGGCGCAGAGGCGGTGGTGGTGCTCAGTAAGGCGGACCTGTGTGAACAGGCCGATGAGCTCCAGCAGCAGGTGCAGCAGCTTGATCCCATGCTGGCGGTGGTGACGGTCAGCGGGCTTAATTCTGACAGCGTACAGCAATTAACGCCCTGGTGCCGGAGCGGTAAAACCGTTGCCTTGCTGGGCTCGTCGGGTGCCGGTAAATCGACCCTCAGTAATCAGTTATTAGGGCAAGAGGTACAGGCGACAGGAACCATCCGTGAGGATGACAGTAAAGGCCGCCATACCACCACCAAACGCTCACTGCTGGCGATGCCGGGCGGTGCGATGATTCTGGATACCCCGGGTATGCGCGAGCTGCAATTAGCAGATTGTGCCGACGGCCTGGCGCAGACGTTTGCCGATATTGAGCAGTTAGCGCAACAGTGTCGTTTTATCGATTGTGGTCACACGAATGAACCCGGTTGTGCCATTCAGCTGGCGCTGAAAAACGGAACGCTGGAGGAAAGGCGCTTGCACCATTACGCTAAATTGCAGCGTGAGCAGCAGTTCAACAGCGCGACGATTGCCCAGCGCCGTGCCGGTGAGCGTGAAATCGGCAAGCTGCATAAACGTATTCAGGGAGAGCGAAAACGGCAGAAAAAACTGAGCTGATACTCATGTAATCTGCATAAAAAACCCGGATCATTCCGGGTTTTTTATGCTTTAAAGAAGCGGCTTCTGGAGGCATCGCCAGATGCTCAGAAATGCTGAAAACCGCTTTGTTGCGGTAAGTGAATCGTCTGGCCATTTTCCTGCAACACAACCGCAGCATCACCAGCGCTAACGACCTGGCCAATACACTGTATGCCGGAAAATTGTGGGCGTAATTCTTCGATTTGCTGGCGTTTGGCGGCGGCGGCGGTAAACAATAACTGATAGTCATCACCACCGGTTAAGCACTGTGACCAGCGCGGGTCGGCGCGTTCAACAATGGTGGGGATCGCATCAGCATCCAGCATCAGTGTTACGTTCGCCGCACGGCTGATATGACTGGCGTCCTGCAATAAACCATCCGAAATATCCATGCAGCTGCTGGCCAGATTACGCAGTGCCATTCCCAGCGGTGTCTGTACCTGCGGGAAGTAGTAATACCGTGCCAGGCCGCTGAAATCAGCCGGATTTTCCAGCACCCGTGGCAGTGCCAGTGCGGCACGGCCAATGGTATCGGATACCCAGATATCATCGCCCACCTGCGCCCCGCGGCGTGTCAGAGCCTGACCTGCGCCGACCCAACCCTGCACATGAATGCTGATGACCAGACACGGACCCGAGGTGGTATCGCCACCGAGTAAGGCCAGGTCGAGTTCATGGGCCGCATCGCGTAAGCCCTGACTGAAACCGGTCAGCCAGTCGTGCTCTGCATTGGGCATGGTGAGAGCCAGGTGAAACCCCTGGGGTTCAGCGCCCATCGCCGCCAGATCAGAAGCGGCACAGCGCAAGGCACGTTGGGCAATCAAATGGGCGGGAGCGCTGGCCGGAAAATGCACATCGGCCACCTGGGTGTCGATGCTTTGTACCAGATCGCAACCGGCTGGGGGGATGATGATGGAGGCATCATCGCCCACGCCCAGACGGGTGTATGGATTGTGCGGAAAACCGGAGGCAAAAAATTCGCGAATGAGGGCGAATTCACCCGAGCCTGTTGCTTTGCTCATCGTACTGCCTCCGTTTAACGATCAGTCGCGCGCGGCGCGCGGACCACGGACTTCGACCGCGCGTTCACGCTGGGCCAGTTTATCCAGAACACCGTTAATAAACTTATGGCCGTCGGTAGCACCGAAGGTTTTGGCCAGTTCGATGGCTTCGTTGATGACGACTTTGTAGGGTACGTCGATACGATGCATCATCTCAAAGGCACCTAAGCGGACAATGGCCAGTTCAACCGGTGTCATCTCATCAACACGACGGTCGAGCAGCGGTGCCACTTTGGCGTCGAGCTGGGTTTTCTCGCGGGGCACTCCGTGCAGAATGTCGTGGAAATATTCCAGATCCACCTTGCTCATATCGTTATCGGTGCGGAATTCGGCCTCAATCTGAGACAAATCCGCGCCCGCCAGTTGCCACTGGTACAGAGCCTGAACAGCATAATGACGTGCCTTGCGACGGGCCGCCGGGCTGGCTTTCTGATTGCCGGAAGTGCGGGACATGAAAATCAGGCCTCCATGGCTTTCAGCAGGGCAACCATTTCGAAGGCAGACATGGCTGCTTCTTCGCCCTTGTTACCGGCTTTGGTGCCAGCACGTTCGATCGCCTGTTCGATGGTATCGACGGTCAGCACACCGAAGGAAACCGGAATACCGAATTCCAGCGATACCGAGGTCAGGCCTTTCACACATTCGCCGGCCACGTATTCGAAATGCGGCGTACCGCCACGGATAACCGCACCCAGAGCAATGATGGCGTCGAATTTATCGGTCGCTGCGGCTTTCTGCACAACCAGTGGAATCTCGAAAGCACCCGGCGCACGGATGATGGTGATGTTCTCTTCGTCGACGCCGTGACGCAGCAGCGAATCAACCGCACCTTCCAGCAGGCTCTCAACAACAAACGCATTCCAGCGGCCAACTACGATGGCGTATTTTCCGTCGTTCGGGGTCAGGTTCCCCTCAATGGTATTAATGTGTTTCATGGTCTTTATCCATTCATTCGTTAAAAGGGATGTACTCGACAATTTCCAGATCGAAGCCGGAAATGCCGCTGTATTTCATTTCGGAGCTGAGCAGGCGCATTTTCTGCACGCCCAGTTCACGCAGAATCTGCGAGCCGGTACCAATGGTTAAAAAGGCGCCGGAACTGTCTTTGTTCGGGCTGCGCAGCGGACGCGCACGACCGAAGAAATCATCCAGACTGTCGTTCACGCATTCGCTCTGACCGGCGGACAGCAACACCAGCGCACCTTTGCCTTCAGCGGCAATTCGGCTCAGCGCCTGGGTCGATGACCAGCTGTCGGACTCCGGCTTACGCAGGCCCAGCACATCACGCAGCAGGTTGTTGGTCTGCACGCGGATCAGGGTTGGGTCGTCAGCGCTAATCTCGCCCATGGTCAGCGCCAGATGGGTTTCATTCTGGATGGTGTCGCGGAAGGTGTGCAGGGTGAATTCACCAAATTCGGTGTGCACGCTATCGCGGCTGATCACTTCCACGGTTTTTTCGTTGGCGATGCGGTAGTGAATCAGATCGGCGATGGTGCCGATTTTCAGGTTGTGTTTGGCAGCAAACACTTCCAGATCCGGACGACGCGCCATGGTGCCGTCGGCGTTCATCACTTCTACGATGGCTGCCGCCGGAATCAGGCCCGCCAGGCGCGCCAGATCGCAACCGGCTTCGGTATGACCGGCACGGCTTAATACACCGCCGGGACGGGCGCGCAGCGGGAAAATATGGCCAGGCTGCACGATATCTTCCGGTTTGGTGTAGGAGTCGACGGCGACACGGATAGTGTGCGCACGGTCGGCCGCAGAAATACCGGTGGTCACACCTTCTGCCGCTTCAATAGAGACGGTAAAAGGCGTGGAAAATTTTGCACCGTTACCGGCGACCATGGCCGGCAGGCCGAGGTAATCACAACGCTCGCCGGTTAAGGTCAGGCAGATTAAGCCGCGTGCTTCGCTGGCCATAAAGTTGATGATTTCCGGCGTTACTTTTTCGGCGGCAACAATGATGTCGCCTTCGTTTTCGCGGTCTTCATCATCCATCAGGATGACCATTTTGCCCTGGCGGATATCGGCGATAATGTCTTCGATTTTATTCAGTGCCATGTGTTCAGCCTGTTATTTCCAGAATCCGTTTTGCGCCAGAAACGTCTGGCTGATGCCAGTGTCCGGTGCCTGTTCGGCGCTGTTGTCCGGGCGCAGTAACTGCTCCAGATAACGCGCAATAATATCTACTTCCAGATGCACCTCACTGCCGGGTTGCAGACCGATTAACGTGGTCTGTTGGGCGGTGTGCGGCACAATATTCAATTCAAAGCCGTCCGCACTTAACGCATTGGCGGTGAGGCTGACGCCATCAACCGTGACCGAGCCTTTGGCAGCGATGTATTTGCGCAGTGCGGCTGGCGCTTCGATGGTAAAGCGGATCGAGCGCGCATCGGCGCTGCGTTTTTTCACGATGCCCACACCGTCAACGTGGCCGGTAACCAGGTGACCGCCCATGCGCGTGGTCGGCAGCATGGCTTTTTCCAGATTCACTTTGGTGCCCGCGCTCCAGCGCCCGATGTGTGTGTGTGCCAGTGATTCGCGCGACACATCGGCAATAAAGCCATGACCGGGCAGGCCAACCACGGTCAGACACACGCCGTTGGTGGCGATGCTGTCACCGAGCTTTACGTCCGACAGGTCGAGTGCGCCGCTGTTGATCTGCAGCGTCAGGTCGCCCTGTTGGTTTTTAACCGCGGCTACGCTGCCGATGGCTTCAATAATTCCGGTAAACATGAACTTTCCGTTCTCTTTAATGCATCTGCTGTTGGCAGCGTGCGCTCTGTTATGCGTCTGGCGTCAGCACCAGTTTTAAATCGCCGCCGACCATGCGTACATCCTGCCAGCGCCAGCGCAGCTGCTGCTCCATACGCTCAAGCCCTAAGGATAGCAGCGGTCGCGCCTCACTCCCGAGGATAGTCGGCGCGCAGTAGAGCACCAGCTCGTTGATCAGTCCGGCGGCAGCAAAAGCCCCGGCCAGCTGTGCGCCGCTTTCCAGCAGCACCTCATTACAGCCACGTCCGCCCAGTTCGGCCAGCAGCGCCGTCAGATCGACTTTATTCGCCAAGGTCAGCGGTGCCTGCCAGATGCTGAGCGTGCCCAGCGACTCATCACGGCGCACCTTACAGCGCGCAGCATCGCTGACCGCCAGCAGGATATCGCCGGGCAGGGAGAATATCTGTTCGTTGCCGCTCAGCCGTTGCTGTCCGTCAATGATCACCCGTAATGGCTGGCGCCACAGGCGTTGTTCCTGTTCGATGCCGGTCTCAGCCGGGCGTACGGTCATCGATGGGTTATCGGTTAATACGGAACCGGCGCCGGTAATCACCGCGCAGCTTTGCGCGCGCAGACGCTGGACATCGGCACGGGCGGCTGGGCCAGTGATCCACTGGCTTTCACCACTGGCCATGGCGGTGCGGCCATCCAGGCTTTGCGCTAATTTGGCGCGAACCCAGGGCATGCCGCTGCGCATACGCTGCATAAAGCCTTTGTTCAGGTCGATGGCCTGAGTTTCAAGGCAGGGAGTAATCACCTCGATACCGGCATCGCGCAGCAGGTTGTAGCCACGTCCGGCAACCAGCGGGTTAGGGTCGGAACAGGCGCCGACGACCCGTGCAACACCGGCGTTAATCAGGCCTTCGGCGCAGGGTGGGGTGCGGCCATGGTGGCTGCAGGGTTCGAGGGTAACGTAAGCGGTGGCGCCACGGGCGTTATCACCGGCCATGTGCAGGGCGTTAACTTCAGCATGGGGCTCGCCGGCCTTCTGATGCCAGCCTTCACCGACGATTTCACCGTTATTCACAATCACACAACCGACGCGCGGATTCGGGCTGGTGGAATAGAGTCCGAGTCTGGCCAGCTGCAGAGCGCGGGCCATATAGAATTCGTGGTTCATGCTTCTTCTTCCTTACTGTCAGCGAGGGGGCTTAACGGTGAGGAGATGCGCTCGATTTCGGCGCGGAATTCATCCAGATCCTGGAAGCTGCGATAGACCGAAGCAAAGCGCACATAGGCCACCTGATCAAGCTGACGCAGCTCGGCCATGACGCATTCGCCCAGAATACGGCTGGGGATTTCGCGTTCACCGGTGGCGCGCAGTTTTTGTTTGATACGGACAATGGCGGCTTCAACGTCTTCGACACTGACCGGGCGCTTTTCCAGCGCGCGGTGAATACCGGAACGGAGTTTGTCTTCGTTGAAGGGTTCGCGGGTGCCGTCTTGTTTGATAATGCGTGGCATCACCAGTTCGGCACTTTCGAAGGTGGTAAAGCGTTCACCACAGCTGATGCATTCCCGTCGGCGTCGGATTTGCTCACCATCGGCAACCAGGCGTGAATCAATAACTTTGGTTTCCGGGTGAGTACAGAACGGGCAATACATAACTGGTAAAGAGCGACTCAGGTGAGCTTAAAGAGGGCGGATTCTAAAGGATTTGCGCGGGCTATACCAGAGGCTGGCATGTCAGCAGGATGTACAGCCAGCCGCCGGGTTAACGGCGGCTGTCTGTGGTGCGGCAAAGTGGTACTTAAGCGCGCTGCGGGTTTTTGATCTGATCGGCGAGCATGCCGTCTTTACCCAGCAGTTTTTCACGCCAGTCGTCCAGCAGTTGCACGGTGTCGTGGTCGTTCGGGTGAAAACCGGGCTTAAAGAAGTCCAGATACTGCGGCAGCAGTTTCGGGAACAGGCCTTTCGGGCTCCACAGATACCAGAAACCTTTCAGGTTGCCCCAGACATCAAACAGTTTGCGGTCGGCCCAGAGCATACGGATATGGCCGATGCCTACCACGGTAAAGAAGAAGAAAGTCACAATCAGCATGGTCAGTACGCGGGTGAAGTAGCCGCCACCGACCAGGTTGTACACATCGTAGGCCACGATTTTGTGCTCGTTTTCTTCCAGTGCGTGCCACATCCACAGCTTCAGGGCTTCGGGGTCTTCAATGTTTGACTGATGGCTGGGATCACGCAGCAGCTGTTCAGCCAGAATAGCGGTGTAATGCTCCAGCGCCACGGTAATGGCCAGTTGGATTTTTTTCGGCAGTGCTTTGCGCGCAAAACGCAGCAGGATGCCCAGGTCGCGATCGAGGTTGTTGGCCGGGAAGCCATGTTTTTCGGCCAGATCGTTAAAGGCTTTGTGTTCTTTGCTGTGCATCGCTTCCTGACCGATAAAGCCGGACACCTGGGCTTTCAGCAGCGGGTCGGTGATGTCTTTGCGATAGTTACGCACAGAGTCAACGAAGAAGGTCTCACCTTCCGGGAACAGGGTCGACAGGGTTGACCAGAACGTGGTCAGAAACGGGCTGTTCTTGTACCAGTAGCGCTTGGTGTCATCTGCAAATTCGAAGTCCATACGACGTGGCGGGATGTTAGCCTTGGCTCCGGCAGTCTGACGGACAGTGCCAGCATCGGCAGTGCTTGCATGAGTCATAACTGATTCCTTTGATACTTTTGTTGTTGTTCGGATGTTAATCAATGTCAGCGTATTAAACGCCTGCAGGAGGGAGGGGTGAAGGTAGCAATCGGTCAATATTCAGCGGGGTGGGCTGGTGCAGGTCAGACAGGATAATGGCGTCCTTTGGCCGGAGTTAACCCTTCTCTGCTTGGCCATGGCTGCAAAGGCGTTATATCACGGGTTTTTATCTGATTTACGTCCGATTCAGCGGCTCAGCTTGATTACTTGAGGGGGTTTGAATCAGCCATTGGCTGTTTTTGCCAGTAATGCGGCACAAATGACTCCCTTTGCGCCGCATATTGTTACACCTTCGCTCAATCGATGTCGGAGGTGACGCTGGGCTGGCTGTGAAACAGGCCGGCCAGATGGCTGCCCAAAGTATCGGTGCGGGTCTGGTAGTCCTCGATATGTCCCCAGCTCATAAAAATACTGGAGTTAAACCCCTGGCTGATGTCATTCAGGTACACGCAGGTTTTACCGAACACGGCGACCACCCAGAAGCCACAGCCTTCATCGCCCCAGGGGTGTTGCTGCCAGAGTTCCGGTGTAGGCAGGCGGATCAGCTGCCAGGTTTGACGCAGAGAGGGGGCCATTTGCTGTTCGGCGGTGCGCAGCATGTCGGCCAGATGTCGCTCGGTAACGGGAGTCCAGTACTTGGTCATGGTATGGCATCTCTCTGTTAATCAGTGAATGTCAGGCGGGGCGCAGAGGCGGTGCTGACTCCTGTAAACAGCCTATGACAATGCTGTGACCATTGTGTGACAGAAACCGCGCAGCAACGGGCATAAAAAAACCGCCGGGTGCAGGCACCGGGCGGTTTTTAATGGCGCTAAGCCCGGCTTATTTGTAAACCGGGAACTGATCGCACAGGGCAACAACTTTAGCTTTTACTTCGGCTTCAACGGCGACGGAGTTACCGTTTTCCAGCCCGTTCAGTACGTCACAGATCCAGCCAGCCAGTTCGGTTGCCTGAGCTTCTTTGAAGCCGCGGCTGGTGATGGCCGGAGAGCCGATACGCAGACCAGAGGTGACGAACGGAGAGCGTGGGTCGTTCGGTACTGAGTTTTTGTTCACAGTGATGTTGGCGCGGCCCAGAGCGGCGTCAGCGTCTTTACCTGTGTACTCTTTACCGATCAGGTCAACCAGGAACAGGTGGTCATCGGTGCCACCGGATACCACGTTGATACCGCGTTCGATAAAGGTTTTGGCCATGGCCTGAGCGTTCTTAACTACCTGAGCCTGGTAGGCTTTGTACTCGTCAGACATCGCTTCTTTGAAGCACACCGCTTTGGCAGCGATAACGTGCATCAGCGGGCCGCCCTGGGATTCAGGGAATACCGCGAAGTTCAGCTTCTTGTTCAGCTCTTCGTCTTCGTTGGCCAGAATCAGACCACCACGCGGACCACGCAGGGTTTTATGGGTGGTGGTGGTGACCACGTCAGCGATACCAACCGGAGACGGGTAAACGCCAGCGGCGATCAGACCGGCAACGTGGGCCATATCAACGAACAGGTAAGCGCCCACTTCGTCGGCGATGGTGCGGAAACGCTGCCAATCCACCACGCGTGAGTATGCAGAGAAACCAGCGACGATCATTTTTGGCTTGTGTTCACGCGCCAGACGCTCAACTTCGGCGTAATCGATTTCGCCGGTTTCCGGGTTCAGACCGTACTGAACAGCGTTATAAACGCGACCCGAGAAAGAAACAGACGCACCGTGAGTCAGGTGACCACCGTGTGCCAGGCTCATACCCAGAATGGTATCGCCAGGCTGACACAGGGCGAAGTAAACCGCCGCGTTGGCCTGAGAACCTGAGTGAGGCTGCACGTTGGCGTAGCCTGCACCGAACAGTTCTTTGGCGCGGTCGATGGCCAGTTGTTCGATCACATCAACGTGCTCACAACCACCGTAGTAACGCTTGCCCGGATAACCTTCGGCGTACTTGTTGGTCAGCTGGGAGCCCTGAGCTTCCATTACCCGTGGGCTGGTGTAGTTTTCGGAGGCGATCAGCTCAATATGATGCTCCTGACGGGCATCTTCGGCTTTCATGGCTGACCATATTTCTGGGTCAAAATCCGCTATGTTCATATCACGGCTAAACATCAGGGCTTCCTCACGCAAGGTGGTAGAAAAGGGGTTGGAATAAGAAAGGTGCGCATTCTAGCGCAAACTGCGCCGTCTGGCACTTGAGAAGGTGTCATTATCGGCGTGAACTGCGCTCATCTGCAGACACTGAAAACGTGACCGAATGGTCAGAAAAACGCCTGCACAACAACTCATTACATCGCTTAACGGAAAAGCGTCGCGATTGTTCCATACTCAATTCTCTAATGATCAGGGTACGTGTCTGATGCGCGTTGGGTGTTCTCTTATTTTGCTGTGTTTGGTGCTGGCTGGCTGTTCCGGCGGCGGTAATGAATATGCCGGCGAACTGATCAGCGACAGCAACCCTCAACAGCCTGGCACGACGCTGCCGGGAGGCAATGGTGCTTCCGCCTGCAGCGCAGAGCTGGAACGGTTTAATGCTGAATTATGGGCACCGGTACTGGCGCCATCCTGTATGCAGTGTCACCAGACGGGCGGCATTGCGGCGGAGTCCGGGCTGGTGCTGAAACCGGCCTCAGTGAGTTCTTATCTGGCTGATAATCTCAGCGCAGTAAATACTTACATCGCCTCAGAAGCTGGCCTGGCGAATATCGAAGCCAAGCCGCTGGCGCAGGTCGTGCACGGTGGCGGGCGGGTGTTTGCTGCGGGTTCTGCAGCTCATCAGGCGTTGCAGGGCTGGCTTGCCGGCCCGGTTGCCAGCTGCAGTGACGGTGATGGCAGCGACGGCAGCGTCAGTCTGTCGGCGTTCTGGGACGAAGCGGTATTGCTGGATAACAATGCCACGCTGCGTAAGTCGGCGCTGCTGTTTGCCGGGCGTTTGCCAACAACCGCAGAGCAGGCGTCAATTGCCGATGGCACCGAGATCAGTCTGCGCAATGCGATCCGCCACTTAATGAGCGGTGAGCATTTCAGTGATTTCCTGATGGAAAGCGCGAATGACCGCTTACTCACCAATAAATTCGCCAACAGTCGCACGCCGGGGCTGGAGCTGTTGTACGAAGGAGGGCGTTTCACCTTCATCGAATCCCGTCTGGCACCGTTACAGCAGGCAGTAAACAGTGCCGCCACCGATGAACAGCGCCAGGCCGCCAATGAAGCTTTTGGTTTTGCCTGGGAAAACACCAACAAGGCGGTGGCAACGGCACCACTGCAGCTGATTAACTATGTGGTTACCCACGACCGGCCCTACAGTGAAGTTCTGACTGCCACCTATATGATGGTGAACCCGTTTTCCAACGACGTGTATCACACCGGCGTCAGCTTTGCGGATAACAATAATCCGGACGATTGGCGTCCGGCACAGATTATCGACGGCTATGCCGGTGGGCCGCTGCCCCAGGCTGGTCTGCTCAGCTCACAGATGTTTCTGGCGCGTTATCCCTCTACCGATACCAACCGCAATCGTGCGCGGGCCCGTTGGGCGTATTACTTTTTCCTGAATGTGGATATCGAAGGGCTGGCGCTGCGCTCTATGGACCCGGCTGATCTGGCCGATACCAACAACCCGACGCTGAATAATCCGGCCTGCGCGGTGTGTCATGAAATCATGGACCCGGTGGCCGGTGCCTTTCAGAACTATGGCGACAACGGCCATTATCGCGATGCCTGGGATGGTGATGACTCACTGCCGGACACCTACAAAGCCGGCAGTCTTTATCAGCAGGGTGATCTCTGGTACCGCGATATGCGCGCTCCCGGTTTTGCCGGCACCGCGTTGCCCGCCACTTCCCGTGACAACAGCCTGCAGTGGCTGGCGCAGCAGATGGTGGCCGATGAGCGTTTTGCCAGTGGCACCGTGGCGTTCTGGTGGCCGGCGGTGTTTGGCAGTGAGTTGTTGCCGCAACCGACTGAACCCAGCGATGTTGATTATGCCGACAAGCTGGCCCGTTACAGCGAACAGCAGCGTATGGTCGGTGAGCTGGCGACTGCCTTCCGCAGCGGTGGTTATCAGCTGAAAGATCTGCTGGCCGATATGGCGATGAGCCCGGTCTTCCGTGCGCTGCAAGCCCCGGCCAGCACGAATTATGGCGATATGGGGGCAGGTCAGTTACTCACGGCAGAGCAGTTGAGCCGCAAGATTCAGGCGTTAAGCGGCGGCCTCTGGCACCACACCTGGGATGAAAATTACGATCTGCTGGCGCGCGATTATTACGGTCTGTATGGCGGTATCGACAGCGATACCGTGGTACAGCGGGCACAAAGCCTGAATACGTTAATGTATGCGGTGACGGGGCGTATGTCGCAGGAAATGGTGTGTCAGCGGGTCGTGGCCGAGTTTGAACTGCCCAAGGCGCAGCGCACGCTGTTTACGCTGGTGGAAATGACCGATACCCCGGCTAATGCATCCGCTCAGGTGCAGGCGCAGGTTAATCGTTTGATTGAGGTTATCTGGGGTGATCCGCTGACGGATCTGGCGCTGGAGCAGAACAGCGCCTACACCCTGTTTAACGAAGTCTGGAGTGAGCGTATGGCCAATGCGCCCAGCGACTGGCTTTATCATAACGACACCAGCGATGATCAGCAGGATGAGTTTTGCCTGCTCGACTGGGATAACGACGCCGCTCTGAAACAAGACCCCAACCATACCCTGCGCAGTTGGATGGCTTTGCTGACCTACCTGTTCAGTGACTTCACGGTGCCCTATGAATAACGCGATGAACCGCCGTCATTTTTTGCAGCTGCTGGTGGCCTCCGGTTTGGCCGCAGGCCTTCCTCTGCCATTACGTGCGCAGGCGGTGGACAGTAATTTTACGCCTTACAACGGCCCGTTTTTTGTCAGTATTGAGGCCGGTGGCGGCTGGGATGTCACCAGTTTCTGCGATCCGAAAGCCAACCCGGCGATCAATCACTGGGCCAGCACGCAGGGCGTGCAAACCATCAGCGGCAGCTCAGTTACCTACGCGCCCTTTGCTCATAATCAACGCTTCTTTTCTAACCTGCATCCCCACATGCTGGTGGTGAACGGCATTGATGCCCAGACCAACGCGCATCAGGCCGGGCAGCGTTACAGCTGGAGTGGCCGGTTGGCGGAGGGATATCCTTCGTTTGCCGCATTAGCGGCGGCGGTGTACGGCAGCGGGCTACCGTTGGCGTATCTCAGCAACGGCGGTTACAACCAGACGGCGGGAGTCATTAATTACACCCTGATGCAGGACCCCAGTGCGCTGAATAAGCTGGTGTATCAGGATCAGTTTCTCGATGGCGGCAATGGCTGGGATGCGGCGAAGTATTTTCATCGTCAGAGTACGCGCGACATCATCAACCGCCACCGCGCGGAACGTCTTGCGCGGTTACAGGCCGCACAGCCGCATATGGCGTCGCGAATGCAGGCAGCGCTGAATCAGTTTGCCGCGGCCAAAGATGGCCAGCAATTGCTGGAATTGTTGGCGCAGTATGTACCGCAGACGCTGGTCGATTACACCGATGCCGATGGTTACTGGAACCCCTTGTTACGTCAGGCGCAGATTGCGCTGGCAGCGTATCAGTCCGGGCTGTGCGTGAGCACGGATCTGGTGGCCTGGGGCTTTGATACCCACGCTAATCACGATGCTGATCATGCGGCAGCATTAATGCGCCTGCAGAACGGTGTGGAATATCTTTGGGCGGAAGCCGGGCGGCTGGGCATCGACGATAAGCTGGTGGTGATGATCAGCTCTGACTTTGCCCGTACACCGGGCTATAACGACGGCAATGGTAAAGATCACTGGCCAATCAGCAGCACCATTTTTATGAGTAAGAATGCCAGCTGGGCGAACCGTAGTGTGGGGCTGACCACCGCCGCTCACGAAGCGCAGGCGATTAATCCCCAGACGCTGGCCGCCGACAGCAACGGTATTCTGTTGCAGCCCAAACATATCCAGCAGGCGATGCGGCAATTAGCCGGAATCGCAGATCATGAGCTGAGTGCCCGCTTCCCGTTAAACGCTGAAACCATAAGCTTATTTGGCTGAACCGGCGCTCAGTAGCGGTAAAGAACTCCGGCACTGACAAGCTGATAATTCACCAATGCCGGGGCTTCCGCAGCCTTGCTGCCTTGTGCTCCCCAGGATTCTCGGCTGCGATAGCTTTGCCCGCTGAGGCTGAATTCCAGTGCATGGGACCAAAGCAGATCGATACCCAGCTCCAGCGTGATAGCGCCGTAAGCGGACAGCCGGGCGTCACTGCTTTGAGCATTACCGCTGGCGCTGCTGGCCAGAGAATAAAAATCGGCGGCCTGCTGGCGGTAAAAGCGACTGCCAATATTGGCGCGCCAATTACGCCCGATAAAGCGCCCCAGATTCTGATACCAGCGCAGCTCAAGCGTATGGGAATCCACCCCCCAGCTGTCGTGGTAAAGACGATAATTCCAGTGCGCAGCACCATTCCAGGGTTTCATAAAAAAACGGTACATCAGCGTCAGCGTCTGACTGTCCCGGTTGTCCGGGCGCAGATCAATATTGCGGTACGGGTCCGATAAGTAACCACTGCTTTGGCTGTAACCCAGCGTCAGCTGCAGCACTTCGTACTTATTCAGAATCTGACTGATGCCAAGATAAGCCTCCTGGCGGCTGCGGGTCTGATCATCGGCCAGCTGACGGTTGACCGACAGGCGGGTATCGCTGGGATTGAGACGATCATCGGACTGACTGAGTCCGGCATTAAGGGTGGTCATGCCCGACCAGAGTTCAAGGCTGCCGGCCAGATTCCAGGCCTGTGCCTGATAGTCGTTTTCAGTGGAATAATACAGACCGCCACCCAGAGTGCCGTGAGAAAAATAGCGGCTGAGCTGCAGCTGGGCATCGCTGCGCTGCTCGTTAATGGAGGCACCGCTCATAATCACTTCGCTCTGACCGCTGCTGTTTTCGAAGGTCTGTTGTGGCGAGGCACCACTCAGACTTTCATAGCTGCCCTGCATATTCAGCAGCCATTGTCCGGCGATTGGAGTTTGCCACTGCAGTTGCTGTACAGAAATCTGATAGCGCTGTGTGGAGCCACTGGCGACGCGGTTCGCCGGCATATCGTTTTCCTGATACTGGCTCACGCGGTATTGTAATTGTGCTTCCTGTGGTGGCGCCAGCCCATACGACGGCGCCGCTGCTGCCAGTGCCAGCAGGGCACTTTTAGCACTGGATTTCATGACGTTGCAGCAACTGAATAAATTGTTTCTGTGGCAGCGGTTTGCTGAACAGGAAGCCCTGGACTTCTTCACAGCGTGCGGATATTAAAAATTGCAGCTGTTCACGCGTTTCCACCCCTTCGGCAATAATGCCCATGCCCAGGTTGTGTGCCATGGCAATAATGGTTCGCGTGATCTGTGCATCATCAGAGTTGTCCGGCAAATTCTGAATAAAACTGCGGTCGATTTTTAAGGTATCTACCGGGAATTGTTTCAGATAATTCAGGGAAGAATAGCCGGTACCAAAATCGTCGATTGCGGTACGTACACCCAGCTTGCGCAAGCCATTAAGAGCTTCAAGGGTGTGTTCGATATCGTCGATCAGAATACTTTCAGTCAGTTCCAGCTCCAGCTGATCGGGACGTATGCCGGCTTTGAAAATGGCATCTTTTACAATCTGCAGGAAATCGTCCTGTTTAAACTGGCGTGCGGATACGTTAACGGCAATACGTTGCAGATCCAGTGCTTTATTTTTCCAGTCGGCGAAATGCTGGCAGGCCTGCTCCAGCACCCATTGGCCGATCGGCACAATCAGCCCGGTGTCTTCAATAATCGGAATAAATAATCCGGGGGAAATGAGTCCTTTGGTCGGATGGTTCCAGCGCAATAAGGCTTCTGCTGCTACGGCTTTACCATTGCTGGACTGATACTGTGGCTGGTAATAGAGTTCCAGCTCGTTACGGCCCAGCGCGTGGCGCAGATCGTTTTCCAGCTCCAGTAATTCAACCGCCTTTTGGTTCATTTTTTCGTTAAAGAACTGTACGTTGTCGCGCCCCAGATCTTTGGCGTGATACATCGCCATATCGGAATTTTTCAGCAATTCAATCACGCTGCCACCATCGTGCGGATAGATGGATATGCCGATACTGGCACTGATAAACACTTCACGCTGGCCAAGAATATAAGGCCGGTTTAAAGCATGCAGAATACGTTCAGCCACTTTGACGGCGGTATCGGCCGCTTTTTCGTTATCGGTCTGTTCGCCAAGCGCAACGGTAAATTCATCACCGCCGATACGGCAAACCAGGTCGTGTTTTTTGGTACAGTTACGCAGTCGCTGAGCCACCTGTTTTAATACCTGATCGCCGGCCGGGTGTCCCATCGAATCGTTAATCGGTTTAAAGCGGTCAAGGTCGATAAATAACAGGGCAACGCAATGGTTGTTGCGCTGCGCTGTTTTCAGTAAAACGTCCAGCCGTTCATGCATCTGGCTGCGGTTGGGCAGGCCGGTGAGCGGATCAAAATACGCCAGTTTATGAATACGCTCTTCAATCACCTTACGTTCGGTGATGTCGGACATAATAATAATCAGACTCTGAACTTCGTGATCCTGATCGCGGATAGCACTGACACCCGCCCAGCCGGTGCGGATCTCGCCACTGGCCCGCTGGTAGAAAATTTCACCCTGCCAGTAGCCGGCAGACACCAGAGCTTCGCCGATTTCTTCAAAAAAAGTGATGCCGTGACGCTCTGACGAAATAAGGAAGTCCGGCGTCCGGCCAATAACTTCTTCATTTTTATAGCCGGTAATGGCACCGAAGGCGCGGTTAATATTGGCAATATTCAACGTACGGTCGGTGATTAAAATCGCTTCGTTACTGTTGTCGAAAACTTCCCCGGCCAGTTGCAGTTCACGCTCGATGGTGCGGGCTTCGCCAACATCGCGTGAGATGCCGAGCATACCCTGCAGCTCACCTTTGTCATTCCATAACGGACTGGCCTGTAATTCCAGCAAAACTTCTTTGCCGTTTTTACTGGTGGCGATGGCGTCTTTGCGGATCATCACATTACGTGATTGGGCGTTATCAGGATCGCGCAGCGCTTGCCGTATTTCATGATGCATCGCGTGGAACAGTGTGCGGATGTCGCGGCGCTTAAAGATGGCGCCGATACCTTCACGCAGTAATTCGTCCGGTTTATAACCGAGGAGGCGCTCAACCGAGGAGCTGACGAAATTAAAATTCAGGTTGATGTCAGTGGCCCAGATAACGTCGCTCATGTTTTCTGCCAGTAAACGGTAGCGCCGTTCGGATTCGACAATACGTTCCTGTTTTTCGATATCACCGGTCACGTCGCGGGCGGTGCCGATATAGCGCACAACGTTGCCGTCTTTATCCAGTGCAAAGGGGGTGTCGCGGAATTTCAGTACCCGCAGGCTGCCATCGGCATGACGGAAGCGGGCCGTCGCCTCGCGAGTGGTCCCCATTGCCAGCGAGCGGTTTTTATTCAGGGCGATGGCCAGATGCCTTTCTTCTTCCGGCTCGGCATAACGCAGCCAGTCATTGGCATCGAGTTGAAGGTCGGCAGGGTAGCCGAGTACTTCACCCATGGTGCGGTTGTGGTAAATCACTTTGTGGTTCAGCTCGGACGTCAGCTCGACGACGTACACCAGGTCTGGCATTGCTGCCATAACCTTGGACCAGAAAGCCTCGCGTTCGCGGGTCTTTTCGGTGGCTTTTTTTCGTTCAGTCACATCCAGAACGGTCATCAGCGCCTGGCCGACGGTGCCCGAGCGCAGACTGAGGTTAACCCAGAAATCACGCGGCTCGCCGCTGAATATGCGCAGCGGTAATTCAAACTCGGTGGTGCTCAGTTTCAGGTCGACCGCACGTTGCAGCGCAGAGCGTAACTCACGGCTGCCCTGCACCAGTAATTGACTGTAGTCCTGCAATAGTTGTTGCCGACTGCTGGCTTTGGTCATGCGCACGGCGGCATCGTTAATATTGACCAGCCGTACACTTTCCAGCTGGCCATCGAAGTGCGAGATATCCAGCAGGCAATGTGCGACACCGGCCTCTTCAAACAGGGCTTTATAGCGGCTGCGGCTTTCTTCAAGAGCGTTGGTGGCGTGTACCGCATCAGTAATATCGCGCAGCAACCAGACTATGCCGGATATGCGCCGGCCCTCGTACAGCGGATTGTATCCCTGCTCCAGTATGCGTTGTTCTTCGCCAATGCGAACGGTCAGCTGGCGGCCGTTATCCTGCAGCAGTTCCAGCTCGTCGGCATTCAGGCCACGGTTCCATAATGCCTGTTTGTCAGGCCAGACATCGGCCAGGCTCTCACCGAGAAAATCACGGTGGCCGTTCTCAATCAGAAGCGCGGCTCCTTTCGGGTTGACGTAATTGATCAGACCGAAGGCATCGGTGGAGATCAGGGCGTCGTCAATCGACATCAGCACCCGGTCGGCACGTTGCTCGGTCTGACGGCGGATGATTTCCAGTTCGGCCGCGCGGCGTTCCTGGCGGCGCAGGAAGACCCACAGAATGCCAGCCAAAATGGAGAAGGTGGCCAGTACCACCAATGGCGGATGAATGCGGCTCCAGAGCTGGGCCTGAACGTCTTTTTCCACCGGCAGGGCAATCACATCCCAGTGGGTAAAGGGAATGTTGGTGCGGTACAGAATCTGTTGTTCTTCGGTTTTACTCAGCTTGGGCTGGTGGGATGAATCGGCGTAGTAATGCTCACGGATACCGATGGAGTTATCGCGGGTGTCGAGCAACAGCATCTCGAAGCCGGGAAAGTTGCCGTTGTAGATAATGCTCGACAGCTTGCTGTAGGAACGGCGGCTGACAAAGAGGTAAGTTTCACCTCCCGGCCCCTGAAAACGCGTGAAAAAGTAGTACCCGCCTTTGCTGCCATAACGCAGTGAGAACATGCCCTGGTTGCCACCAATGCTCAGGCTGTTGGCATAGATATCGCGGGTTTCATCGGCATGCAGCGCAGTTCCGCGATGAGTCAGATAGCGGCCATTGGCATCGAACAACACAAACCCGGTGAGGTTAAAGAAGGATTTCTGCATTTCAGCCCAGAGCTGATCACGGGCTGACGCATCACCTTTGGCGGATTGCTCGAGCAGGGGGGCAAAAGCCCGGCTGAACATCGTGTTCGCGGCCAGTCCGGCCTGCGCCAGCAAACCGGACTGCTGGACATAGTTTTCCAGCGTCAGCGCCACTTCTTTGTTGAACGCCAGCTGGTCGTTATGCCATTGGCGATAGACGTTACCGGCCAGTACCAGCGCCAGAAAAACAAAGCTGAGCAGAAACAGCGGAACATTCATCAGCGTGGAACGGCGCAGTTCGTCCTGGCCAGCTCGCTGTAACAGACGAAACAGCATGGCTAAAGAGTCTTATCTTTATTAATCATCATGGCGGAAGTATAGACAGCCAGGCGGGGTGTAGGCGACTTAATAAAGTACTGATGACATTTCTGTGACTTTGGACACAGCCAATAGTGTCTGCACGCAGAAAAAGCCACGACAATGGCCTGTTATGTTGCCATTAGCGGCGCTTTTCAGTAGCTTTGCCGCCATCTGATACGAGGTATTTTTCCATGGCACAGTATGTATTCACCATGAACCGCCTGGGCAAGATTGTTCCGCCCAAGCGCCAGATCCTGCGTGATATTTCTCTTTCGTTCTTTCCAGGCGCCAAAATCGGTGTACTGGGCCTGAACGGCTCCGGTAAATCCACCCTGCTGAAAATTATGGCGGGCCTGGATACTGACATTATTGGTGAGGCCCGTCCGCAGCCGGATCTGAAAATCGGCTACTTGCCGCAGGAGCCGGAACTGGACCCGGCCAAAGACGTTAAAGGTAACGTTGAAGATGGTCTGCGCGAACTGCTCGACGCCCGTGCCGCTCTGGATGCGGTCTACGCGGCATACGCTGAGCCGGATGCTGATTTCGATGCGCTGGCAAAAAAACAGGGTCAGCTGGAAGCCTTTATTGAAGCCTCCGGTGGTCATGACATGGAGCGCCACATGGAGGTTGCCGCTGATGCGCTGCGTCTGCCGCCATGGGATGCGGATGTGACCAAACTGTCCGGTGGTGAGCGCCGCCGCGTGGCATTGTGCCGCCTGCTGATGTCGAAGCCGGATATGTTGTTGCTGGACGAACCCACCAACCACCTGGATGCCGAATCTGTAGGCTGGCTGGAACAGTTCCTGGAAGAGTATCCGGGCACCGTGGTGGCGATTACCCACGACCGTTACTTCCTCGACAACTGCGCGGAATGGATTCTGGAGCTTGATCGTGGTCACGGTATTCCTTACGAGGGTAACTACACCACCTGGCTGGAAACCAAAGAAAAGCGTTTAGAGCAGGAAAAGAAACAGGAAGAGGCACACTCCAAAGCCATTAAACATGAGCTGGAGTGGGTGCGTCAGGGGGCTAAAGGGCGTCAGGCGAAGAGCAAGGCGCGTCTGGCAGCATTCGAAGAAATGAACTCGCGCGAATTCCAGACCCGTAACGAAACCAACGAGATTTATATTCCACCAGGCCCGCGTCTGGGCGACAAAGTCATCGAGTTTCATAACGTCACCAAATCTTACGGCGATCGTGTGCTGATCGATGATCTGAGCTTTACCGTCCCGCCGGGCGCTATTGTCGGTATCATCGGGGGGAACGGTGCCGGTAAATCGACCCTGTTCCGCATGATTGCCGGTACCGAGCAACCGGATTCCGGCAGTGTGGTGATGGGCGAAACCGTCAAACTGGCGTTTGTCGAACAGCTGCGCGATGAGCTGGACGATAAGAAAACCGTCTGGGAATCCATCTCCGACGGTATGGATATGATCAACATCAACGGCAAAGATTACCCAAGCCGCTCGTACATCGGTCGCTTTAACTTTAAAGGCGGTGATCAGCAGAAGCGTGTGGGTGATCTTTCTGGTGGTGAGCGTGGCCGTCTGCAACTGGCTTATACCCTGAAGCAAGGGGCTAACGTACTGCTGCTGGATGAACCGTCCAACGACCTTGACGTAGAAACCCTGCGGGCGCTGGAAGAAGCGGTGCTGGCTTTCCCCGGAGCGGTGATGGTGGTGTCGCACGATCGCTGGTTCCTTGACCGTATTGCCACGCATATTCTGGCGTACGAAGGCGATTCGAAAGTGACTTTCTTTGAAGGTAACTACACCGAATACGAAGCCGACCGTAAAAAGCGCCTGGGCAACGATGCGTCGCCTAAGCGCATGAAGTACAAGCGTCTGGCGTAAACGCCGGATAACAGAGGGCAGAAGTCAGCCGTTATCAGCGGCTGACTTCTGCTCACTGATCTCCTTTCTGTCACAAACGGCAGCCGCCGCTGTTTGCGATATCAGTAATTCCAACTAAACCTTTATACATCTGTGGACATAATGTCCCGGAATGTGACAGAGGTAAGTCATGGATTCTCGGCAGTTCAAGCGTGTGCATTTTCTTCAGCGTGTCCAGGTCGAAACCGGCGGCGAACGCATGGAAACCCATTGCCTGGATATCAGTTTGCGTGGTGTTTTGCTGGTACGCCCACAGGATGTGAACTGGCGTCTGGAGCAGCAACTGGTGGTAACACTGGTGCTCTCTCCGCAGGAGGCCATCGAAATGCGTTGTTCGCTGGTGCATATCGATGATGACGTTGTTGGCTGTGCCTGCGACTCGATGGATCTCGACAGCATGACGGCATTGCGCCGTTTGCTGGAGCTTAATATGGCAGACCCCAACGCGGTTCACCGCGAACTGGCTGAGCTGGTCCGCCCAACCGCAATGGATTAAACGTCTGCTGGCAGCGCCCCTGTGCTGACAAGATAGCCTGCTGACAAGGTATAGTAACGGCCTGTGATATTGATCAGGCCGTTTTTCTATGTATTTTCCCGTTGTTGAAGGTCAGACCTTCCCCCAGCCTACCGGCAAAATTGTCTGTGTCGGACGTAATTACGCCGAACACGCCCGCGAGCTGAACAATCCTGTTCCCAGTCAGCCGATTCTGTTTATCAAGCCCGCCGATGCTGCGGTATCTATGGCTCCGTCGTTCTGCATTCCGCAAGGGCAGGGCGCTGTGCATCATGAGCTGGAGATCGCGCTGCTGATTGGTCAGCGCTTATGCCACAGCACGGAAGATGAGGTACGGGCCGCCATTGCTGGTGTGGGCCTGGGGTTGGACCTGACTCTGCGCGATGTGCAGGACGGCCTGAAAACCAAAGGCCAGCCCTGGGAAATTGCCAAAGGCTTTGATGGTGCTTGCCCGCTGAGCGATTTTGTTGCCGCCTCAAAGGTGGACAGCTGGCAACAGCTGAGCCTGACACTGGTGCGTAATGGCCAGGTGCAGCAGCAGGGGAACAGCGCCGATATGCTGTTCCCTCTGCTGCCGCTGATTGCCCATATGAGCCGGATTTTCACGCTGAATCCGGGCGACATCATTATGACCGGCACCCCAGCCGGTGTTGGCCCTCTGCTGCCTGGCGACGAGTTGGAAGCCCGTCTGCAGGATTGGCTGACGGTACGTTGCCATGTAGGAGAAACTGACTGATGGCGGCTTGTGATATGCCTGGTCTGACGCCGCTGGCGCAGGCGCTGGAAAGCCTGCTGGGCGCGATTGAAGCGCGCACCGGTAACGAATTCATTCGTCTGGAACAGGCGCTGGGCCGGGTGCTGGCTGAGGATGTACGCAGCACGCTGAACGTACCTCCGGCGGATAATTCGGCGATGGATGGCTATGCCGTGCGTGCCGCCGATTTAAGCGCCGGCTGTGAATTAACCTTGCAGGGTAAAAGCATGGCAGGCCATCCGTATACCGGTGCGGTTGGTCAGGGCGGGTGTGTCCGTATTATGACCGGCGCGCTGCTGCCCGCCGGTGCTGACAGCGTGGTTATGCAGGAAAACGCCGCCTTGCTGGAAAACGGCCAGGTGCAGTTTCACTCGACTGTGCCGAAGGGCGATAACGTGCGCTATTGCGGTGATGACATTCGTGCCGGTGAGATTATTCTCCGTGCCGGTCGCCGCTTGCGGCCTGCGGATCTGGGTTTACTGGCCAGTATTGGTATTGCGCGGGTCTGTGTTTATACGCAATTAAAAGTCGCACTGCTGGCCACCGGTGACGAGCTGGTGATGCCGGGTGAGCCGTTAGCTGATGGGCAGATTTATCAGAGCAACAGTTTTACCGTGGCGGCTGTTGCCCGGCGTCTGGGTTGTGACGTGGTGGATCTGGGGAAGGTTGATGACAGCCCGGAAGCGTTACGACAGGCGTTTATTCAGGCCGACCGTCTGGCCGATGTAGTCATTACCTCTGGCGGTGTATCGGTGGGTGAAGCGGATTACACCAAAGACATTCTCGCCGAGCTTGGTGAAATCAGTTTCTGGAAGCTGGCGATTAAACCGGGCAAACCCTTTGCCAGCGGTCGTTTGCCCAACAGCGTATTTATTGGCTTGCCCGGTAACCCGGTATCGGCTCTGGTGACCATGCATCAGTTGGCCGCTCCGATGCTGCGCAAACTGGCGGGTGAGACACCGGTGCAGCCGCTGCGTTTACCGGCGCTGGCCGCCAGTGTTATCCGCAAAAGTCCCGGTCGTACGGATTTTCAGCGCGGCATCTGGCAACTGAATGAACAGGGTCAGGTAGTGGTACGGCCAACCGGCGGGCAAAGCTCCGGTGTACTCAGTTCGATGAGTCAGGCGAACTGCTACATCGTACTGGAACAGATGCGTGGACCGGTTAATGAGGGCGAAAGCGTCATGATTGAGCCTTTTGATGCTTTACTGGAATAGTGTTGTTCATCGGCTAATGGAACTCCCATGAGTCCTACCCATCCTACGCCGCTTGTTGTCCACAACCTGACGAAGAGTAACTTATGATCCCGATTACCCGACCGGTCGCATCGACCCGTATCGCAGTAGGCCTGATGGCCTTCGCTGCTGTGAGCGCCATGTTATCGGCACCCGCCAGCGCCGATGCTCTGCAACAGCAGGCTCAGGCTGTTTTTGGCTCAGGAGAGGCGCCGCAATTGCAGTCCTCAGAAGCGGAGGCCGCTCTTGGAAGGGTGTTATTTTTCGATACACGTATCGGTCGTGATGGCACCAACTGTGGTACCTGCCATGAACAGAGTAAAGGCGGTGCCGACGGACGCAAAACCGCGCTGGGAGCATTCGGCCGCCAAGGTAAACGCAATACACCGACCATTGTCGATATTGTGCCGCAGATCAGTATGCACTGGACCGGCGACCGCGAATCTCTGGCGGATCAGGCGATCCGTTCGCTGACTGCGCCACCGGCCTATGCCCATGCTTCGGCCGATGAAGCGCTGGCGGTGATTAAAGCCCTGCCAGACCTGAATGAACGCTTTAATGCGCTGTACGACGACGGCGTAACCGCTGCCAACTGGGGTAAAGCCCTGAGCGCTTACCAGGAGCATCTGGTGACAACCTCTGCTTTTGACCGTTATCTGCAGGGGGATGTGCAGGCTCTGAATGCAGCGCAAAAACAGGGGCTGAAAACCTTTATTAATACCGGCTGTGCAGGCTGCCACAATGGGCGCTTACTGGGCGGAACTTCTTACCAGAAATTTGGCATCGTGGCCGACTACACGCTGTATACCGGTTCTCAGGAAGACATTGGCCGTATGGCATTTACTGGCAAAGAAAGTGATCGCCGGGTCTTTAAAGTGCCGCCATTGCGTCATGCCGCTCAGACGGCGCCGTATTTTCATGACGGCTCGGTCGCCGAGCTGAAGGATGCGGTTGATATTATGGCCAAGGTACAGCTGGGACGAACACTGAGTGCTGATGATAATCAGGCGATTCAGACGTTCCTGCAGGCGGTTACCGCGCCTATGCCGGCGGCACTGCAGCGGCCGTAACCGGCACCGAACAACAGACAATAAAAAGCCCTGCAAATGCAGGGCTTTTTAGTGTTCCTCAACCGTTTAGCTCACAGAGCGAGTGAATCAGAACGGGATGTCATCATCAAAATCGTCAAAGCTGTTGCTTGGCTGTGGTGCATGCTGTGGCTGCTGTACAGGAGCCTGGGCAGGCTGCTGATAACCACCCTGGTAGGCTGGCTGTTGCGGAGCCTGTTGTGGTGCTTGTTGCGGAGCATGTTGTGGCGCTTGTTGCGGAGCATGCTGTGGCGCTTGTTGCGGAGCATGCTGTGGCGCTTGCTGATAACCGCGCGGAGCCTGAGCAGCTGCCATCGGAGCTTGTTGTGGCGCCGCCTGTGGTGCTTGTTGATAACCCTGGGGTGCGCTCATCGGCTGACCCATCGGCTGTGATGGCGCAGAGTAAGAACCCATGTTGTCGCCACGGCCATCCAGCATCATCATATCGTTGGCGATGATTTCGGTGGTGTAGCGCTTAACGCCGTCTTTTTCCCACTCACGGGTGCGCAGCTTACCTTCGAAATAGGCTTTTGAGCCCTTTTTCAGGTACTGCTGGATGATTTCCGCCAGCTTGCCGTACACGGTAATACGGTGCCATTCGGTCGACTCTACTTTCTGACCGGTTTGTTTGTCGTTGTAGCTTTCGTCGGTGGCCAGTGTCAGATTGGCCACGGCGTTGCCATTCGGCATATAACGAACTTCAGGGTCACGACCCAGAGTACCAATGAGTGTCACTTTGTTAACGCTGCGACCCATGCTCTTCTCCTGTGGAATGAATGATGGCTAATGCCTGTGTTCGATCAAAGGCATCAGCACTGACTTTTAAATAGATTGCGCCTTCACTGGCAAGCAGACTGACTTCCGAGACTCCGGCCAGTGCCATCAGTTGTGCAAGTTGTTGTTCGCTGCAGCCATCCGCGCTGTCCAGACGCACACTGGTCAGGTGCTGTGGGGCGGAAGACTGTGTCATAAGCAGCGCCCAAAGTATCACTAATGCCCCCAGTCCGACAAATAATGCACTGCTGCCATACTGGCTCATCAGCCAGCCGCCAAGGCTGCCGCCGGCAAATGCGCCGAGGAACTGCATGCTGGAATAAATGCCCATTGCGCTGCCTTTTGCTCCGGCCGGAGCAATCTTGCTCAGCCAGGACGGCAGGCTGGCTTCCATCAGATTGAAGCCCCAGAAGTACAGCAGCATCAGTACCACCCAATGCCACATTTCAGAAGCGGCTGACATACCAAACAGGCTGATGGCGATAACGCTGGCACCGATGATTACTACGCTTTTCATCTTGCGGCGTTTTTCGGCAATGATGATAAACGGCACCATCAGCACAAACGCACTGAGCAGTACCGGCAAATACAACCAGCTGTGATGCTCAGCCGGCAAATCCAGTTTGAGCAATTGGCCGGGAATGGCGATGAAAATGGCCACCATCAAGGCATGCAGCAGAAATATTCCCAGGTTAAGAGGCCACAACTGGGTATTACGCAGCTGAATACCGACTTCGCTCAATACCGCTGATGCATCACGGTGGGGCAGTGGCGGTGGGGTTGGAATAATAAACAGCGTCACCAGAATACCCAGCAGGGAGAGTACGCCGGTCAGGCCAAAAATAAGACTCAGGCCACCCATACCAGCAAGCCAGGGGCCAAGAACCAGCGCCACCGAGAATGACAAACCAATGCTGGCACCGATGGAAGCCATAGCCTTCATGCGATTTTCTTCGCGGGTCAGGTCGGTCACCAGCGCCATAATGGCACTGGCAATGGCTCCACCACCTTGTAGTGCCCGGCCAAGAATCACGCCGTAAACGCTGTCGGCACTGGCGGCGATCAGGCTGCCAAGGGCAAAAATCAGCAGGCCACCGATAATAATAGGTTTGCGGCCAAAGCGGTCAGACAGCGTACCGGCGGGTATCTGCAAGAGTGCCTGCGTCAGGCCGTAGACACCCATGGCCAGGCCGAGCAGCTGCGGTGTGGCACCGTCCAGCTTCTGGCCTTCAATCATCATCACTGGCAGCACCATAAACAGCCCTAGCATGCGCAGGGCATAGAGTGACGCAAGAGAGACAACCGCGCGTTGTTCGGCGGCGGACACTCCGCTTTGTACTGTTTCAGGAGGGGTAGAACTCGACATACTCACAGGTATTCCGGTTGGCACAGCTAAAAAGTGCGCCAGTTTAACAGCAATGCCGTCTGTGGATTAAGTCTTAAGCGTGGTTATCTGTTGATTGATTGTTTTCTGCCAGCTTCTTTATTGGTACTAAGGTTCCTTAAAAAGCAGTAGGTCAATCCGTAAAACTACGAAAAAAAGTCATGCTCAAGTGGCAATTTGCAGCGGATTGCGTACACTCTTAGCACTGGTTTCGGAAGACCGGTTACGGATCACCCACTGGCATAAAGGAGTTATGTTATGGATCGTCAGACAAGTCTCCCTGGTCGTCGCATTATCTTGTTCGGCCAACAAAATCTGCAAAATTCTATCCTCATTGGTTACATTCACCAGCGTACAAATATCGACTGCCAGTTGGTCAGCGTGCCGGAATGGCGTGAAGACTGGAATCGCTATCCCTGTAAAACACTGGTTCTGGTTGATGCCGAGTGTGCTCGTCCGGAGAAGTTGCATGATCTGCTGGAACAGGTGTACGAACAGCCGGTGGATATAAAAGTGGCTTTTTTCAATACCCCGCATAATCATCCGGTCGAGCGCCTGATGGCCTGGCCGATGGTGAATGGCCTGTTCTATCGCGAATGCTCACAGCAGCAACTGAGCAAAGGTATTGTGGGTCTGTTTGAAGGGGAATACTGGCTGCCACGCCAGTTAGTGGGGCAGTATCTTGAGCGCACCCGCCACAAGCCACGTAAAATGAACACCACGACCACGGTACTGACCAAGCGCGAGAAGCAGATTCTGCGGTTAACCGCGACTGGCGCGACCAATATCGAGATTGCGGACAAGCTCAACGTCAGTATGCATACGGTTAAAACCCATATTTATAACCTGTTCAAAAAGATCGGTGCGGGCAACCGTATTCAGGCGGTGAACTGGGCTAAAGAATATATGGAAGACCTGTTGCACGAATCAGTTGAATAAGCGGCTGAACCCAACCTCTGCATGCACTACAATGGCGGCTTTTCTCTGATGTGATGAGTCGTCTATGGATAAGATTCAGGTGAGAGGGGCCCGTACCCACAATCTCAAAAATATCGATATCGATATTCCCCGCGACAAGCTGGTCGTTATTACGGGGCTGAGTGGCTCGGGCAAATCCTCTTTGGCATTTGATACGCTCTATGCGGAAGGGCAGCGCCGTTACGTTGAATCCCTGTCGACTTATGCCCGTCAGTTCCTGTCGATGATGGAAAAGCCGGATGTTGATCTGATTGAAGGTCTGTCACCGGCGATTTCTATTGAACAGAAGTCCACTTCCCATAACCCGCGTTCCACTGTGGGTACTGTTACCGAAATTTATGACTACCTGCGTTTGCTGTTTGCCCGCGTAGGCATTCCCCGCTGTCCTGAACATGATGTTGCGCTTGAAGCGCAAACCGTCAGCCAGATGGTCGACAGCATTATGGATCTTCCGGACGACAGTAAGCACATGATTCTGGCTCCGGTGGTGCGTGACCGCAAAGGTGAGCATCTGCATGTGTTTGACAGTCTGCGCTCGCAAGGATTTATCCGTGTGCGGGTGAATGGTCTGGTATGCGACCTTGATGACACGCCAGAGCTGGACAAGCGTCGCAAGCACAGCGTCGAAGTCGTCGTCGATCGCTTTAAAGTGAAGGAAGGTATTGAACAGCGTTTGTCAGAGTCGCTGGAAACCTGCCTGGAACTGAGCGGCGGCCTGGCACTGGTTGCCTCTATGGATGACGACAAGGCTGAACCATTACTGTTCTCTTCTCAGTTCTCCTGCCCGCACTGTGGCTACAGCTTGTCGGAACTTGAACCGCGTCTGTTTTCTTTTAACAACCCGGCCGGTGCCTGTACCAGCTGTGATGGCCTGGGGGTAAAACAATATTTTGACCCTGATCTGGTTGTGCATGATCAGAACCTGAGTATTGGCGAAGGCGCGATCCGGGGTTGGGACCGCCGCAGTATTTACTATTACCAGATGCTCAGTTCAGTCGCCGAACATTATGGCTTCGATATTGAGAAAAATTTTGGCAAATTAAGCGTCAAACAACGTGACGTGCTGCTGTATGGCAGTGGTGATGAAGCGGTGAATTTCAATTATGTTAATTCCCGTGGCGATCAGATTATTAAAGCGCACCCCTTTGAAGGGGTTTTGCCGAATCTTGAGCGCCGCTACCGCGAAACCGATTCGCAAATGGTGCGCGAAGAACTGAGTAAATATCTCAGCGTGCAGCCGTGTCCATCCTGTGAAGGCTCGCGCTTACGGATTGAAGCGCGCAATGTGTTTGTGGGTGATAAAACCATTCACGCCTGTACGGCGATGCCGGTTGAACAGGCATTTGATTATTTCACCGAGCTGCACCTTGCTGGTCACCGTGGTGAGATCGCCGAAAAAATTCTGAAAGAAATCCGCGAACGTCTGCGCTTTCTGGTTAACGTCGGACTCGAATACCTGACGCTGAACCGAAGCTCGGATACTTTGTCCGGTGGTGAGGCACAACGCATCCGTCTGGCCTCACAAATTGGTGCGGGTCTGGTCGGGGTTATGTATATCCTCGATGAACCGTCGATCGGTTTGCATCAGCGTGACAATGATCGCTTGCTGCAAACCCTGTTTCACTTACGTGATCTGGGTAACACCGTGCTGGTGGTCGAACACGATGAAGATGCTATCCGCAGTGCCGATTATTTAATTGATATCGGTCCGGGCGCGGGGGTGCATGGTGGTGAGATTATTGCGCAGGGAACGCCAGAGCAGGTTTTTGCGAATCCGAACTCGATTACCGGACAATTTTTGTCTGGCAAACGATCCATCCATATTCCGGAAGTGCGCACGCCTTACGATCAGAATAAAGTCCTGCAGTTAAAAGGCGCACGTGGCAATAACCTGAATAATGTCGATCTGACCATTCCGCTGGGACTGATGACCTGCGTGACTGGTGTATCCGGCTCCGGTAAATCGACTCTGATTAACCGTACATTATTCCCGCTGGCTTCGACTGCACTGAATGGTGCCACAACCCTGAAAGCGGCTGAATACGATTCTATCGTTGGCCTTAAGCAGCTGGATAAAGTCGTCGATATTGATCAGAGTCCGATTGGACGCACACCGCGTTCCAACCCGGCTACCTATACCGGTATTTTTACACCGGTACGGGAATTATTTGCCGGCACTCAGGAATCCCGTTCACGTGGATACAAAGCCGGACGCTTTTCTTTTAACGTCAAAGGCGGACGCTGTGAAGCCTGTCAGGGTGACGGTGTTATCAAAGTGGAAATGCACTTTCTCGCCGATATTTATGTGCCTTGTGATATCTGTAAAGGTAAGCGTTATAACCGCGAAACTCTGGATATCCGTTATAAAGGCAAAAATATTCACGAAGTGCTGGATATGACGGTTGAAGACGCGCGTGAGTTCTTCGATGCGATTCCGGCCGTGGCACGTAAATTACAGACGCTGATGGACGTTGGTCTGAGTTATATCCGTCTTGGGCAGGCGGCAACCACGTTATCCGGTGGTGAAGCCCAGCGGGTGAAACTGGCGAAAGAATTGTCGAAACGGGATACCGGAAAAACTCTGTATATTCTTGATGAACCAACCACGGGTCTGCATTTTCACGATATTGAGCAATTACTGGCGGTGCTTCACCGTTTGCGCGACGACGGTAATACCGTCGTGGTGATTGAGCATAATCTGGATGTGATTAAAACCGCCGACTGGATTGTCGATCTTGGCCCCGAAGGTGGCTCCAAAGGAGGGTATATTATCGCTGAAGGCACACCGGAAGACGTGGTGAAAAACAAAGCCTCGCATACCGGTCATTTTCTTAAAGCGTTGCTTAAACCACGTAAATAATGAATGAAGAGCATCTGCAAAAACGCCGGCACTGTGAGCAGTGCCAGCGTCCGCTGTCGGTGTGCTTGTGTCTATACCTGAAACAACTGCACAGTCCGCTACAGCTGATTATCTGGCAGGACCCGACGGAAGCACGACATCCTTTGTCGACAGCGCCATTACTGCATAAAAGTATTGCCGGCAGCCGTCTGGTCGTTGCCGATACGCTTCAGCCTCAGGATATTCTGCCGTCAGATGATCTGACGACAACGGCGTTGCTGTATCCTTTTACACATAAACCGCCGCTGACCGATACCGCACGTGGCGATATTAAACAATTGCTGATACTGGATGGAACCTGGCGTAAAGTCCGGCGTTTATTGCATATAAATCCCTGGTTGAATGACTTGCCACATATCGCACTGAATCCTGCCGAGCCCAGCCGTTATGCCATCCGTTCTTCACGGCAGCGGGGTGGCTTATCTACCATTGAAGCAGGCGTTGCGGCATTGGAATGGCTGGACCCTGTCAACGATTATGAACCTATGTTGCAGGTGTTGAATAAAATGGTCGAGATTCAACAGGGCTTTGGTCATAAGGGTTGACCGCATGTTGAGACGATATGAAAACGCAGGAAAATAAAAAGGCGCCGAAGCGCCTTTTTAGTGTCTTAAATTCTCAGCAAAATCAGAATTTAAAGACAACCTTAACGGAACCATCGACCACCGAGGCATCGACATAACCGATCAGGTTAGGATTTTTAGCGACCAGGTCTTTGACTTCAGCATCCGAACCAGATTCTTTTGGCGGCGTACCTTTACCGGTAAAAATCAGGCGTGACCAGTAGGCTTTCAGCTGACTGGAGCTTTTGCCCAGCACTTTATCGTTAAAGGCTTCACGTGAGGCAGACCCTTCTGTCTGATCGACCGGGATTGCCTGACTGCCATCGGGAAAGTTTGATGTCTTGCCCAGAAATACCCGTGAAATGGTGTCTTGATCCAACGCCGCATTGGCATTGGATGCACTGACAATCACGGCGACTTCAGCGTGAACCAAAGAGCCAATCAGCAGAGTCAGGCCAATCGCAATTTTGGAGATTGATTTAAATAATTTCATGGTCTCTCTCCTCAAAATACCAGGTCAACAGCGACAGAATACAGCATGCCGGATTCGCCGGGAGCACCCAGGTAAGTATCTTCGTCCTGATACTGAGCTTCAACTTTAAAAGCGGTACTGGTGTCGTAATCAAAACGCGCACCTAATGTGATGCTGCTTTCTTTACCTTCCAGATTTTTCTGAATCAGACCAACGGTGCCGGATTCCAATTCATCGCTTTGATTGGAGTAGGTCAGGTGGATGGTCGTATCATCAAAACGCTTGGCTGCACTCACCATATAACCGGTGTCATCATTAAAAATGGCTGTTTCATGATTCAGTGCGGTCCATTCGGCAATAAAAAACATATCGCCGTTATCGTAAGTGACCGCTGCTTCATAGAAGCTGGTGGTTTCACCGTCCGGAACGAATTTATCGCCGACGCCTGCTCCGGTTGCCGCAGTGATAAGGCCATCAAGCGCTCCCGTTTTGGTTCCCAGCTCAGGCATATACATATCTGCCTGGTGATAGCTCAGGCGGGCACCAAAATCGCCTTGTGTCAGGTTCAGAACCACACCGGTAAAGTTGCGCAGCTCAATGTTGTATGTTTCGTCGACGGGGGTGAAGTCATCACTGAAACGACCGTAATAGAACTGCACCGAACCATCAACAGACCCGGTGCTGAAGCGTTGGGTAAAGTCGACACCATTGATGGATGAGAATGTATCCAGGCGGTACACCTCACCGGATGGCCGAATCCAGTTATAGGCATAACCGACTTCCAGGAAGTCGGAATAATAGAAGAATGGCGTACGCAGACGACCAAAGCGAACATCTAAGTCTTCGGTGGCGGCGTAGGTAATGTAAGCCCATGCAGCTTCGGTGTTGTAATCTTCAGTTCCGCGTGAAACCAGCTGCGCCGTGGCAGACGTTGTGTCGTTTACCTGCTTACTGATCTGCAGACCGACGATGGTGTCGTTGCTGAACGACGCGTTATCGTCGTAATCACCAATATGTACATCGGTATTTGATAAAACACTGGCTCCGACGCTGACAAAGCCATTGATATTTAAATCGTCAGAAAAAGCAGCGGGGCTGCAGGCCAGCAGCACAGCAGCTGCCAGACCGGATTTACGAAGAACCATGGATGTATCCTCTACAGTTGGTTATCACAAATAACCTTAGTAGAGGTATTGAATAGTTCAAATTGGCAGAGTTTTTATTTTTATGCTTTTGGACGTGTATTTATTATCAGGCACTTTCTGTCATGGCCGTGATGTGTTTTATCTGGCGTTTAATTAACAGCTGATTTTTTTCAGCCAGGCTGTTCAGCCAGTAGCTGGCTTGCTCGCGCCCGTGTAAATCAGACACCAGTGGCCCTTCTTCCCAGGCAATACCGGCATCCTGAGGAATGTGGTTGAGCAGGGCATGGCTGACCAGCAGGCGTCGTTCTTCACCATTGGTCGCCAGATGCGAAGCCCAGTGCACGGTATCGCCGATCAGGCTGCACTGCACTTGTTCGTCATCGCTCAATGGCGCCATCAAAACCGGGCCCCAGTGAGCGGCGACGCGGAATTCGATCGGCAGTGTTTTACGGTCGTGATCACGCAGGTGATCGATCAGGCCGAGGAATAATTGGGCCGCATAAAGACAGTGTAAGGCTTCGTGTTCGTGGCCGGATTGCGGATCGCGTGACATACCGAACAGCATCACAACGCCATCGCCCAGGTAGCGATCCAGTTTGCCGTTGTAGAGTTTGGCGGCATGCGACAGAAGACGGTGATACTGGTTCAGTGTTTGGCTCAGTTGTTCGGCACTGAGGCGACTTTGCAGTACTTCCAGATCCTGAATCTCAATAAAGAGCAAGGCGCAGTCATGGTAGCGCAGCAACTCCCCCGTGGCTGGCGACGCAGAAATAAAGCGGCCGAGCGCATCCTGCATGGCGCGCTGTTGTTGTTCTCGCAACGCTATTTTATTCAGCGTGCTGTGCAGTTGCTGTAAATCGGACAAGTAAGGTGGCGGTGGCAGATGTAACAGGTCTTTGCCTTCCTGCCAGTTGTGCAGACGCAGTTGCAGTTGGCGCAGGTAATTCAGGTAGCGCTCACTCAGTTGGTAAACCACCAGTGCCGCAAGCAATGCCGCCAGCGCGCTGGCAATCAGGCCCAGTGCCAGATAACGGCGTGCGGTTTGACCGGCGCTGCTGAGATTGATATCGGCACGCAGTAAGCCGATGGATAAGTTATCCTGAGTGACCGGTTGGCTCAGCTCAATGCTGTCAGGTGCCGGTCGGCCGCTTTCGGCAATGACCTGCTGATTGGCATTGAGCACCCGAATGGCGTCGATTTCCGGTCCTTTACTCCAGTCACTGAGCGTCAGGCTGATGCTGATGCGATCCTGACGCAGCAGGCTGGGGGCCAGAGCAACGGTCAGGCGCTGCAGTTGGCGCTGGGCATCCTGGCGTAACTTGGCGGACAGCTGAGTTTCAAGGTGGGTGTAAGTCAGACTGCTGATCAGCAGGCCTGTCAGTAAAATCAGAAAGGCTGCGAGCAGGCCGCAAATTTGACTTGTATTCAACTTTTGCCCAATCAGGCTGGCGATCCGCATCACATTACTCAAACAAACGAAGATTTCCTCAACATTGGTGGTATTATATGCGCCGCCTGCGGTAACGCTAGGGCGAAACGGCAATACTTGGCACTCTTATGAGGCTGTGGATGAACAATCCGGATTTGCTGTAAACCGAATTTATAATTTTGATGAATGGGGATTCACCATGAGCGACGTGAAACAGTCTCTGCAAGATAAGCTGCAACAACTGGAAAAAGGTCTGTACCTGATGAGCGTTGACCGCATACGCGCACTGTCTGTGCATGAAACCGTTGACCTGATCGAAGAGTTGCGCGCGGTTGTGGCGGCTGCCAAAGCTGACGCCGGCAAACTGTAATTGCATCAAACCGATCTGCCTGCAGGTGTAGCATCCGTGACTGAATTGGTTCTAATCCGCGTGACTGGGGCCGATAAGCCCGGGTTAACCTCAAGCATCAGCGCCATTCTGGCGCAATATGATGTCACCATTCTTGATATTGGCCAGGCCGAAATCCACGATACCTTGTCGCTGGGTATTTTGGCCGCCATTCCTTCCCGTGCCGAATCGGGACCGGTATTGAAAGACGTACTGTTCAAAGCTCACGAGCTGGGTTTGTCTGTGCGTTTTACCCCGGTAACTCCTGAAAGTTATGAGCATTGGGTGCATGGGCAGGGCAAACCCCGGCACATTATTACCTTGCTCGCCCGGGCGATTGAGGCTGATGCCATTTCACGCATCACCGCGATTGTCGCCGAGCATGGTCTGAATATTGACCAGATCAACCGTCTGTCCGGACGTGTGCCTCTGGTTCAGACCGAGCAGAATACCCGTGCCTGCGTCGAGTTCTCCGTCCGTGGCGAGGCTGAGCAAAGCGTTATGCGCGCGCAATTCCTGCAGGTGGCTAACGAGCTGGGTGTGGATATTGCGTTTCAGGAAGACGATGTTTATCGCCGTACCCGTCGCTTAGTCTGCTTCGATATGGATTCAACCCTGATTGAAGCCGAAGTGATTGACGAGCTGGCCCGTGCCGCCGGTGTTGGTGAGCAAGTGGCGGAAATCACTGAACGCGCCATGCAGGGCGAGCTGGACTTTATCCAGAGCTTTGAACAGCGCGTCGCATTGCTTAAAGGACTGAGCGGTGATGTGCTGCAAGGCATTGCGGAGCAACTGCCGGTAACTGAAGGGGCTGAGCGTCTGATCCGTAACCTGAAAGCACTGGGTTATAAAACTGCCATTCTGTCGGGTGGTTTTAATTACTTTGGCCGCTATTTGCAGGAAAAACTGGGCATCGATTATGTGTATGCCAATGAACTGGAAATGGAAGATGGCATCGTTACCGGGCGTGTCACCGGGCGTGTTGTTGATGGTCAGCGTAAGGCTGAGCTACTGCGTGAACTGGCAGAAAAAGAAGGCATTCGTCTGGAGCAAACCATCGCGGTTGGTGATGGCGCGAATGATTTGCCGATGCTGAGTATTGCCGGTCTGGGCATTGCCTTCCGCGCCAAACCTTTGGTGCGTGAAAATGCTAAAAATGCCATTTCTACCCTGGGACTGGATGGCATTCTGTATCTTCTGGGGTACCGCGATCGCGATATTCTCGAATAAGTCTGCAGACTGTACTCACAAAAAAGCCCGGTTCAGTATTGTGGTACTGCCGGGCTTTTTTGTGTCTGTCAGAGAGGGCTATTCATCATTTTCGTCATTGAAGTTGTAGCTCATCGCGGTCTGTGGAGGCTGCACATAGTAGCCCTGAATAAAGTGAACCCCCAGCTGCCAGAGTGAAGCAACAGAGTTCGCGCTTTCAACCAATGGCACAATGGTGCGTTTTTCTTCTTCATGCAGACCTTCAAGCAGAGCTTTCAGGTGTTTTTGCGCTTCCGGATTCTGCCCCAGTTCCTGAGTGAAGGAACCATCCACTTTGACGTAATCAACCGCCAGGTGTTTTAAGGTCTGCATCGGATTCAGTGCACAGCCGAAGCGGCTGAGCGCGGCCGGAATGCCTTTTTCCATCAGCGAGTGGCTGAACTGCTGCGTTTGTTTCAGCAAGCGGCTGGCATCTTCTTCATTGAACTGGAAAATAACCGAGCCTTTAGGGAGTTTGGCAGCATTAATGGCGACGCCAATCCAGCCGGGCAGAGTATCGTCGGTTAAGGAAGCGGCCGATAAGTTAATGAACATGCGGGTGTTATGACCCTTCGCCCGGTGTTCGCCGAGTAATTTCGTGGTATGCAGAATAACCCAGCGATCGATTTTGCGTTTCAGGTCATCGCTGATTTCAGCGCTGTTCAGGAAATCACCGCCAGACAGTTCATCACCATTGGGCTGATGCAGACGCAACAGCGTCTCGTAGTGTTCGGTTTCTTCACCACGCAGGCTGATCATTGGCTGGAATAACAGGCGGAAGCTGTTGTTACGGATTGCATCGGTCAGAGTTTGCTGCAGATTGCTCGCCTGCTGTGGCTCATCTACTTCTTTTGGCAGATAGAGATGAACACCGTTGCCGCGCTCATGGCCGGCTTGTTTGCGTACATCATCAGAGGCGTGATGAGATTGCTGCAGAATATCTTCCGGCCGGGAGCTGTTTTCGGTGATCAGCGACAGGCCAATACTGGCGGTTACGGTCACCGTGCGGTTGCCAATATCAATCAGCAGATGCTCGATTTTATCGCGCAGGCGTTCACCAAACTGCAGTGCCGATTCCGCATCTGCGCCCATGCGCATACAGGTGAAAATATCCTCACCAATACGCGCCAGAATATCTTTGTCGTTGATCTGCCCTTTGAGGCAATTACCGATTTCGCTGATGACGGTGTCGGCATTACTGATGCCGATTTCACTTTTGATTTTGCCGAAGTGATCGATATTGATATACAACACCGCGCCTTTGGCGCCTTTCAGTACGGCACGGTCGACGGCTTCTTCCAGTCGGGCGTTGAAGTAAGGTTTGTTGTACAGGCCTGTCATCAGATCGCGGCTGCTGATTTCTTTCAGCTTGGCTTCCAGTTCGCTGTTATCGGCATTGGTGCGGATAACCACCTGGGTGCAGCGCTCATCAGCGTACGTTGCGGCAGAAAAGGTCATCAGCATCGGGAAGGTGTTGCCTTTGTCGCTGATGCCTGTGGTCTTAAGCTCCTGACTGCTGTTTTGTTCAGCATGATAGGTTTTCAGAAAGCTTTTAAAGTTGGCCTGGCCTGAGCTGTCGACCATATCCATAATCGGCATGCCTTCCAGCTCTTCAACCGAGGCGTAGCCAAAGAGTTCAAGATAGGCCTGGTTGGCATATACGTGCATGCCATCGTGAATATAAGCCACCGCATCTTTTGAGCTTTCGAGCAGATTCTGGCAGCGTTTCTCGGCGTCACGGATGCGCACTTCAAGCGTGCGCAGCTCACGGCGGGAGCGCAGATGGCGCAGTTCGCGCTGGATCACCATCAACAACAGATTGCTTTCATCAATAGGAACAACGGTGCAGGCGCCGCGCTTGATGGCCGCTTCCATGATCATGGCATCGACTTCTTCGGCGATCAGAATGACGGGCAGGTCTTTGTTCAGGCGTTTGATCTGTTTCAGCAGATCGTCATAACCGATGCCATTGACGTCTGGTTGGGCGACGAGAAGATCCCAGGATTTTTCCTGCAGTTGTTCGTTCAGGTCTGCCAGCGAGGTAATCTGGTGCGCACGGGTGGCGCTGCCGGAATTACGCATCAGGCTCACCAGACTTTCGGCATCATTCTGGGTTTCTGTGAGCAACAACAGATGCAATGTGTCCCGACTTGTCGACATGCCAACCTCTGGTAAATAAAAAGCGATTATAGAGCCCGTCTGCGAAAAAAAAATGACCAGGAGTGACAAAACAGTCAGTGGGGCGTTACAAAATGATCAGATGCGGGATATCTGATCAGAGTTTGTTCCAGATGGAGTCGAAATCGTCTTCGCCTAATCCTGGCGTCTGCTGCATTCCTGATGATTGGGGCTGACTGGTTGCACCGGCACCGCGGAACTGGAATTGACTGAAACTACTGGTCGATGTCAGCCGTTTGGTCAGCTGGTAACGTCCCTGAATCTCAGGATACATTAATTCCACTTTATTGCCTGTACGAAATGGAATGCGTGGCAGCAGTAATGTGGCCGGCTGCGCGATGGCCTTGATGGCCGGTAACAGCAGTGCCCGCATAAAAGGGCCATTGCTGCCGGTTTTCTGCAGCAAGCGCGCGGCGCCGACTTCGGCTTTCGGGGCCAGTAACTCTACCCCCAGTTGTGTGCCCTGATCGCGCAGATGACGGATCCAGCGGATAACACCGATCGACCAGTGTTTGACTCCGCGCTCCTGAATGCCCAGTAATTCACCGGCCTGAATACTGGCCGGTACATCGCCACTCCAGTGTATACAGTAACCGCCGGGGCTGGTGTTGATCAGGTTGACCTGATGCGCCGGATATTTCGTGGTTTCTTCTTCGCTGTCTTGATCCTGAGCTTTGTGCTTGTTGATGAATTCAATAGCATCAATATTCATTGCGGCATTTTCGGCAATACGTGCGCCTCCGGCATCAAACGCATTGGCCCAGACATCGCCTTCGCTGCTGGCTTTGCCTACATCGACACTGCGCTCACTACTTTCACCTTCCAGCGTTTTGGGCTTAACCGAGGCCAGTGTTTTTTCAAAGTCCTGCTGACCACCACTGTAATAATGCGTGGCCGAAAGGCCAATGCAAATGCGCAGCTGACCTTCGGTCTGGGCGCGGCGGAAAGAGCGTTGCCAGTGGATACCCCAGGATTGAATGGCATGGGACAGCAAATTGTCGCTGAGTTTGCCCGGTACGGTAATCTGGTGAGCGCCATTAGGGTTGGCGGCCCAATGTTTAAGAGCCTGAACCAGTTTGGCGGTGTTCAGACTGCGGAATAATGGTTTTTGCGCATCGCGCAAATGCTGACGATACTGCCCCGGACGGTCACGATGCAGGTTAATAATAAACAGTGCACTTTCGTCATCGGCGGCAGACAGCGATGCAAATTCGGCCCACAGTTCGCTGGCATCGTAGAGCTGAGCCAGATCTTGCTGACGCAGATTGTTCGGTTTGGCAGTGCCCAGCAGGTGAGCGCGGATATACACATCCTGAATGGTGGATGTGGATAAAAAACGCGTCTGACGATCGCTGACTTTAAAGGTCAGCAGCTTGTGCATTTCAGCCAGAAGATACAGTTGATTCACTTCCAGCCACGCGTGTTCCGGCGGCTGACAATAAAGCTGAAAGGCACGTAATATGGTTTGGTTGGTATCCGATATTGCCCGGTGGATGGCCAGTGTCACAATTTTTGAAGGCTTATCGGCCGGTGCTACACGGCTGATGCTGTGTGCAACAACCATCTTATAGCCGGTAGCCAGATGCCCTTGCATCGCCTGGCTGAGGTTTGCGATTTTGAGCTGCTTATCGTTCAGTGAGATCGACGATTGCAGAAAATGTTTGTTCAACAGCGTGCAGATGGAATAGATATACGGGCGCACCACTTCCAGCACTTTAAAGCGCAACAGCGGGTCGGTATTCCATTGATTCAGTTCACGGATGGCCTGATACAACTGGCGTGCAGCTTCACCGGTGTTGGCCATCGGTAATTCTTTGGCCCACTGGGTGACACCCTCAACATTACCCGCGCAAAAGGATGGCTGCGCGAGAGGCGTTGTCGGTATGTGCAGTTTGATCGGCGTTTTCGGGCTTTCCATGCAATCCTGCTGTTGATTAAGCCAATGTTTCTTCATCCGGCGGATTTTTGCCGAACCTCACACACAGTATAGCGACTTTGCCGTAAGTGCATGTGATTCATAGCAAAAGCCTACTTCCTTATAGGCAATATCCGTTTACCTGTCGAGGTTGATTGGTGACTTGTTCGCTTTGCCAGCCTCCTCGCGAACCAGGCGCGGAACCAGATAACCAGGTAGTTCAGCAAGCAGTTGCCGGTACAGAAAAACGGCTTCCTGTTCGCTGACGTCGAAGTGGTGAGCTCCCCGGACGGAATCGAGCAGGTGAAGGTAATAAGGCAGCACTCCAAATTCAAACAACCGTTCGCTTAAATCAGACAGAATACCGAGGTTATTGTTCACTTTTCTCAGTAATACCGCTTGGTTCAGCAATGTGGTGCCACTCTGACGCAGAGCCTGCAACGGCTGGCGGTGAGCCTCGCTTAATTCATTGGGATGGTTGATATGCACAACGATGCTGGTCTGCAGGCGGCTGTTGTGCAGCATCTCTTGCAGGGCGGTTGTCAGACGTTGCGGGATCACCACCGGCAGGCGCGTATGAATGCGCAGACGACGGACATGGGGGATGTCTTCGATCAGATGAATCAGCTCCTGCAGTGCCTCATCCTGCAACAACAAGGGATCGCCACCGCTGAGAATGACTTCACTGATACCGGCATCGGCGGCAACGTAAGCCAGAGCTTCGGCCCATTGCTTACGGCCGATGCGATTGTCCGCGTAGGCAAAATGACGGCGGAAACAATAGCGGCAGTTGACCGCACAGCCTGCGGTGGCGAGCAGCAAAATGCGGCCGCGGTATTTATGAATGATACCGGGCTGAATGTTGGTGTCTTTTTCGGCCAGAGGATCGGTGATGTAGCCGGGCCGATGTTCATTTTCTGTCGCCTGAGGTAATACCTGCAGCAGCAGCGGGTCGTCCGCATCGCCAGGCTGCATTTGCGCAGCATAGGGGCGTGGCACCAGCATGCTGAACTCGTCGCAGGCCTGCAGGCGTTGCGGCAGCTCTGACAGTGGCAAATTGAGGTATTCCAGCAGTGCTTGTGGGCGGCGGAATGACTGCGCCAGAATCTGCTGCCAGTCTTCGGCCTCAACAGCGGCGGCAGATCGCGTTATGATAGGCAACTTGATATGAATTCCTAAGAAGCGATTAATTTAGAACGGGTTATTACATGGCGAATTATTCTACCAACGAATTTAAATCAGGTCTTAAAGTCATGTTCGATGGCGAGCCCTGTTCCATTCTGGATAACGATTACGTTAAACCGGGTAAAGGTCAGGCGTTTAACCGCGTAAAGCTGCGCAACCTGCGCAACGGCCGGGTAGTGGAAAAAACCTTCAAGTCGGGAGATTCACTGGAAGGTGCGGATGTTATGGAGCTCGATATGGAGTATCTCTATAACGATGGTGAGTTCTGGCATTTTATGGCGACCGATGGCTCTTTCGAGCAGCATGCGGCATCACAGGAAGCGCTGGGCGATACCGTTAAGTGGCTGAAAGAGCAGGAAATTTACACCATCACGCTGTTTAACGGCGCGGTACTGACGGTGGCTCCGCCAAACTTTGTTGAACTGGAAGTGGTAGAAACCGATCCGGGTCTGAAAGGCGATACGGCTCAGGGCGGGAATAAACCGGCGACGCTGACCACCGGTGCGGTGGTGAAGGTGCCGCTGTTCATTAATATTGGCGACAAGCTGCGTATCGACACCCGCAGCGGTGATTACGTCAGCCGCGCCTGATTCCTTCAGCGCAGCACCCGGGAGCTTGGCGGCTCCCTTTTTTATGCCCGTCCGGGCGCGATCACAGGAATGTTATGAACTGGCAACCCTCCGCAGATATTCAGGCTTTACGTGCGCGTGCGCGGTTGAATCAGCAGATCCGGCAGTTTTTTGCCCAGCGCAATGTACTCGAAGTGGAAACGCCGGTGCTCGCGGCGGCTCCCGTGTCTGATCCTAATATCGAACCCATGTGCACCACCGAACAGCGCTGGCTGCATACCTCGCCGGAGTACGCGATGAAGCGTTTGTTGTGTGCAGGCAGTGGCGATATTTTTCAGATTGCCCGGGTGTTTCGCCGCGGCGAAGCCGGGCGGCGCCATAACCCGGAATTCAGCATGCTGGAATGGTACAGGGTGGGCTTTGATCACCGTCGGCTGATGGATGAAGTTGCAGAGCTTGTTACGCGGCTATTATCAGCCCGTTACCCGCAATTGCCACGGCTTAACCTGAGCTATGACGAGGCCATGAAAGGTTACGCCGGGCTGGACGTTCATTCTGCCAGTGATGAGCAGATTGCTGTGCTGGGCCAGCAACTGGCAGGACAGGATCTGCAGCTGAGCCGCGACGGGTGGCTGGATGTGATTATGAGCCATCAGGTTGAGCCATCCCTGCCGGCCGATACGCTGGTATTTATCGATGGGTTTCCGGCCTCACAGGCGGCGCTGGCTAAGGTAGCCGCCAATGCCGAAGGCATTCCGGTTGCGCAGCGGTTTGAGTTGTATTTTAACGGCGCAGAACTGGCCAATGGTTATCATGAGCTGACCGATGTGGATGAGCAGCGCCGACGCTTTACGCGGGAAGCGGACGGGCGTCCGGTCGATGAATATCTGCTGGCGGCGCTGGAATACGGCCTGCCGGAATGTGCCGGCGTGGCGATGGGGCTGGATCGTTTGCTGATGATTATTCAGAACACCGGCAACATTGCCGATGTGTTGAGTTTTGACTGGCTGCGGGCCTGAATCAGGCGACCGATAACGCCGTCTTACCGGCTTTCAGGTTCAGTTGCATTTGTTGGCCTGCGGTGTGGACAAAACCAAAGCGCGACAGCTGCTGCTGTGCCTGCTGGCTGATATCGGTCAGCAGTACGGTGATTTTCCCCCAGCCGGCTTGCCGGGCCTGAGTGATCGCTGCGTGTAGCAGCGTGCTGGCTGCACCCTGATTACGGTAAGACGGTTGTACGACGATTTCATTCAGCTGCATGATGGCTGGCTGCTCACTGCCGGGGTTGGTGCTGCTCATGGTCAGCATGGCGATGATTTCGTCCTGATGACGGATGCAGAGCACGTGCGCGTGTTCTTTGGCCAGCAGCAGATTACCCAGCCGTCGAACCTGTTGATGGCGACGCCCGAAAAAGTCCCCTTCCGCTGGTTCCAGCATGGCTGCCAGATCACAGAGGGCGGAAATATCAGAAGTTGAAGCCGTGTCGATATACATCGTGTATTCCGTCGTTAGCGTAATTCATAAACTGATCAATGAGGCAACAGCTTACCCCTCAGGCAGGCGGGCTGCCCAGATTATTATTGATAAAAGAGTGGGCATTGTTGCCGTTAGTCATGATAACGCGCAGATCTGCGTAAAGCGGTGTTGAACTTCGCACTTTGTCCAATTGGGCCTGGGTGGCGTGCGCAGTGTGGAGGGCAGGCAGCGTATGCAGAACGCTGCCCGGTAATCATCAGGCTTCTTTGTTACGGCTGAACAGTTTGCGTCCCAGTGCGGCCAGGCCGAGCACGATAAAAATGCCGAACTTCTTCAGAAATACCAGCGCCAGAGCGAGAAAGCCGGTCTTGGCCAGTACTTTGCCGGTAATCAGGGCCCCCAGACCGTAGGCGGCGACTTTGTCCATGTCAGGGTTGAAGTCAGAGTAGGTTGATCCCTGATCGAATTCAGCGATATTCAATACGGTACTCAGATTGCTTTCGATGGTGCTCAGCTGATCAACACCGGCAATAAAGTTGAGCACCAGAACCCCTTTTCGGCCCAGAACGCGGATGTTGTAATTCAGGGTGTGCAGCTCCTCGTCGCCAAAGCGTAATTCTTTGGCCCAGTGCAGTTTTTTAGCATTGGAGTCGTAATAGGGTGAGGCGGCCCAACCAATGAGCTCTATCGGCTCGTAGCCCATGGATACGCGTTCTTTACTGGCCGTGCGGATGTCTTCTTTCATCTGTTGCAGTAATTCGCGGTAATCAATATCGGCGGCGTCTTCATCCGAAACGTAGCCTTCTTCTTCATATTCGATGGTAACGGCCCAGGCATTGTCATCAAACGGTGTCTGATCGGCAGGAAACAGCATGCCGAGGACATTCTGGCCCGGCATATTGCCCCAGACATCAACCAGTACGCGCTCGCTGTCATTGCCGTCGAGGAAGTAAAAGTCCTGCGGTACATGCAGGGTGGCACCGGCTTCGGCCAGTGGAATATCACCGCTCTGGCGGTTGAGAGAATCCCAGAATTGCTGGGCAGTCATGCCGCCTTCTTCTGCACAAGGGGAGAAAGACAGGCACAACAGGGTAAAAGCGGAGAGCAAACGATTGAACATCGTATTTCCTTACACGGAGATAAATAAAGGTCAGAAGGTCCATTTCAGCGGCGGAAAAAATCGCGGCGGGAAGGGCTTATGCCATCATTCAGGCAATGTAAGGAATTGTCAGGGCACTCCGGGTTTTATGCAACCCGGAGTTGACTGAAATATCAATCAGCCTTGGCGATAGCTTCGCCCATGCGCAGCGGAGAGTCCGCTTTCAGCTGATCGAGCCAGTCGATTTTGCCTTTACCGAAGCAGAGCACAACGGTAGAACCCAGCAGGAAGCGGCCCATTTCTTCACCCTTTTGCAGGGTAGTGGGTTGTGGATTGCTGAAGTCCGTTACTTTTAACTCTCGCTTCGGCGGAGTGATTAATCCGGCCCAGACGGTTTCAATGGCGGCCACAATCATGGCACCAACCAGGACCATGGCCATCGGGCCCTGTTCCGTATCAAAAATAGCCACCAGACGCTCATTACGGGCAAACAGGCGCGGCACATTTTCGGCGGTGGTTTTGTTAACTGAGAACAAATCGCCCGGCACATAAATCACTTCACGCAGGGTACCGGTTACTGGCATATGCACACGGTGATAATCCTTTGGCGACAGGTAAATAGTCGCAAATTCGCCGCCCATAAAAGGCTCGGCGCGCTGAGTGTCACCACCGAGCAACTCAATCAGCGAGTAATCCTGACCTTTGGCCTGAAAAATACGGCCGTTTTCAATCGGCCCCAGCTGAGATACGGCGCCATCGGCCGGTGACACGATTACATCATCGCCGCTGGCGAGGGGGCGTGCGCCGTCTTCGAGTTCGCGGGTGAAAAAGTCATTAAAACAGCGGAATTCTTCAGCCGTTTTACGCTGTGCTTCCTTCATATTTACATCGTACTGATCGATAAAGGTACGGATCAGTGGATTCTTGATCCACGACGTTTCACAACTGGCCAGCCAGCCAACGGCACGGGATAACAGGTGCTGTGGCAACAGGTACTGGGCGCCGATAAAAGCTTGTTCTTTAAATGACATGGGATTCCTCAGGGTTGGCTGCCAGTGGTGACAGGAGTGGCCGGGTCATTGCCCCATTCAGACCAGGAGCCGGCATAGCCTTTGATGTTCAGGCCAAGAATTTTTCCGACCAGATAGGTAAAGCCGGAGCGATGATGAGTCTGGCAGTGGGTGGCGATTTCTTTGCTGTTGTCGATACCCATATCAGACAGTAACTGACGGAAACCGTTCAGCTCGTTGATGCGCAGGCCGCGGGCTTTATCCATACCCAGCGTCCATTCGTAGTTCACCGCGCCGGGGATATGCCCGCCACGTTGTGAAATCACTTTTTCACCACGGTATTCCGCCGCTGAGCGGGCGTCCCAGATGGCGAAATCCGGCTGACCGAGACGTTCAATAATCTGCTCTTTATCCAGTGCAAATTCATGGTGCAGCGTGCCGACCCGGTAGTCCGATGGTTGTACTTTGTATTCACCACTTTCGGTTGGCAGGCCGGCGTCGCGCCAGGCAACGATGCCGCCGTTCAGATAGGAATAGTGCGGGTGGCCGATCATATCCAGCACCCAGATCAGGCGTCCGGCCCAGCCACCGCCCTCATCGTCAGAGCAAATAACATGGGTATCCGGGGTCAGCCCCAGTGCGCTGAAAACCTCGGACAGCTGCTCAACCGGTGGTAACTTGCCGGGTACCGGCTGGCCGCTGCACTGCAGACGCTTGAAATCCAGATGTACAGCACCGGGAATATGCTGCTGCAGGTAATCGTCATACTTTGCCTGCTCAACAATCAGAACGCTGCCCTGAGCGGCTGTCAGCGGTAATTGCGCCGCCAGCGCTTCCGGTTCCAGCAACAGAGGAAAATCTGCCATGGAAAACTCCGCCAGTATCGATGATAAAGGCGAGAGTTTATCCAAGCTGAGGGCGGATGTCAGGCGTGGTGTACTCTGCAGTTATGAGCGGCCGGGTTTTCCTGCGGCACGACGCTCTTTGGCAGCTCTTTTTTCCGTATTAGCGCGCAGGGCCGCCAGGCTTTGACTGGTAACCTGGCAGAGGTTTTTAAAGCCAATATATTCCGCCGTTGACAGGTTTGGCTGATGTTCAGCGGCGAACCCCATCACCAGCCCGATTGGGGCTGCGCCGGCATCAATCGACATCATCATAGTTTGCTGTGGAATTAACTCGCTGGTGGCGGCTGGCAGATGTTGCAGGAAACGTTGGCGGTTTTCAGCGGTGAGCAGCAGGCTGGCTTGTTTTTCCAGCAGTTTGTTAAATAAAGACGGTTTACGCATGTCGACAACAAAGCGGCGCATCGGTGCCTGTTCGCTCATGCCCTCGACGTAAAACACTTTCAGCTGGGTTTTATCTTTGTTCAGCAAGGCAATGCAGGCGCTGGCCAGACCGATGCCTTCGCATACGCCCTTCAGCATTCCACGCATCAGATAGTGCCAATCGCCGAAGCTGTCGGGTTCCTGTTGCAACTGGCGCAGCAGTTTCTTCATATATTTTTCGTCGAGGTGGCGTTCGTTGCTTTCTTCCACCACGGGCGCGCGTGCGCGGTGAGGCGCTTTTTCAGGGGCAGTGCTGACGGGTGCCTGGGCGGCGGCTTCAATCCAGGGATATTCCTGAATTGCCGGTTGCGGGCTGAGCAACAGCTGCAGGCCGGTTGCGATACCGTCGTGCTGTTGGTGAGTGGTCGCGACCTGTAGCTGGCGCAATTCAGGCTGCAGCATGGGTTCAGGCTTGCCCAGCCAGTGGCTGACCAGTGCCTGCCAGCGTTTGCTGCGACGACTGTCGGGGGCAATGTGCCAATGCCAGGCCAGGCTGTTGGCCATCAGGCTGATCATGGCGGGCTGCTGACAGTGGTGTATCAATGGGCGCTGATTGTCCAGATCTCGGGGGTCATGGTGCCGCAATACCCGCCACTCTGCCGGGGTTGGCCAGTTCTTTTTCTGAAAAACGGCTGTTGCCATCACGGGCAGATACAGCGCGTTGTTAAGCTTGTGAATGGACGACAGGGTGTGATCAAAAATCAGGCGACTGGCCTTGGCCAGCTCTGTACCATTGGTCAGCAGATGCAGCCAATTCTGAGCGGGTTGATAATGCAGCAGAGCCAGCCACAGCGGAGCGGAAGTCAGCGTCGTACTCCAGCGGGCATAGTTTACCGAGGGATTACCTTTAACCGTGGCCCATTCGGCGGCCAGGTTTCCGGCCAGCTGGGCCGTCAGCAGCGCGCGCCGATACAGCTGCTGTCTGCTGTCTTCCGTGTCGGCGCTGACGACGGGCAGGTTTTTGATCAGCCTGACCAGTTCCTGCATGCCTAGTAATGACAGACAGCTGGCAGCGCCGGATATCTGCTCATTACAACCGGGGTGGCGTTCAGCGCTCAGCCGCAGTAAATGCAGACACAGCGCCGGATCCCGCTCAATGGAGCCGGCCAAATCTTCAAAGCTGACGCTGCGGTTATGCATTTGCTGGCGAATACGCTGCCGCGATTCCTCAAGAATCGGAAAATCGTGGCAGGCCGCGAGCGTTTGCCAGAGCTCAGCGGGTGGTTTTGCTATCGATAAGTGTGTCATGACCCGGTTTGTGTAACAGCCATTTGTAGCCTTTACTTAACTATAGTCTTAATCCTTCCCTCCGGGAGTTGTTGCACCAAGGACTCTAGTGAATGCTGTTTTTAATTGGGCTGGTGATCGTTTTCGGAAGCGTGCTGTATGGCTATGTCATGTCTCATGGCAATTTGCTGGCGCTATGGCAACCTTTTGAAATTCTGATTATTTGTGGTTCCGCTTTCGGAGCCTTTTTATTATCTAATCCATGGCATGTGGTGATGCAGTGCTTCAAGCTGACACCGCAGGTCATTATGGGCAGTAAAGTGAATAAGGCGATGTATATGGATGTACTCGGCCTGATTTACGACATCCTCAATAAAGCCCGGCGTGAAGGCATTATGGCGATTGAAGCGGATGTGGAAAGCCCGGCCTCCAGTGCGGTTTTTTCGCGTTATCCTGCGATTCAGGCGAACGAAGAACTGGCCCATTTTATTGCCGATTATTTCCGCATTATTGCCGCCGGTAATCTGACTTCATTTGAGCTGGAGTCGCTGATGGATCAGGAAATTGATGCCCGTCTGCACGAACTGGAATTGCCCGGTAATGCAGTGGGGAAGGTGGCCGATGCCTTGCCGGGCTTTGGGATTGTGGCGGCGGTGCTGGGTATTGTAATCACCATGGGCGCTATCGGTGGCGAAGTGAGCGAAATCGGGGCGCATGTCGCGGCGGCTCTTGTCGGTACGTTCAGTGGTGTTTTTCTGGCTTACGGTATCGTTGGTCCGGTCAGTGCCGTTATGCGTCATCTGGCAGAAGAAGAAATCAAACTCTACGAAGCCAGTAAGTCCTGCATTATTGCTTCTCTGAACGGCCTGCCGCCCCAGCTGGCGGTTGAGTTTGGCCGTAAATCTCTGTTTACACATGGTCGCCCAAGCTTTACCGAAGTTGAAAGCAAGGTTCGTGGTCGCTGATGGAAAATCTCGGTCCTCACCAGAATATTATTATCCGGCGTAAGAAAAAGGGCCGACATGAAGATCACGGTGGCGCCTGGAAAGTCGCGATGGCCGACTTTGCGTTGGCGATGATGGCGCTGTTTCTGGTGTTGTGGGTGATCAACTCATCGAATGAACAGGAACGTGCCGCTATTTCTGGTTATTTTCAGGATCCGAAGGCCTTTGAGGACGGTACAAAAGTACCGTCGAAATATGTCATTGATCTGGGAGGCTCGCCTTCGGTTTCTGACAATGTATCGGAATCCGAAACCATCGATCCGGAAGATATTTTACAGGCTGAAGAAATTGAAAGTCTGGCGGAAGCGATTGAGAAAAAACGCATGGAGGATATGAAAGCGCAGATTGAAGCGCAGATTAATGCCAGCCCGACCCTGAGTCCGTTTAAAAATCAGTTGCTGCTGGATATCACCACCGAAGGCTTACGTCTGCAGATTGTCGATCAGACCAAACGGCCGATGTTTGATCCCGGCAGTGCGCGGCTGAAATATTATTCAGAAGATATTTTGTGGGAAATGGCACCATTACTGGCGACGATGGATCACCGTTTATCCATTGCCGGTCATACCGACTCATCGCGTGCCGGCGGTGCCCGCGATGAAGACGATATCAACTGGGGTTTGTCTTCTTTACGGGCCGATGCGGCACGACGGGCGTTGATGGAAGCCGGTGTGCCCAAATCACAGATTGCTCAGGTGATCGGCATGGGAGACACCGCACCACTCAAACCGGATGATCCGGGTAATGAAGTGAATCGCCGTATTTCTATCACGTTGCTGAATAAACGCTCGGAAAAAAGTGTCCGTGACCGTACCGGCGGTGAACCACAGGTGGAATTTATCGACAGTAATGATCAGGCTCCGGCAGATGCCCGCCAGCCCGTTATTAATAAGGCCGGATCGCTGTTGGAAGAGTTGCGTAAAAATCGTGAAGCAAAAGATAACAGCTACGATAATCCGCCGAATAAGAACGAGGCCTTTTGGTAGAAGCCGCCAAGAGCAGGGCAGAATAAAAAAACGGCAGCGAATGGCTGCCGTTTTTATGTCTGCATTAGGCAAACGGTCAGGGTCAGAGTTCGGTCAGCGTCTGCAGAATGCGCTGATAACTCTGGAAGCGCTCAGGTTGCACTTTACCTTCTTCAACGGCGGTACGGATTGCGCAGCCAGGCTCCTGCCCGTGAGCGCAGTCACGGAAGCGGCAATAACCGGCCAGAGGCCGCAATTCACGGAAGCCGTACAGCACTTCATCTTCACTCATGTGCCACAGACCAAATTCGCGGATTCCCGGTGAGTCAATCAGATCGCCACCGGCCGGAAAATGATACAGGCGGGCGGTGGTTGTGGTGTGCTTACCCTTGCGGGTATTTTCCGACAATGCCCCGACTTTTAGTTCTTCACCTGGCAGCAGCGTGGCAATCAATGACGATTTACCCACCCCGGACTGGCCGACAAAAACACTGATGCGGCCATTAAGAAATTCTTTCAACTCGCTCAGGCTGCTGTCTTCTTTGCTGCATACACGCAAAGTACGGTAGCCCAAGGCTTCATAGGCCCCCAGCATCTGGTCAAAACGAGCGCTGTTACGTTCATCCAGCAGATCGGTTTTGTTGAGCAGAATGATCGGTTCGATATTGCAGTTTTCAGCGGCGACCAGATAGCGGTCAATCAGGTTGCTGTGCGCCTCAGGTTCGGGGGCAATCACCAGCACGATAAAATCGATATTGGCGGCAACCGGTTTGATTTCGTTGTAAGGGTTGGGGCGGGAAAGCTCAGAGCTGCGTTCCAGTACGGTTTCCACCACCCCGGAATGCACCCCGTTATGCTCGGCTCCGGGGCGGAACACGACGCGGTCGCCGGTTACCAGTGAGCCAAGATTCGCGCGCAGATAACAGCGATAGCGCTGCGCACCATCGGCGCTGCTTTCGATTTCAACCTGCGTGCCGAAGTGGGCAATCACCTGACCCTGGCGCTCGTCACCCAGTTCACCGGCGTTCAGCTGCTCGGCAATACCACTTTCTTTTTGCTGGGCGCGTTTGGCTTTTTCTTCCTGGATTTTCTCCACGCGCCAGGTCTGGCGTTTGGTCAGTTTACGTTTGCTCATCAATCTTCGCTGCGGTGAGGGCAAGGCGGCCATTGTCCGTGTTGGCCGGGGCTGGCGCAAGTTGCTAAACTGCCGCTATGTATCTATGAGCAGCCGTTATGAGCCAAAACGAAAATTTAGTCTGGATGGATCTGGAAATGACCGGTCTGGAGCCAGAGCAGGATGTGATTATTGAGATCGCGACCATTGTCACCGACAGCAATCTCAATATTATTGCCGAAGGCCCGGTGCTGGCGGTTCATCAGCCCGATGTTCTGCTCGATGCCATGGATGAGTGGAATACCAAGACCCATGGCAATTCAGGCCTGACTGAGCGGGTACGCAACAGCACGACCAATGCCCGCGCAGCCGAGCGCTTAACGCTGGAATTTCTGCGTGAGCATGTGAAACCGGGTACTTCGCCACTGTGTGGTAACAGCATTCATCAGGATCGCCGTTTTCTGGTGAAATATATGCCGGAGCTGGAAGCTTATATGCATTACCGCAATATCGATGTGTCCACGCTGAAAGAGCTGGCCAAACGCTGGAAACCTGCAGCGGTATCTTCCTTTCAGAAGAAAGGCAGCCATCAGGCGCTGGACGATATCAAAGAGTCGATTGCTGAAATGCAGCACTACCGTGAGCACTTTCTGGCGTTGTAAGGGCTTTTTTATAACTGGCAGGAGCGTTCAGTCTCGCGCCTCTGTGCTATGCAGCAGGCAAATCTGATCCCGGCCATTGTTTTTGGCCCGGTACAGCGCCTGGTCCGCCAGATCCATCAGATCGGTTTCGCTTTCCAGTCCGCGCGCGGACGAGCCGGCAATACCAATGCTGAGCGTGACCTTCAGATCCGGTGCGACGTCGGTAAAGCTGAGGTTGCGCACGCGGTTGAGGATCCGTTTGGCCAGTTCGGCGGCTTGTCGTGGTTCGCAGTCATCGAGAATAATCAGGAATTCTTCACCGCCGTAACGGCCAATTGCATCCTGCGGGCGCAGTGCCTGGCGTAAGGCAGAGGCAATATTTTGCAAAACCTTATCGCCCACTGTGTGGCCGTAGGTGTCGTTCACTTTTTTGAAGTGGTCAGCATCGATCATTAATACCGATAGCGGTGTCAGATTAAGCAGATGGCGCTGAAACGCCCGGTGCAGAATCTGCTTGATGGTGCCCTGATTCCACAGTCGGGTAAGACTATCGATCCGGGCCTGCTGATAGGCTTCATCCAGCTCGCCGATCAGCTGTACCTGCATATCGCTGAGTTGAGTCAGGTTAAGTTCGGTTTGTGCCCAGCTGGCGATATCGGCCAGTGCCGCAAGGTCGTCTTGGCTGAACGTGCGTGGTTGGGTGTCAACGATGCACAGCGTGCCAACATTCTGTTCGCGGCTTTTGAGCAGGTAGCCGGCATAAAAACGCGCATAAGGCGCGCCTGTCACGTAGGGGTTGTCGGCAAAGCGTGGATCCTGAGTCATATCTTCACAAATCAGATATTCGTCTTCCAGCAGAGTGTGCTGGCACAGGGCATCGGAACGCGGGGTGTTGATCAGGTCGAGACCATGAATCGACTTGAACCATTGGGTTTCATCGTCAATGAGCGACAGGTACGCAACCGGAACATCAAATAACCGGCACAGGGTGCGGGTAATGCGATCAAAGCGGTCTTCCAGCGGCAGGTAGAGAATATCCAGTTCCTTTAATGCCTGCAGACGCTGATGTTCGCGGGCAGGATGTGAGGCAATGGTCATAAATCTCTCCAACAGCTGAGGCGTCTGCAAAACCGCCCGGTCATTCTGAAGTTTAGACAGTCTGACGGTATCAGACCGATGTTGTTTGCCCACAGGTTTACCGTGTGGCTCATCGTGGGTTTTGCTGTTGCTGTAACGCCCAGTCGATATGCTCCTGCACCAGCGCGCTGACCTGCGGTCGTTTGCGCTGCAGGGCATCGGTGACTTCGAGGCTGCGCGGAGCGTTACCCAGGGCAACGGCGATATTACGCAGCCAGTTCTCGTAGCCGGTGCGGCGTATCGGCATGCCTTCGGTGCGGCTTAAAAAGGTCGCTTCATCCCAGGCGAACAGCTCCAGCAGACTGGCCTTGTCGAGCTGATGGCGTGGGCTGAAATCGCCTTCTTTGCTGGCATTGCTGAAACGGTTCCACGGACAGCCGATCTGGCAGTCATCACAGCCGAAGATACGGTTGCCGATGCCGGGGCGTAAGTCTTGCGGAATCGGGCCGTTCAGCTCGATGGTAAGGTAGGAAATACAGCGTCGCGCATCCAGCACATGCGGGCCGACAAAAGCCTGCGTCGGGCAGATATCCAGGCAGGCTGTGCAGCGGCCGCAATGATCCTGGGTATAAGGTTTATCAATCGGTAACGGCAGATCGGTGAGGATTTCACCGAGAAAAAAATACGAGCCGGCTTTGCGGTTGATCAGCATGGTGTTTTTGCCGATCCAGCCCAGCCCGGCCTGATTGGCCAGTGCCCGTTCCAGTACCGGCGCGCTGTCGACAAACGCACGGAAACCCATCTCGCCGGCGGCCTGTTGCAGGCGCTTACCCAGCTCGGTCAGGCGCTTGCGCACCAGTTTATGGTAATCGCGGCCAAGCGCGTAGCGCGAAATATAGGCCTGGTTTTTATCGCTCAGCTGTTCGCTGATGCGGATATCCGGTGCCAGATAATCCATACGTACACTGATTACCCGCAGTGTGCCGGGCAGTAATTCAGCCGGGCGCGAGCGCATATTGCCGTGGTCAGCCATATAAGCCATATCGCCGTGATAACCGGCAGCCAGCCATTGTTGCAGACGTTGCTCATGCTCAGCCAGCTCTACACCGGTAATCCCCAGTTGCTGGAAGCCAAGTTCCGTGGCCCACTCGTCCAGCTGAGCACGTAAACCGGCCCATGACGGCGATAATTCAGCGCAATCCGGTGCATTGTCCGACGATCTTTCTGTCATGGGTTCGTCTTCAGGCTCAGCTTCTATATAATTTTGCGCAATTTAACATATTAGGCAGCCAAAGGATGAATCGACCTTACACCGCCAGGGATCATCTGCCGGGTGAACTCTACCGTGCCGAACAGGTGCGCGAGCTTGACCGGCTGGCGACAGAACAGGAAAACATCAGCGGCTTTGAGTTGATGTCCCGTGCGGGGGAAGCGGCTTTTGCCTGCTTGCTGGAACGCTGGCCCGATGAGCAGCACATCTGCGTTTTCGCCGGCCCCGGTAATAACGGTGGTGATGCCTGGGTGCTGGCGGCGCTGGCCTGCTACCACGGGATGGATGTGTCTTTCTATACGCTGGGCGATCTGCAGCAGCAGTCAGACAGTGCGCAGCAGGCGAGGACGATGGCGATTGATGCCGGTGTACAGCCGCAGGTGTTCAGTGGGGAACTGGATTACGACGGACGGGTCATTGTTGATGGGCTGCTGGGCACCGGGTTAAATGCCAGGGTCAGCGGCGATTATGCCGTTGCTATTGACGCTATTAATCAGCATTGGGCGGATGTGCTGGCGCTGGATTTGCCTTCCGGCCTGAATGCCGATACTGGCCGCATTATGGGTAATGCGGTGGAAGCCAGCCTGACGGTAACTTTTATCGGTATGAAGCGCGGCATGCTGACCGCGGCCGGGCCGGATGTGTGTGGCGCGATTGCGTTTGCTTCGCTGGCGGTTGATCCGCTGCTTTACCACCAGTTGCCAGCGGATGCTGAACGCATCAGTTGGGATCGTCTCGATCGTCTGGGACAGCGTTTACCCACTCGTCTGGGTAACGCGCACAAAGGTGAGTTTGGCCATGTGTTGGTGATTGGCGGCGATCAGGGGATGGGCGGTGCGGTGGCGATGGCTGCGGAAGCGGCGGCCCGCTGTGGCGCGGGCCTGGTCAGTGCAGCAACGCGTACCGAGCATGTCGCCCCCCTGTTGATGCGCCGTCCGGAAGTGATGGTGCGGGCCGTTGAATCCGGTCTGGAACTGCAACCCCTGCTACGCCGTGCGGCGGTGCTGGCGGTTGGTCCGGGGTTGGGCCAGAGCAGCTGGTCAGAGCTGTTGTTGCAGCAGGTTTTAGGTGATGAACGACCACTGCTGCTGGATGCCGATGCCCTGAATATTCTTGCTTCGCCGGGCTGGCGCTGTGATTTTGCCGGACGCGATTGCGTACTGACACCGCACCCCGGTGAAGCCGCGAGGCTGCTGGGTTGCAGCATTGCTGAAGTGCAGGCCGACCGTTTTGCGGCTGCCCGTAAACTGGCGCAGGAATATCAGGCGGTGGTGGTGCTGAAAGGGCAGGGATCATTGATTGCCGCCCCCGATGGCCGGCTGGCGCTGTGCACCGACGGCAATCCGGGGATGAGCAGCGGCGGCATGGGCGATGTGCTCAGTGGCGTGATTGCAGCGTTGCTGGCGCAGGGCATGAATCCCTGGGCGGCGGCACGTTATGGCGTTTGTTTGCACAGTGCTGCGGCTGATATGGTGGCGGCACGTTACGGTCAGCGTGGTTTACTGGCCAGTGATTTAATGATGATGTTGCGGGAGCTGATTAACTGATGTCCATTCACCTGCGCGGGGAATCCGCTATGACGGCCTTTGCGGCGGCCTGCGCGCCGGTATTCAGCGAAGGTGGCCTGCTGTTTCTGGAAGGCACGCTGGGGGCGGGTAAGACCACTTTCAGCCGTGGCCTGATTCAGGCTCTGGGTCATCAGGGCGCGGTTAAAAGTCCGACGTACACGCTGGTTGAGGATTACCCGCTGGCGGCCTGCCATGTGTGCCACTTCGATTTATATCGTCTGGGGGATGCAGAAGAGCTGGAATTTATGGGCATACGCGATTACCTCGATAATCAGGCTCTGTGCTTAATTGAATGGGCCGAAAAAGGCCGCGGCATTCTGCCCGCAGCCGATCTGGTGCTGCATATTGACGACCTGGGCGACAGCCGTGAATTAAGCTGGACGGCAGGCACAGAACGGGGAACTCGCTGGCAACAGGCGCTGAACCAGGTAGCACAGGAGTTTGCCCAGGCATGAGGTTTACTTTTCTGGCGCGGCTGATATTGCCATTGCTGTTGCTCAGTTCAGCGCTGCATGCCGATGTTAAAGATGTGCGGGTCTGGCAGTCACCGGACAAAACCCGGTTGGTGTTTGATTTATCCAGTCCGGCGGAGCATAAAATTTTTACCCTCAGTAATCCTGATCGGGTCGTCATTGATCTGTCTGACTCGAAAGTGCTCAATGATCTGTCGAAGGTGGATCTGCAATCAACCGCCATCCGGGCAATCCGCAGTGGTAAGCGTAACGGCAACGATGTCCGTATCGTGCTTGATGTGGCTGAACCGCTGAATCCGAAAAGTTTTCCTCTGCCGCCGAATAATGTTTACGCCAGTCATCGACTGGTGGTTGATCTGGAGCGCGAAATTGGCTCTCAGGTTATTTCCCCGATCAAAAAAGCCGATATTTATACCGACAATAAACGCGACATTATTATTGCCATTGATGCCGGTCACGGTGGTGAAGATCCCGGTGCGATTGGTCATGGCCGTACGCGGGAGAAAAATGTCGTGCTGGCCATTTCAAAAGAACTACAGCGTTTGTTAGTTGCTGAACATGGGTTTCACCCGTTTATGGTACGAACCGGCGATTACTACATTGGCCTGCGTGAACGTACAGAAAAAGCGCGTAAAGCCAATGCCGACTTTTTTGTTTCCATTCATGCCGATGCGTTTAAACATCCGAGTGCGCATGGCAGTTCGGTTTTTGTGTTATCGGAACGCGGCGCAACCTCGGAGGCTGCGCGCTGGCTGGCTGATAAAGAAAACGAATCGGATCTGATTGGTGGCGTCAGTCTGGAAGATAAAGAAGACCACCTGGCGATGACGCTGCTGGATTTATCCATGACCGCCAAACGCAATTCCAGCGTTAAACTGGGTAGCCACATTCTCGACAATATTGGCAACGTTTCCCGGCTGCATAAAAACCATGTGGAAGAAGCGGCGTTTGTTGTTTTAAAAGCGCCCGACATGCCCGCGCTGCTGGTGGAAACCGGTTTTATTTCCAATCCGGATGAGGCCCGTAAGCTGGCAACCAGCAGTTACCAGAAAAAAATGGCGCGCGCTATTTTTGCCGGTATTACCGAATACTTCCGCGAGCATCCGCCGCGCGGTACTTTACTGGCCGCACAAAAAGGCAGTGCGCCGGTATTCAATACTTATGTGATCCGCAGTGGTGATACCCTGTCGGATATTGCGCTTAAAAATGGCGTTGCTATTAACGAACTGCGCCGCGTCAATGAACTGAAAAATGACCAGTTGCGTATTGGTCAGCGCATCAGAATTCCTAACACCTAATTTCCGGGCTGTATTGTTTATGAGTCGAATTCATCTGCTGTCACCGCGACTGGCGAACCAGATCGCCGCCGGTGAGGTAGTCGAACGCCCTGCCAACATTGTTAAAGAATTGGTGGAAAATGCTCTGGATGCCGGAGCAACCCGCATTGAAATTGATGCCGAGCAGGGTGGCGTTAAACTGCTGCGTATCCGCGATGACGGGCATGGCATTGAACACGACGATCTGCCGCTGGCACTCAGCCGCCACGCCACCAGTAAAATCATTACACTGGATGATCTTGAAGCGGTCGCCAGTCTTGGCTTTCGTGGGGAAGCGCTGGCCAGTATCAGCTCGGTGACCCGTTTAACCCTGACTTCAAGAGCGCAAAATGCGGAAGAAGCCTGGAGCGTGCATGCCGAAGGCCGTGACATGGCAGCCAGCGTTACTCCGGCGGCTCATCCGGTAGGCACCACGCTGGAAGTACGTGATTTATTTTTTAATACCCCGGCGCGGCGTAAATTTTTGCGCACCGAAAAAACCGAATTTTCCCATCTGGAAGAAACCGTTAAGCGTCTGGCGTTAAGCCGTTACGATGTGGCATTTTCGCTGCGCCATAATGGCCGGGTTATTCACCAGCTGCGCAGTGCCGAGCGCACCATCGACCGTGAAAAACGCGTCGCCAGTCTGTTGAATAAAGACTTTATCGACAGCGCCGTGCACATCGATGCCGAAGCCGTGGGTCTGCAACTGCAGGGCTGGGTCGGCTTGCCGACCTTCTCGCGCTCGCAGGCGGATATGCAGTATTTCTTTGTTAATGGCCGTGTGGTTCGCGATAAATTAGTAGTGCATGCGATTAAACAAGCCTACCGCGATGTGCTGTATCACGGCCGTCATCCGGCTTTTGTGTTGTACCTCTGGCTGGACCCGAAACTGGTGGATGTAAACGTGCATCCGACCAAGCATGAAGTGCGCTTCCGCGATGGCCGGCTGGTGCATGATTTCCTGTTCCGTACGCTGCATAAAGCGTTGGGTGATGTGCGTCCGGATGATCGTCTGGCGGGCAGTACACCGGCTACGCTGGTGCCTCAGACGGCGCCGCTCAGCGGTGTGCAGGCCGGTGAATTTCAGGAGCAGGCGCGCCTCGACTGGCAGGCGCAGAGCGTGCGGGAAAATGCCGGTGGTTATCTGCCAGCGTATAGTGCTGCGCCGCAACAGGGGGCTGTCAGTGCGCAGCTGGAAGGTTTGCGCGCACTCAGTCAGCCGCTCGACGATGCGCCCTGGGGACAGGAAACACGGCAGGGTCAGCCACAGCCGTTACCACAAGCGCCCAGCGCCGATATGCCCCCGCTGGGTTATGCCATTGCGCAGCTGCATGGCATTTATATTCTGGCGCAGAATGCACAGGGTATGGTGGTGGTCGATATGCACGCCGCCCACGAACGCATTACTTACGAACGCTTAAAAATCGCCGTCGATCAGCAGGGCGTACAGAGCCAGCCATTGCTGGTCCCGGTAACGCTGGCCGTGAGTGAGCGCGAAGCGGATGCCGCCGAGCAGTTTGCCGATGAATTCCGCTTGCTCGGCGTTGAGCTTGCACGGGTGGCACCGGAAAGCGTGGTTGTACGCCAGATTCCGGTGCTGCTGCAGCAGGCGGAAGTGCCGCGGCTGGTAACCGACATGCTGGGCGATTTGCTCGAACATGGCACCTCCGATCGTATTCTTGCGCATCGTAACGAATTACTCGGCACCATGGCCTGCCATGGCTCGGTACGTGCAAACCGCAAACTCAGTATTCCGGAAATGAACGCCTTACTGCGCGATATGGAAGCCACCGAGCGCAGCGGCCAGTGCAATCATGGCCGTCCGACCTGGACTCAGCTCACCATGGGTGAGCTGGATAAACTGTTTTTACGGGGCCGCTGATGAGCACTGTGCAAGCGTTACCACCGGCCATTTTTCTGATGGGGCCAACCGCCTCCGGTAAAACCGCATTGGCACTCGAACTGGTAGAAAAATATCCGTGTGAAATTATCAGTGTCGATTCGGCGCTGGTGTACAAGGGGATGGATATCGGTACCGCCAAACCCGACGCTAAAATGCAGAAGCGTGCGCCGCACCGGTTAATTGATCTGATTGACCCGGCAGAGAGTTATTCCGCGGCGAATTTTCGCGCAGATGCACTGCGTGAAATGGCCGACATTACCGCCCGTGGCAAGGTACCGCTGCTGACCGGCGGCACCATGATGTATTTTAAATTTCTGCGCGACGGTGCGGCCCAATTGCCCCAGGCTGATGAAGCAGTGCGCGAGCGGCTGCTGGCTGAAGGGCTAAAATATGGCTGGCCATATATGCACGAAAAACTTGCCGCCATTGATCCGCAGTCGGCTGAGCGTTTAAAGCCCATGGACTCACAACGCATTCAGCGTGCGCTGGAAGTGTATGAGGTGTCCGGTAAAACGCTGACCGAGTTCTGGGCCGAACAGCAGAGCGAGCCGCTGCCTTATCATGTGGTTAACCTGGCGGTTTGTCCGCGTGAGCGCAGCACGCTGCATGAACGCATTGCACTGCGTTTTCGCCAGATGGTTGAGCAGGGATTTATCGATGAAGTGAAACAACTGCACGAGCGCGGCGATCTGAACGTTAATATGCCCTCCGTGCGCGCCGTCGGATACCGCCAGGCATGGGACTATCTGGACGGCAAATATGATTATGAGGAAATGATTGAGCGTGGCATTATAGCCACGCGCCAGTTGGCGAAGCGGCAGGTAACCTGGTTGCGCAGCTGGCCTGATCTTTACTGGCTGGAAACAGAGGATCGTAATCTTCTGCAAAGCGCCTTGAAAATCCTGCATGCCAACGCCATATTTAGCGCATCGTCCTGATTTCGCAGCTTTATCGCATTCGCGTCGCTCCGGACGAACTGGGGCTTATTACTTTTCTTGGCTGTCCCCACATTGGACGGCACACCTTCATTTAAGGAGACCATTATGTCAAAAGGGCATTCTCTACAAGACCCTTACCTCAATCAGCTGCGCAAAGAACGTATTCCAGTGTCTATTTTTCTGGTAAACGGCATCAAGCTGCAAGGTCAGATCGAATCATTCGACCAATTTGTTATTTTGTTGAAAAACACTGTTAGTCAGATGGTTTATAAACACGCAATTTCTACTGTTGTGCCATCCCGCAATGTGCGTCTGCAGCCTGCAGATACCGGCGAAGTTGATGGTAGCAGCGACGAGTAAACGCAGGAGCCGCTGATTTGTTCTTTGAACGCCCGGATAATAGCGGCGAAACCGCAGTACTGGTTCATATTGATTTTCCTGAGGGCCTCAATCGCGAGGACCTTAATGAGTTCAAAGAGCTGGTGATTTCGGCAGGTGCCGATCCGTTGGATCTGGTGACCACCAAACGTTCTACCCCCGATCCCAAAACCTTTATCGGTAAAGGTAAGGTTGAGGAAATCGGACAGGTTCTGCGCCTGCATGGCGCAGAGCTCGTTATTTTTAATCACGCACTATCCCCCAGCCAGGAACGTAACCTGGAGCGGGCTTTACAGTGCCGTGTTCTCGACCGTACCGGTCTGATTCTTGATATTTTTGCCCAGCGTGCGCGTACCCATGAAGGTAAGCTGCAGGTTGAATTGGCGCAGCTGCAGTTTCAGTCGACCCGTCTGATCCGTGGCTGGACTCACCTTGAGCGTCAGAAAGGGGGGATTGGTCTGCGCGGGCCGGGTGAAACCCAGCTCGAAACCGACCGCCGTCTGCTGCGCGAACGGGTTAAAAATATTAACGCCCGGCTGGAAAAGGTTCATGCCCAGCGTGATCAGAACCGCCGTGCGCGTAAGCGCTCATCCATTCCCAGTGTGGCCATTGTCGGTTACACCAACGCTGGTAAATCGACGTTGTTTAATACCCTGACGACGGCTGATGTGTATGCCGCGGATCAGTTATTTGCGACCCTCGATCCGACTCTGCGCCGTTTTGCAGTGGATAATGTTGGTGAAGTGGTGTTGGCGGATACCGTTGGTTTTATCCGTCATTTGCCGCATAAACTGGTTGAGGCGTTTCAGGCCACTTTGCAGGAAGCGGCCGAAGCCGATCTGCTGGTGCATGTCATCGACTGCGCTGCGCAGGAACGTGATGGCAACATTCAGCAGGTTGAACTGGTATTAAAAGAAATCGAAGCGGATGTTGTGCCGCAACTGCGGGTCTATAACAAAATAGACCTGCTGGAACAGGCTGAAGCACGCATTGATCGTGATGATCAGGGACAACCTGTGGCGGTTTGGGTATCGGCACAACAGCGCCTTGGACTGGATTTGTTGAATCAGGCCATTGGCGAGTTATTGAGCACCGAAGTCTTCAATGAAGAGATCTGTCTGCACCCGGCGGAAGCCAAGTTACGTGCAATTCTTTACGATTTGGGTGCCATACAGAAAGAACACTATGCTGAAAACGGTGATATGGTACTGACCCTGAGAATGCAGCGTCAGGATTTCAAGCGTGCGCTGGCGCGTGCTGATGTCGCCGAAAGCCGTTTTCTTGAACCGATACAGGAAGCCTGGCACTGAATAATTGCAGTTTGCCCGGTGCATCCGGTTCCGATATTTTTCAGGATGCGTTGTCATACGGACGTGCGCATCAAATTGTCTGCCTAACTGGAGTGACTTATGGCCTGGAATGAGCCCGGCGGAAAGGGCAATCCCAATGATCCCTGGGGTAACAACAACCGCGGTAATAAAAATCGCGGTAATCAGCCACCGGATCTGGATGATGCCCTGAAACAACTGATGGACAAGATTAACGGTCTGTTCGGTAAGGGAAATGGCAATAACAATAACGGCGGTAACAGCGGTAGCGGTGCCGGCGGTTTCTTTGGTATTGCGGCGGCTATTCTGGTGGTGATGCTGGCCTTTAATTCTTTTTATACCCTCGACGAGCAGGAACGTGGTGTTGTGCTGCGTCTGGGTAAATACCTGAAAACGGAAAGTCCGGGTCTGCACTTTAAAGTGCCGCTGGTTGATCAGGTGATTCCGGTCAACACCACCAAAGTGCGTGAAGCCGAAATCAAAGAACGTATGCTCACCGAAGACGAAAACATCGTCGAAGTTGAACTGAACGCTCAATACCGGGTGGCCGATCCTATTGCTTTCGCCCTGCGTGTTGAGCTGCCGGAGCGTACTTTGCTGTCAGCTGCTGAAAGTGCCCTGCGCCATGAAGTCGGTTCGGCGGCCATGGATCCGATTCTGACGACTGGCCGGGCAGTGCTGGCCGAGAAAGTACAGATTCGTCTGCAGGATTACCTCGACCGTTATCAGACCGGTATGGTGCTGACCAACGTCAACATTAAAGATGCCCGCCCACCGGCTCAGGTGAAGGCAGCATTCGATGACGTGCAAAAAGCCAAGCAAGATAAAGAGCGCTTTATCAACGAAGCTGAAGCCTACGCCAATGCGGTTGTGCCGGAAGCCCGTGGTCGCGCTCAGCGTCAACTGGAAGAAGCCAGCGCTTATAAAGACCGTATCGTTGCTCGCGCAGAAGGTGAGGCGGCACGTTTCAATAACCTGTATTCCGAATACAAAAAAGCGCCGGCGGTTACCCGTGAGCGTCTGTACATTGAAGCCATGTCGGATGTGTACACCAACACCAGCAAAGTATTGGTGGATGTTAAAGGCGGTAACAACATGATGTACCTGCCGCTGGATAAGCTGATGCAGAATCTGCCGGCCGCGAAAGGCGAAGGTGGCTCTCTGAGCACGGGGGATATTTCCCGTTTGACCGATCAGGTGCTGAACGAAGTCCGCACCCGTCAGAACAGCACTGGTAACACTACTCGCAGGGAGGGTCGTTAATGTCTCCGAAAGCTTTATTGAGTCTGATCGTTCTGGGTGTGCTGCTGTTGGTAGCCAGTCAGGGTCTGTACGTCATCAACGAAACCGAGCGGGCGATCAAACTGCAGTTCGGTGAAGTGGTCGATAACGACATCAAACCGGGTATTCACTGGAAAGTACCGTTTATGCAGAACGTGAAGCGTTTTGATGCACGGGTACTGACACTGGATACCAATCCATCGCATTTTCTGACCTCCGGTAAGAAATACGTGATCGTCGACTCGTTCACCAAGTGGCGTATTAAGGATGTCAATTCCTACTACAAAGCCACTTCCGGTAACCGCCAGGAAGCTTCTAACCTGCTGGCTAACCTGGTGAACAAAGGTCTGCGTGATGAAATCGCCAACCGTACCCTGCATGAAGTGGTATCCGGTGAGCGTGACCAGCTGATGACCAAACTCACCGCCGCGCTGAATACGCAAACTCAGGATGATCTGGGTATTGAGATTCTCGACATGCGCGTGAAAGCCGTCGATCTGCCGGATGACCTGAGTGCCTCGGTGTATAACCGTATGTCGGCGGAACGTGAGCGTGAAGCACGCGAACACCGCTCACAGGGTAAAGAGCTGTCAGAAGGTATTCAGGCCGACGCCGATCGTCAGAAAACCGTACTGGAAGCTGAAGCTTACCGTGATGCAGAGCGCACCAAGGGTGAGGGTGATGCTGAAGCTGCACGTATTTATGCGTCTGCTTACAACAAAGACCCAGAGTTCTACGCCTTTACCCGTAGCCTGAAGGCCTATACACAGACCTTCAGCCAGGGCGATGTGTTGCTGCTGGAGCCGGACAGCGACTTCTTCCGTTATATGAAGGACGCAAAAGGCAAGTAAGCAATAACCAATGCCCGCGCCTTAACCATGTTCAAGGCGCAGCGGCTTTGGTAGAATCCTGTAACCGGGCCTGGTGCCCGGTTTTTTTGTGCGATTTTCTTTTGAGGACCTCCGGTGCAGCCCGATTTATGGCGCGAATTCGCTATCGCCCTCTGCCTGGTGTTTATTCTTGAAGGGGTAATGCCGTTTCTCTACCCCGCCCGATGGCGCAAGCTGGTCGCTCAGTTGGCTACCGTCGATGATCGCACGATGCGCATGACCGGTCTGATCAGCATGTTGATCGGGCTGGGTTTACTTTACGTAATCAATTAAAAGGCTGGACGATGACTAGCGCTGACCGTTGGCTATTGCCGGATGGTATTGAAGAAGTGCTGCCGCCTCAGGCGCGGCGGATTGAACAGTTGCGTCGCCGTTTGCTCGACCAGCTGGATAACAGTGGCTACGACCTGGTGATTCCACCGGCGCTTGAATATCTTGACTCGTTGCTGACCGGCGTCGGTAAAGATCTCGATCTGCGTACCTTTAAAGTCACTGACCAGCTGTCTGGCCGGTTGATGGGCCTGAGTGCCGATACCACACCTCAGGTTGCACGTATCGACGCTCACAGTCTGGCGCCGGAAGGCATCAGCCGTCTGAGCTATTGCCGTACCGTATTCCACGCCAAGGCCAGCTCGCTGCTGGCCAGTCGCACCCCGACGCAGATTGGTGCTGAACTTTACGGTGAAGCCGGTGTTGGTGCTGACGTTGAGATCATCAGCCTGATGCTGACCCTGCTTGAGTCCGCCGGTGTGCAGCAGGTGCATCTGGACCTGGGCCATGTTGGTGTCTTCCGTGCGTTGGCGGCCAAGGCCGGTATCAGTGCCGAGCAACAACGCGAATTATTTGATCTGCTGAAACTGAAATGCGCCACCGACCTTGAAGCCTGGGCCGCGCGCGAAATTCAGGATGCCGCACTGGCTGAAGCCTTTGCGCTGCTGATCCGCCTGCAGGGCGACCGTCAGAAACTGGATGCCGCCATCAGCCGTATGGCCGAGCTGGTACCGGAAACCTCCGCTGAACTGGCGCATATCCAGCAGGTGGCTGAACAGCTGGCGCTGCGTTTCCCGCAGACGTCACTGTATTTCGACCTGACCGAGCTGCGCGGCTATAACTATCACACCGGTCTGGTGTTTGCCGCTTATATCCCAGGTTATGGCGATGCCATTGCCCAGGGAGGCCGTTATGACGAAACCGGTGCCGTATTTGGCCGTGCCCGTCCGGCAACCGGCTTCAGTGCCGATCTGAAAGTACTGGCACGTTTTGGTACCTATCAGACAGAAGCAAAACAGACAGTAGTTGCACCCAATGATAATGACCCGGCCTTATGGCAACTGATTGCGCAATTGCGTGAGCAGGGCAAGCGGGTAGTGGTGCCGTTGAACGATGATGCGATCCGGGCGGATCTGTATCTGAAAAAACTGGATGGCCAGTGGCAGCTGGTCGAAGCTTAATTTTTTAGAGTGATTGATACCGCGATGGGCAAAAGCGTTGTTGTTCTGGGCACCCAATGGGGTGACGAAGGTAAGGGTAAGATTGTTGACCTGCTGACTGAAAAAGCCGCCGCAGTGGTGCGTTTTCAGGGTGGTCACAATGCTGGTCATACACTGGTAATCAACGGTGAAAAAACCGCACTGCACCTGATTCCGTCCGGCATCCTGCGTGATGGCGTGACCTGTATCATCGGGAACGGTGTGGTGGTTGCTCCGGATGCGTTGCTGAAAGAGATCCGCGCCCTGGAAGAGCGTGGTGTACCGGTGATGGAGCGTCTGCGCATTTCCCATGCCTGTCCGCTGATTCTGCCGTATCACTGTGCTCTGGATCAGGCCCGTGAAATCAAACGCGGCAATGCCAAGATCGGTACCACCGGTCGTGGTATCGGCCCGGCCTACGAAGATAAAGTATCCCGTCGCGGCCTGCGCGTTGGCGATCTGTATCAGCCGGAATTTGCCGACAAGCTGAAAGAAGTAATGGAATACCATAACTTCTCGCTGAAAAATTACTACGGCGTTGACGAAGTCAGCTACGAAGAAACCCTGGCATCCTGCATGGATTGGGCCGCACAGATCAAAGACGTTGTTGTTGACGCCGTGAACCTGGTGCACGAAATCCGCGAAAGCGGTGGCGATATCATGTTTGAAGGTGCCCAGGGCACACTGCTGGATATCGACCACGGTACCTATCCGTTCGTAACCTCGTCCAACACCACTGCCGGTGGCGTAGCGACCGGTTCCGGCGTAGGCCCGCTGTATCTGGATCAGATTCTGGGTATTACCAAGGCTTACACCACCCGTGTGGGTTCTGGTCCGTTCCCGACCGAACTGTTTGACGACGTGGGTGTGCACCTGGCGACCGTTGGCAAAGAGAAAGGCACCACGACCGGTCGTGACCGCCGCTGTGGCTGGTTTGATGCGATGCTGGTGAAGCACGCGATCCGCGTTAACTCCATCAACACCATCTGTTTGACCAAGCTCGACGTACTGGACGGTCTGGAAACCATTAAGGTGTGTGTCGGTTATGAAGATGCCGATGGCAACGCCGTTAATGTACCGGCCAGTGCTGATCAGTTTGATAAAATCAAACCGGTCTATAAAGAGCTGCCAGGCTGGACGGAGTCAACCTTCGGTGCCAAGAGCATTGATGAACTGCCAGAAAATGCGCGCGCCTACGTGCGTTTTATCGAAGAGGCCATCAAAGCGCCAATCGATATCATTTCTACCGGTCCTGACCGTATAGAAACGATTGTCCTGCGTCACAGCTTCGAGCTGTAATTCCGGCACTTTCTGGTACGAAGAGAAACCCCGCAGCGTAAGCTCCGGGGTTTTTTTATGCCTGCCGTCCGGAGAGGGGCGTGCTTTTTCGCCATATCCGTGATCTTTAATCATTAATTTGTCATTTTTTCTAACTACGATTCCTTTCAGGAAATAAAGGCACGGCTATTGCTAAAGTGTCTTTTCTGACTTTTAAGACATTAATAATTGTCAGAAAACCGGCACGCAGAGGCCGGTTCTCACCACTTTAACAACAGGAAAACACAATGCAGGATTTGTATGATTATCCGGTCGTCATTGAAGTAACGGTGGCCTGGGGCGAAATGGATGCCTTTCAGCACGTCAATAACGCTCAGTTTTTCCGCTACTTTGAGAGTGCCAGGGTGCAGTATTTCGACAACCTGAAGATTCTCGATTACATGAACAACTACGCCCGCGGGCCGATTCTGGCGTCGACCAATGCTAAATTTCTGGCACCGGTGAAATACCCGGACACGCTGAGTGTCGGTATCCGCAGTGTGCAGCTGGAGAGCGGGCGTATTACCCAGGAGTACGCGGCCTGGAGCCACGAAACATCGCGCCTGGTGGCCAAAGGTGAAAGTCTGCTGGTGTTCTTTGACTACAAGGCCGGGCGTCCCTGTGAGATTCCACCGGCGTTGGCAGAAAGCATTCTGAAGCTGGAGCCGTATCTGGCGGAAAATACTTCGGTCTGACCGAGCAGCAATAAAAAACGGCAGGATAATCCTGCCGTTTTTTTGCCGCTGCTGAGCTTCACAGCACTATGTCGGCAAAGCTGCTGACGGCGGTATGAGTGGTGTTCTGCGGCAATGCACCATCACGTACCAGCCAGCAGGTCTGCATGCCCGCTTCGCGCGCGGCATCCAGTTCTTCAGCAATATCCGACAGAAACAGCACATCCGCCGCCTGAATATCATGCTGCTTCTGCAGTTCGGCGAGGATATTCCGGTAGGAACCGGCCTCACGTTTGCCGCCAACCAGAGTATCGAAATGACCGCTGAACAACGGCAGCAGATCGCCATCCTGTGAATAACCGAAAAACAGCTTCTGTGCCTGTACTGAGCCAGAAGAATAGACATACAGCGGGATGCCGTTGGCATGCCAGCGCTGCAGATATTCGGTGGCATCGGCATACATATGGGCGGTGTAATCACGGTTCTTGTAGCCCGATTCCCAGATCAGTCCCTGCAGTGCTTTCAGCGGTGTTACTTTGCGGTCGGCGGCAATCCATTCCTGCAGCAGGGCGATCAGCGCTTCATGATCGCTGGCATCAATATTCAGGCCCTCCGCGGCAGCCAGTTGTGCTGTAGCCGTCAGTTGTTCTTGCACCTGGGGATCACTCAGATGGTTGCGTATATAGTCCGGTAAATGCTGTGCGGCATAGGGGAACAGCACGTCTTTAACAAACGCAATGGAGGACGTGGTGCCTTCAATATCGGTCAGAATCAGTTTTACGGTCATCAGGGTTGCGGCTCAGTTTTCCAGACGGTTAAAGCGTTCGGCGATGTCGCTGCCGGTAAAGTTGGCGACCCAGCCGTCGGGATTATTAAACAGCCGGATGGCAATAAAACCGGGGTTCGGTCCCATATCAAACCAGTGGGGAGTATTGGCCGGTACGCTGATCAGGTCGCCTTTCTGGCATAACACTTCAAAGATTTTTTGTTCGGCGTGCAGGGTAAACAGACCTTCACCGGAGACAAAAAAGCGTACTTCGTCTTCGCTGTGGGTATGTTCGCTGAGGAATTTCTGGCGCAGTTCAGCCTTTTGCGGATGATCGGAATTAAGACTGACCACATCCACAGTTTGGTAACCGTCCTCACGCATCAGGCGTTCGATATCCTGTTGATAGGCGCTGATGACTTCTTCTTGTTGCGCCCCGGCACTGAGGTCGCTGCCGGTTTGCCACTGCTCGAAGCGTACGCCGATCTCCGCCAGTCGCGACTGAATCTTGCTGCTGTTATCACTGGTGAACAACAGGTTCGTTGTATCGTGATCGGTATAGATGCGGATAATGCTCATGGCAGTCCCTTAGAGTTGACGGAGTTTCAGCAATTCGAGCTGGTAGCCTAACAGGTTTTCCAGCGCTTCCAGATGACGGAAACATTCCGCCAGATCTTTGCCCCAGGTGTACACGCCGTGACCGCGTATCAGGTAGGCGTGGCCCTGACCTTGGGTGCTCATGTGCCGTTCGACCAGAGCGGCCAGACGGGCAATGTCCTGATCGTTGGCAAACAGCGGGAAGCTGAGGGTGTCTTCGTGGGTAGTTTCCCCGGCAAAGGCTTTCTGCAGTTCCCAGCCGCTAAGCTGTAGCTGATCCTGTGGCCAGATTTGTGACAGCACCACCGCCACCGGCGAATGGGTATGAAGCACAGCACCAATGGTCGGATCACGCTCATACAACTGAGTATGCAACAGGGTTTCGGCGGAAGGCTTGCCTGAAGTCAGTGCGTGGCCTTGCCAGTCAACGACCAGAATATCCGCCGGAGTGAGCTCGCCTTTGTGCTTACCGGAGCTGGTCAGCGCGCAGCACTGCTCATTCAGGCGTACGGAATAGTTGGAACTGGTGGCCGGTGACCAGCCACGGCTGTAGAGGATGCGGCCGTAATCGCACAGCGCCTGGGCGGCGCGGGCAAAATCCTGCTGATTGAACATAGCCACCCCTCAGCGCGCCAGCAGCAGCGCAACGCTGTCGCGGTCGGGTTGCATGATCAGGCCTTTTTCGGTGGCGATCACATCAATCAGCCCGGCCGGGGTAACATCAAATGACGGGTTAATTGCATGGCAGCCTTGCGGTGCAATAGGGTGGCCAAACAGGCTGGTGACTTCTTCCTGTGGGCGCTGCTCAATCGGAATATCGTCGCCGCTGGCCAGGGTTAAGTCGAAGGTGGTGGTCGGTGCGGCGACCATGACTTTGACACCATGATGCTTGGCCAGAACGGCCAGGCTGTAGGTACCGATTTTGTTGGCCACATCGCCGTTGGCGGTAATGCGGTCGGCACCAACAATGACCCAATCCACATTACCCTGACGGAACAGTTGTGCAGCCGCGCCGTCGCAGACCAGCGATACCGGAATCTGATCCTGCATCAACTCCCAGGCGGTGAGACGTGCACCCTGTAACCATGGGCGGGTTTCACCGGCATACACCTGAGTAACCTTACCTTCAGCATAACCGCTGCGGATAATGCCAAGGGCGGTGCCATGACCACCGGTGGCCAGTGCGCCGGTGTTGCAGTGGGTGTAGATCACGGCATTTTCCGGCAATACCGAGGCACCGAATTCGCCCATGGCGAGGTTGGCGGCAATGTCTTCTTCGTGAATCTTACGGGCTTCGGCCACCAGTGTATGAGCATCGGCGGTGTTCAGCGCGGCCATACGCTCCAGCGCCCAGAACAGATTCACGGCGGTTGGGCGGGATTCTGCCAGAACATGATAAGCCTGTTGCAGATCGCGTCCGGCCAGTGCGTCCAGAGCATAGCCATAAGCCGCGGCAATACCAATGGCCGGGGCACCGCGCACGACCATGGCGCGGATAGCATCGGCGACTTCGGCGGCGGTGGTGTATTCGAGTACACGGTGTTCGTGCGGGAGAACGCGCTGATCAAGCAGGTGCAGGCTTTGCTGGCGCCATTCAATGGCATGAAAAGAAGCGTGTGCGGATGCAGAATGTACAGACATGGTGGCCGTCCTGATAGCAAGGCGCGTGACAGTGATAATACCTCTGCCACGCGCTTAAAATAAGGCGGCTATTCTAGCTGAATGACACCTGATCCTAAACTTTAAACTCGTTTACGATGCTGCGCAGTTGCTCAGCCTGTTCCGCCAGCTGTTCGGAAGCGCTGGCGGTATTGGTGGCTTCGCGCACGGTGTTTTCGGATACCTGATTAATACGCACGATGTTGGCGCTGATTTCGGCAGCGACCTGGCTTTGCTCTTCGGCGGCGGTGGCCACCTGTGCGTTCATATTGTTGATGGTGGTCACGTGCTGCATGATGCTGTTGAGTGAGCTTTCGGCCTGACGTGACTGTTCGACCGCTTTTTGTGCATTGCTCTGGCTCAGCTCCATCACCTGTACCGCCTCCTGCATATTGCGGTTGAGTCGTTCGGTAACACTCTGAATATCGCTGGTAGTTTCTTCGGTACGGGCCGCCAGTGCCCGTACTTCATCGGCGACGACGGCAAAGCCACGGCCCTGTTCACCGGCCCGGGCGGCTTCGATGGCAGCATTCAGTGCCAGCAGGTTGGTTTGTGCAGCAATGCCCTGAATGGTTTTTGAAGCATTACCGATTAACTCGCTTTCTTTGGCCAGCGTCTGGATGACGTCGCGCGCACGCTGAACATCCTCTACCAGCTCGGTAATGGCGCGGATATTCGCTTCCATCACTTTTTGTGAGGCGCTGGTCTCGTCACTGGCTTTGCGTGTTGCATCGGCAGCGGACTCCGCGCTCTCAGCCACTTCGGAGGCGGTGGCTGACATCTGATTGACGGCGGTAGCCACCTGTTCAATTTCATCCTGCTGATGCTCGATACCACGGCGGGTCGCGGTGGCGATGGTCAATACTTTTTCTGAACCCGCCGAAACGCCCAGACTGAGGTTGGCCATTACCCGTACCAGCAGTTGCAGATGGCTGATAAAACCATTGAAGTTGGTGACCAGTTTACCGATTTCGTCGGTAGCGCGGGTTTGCAGGCGTACGGTGAGGTCACCATGGCCAGTCGCCATGGCTCCCAGCGAGTGCACAATACGATTGACCAGGCGGGTGATCAGGCTGGATATATACCAGGCCGTAAACTGCAGCATGGCGATCATGATCAGAGCAATGACCAGTCCCACTTGCAGGGTACGGCTGCTTTCGTTGCTGGTTGCCTGAATTTCGGCGGAGAAATTACGGTAGTTTTGCTGACGCAGTTGTTCCAGCATTTTGCTGAACGCATCGTAAGTCTGATTGGCTTTTTGTGCCTGCTGGGCCAGTTGCGCAAGTTCAATTGAGCCCTGAATCATCCCTTCGGCCATCTGGCTGGCACTCGCCCAATACTGGTTGTAAGCGGCGTTCAGCTCTTGCAGTTGTTGTTGGCTGTCCGGCAGCAGCTGGCGGATATCGGTCAGCGTTGCCTGCATATCCTCATGGTGGCGGCGTGCTTCGTTGATGCGGTCTTCATCCAGGTCAGCCACCGCGTTGGCCAGTTCGTTCCGCACCTTAAACAGCAACAGACCGCTGTGGTCGATTTTTTCCGTCAGCGGGAAGGTGATCTTTTCCATGTGGTTCAGGCTGGACTCCATTCGCTGTTGTGCCAAAAGCGAGTAGCCCAGATAGATGATAAAGCCGGCGGCGCCCGTCAGGGCAATGGCGAATATTTTGTAACGCAGTGATAGTCCGTTGAACAGGGTCATTCAGCATCATCCTGATTGATAACTCAGCATTAGGAATAGCCGATGAAACGCCGCTGCTCAAGCGAACTGACGTGATAGTCAGCGCGTCCTTTGCGGCGGAAGAAAATAAGGGTATTTAGTAGTGCTCAGGCATGAGGCAGGGCTCATGCCTGAGTATCAGACGGGATCAGAGCATTTCCTGCATCTGCTGGAACGCACGCACGAGGCCGTTGGTAGAACCATCAAAATGCTGCGGAATACGTTGTGATTCCAGTGCTTCCAATACTTTATTACCAAGCTGCTTGCCCAGCTCAACACCCCACTGATCGAAGGAGTTAACGCCCCAGAGCATGCCCTGAGCGGCCACTTTATGTTCATACAGTGCGATTAAGGCCCCGATGGTCTGAGGCTTGGATTTCGGGTAGTACAGCGTGTTACTTGGGCGGTTTCCGGGGATTACCTTCTGCGGCGCCAGGACGATGGCTTCGGCTTTGCTCATGCCGGCGGCAATCAGTTCCTCAACCGCTTCTTCTTCCGATTTGCCCTGCAGCAGGGCCTGACTTTGGCTCAGGCAGTTGGAGACCAGTATGGCGTGGAAGTTATCAATGGGGTTGTGGCTGCACATTGGCATAATGAAGTCACAGGGCGAGAAGTGGGTGCCCTGATGCAGCAGCTGGTGAAATGCATGCTGGCCGTTGGTGCCGACGCCACCCCAGATGATCGGGCCGGTCTGGTAGTCGACCTGATAACCATCGGCGGTCACCGACTTACCGTTACTTTCCATATCCAGTTGCTGCAGGTGGGCCGGTAATGTGCGCAGATAATGGTCGTAGGGCAGAATGGCGTGGGAGTTCACACCAAAGAAATTGACATACCAGACCCCCAGCAATGCCATCAGTACCGGCATATTCTGTTCCAGTGGCGCGGTGCGGAAATGCTCGTCCATTTCAAAGGCACCGCGTAACAAATCGCGGAAGTTGTCGATGCCAATCGCCAGCGCCAGCGGCAGACCAATGGCTGACCAGAGTGAATAACGGCCGCCGACCCAATCCCACATCGGGAAAATATTTTCTTTGGCGATACCAAATTCAACGGCTTTTTCAACGTTGGATGATACGGCGGTAAAGTGCTTGGCCAGATCGCTTTCGTTGCCGCCGTTATCGAGGAACCAGCGCCGGCAGGCCAGTGCATTCTTCAGGGTTTCCTGCGTACTGAACGACTTTGACTGGATAATAAACAGCGTGGTGGCCGGATCGAGACGTTTAAGAATCTCGGTAATGTGCGAGCCGTCAATATTGGCCAGATAGTGGATCGTCAGGCGACTGTCCCAGTAAGGTTTCAGTGCTCCGGAAGCCAGTTTGGGGCCAAGGAATGAACCGCCGATGCCAATGGATACCACGTCGGTAAAAGGCTTGTTGCTGTAGCCACGCCATTGGTTACGGCGGATCTTCCAGCAGAACTCTTCCATACGATGCACGGTGTCTTTAATTTCCGGCATGATGTCCTGGCCGTTCACCATCACCGGACGGTCGCTGAAATTGCGCAGGGCGGTATGCAGAGCCGGGCGCTTTTCGCTGCGGTTGATGGCCTCACCACTGAACATATTGTCTATGTGCAACGGCAGTTCGCGCTCTTTGGCCAGTTGCAGCAGCAGGCGCATGGTTTCTTCGGTGACCCGGTTTTTGGAGTAATCCAGACTCAGTCCGGCTGCCTGGATATGGAAGCGCTCAAAACGGTAAGGATCATCAGCAAACCAGTCGCGCATATGCTGGTCTTTGATGGACAGATGATGCTGCTGCAGCGATTTCCAGATCTCAGACTGGGTCAGGCTTCCTGTAACGGCCATGGGCTTTCCTTAAATACGGTCGGATAACAACGACAAATCAGATGCGGCGAGTATACGGAAGGCAGCAACAACGGCAAAGCTCAGGGGGGAAGTATTGCCAGCAGAACGTAAGCATTGTCCGGGTGAGCGAAGTAAAAAAAACGCCGCTGAAAAGCGGCGTTTATGTGGCAGGCTGTGAGATGAACTCAGGCAACCTGAACCGGAATATCGAAGCTGGTATGGCTGACGCTGTTATCGGCGTTCAGGTAAACCATTTTAGGCTTGAACGTGGCCAGTTCTTTTTCGTCATAGTTCGCGTAAGCACAGATAATAATGCGGTCGCCCACATCAGCCATATGCGCTGCAGCACCATTAACGGAAATGATACCTGAACCATCTTCGCCACGAATAATATAGGTGGTGAAGCGTTTGCCATTATTGATGTTATAGATCTGGATCTGTTCAAACTCACGCATGCCCGCGAGATCCAGTAACTGGCCGTCAATGGCACAAGAGCCTTCATAGTTCAGGACTGAGTGCGTAACCCTTGCCTGATGAAGCTTGGCTTTGAGCATGATGGATTGCATGGTAAACCCTTTCTTTACTATTCGGACGATTCTTCGCCGCAGGACAGAATCCCGCGACGCCGGAATTGTTCACTTATCACCCATATGGGCGCAAGGCGGCGAAGTATGCCTCAATCATTCGCCTGATTCAATGTCACCTGAAGATTATCAATTAAGCGCGCTGAGCCAAGGAAAGCCGCGGCCAAAACGACGACAGAGTGATCACCCAGAGTGGCGGGTGCCAGGTCTGAGGAACGGCGGATTTCCAGGTAATCGGGACGGAAACCACGCTGCTGCAGACGCTCTGCCGCTTCTTTCAGACTGACGGCAAGGTCTTTGCCCGCTTTGAAGTCGGCGGCAATCTCGGTCAGGGTCAGGTACAGGCCCGGCGCCAGCGCGCGTTCATCGGCGTTCAGATAACCGTTACGCGAGCTTAAGGCGAGTCCGTCATCAGCCCGTTTGGTGGCTACCGGGACGATTTCTACCGGCATGCACAGGTCGTTTACCATCTTGCGGATCACCGCCACCTGCTGAAAGTCTTTTTCACCAAAGAAGGCGATATCCGGCAGCACCTGATTGAACAGTTTGCTGACCACCGTGGATACGCCATCAAAATGCCCCGGGCGACTGCCGCCGCACAGGCCCTCAGATACGACCGGCACATGCACAATGCTTTGGGCGTCCTGTCCGTTGGGGTACATCTCATTGACGTCGGGTGCAAATAACAGATCGCAACCTGCTGCCGCCAGTTTTTCCTGATCCGCCGGCAGGGTGCGCGGATAACGCGCCAAATCGCTCTGGTCGTTAAACTGCAACGGATTCACAAAGATGGACGAGACGGTAAAGCAGCCTTCCGCCAGTGAGCGCTCAATCAGGCTGATATGGCCTTCGTGCAGATTACCCATGGTTGGCACAAAACCGATACGACGGCCATTGCTGCGGGCGTTGCGGACGTGCTCACGCAGTTCGCTGATGGTATGAACGGTAATCATGCGCTGAATCCGTGCTCGGCGGCCGGGAATTGGCCGGATTTCACTTCTGCCACATAAGCCGCAAAAGCCTGTTGTACATTACGGCCATCGGTCAGGAAGTTTTTCACAAACTTAGGAGTGAAGCCGGAGTTCAGGCCCAGCATATCGTGCATTACCAACACCTGAGCATCGGTGTCGGCTCCGGCGCCGATGCCGACAACCGGAATCGACACCGCAGCGCTGATCCGGGCGGCCAGAGTGCTGGGCACGCATTCCAGCAGCAGCAGGTCGGTTCCGGCTTTCTCCAGTGCGATGCAGTGGGCCAGCATGGCTTCGGCTTTATCGTCTTCACGGCCCTGAACGCGGTAGCCGCCGAATTTGTTCACCGATTGCGGTGTCAGGCCGAGGTGTACGCACACCGGCACGCCCTGACGGCCCAAAGATTCAACCAGTGGAATCAGCCAGTCATCGCCTTCCAGTTTGACCATGTGCGCACCGGCCTGCATCACTTTGCGGGCGCTTTCGAGCCCCTGTTCCAGGGTGCCATAACTCATGAATGGCAGGTCCGTCATGATCAATGCCGGACGCTTGGCGCGACGGTTGCCACGGACGACCGCTTTGGTGTGATAGACCATATGATCAACCGTAACCGGCAGTGTGCTGTCCTGGCCCTGAATAACGTTGCCGAGGGAGTCGCCGACCAGCAGCACTTCAACGCCGGCATCGGCCGCCAGTTGGGCGAAGGTCGCGTCGTAGGCGGTCAGGACTGAAAATTTTTCCTGCCCGGCTTTCATTGCCTGCAGTGAGCGGATACTGATGGGACTCATGGTCATTCTCCGGTTACAGCGTTTTGTTTAGAAACAAATCTGGGGCGTATGGTGCGGATTGGCGTTTATAAGTCAACTGTCAGAGCAGTCAACAAACCTGTGGCGGTGGCCCGATGCGTTGCAGATCGCCACCGAATTCCGGCTGCAGATCAGCAATGGCGCGGCCATCGGGCAGGTGCAGGTCGGCCGCAATTTCACGCAGAGGCAGCAGAACAAAACTGCGTTTGTGCATTTCGTGGTGAGGGATATTCAGACGTTCGCTGAGCAGGGTCAGATCACCGTACAGCAGCAAGTCCAGGTCGATACAGCGCTCACCCCAGTGGCGGCGCTTGATACGTCCCTGTTCACGCTCCTGCGCCTGCAGGGCATCCAGCAGAGCCAGAGGCTCAAGAATGGTTTGCAGCTCAGCGACCGCATTGACGTAGTCTGGCTGATCCTGCGGCCCTAATGGTTTGCTGCCATACAGGGAAGAGCAGCGCAGTAGCCGGCTGTCGGGAAGCCTGGCCAGCGCGCGCAGGGCGATAGCAATCTGCGCGGCAGGATCATCAAGGTTGGCACCGAGGCCAATAAAGCAGCGAATCATGGGTATGAACGGCCGCCGTCAGTTAGCCTGAGGCGGGCGGCGGTTGCGGTTACGCGGTGCGCGACGGCGGCGTTTTTTGAATTCGCCCTGATCGCCCGATTCGTTATTACGATCAAAATCGCGGGGTGGGCGGCTTTGCACCAGGTCCGGATGCTCCTGTTGCAGGCGCGTCCAGAAGCCACCGATGCCATTCAGGTTCTCACCGGACTGCTCGCGCAGCAGCACGAAGTCATAGGCAGCGCGGAAGCGTGGGTGGGTCAGCAGATCTTCCGCTTTACGGCTTTGGGTGCGGGCCAGACGCAATTGCATCTCCCAGATTTCACGCATCGGAATGGAGAAACGCTTAGGAATGGCGGTGCTTTGAATCTGTTGTGCCAGCACGCGGTCGGCGGCTTTTTGCAGGGCCGGATGCGGTGCCATGCCTTTGGCTTCGAATTCTTTCTGGATACGAACCAATGGCGGCCACAGCAGGGCAGCGAGGAAGAAATACGGTGTTACCGATTTACCCGCATGGATGCGTTCATCGGTGTTGCGCATGGTATTTTCGGCCATGGTCAGTGCCAGTGCATCATCGCCCAGGCACTGCTCGGTCGCCGGAAACAGCGGGCCAAACAGCTGGTACTCACGCAGCAGACGCAGAGTATCGAGCGCTTTGCCGTGCAGGAACAGTTTAAGGATTTCTTCAAATAAACGAGCTGACGGAATCTGTGTCAGCAGCGGTGCCATTACCGGAATCGGTTCTGCGGTGTGCGCTTCAATGGTGAAATCCAGTTTAGCGGCAAAGCGAATAGCGCGAAGCATACGCACCGGGTCTTCGCGATAACGCGTTTCCGGGTCACCAATCAGGCGCAGACGACGGTTCTGTAAATCATCCCAACCACCGGCATAGGCGTGTACGCTGTAGTCGGCAATGTCGTAATACAAGGCATTAATGGTGAAGTCGCGACGAACGGCATCTTCATCTTTATTGCCGTAGACATTGTCACGCAGGATCATGCCCTGATCGCCCTTGGCGGCAATTTTATTCGAATGTTCTTCGGTTGGCGGCGCGCGGAAGGTGGCAACTTCGATAACGTCACGGCCAAACACCACGTGTACCAGTTTGAAACGACGGCCGATCAGGCGTGAATTGCGGAACAGCTGATTCACCTGCTCCGGGGTCGCGTCGGTGGCGACATCAAAGTCTTTCGGATGCAGGCCCAGCAGCGTATCGCGAACGCCACCACCAACCAGTAATGCCTGGTGCCCGGCTTTATTCAGGCGATACAGAACCTTGAGAGCATTTTCGCTGAGGTTATTACGACTGATGCTGTGCTCATCACGTGGCACGATGGTCAGTTGGACATCGGTGCGCGCTTTCTTTTTGCCGAACAGGCGAATGACAGATTTGATCAAATTGGTTGGCCGTTTCACGGATTCAGAAGTCTTAGTCTTGCAAAGAAGCAGGCGAGTGTAACGGTTCACCTGAATTTAAGGAACCTCTGAATCATGCTGCACCTTCATCTGTGCGGTTCTTAGCGGCGATAAATATGGAGCAATACAGAGCGTGAGGCACGGTGAACAAATTGCAGGCAAACAAAAAGCCGCATGGGCGGCTTTGTGAGTCTGCTCTTTTCTTATTGTTATTTTTCAACCTGGCGAACCGACTGTTTTGAATGGACAGGTTCCTGCCCTTTATTTTTCTTATTCTTCACAGCATGGAGCTGTGCATTCAAAACAGCGTGTTCATAACACCGGTCTTTTATTGTTGTTGTTATCGAAGACCGTTTGTTCCGGCGCTTTGTTATTTTTATAAGTCGCCGGTTTGGCACTGAGGACGTTTGTTATTTTTATTGTTCGCCGCAGTGTTCTGTTATGTATAAAGCATTCGTCGTGCCAGATTTTAATTTTCCTTTAAAATCAGTAGGTTACTGTTTTTATAAGGTGTTGTTACCAATGTGTTCGACTAAAGTGTTACTTCATTCGAGGCCTGAGGTAACAATAAACGTTCCCAGGGTAACAACGTGTAACCTTTGTGGCATGTCAGGGTAACCTGTGAATGCTGGCGCTTTTTTGATCATGATAAAGCATGGCTTTTGTTTCATGGATGGCATGAGAGGAGCGCGGCTTCAGAGCATGACTGAGCAGATAGAAACGGATGTGCTGTTGTACTGAGTGTTATGCCGTAATCAAAGAGTAGTGTCGCTGCGCATCAGGCGTGATGGCTTGAACAGGGGGCGATACCGGAGCGGTTATGGGGAAGCGTTTGCTAAAAACAGAGTTTGTATGAATCAGATGTTGGATGAACAAGAGTGGGTCAGATAAGAGAGATGATTGCTTTGCCAGCTGTTTCGCAGGCAAAGCAATCGTCTTTCAGTGAGTCGGGGCTTGTTATTATTGTTATGAACTCAATGGCCGGTTTTATTTTTATTGTTTGGCCTGTCGCGCTCAGGATTCTTATTTTTATTTTATGAGGCGCATTTTTTATTGCTTTGATAACTATATAGCGAATGCCATGCCAATAAGTGAAAATAAAATAAAATTGTTAAATATCAATGGGTTGTGGGTTTTCGAGAGAGGTGGCGCGAATTGCGTTCCACTAAAGTGTTACCGCTGGTGGCGGTAAATGACTGATATTGAGAAGAAAGTGTAACCGGGCGGTTACACTTTGTGCGCTGGCAGAGGTTGATCTGAGCCTGGCTCAGGGCGTGAATGACTACTTGCTGCCTTTCTTGCGCGGGATGCCCAGACGCTGACGGCGTTCCCACAGGCTTTTACGCGATATTCCGAGTTTGCGTGCCAGATCGGTCTCGGTCATGTTGTGCTCGTTTTCCAGCACAAAGTGCACAAAGTAATCATCCAAAGATAGATCGCCTTGCTGGGTCTGACCATCAACTGGCCCGTATTGTTCATTCTGCAGCAGGTTTTCACGCATTGCCGGGCTGACGTAGCGATCCGGTGACAGGTCGATACCCAATAATTCAGCCTCAATCCTGTCGTCATCGGCCAGAATCACGGCACGTTCCACCGCGTTTTCCAGCTCACGTACGTTACCCGGCCAGTTGTACTGGCGGATGGCCTGAGTGGCCTCTGCGGTAAAGTGCATCGCTGGCTGCTGCATTTTCTCGCAGGCGCGGGTGAGCATGGCGGCGGCAATTTCGACCACATCGTCGCCCCGTTCGCGCAGCGCTGGTAAATGCAGCTCAACCACATTCAGGCGGTAATAAAGGTCTTCACGGAATTCACCACGGCTGGCGAGGTCTTTCAGATTACGGTGGGTTGCGGCCACCAGACGCACATCGACTTTTCTGCTTTGTACTGAGCCAACACGGCGAATCTCACCTTCCTGCAATACCCGCAGCAAGCGCGCCTGGGCTTCGAGGGGTAATTCACCGATTTCATCGAGAAACAGGGTGCCGCCGTCGGCCGCTTCAACCAGGCCCTGACGCATGGCATTGGCCCCGGTAAAGGCGCCTTTTTCATGGCCGAACAGTTCGGACTCGATCAGGGTTTCCGGAATGGCGGCACAGTTCACCGAAATCATTTCAGCGTTGTGGCGGCGGCTTTGGTTGTGCAGCGCCCGTGCAACCAGTTCTTTACCGGTACCCGATTCACCCTGAATCAGGACGGTGGCATCGGTAGGGGCAACTTTATTAATTTTTTTGAACAGCAGCAGCATGGGTTCACAGCTGCCAATAATGCCACTGACCGGATACTCGCGGCTGACTTCTTTGCGCAGGTCGGTATTGGTCGGTTTATGGCTGAGGCTGGATTCTTTCAGAATACGCTGTACGGCCTTGATCATTTCATCGTGATCAAACGGTTTGGCGATGTAATCGACCGCGCCCATTTTCATCGCATCGACGGCGGAGCGCAGGCTGGCGTAGCTGGTCATGATCAGTACCGGGGTGTCTCCGGCCAACTCGACCAGCTCGGTTCCCATACCGCCGGGCAGGCGCAGGTCGCTGATGATCAGGCTGTAACGGCTGAAGTCTTCACGTTTGGCGGCATCAAGGGAATCCACATCGGTGACTTCGTAGTCATGACGCTGCAACAGGCGGCGCACGGACTGACGGATAATGGCTTCGTCTTCAACAACCAGGATGTGACTCATGCAACGGGTTCCGATTCTTCAATGTGATGATAACGTGGCAGACTGACTTTAACACAAGTGCCGCGGCCGTCGGCGACCGGACTTTCGATGGCGATGTGACCGTAGTGCTCTTCGATAATGGAGTACACCAGTGACAGCCCCAGTCCGGTGCCTTTGCCGACGTCTTTGGTGGTGAAAAAAGGTTCGAAAATGCGGTCGACCTTGTCGGCCGGAATCCCATGTCCCTGATCGATAATGCGCAACACCACCTGGTGCTCGTCGGTTTCTGCGACGACACGAATGGTTTGTCCGGGCTCGCTGGCATCGCGGGCATTGCTCAGCAGATTGACAAATACCTGTACCAGACGCTGGTCATCGCCGAGCACCATAACGTCAGCGGCACACTCATTAATAAAGGCAATGTCCTGGCTGCGCTTGCTTAAGCGCAGGAGTTGCATCGCCTCATCAATCACATGCGCCAGGCTGACCGGCTCGTGTTCGGTAGAATGATGGCCGGCGTGGGCAAAGTTCATCAGCGACTGCACGATGCGGGTAACCCGTTTGGTCTGCTCCTGAATCTGGTTGGCCATTTCCAGCAGCTCGGGGTTATCGGTTTCGTAGCGGATGGTTTGCGCCAGACAGTCGATACCGGTAATCGGGTTGCCAATTTCGTGCGCTACACCCGCAGCCAGACGGCCAATAGAAGCCAGCCGTTCGCTGTGCATCAGCTCGTCTTCCAGCAACTGGGTTTCGGTCTGATCTTCCATCAGTACAACAATCCCGCCGGGCTGACCGCCACTGGGCTTGATGACCGATTTATGCAGGCTGTACCAGCGCGGACGGGCACCAATATCAACGCGCTTTTTGTGCTCGTGCATCGGTTCGTTGACGACAAAGTCCTGCAGCAACCGGTTCCAGGGAGGAGGCAGGCGGCTGAGGTGTGAGCCGGTTACCTGGGCGGCGTCGATCTGGGTCAGCTCAGTCATCGCCTGATTCCACATCAGAATCTCGCCGTCATCGGCCAGCGAGCACACCCCCATCGGCAGGCGTTCCAGTGTCTGACGGTGATAGCGGCGCAGGTTATCCAGTTCACCGGCCAATCCGCTCAGGCGGTCATGGAAGCCTTCCAGGCGCTGTTCAATCTGGTAAATATCTTCGCTGAGTTCGGCATTTTCCTGAAACGGCAGATAGCGGCTGACAATATCGTGCGCCACGGTTGGCCCCATCAGGCCGGACAGATTGGCCTCCAGCCGTGCGCGCAGGCGGCGCAGGGCGTAGGGCCGGTCTTCGTAAGAGGGCAGGTCGAGGTCGGTCAGCGCCTGATACACCTCGCGCTCAGCGACGTAACGGCCCAGCGGTTTGCTCAACGACATAATCACATCATTGGAGTTACCGGCTATCAGCGGCCGGCGACTGGGACGCGAAACGGTATCGATGGAGCAGGCTTCGGCAGCGGACATTTCCGAGGCTTTCTGCTTGCTGCTGAGGCTCACCAAAACAAACAGCAGCAGGTTAATGGCGAAGGCCGACAGCGCCGCCAGGTGCCAGTTGCTTTCATCCACCGCCGCCAGCGGCAGGGGAACATTCCAGCCCAGCGCCAGTTCGGAGAACGGCAGCAGCATGGCGTAGATCCACACCAGAATGCCGGCGATCAGGCCGGATAAAAATCCTTTGCGATTGGATTTCGGCCAGTACAACAAGCCCAATACGCCGGGCAAAAATTGCAGGGCGGCGACAAAGGCAAGAATGCCCAGGCGGTTAAGGTCCAGATCGGCTCCGACGGAACGATAAAAACCGTACGCGAGCAGCAGAATGCCAGCGATGAGCGAGCGCCGCATCCACAGCAGCCAGCGATAAAAATCATGACGCGGACTGGGTTTGTGGAAGGGCAGTACCAGATGATTGAGAAACATCGCCGCCGTGGCCAGGGTAATCACAATCATGATGCCTGAGGCCGCGGCCAGGCCGCCGACAAAAGTCAGGATGACCAGAAACGGTGATTCCAGTTTCAGGCCGATACCAATGGCAAAGTATTCGGCCGGGGTTTGAACATCCAGATAAATCCCGGCCCACAGAATCGGCGGTACCGCCATGCTCATGGCCAGCAGGAATAACGGAAAACCCCAGCTGGCCGGTTTCAGCGCGTCGCTGTTTACGTTTTCGGTGAAGGTCACATGAAACATGTGCGGCATGACGATGGCGGCAGCAAAAAACACCAGCAGCAGCGTGCGCCACGGGCCTTCCTGCAGGGTAATCTGCTGGTTGGACAGGCGGTCCTGGTTATCAATCAGCCACTGCTCCAGACCGCCAACCTGATCAAAAATGCCAAATAACGCCACGCCGGCCAGTACCAGAATGGCGGTCAGCTTCAGCAGGGATTCAAAGGCCAGGGCAAAGACCAGCCCTTCGTGCTTTTCCCGTGGCGATACATGACGCGCACCGAACAGCACAGCAAAAATGATCATGATGATACAGAAGCCGAATGCCAGCGTGGTCGCCGGCCATTCGCTGTTGAGCAAATGCAGGGTGTCGGCAATGGCGCTGATCTGCAGGGTCAGCATCGGAATCACTACCGCCAGCGTAAACACCGACACCAGCATACCGGCCAGACGCGAGCGGTAACGGAAGGCGAGCAAATCGGCCAGTGATCCCAGCTGATAAATACGGGCAATATGCAGAATCGGACGCAGCAGAATCGGCGACATGACGAAGGCGCCGGAGATGCCAAGGTAATAGGCGAGGAAGCCATAGCCGTATTGGTTAGCCATACCGACCGAGCCATAAAAGGCCCAGGCGCTGGCATAAACCCCCAATGAGAAGATATACACCAGTGGATGGCGTACCCAGTGGCGTGGCACCCAGCCGCGTTCAACGGAGTAGGCGGTGGTAAATAATGCGCCGAGGTAGCCCAGAACGATCAGCCCCAGCTGACCCAGACTAAAGCTCATCATCACCCCGCTTATGGTTCAGCCAGATGTAAAAGCCAATCAACAATAGCCAGACAGCAAAGGGTTTGTACCAGGCGCCGCGGTCATCCAGCCACCAGTCCATCATGATGGGGGAGAACATATAAATCCCCACCAACAGTGCCAATCCAAGGCGGTAATCGTACATAGCCACGCCGTCGTAAAATGAAAGCGGCAAGCGTACCACAAAGTTGTCAGTCGGCAGACGCTTCGCGCTGAAAGCCAGCGGGTGCCGGTCGTTCGCGCTGTCCGGCCAGTGTTTGTGGCTGCCAGTGTGCGACGCCCCAGTCGAGCAGTTCGCCAGGGGCAAGCGATTGGATGGCGGCGGGCGGTTGCTGGCCGAGCCAGCTCAGTGCCAGCCATAACGTGTAGCTGATGTTTTGCGTTGTTAAGGCTTGCGCCAGATTCTGTTTACTCAGCTTTTGCCCGTTGGCTTCCAGTGCGACCGGAATATGGGCGTAGTGTGGTGCCGTGTGGCGCAGCGCCTGGTAGAGCAGAATCTGGCGCGCGGTGGAGTCGATCAGGTCGATGCCACGCACGATATGGGTGACGCCCTGGTCAATATCGTCGCTGACGACTGCCAGCTGATACGACCACGGGCCATCACGACGTTTAATCACAAAATCCCCGATCTCCTCACTGAGATCGCTGCACCAGCGTCCCTGTAAAGCATCATCAAAACACAACTCACCCGGCGGGCAGAGAAAACGCCAGGCAATATCGCTGTGCGCCTGACACTGGCAATTGCCGCGATGTGGCTGGCCGCCGAGTTGTTTGCGCGAACATTGGCAGGGAAACGCCAGGCCGCTGCTGATCAGCTGTTGCAGTACTTGCTGATAAGCCTCATGACGGTCGCTCTGGTAACGCACTTCGCCATCCCAGTGCAGGCCGTAGGCATCCAGAATATGCAGAATGGCGGTGGCTGCGCCCGGATCTTCACGCGGCGGATCGAGATCTTCGATGCGTACCAGCCAGCGGCCGCGATGCGCACGGGCATCCAGATAACTGGCGACGGCGGCGAGCAAAGAACCAAAATGCAAAGGCCCGGTCGGAGATGGCGCAAAGCGGCCAACGTAAGGTGTGTGATGCTCAGGCGGGAGTGTTGCAGAGGTGTCTGACATAAGAGGGTCAGTCATCGGAAGAAAAAGAAAGCGCGGACGCCGCTGGCGACCGCGCATTCAGCCGGATCAAACGCCCAGCTGTTTTTCTTTTATTTCAGCCAGCGTCTTACAGTCGATGCACAGATCGGCAGTAGGTCGGGCTTCAAGACGACGGATACCAATTTCGACGCCGCAGGCGCCGCAGTAGCCGTAATCGCCTTTACCGATCAGGTCGATGGTCTTCTCAATTTTCTTGATCAGCTTACGCTCACGGTCACGGGTGCGCAGTTCCAGGTTGAACTCTTCTTCCTGGCTGGCACGATCGTTAGGATCGGCGTAGTTATTCAGCTCGGTTTGCATGTGCTCTTTGGTGCGATCGACTTCTTCCATCAGCTCCTGTTTCCAGTTGCGCAGGATCGAGGCGAAGTGCTCCAGCTGAGCATCACTCATGTATTCTTCATCTTTGCCAATTTCATAAGGTGTGAAATCGGACAGGGCAAATTCTTTTTTATCTTGCGGCATTGCGTTACTGCCTCACCTGGTAAACCGGTTTAACCGGACATCGGATCCATGCGCCCCGGGAAATAACACTTTCTTCCCCGGGCTCCAAATGATAAGGCGGGGAAACTATCAGATAACATGCCAAGCGCCAACTATTTCCGCAGGGTTTTGTTGCTGCTGGTCAGTCATCTGGCACAATAGAGCGACTGTTTTGTTGTTTTCTTTACTCGTTCTTACCTGTTTTTATCTGTTTTTATCTGTTTTTATTGATAGTTGAGTTGTTATGTCCACCAATCAGGCTCCGGCCACCCCGGTTTCTCACGCTCCTGCCCGTCGTTGTGCAGACATTAAACCCTTTCAGGTTATGGCCATTCTGGCCGAAGCTCAGGCACTGCAGGCGCAGGGGCAGGACATTATTCATCTGGAAGTGGGGGAACCGGATTTTCCGACACCACAGCCGATGATTGATGCCGCCATTACAGCGATGAACGCCGGTAAGACCGGTTATACCCCGGCATTGGGTCTGCCACAACTGCGGCAGAAGCTGGCGGATTACTATTTTGATCGTTTTGGCGTGCGCATCAGCCCAAAGCGTATTGTGCTGGCACCGGGAGCTTCCGGCGCTTTGCTGCTGTTAACGGCGGCACGGTTGAATCCGGGGCAGCAGATTTTACTGGCCGATCCCGGCTATCCCTGTAACCGCCATTTTGCCCGCGTGTTTGAAGGCCGTGGCCAGTTGCTGCCTTGTAATGCGGCGCAGAAATTCCAGCTCACGGCCGCCGATGTGCGTCAGCACTGGTCGGCTGACACCAAGGTGGCGCTGGTGGCATCACCGGCTAATCCGACCGGCACGGTGTTATCGCTGGACGAACTGAGTGCGCTGGCGACGGCGGTACGTGAGCAGCAGGGTGAGCTGTGGGTCGATGAAATTTATCAGGGACTGAATTACACCAGTGCGCCACAAACGGTTCTGTCGGTCGCAGATGACGCCGTGGTACTGAACAGCTTTTCCAAATTTTTCGGTATGACCGGCTGGCGTCTGGGTTGGGCGGTGGTGCCGGAAGCCTGGGTGCCGGATCTGGATACGCTGGCGCAGAACCTCTTTCTGGCACCGCCAACACCGGCGCAGTACGCCGCACTGGCGGCCTTTGAGCCAGAGACGATGGCCATTCTGGAGCAGCGCCGGGCCGAGCTGGCCGAGCGCCGCGACTATTTAATGCAGGCCTTGCCGCCGCTGGGTTTCGCTGTGCCGGTCGCACCCGACGGTGCGTTTTATATTTATGCCGACGCCAGCCGCTTTACCAGCGACAGTCTGAGCTTCTGCTCGCAGGTGCTGCGTGAAACCGGCGTGGCGATTACACCGGGTGTGGATTTTGGTGAACACGAGGCCGGCAGTCATGTGCGCTTTGCCTTTACCACCCGCCTGGAACGTTTACAGGAAGCCGTGGCCCGCTTAGCTGCTTGGCTTAATAACCGCGCGGACGGCACACGCTGATGCAGTACGATGGTCCATTGGTCGGTGGCCGGTTAATCAAACGCTACAAGCGCTTTCTCGCCGATATTGTGCTCGACAGTGGCGAAGAAATTACCGCGCACTGCCCCAATACCGGCTCGATGAAACACTGCGCCGAACCCGGCAGTCGTGTGTGGTTGTGGGACTCGTTACCGTCAGGGGCCGCCGCGAAGCGTAAATACCGTTACAGCTGGGAATGGGTGGAAATCGCCGGACGTTACAAAGCCTGCATCAATACCGCCCGGCCCAATCAGCTGGTCGCTGAGGCGCTGGCCGCCGGAAACATTGCTGAGCTGGCGGGGGATTTTCAGATTCAGCCCGAACCTAAGGTGGCTGACGGACGGCTGGATTTCCTGCTGCAGGCGGAAACGTCGGCCGTGTATGTTGAGGTGAAAAGTGTCACGCTGCTTGATTGCCCTCAGCCTGAGCATCCGGACGCCAGCGATGGTTGGGGCAGTTTTCCGGATGCCGTCACCGCCCGAGGGTTGAAGCATCTGCGCCGTCTGGCTGAACTGCGCCAACAGGGTTATCGTGCCGTGCTGTTGTTTTGTGTACCGCATGAGGGGATTGCGCGGGTGCGTCCGGCGCGGGCGATTGATCCGGCTTATGCGGCGGCGCTGGCCGAAGTTGTGGAGCAGGGCGTGGAAGTGCTGGCCTATCAGGCACAGTTTTATGCCGATGAGCGCGGTCTGGAATTAGGAAAACGGCTACCGGTAGACATTGGCGGCTGAGGTTAAACAAAATCCATTAAAAAAACAGGGTAACTACATGAAACGCAATCTTATTATTCTGATTATCGGGCTGCTGCTGGGTGCCTGGATTGGTTCCAACCTGATCCGTGACCGCGATCCTTTTGCCAATCCACTGCAATCGGATGCGCTGGTTGATCGCCTCAAAGACGGTGGTTCTGATTTGTTGGAAGGCAGTAAAGACGTACTGCAGGACGGTATTGATAAGCTGAAAAAGTAAGCGCCACGGCGCAGCGTTAAAGGCTTATCCAGATCTGCCCTTCGCGGATTTCGTGCGCTACGGCGGTTAAACGCTGGCCCTGACAGGGGCCGGCAATGCACTGACCATCTTCAATCAGAAACAACGCACCGTGCATGGCACACTGAATCAGGCAGCCATCGCTGTCGAGAAACTGGTCCGGTAACCATTCCAGATTAATGCCCAGATGCGGGCATTGATTGTGATACACGAAAAACTGATCGAGCTTGCGCACCACAAAGACCGACTGGCCTTCGAGTTCAAAACCTTTACTCTGTCCTTCCGCAATTGTGTCTGTGTGGCACAATGCCCGCATATTCTTTCCTGCAGCCTGAGTTAATTCCTGCGATGAACACCGCCCTGAAGCGGCGCAAGCATATCCTGCTGTTATGCCTGCTGCTACCACTGATCTTTATTCTGCTGGGCCTGTCCAGCGGCAGTCAAAGCATCGACTGGCTGTTAAACACCGACGTCGGCCAGACCATTCTCTGGCAAATCCGTCTGCCACGGGTGCTGATGGCCTTTCTGGTGGGGGCTTTGCTGGCCTGGGCCGGGGTGTTGATTCAGGGCATGGTGCGTAACCCGCTGGCTGATCCGGGACTGATCGGTGTATCCGGTGGTGCGGCGGTGGCAGCCGCGCTGTTTGTGGTGCTGCAGGCCGCGGGTCTGGCGCTGCCTTACTGGGCGCAGCCCATCGCTGCGTTTGCCGGTGGTGTGGTGGCGCTGTTGCTGGTGCTGCGTCTGGGATTGCAGGGCAGCTCATTGCATGCCATGAGCTTTCTTATTCTGGCGGGGATTGCGGTCAATGTTCTTGCCAGTGCGCTGATCGGCCTGTTGTCGTATATGGCCAGCGACGATGCGTTGCGTCAGATTACTTTCTGGTCGCTGGGCAGTTTGTCCGGTGCCAACTGGGGTTGGGTCGGGGCGATGAGTGCGGTGTTGCTGGGAGCCGTGATCTTCTGGCCAAAACGTTTACGCAGTTTGGATGCTCTGTTGCTGGGCGAGGTCGAAGCCCGCTCGCTGGGCGTGTCGGTCAGCCGCCTGCAATGGCAGGTGGTGATCTGGGTCGCGCTCTGTGTGGCGCTGGCGGTATCGGCCAGTGGTGTGATCGGCTTTATTGGCCTGATCAGTCCGCACATTGCGCGGCTGTTAACCGGTGCGGCGCATCAGCGGGTATTGCCGCTGGCGGTGGTATTGGGTGGTTGTCTGCTGGTGGCGGCGGATATGCTGTCGCGGGTGATCGTGGCACCGGCTGAGTTGCCGATTGGCATTGTCACGACTTTGCTGGGAGCGCCCTTGTTTATTGCCCTGATGATCCGTGAGAAGAAGAGGCTGGCATGGTGACGCCGACAACCTTGATTCAGGCGTCGGGCCTGGGGCTGACGCGCGGTGGTGCCGCCATTGTCGATGATGTCGGCTTTTCTCTGGCCGCCGGTGAGCTGGTGATGCTGGTTGGCCCCAACGGGGCGGGTAAATCGACACTGATGAATATGCTGGCCGGATTGTTACGCCCTGATCGTGGCGTTCTGCAATTTGCGGCGGCGGATACCGTCAGCTGGCAACGCAGTGACTGGGCGCAACGGGTGACGCTGGTGCCCCAGCTGAGTCCGATGAACTTTCCGCTGTCAGTCAGTGAAGTGGTACAGCTGGGCGGGTTGGCGCACAGCACTTCGGTGGTGGAATTACGCACGCAGGTGCATGAGGCGATGCAGGCCTGGGATGTTCATTATCTGGCCGACCGTGATGTGCGCCTGCTGTCGGGTGGTGAGCAACAGCGTTGCCAGCTGGCGCGCAGCTGGATTCAGGTTAATCAGGCTGATAGTCAGCTGTGGTTGCTGGATGAGCCGCTGAGCGCGCTAGATCTGCGCCATCAGCAGCAATGTATGAGCCAGATACGGCAGCTCACCGCGACGGGTAAGAGCGTGCTGATGGTGGTGCATGATCTGAATCTGGCGCGGCGCTACGCCGACCGGGTGTTATTGCTGTGCTGTGGACGATTGGTCGCCGATGGTCCGGCGCGTGAGGTGTTAACGGCCGGGCAGGTGACGCAGACATTTTGCGTGGAAACGCTGCTGGAAGGCGATTATCTGCACTGGGTTTAGGCGGTTAAGACCGATAAAAAAACGCCCCTCGACTCTGAAAGAGAGAGGGGCAAAGCAACCGTGATTAGCTTGATGAGAGAGATCACCACCCCAACAACTGAATGAGGTGTTGAACACCGCCGCCATCTCTGACGTCGATAAGCAAACAATAATGATTCTCAAAACTGCTGTCAATAATAATTCTCATTTATATTTAGCCTCTGAGCGCCAGGCACAAAAAAGCCGTGACAGAACACTGTCACGGCTTTTGGCTTTACCCGGTTTGCTGCGGTGCTTTTATTCTTTGTCGATCAGCTGTTGATTCATCAGCGTGATGCGCCGCGCCAGGTTCTCGATCAGATTCACGGCGGCTTTAGGCTGTGCCTCAATCAGCAGAATAAAGTCTTGCTGCGGTACTGCCATAATGGTGCACGGCGTGCGGGCAATCACGGTAGCGCTGCGCGGTTCGCCGGTAAATACGGCCATTGCACCGAACACTTCTTCTTCACCGATGTCGCCGACTTTAACGCCATCGACAAACACATCGGCCTCACCACTGATGATGGTGTACACATGTTCTGCCGGATCGCCTTGCTGAATGATGACATCGCCGGGCTGAATATTCTGGAAGCCTGCGGTTGGCCGCACCTGGGTTTTAAAGGTATCAGCCAGATAGTTCAGCAGCAGTGCATTCTGGCAAACCAGAAAGTGGCTCCAGTAATGTTGACGGCGTTTGTCGGAATACACATGACGCAGGAAGCGGTCACGGTCGATAGGGATCAGTTCTACGTATTCATCGGTACGCAGCACCGGCAGTGGCAGGTCGAAAGAGTGGACGATGCCAATCAGGTCACCTTCATCAAAACCCACCAGATTCTGGCCGTTTTTGCTCAGATGCAGCATGCCGTCCTGGATCAGAAAAAACTGATCGCGATCGAAATGCTCATAAAGATCGTCGACGCTTTCCAGCGTGATGGGAGTGTCACTCAGTTCAAAGCCTTCCAGCAGTAACCGCACCAGATGCGAAATCCGGTTAATTAACTGTTCGATGGTGTCTGATGGTTTACCAACCAAAAACATGCTTTCCCCACATTTTGCCTCTTCGGGCAATCCTGTCATTGATCACCGGAATGTACAGCAAAACCCCGCAGGCTTGAACCAGCTATGTCTGAAATTGCGCAAAAGGTTCAGCCAGATCAAGCGGCGCTTTATAACGGATTAAATGATTGGCCGAGACGGGGCCGGAAATCCTCTCACTGCGCCTGATCACGCAGGCGGATACCATGACTCACCGACAACAGAATTTCCTGAGCCGGTAAACTGCTGGGGAAAAAACAGCCACTGATCTTGGCGTCGGCCAGACTGACACCGTCCATACGGCAGCCGCGGAAGTCGATGCCGCGCAGATCGGAGCCACGGAAGTAAGCATCGGTCAAATCCATACCTTTCAGATTAATGTTACGCAGATCCAGACCGCGTAAATCACATCCGCGCAGATCGCAGGTTTTGCCCTCTTCGCGTGCTTTATTAAAGGCTGGCACATTGTCATTGCGCAGCAGCTGATACATCGGATCCTGACTTATGTTGGGAGTGGGCATAGGGATATTCCTTATTTACGGTAAACTCCGTTCTTTCAAGTATAGATCGCCTTATGATTAACGCTTTTCTGCTGACCAGCAGCTGGACGGACATTCAGGACGCCGACGGCCTGCGCACCGTGCTGACCTTCTGGTGGCACAGCGCGCGTGGCCCTGTGCGTCAGCAGATAGCGCACCCCGCCGTTTGTTTTATTGACCGTGAGCATGCGTCCCGTGCAGCGGATATTGCCCGCACCCTCAACTGGCCGGTGCGTATTGCCGATGTGGCGTTGCAGAGTTTTTCTGCGCAGCCGTCCAGTGCCTGCTATTTACCATCTTCTTACACCTATCGCTGGCGTGACGTATTGCTCGAGCAGGGCATTATTTGTCGCGAAGTCGACATTCGCCCGACTGACCGTTACCTGATGGAGCGCTTTATTTATGGTGCCGCGCGTTTGCCGTCCGGGGTCACGGCCGATGAACAACGACCGTTTCTGCATTTGCAGGAAGGACGGATTCAGAAACCACTGCCGCCACAAGCGCAGCCCGAAAACGACCCTTTGCCGCCTTTTCGTTGTCTGTCACTGGATATCGAAACCTCCTTTCCGCGCCGGGGTGAACCGGACCGGCTGTTTTCCATTGGATTTTATGCCGATGACTGGCAACAGGTGGTGATGATTGACGAAGGCCTGGTTGGCGAGCAATTGGTTGGTGAGGAACTGGTTGGCGATAAACCGGAAAAGCATGACGGACTGGAACTGGTGGCCGACGAGGTCGCGCTGTTGCAGCGTTTTCTGCAATTAATGGCCGACTATGATCCGGACGTGATCATGGGCTGGAACGTCATTCAGTTTGATTTCGATTTTTTGCGGCGCAAATGTGCCGAGCACAACATTCCATTCACCATTGGCCGCGACGGCAGCGAGCTGAGCTGGCGTGTCAGTGCCAATAATCCCGACCGTATTTTTTTACACATTGCCGGACGCGTGGTGCTGGATGGTATTGATCTGCTGCGCAATGCCACCTGGCAGTTTGAGAGTTTTGCCCTGAATGATGTTGCCCAGTATTTTCTCGGGGACAGCAAGCTGCTGCACGGCGATGACCGTGGTGGCGATATTGAGCATCTGTTCATGCACGATAAAGCCGCATTAGCGGCCTATAACCTGAAAGACTGCGAGCTGGTCTGGCGCATCTTTGAAAAAGCCGACTTGCTGAATTTTACCATCGAACGGGCTCACATGACCGGCCTCAGCATGGACCGTATGGGTGGTTCGGTCGCCGCGTTTGAAAATATGTATTTACCGCGTCTGCACCGCGCGGGGTTTGTGGCACCCAATATCGGCGAAGGCTATCACGCGCAGAAAAGCCCCGGTGGCTATGTAATGGATTCGCGTCCGGGATTATTCGAGCATGTGTTGGTACTGGATTTTAAGAGTCTGTACCCGTCGATTATCCGTACGTTTAAAATTGACCCGATGGGGCTGACCGAAGGCCTGTTGCTGGACGACGACAGCGAACAGAAACAGCGTACCATTCCGGGCTTTTTCGGCGGTCGTTTTCATCAGCAGAAACACATTCTTCCTGACCTGATCCGCATTCTGGGTGAAAAACGCGAGCAGGCAAAAAAAGCCGGTAATAAAGCGCTGAGCCAGGCGATCAAGGTCATTATGGCATCTTGCTATGGCGTGCTCGGTTCCGATGGTTGCCGTTTTTACGATACCCGTCTGGCCAGCTCAATTACTCTGCGTGGCCATCAGATTATTCAGCAAAGTTCGGCCTGGATTGAACAGCAGGGTTTTGATGTTATTTACGGCGATACCGACTCGGTTTTTGTCTGGCTTAAACGCAGCGTCACCGACGCCGAGGCGGATGACATTGGCCAGCGTTTGGTGCGCGATCTGAATGGCTGGTGGAGCGAGCGCCTGCCTCTGGAATTTGGCACCGAGAGCTTTCTGGAAATGGAATACGAAACCCATTACCGGCGCTTTTTTATGCCCTCTATCCGTGGTGAAGAAACCGGCAGTAAAAAACGTTACGCCGGGCTGATTAAGAACAGCGCCGGTAATGATGAGATGGTATTCAAAGGACTGGAAGCGGTACGTTCGGACTGGACACCGCTGGCGCGTCAGTTTCAGACCGAGCTTTACCGGCGTATTTTTTTACATGAACCGTATCAGGACTGGCTGCGCGAACAGGTACAGAATTTACTCAGCGGCAAGCTGGATCACCTGCTGACGTACCGCAAGCGTCTGCGTCGTCCACTGCCGGCGTATCAGAAAAATATTCCGCCCCATGCACAGGCGGCGGCAAAGCTGGAGCAATGGCTGACGCTGAAAGGTTTGCCATCGCGCTTTGCTGAACGCGGTGGCTGGATTACCTATCGCTGGACGGTGAGCGGGCCAGAGCCGGTGTGGCCGGATGGCAGCAAAGGCGGGACAGTGGATTACCATCATTATCTGGAAAAGCAGCTGAAACCGACGGCCGATGCTATTTTTCATTACACCGACGATGACTTCTCCGCACTGGCCGGGCAGCAGTTGGCGTTGTTCTGAGTTTCTGCTGTACCTTAATGCGGTTTAGCGCGACAGCGTAATTGACTCTAACCGTATTTTATCCGACCGTTGCGCAGAGCAATGGCCAATATCTCTGAGGGGATGATCGTGATCCGGACAATATTAATTAACGCACAAGGACAGATCAGCACGGGTGGTGCGGAACTGATTGAGCTCTGGCAACAACAGCCGGAGAGCCGTATCTGGGTGGACAGTCAACAACCTGACGCCGAGCTGGAACTGGATATCCTGCAGACGTTTGGCTGTCACCCGTTAGCCATTAAAGATGCCGTGCGGGATCGTCATCCGCCTAAGCTGGAAGAATTTTCGGATCATATATTTATTTTGTACCGCGGCATTGCCGGCTTTGACGCGGGTCTGAACTATACCGGGCAGTCGGTTTCGTTTTTTATCGGCGAGCGTTTTTTATTAACCCGTCATCCGCAGGCGGCGCAGAGTATTGATCGTCTGATGGCGGATAATGGCGGTATTTATCTGCAGCGCAGCCCGGCACAGCTGGCATTGAAAATTATGCACACGTCGGCGGGTATTTATCTGGATAACATTCTCGTGTTTGAAGAACGCCTGGGGGATCTGGAAGATGAGCTGTCGGAAGCCGGCAGTGATGATCATATGCGTGAGCTGATGAACTATAAATCGCGCCTGGTTAAGTTACGCCGGACGTTTAATTATCACAAAAATATCACCGATGAATTGCGCACCGGTGAGTATGCATTTTTCCCTGATGACGAAGCAATGCGCCATGTGATTAACGACCTGCATGATCGTTTTGAGCGTCTGCACAGTCTGGCTCAGATGTTTTATGAGCTGTGTGGTGATCTGGTGGACGGCTATATTTCCATCACTTCACACCAGCTGAACAGCACCATGCGTGTACTGACGGTGATTACTGCGATCTTTGTCCCGCTGAGTTTTATGGCCGGTTTATACGGTATGAATTTTGACTATATGCCGGAACTTAAATTTAAGGATGGCTATTTTATTCTGCTGGGATGTATGGGATTACTGGCCACGGGGTTGATGTGGTTGTTCCGCAAGAAGCGCTGGCTCTGAGCCAGCGCAGCACGTTGGCATTACACCAGGTCGGGCATCAGGCGCACTAATAACACCAACAGACCCAGCCAGAAAACAATACCGAGGGAAAATATCCATAGCGAGATGGTCTGGAATTTTTCTTCGCGCGGTTTAATCCCCTTCAGGCGCATGGTGAGCTGGCCGGTAAAGTTGACCGAGGCAATGTTCACCAGTAATAGCGCCAGTGCCCCGTAGGCCGATTCCCAGGCCTGCATACCGGCCATAATGCCCAATGTTACCGTTGGCGGTAATAACGCGACGGCGACCATAACGCCAACCAGCACCGACGAAACCCCGGTGGTAATAGATAGCGCCGCTGCCGCACCGGAGGCGAGAGCCAGGGCCAGACTACTCAGGCCTACGTGGGTACGGCTGAGTAATTCTTCACTGATTGCAATGTCCGGATAGAGCCAACCGATAGCCCAGGCAATCGCCAGAGCAATGCCAATGCCGGAAAACAGGGTGATCAGTGCTTGTTTGATTTCTTTCACATGGCCCAGAGTGGTCGCCAGCGACAGCGCCAGGTTAGGACCCAGCAGCGGAGCAATCACCATGGCACCAATAATAACGGCGACGTTATTTTCGATCAGGCCAATGGCCGCCACGATGGTGGATAAGATCACCAGCATAATAAAATGCCAGTCGAGGCGGCTTTCCCGACTCAGCTGGTTATACAGGGATTCACGCGTCAGACGGGTTTTTTCCAGACTTTCGTTGGGTAATGCCAGATCCAGCGGGTACACCAATACGCGGAAATTATTTTTGCCTTCCATCAGCTTCTGCAACTGATCCAGTACTTTCTGCGATTTATCGTTACTGAGCAGAATTTTAATCACGGTCTGGTTTTCGCGCTGACCGCTGATCCAGACGTCGCTGACGTCATTGCGCTTAGCCAGACGCAGAATGTCGTCTTCGGTAGAGGCCGGAGCAACGGCTTCGATAATCAGCATAAACAGCTCCCCTGTGGAAAGGCCGGGTAAAAAGGATGTCATCCTAACGTTTTTTATTGATAAACGAATAGGACTTATATCGGCTCAGGGTCAATCATTGCCCATTTGATGCGCATAAAAAATGCCGGGGCGGAAAACCGCACCGGCATTTTTGCTCTGCAGCAGCGGCTCAGAACATATAACCCATACCCAGGTTAAAGCCATCGGCATTGCCGGCGTCTTTATTCTGTTGCTGGATGTCCGCTTTAAACACAATGCCTTCAACCGGGTAGTAGTTTACCCCGGCATCGCTCTGGCTGGCGTTCATATCGTCGTTTTGTGACCAGGCACTCTGACGGCCAAAAAAGCCCCACTGTTCGTTCAGGCGGTAATTCACTTCAACATAACCACCATCCTGTACGGCTTTTCCGGCGGCATCGGCGGCATCGCCTCCCAGATCCCAGCGCGCGTAAAGTGCTTTGGTGGTGATATCACCCAGTTGATAAATCACATGGGCGCCCACCAGTGTGGCATCGTCGGCATAAGAAATTTCTGCGCTCTGGTCCAGGTCGGGCTGATACTGCGCGTAAGCCGCCAGTTCCAGACCGGCGGTACCGCGATAAACAACGCGCCCGGTCACGGCCAGATCGAAGGCATCGGCAAAAGAACCTTTCTGCTTACCGGATTTCAGGTCAAACGGATCAGCATCGTTGTTGTAGGTTGGGTCATCGGTTTTCAGACCTTCAGAAATCATCAGGTCGTAGCTGATGCCATTATCCAGCTGGTGGGTAATGCTGATACCGGCCGAATACCAGGTGGTCGGAATAATGGTGGTTTCAATCACCGGGCGCTCAACACCGTAAAACGTCGGTGGCTCGTGGGTTTCATTAATCATGCCTACCGGCATCAGCATCACACCGCTGCGGAACTGCATATTGCTCATCAGGTCGAGTTCAACGTAGGCCTGTTCAATTTCTACCGCACCACGGGCGCCATCGCTGACCAGCGTGTGTTCCACTTCAAATTCAGACACAAAGCGGGCGCGGTCGCTGAAGTCGTAGCCAAAAAACAGCACCATACGGTGTAAATCAATCTGGCGGGTATCGGTGCCATCGACATCCAGATGGTTGTAATGCATTTCGCCATAACCGCCGATATGCACGTTTTTATTTGCCCCGGAAGATTGCTGAGCGGCCACGCTGTCCATACTGTCGGCCATCGCATTCAGGCGTTCGTTCATGCTTTGTTCCAGCTGTTCGATACGCTTCTGCAGCTCGATAATGGTTTGCTGATCATCAGCCTGAACCAGTTGTGTATTGGCCAGTAAGACCGCACCGGCTAACAGGGCGGCGTGTTTTTTCAGGTTGGCTTTCATTGACTATCTGCCCTTATAAAATAATTAAAAAATTAATCGCCGTCGGTAAAGTTGATGCCCAGATCAACTTCCAGCCCGTCCGGAATTTCACGTTTAAAATTGCCATCCAACTGCGCCGCCGAGGATTTGAATAACAGGGCATCCTGATTGCTGATGTTTTCCCTTGCGGCTGCAATATTCGAGCGCACAGCACTGACCGCAGCGTCGTAACCGGCGGCAGTCATCAGAGAGAACAGGCTCAGGGTGCTGGCGCTGTTGCCCTGTAAAATTTCTTCAATACTATCGATAGCGGTGGCCATTAACGGCCAGTTGTAACCACTGCTTTGTGCGGCAACGGTGGCGACATTGCGTTGTTGTAAATAATCGAGAAATTCCTGCGCGCTGGTCAGTAACTGGGTCAGGGCAGGGGTGCCATCATCCAGTTGATTACTGAGAAATAACTCACGGTAAGGTTTTCCAGTGGCTTTGTGATTCAGCGTCCAGCCGCTGCGGATGTAATCGGCTTTAACCTGCAGTGCGTTGCTGAGGCCGCTGATAATGTCGCATTTACGTGGCTGGGCCTGATATTCAGCAACAATATCGGTGGTGTTTTTACTGGCATCAGAGGCGCGTTCAAAGATGGCAATTTCCAACGCCAGTAATCCCACGTACTGAAAATTACGGTTATCAAAATAGCTGCTGTTTAATTCTGTAGTGTTGCCCAGCAGGGTATTGATTTCACTTCTGACCGTGGCGCTGTAGTTATTACCACGCTGGCGCAGGGAGTCGATATAAATGTATGGCGGAAATACCAGATCATCGTCGGCCGGGCCGAAATTTAACGGTAATAAGTGATACCAGCTGTCGGCCAGCGTACGCCATTGTTGTTGCAGAGTCGTCAGTCCGGCGGCATCCGGGGCGCTGCAGAACGCTTCAGCCTGATTGGTTAATGCAGCGCTTTGGCTGGCAAAATCATTGACCGCCGGAATAATGCTGTTGTCGGTCAGTTCCTGCAACGCTTTATCCAGTGATGATTGCGTGACGGTGACCGGGTCATTAACGCGTTCTCCACCGCAGGCGGTTAATAACAATCCGGCAGCAGCAGAAAATACGAGTGAACGAAACAATAAAAAATTCATGGATTGCTCAACTGGTGGTGTTCAGGGTTAAAGAAATCATGTGGTTGTCCCAGTGCATTGCAGAAATCTGCAGCCGCAGGTCGGGCTGTTCCTGCAGCGTTCTGGCATTAATACGGCGCAGCTGGCCGGCGGAATTGGACAACACAAAATAGCGTTGGTCATGGCTTACCGTCAGGCCGCAAACATCGTGAAAAGCGTGATAACCGAGTAATTCATGACGGTCGAGATGCCAGAAAGCGACCAGGTTGCCACGCGGGCTGCTGAAGCCGGCAATGCGCTCGCCGTTATGCACGGCAACACTGCCCATGTAGTCGTTAAACTGACTGAGCAGCGGCACGGGGGCTGGCAGCGGCTGCAATGTTTTGCCCGGTGTGTGTACAGCACCGGGAGCAACAATATGGTTGTCTGCCATGGCGGCACGCTGCACCTGTGTGGCAACGGCGACGGTACCGTCGGCGGCAATATCCAGATGGCGGATACTGGCTTTGGGTTCGGTCAGGGTTTGTTCGTCGAGCAATACACCATCGCTGGCGCGCAGGTAGCTCAGGCTGGAACGCATGGTGTCGAGGTTAAGAATTTTACGCCCACTGTCAGGGTGGGTGCGCAGACCGCCGTTGGCGACGACCAGTGTTTTTCCATCGGGCATCATTTTTAATTCGTGCGGGCCAATGCCATGGCTGTCGAACTCCCCCAGCCATTGATAGGTACTGGCATCGCGTACCACGATTTTTCCCAGACCGGAGACAAAATCAGACTCTGTGGTAAACAGCTGCCGGCCATCGGCACTGAAGCAGGCATGACCATGCAGGTGACGGCCGGGCTGACAGGCAAAGCGGGCCGTTACCTCACCGCTGAGCAGGTTAACTTCCACGCACTCGGTGCCGGGCTGGCGCGAGACCATCAGCACGGCATCCGGACGCAATGGATGCTGTACTGCGCCATGGCCGCGGAAACCACTGACTGCGGTATGAGCGCTCTGACTGGCATAGCCTGCCTCTGACTGTACCCACCCCAGGCCGAACTGGCTGGCATCACGGCCCTGAGCGGATACCCAGAATTCCTGCGCAGCGGCGGATGTATCCGGTGCTTTATTGCAGGCGCTGAGCAAGCTGGCGGTTGCCGGTGTAAGGCCCAGAGCCAGCAGTGTTTTTAAGGTCTGGCGGCGTTGCTGACCCTGTTTATGCAGGTCAGTCGCCGTTGAAGCTGAAGATCTGGATTTCATATTCATTCCACTTACAGCGATTGTACAAAGCGGATCAGAGCCTTGCGCTCCTCAGCCGGCAGATTAACAAAGGTCTGGCGTGCCCCAAGGGCTTCACCGCCGTGCCAGACAATGGCTTCTTCGACTGAGCGGGCGCGGCCATCGTGCAGCAGGGTAGTGCTGCCATTGACCTGTTGGCTCAGGCCCAGTCCCCACAGCGGTGGTGTCCGCCATTCGCGGCCATCGGCGGCGTAGTCCGGGCGGTGGTCGGCCAGTTCTTCGCCCATGTCGTGCAACAGCAGATCACTGTATGGCCAGATAATCTGCTTACTCAGATGAGGGAATTCGCGGCTTTCGCCGGTGACAAACGATGGCTGATGGCAGCCCGCACAGCCGCTCTGATAAAACAGCGAGCGCCCGGCAAGAACGTCCGGATGATCGGCATCCCGGCGTTGTGGCACCGCCAGATTGCGGTTGAAATTGATCACCAGCTGCAGCAGTTTTTGCGACAGCTCCGTTCCCTGTTGATCATTGCCCTGCTCATCATTGCCCTGTTTATCGTTGCCAGTGGCTTGCTGCAAACAGATGGTTTGTGCGTCGGTACAGGGCTGAGCCGGAAACAGCGGGTTACTGATGCCAACGTCGTTGGCAAAGGCACCGGCGACCACCATCGCCATGGTTGGGCGGTTGGCTTTCAGGCCAAAACGGCCGGGTACGGTTTTGTGTTGCTGCACATCCCAGACCTGATTGACCCGGCCGGAAATACCATCCTGATTGCGGTCGTGCTCATCGGCCAAAGCATCAATATCGGCCTGATCAATTAACTCCAGCAAACCCATGCCATGAATCGGCGGCGCGACCCTGAGGCTGAACAGTGTGTGCTCGTGCAGCGGGCCATAACCCAGGTTGCGGATATCGGCTTCGGGCCAGCGCAATTCAATCTGCTGGCCGTCGGGGTAAGTAAACCAGCGGGTCTGCCAATTGAGATAAACGTAGGCTTCCGGTGCGACTTCATCGGCTCTGGCCAGATCGTTCTGACTGCTGCGCAGCTGATGGGACAGCGCGGTTGACTGGCTTTGCAGCTGATCGCCATACACAGGTTCAGGAATGACACCGGCAACCGGATCAGACCCCGGCAGGCTCAGGCGCAGAAATGCATTAAACAGCGGACTGTTGTTATCGGCCGGAACCGAACCACGGCCGCCGTTAATGTGGCAGGCCAGGCAGGTGCGGGCGTTATACAGCGGGCCCAGACCATCGCGTGCGGTGGTGGCGGTCGGTGCTTTCACCCAGGGTTGGTGCGCCAGCGCTTTACCGGCATAAAAGTCGGCTTTGGCACTGACGGGTAAATTGGTAACGGGTTTTTCGTAGCTGGCAAAAGGCATGATGGCACTGCTGCCAATGCCTCCGGGCAGGCGTTCGCTGTCGCTTAATGCAGGTACAGCTGACTGTGTTGCTGCCTTTACGTTATTTGCGGATGGCGCAGCAGGCTGGCAGGCACTCAGGCTCAGTACGGCAGAAAAGACAAAAGCCAGCCGGGTAAAACCCGGCTGGCTGAGCATCAATAATGCGTTCATCGGTTAGTGATTATTCGTCACAGGACGCCAGTGGATCCTGGGTATCACAGGCGGATGCGTCAGGATCAACAACCGAGCCACTGATGCCGAGGGTGGTGGCAACTTCTGCAATCAGTGCCGACTGGGTGTTGAGCGCGGTAATGGTTTTGTAGACCGGGTTATTGGGGTTCTGATTGGCGGTCATAATCAGCACGTCGAAGGGTTCACCGGCACGGGCCTTGGTATCAATGGCGGTGTAGTGGGTTGCGGTGGTGGTCAGTGCCGTTTCAACCCGGGTGGCCAGTTCTGCTTTACCGGCATCGCGCAGGTAATCGTCAATACCATAGCCATTGGTAATGGCACGGGCGGTGACGTTATCGGTACCGTCCAGCGTGCTGTCGTAACCGGCATAGGCACCGTAGTAACTGTTGGCGACGCCTTCTGCATCCAGCCAGATATCACGGTGAGTGTTATCGGAGAAGCAGCTGTGTTCGTCTTCCTGAGAGTTGGCGCTGAAGGCAATCTGCATACGCTCACCGGCCAGTTCGCCTTCAGACAGCGTACCCATACCGGTCAAAATTTCTGCCAGTTTTTGTTTGGCCTGTGCTTCCGTGGTCACCGTGGTGAAGGCGGTACGGTAAGCTGCACCGGTTTTCCAGCCATCGCGTACGGCTTCGAGATCGGCAATCAGTTTATCCACCGCAACGGCCATAAACTGGTGACGACGATGGGAAAGGGTATTGGCGTTGTAGTCTGTGGTTGTGCCATCAAAACCCGGAACGAAATCGCTCAGCGGACGCTGGCCACCGTGGTTAAACACATAAGATTTCACCGCCGTATCACGGTCTGTGCCATCGGTGGTGTTGTTATCTTCGTTCAGATCCTGACCCCACAGCATAAATTCGATGGCGTGGTAGCCGGCAATCACATCGTGCTCATCATCGGCGGTGGCGGTATTGGCCAGCAGATCAGCGTTGATCACGACGTTGGTGTTGCCAATGATGTTGTCAGTATCATCGTTGGTAGCGTAAGTCGCATCAATGGCACCATTACCGTTAATGCCGGCGCTGTTGGCGGTGACACCAATCTGGTCAGTACCAAAGTCGCTGCTGTTGGTTTTGACGTAATCGATCAGGGCTTCGCCCAATGGCCAGGCATTGATATCGCCTTCCGGACCGTCTTCGCTGCTGTAGTCTGTTGAGTCAATCGGGCTGTTACGGAAACGGTAAACTTCGCTCTGGCCGTAAGGTTCGCGTGCAACCAGCCAGGCTTTCTTAGCGGCTTCCAGGTTGGCGTCCGTCGGATCTGCACGGAAGGTTGCCAGTGCGGCTTTCAGGTCGATGGCGGTATCGACGGCATCACTGTAAACGGCCAGTGCGATATCAGCATTGGTATTCAGAACCTTCTGCACATTCGGCAGGTTGATAACGGAGGAATCTGAGTCGCTGGATGATCCACCGCAAGCGGTCAACAGTGTGGCAGTGGCGATACAGGCTGCAAGGTGTGTGAGCTTCATGATCGGATCCTGTTTGGGCAGAAATAAATGGCGGCGAGCGGCGTAAGTCAGGCAATAAGCGCCTGGCAGCTGTCGCGGCGTCTGTAAAAAAACGTCAGGGGCCGCAATCTAATGTAAACGCAAATGATTTGCAACTACGAAGTTGTATGTGAGTGATTCGTATTTTATATCCACACCCGGTGTAGTAGCATTGCCACCTGAATTACTGCTATCTGGCGGATTGGGTTATGAAAAAAGCGTTGTTTTTGCCGTTACATGTCTCGTTGGTCGTCGCTGTATTGGCCGTTAGCGGTTGCGGTGGCAGCAGTGGCGGCTCTGAGAGTCCGGCCTTTGCCAGCAAAGAAGCGCTGGGTGAAAGCCTGTTTCATGACACCCGCTTGTCAGCCAACCGCACTCAGTCCTGTGCGACCTGCCACAACCCCGAGCATGGTTTTGTGGATAACCGCAGTGGCGCAGATGGCAAGGTGAGCCCGGTTTCCCGTGGCGATAACGGCACGTCGTTTGGTGATCGCAACGCTCCGACCGCAGCTTATGCGCGCTTCAGTCCGGCGTTCAGTCAGGGCAGCCATACCCGCGCAGCGGAAACCGTGCCGGGCAGCCTGAAAGAATACAGCGGTTATATCGGTGGCCAGTTTCACGATGGCCGCGCCAGCGGTCTGGCGCAGCAGGCCGGAGGGCCACCGCTGAACCCGATAGAAATGGGTATGGAAAACAAAACGGCCGTGGTTGATCGTTTATTGGAAAATAATGATTACATTGAGGCTTTCAGCCAGTTATATGGGCTGGATCTGACCGCTGATGCTGATGCCGCCTATGCAGCAATGACCGATGCCATTGCGGCTTTTGAGCGCAGTAATACCTTTGCGCCTTTCGATTCCAAGTATGACCGCTCATTACTGCCGCTGGGGGACAGTAACCGCTATGTTTACGATGCGCTGGATAAAGCCACGCTGGGCAAGTCACTGTTTTTCAGTCAGTTCACTAACTGTGGCGCCTGTCATCAGTTAAAAGCCAAGGGCCAGCGCGGGGAAACCTTCAGTAATTACGAGTACCACAACATTGGCGTACCGGTGAATGCCGCTGCCCGTGCGCTGAGCGGTGTAACCGGCAGCGATGATGGCCTGCTGGCGAATCCGGACATAACCGACGTTGCGCAGCAGGGAAAATTTAAGGTCCCGACCTTACGTAACGTGGCTGTTACCGGCCCCTATATGCACAACGGCGTGTTTGCTGACCTGACGACGGTGGTACAGTTTTACGATCACTTTAAGACCGGGTCGGATTTTGCGGAAAATCCGGAAACCGGACTGCCATGGGCTGAGCCGGAAATCAGTGCCAATATGAGCAACGACGATTTACAGCAGGCGCGGACTTTATCGGAGACAGAAGTCACCGCACTGGTCTGTTTCCTGCGCACTCTGACCGACGCCCGCTATGAGCATTTGTTACCGGACGATGGCTTGTGTGACTGAGAACCACTGAGCAGATAAACGCAATTCTGCGCCAGCTGTTGTAGGCTGTCTGTGACCGGATTGAGCGACAGGCGGAGGAAGCGTTATGCAGGCGGTTCTTTTTGATATTGATGGTGTCTTGTTATTCAAAGGCGCAGCGCTGCCCGGTGCTGCCGCAACCTTAAACTGGGTGCGGCAGCAGGGTATTCCCCACCGGTTTTTAACCAACACTACGTCAAAGCCCGCCAGCCGTATTGCCGCCGATTTACAGGCCGCCGGTATTGCTGCGCAGGAAGCCGATATTCTTACCCCACCCATTGCTGCGCGGCTGTGGCTGCAGCAACAGCATAAGCAGCGTCTGCATGTGCTGTTACCGCAGGCGGTGTACAGCGAATTCGGTATGTTTGATCTGAGCGGCGGTGACGATGCCGAGGCGCTGGTGATCGGTGATATGGGTACGGGTTTTTCCTTTGAGGTGCTGAATCAGGCGTTCCGGGTGCTGATGGCTGATCCTGAGATTCCTCTGCTGGCGTTAGGTATGACGCGCTATTTTGCTGCCGCCGATGGGCTGCAGCTGGATGTCGGCCCTTTTGTGAAGGCGCTGGAATACGCGACTGGGCGTGAGGCGCTGGTAATGGGCAAGCCGGCAGTCTCGTTTTTTCAGCAGGCGCTGGCGGCGCTTAATGTTACGGCAGAGCAAACCCTGATGATCGGCGATGACCGACTCGGTGATGTGCTGGGCGCTCAGGCCTGTGGCATTCACGGCGCACTGGTGCGTACCGGCAAATACCGGCCGGGTGACGAAGACGCCGACAGTGCCGGATTGCAGCCGCAATATCTGCTGGATTCGGTGGCCGAATTACCGGCGTTGTGGCAACGCATGCCGCTGTCTTCGCGTTAGTGCTTGCGCAGGGTAGAATGCGCGCCTTTTCTTTATTCATCTGCGGATAACAACCCCCATGCATTGTAACTCTGTCGCTGACCTGCGCCTGCAGGAACTGGCGAAATCCCGCCGTGCTTTCCTGGCGCGTGGCAGCAAAACCGTGCGTTGTCCGCAGTGTCTGCTGGGGGTTAGTCATTGCATTTGTGCGGAGCGGCCAGAAGTCAGCAGCCGCAGCGCGTTTGTTTTTATCATGTACCAAGGTGAAGTGTTTAAACCGAGCAATACCGGACGGCTGATTGCCGATGTGGTGGCCGATAATTACGCCTACCAGTGGCAGCGTACGGTTCATAATCCGGAATTACTGGCGCTGCTGCAGGACGAGCGTTATGCCCCCATTGTGGTGTTTCCGCATCAGTATGCGGAGCCCGAACGCTGCATTCATTCCCCGGCGGAATTGCCAACCCTGCAACAGGGAAAAATTCCGTTATTTGTCATGCTTGACGGCACCTGGCGTGAAGCGAAAAAAATGTTCCGCAGCCCCTATCTGCAGACTCTGCCGGTGCTCGGTATTCAGCCGGAAAAAGGGTCGGAATATCAGCTGCGCGAAGCGGCACACCTGCATCAGTTATGCACGGCAGAAGTGGGCATAGAAATATTAAAATTGGCAGAAGACCATATTGCCGCGCAGGCACTGGCGGAATACTTTTTACTCTTTCGTGAGCGTTATTTAGCCGGTAAAGCCAACATTAATGAGAAGCCACAACGGCAGATGAGTACATTATTCGGGGCAGAGTACGACGGCCGCTGAGTCACTGGTCGGGTGCTTCAGTTGTTACTTTTCCGCGGATGCCTGGTGACCATTAAGGCATTGTCCGCCGCTGAAGCAATAGCTGTCATACGGCCAGTACTTATTCTGATAGAGCGCTTGCGTCAGGCTGCCATCGTTGCGCATGGCGGTAAGCGTCTGCTCAACAGGTTTTACCCATTCGGCCTGCATCGCATGGCGGGCAACGTACAAATCCGCACGGGCGGTAAACAACGGCAAAGCCAATTGAATATCGGCGGCATTAATGCCGGCGCTGTACATGGCAAACAGCAATGAATGTTCGGTGCTGGCCATGGCATCCAACCGCCCGGCGAGCAGCATTTTTAACCCCTGTTCGACATCGGTCAGGGCCACACGGGTAATGCCCGGATGATTGTCAAAGGCATCACCATATTTTGAGCCACGGACCTGGCCAATGTTCTGGCCATTAAAATCATCCAGCGAGCGGTATTCTTTACTCCCCGCTTTTACCACAATCACAATACGCTCACTGAGAACGTTACCCAGCGAATGAGCAATACGGTTGGCCTGTGGACTGACAAACATGACGGCAATGTCAGCATCGCCTTTTTCGATATCCTGAATAACCCGCGGATAAGGCTCAAGCACGTTGTTAACGGCAATGTTGGCGCGGCTGAACAGGGTATTCTGAAAATCAATCAGCATGCCTTTGCGGGTTCTGTCAGTATCCGCAAATCCCCAGGGCTTTACCGTCGACGTAGCCAACAGAGGTATGGAGCGCACAGGGGGGATTCCATCATCGGCGAAGGTGATTTCTGCAGGAACGATAAAAACCAGGGCGGCACAACAGAGCAGACTGAATATTGGCCGGCAACGTCTTGATAATAAAAATAACAAGGATGAATTCATCGGCTCAGCTTATCAGAATAACTCGGCTGACAAGAAGCCACGAACGGGGGAAGAAGGGATTTTTCAGGCCAGTATATGATGCGGTGATTAAACATTGCGCTATAGCCGCTCATTTCCGCCGGATGGATTAGGCAATGATAATAATAAAGCCGGCATTCGCCGGCTTTATTGTTTATTACACGATTAATTAGTGCAGTGATTAAATCAGCTGATTCCCAGCGTTGAACGCAGGTGATCATTCAGAAACAGACCTTGTGGGTCCATTTCTTTGCGCACCCGCAGGAAGTCATTAAAACGCTCGTAACGGGCGGCAAATTCGGCAGCTTTCAGCGTGTGGATTTTTCCCCAGTGCGGACGGCCATCGTATTTCCAGAAGATCGGTTCAATCGCGGCAAAATACTTTTTATAGTCTTTGTCGTGGAAGTTATGGCAGCTGATGGCAAAACCATCACGCTTGTAGAATGGGCTCAGCCACACATCGTCGCCTTTAATGTAGCGGGCTTCGATTGGGAAAATAACCGGAATATTCTGTTTTTTAATGGTTTGCAGAATTTCGCGCAGACACTGCGGGCCAACTTCAGCGGGTACGGTGTATTCCATTTCGTTAAAGCGGATGTCGCGCAGATTTCCGAAAATTTCGTGCGATTTACCGTAACGGGTTTCAGGCTCCACGCCACCGGCACCAAAATTCACCAGCCAGCTGCGCGCAAATGGCATGTAGTCAATCAGGTTCGACATCATGCGGAACGCTTCATAAGCATCGCCACTGGGCTCTGCCTGGTCGGTTGGGATTTCGGCAGGATCAATTTTGTCGATGGCGATGCCGAGCATGTAGTCACTGTGTGGCAGTGCGTACATTTCGTAATGGCGGTGAGCATCGCGTAATTCTTCCGCACGCTCCAGACCTTCGTCTTCCGACATCATCCAGCTGTGTTCTTTCAGGTAGTAGGCTTTATCGGTGCGGATACGGGCTTTGGTGACAATGCCCAGTGCGCCCAGATTGTTACCGGCGGCATGGAACAGATCACTGTTCTGTTCGGCACTGCATTCCAGCATCTCACCGGCGGCATTGGCAATGCGCAGGGTTTTAACGTGGGTCGACAGTGTGCCGAGTTCTTTACCGGTACCGTGGGTTGAAGTGGCCAGTGCGCCACCAAAGGCCTGGGTATCAATGTCTGACATGTTAATGGTGGATAAACCGTGTTCCCACAGTTTATCGCCGATCTGAGACAGACGTGTACCGGCCCAGACATCGGCTTCCAGGGCGTCGGCGTCGACATTCTCAACACCGCGCAGACGCGCCAGCGACAGCAGAGTCTGATCGGTGGGGACCAGCGCGCTGAAACTGTGGCCGGAACCGACGCTGCGGATCGGCTGGGTGGCATTGCGCAGAATGGTCAGCAACTCATCTTCGTTGCGTGGTACCAGGCGTTCATTCGGCTGGCAATGCTGATTACCGGACCAGTTACTCCACGGCAGTACCCGCTTACCGTCTTTACCGATAATACCCGGGTTTTCCTGTGGTTTTACGCTGGAACTGCAGCCGGCGGTGCCAGCGGCCACCAGGCCTGCGCCGGCTGCTTTCAGCAGATTACGGCGGTTAAGTTGAATACGGTCAAAATTCACGGCTATTGCTCCTGTGCCATATAACGGATGATGTCTTCCAGATCTTCGGCACTGCACTCTGCACAGGTCCCCATGGGTGGCATGTTGCCGATACCATTAATCGCGTGATTGACCAGGGTGGTCATACCCTTATCTAACCGCTCATCCCATTCGGAAGTAAATGCTTGTGGTGCGCCGGAGGCGGCGACGGCATGACAGGCCGTGCAATAAATGTCATACAGCTCTTTGCTGTATTCGTCGGTGGCGTTGGCGCTGCAGGCGATCATTAGCAGCAGACCGGTGCTGAGTTTTTTTATCATTATTTGCCCCTCACAAAATCCTGTTCAGATTATCTAAAACAAAACTATCGTACAAGTATCGTGGCGTACCAAAACACGGCTTTTTACAGTCCTTTACGGTCATACGGTGCCATTGTACGGCGATACAGCAAAAATGACTGGCGCTGAAGCCATACGACAGACGGTTTAACCTTACCGATTCTGAGTGAATGGCGGCTGCAGAATGACTGGAACACGGAGGGCAGACTGGTGTTGCAAGATGATCGCCGTGCTGTGGATTTCTGGTTTGGCGGCGGCTCAGGTTTACAGGCTCAGGTTTACAGGCTCAGGGCTGCAGGCTGGCACCGGTGGTGCGTAACAGGTAGCGCGAAGGTGTCAGCGAAGGCTTTTGCAATGGCAGCCACAGGCGTTGCTGCAGAAACTCATCAATGCGGGTCAGGCGGATGTTCTGCGCCTTTAATGCCGGTAGCTCACGCGCCAGAAACTCCAGTGTTTCCGGGTAGGGGTGACCAATCAGAACGGCATAACCCCGATGCCGGGCGAGGCGCAGCGCTTGTTCAAACTGGCGCTTCAACGCCGCCGGTCGGGTGTCGTTATCAAGGAAGACATCACGCTCCAGCGCCGGAATACCGGCTGCGCGGGCCTGCTCCAGTGCGACGCTTTTGGGGCTGGTCAGGCTGTCGACAAAAAACAGTCCCTGCTGCTGTGCAATCTGCATCACCCAGCGCATCGCATCGGCCTGTTGTGTCAGCAGACTGCCCATATGGTTGTTCATGCCCTGAACATGGGGGATGGCGGCGAGACTGTCATTCAGGGTGTGTTGCAGGCTGGCCTGATCCATACCGCTGGTCAGCGCGCCGGGTCCAAGGCGGGCACCCTGTTCGTTGGCCATCGGCGCATGCAGAAGAATGCCATGACCGGCGCTGAATGCCGCTTCGGCCAGTGGTGCGGCGTAAGGGGTGTGGGGCAGAAATGCCAGATTCAGCGGGCCGGGCAAAGCCACAGTACGTTTGCCTGAGCGCTGGTTATTGCCGATGTCGTCGATAATCAGCAATAACGCTGCGCTGTCCGCTGCACTGACACGGTGGGCGGGCAGCAGAGCGGACAGAGCGAACAGGCCGGCCGCAGCCAGCCACGAGAAGCGTTGCAGCAATCAGGCCTCCGGACGGGGACTGAGAATGGTGACGCCGCGCAGCAGGGTGTGAGCTTCGTACAGCTGAAAGTCTTTTTTCAGTAGTTCACCACTGGGGTCTGCAGCGGCTTTTGAGCTGTTGGCCGGTGCTTTTTTATCCCCGGCGTTGTTGTCTTTCTGGGTCGGATTGCTCAGGTGGCCAGGCAGGTCGGCTTCTTTATAAAAGCGCTGTTCGTAAGGGGTCACTTCGCTTTGCTCCACCCAGATATCGGGCTTAATCCCCTGTGCCTGAATCGAACGGCCATTGGGCGTGAAGTAGCGCGCGGTGGTCAGTTTAACGGCACGGTCTTCGGTGATCGGCAGTACGCTTTGCACCGACCCCTTACCAAATGACTGGGTGCCAACAATAACGGCACGCTGATGATCCTGCAGCGCCCCGGCTACAATTTCTGACGCAGAGGCAGAGCCACCATTAATTAATACCACCACCGGTACGCTGCCGGCTGCGGTGTGATTGGTGGCGGAGTAACTGACTTCGGCACTGGGGGTGCGGCCTTTGGTGTAGACAATCAGCCCCTGGCTGACGAAGCTGTCGACCACTTCGACGGCCGCATCGAGCACGCCGCCGGGGTTATTACGCAGGTCGAGGATGATGCCGTTCAGGTCGCCTTTGGCGCGCCAGTCTTCAATGGCGGTCGCCAGTTCGCTGCCGGTATGTTCCTGGAATTGCGTAATGCGCACATAGCCAACATCACCGCTGAGCATCTCGGTACGCACACTGGCGACTTTGATTTCCGCGCGGGCGAGGGTAAAGGTCAGCAGTTCTTTTTCATTTTTACGGCGGATTTCCAAGGTGATTTCTGAGCCCGGTGCGCCGCGCATACGTTCGACGGCGTCGTTCAGATTCATGCCCATCACGGCTTCACCATCCAGCGAGACAATTAAATCACCGGCGCGGATACCGGCTTTTTGCGCTGGAGTGTCATCAATCGGGGTGACCACCAGAATCAGACCGTCTTCGAGGCCAACTTCAATGCCTAAGCCGCCGAATTTACCCGAGGTATTTTCCTGCAGATCCGAAAACGCTTCTGGTTGCAGATAGGCAGAATGCGGATCGAGGGAGGTAAGCATGCCGTTGATGGCGTATTCCAACAGGGTTTTATCGTCGACTTCTTCTACATACGCAGTGCGGATGCGTTCAAAAATTTCGGTGAAATTACGCAGCTCCTGCAATGGCAGCTGACCCTGCGGACGCTGCACCGTCTCACTGGTGCTGGCATCGGGCAGAGCGGCCTCGGCAGGTTGTGCCTGCACCTGAGTAATACCCAGCGCGAGGACGCAGACCGCCGTACAACCAAACCACGGGAAAATACGGCGGGACAGAACAGAAGATAACGGCATGGGGATACTCAATTCAGGTCAATGCGTTGAAGAATGGCACAAAAGTCAGAACCTGTTAAGGCGCGGCAGGAGGCGTTTTTTCATCGTTTCAGCCAGGCAGCCGGGTCTTGCGGCTTGCCCTTATAACGGATCTCAAAATACAGATTCGGTTCCGTGCTGCCGCCACTGCGGCCAATGGTGGCAATGCTGTCGCCCTGATTCACCCAGGCGCCAACATCGCGCAACAATGTCTGGTTGTGGGCGTACAGACTCAGGTAACCCTGGCCATGATCAATAATAGTGATCAGGCCGAAGCCGCGCAGCCAGTCGGAATACACCACCCGGCCGTGATGAATGGCGCGCACTGGCAGACCTTCCGGGGCACTCATCACCCAGCCTTCCCAGCGGTTCATGCTGTCGTTGTTACGGTTGCCGAAGGCGTGCAGCACACGACCATTAACCGGACGCGGCAGTTTTCCTTTGAGGGAGGTAATCGGTCGCGCGTCTTCTTTACGCGGGCTGTTAACCAGCAGTGTCTGTACTTCGCTCAGCAGTGCTTCGAGGCGTTTACGGTCGGCCTGTTTCTGCGCCAGCCGTTGCTGTTCGTTTTTCATCTGGCCGGCGAGTTTAGCCAGCAGTTGCTGCTGTTCCTGCTTACGCGTGGCCATTTCGCGGTTTTTGCCCAGCAGACTTTTCTCGGTGGCCAGCAATTGTTGTTCCTGCTGCGCAATCAGCTCGGCAAGCTTATCCAGCCGTTCAAGTTCGGCCAGAATATGGTGGATATGATCAATGCGGGCGTTATTGAAATAACTGAAGTAGCGCAGCATGCGCTGCGCCTGTTGCGGATCATCCTGATTGAGCAGCAGCTTGAGCGGCCCTTCCGAGCCGATACGCTGTGCGGCCCGTAACTGCTCAGCGAGATGCTGGCGATGTTTGTCCTGTAACTGGCGGAGCTGTCCCTGCTCCTGTCTGAGCTTTTTTAGGCGGTCTTTCTCCTCCTGCAGACGAGTGCGGGTTTGCTCGATCTGCTTGCTCAGCTCAGCAATGTCTTTATCCGATTTACGCAGCGCATCGTTCAGCTGGCTGTACTCATCTTTGGCCGAGTTCAGCCACTGTTCGAGCTTGGCAATTTCGGTTTTCAGCGCATCCAGTTTGGCTTCGTCGTCGGCGTGCGCCGGCAGACACAACAGCGCCAGGCAGAAGCCGCTCAGCAACAGTGATTTCATATCAGTTGCCGTAGCTGACCAGAGAGTTGCCGTCCATTTCGGCCGGTTGCGGCAAGCCCATCATGCTCAGCAGTGTCGGCGAGACATCGCACAGGCGGCCGGGATGCAGCTGTACCGCTTGCGCGCGGTTATGCACATAAATCAGGTTCACCGGGCCGGTAGTGTGCTGAGTCATGGCTTCGCCATTGTCATCCAGCATCTGTTCGGCATTGCCGTGGTCGGCAGTGATCAGACATTCGCCACCCACTTCCAGCAAGGCATCGGTGACGCGTTTGATGCATTCGTCAATGCATTCGGCGGCTTTAACGGCCGCATCGTAAACGCCGGTATGACCAACCATATCGCCGTTGGCGTAGTTGCAGACAATCAGGTCGAATTCGCGGTTTTTAATGGCAGCGACCAGTTTGTCGGTGACTTCCGGTGCGCTCATTTCCGGCTGCAGATCGTAAGTGGCGACATCGGGAGATTGCACCAGAATACGCGTTTCGCCGGCGTATTCTTCTTCACGGCCACCGGAGAAGAAGAAAGTGACGTGGGCGTATTTTTCGGTTTCGGCAATGCGCAGCTGGGTCAGGCCCAGATTAGCAACGTACTCACCGATGCCGTTGCTCAGTGTGGCTGGCGGGAACGCGCAGTTGGCTTTAATGTCAGCGGCGTATTCGGTGAGCATGACAAAGTCAGCAAGCTTTGGATGTGCGCTGCGGGCAAAGCCTTTGAACTCATCGCCGGAGACAAAGGCGCGGGTCAGTTCACGCGCACGGTCCGGGCGGAAATTAAAGAAGATAACGGAATCGTTATCCTGTACACGGCCGTCGGCACCTTCAATGACGGTGGCTTTCACAAATTCGTCGTTTTCGTCGCGCGCATACGCATTGCTGAGGGCTTCACTGGCGGAAGCGGCGCGGAATTCGGCGCTGCCCAGCGTCATGGCATCGTAGCCGGCCTGAACGCGTTCCCAGCGGTTGTCGCGGTCCATTGAGAAAAAGCGGCCGATCACCGTGGCGATCTGGCCATTCCCCAGGCGGGCAAAAGTGTCTTCAATCTTTTTGATGGACGGTGCGGCGGAGCGCGGTGGCATATCGCGGCCATCAAGAATGGCATGCACATAGGCGCGCTCAGCGCCACGGGCTTTGGCCATTTCCAGCAGGGCAACCAGATGATCTTCATGGCTGTGTACGCCGCCGGGTGACAACAGACCGGTAAAATGAACGGCGCCACCGTTAGCGACGGCTTTGTCGATGGCAGCACAGAGTACTTCGTTCTGCGCCAGTTCGTTGTCTTTGATGGCTTTGTTAATGCGGGTGAAGTTCTGGTACACGATGCGTCCGGCACCCAGATTCATATGGCCCACTTCGGAGTTGCCCATCTGGCCGTCGGGCAGACCCACGGCTTCGCCGGAGGTCTGAATCAGTACATTGGGATACTGCTGCAGCAAGCCGTCCCAGTTCGGGGTATTGGCGTTGGCAATGGCGTTGTTGGCGGTGTCTTCACGATAGCCCCAGCCATCGAGAATAATCAGAGCAGTAGGTACAGGACGCGATTTCATTAAAACAGACTCGGTTACGTTGCCATGAAAGTCCGCCATTGTACCTAAAAAACACCGCGTTCGTCGCCCTGTGGGACAGGCAAAAGTCTTGGCCGGTGATTGATTTTGCCATGCCCGTTACTCGTCACTGCCAGAAGCTGACCCCCAGAGTGGGCAATGGACAGTTTGGGCGGTGGTTCCGCAGGCAGGCAGGCGCTATACTGCCGCCTTCTTTTTTCGGGTGATGATGAGAAGTTATGGATCGTCTATTTGATTTTGTGGGCAACCACATCGAGCTGGTTGCTATCTGGGGCGCGTTTCTGGCTGCTCTGCTGTGGGACAACAGCCGTCGCAGCGGTCAGACTGTATCGACAGCTCAGGCCACGTTAATGATCAACAAAGAAAACGCGGTAGTGCTGGATATCCGTGACAAAAAAGACTTCAGCGCTGGTCATCTGGCTAATGCTCTGAACATTCCTTACAGCAATCTGGCCAGCCGTCTGAATGAACTGGATGCTCACAAAGAGCGCCCGATCATTCTGGTGTGTAAAACCGGTCAGACCGTAGGTGTGGCAGGCAAGATGCTGCGCGAAAAGGGCTTCAACGCTGTACGCCTGACTGGCGGCATGATGGAGTGGACTAATCAGAACCTGCCGGTGGTACGCAGCTGAGGCTGCTCCGGCACATAATAATCAGAAGGACATTACGACATGGCCGATAATCAACAGCCGCAGTTCGCTCTGCAACGTATCTATGTTAAAGACGCTTCTTTCGAGGCGCCGAATTCACCACAGGCTTTCAGCAAAGAATGGAAGCCAGAGATCAAACTCGACCTCAACAGTGGTGCGCGTAAGCTCGACGATAATCACTATGAAGTGTCTGTTAAGGTAACCATCACCGCGACCAACGATGGCGAAACCGCCTTTTTGGTTGAGCTGATTCAGGCTGGCCTGTTTGCCATGGTGAATATCCCGGAGCAACAGCTGAAGCCGATGCTGGGTGCTATGTGCCCGAATATCCTGTTCCCTTACCTGCGTGAAAGCATCGATAACCTGGTGGTTAAAGGTGGTTTCCCGGCACTGATGCTGGCACCGATTAACTTCGATGCCCTGTTCCAGCAGCGTTTGCAGCAGGAAGCTCAGCAGGCTCAGGAAGCCGCCGCCGAGCAGGAAACCACTCACTGAGTTGAGTATTCCTTTTCCGCTGATTCCGTATGTTCATCAGCAATAAAGGCCGCAACCTGTAACGGGTTGCGGCCTTTATTGTTTATGGCTTGGGTGGATTGCCAGTGTTATTAATAGCGCAACAGGCGGCCGCTGTCGGTGGCAATGTAGAGCTTGCCGGTGCTGTCGGTCGCCAGGGCTCTTATGCGCTCGTTCAGATTGGTCAGCAGACGTTCTTCACTGATGGCCTGTGGCTCGTTCTCCGTTCCGCCCAGCGTTACACGGTTCAGATGGGTCAGCTTCAGCGCTCCGGCCAACAGGTTGCCCTGCCAGTCTGCATGGGCCTTCCCCTGATAAAACAGTAAAGAACCGGGGGCGATGGAGGGATCATACATTTTTACCGGGTCGGTCATATCCGGGCGGCTGCGTGCCTCGCCGACATACAGCGGGTTCCAATACTCTTTGCCCCAGGAAACAACCGGCCAGCCGTAGTTGTGTCCCTTTTTGATCAGATTGATTTCATCTCCGCCGCGCGGTCCGTGTTCAATCGCCCACAGGCGCTGGGTGGCAGCATCGTATGCCAGTCCCTGGGGATTGCGGTGTCCATAGCTCCAGATTTCTGCCAATGCGCCGGGCTGGCGGACAAAGGGATTATCGGCCGGAATATCGCCATCACGGGTCAGACGCAGAATTTTACCGGCGTGGGTGTTCAGGCGTTGGCCGTTGTCGCGCTCCCCCCGATCACCAATACTGAAAAAAACATAGTCCTTATCAAAGGCGATGCGACTGCCAAAATGCTGGCCACTGCTGCTTGCCGACTGGCTGATCAGCAGCGTTTGCCAGTCGTCGAGCTGAAAGGGTTGGCGGCTGATATCGAGGCGCGCACGCCCGAGCGCGGTGGCCGCCTGACCTCGCTCCCCCTGCGCTAACGGAGCGCTCCAGGTGAAATAAATCCAACCGCCGGGCTGATAGTCGTCGGCCACGGCGACATCCAGCAGCCCTCCCTGGCCATCGAACCACACCCTGGGTGCGCCTTTAACCTCATGCAATTGCTGTTGCCCGGTGTGGAACAGTTGCAGGGCGCCGCTGCGTTCACTGATAAGGAGTTGATCGGGGGCAATAAAGGCCATGCCCCACGGGCGGCTGAGTGTATCAGTGAGAACTTCGCCAGCCTTGCCGGCATGCAGCAGTGGCGTGAACAGGATGCTGATGCACAGCAGCAGGATTTTCATCGCGGTACTCCCCGAATCAGGAGCCGCCATTGTATCCCAGTTGCCGCCAGGCTTCATAAACCATCACCGCCACGGCATTGGACAGGTTCATGCTGCGGCTGTCAGGCATCATCGGCAGCCGCAGCCAGTGTTCAAACGGCAGGCTCATGCGCACATCCTCCGGCAGGCCACGGGTTTCCGGGCCGAACATCAGGTAATCATCGGCGGCGAAAGCCACATCGGAGTGAGTACGCTGACCTTTGGTGGTCAGGGCAAACAGACGTTGCGGCTGCTCGTCTGCGAGAAAGGCGGCATAGCTGGCGTGAATTTTTACGCTGGCCCATTCGCTGTAATCCAGTCCGGCGCGGCGCAGACTTTTTTCTTCCATATTGAAACCCAGAGGTTCAATCAGATGCAGGCGGCAACCGGTGTTGGCGCACAGGCGGATGATGTTGCCGGTATTGGGCGGAATTTCGGGTTCGAACAGAACAATATTGAACATAGTGCCGGGCCTTATAAGCAGGCGGGCATTATAGGTGGCCCGACAGGTGCTGAACATAGACATTGGCCATCCTGCGCCAGAATCATGGTCTACACTTTCTTTAGATTATTTGGTTTTAAAGAGGTGGTCATGCGCTGGCCTTGGCAGAAACAAACCGTTCAGGATTTACGCTGTCTGGGCATTGAATTGCACCAGGGCAGAGGCTTTGCCGTATTGCGCGACGGCGGGACGATACGCGAATGCTTCCGTCCGCAGCCCGGCGATCAGGGATTGGACGGATTGGCGGCCTGGATACGGCATCAGGCGCTGGATGGCGTTGCCACGGTGTTATCGCTGGATGCCCTCGATTATGAATTACACCTGGTTGAAGCGCCGGCGGTAAGCGATGACGAGCTGGGCGACGCGCTGCGTTTCCGTATGCGTGATCTGCTGCCGCAGGGGGCCGAACAAAAAGTCATTCAGGGCTTCCGCATGCCCGCTGACGCGTATCGCCAGCGATTGGAGATGGCCTTTGCGGTGGTTATTGATCACCGCCGCATCAAAGAGCTGGTGCGCTGGTGTAAACATCAGCAATTAGCGTTGAGCAGTATCACCATTCCCGAACTCAGTCTGTTGCATCTGGTCGCTGAAATGGAGCCGGAGACGGCAGTTGGCGTGCTGCGGCTGGATGCTGACGACGGCATGATTTATCTCTACCGCGATGGTGGTTTGTACCTTTCCAGACGTCTGAATATCGGTACCCGTGCGCTGGGATTGGCGTCTGCCGTTGAGGATGAACTGAGCCTGGAAAGTGACAGCCGCGTTGAGGCACTGGCACTGGATATTCAGCGTTCGCTGGATTATTTCGACAGCCAGCTGGGGATGGGGGTTGTCGGCCAGTTATGGGTGTTGGTGCCCGATGATGCTGATGTCAGCACATTGTTACCGGAACTGGAGCGCAGCGTGAATATTCCGGTGCGCAGTTTATTGCTCGATAACCTGTTTCATCACTATGCGGATAACGCTAACACTGATGAACAGGCGCTGACCGCCTCGCTGGCGATTGCCTTGGGTAATGCATTGTCGTTTGAGCATAACAGCACGGCGATGCCTGTCGCCGGAAAGGTGGCCTGATGACCTGGCAGATTCAGCAGCGGGTTAATTTTTATCTGGAAGAATTCCGTCCACCGGGTTTGCCGCAACCTATCCGCCGCCTGTTGTTGCAGCTGGGTCTGAGTACGTTACTGATGCTGTTGGCGGCACTCGCTTTGCTCGGCTACTGGCAATGGCTGGGGAGTACGCAACAGCAAACCGAATTATTAACGCACAGCCTGACGCAGCAGCTGGAAGATGAAATGGCGCGTCACCCGCCATTGGTTGTGGACAGCGGCTTGCAGCAACAGCTGGCAGAGGCACGCCGGCAGCTGTCGAACAGTCAGAAAATTTTACTTTATCTGGGCCGTGAACAATTACAGCAAAGCCAGTCGTTTACGCCGCTGATTGCACAACTTGGCGAACAGCAGGTCAGCGGTGTCTGGTTGCAGAGATTTTCTGTGCGCGATGGCGGACAACAGATACGGCTGCAGGGCTTTGTCGATGAACCGTCCAAATTATCGCGTTATGTCGTCGAATTATTACAGCGCAGCGCCTATGCCGGTAAATCCTTCAGCCAGATTGATGTGCAGCGCAGCGAACAGCGCTGGCTGAGTTTTGTACTGGACACGGAAATGGTGAGTGCCGAGGTGCCGACCTCTGCCGGGCAGCGTTCAGAGCAGCATCAGGCCAGCAGGGGAGAGCGCTTATGAGCGGCTGGAAGCCTCACTATCAGCCTTCGCTGTGGTGGCGTCATCCGTTAGCGCAAAAGGGGATCGCTGCGTATAACGCGTTGCGTCCGCGTGAGCAGATATTGCTGCAGATTATTTTACACGCTGTTGTTCTGGCGCTGTTTTCGTTGCTGTTACTGCAACCTCTGTGGCAACGCAGCATGGTTCTGCAGCAAACCACCGTCAGCCAACAGCAGCAGAATCAACAATTGCACAACCAGCTGGAGCAATTACGCCTGCAGGCCATTAACGATCCTAACCAGCCGCTGCGTGATGAGCTGGCGCGTCTGCAGGTACAGCAAACCCACATGAATCAGCGCATTACGGCCTTGACTGATGCTCTGGTGTCCCCGGCACAAATGGTGCCGCTGCTGGAGCAAATGCTGAAGCAGGACAAACGTCTGCAGCTTAAAAGTCTGGTCAATCTGCCGCGCCAGCCTTTGGAGCTTGGCGAAGAGTTTGCCGATGTGCAGCTCTACAGCCATCACTTACGGCTTACACTGGATGCCAGCTATGACGGTTTGCTGGCTTATCTTCAGCGGCTTGATGCGATGCCCTGGCGCTTGTTCTGGCAATCGCTGGATTTTCATATTGTGCAGCATCCCCGTGGCGAGCTGACACTTGAGGTGTACACGCTGAGTATGCGCGAGGAGGTTTTAGGTGGCTGAGTATTCTTTACCTGCCCAGGCCTGGTCGCACCGGTCGACAGCCCATCTGCTGCCGTTGCTGATATTCATTGTGCTGCTGCGCATCTTGCTCAGCCTGTTATTGCTTGGCGCCACGGTGGTTTTTGCCGCCGATCCGACGCAACCCCCGCCCTGGTTGCAGCAACAGCCAGAAGCGGTTGTGCAGCCGCAACAACCGATCGTGGTGCAGCAGATTCTGATTCGCAGTACTGGCAATCGTGCGGTTATTAATAACCAGCTTGTGCGTGCAGGTGATCAGGTTGACGGCGCTCAGGTTGTGGCGATTTATCCCGACCGGATTGTGGTGAAAATCCGGCAAAAACGACACGAATTGTCTTTACTTACTGATACTCGACGTACTTCTGAATAGGTATTTATTTTGTCTGTTGTCATTGTTTGTTGTATTGCGTCGGACCATTTTAAGCGCCTGCTGACTCTGGCTTTGCTGGTGTTATTGAGTGGTTGTGCGACGGTGGCACCTCAAGCGGAAAAAGACAGTGACGCGCTGTTACTGCAAACCGGTGCCGAACAACCGCAGGCTGATCTGGATCTGCAACAGCTGTTGCCACCACTGGATCAACAGCCAGCGTCGCCGGTGGAGCATTTTGATGTGCTCGCTGACCGTACTCCTGCCAGCGCTTTCTTTAACAGCCTGGTTGATGGCACCGGTTATAACCTGGTCGTGCATCCAGAGGTCAGCGGTGACATTACTCTGAACTTAAAAAACGTCACACTGCTGGAAACCCTGCAGGCCGTTCGTGATATTTATGGCTTTGATTTTGTGCAATCGGCTTATGGCATTCAGATTCTGCCGCGTCAGCAACAGACCCGAATTTTTCCGATTAATTATCTCAACGTAAAACGTTCCGGCCGCTCGGGGATGCACGTCAGCAGCGGGCAGGTGACATCAACCGATTCGCGCCAAAGCAGCACGCAGACCAATACCACCACCTCCGGCAGCAGCTCGCAGACGATTAACAGCAGTGAAGTGGATACCGAATCCAGAACGGATTTCTGGCAGGATCTTAAATCGACGTTGCAGCTGATGTTGGGGCAGGAAGCCGATGCTCAGGTGGTGGTCGATGCACACGCCGGTATTGTGGTGGTTAAAGCCATGCCGGGTACGTTAAATCATATTGCCAGTTATCTGGAAAAAGCCGAACTGAGTGTGCAGAAACAGGTTTTGATCGAAGCAAAAATTATTGAAGTGACCCTCAGTGATGGTTTTCAGTCCGGTATCAACTGGTCAGCTTTTGGCGGTAAAAATTTTCGTGGAACAACCTATTCATCGGCTAACAGCCTGACGTCTTCCGCGCTGGAAAATACGGATCTTATCGAAGGTGTTTTTACTGCGAATTTTGCGTTAGGTGATTTCGCCGGTGCTTTACAGCTGTTGCGCACACAAGGTGAGGTAAAAGTGTTATCCAGCCCACGTATCGCCACGGTTAATAATCAGAAAGCGGTGATTAAAGTAGGCTCAGACGAATTTTTTGTCACCAACGTCAGCAATACCACCACATCAACCACAACCGGCAGCTCGAATACCCCGGATATTGAATTAACACCGTTTTTCTCTGGCATTGCGCTGGATGTCACGCCACAGATTGGCTCAGATCAGGAAGTGACGCTGCACGTTCATCCGACCGTCACCGAAGTGGAAGAAAAAGTTAAAACGGTACAGCTGAATAACGATGACTATACGCTGCCATTAGCCTATAGCACGGTCCGCGAAACCGATTCGATTGTCCGTGCCCGTTCCGGTCAGGTGGTGGTCATTGGTGGACTGATGCAAAACCGCAAAGTACGCACCGATGCAAGCGTGCCCTGGTTGGGAAATATTCCGTTACTGGGCTGGTTTTTCCGCCAGACCCGGGAAGAAATCGTGCAGAGCGAGCTGGTTATTCTGATTCAGCCCAAGGTGATTGATTCAGCACTGACACGAGAACAGATTGACGAACTGAACCAGCGCTATTCGCGGCTTATGCCCGCCCGGAGGTAAGTGTGCAGATGACTCAGCTGGACCAGGCTTGTGAGCAGTTTTACGGGTTTAAGCAATCACCGTTTGGCCTGACGCCGAATACCGATTTTTATGTGGAACTGCCCAGTCAGCAGCAGGCATTTGAATTGTTGTTGTTTGCGCTGTCGTCGGGTGAAGGTTTTATCAAAATTACCGGCGAGGTAGGAACCGGTAAAACATTATTGTGCCGCCGCTTACTGAATGCGCTGGCCAGTGATGGCGTGCGCAGTGCGTATATTCCTAATCCGGCGTTATCGGCTGCCGGTCTGTGGCGTGCCATTGCCCATGAGCTGGCATTAAATGCCGATGATAAAAGTGACCTGCAGGTTCAGGAGGCCATTCAGCAGTGCCTGCTGCAGTTCGCTCTGGCCGGTCAGCCGGTGGTGCTGATTATTGATGAAGCGCAATGTATGCCAGAAGACACGCTGGAAGCGCTGCGGCTGATTTCCAACCTGGAGACCGAGCGGCAAAAACTGGTGCAGATTGTATTATTCGGCCAACCCGAGCTGAATAACACGCTGGCCACGACCCGCTTCCGGCAGTTATTGCAGCGTATTACTTACAGTGCAGACCTGCGGCCATTAAATAACAGTGAAACCCTGGCGGTGTATCTGCAACAGCGTCTGAGCGTTGCCGGTTACCGTGGCATGCCGTTGTTTCAGACTTCGGCACTTAAACATTTATGGCAAGCCAGCCGTGGCATTCCCCGTTTGGTTAACATTCTTGCCGCAAAAACGCTGTTGGTGGGTTATGGCAATGGCTGTCGTCAGCTGGAAGCGCGTCATGTGGCTAAAGCGGTTGCTGATACCGAAGGCGCTTATCCTTTTGCGCCGGACTGGTCCTGGTTACGCCTTTCAACCGTTTGCGCCGCCGTGATTCTGGTGTTGATATGAGCCTGCTGCATCAGGTGCTGCAGGATATCGATAAGCGTGATGCTGTACCGTCGGCATTACCGCACGCTCTGCAAATGAGCCATGAATCCGCCGCGCTTGCGGCTTCCGGTACGGCATATTCTGCTTCAGAACGAGCACACTCTGGTGCGTTTACCCTAAAAGAACTCAGCATTAAGTCTATTCAGCCGCTGCTCTGGTCAGCACTGATGTTCGTGCCTGCTGTGTTCTATTTTTTACATCACGATGCTTCTCAACCTGAAACAGCCAGCACCGTCAATACCGTTTCTCCGGTGACATCCTTTGTTGCAGAAAAACAGCCGGGTAAACCCTTAGTGCTGAGGGATAACAACAATGCAGCAGAGCAAGCTGAAGCTCTGAGCGTACAAGCCCCTGTACCATTTTCTCCCGAAGCCGCAGCCGACCCCATTATTGCAGAAACTGTTGCTGCTGAACCTGTTGCTGCTGAACCTGTTGCTGTTCAGCGCGTAGCGGATAGGTCCCGCTCCAGCACAGCGGAAAAAACACAGTCCTCTATCCGTGCGCTTGAAACACAAAAAATAAAACCTGCGGTTGCTGCGGCTGCAACAAAAAACAGCAGCGCATTCAACACAAAAAATACCGTCAGCGAAAGCCGTTCATCGGTTGTGCGCAGTGGCCAGCAGGCGCAGCAATATTATCGGCAAGCCACGGAATATATGGCGGTGAAACAATTTTCGCAGGCGTTGTCTGCGGTTGATCAGGCGTTGGCCATAGAGATTCGTGAGGACTATCTGGCGATTAAATTACGTATTTATCTGGAGCAAAAAGCACAGGATAAGTTTCTGCAGTTATACGCACAGAATACTTCCGTTCTTCATCCCTATTGGCTGGCAGTCGCCGCACCGGGATTGCATCTTTTTGGCCGTTTTGAGGATGCGGCCCGGGTGTATCAACAGCTTATTCTGTTACAGCCGGAAGTGGTTAACTGGCCGCTGGCATTGGCGCAGGCACTGCAATCGGCCGGACGAACACAACAGGCGCGCAGTGTGCTGGAAGGTCTTTATCAACAGAATCGGCTGACGCCTGCCCAGCAGCGCTGGGTTGAGCAAAACTTAAGACGTTTAAGGTAAATTATGGAAGCTCCCAGTCGTAAACGGGTTCGTGTCGGGGATCTGCTGCTGGAAAAGCAATTAATCAGCGAAGATCAATTGCAGCAGGCTCTGGCAGAGCAGAAAAAAACCGGTAAAAAACTGGGTCGTGCTATTACCGATCTTGGTTTTATTAAGGAAGACGAGTTGCTGCGCACCCTGGCAGCATTCTTTAATTATCCGTTTATTGATCTTGCCCGTTTCCGGATTCATAACCATCTTGTGCAGCGCCTGCCGGAAACTCATGCCCGGCGTTATCGCTGTCTGGTGCTTTCCGAAGAAAAAAACGGGTTGCTGGTGGGGATGGCCGATCCTACCGATCTGATGGTCATTGACGATCTGCAACGAATTCTGAAAACGCCGATATATCCGGCTTTTATCCGTGAGCAGGAATTGCTGTCGATTCTGGATACGGTTTACCGCCGTCAGGAACAGATGGCGACCATCGCCGGAGAACTGGAGGGCGAGTTACGCGGCAGCGAGTTTGATATTGATCAGATGGCGCAGTCATCGGATGTGAACGAAGCACCGGTTGTGCGTTTATTACAGAGCTTATTTGAAGATGCGGTGCAGATTAAAGCATCGGATATTCATATTGAGCCAGAAGAAAGCCAACTGCGTATCCGCCTGCGTGTTGATGGTGAGCTGCAAGAGCAGGTGATGAAAGAAAAACGTGTGTCTTCAGCGCTGGTGTCCCGCCTGAAAATCATGTCTGGCCTGGATATCTCCGAAAAACGACTGCCCCAGGACGGGCGTTTTAATATTCGTGTCTCCCATAAAAATATTGATGTGCGTGTCTCGACCATGCCGGTGCAGTTTGGTGAATCGGTTGTGATGCGTTTACTGGATCAAAGCGCCGGGATGCTCAGTATGGCAACGCTGGGCATGCCGTCACGATTGCAGAAACGCTTTGAATATCTGATTCATCGGCCACACGGACTGATACTGGTTACCGGCCCGACCGGTAGTGGTAAAACCACGACGCTGTATGCGGCGCTCAGTGTGCTTAACCAACCTGAGAAAAAAATTATTACGGCGGAAGACCCGATTGAATATCGCCTGCCACGGGTGAATCAGGTTCAGGTGAACAGTAAAGTCGGATTGGAATTTTCGACGGTCTTGCGCGCCGCTTTACGTCAGGACCCGGATATTGTACTGGTCGGCGAAATCCGTGACCACGAAACCGCAGAAATTGGTCTGCGTGCCGCCATGACCGGCCATATGGTGTTATCGACTCTGCACACCAACGATGCGGTATCAACCGTGGCGCGTTTAATGGATATGGGAGTCGACCGCTATCTGGTGGCGTCTTCATTGCGGGCTGTGGTGGCTCAGCGTCTGGTAAAAAAACTCTGCGGCCATTGTCAGCAGCCGCATGTCATGGATGCTCAGGAAAAATCCTGGCTGGACGTTCTGGAGCCGGGTGCCGGTACTCACAATTATCTCAGTGGTCGTGGTTGCCACCATTGCCACAATACCGGTTATCAGGGCCGAATCGGTATTTACGAATTGCTGGAAATGACGCCGGATCTGGTGGCGTCATTGCGTCACGATGATGCCCAGCTGTTTGCCGAGCAAGCAGCGGCCCAGAGTGGATTCCGTTCATTAGCATTGTGTGCCTTGGATTATGCCCGCGCCGGTGTCACGTCACTGGAAGAGGTCTTCCGTGTGTCGGCTGCGCTGGAAGAGGATTTGAGCCATGGCTGAATTTGTATACCGTGGCCGGGATCATCGCGGGCAGGCGGTTAATGGTGTGATTGCGGCTGGCAGTAGCCAGTCAGCGCTGGATCAGCTGCAACAACAGCAGATTATTGTACTGGCACTGGATGAAGCCGAAGAGGTTCAGGAGTCGTCAGGATTCAATATGACGCTGTGGTCACGCGAGCGTATCAGTGCGGATGAATTAATCCTGCTCACGCGACAGCTTTATTCGCTGAGCAAAGCGGGTGTTCCTATTATTCGTGCGTTAACCGGGTTGGCAGAGTCGTCGGTCAATCCGGCCATCAAAAATACGCTCAACGGTATTAATCACTCACTTGTCTCCGGATCGGATCTGGTCACGGCGTTCCGGCAGTACCCGCAGTATTTCTCGCCTATTTTTGTCAGCATGGTGCATATCGGTGAAACCACCGGTCATTTATCGGATGCTTTACTGAAACTGATTTCGCATCTGGAAATGGAGCGTGAAACCCGTAAACGGATTAAAGCCGCGCTGCGTTATCCCACCATGGTCGTCGGCAGTATCGGTATTGCTATGGTCGTGATCACGATGTTCGTCATTCCCAGCTTCAGTAATGTGTTCAACAACCTCGGTGCCGAATTACCGTGGGCAACCCGGGTGTTAATGGGCACGTCGCAATTTATGCAGGATTACTGGCTGTTATTGCTGGTGATGCTGAGTGTTTCTTTTTTTGCTTTCAGGTATTACATCAAAACCCCGCAGGGCGCACTGTTCTGGGATGAGAAGAAACTGAAGATGCCCATATTGGGCAGCATCTTTGAACGCATTGCTTTGGCACGTTTTTCCCGTTCTTTCGCCATGCTGATGGCGGCTGGTGTACCTATCCTGCAGGGGCTTTCCATTGTTGCCGAGAGTGTCGGCAACCGTTTTATCGGAGCTGCCGTAAAAAGCATGCAGCACGGTATTGAACGCGGTGACCGGTTGACCAACACCGCCATTGCTACCGGCCTGTTTACTCCGCTGGTATTGCAGATGATGTCAGTGGGGGAAGAGACCGGTTCAATAGACAGTCTGCTGGATGAAGTCGCTGATTTTTATGAGCAGGAAATTGATTACGATCTGAAGCGGCTGGCCGATGCCATTGAACCCATTCTGCTGGTTTTTCTGGGTGTAATGGTGCTGATACTTGCACTGGGGGTTTTCCTGCCGATTTGGGATCTCAGTCGTGTGGCAACAGGTCGTTAATGTGCTGTTAAAAGTAATAAGTCACTGAAAACAGGAGAAATTATGTTTTGTTTCGTAAATAGCAACGGCAAAAAAAAATCACTGAGCTAAGGTTTCAATAGGCTTATGGATTGTGTCGGTTACCGTCAGTGGTGTGCTTATTCCAAGCTGGAGTTTACCGTCGCTATCGCTTTGCTGGCCTTGCTGCCTGCATTGTTGTTACCGCGCTACAACAGCTTGCTGGATGGTGCCAGAAGGGCCGAAGTGATTGCTCAGGGCAGTAGCTTAAAAGCCGCGGTGCTGAAGGTACATGAACGCTGGTATCTGGATGGACAACCGGGTGCGGTGAATAAACTTGCCGGCTTTGGCCGTAACGATGTTTCGGTATCGGCCATGGGTTGGCCGCAGGATGCTGACACCGCTTCTGCAACGGCAGTAACAGGCAGCCTGAACAGCATACCGACAGCATCAGAGTCTGCTGCCGCAACCGCCCGTTGTGCACGTCTATGGCAGGCTTTGCTGCAGGACTCGGCGGCACCGCTGTATACCGCTTACGAACACGCGCCGGCAGACAGCTATCGTGTGCTCTGGATATCTGGTGTTTGTCGCTACGTCAAAGTAACGGCGATAAACAGCGGAAAAACCGCAGGCAAAGACGCCGGCGGGCAGGAAGAAAACGGAAGTCAGTCTTACATTGAATATAACGCGGCCAATGGCCGGGTCACTTGGTTTATCCGATAAGCAAGCAGGAGTCGGAATATGAAAAAACAAGCAGGTTTTACACTGATCGAACTGATCATGGTAATTGTGATTCTCGGCGTGCTGTCGGCTTTTGCTTTGCCCCGTTTTGCCGATTTTGGTGGTGATGCACGAACAGCCAGTATGAACGCTCTGGCGGGTGCGATGCGTTCAGCGGCGAATATTGCCCATGCACAACAATTGGCTAATGGTGCAGCATTGGGTGCCAGTGTCAGTCTGGAAGGGCAGACTATTACGATGGTTGATGGTTATCCGACAGCTGACGCAGCAGGTATTATTGCTGCGGCTCAAATCAGTAGCGATTACGTGCCATCCGGTACCGCCGCTACGGCAGGTACGACGGCAACTTTTAATCTTAATCCGGCCCGAACCAACTGCACTGTAACCTATCAGGCTGCCAATGCGGGCGGTACACCGGCAGTTTTGAGTCCGGTGATTACTGCAACCACTAATGGTTGCTAATCCTCGGTTGTAATGAAAGCGCACTTATCGGGCTTTACCCTGGTAGAACTGGTGATGGTACTGGTTCTGCTTGGGGTGCTCAGTGCCATTGGCAGCAGTCTTTTTTCCCGTCCGGATAGTTTTTCTGCGTTAAGCGCCCGCGATCAGCTACAGGCGATGGTTCTGCTTGCCCAACAGCGGGCGTTGGCCAATGTCAGTGCCAGTCCTGTTATTCTCACCGTAGAACAAACCAGCGATGAGTGGCTGTTTAATCTCAGTCAGGGGGCGGTGTTATTTAAGGAGCGTCAGGCTCCTCGTCACAACGCTGCTCTCAGTCTTAATGGTTCGGCCTTCACTAATGGTCAAAGCAGTAGTTTTACCTTTGCCAGCGATACCTCTGTAGGCAGTACCCATCAGTTTATATTCACATCTGAAAACACTCATCCCCTGTGTCTTGCCGCCAGTGGTTTTGCATATCCGGCAACGTGTCAGCCCTGATCAGCTAAACTTAAGTGACCTTTGTTTAAGGTATTTTTTAACGTATATCTGAATCAATGATACAAAAGTGTTCAGAAGCTTTTTATTCCTATTTTCAGGCGCGGTGTTATGTACAGGCAGCAGGGACTGACATTGGTCGAACTGGTAATCATGCTGATTATTATCAGCGTGGCGCTGGTGGGTAGCCTGCGGGTATTTTCGCTGTTATCCGGCCGCAGTGCTGATGCGTTACTGCAGAACCGTGCAACCAGTCTGGCGCAGATTTATCTGGATGAAATACTGGCCCGTCAGTTTGACGAAGCGACCGGCCCTGCCGGTGTTCCACCGTATAACGGCGTTTGCCGTATTACCGATGATGGTGAAAGCCGTGCTCAATACGATGATGTGGATGACTACAACAGTATTAATGCCGAAGATCCGGCTTTAATCGATCAGACCCTGGCCGGGCTATACAGTGGCTATAGCGTCAGTGTCGATGTGAATTGCGATAACTCGTTGGGCATTAATACGGGCGGAGCAAAAAGAATTGATCTGGCGATTGCGGCACCTGACGGTCGGATAAGCCGTTTTACGGCTTATAAAGGTAATTTTTAATGCAATTTCCGCCGAGATCAAAAGGGCAGGCTTTTACGCTGATCGAGTTGCTTATTGTTCTTGTTGTGGGCAGCGTATTAGCCATTATTTCTGTGCGCTTTATCGGTGAAAGTGCACGGATGTTACTCGACAGCGGGGCTCGTCAGCAGTTGGCCGCGACAAGCAGCGTGATCAGTGAAAAAATCAGCCGTTTATTGCGTCCGGCATTACCGGGCAGTATTCGCACAACAGCCGACGGCCGCTGCATAGAATTTATTCCGGTGAACGTTGCGTCTGTTTACACTGATCTTGCACTGAATACGGCAATTACTGGTTTTTCTGCCGTACCGGTTTCGGAGACTCTGGCAAACACTGGCTATGTGGCGATTTACCCCATCAACTCTACTGAGCTGTATAACCCATCGGCCAGTGGCGCATTAACGCAGGCCGTTGCTACTTTGCCTGCCCGTACTTCAGGCACGGCTGCGGTTACGGTCAGTTTGTCATCCGCCCATGAGTTTTTATCGGACTCACCTGTCAGACGATTTTATCTGGTTACAACGCCAGAAGCGGTTTGTCAGCAGGGCAGTTTTCTTTACCATTTCCGTAATTATGGTTTTATTGCCAATGTCGCCTCGCTGGAGGCAGCGTTGCCAGCATCACAAGCGGCAGGTCGCGATGTGCTGGCCTACCCTCTGCAAAATAATTCGCTGAATTTCCGTTACTTGCCGCCGACACTGCAGCGCAATGGTCTGGTGACGTTTTCTTATGTGCTGGAAAACCTGTCCAGTAATGATCAACTGCAACAAACGCAGGAGGTACAGATCCGCAATGTTCCCTGAGTCTGGTGTAGGATTTTCTGTGGTTAGTCGGCAATCGGGTTTTGGTTTGCCGATGGCGGTGTTTGTGATTACGGTACTGGCATTGGTTATTGCGGCGATGGCGCAATTGCAGCAAAGCAGCAGCGAGGGAAGCAGCCTGCAGTTACAATCGCAGCGCGCGTTTTATGCGGCAGAGTCCGGATTGCAACTCAGTCTTAATTTACTCCTGCCGCCGGATGGCAGTGCGGGCAGAAGCTGTGCAACAACACCATTTTATGCGCACACTTTTTCTTCGCCGTCTTCTTTTTATGGCTTAACTAACTGCAGCGTTACTGTTGAATGTCAGAATATCGCAGTTGGCAGTGAGGTTTATTTTACGCTGACATCAGACGGCATCTGTGGCAGTGGTACCGACAGCGCCCGGCGTACAACCGAAGTGAGAGTCAAATAATGCGCGCTGTTATCGGTCTGTTTTCACTCTTTTTTCTGTTATGCAGTGCAGCTGTTTACGCTGCTCCCGGCGATGTTATTTTCAGTGATGATTTTGAACGTAGCAATCTGGGGGGCAATTGGGCGGCTAGCAGTGGCACCAATACCGGTATCAGCAGTGCCACCGCAAACTCTCCGTCGCGCAGTCTGTTTCTGCGCTGGAATACGGTAACGGTCGATACACTCGCTTTTGATATGGCAGGTAAGGCCGGTGCCATATTATCGTTCTGGTGGCGGCGCGGTGATGACAGTTTCAGTGAAGATCCGGATGGTAATGAAGACCTGACGGTACAGATTTTATTGAACAACACTACCTGGGTAGAACTGGATCGTTTTGACGGTAATGGCACGCCCGGAGAGTCTGGTCTGGCTGAATATGTATTACCCGCTCAGGCGATGTATACCGGTTTACGTGTCCGCTTTCAGCTTGACCGGGGTAGTGGCGCGGATAACGATTACTGGCATGTTGATGATGTCATGCTGACCGAAACCGCAGGCTATTGTGGTGGCAGTGATGTTATTTTCTGTGACGATTTTGAGCGAAGCTTTCTGGGTGGCGACTGGAGTGTTACGACGTCTTCCGGCGGTGATGCCGGAATATCTTCTGCGACATCCAACAGCCCGACGCGCTCACTCTATACCAGCAGTGGTATTGCCAATGTACAGCTTAAAACGCTGGATTTAAGTGTTTATGCCAGTGTGACACTGGAATATTGGTGGCGGCGCGGTGATGACAGTTTCAGTGAAAATCCGGACAATAACGAAGACCTGGTGGCTGAATTCCGAACCGGCTCTGGTGGTTGGACGCCACTGGAGACGATTACCGGTAATGGTCCGGCGGGTGCCAGTGGTAACAGTGTTTTTGCGTTACCTTCCGGAGCACTCAGCAGTAATTTCCAGTTTCGCTTTCGCCAGACCGGTGGCAACAGTGGTCCCTTTGATTATTTCCATCTGGATGATCTGCGCATTACCGGCAGTGCCCCCTTAACCTGTTTTAACGACGGTTTTAACCGCGGTGCCAATAACAGTGACTGGGTAACCTCGGCCGTTTCTGGCGGTTTTACTCCGGTTCCGGTGAACAATCGTCTGCGTTTAACGCAGGATGTAACCTATCAATCGACCGCTTCGACGTTGCAGCGCTTATTTCCCGCCGCCGATAATATTGTGATTATTGAGTTTACTCATTATGCCTGGTCAACCAGCGGCGGTTCGGGGGCCGATGGTATTACGGTTGTATTTTCAGATGCCAGTATTACGCCGCAGCCCGGAAGCTTTGGTGGATCATTAGGCTATGCACAACGGGATAACGGCGACAGCGGCTTTGCCGGTGGCTGGCTTGGCATTGGCCTGGATGAGTACGGCAACTTTTCTAATCCGACGGAAGGACGTCTTGGTGGGCCGGGAGCCCGTGCTGACAGTATTACCGTACGCGGCTCCGGTTCAGGCAGTAATGGTTACCGCTATCTGACCGGAACCAACAGTTTATCTCCCGGCGTTGATCAGCGCCCGACATCGTCTGCCGGTGGCCCGGCTCATCGTTATCGTTTTACCATTGATTCACGCACGGCGGGACAATCCATTATCAGCGTTGAACGCGATAGCGGTGCCGGCTTTGTTACTCTGGTTGCGCCGGTTAATATCGCCAGCCTGAATGGTCAGGCGGCTATTCCGCAGAATTTATTATTATCGTTAACCGGTTCAACCGGTGCATCGAGTAATTACCACGAAATTGATCAGTTACGGGTGTGCGCCAATACCATTAATCCTATTGGCCCAATCGTTCATCATTTTGAACTGGATTACGCCAGCAGCGCATTAACCTGTTCCCCACAGGACGTGTTGATCCGCGCCTGTGCGAACGCCAGCTGCTCCAGTTTATATACCGATCCGGTGACGGTTACGCTGGGCCCTTCTGGCTGGGAGGGGGGCGATGTACAAGCCTTCAGTGGTGGTTCAACCACGCTTTCTTTACGGCAGAATAATCCGCTAACGGTCAATCTTCAGGTGTTGTCATCAGTACCGGTATCGCAGGCTTTTACCAGCAATCTGTGCTCGCGTGATGGGGGAGCATTATCCACCAATTGCAGTATGACCTTTGCCGATTCCGGTTTTGTGCTGGATATACCGGATTTTGCAGCGGGGCTTGGCGCCAGTAATGTGCTGTTAAAGGCGGTGAAAAAAGACGAAGTTACCCGGGCTTGTGTGCCGGGGTTTGCCGGTGTCAGTCGCGATATTGCTTTTAACTCGGAATATATCAGTCCGGATAATACCTCTCGCATGGTTTCCTGGCCGGTCAGTGTTAATGGCAATACCATCGGTGATATTTCTGCATCAGCGGTCACTTTAACGCTGAATTTTGATGCTGATGGCGAGTCCCCTCTGACCATTAACTATGCCGATGCCGGGCTGATGCAGCTGAATGTACAATACAGCGGAACGGGTGCAGAAAGCGGTTTAACCATGAGTGGCAACGACCGTTTTGTCAGTTACCCGGCAGGGTTCTGTATTCAGACCGATGCCAATGCCGGTGAGTGCAGTCCCGCAGCTCCTGCAACCTATGCTGATTGTCCGGCTTTTGTTAAAGCTGGTGATAATTTTAATCTGAATATTTCTGCCGTCGGCTGGCATCAAGCTGGCGATTCTGATTTTTGCGATAATACGCCAACCCCCAGTTTCGCACTGAATAATATGGCTCTGAGTACCGAGTTGGTTGCACCTTCCGGCGGTGTGAATGCCGTATTCAATCCGGCGCAATATAATCACAGTGCTGCCACTGATAACAAAAATATTCTGACAGCGAATGTATCAGAAGTCGGCGTATTTAATATCCGTTTAACGCCGGGCAGCAATTATCATGGTGTAACTTTGCCTGCATCCGTCAGTACTCCGACCGGGCGTTTTTATCCGCATCATTTCAACGTCAGTGAATTGGTCTCCGGGCAGTTGCAGCCGTATTGCAGTACGGATTCTGCTTTTGCTTACAGCGGCCAGGATATTAACTGGCAATTGGCCCCGGTTGTGGAAGTTCAGGCGCAGAATGCCGCAAACAATCTGACGCAGAATTATACTCAGGCCGGGTTTATGAAGTTACCACTGAACCCAGCCATATTTTCTCTGCCGACTACAGACAGCAGCGCGTTGGCCAATGATGGTTTACCCATCTCGCTGTCAACATTGATTAATGCCGGCAGCCTGACCACCGCTGCGGCAGGCATTCTGAATTACACCCTCAATGCGCTGGATGACCGCTTTACGTACACTAAAGAATTGAGAGCTGAAGTTGACCCGTTTATTCCGGATCTGGCATTAACATTAAACAGTTTTGCCGATACCGACGGTGCCGATATTACAGCCCCTTTAGCGCTGAATATCTTGTCTGCTTTTGAACTGCGTTACGGGCGCTTATGGCTGGAAGACAGTTACGGCCCGGAAACACAAAACTTACTGATGCCGGCACGGGCAGAATATTTTTCTGGCGGACGCTTTGTGCTGAATAGCGATGACAGTTGCTGGAGTTACGACAGCAGCACCGATGCCAGTGTGTCACCGTCAACGCTGACCAGTGTGCAGGGTAACAGCCGGACATTAATCCGTGGCCGTAATACCGATGCGGTGTTATTACAGGCGCCGGTTTTACACGCCGGTACACCGGATACCGGCACAGCAACGGTTGGCTTTAATGTGCCTTTATGGCTGCAGGATGATTTTGATAGTAATGGCTCGCTGGACGACCCGCAGGCCACGGCTACCTTTGGTATTTACCGTGGCCATGACCGGGTGATTTACTGGCGTGAAGTCAGGCCCTGAGGCCTGACCGAAGAACCTGCGTTACTCGTCGCTGTCGTCGTCATCATCCGAACCGTGGCCGTCCATATTCAGTTCTTTGATTTTACGGGTCAGCGTATTACGTCCCCAGCCCAGCAGGTTGGCGGCATCACGACGGCGTCCGGCGGTATGCTTGAGTGCTGTTTCAATCATGATGCGTTCAAATACCGGCACAGCGGTATCCAACAGATTGGTGACGCCGTTTGCCAGTTGCTGATCAGCCCAGAAGCGCAGCGCCTGTTCCCAGTTGCCTGAGGTATGAATGCTGCTTTGCTGCTCCAGTAATTCCGGCGGTAAATCACTGATTAATACTTCACGGCCGGACGCCATGACGGTGATCCAGCGGCAGGTATTTTCCAGTTGGCGGACGTTGCCGGGCCAGTCGAGCGAGCTTAAATAATCTTCCGTTTCGCTGCGCAGGGTTTTGGCTTCGACTTCCAGTTCTTCTGCGGCACGTTTTAAAAAGTGCGACAGCAGTTTGGGAATGTCTTCGCGACGGTCGGCCAGGCGCGGCAGATGAATACGGATAACATTAAGGCGGTGGAATAAATCCTCCCGGAAGCGGCCTTCTTTCACCAGACCTTCAAGATTCTGGTGGGTGGCGGCAATAATGCGCACATTTACTTTGACCGGAGTGGTACCGCCGACGCGATAGAATTCACCATCCGCCAGAACCCGCAGTAAGCGCGTCTGGGTATCGGCCGGCATATCGCCGATTTCGTCGAGAAACAGGGTGCCGCCATTGGCTTGTTCAAAGCGCCCGCGCCGCTGACCACCGGCACCGGTAAACGAACCTTTTTCGTGACCGAACAATTCCGATTCGATCAGATCTTTTGGTATAGCCGCCATGTTCAGCGCGATAAAAGGTTGTGCCGCACGTGGACTGTGTTTATGCAGAGCATGGGCAACCAGCTCTTTACCGGTACCGGATTCCCCGTTAATTAACACGGTAATATTGGATTGCGACAAACGACCAATGGCGCGGAAAACTTCCTGCATGGCCGGAGCTTCACCAATAATTTCGTGCTCTTCGGTTTCTTCTTCTGTCTGCGGAGCATTGGCATTTAATTCGGCAAAATGCGCAATGGCACGATTAATTAAGCTGACGGCTTCGTCCACATCAAATGGCTTGGGCAGATATTCAAATGCCCCTTGCTGATAAGACGATACGGCACTTTCCAGATCGGAATGGGCGGTCATGATAATAACCGGTAAATCCGGGTGGGCTTCATGGGCATGGCGCAGCAGTGCCAGACCATCCATGCCCGGCATGCGGATGTCGGAGATGATAGCGTCCGGATGTTCGCGCTTTAATGCGGCCAGTGCAGGCTCGGCCTGTTCAAATACACGGGTGGCTATGTTGGCTTGTTCCAGCGCTTTTTCCAGAACCCAGCGGATTGATTTGTCGTCGTCGATAATCCAGACAGTGCTCATAGTTATTCCAGAGGTAAATAAATAGAGAAGATGGTTTTACTGGCGTCACTGACAAATTCAATGATGCCGTTCTTCTGATTAATAATGGATTGAGAAATGGACAGACCCAGTCCGGTGCCATCGGCGCGACCGCTGACCATCGGGTAAAACAGATTGTCACGCAGCTCTTCGGGAATGCCCGGGCCGTTATCGCTGATATCAATTTGTGCGACCAGGCGATGACGATGATGGCCAATGGTAAACTGGCGTACGGTACGGGTGCGTAAACTCAGCTGCGGATGTTCCAGCGCCGGTTGCGCTTCCAGCATTGCCTGCATGGCGTTACGACAGATATTCAGCAGCGCCTGAATAAGCTGGCCTTTGTCGGCCTCAAGTTCAGGGATGGAAGGATCGTAATCACGTTCAATATTGATGCGTCCGCCGGACTCTACATCAATCAGCTGACAGACGCGTTCCAGTACTTCGTGAATATTGACCTGCTCCTGTTTTGGAATCTGGCGCGGGCCAAGAAGACGGTCGACCAGATCACGCAGGCGGTCGGCCTCTTCAATAATAATGTTGGTGTATTCCTTCAGATCCGCAGAAGGTAAGGCACGCTCCAGCAGCTGTGCTGCACCACGGATACCCCCGAGCGGGTTTTTAATTTCATGGGCCAGGCCACGCACCAGTGAGCGGGTGGTTTCCTGCTTGGCAATCAGTTGCTCTTCACGGCTGATGCGCATCAGCCGGTCACGTCCCTGCAGTTCCACTAATAATGACGGCAGACGGCTCTCCGGATGAGACACCGGGCTGACGCTGTAATCCAGCGTCATTTGTTGTTGGTTGTGCAGCTGAATGGTGGCTTCGCGTTTGGTGTAGGAGTGGCCGGTGATAATGGCCTGCTCCAGTGCGGTGGTGGCTTCTTCCGATTCGATGGCAAGCTCGAAAAAGGGAACGCCAAGGCAGCGCTTGCCACTCATTTCCAGCAGCGCTTCGGCTGCCGGGTTCATATACAAAACGGTCAGGTCTGCATCCAGCAGCAGAACTCCGGTGTTCAGGTGTTCAAGTAAACGTTGATTAATAATCGGGCTGGCCAGCATGCTTGTCTCCGTTTGCTGCCTGTAAATACGCCGCATGAGGCGTGGGTCAGGCTGCGCCGCTAAGGATTATCTCAGAGGGCTGCCATGGCCATCTGTCAGGCCGCTAAAACATTGTGCAACTGGCTTTCAGCAAAAACTGAGCCATCTATAAGGGTAATGAAACGGGATGCACAATATTAGCGCCGGGATAGGCGATTCATGTAGCTAAGTCGAACATGAATGAACATACAGGAGAAAAACGCGCACAAAAATAGTGCTGATCAATATTTTTGTGCGTCATTCTGGTGCTTTGTGGCTTATCGGCCTGAACGGTTCAATACTGAGGCGCGCTGCACATAAATTGTCACGAGATTGCTGCTGATGATGGTATTACCGGCTTTATCGCGCACCACCAGTTGCAGGCCATGCTCGCCACGGCTCAGATTGGTGAGCTGGAAAGCCGTCTGGCGTCCCTGACGGATGATCTCGCCATTATCGAGCAGGTACAGGGTATCGGCTTCGCGCAGCCCCGGACTGAGTACTCCGGACACCTCCACATTGCCGGCAAAGCCCGTCGGAATATCCTGACCGTTAGACGGCGTAATAATGCTCAGGCTGGTGTAGTTGAAGCTGGGCTCGTTTACCTTGGCTGGCTGATGGGCGCTGGGGGGAGCCACATACGCCGGAATGGACGGCAGTTCTTTCACCGCATGCTTTTCTGAATTCTGCCCCGGTTTATCGCTGAAGACGACATTACCGTTGGCATCACGGCTAATATATACCTCGGTCGCCAGGCTGCTGGTGCAGGCTGCTGATAAAAGAATGAGTGACGCCAATGTCGTTTTTGTCATGGTAATCCTGCTGTGCTCTGGTCGATTAATCAGATGGGTCAGAAATTATCACTAAACTGAAAATAACTATCTTTCCGGACCCATTCTATGTTGATTCGTAAAAAGTTATGGCTGGCCGGCGTCACGTTACTGTTGGGCGCGGTCCTCTGTATTTTTCTTCTTACCCACTATCTTGCCGAGCCGCGTCTGTATCAGCAAGCGCAGGACAATGCTCAGTTGCGGGTTGAAGGTATTGCCGCAGAAATTCACGGCGTATTGCAGGCCACCGCCTCACTGACGCGCAGTATGGCGGCATTAGCCGCGACTCTGCCATTGGATGAGACCACATTCAGCGCACATTTACGCGATCTGGTAGACGAATTTGGTAACGGAGCCATTGCCGGTGGCGGTATCTGGCCAGAGCCGCGCCGTCTGGACCCGGCGCGCGAGCGGGCATCGTTGTTCTGGGCGCGGGATGCGCAGGGAAAACTGCAGTTGCTGAATGACTATAACGACCCGGCCGGCAGCGGCTACCACAATGAAGGTTGGTACAGCATCGGCCGTACCCTGGCGCCCGGTCAGTGTGCCTGGTCGGAGGCTTATGCCGATCCGGTATCCGGCACTCCGATGGTGACCTGTACGGTTGCGATCCGTCGTCAGGGCGAATTCTGGGGCGTTGCCACCATTGATCTGATGCTCAGCGGGTTGGGTAAATTACTGCAGCGACATCGTGAAATTGCCCAGGCCTACCCCTTTGTACTGGATCAGACAGGCACCATGGTAGCGCTGCCGGGATTGCGTCCGCAGTCGCTGAATATGAAAACGCTGGATGAACTGGCCGCCGCTGACAGCAGTCTGGCACCGTTGAAAACCCTGCTGGAGGCTGGGCGCACTGGCGTTACTGTACCGCCGGGGGTCGTGCCCGGTGATCAGGCGTTGATGGTGCTGACGACTCTTGAAGATCAGCGCTGGCAGGTAGGCATGTTATTGCCGCAGAGCGTGGCTCTGCAGACCATGGGTGCACTGTCGATGATGTTGTATCTCAGTCTGGTACCACTGATTCTGCTGTTTGTGCTGGTAATGATTGTGTTTGGCCGGCAAATCATTGGCTGGCTGGAAGAAACCACCACTCAGGTGCGCAGTCTGGTGAATGGCCAGATCAGCACGCGCCTGGCGGTCAGTCGTGATGATGAAGTAGGGCGCTTGCGCCAGGCGGTGAATGATTACGCCGATTACCTCGGTGGCATTCTGAATAATATCGGTACCGAAGCAGGAGCAATCCGCGAGGGGGCGGATGGTCTGAACGGTCTCAGCGATACGCTGACCCGCCGTGCCCATGCACAGCTGGATGAAAATAATACCCTCGCTACCGCCGTCAGCGAGATGGCTTCCAGTGCCAAAGAAGTCGCACAAAATACCGCGACCGCTGCGCAGACCGCGAGTGAAGCGCGGGTTGTGGTGGATCAGGGACAGCGGGTGGTCACAGAAAACAGCGAAGCGATCAGCCGCCTGGCCGATGCGCTGAGTAATGCTTCGCAGGTGATCGAACGCCTGGCAACCGATTCACAACAGGTCGGCGCGGTGCTGGCGGTGATTAAAGCCATCTCCGAACAAACCAACCTGCTGGCACTGAACGCGGCCATTGAAGCTGCCCGGGCTGGTGAGCAGGGCCGCGGTTTTGCGGTCGTCGCCGATGAAGTACGGACCCTGGCAGGCCGGACTCAGGCTTCAGCCAGTGAAATCGAACAGATGATTATTCAGCTGCAGAATGCCGCCGGTTCTGGTGTCGAGGTGATTGAAAACAGTCGCGAGCTGTCGCGCCAGTCTATCGAACGGGCACAGGAAGCCCGCGACAGCTTTGCTGATATCGTCAGCGCCTTCAGTAATATCGAAGGGCGTACCGCCACCATTGCCACTGCCGTGGAAGAGCAAACCCGGGTTGCGCAGGAAATTCACCAGTTGGCAGAACGGATCCGCAGTCTGTCGGAACAGAATGCACAGGATGCCAGCCATCTGAATGATATGAGCCGCGACTACACCGCCGTTGCCCAGCGTTTGCACGCCATCAGCCGTAACTGAAGCCGCATACAGGCTTGCGCCGGTACGTTGAGTCGTTATCCTTTGCGCCCTGATTTGTATAGACAGGGCGGCATTTTATGATCGGATTAATTCAGCGCGTCAGCAGCGCCAGCGTGGTGGTGGATGGCGAAACCACCGGCGCTATCGGCGCTGGCATTTTGCTCTTGCTGGGCGTGCAGCGTGAAGACACGGCCGCCCAGGCGGATAAATTGCTGAATAAAGTTCTGAATTACCGCATTTTTGCCGATGATGAAGGGCGCATGAACCGCAGTCTGCTCGATGGTGGTCATGAGTTGCTGGTGGTGTCGCAGTTCACTCTGGCCGCTGATACTGGCAAAGGCACCCGCCCTGGTTTTTCCCGTGCAGCAGCACCGGATCTGGCCGATGAGTTATACCGCTATTTTCTGCAGCAGGCTGCACAGCAGGTTACTACTGCCAGTGGTCGTTTTGGCGCTGACATGAAAGTATCGCTGACCAATGATGGCCCGGTAACCTTCTGGCTTGAAGTCTGATGTTTCCATGCAGGCCAGGTTTGGTGTTGGACAATACCCGACGGGTGAATCGCCGCGCACTTCTTGTTATGCTCGCGAAAATTTTTTAGCAGACCCGTCCACCTGTATCCGTAGCATGCTATTGGTCAGGCCCGGGCGGCCGTCATAAGGATTACCGTGGATTATTCTGTACTCAAGCACTCGCACGCCGGCCTGGCTTATCTGACTGTATTGCTGTTTGCCGGTCGTTTTATGCTGTTTTATTTTGCTCCGGTATGGCGGCGGAACAAACTGCTGAAAGTGCTGCCTCATGTGCTCGATACGCTGCTGCTGGTGTTTGCCATTATGCTGTGTATCCGCATTGCCCAGTATCCGCTGACCGAAGCCTGGCTGACGGCGAAAGTCATTGGTCTGTTGCTGTATATTGGTTTTGGTGCCGCCGCGATTAAGCGCGCCAGCCGCAGCGCATTTTTTATCGCGTTATTGAGCTATGCCTATGTGTTGGGCGTAGCGAAGACGCATAGTGTTGTATCCTGGATTTCTTATTTTTAACGCCAGGCGCTCAGCGCCCGGTTTATAACTCACTGCTGACAGGCCTTTATTTTGCTGACACTGCGCTTTTCATTCATCCGACGCCGCCTGCGCCGCCCGCTTTATGGGCTGCTGGTGTTGTCGTTGGTGTGTGGAATGGTGCTGAGCGCCAACAGTCAGGCCTTTATGGCCTGGCAGATGAATAGCGTTGCCAGTACTGATACGGCAATGGACGATACTCAGCATTCGTCAGTAGCAGACAAACACGCTATGGCCGACAGGCCGTCCTGTCATGACATGACATGATGAACACCGACAGCGGCCAGCCGCAGGATTCATCTGCGCTGCAGGATTGCGATGCATCCTGTCCATGCTGTTCCGGCGCCTGTTCATCTTTTGCCATCACGTTGGATATGCCGCGTGCTATACGCAGCAAACAACAGAATTTCTCCAGCTATACCCCACGCCCGGCGGCTGCCGTGGTGCTTGCCCTGCCTCAGCGTCCCCCCATTTTCAGCTGATCAACTCTGACTGAATGCCGGCCATTTTTGTGGCGGGTTGTCTTTTGATGTTTGCTGAACGTGGAGCATTCCATGATGTCGATTTTTACCGGCCGCCACTCTCGTGCGCAGGCCATTGTGTGCGCGCAGGTTATTCTGTGTGTATTGCTGACGGCCAGAGCGCTGGCGTCCGAGCCAGGGCTGAGCCTGGAACAGACCCGGACTTACGCCCTGCAATCTGACCCGGCGCTGGTCAGCCAGCGCCAGCTGGAGCAGGCCTTCCGCCAGGACAGCGCGGCCAGCCGTTACTGGCCAAACCCCAAAATTGCGCTGAATGCGCAGAATTTCCCCACCGATTCCTGGTCGTTTGAACAGGAGCCCATGACCCAGATTCAGCTGGGGATCAGTCAGATGCTGCCGCGTGGCGACAGTCTGGATTGGCAGGCCAAAAAGCAAAGCCTGATGGCTGGGCTCAGCCATGAAACGCAATCGTTACGGATGCGTGAGCTGCGCCGTGATGTGTCGTTGTTATGGCTCGAAGCCGCCCGTGCGCAGGCCGCCGAGCAGCTGACCGCCGAACATTTACAGCATCTGCAACAGCAGGCGGCGGTACTTAACCGTCGTTACCGTAATGCCAGTGGGCTGAATGGTAGCAGTGGGCCGCAGCAGCAGGATCTGTTGCGCGTCGAGCTGGAAACCCAGCGCATCCGTGAGCGCTTACTTAATCTGCAGCAGCAGTATCAGGCGGCGCGCCAGCGGTTGAATGAATGGTTGCCACCGGCGCTGGCTTCGGCACCGCTGCAGTTGAACGATGAGCCGTTGTTCCAGCCATCATTGGCGTTTGCTACGGCTATGGCCGATGACCAGACGCTGGCGGCCATATTAATGCAGCATCCGCTGTGGGCACAGACCGACAACCGTATCGCCAGTGCGGCAGCAGATATTGAGCTGGCGCGTCAGGAGGACAAAGCGCAGTGGGGCATCCAGGCCAGTTACGGCTATCGCGGTGAGGATGCGATGGGCCATGATCGCGCCGATTTTGTTTCTCTGGGAGTGAGTGTCGACCTGCCGCTGTTTAACGGTGAGCGCAACCAGCGCAAAGTGGCCGCCAGTGTGCGCCGCCGCGAAGCTGAGCAAACCCGTCAGCAACTGCTGCTGCGCCAGCTGCTCAGCGCCGTGCGTAATGACTGGGCTCAGTATCAGTTGCAACAGCAGCGTCTGGAGTTTTATGACCAGACCCTGCTGCCGCAGATTAACCGCCAGCTACAGGCGGTCAAAAACAGTTATGGCCAGGACCGTGATGATTATAACGACGTCATCCGCGCCGTAATGGAACGCCTGAACGGCGATATCGAACGCCTGAACCTTTTGCGTGAATGGCACAAAACCGCCATCCGTCTTGAATTTTATGCCCCCGGATTCTCCTCTGAATTGCCTCCCGTTAGCGCGGCACAGCGACAGGAATGAAATGATATGAACATAAAACAACACGCGCCGTTATGGCTGGCGTTAACCGCAGGTATCGGGCTGGGAGCCGGTCTGATGCAGTGGCAGTCATCATCGACAGACACAGATCAGACAACAACAAGTACCGTCGCAGAGCCGCAGCCGTTGTATTGGGTCGCACCGATGGACCCCAATTATCGCCGCCCGGAACCGGGTTTATCACCAATGGGAATGGCGCTGGTGCCGGTCTATGCCGACGATAACAGCAACACCGAAGATGCGCCGGGCACCATCCGTATCAGTCCGGCGGTGGTACAGAATCTGGGCGTGCAGAGCGCTGAGGCTGTCGTTGCGCCACTGCCGCAGCAGGCGCTGGCACTGGCAGAAATTCAGGTGAATGCACAGCGTGAACAGCAGGTTCAGGTACGCAGTGAAGGGTGGGTCAGTCGTCAGCAGGTGTTTGCCGTGGGGGAGCGGGTCACGGCCGGACAGACGCTGTTTGAGTTTTACAGTCCACGCATTATCAGTGCGCAGGAAGAATTATTGGGCGCACTGGATGCAAGGCAATCAACGCTGATCCGTGCGGCGGAAAGCCGTTTACTGGCGCTGGGCGTGGATGACAGTTGGCTGAAACGTCTGCGCAGCGAGCGCAAAGTGCGCCAGCAGATTGCCATTGTCGCCCCGCAGGATGGGGTGATTACTCAGTTAAATCTGACCCCCGGTGCGCGGATCATGCCGGACGTGGCCCTGCTGCGAGTGGCTGACCTGAGCGAATTATGGGTGGATGTGCGCCTGCCGGGTTCGATGGCCGGTTGGCTCGGTGCGGGCGACCGCGTACACCTGCAGCGCCGTGATGGCCTGGCGGCCGAACTGCAGGTAGATGTGGTGTATCCGTTATTGAATAACGAGCTGCGCAGCCAGACCGTGCGGCTGCTGCTGAATAATCAGAACGGTGACTGGCGTCCCGGTGATTTTGCTCAGGCACAACTGCAGAAGCAGAGTGAGCCGGTACTGCAGGTGCCGCGTAACGCCCTGATTGATGATGGCGTGCAGCCTCGGGTAGTGCTGGCATTGGGCGACGGACGTTTCCGTTCGCAGGCGGTCGTGGTAGGCCGTCGCGGGCGTGACAGCATTGAAATTCTGCGCGGCGTAAAAGCCGGGCAGCAGGTGGTGACCAGCGCACAGTTTATGCTGGATTCGGAGTCGGCCATCGGTGCCGACCTGAAGCGTTTTGATGACGAGCAGGATCATTCGCAGACGGATCATTCTCAGATGGATCATTCGCAGATGGATCACTCGAATATGGATCACTCGAACATGGATCACTCGAACATGGATAACTCGAATATGGATCATTCGAATATGGATCATTCGAATATGGATCATTCGAACATGGATCATTCGAACATGGATCATTCGAACATGGATCATTCGAACATGGATCATTCGAACATGGATCATTCACAGATGGATCATAAGCTGCCGGAAAGCGATAACCCGCCAGCGGAGGTGATGCATGATCACAGCCATCATTGATTGGTCGGTACGCAATCGCCTGCTGGTGCTGTTGCTCAGTCTGGTGCTGGTTGGTGGCGGTTTTTACGCCTTATCGCGTACACCAGTGGATGCGATTCCCGATTTATCCGACGTGCAGGTGATTGTTAAAACCAGTTACCCCGGCCAGGCACCGGAGGTGGTGCAGGAGCAGGTAACCTATCCGCTGACCTCTGCATTAATGTCGGTGCCGGGTGCAGAAACCGTGCGCGGTTTTTCCTTTTTCGGCGATTCCTATGTGTACGTTATTTTTAATGACGACACCGACCTGTACTGGGCGCGCTCACGGGTGCTGGAATATTTAAGCCAGATTGCTCCGAGCTTGCCGCAAGCCGCCCGGCCGCAGTTAGGCCCGGATGCCACAGGCGTGGGTTGGGTGTTTATTTATGCCCTGAGCGACCCTACGGGTCAGCACTCACTGGCCGATTTACGCGCTTATCAGGACTGGTTTTTAAAATTCGAATTACAGAGTCTGCCGGGTGTCGCCGAAATTGCGCCATTAGGCGGCATGGTGAAGCAATACCAGATTCAGCTCGATCCGGTGGCGCTGGCGGCATATAAAATCCCGCTGTCGCTGGTGGTGAATGCACTGCAGTTATCGAATCAGGAAAGCGGAGCCTCGGTGATTGAAATGGCCGAGGCTGAAACCATGCTGCGCGCGACCGGTTTTATACGCAGCATTGCTGATCTGGAAAATATTCCGCTGGGTATCGACAGTGCCGGTGTGCCGTTATTGCTGAAGGACGTTGCTACTATCGGCAGCGGCCCGCAGATGCGCCGTGGTATTGCCGAACTGAACGGCGATGGCGAAGTGGTGGGCGGCATCGTCGTGATGCGCTTTGGCGAAAATGCCAAAGCTACAATCGAGGGCGTTAAACAACGGTTGGAAAATTTAAAAAGTTCGCTGCCGCCGGGGATGGAAATAACCACGGTGTATGACCGTACCCGGTTAATTGACAGTGCCATTGATAATTTATGGCAAAAACTCACGGAAGAGTTTGTTGTGGTTGCTATTGTCTGTGCCTTATTTTTATTTCATCTGCGTTCGTCGCTGGTGATTCTTCTGAGTTTACCGGTGGGTATTCTGGCCGCCTTTGTCTTAATGAAATGGCAGGGAATTAACGCCAATATTATGTCCCTTGGCGGTATCGCCATTGCCATTGGTGCCATGGTCGATGGTGCCATTGTGATGATTGAAAACCTGCATAAACACCTGGAAGCCGAACAGCGAAAACCGCAGCAGGAGCGCAGTGAACGCTGGGCTCTGATCAGTCGTTCGGCACAGGAAGTCGGTCCGGCGCTGTTTTTCAGTCTGTTGATTATTACCCTGAGTTTTCTGCCAGTATTTGCCCTGGAAGCACAGGAGGGGCGGATGTTTGCGCCACTGGCCTTTACCAAAACCTATGCCATGGGCGCGGCGGCGATACTGGCGATTACCTTGGTGCCGGTATTAATGGGCTATTTTGTCCGTGGCCATATTCAGCCGGAACATAAAAACCCGTTAAACCGCGCCCTGCAGGCACTGTATTTACCTTTGCTTAAACAGGTTTTGGCGTGGCCAAAAACGTTACTTTTGGTGGTATCGCTGCTGGCGCTTTCCAGTGTTTTTCCGCTGAAAAATATCGGCAGCGAATTTATGCCGCCACTGGATGAAGGCGATTTAATGTATATGCCGACGACCTACCCTGGTTTATCCATTGGTGAAGCTCGGCAGTTATTACAACAGACCGATAAATTAATTCGCCATGTGCCGGAAGTGGAAACCGTATTCGGTAAAATTGGCCGTGCTGAAACCGCCACCGACCCGGCGCCGTTAACCATGATCGAAACCTTTATTCAGCTGAAGCCAAAAGATCAGTGGCGTGATGGAATTTCCACCGCCGATATCCGCGCGGAGCTGGAGCAAAAAGTACAGTTTCCGGGGCTGAGTAATGCCTGGGTTATGCCGATCAAGACCCGTATTGACATGCTGGCGACCGGTATTAAAACCCCGGTCGGGTTAAAAATCGCGGGGCCGGATCTGCAGCAGATTCAGGCTATCGGTCAACAGCTTGAAGGCATTATTAAAACCGTACCCGGTACAGTTTCAGCTTATGCTGAGCGGGTCGCCGGTGGCCGTTATTTAACCCTCGATATCCGCCGTGAACAGGCGGCGCGTTATGGTCTGAGTGTGGCGCAGCTGCAGCAGATTATTACCACCACCATTGGCGGCAAAAATATCATTGAGACGGTCGAAGGGCTGGAGCGTTACGGCGTTAATCTGCGTTATCCGCAGGCGTACCGTGATTCTCCTGAGGCATTAAAACAGCTGTTTTTTGTCGCGCCAAATGGCCAGCTGGTGACGCTGGGTGATGTGGTTGACATCCGCAGTGAAGCGGGGCCCGCCGCCATTAAAAGTGAAAATGCGCGCATTAATGGCTGGCTGTTTATTGATATCGACGGCGTTGATATTGGCCACTATGTTGATTCTGCCCAGAACCGGGTACAGCAGGCACTGGACAGCGGTGAGCTGACGCTGCCGGCGGGCTATTCGCTGCGCTGGTCGGGGCAGTATGAATATATGCAACGTGCGAAAGAGAAACTGCAGTATGTGGTGCCGTTAACCATCGCCATTATTGCGCTGCTACTGTACCTGAGTTTTAACCGTTTGACGGAGGTCGCCATGATTTTACTGACCTTGCCTCTGGCATTGGTTGGTAGCTTGTGGCTGATGTGGGCACTGGGTTTTAATTTTTCTGTGGCTGTCGGTGTGGGCTTTATTGCCCTCGCGGGTGTCGCCGTGGAAATTGGTGTGATTATGCTGGTGTACTTGAATCAGTCGTATCAGGCGGCGGTCATTCGGGCCGGAGAACAACAGCGCAGCGTAACGCAAGAAGAGTTGCGTCAGGCGGTCATTGACGGTGCCGGGTTGCGGCTGCGACCGGTTGCGATGACCGTCGCCACCATCGCGGTCGGTTTACTGCCGGTGATGCTGGGCAGCGGAACGGGGTCAGAAATTATGAGCCGCATTGCCGCACCTATGGTGGGCGGCACGGCCAGTGCATTATTGCTGACGCTGGTGGTGCTTCCGGTACTGTACTTTCTCTGGCGCCAGCGTGAGATAGAGCATCGGACATAATCTTTTTTAAGCGAAAAATAAAAGCCGGGTATTGAATAAATAGCCGGCTTTTATTGTTATCTTGCAGGAAAGATTACAGCGTAAAACTGGATACCTCGTCGCGCAGGCTGGAGGCCTGATGATTAAGTCCATCCACCGCCTGGCGGATACTGCTGGCGCTTTGCATGCCCTGATCACTGAGGTGTTTGGCATTGCTGAGGTTTTCGTTAATGTTGTTGATAACCGATGTTTGTTCTTCAATCGCAGAGGCAACCTGCAGAATACGATCACTGATACTGAGCAGTGAGCCTGAAATCTGACGAATATTTCCTTCTGATTTACTGGCGTACTCGACGGTACTGACGGCTTTCGCCTGACTTTCGTTCATGCTATTAACGGCACGATCCACACCACTGCGCAGTTTTTCAATCATCACATTAATATCGCCGGTCGATTGCTGGGTTTTACTGGCCAGTGTTCGCACTTCGTCGGCAACAACGGCAAAGCCACGACCCTGTTCACCTGCCCGTGCCGCCTCAATGGCCGCGTTAAGTGCCAACAGATTGGTTTGTTCGGCAATGCCTTTAATGACATCCAGTACCGATGCTATGTTCGTGGTTTCGGCCACCAGTTCCTGAATAACCGCACCGGAATTATCGACATTATTGGCCAGCGCCTGGATCTCTTCCATGGCCTGACGGAATTGCGCAGACACTTCACGGGCCGATTTATCTGCGGCTTTGGCTTCTTCTGATACTTGCTGAGTGTTGGAAGAGACTTCCTGGATCGCGAGTCCCATTTCGTGATTGGCGGTGGCTACCAGTTCCATCGAACCGGCGTATTCACCGCTGATACGCTGACTGTCACCCGCATTTTTTTTCAGGGTATTGGTGGTGGTGGCGACATCCACGGAAACCTGCTGAATGGTGCCAATCATCTGCTGCATACCACTGAGAAAACGGTTGAAATTATGGCTGAGCAGGCCTATTTCATCACGGCCAAGATCCGGCATGCGTTTGCTCAGATCACCTTTACCATCGGCCATTTGGCCAAGTACTCTGGCCAGCTCATTAACCGGACGGGTAATCAGGCGTGGAAAATAAACGGCAACTAACAGTGCAATCAGCAGAGCAACACCGACCAGAATCAGGATGCTGCGTAACGCCGCACTTTTAGTATGCTCGGCGCTCACTTGCAGTGACTTGGCCTCTTCGCCGAGTTTTTCGCCTAAGACATTCAGCGTTTCGCGGATTGTTTCAAATTCTTTTTCCAGACTGCCGGTACTCATTTCTGTCGCCTGGCCGATCGTTATTCCACCGGAAACGGCCTGCTGCACCATTTTTTCACTCTTTGGCCGCCAGACATTAAAGGCAGTGAGAAATGACTGAGCCAGATCTTTGGCTTCCTGAGAAACATGAAGGGTGCTGATTTTTTTCAGGCGGGTGGCGACCTGATCCAGGTTTTCGGCGTGCATTTTAGTATAGGTCTCTGCGCTTAATCCCAGAGCAATGGAGCGCTCAGCGATCTGAGCCTGATAAAGATCCCGGTCGGCATTGAGCGTAAGCTCAACGGCTGGCAGATATTCCTCGTTAATATGGCTGTATTCCGCAGTAATACTATTCAGATTTGAAATCTGAATAACCGATAACGCGGCGAGCAAACTACCCAGCACGGCAATGGGTAACATCAGTTTTTTTGCCAGCCCGAGGTCAGACCATTTCATACCTATCTCCTGCTTCTTGAACATGGCGCGGTTATTCAATCGAATGGTTGGCCTGTCTGGATTGGGGTGCGTGAATGTTTCAGCGCAGCCTGTGATACGGAGAAGTGTAGATCAACAACCGTGGTCTATCATGGCGGCCGTCGTCGGTACTGACAGATGGCGCATTATGTTGTCTGTGTCGCGTTTTTCATTCTGACGGCTGAGAAGGACTAATGACTTTATTGCGACCATGGGTTTTGGCTGTATAGAGGTTGATGTCAGCCTGGCGCAGCAGCTCCTCAGTATTTTCAGCATAAAGGCTGCAGGAAAGGCCAATGCTGATGGTAAGAAAATTATTGCTGCTGATATTAATAGTATTCGCCTGCAGACGCAGACGTTCGCATAATATTTCGGCCTGAGATAAAGGACAATTGCGTAGCAGCAGCATGAATTCTTCTCCGCCCCAACGCACCAGAATATCTTGCGGACGCAGATGCTTGCTCAGTAATCCGGCGAGTTCAATTAACATCTGATCTCCCCGTTCGTGGCCGTACTGGTCATTAATTCGCTTGAAATAATCGACATCAATCAGAGCCAGACTCAGCGCGGTATTTTCCTGGCGTGCTTCTGCCATTGCCTGCTGCAGTTGTTCATCACCATAGCGACGGTTGCCAATGCCGGTGAGCGCATCGGTATTGGCCTGTAATGCCAGCTGAGTACTGAGTTCGGTCAGCTGCTGATTCTGACGATTGAGGGTATTTGTACGGTGTGAAACCCGCTGTTCAAGGGTTTGGCGCAGGTTCTGCCATTGTTGTTCGGCATGTACCCTGCGGCGGATATTCAGGCTCAGCAGTAAAATAATCAGCGACAGAAAAACGATTATGCTCAGGCCAACACCGATAAGCACGGCATGGGTGGCAAGAAAACCCTGTGGCAGAAAATGTCGTTCGGTACCTGCGGGCAGACGGCTGACGGGAATGTTAAAACGCAGCCGCTGACGTTCATCCAGTTGTGGCGTAAAGCGCGTTTTTTGTATAACTGGGATAGCGCTGGCGGGGACTCCGGCAAGAATGTCTTTCACCATCTGCGTCGCCATTTCAGCCTGACTGCTGGCGTTGTGCATCATGCCGCCAATACTGCCCTGGCCCATCATCAGGTCGCCCCACATACCGAATACTGGTACAGGCGTGTGTGCGCTCAGCGTGGGCAGGTGTTTGGCGTAGGAAAAATAATCGCCGTTGCGGTCGTTATGAATAGTCAGAAACAGTACGGCGCTGTTGGCCGGCAGCCTGGCCATATGCTGATCTAGTTCGGCAAAGGTAAAGTCGTCGTAGACCGACAACGTTATCTCTTTAAAGTGCTGCTGGCGGATCAGTTTACGGGCTTCTTCAGCCATTAAAGCCCCCAGACCGGAGCGGTCAGCTATCAGCAGAATGTGATCGGTTTGCGGTAACAGGGTGCGGATAAATTCGATATTTTCGGCAATCGCCATTCCTTCCAGTACACCGGTATGTTGCGGATGCCGGCTCAGATCATGACTTTCCGGTATGTTGATACCCAGAAAGACCAGCGGCGCTTTTTTTAGCCAGGGTAAATCAGAATTGAGAACCATATTAAGAGCGGCATCATCGCTAACCACGATCACATCCGGTGGTTGTGCTGCGTATTTCAGATTGTACAGCCGCAGTAATTCAGTGCGGACCCGTGGGTTATCGCTGTAACGGCGCTCGTCCATAAATTCAATGTGAATATTTTCGCCGGGCAGCAGTGACTCAAGATTGCTGAGAATGGTGTCATTAAGCAGGTGAGTCCAGGGGAATTGCAGATGATAAGAATGCAGAATCAGCACATGGGGATATTGGGCAAGGTCAGAATGTTCAGGGTTTGCCTGCACATTCTGACTGCAACTGAGAAGGATAAAAATAATAATTAAAAAGCGCTTTGTCAGCACGGTCGCTCCCGCAAGTTCTGCAGCCGGGTATCCGTGGCTATGCACCGAGGTTCCTCACCTCATTGCATTAAATAATAGCGTACTTTCGCCTGTGCGACGGTTGTTCTTTGATCGTAGTAATCAGTAATAACCGTGTTGTCAGCGCGGCGGGTCAGCGCGGAGTGGGGTTGAGCTGTTGAGGCGGAACCAACCGGCAATACTGTAGCGGTCGCGTTTAGCGGGCAACACTTCGTGCGGGTAGTCCTCACTGAGAAACGTCACCAGCGTGCCGAAGCGCGGGCTGACGCGCAGCAGTTCCTGCTCATGGTTTTCGGCCTGATAAATGACCAGTTCCCCACCATCCTGAACCTCCCAGTTAGGGTTCAGATACAACACCGTGGTCAGCACCCGATTGGCCTGTCCTTTGAACGCATCCATGTGCTTTTTGTAAAAATCACCGGGCTGGTAATGGGCGAAATGACCTTCGTAGCTGAACAGGCCCAGATACAGACGGCGATTCATATAGCGCTGTAATTCGGCCATGTAGTCCAGCCACGCAGCTTCGGCCGGATCGTCATTGCTGAGCCAGCGGATTTTGTCGCGACGGACAAACTGGTTGAGCTGATGCTGTTGCTGGCGTCCGGTACCGGCGGCAGTAAAGTCGTCATGTTGCAGCCTGACCACTCGATTCAACAGGCCGGATGACATCAGCAATGGCAGTGCATCATGGGTGATGGCGTAGCCCTGGGTCTGCAGATCTGTGGCAAGGCTTTCGAACAGATCGTCATGGCTGGTTTCAGCAAGCTGCAAGGACGTGCTCCGGCAAGAAACATCAATGGGACAGGCGTTTTACCCAAACCGCGACAGCAGGAGAAACAAAAAATACAGATCGTTTCGATCCTGTTTATTGCTCGATGTGGCAGGGCAGGGCCGCTTTGAATGCGGCCCTGACGGGCCTCCTGCTCAGCTGAGCAATGTCCACAGCGCTAATATGGCAAACAGCAGGCTGGTGGCGTAACGGGCCAGATGCAGCGGCATACGGCGCATCAGGCGTTCGCCATAAATCACCACAGGTACGTTCGCCAGCAGCATGCCGCAGGTCGTGCCCAGTGTGACCCAGAGAACAGAGTTGAACTCAGCGGCCAGCAATACCGTCGCTACCTGGGTTTTGTCACCGATCTCGGCCAGGAAAAACAGTACCAGGGTGGCGAGGAAGGCTCCCCAGGCCTGATGAGTGTCGGTGCTGTCGTCTTCTTTATCCGGTACCAATACCCAGATAGCCATGGCGGCAAAGCCGGCGGCCAGAAGCAGGCGGCCGCTGCTGCCGTTCAACCATTCGGTGAGGGAATTGCCGAGCCAGGCACCGAGCCAGGCCGAAGCGGCATGATTGAGCAGCGTAGCCAGCAGAATGCCCAGCACAATCGCACTTTTATTGCGGAAACGGGCTGCCAGCAACAAGGATAACAGCTGGGTTTTATCGCCGATTTCGGCAATGGCAACAGCAACGGTAGAGGTCAGGAAAGCTGAATGTGCGAAGGTATCGCTCAGCGCTGGCAGGTTAATCAGGGTATCAGTCATGTTGATTGTCCGGGCGGAGATTGTTAACCAAAGACAAACGGCACGATGCCGCCCTGGTCATCACGCTGTTTGTCTCAGGTCTCATCGAACCATCGTGATGATGGTCGCCGGTGCCATGAGCATGGGGCTCAATTATGTTGACACGGGCACCTCTGACCTTGCCGGTCAGGGCAGATTACTCCCCCAAGAGTGCGGCGATTATAACGGCTTCACCGGCACACGTCACCCCGTAAGACGTTATGGTACTCGCTGTAAAAACAACAAAAAAAACTGATCCAGAAGAACAATTTTTTTCAATTTACCGCCGCTGAAACTGGTGAAATTATGCCGCCGTTTTCGCCCCGGAAGCTCTGCATGCCGGTGGTGAGTAGAATCCGGAACCTCTGAGGTGGGTATGAGTCAGCCGCAAGAATACGAAGATTTTGATGATCTCGATGACCAGCCACAAGCGCGCAGCAAAGCCAAAGGACGCAGTGTCGATTACGATAAAAAACGTCGTCGTGCCGAACGTATCCTGGAGCAGGCCCGTCTGCGTGATTTGCTGGGATTCGATATCGATTATCAGGACTGAGCGCACAACGCGCCAATTTCCTTCCTCCGGGGTGTAACTTCTCTTGCACCCCTTTTTCTAACCGTGCTTTCATCGGCTTCTGTTTTTATTTCTGTTTCAGCTCGGCGGGGTATCCATGAGCGACCGTACGGCTTTTCTCGATATTTTAAAAAGTTTGTTGCGCAGTCCATCGGTGGTCGGCGCAGAGCATTCTTTTTTCCGTGTGCTGCAGCGCGAGCTGGAGGAGCGCGGTGCGCGCGTTACCTGGTACGAAGGCGTGCTGGTGGCGCAGGGTAACGATCCGATGAGTCTGATGTTTTCGGCGCACATTGATCGTCATGGCCTGGTCTGCACCGGCCCGAACGAATTTCAGTACGCGGCCTTTGTGTCCGGCGGACGCTCCGATCTGCTCGGCAACTCGGTGTCGGAAGAACTGATGAAAATGATCGTCGACCGTTTCGGCGATGTCGGTGTGTTTGCCTATGAACCCTGGTCCGGCGCTTACCGTGGGCGTGGCAAAATTGAGGGGACTTACGTTTGCCCGCACCGTAACAACCTGATTTTTGAATTATCCGGAATGGAGCATCTGGTCGCAGGTACGCCGGTCGCTTTCCGTGATCAGTTGCGCATTGAAAATGGCCGCTATCTGGGTCAGCTGGATAACGTCCTCACCGCCGCCATGCTGGTGTATTTATTTGAATTGGGTTTTCAGGGCACCGCCTTTTTTACCGCTCAGGAAGAAGCCGGTCGCAGCTGGCGTTATCTGCTTGAATGGTTCCGCCGCTTTGGTGGTTCAACCAACCAACTGGTGGTCGTGGATACCAGCCCGTATCCGGATGTTCCGGCCGCTAATGAACAGTTGCTGGTGTTGCGCCATTGCGATGCCAACGCTTCCTTTAATGTCGATTTAACCCATCGTCTGGCGGAAAAATGCAAAAAACTGGGCATTCGTTACAGCTTTAAAGATGACTATATCCGTCGCCAGAATGAAGACAATGCGCGTCAGGGCATAGCCGCTAAATCCATGGGCAGTACTGAAATGGGGCGTATTATTGCGGCCTCCAACGGTCTGGTGGATGGCACCACGCTGCAGATTCCGACCACCGGTTATCACACCATGGACGAAAGCGCTGGTGTCGAAGCCTGTGATGCGTTCCTGCGTGTGCTCTGTGCGATGGCAGGTCTGCGTTATCCATTCTGGACTTACGATCCGATGGCCTGATCAGCAGCAGGAAAAAACAATAAGCGATGAGTCATATACCCACATTGAAGTTATTAAACGACTTGCCTCCCCCGGCTGACGACTCTGTCGGCGGTCCGGGCGGTGCGTATGCGTTTTTTTATGCTGCCGCTACTGATGCTGATCCGCACCTGTTGGTGTATGAGCGGGCGCGGGATTTTTTATCCGCGCCGCGTGCCTTTGTTGTGTTAGCCATGACCGCGGAGGATACCGATGCGGTTGAGCTGAACAGCCTGCTGGAATATGACGGCATTGATTACGATGCCGATGGTGTCATGCAACAGACGGGATGTTTTCAGCTTGTTGCTTCCGCAGCCTGTTACGGTCAGGATCAGTGTCACTTTATTCTCAGCGTTGATGGTCGCCGCTGTGAAATTCTGTGTCGGGAATACACCGTGCAGACCACGATTTATCATGTCAGCAGTGCCAGCCAGGCTCTGCGTCTTTATCTGGCTCAGCAAGGCTGAGTTTCGCGCTGACCGCCAGGGCCTGTTTAATGAGTGTTAACAGGCCCTGATATACCGCAGAGGATATTATGTCTGGCGGCTCTTTTTGTGCGCTTTTTTCGCACTCTTGAGAAAATATAAGCATTATTTTGGTGCTTTTATTCGCGTATTTTTCAGTCATTATTTCTGTTTTGCTTTTTAATTGTGCAGTTGCTCACGGATTTGCGCTGATGTGATGCGCACAGGCTGCGGTGGCACTATGTTTGCTAAAGCTCAGCAAGTGTTCATCCATCAGCCTATAGGAAATACATCGTGTTGCGTTCAATACTGTTGTTCTCTGCCGCCGCCCTGGCCCTGCTGTTCGCGCGGGGTGCCTGTTCGGAACCCGGATTAATTGAGCCGGAATCTCCGTCGGCAATCAGCGGTACTGCAGTGAGCCCGGAGTTTATTGAACCTGAACCACTGGCGGCGCGTATCCGTACCCCAGTGGGTCCGGTAAAAGCCACTAAGCCATTGCGGGTGCCAATGATTACCTGGGGTGGTGATATGACCACCATTCTGGCTAACGGCATGAATACCCGTACCCAGCCGGGCAGTGCCATGGCCAAAGCCGGACTGGATTATGAATTTGTCCTGCAGGATAACTTCGACAAACAACTGCAGGATTATTTATCCGGCGCATCACCTTATCTGCGTTGCACCATCGGGATGTGTAATCAGGCACTGGATCTGATCAATAAAGATCCGCGTACCCGTCCGGTGGTTATTTATCAGCTGACCTGGTCACGCGGTGGCGACACGCTGGTGGCCAAAAATGGCATTGTCCGGGTGGGTGAATTAAAGGGAAAAACCATCGCTATTCAGGCTTATGGCCCGCATGTGGATTTTATGACTACGTTGCTGACGCAGGCTGGTCTGAAGATGAGTGATGTGAATCTGAAATGGATGCCGGATCTTACGCTATCGCCCAACTCGCCACCGGAAGCGCTGAAACTGCCGGAAATTGATGCCTCGTTTATGATCATTTCTGATGCTTACGGCCTGACCTCCGGCCGTCGCGTCGGCACCGGCAGTAATGGCTCTATTGCCGGGGCGCGGATGATTATTTCCACCATGTTTGCGCGCCGTATTATTGCCGACGTGTATGTGGTGCGTGCCGATTATTTCGAAAAAAATAAAGCAGAGGTGCAGAGCTTTGTACAAACGCTGATGAGTACGTCGGCTCAGCTGCAGGAGCTGATGCGCGATCTGGCCAACCCTGAAAAACTGCAATTACTGGAAGCCTCAGCGGATATTTTACTGGGTGATAAAAACGCTCAGCCCGATATTGAAAACCTGTATTACGACGCGCAGTTTGTCGATAAACAAGGCAATATCGATTTCTTCAGTAATCCGCAATTTCCCCATCGTCTGGAAGTGCTGAATGAGCGGGTGCAGGATGCGTTTAATGCAATGGGCTTGATTAAAACCAGAGCGCCGATGGCGAAAGCTGACTGGGATTACTCGTTACTGTCGGAGTAAAGGTCGCCGGGGCAGAGAACAAAAAAAACGAGCCATCCGGCTCGTTTTTTGTTTTCAGCCAATTTATTGCCCGGCTTCATCAATCAGCAGAGTACGTTCCGGTTTCGCTACGGCTTTCAGAATATGATAGCCAAAGGCGGTTTTGACCGGACCGACGTAGGGCGATTCGCTGTCATGGTCATTCAGGGCGCGCAGCAGTTCAGTGGGTAGCTGGTCGCTGTCGTGATAACCGGCAAAGCCCTGATGTCGTGCCGACGGGCAGGCTGAATACTCTTCAGCCAGCTCACTGAATTCTGCGCCGAGTTGGAGTTCTTGCAATACGTCAGCCGCCAGCAGGGGGCTTTTCAGCAGAATATGGTGCAGGGCAAGGGTGGTCATAGCGTCTCCGGTATCATCTGTCTGCGGATAAGCTTAGTCCAGCTGCGCGACTTCTGCGCGCGGCGCGGTCGTAGTTTGACTGGTGAGCATTTGTCCGGAAATAACAGAGCATAAACAGAATGCCGCAAACCAGTAAAAACCGGGCAGCAGCTCGGCGGATACTTCGGCGGTTGCTTTGGCGGTAAAAAAGGCCACCAGAATAGCGACGACAAACACATCCGCCATCGACCACTTTCCCAGTGCGGCGATTAAGCGCCAGCGCAGGGTCGAGGGTAGCAACCAGGTGCAGATGATCAGCGCCAGTTTCAGCAGCGGAATAATGACACTGAACGTGACAATAAGAATGGCAACCGGGGTGTATCCCAGGTTATGCAGCTTGAGAACGGTTTCCCAGATGGAACGGGTTTCGTGAAATAACTGAGTTTTTAAACCGAACAGACTGACCTGTGCGCTCAGCGTCATAATGGGTTCGGTCACACCGGGCCAGAGTAAGGCGTAACTGCAGAGGGCGAAGATAAGGCCGCAACGCTGCAGAAGACCAGCCTCTGACCAGCGTTGTGTCAGCAGCCGGATCATTTACGATCCGGCAGGGTAACGTTCAGTTCCAGTACCGAGGTGGTGCCTTGTTGTTCTAGGTGAACCGATACGTCGTCTTCACCAATAACAACGTATTTGCGGATAACGGCAAGAATTTCCTGCTGCAGTTGCGGCAGATACTCCGGGCCGTTATTACGCAGGCGGTCGTGGGCTACCAGAATCTGTAAACGCTCTTTGGCGACACTGGCGCTGCTGGTCTGCTCCTTGCGGAAGTAATCCATTAAGCTCATATCAACCTCCGAAAACGCGCTTCAGGAAGCCTTTTTTCTGCTTCTCAAGAAAACGGTGCGGACGGTCTTCGCCCAGGTAGCGGGCAACAGCATCGTCATAAGCCTGGCCTGCATCGCTTTCTGCATCGTGTACCACGGGCACGCCCTGGTTTGATGCTTTTAATACGGCTTCCGATTCCGGAATAACACCCAGCAGCGGAATGGCGAGAATGTCTTCGACGTCCTGTACCGACAACATTTCGCCACGCTCTACGCGCTCTGGATTGTAGCGGGTCAGCAACAGGTGCTCTTTAACGCTTTTACCCTGTTCGGCGAGGCGTGATTTGCTCTGCAGAATACCGATAATGCGGTCAGAGTCGCGTACCGAAGACACTTCCGGATTGGTAACGATGATGGCTTCTTCGGCGTAATACAGCGCCATATGCGCACCGTGTTCGATACCGGCGGGAGAATCACAGACGATGTAATCAAAATCGGCGCTGAGTTCGTTCAGCACTTTTTCTACGCCGTCTGAATTCAGAGCGTCTTTATCGCGGGTCTGGGAGGCGGGCAATACAAACAGATTAGGCAGACGTTTGTCTTTAATCAGCGCTTGCTTGAGTGATGCTTCACCTTGTACGACGTTGACGAAATCGTAGACCACACGGCGTTCACAGCCCATGACCAGGTCCAGATTGCGTAAGCCAACATCGAAGTCGATGACGACGGTTTTGTGGCCTTTCATGGCCAGAGCGGTGGAGAAGGCTGCACTGGTGGTGGTTTTACCGACTCCGCCTTTACCGGAGGTGACAACGATGATCTTTGCCAAAGCCGTATTTCCCTGAAAATTCAATGTGTGGGGCAGTATTTATCAAACGCTGGTGATGTTCAAGGTGCCATCCTGCAGGCTCACTGCGACAGGCTGCTGGCGTTGCTCCTGCTGTTCTTCAAACAGGCGGTACTGACCGGCAATGGCGACCAGTTCAGGATCGAACTGCTGGCAGGCAATAATGGCCGATTCGTCACCTTTTACCCCCGCCAGGGCACGTCCGCGTAAGGTGCCGTAAATATGAATATCACCGGTTGCCAGTACCTCAGCCCCGGCGCTGACCATGCCGAAAATAATCAGATCGCCGTCGTTATACAGCTGCTGGCCGGAGCGGATATTGCCGGTATGAATTTTGACCGCACGTGCAGGTGCCGGCGTATCGTTGCCTGAATCTTTGGCCGGTGTGTCCTGCTGGCGAGCGGCCGCGCGGCTGGTACCTTTACCCAGATCGGCCAGATGCAGGGCTGCTGCCTGTGTCTGCCAGTCATTGCCGGCATTGCGCACTGCAACGGGCAGCAGACCACAGTCACGACAGATCTGTTGTAAATCCGCCAGCGCCAGTTGCTGGTGATCCAGGGTGGATAAATCCAGTACGCAGGGTAAATGGCGGAACAACGCCGGTGCTTCGGCCTGTTTTTTTTCCAGCTCGGCGCGGATGTCGGCGACGTTATTGCTGCTGAAATGCAGCGTGGTCAGAGGCACCAGGCCCGCTTTGAGACTGACGGCGGTATCCATATTAAGCCTGCGCTTTGGCAGTTAATGGAAACTGGTCGAAGCGGATATCGCTCAGGCCATCGCGTAATACACGACGCAGGTTGTGGTGGTTATCCGCATCGGGCGTGGCCAGCACATCGCGGTAATGTTCACCAAAGCAACGCAGAGCCTGTTCTTTGTTCAGTGGCAGTAATTGCGCGAGGGCAAATACTTTGCAGCTGCCCTGATTTTGTTCTGCGCTGTTTTGCACGCCGCCGTTATCGAATGCGCTGGGGATAAAATCAAACCACTGCTCAATAAACGCCAGTGTGCTGCTGAATAAATGATCGTTGCTGTCGATGGCAATAAGGAAAGCGGCCTGGGCCTGAGAGAAATCGTTCACGCGGAATTACCTGTAAATATAGGGTGCTCTGGCAAAGGCTGTGCTCTGTACGATTTATGAGCGACTCGCCGCCGGGCTGTTAATGACAGGTCGCCAAGGCTAACACCAGTGTCTGTTGATGTCATGGCGATTGATTAATGTACTGTTTGAATATACAGTATTTTAATCTGTATGCCAGAGCCGCCTGCCGCCACTTGCTGTGGGGTTGGCCGGAGTTGGTTTATCAGGGGTAGTGCTCAGGAAAGGTTATCCGTGGAGTAAATACGATGTCTCACAGCCCCCAGGGTGTGTCGGCCACAGAAATACGGCAGCAAAGCATGCAACAAACAGAAACGCAGATAACCGCAATTCAGCCGCCTGAAACCGCGCAACGTAAAGTCATTCATATCGACTGCGATTGTTTTTTTGCGGCGGTCGAAATGCGCGAAAATCCGGCGTTACGTGAGCTGCCCATTGCGATTGGCGGTGAATCCGATCGTCGTGGCGTGATTGCGACCTGTAATTATCCGGCGCGAACCTTTGGCGTGCGCTCGGCGATGGCCACTGCGCAGGCAAAAAAACTCTGCCCGCAGTTGGTCTTATTGCCGGGACGCATGGCGCTGTACCGTGACGTGTCACAACAACTGATGGTCATTTTGCAGGATTACGCACTGCAGCTGGAGCAGGTGTCGGTGGACGAGGCCTATCTGGAAATCGCCAGTCAGGAAAACGCGACCGAGGTTGCCCGCCAGATCCGTGAGCGGGTACGCAACGAACTGGGCATTACTGTTTCTGCAGGCATTGCGCCGAATAAATTCCTCGCCAAAATTGCTTCCGACTGGAATAAACCCGACGGCCAGTGGGCAGTTAAGCCGCATCAGGTCGATGAGTTTGTTGCTGCATTGCCAGTTGGCAAAATCCCAGGCATTGGCCCGGCCATGGAAAAAAAACTCGCGCTGTATAAATTGCAGACCTGTGCCGATATCCGCCGTTGGCCGCTGACCGAGCTGGTGCGTACTTTTGGTCGCATGGGCGCAGTGTTGTATGAGCGTTCACGCGGTATTGATCATCGTCTGCTGAATCTGGAGCGGCCGCGTAAATCGGTGAGTGTGGAGTGCACCTTTGCCGAAGACCTGGCCGGTGAAGAACACTGTCTGGCGCAGTTGCCACAATTACTGGCACGCTGGCATGAACGGGTGGAACGGGCGGGTTGGCCGGCAGAGGCGCTGGCGCCTTTTGTGAAAGTGAAATTTGCTGACTTTACCCAGACCACCATGGCTGACAGTCACGAGCAGGCATCAGAGCATGGCTTTGCCCGTTTGCTGAAGCTGGCGTTGCAGCGTGAAAACAAGGCGGTGCGCCTGCTGGGTATTGGCGGGCGTACGCCGGAGATCGACCGCAATCAGCTGACGCTGTTCTGAGTGGCCAGCAGAGCCCCGCTACATCACGATGCCGGCAAACATCCCCAGTGGCCATAAAACCAGCGACAGGTAGCTGATCAGCAGACCAATCGCCGCACCGACCAGTACATCGGTTGGGTAGTGCATGCCGAGAATCACCCGCGACAGGGCAACCAGCAGGGCGAATGGCACAACCAGCCAGAACAGGGCCGGAAAAAACACGCTGAACAGTACGGCAAAGTTGACCGCATTCATGGTGTGACCGGATGGGAAGCTGTACAGATCCAGCGGTGCCGTGTGGGCACGGATATCATCCCAGGAAATAAACGGCCGCTGGCGCACCAGACGGTTTTTCAACTGGCTGTAAATTGCCACACAGAGCAGACCGGTAACCATCATATGGCCGACGGCTGCCAAACCGGCAGCGCCCTGAAACAGCGGCAGGGACAGTGCCAGGCAGTACCAGAATACACCATCCCCCAGACGGCTGATGCTTTTGAAAAACAGGCGAACTGATGTGTACTGGCCCATGCGGTTCAGACGCTGGCACAGCGTCAGTTCGAAGCGGTCTGCTTTGTTAAACAGTAGCGCGGCTTTTGGCTGTATTGTTTTGCTCAGTTCCATGCTGGATTACCTCCGCAGTTGCGCCGTTCAGGCGCTGGATAAAATCATCAACAATGCTGTTCCAGCTGATGCTGCGCGCATGCAGGCTGGCCTGCTGGCGCAGACGCCGGAGTAAGTTCGGGCTGTCGAGCAGGGTTTCGGCACAGCGCATATAGCTTGGATCATCGCCGAATGGCGCGAGCATGCCGTTGTGGCTGCTGTGGATATGTTCGTGCCCGGCGGCATAGTCAAAACTGACCACCGCCAAGCCGCTGGCCATGGCTTCGGTGACGACATTGCCAAAGGTGTCGGTTTTACTCGGAAACAGAAAAACATCGCCGCTGGCGTAGTGGCGGGCGAGGTCTTCACCGCGCTGCATGCCACAACAAATCACCGCCGGATAATGTTCACGTATTCCCGCCAGTGCCGGGCCATCACCGACCAGTACCAGCTTCACCCGCTCATCGGCGGCCAGCAGACGGCGGTAGGTGGCCAGTGCAAGATCCATATTTTTCTCACCGGCAATACGGCCGACATACAGCAATACCAGGTCATCGTCACGCACGCCCCATTGGCGGCGCAGCGCTGTGCTGCGTTTTTCCGGGCTGAATAACTGGCTGTCGACGCCGCGCGCCATTACCCGCACGTTGTGAAAGCCATGGGCTTCCAGTTCGTCACGCTGTACACGGGTCGGTACCAGTGTGCCGCTGGTGCGGTTATGGAAGTAACGCAGATAACGGTAAGCCAGGCCTTCCAGCGCGCCCATGCGGTAGTGTTCGATGTACTGATGGAAATTGGTGTGAAAGCCGCTGAGTACGGTAATGCCACTGGCGCGGGCGGCGCTGACCGCGGCCCAGCCCATAGGACCCTCGGTGGCGACGTAGATTGCCTGAGGGGCGAAACGGTTAATGGCTTTACGGATGCGGCCAATCAGCGGAAAACCAAAGCGCAGGGCGTTGTAGCCGGGAATGGGCAGGCCAGGCAGGGTGACGCTGTGCAGTTTGTCGTGGCTGGCGGAGAGGTCTGTGCGGTGTTGACGCGGGCGGATAACCTGAACTTCGATGCCGCGTGATATCAGCCCACGAACCAGATGACCGAGCGTATTGGCAACACCGTTAATTTCCGGGGCAAAGGTCTCGGTCACTATGGTCACGCGTTGCAGCGTGGAGGAACTTGCGGTCAAAGTCATAGGTCATCGTTGACTGATGGATTATGACTTTTACTTTGCGGGTGCAGTGTGACAGTTATATTTCAGCCCTGTGACGGTCTGGTGAACTCCGGCAGATTGCCGTCCGGCGTTCATTAATACTGTAGCGGTGCATGACAGCCCGGCCAGGAAACCCCGGCCGGACAGAGGTCAGAGACCGCGTTCTTCGCGGTAATAGGAAGGCGCGTGCTGTGTCCAGCGGCGGAAAGCTTTACGGAAATTGGATGGGTCGCTGTAGCCAACCAGTGCGGCAATTTCTTCAATCGGCAGACTGGAGTTGCGCAGGTATTCAATCGCCATTTCTTTGCGCACTTCATCCAGAATACGCTGATACGACGTACCAACATCCTGCAGACTGCGGCTCAGGGTGCGGGTGGACGTTGCCAGATGGCTGGCGACCACATCCACCGGCGGAAAGGTGCCGGGATTACTGAGCAGGATACGGCGTACTTTGGCAACGATGCCTTCTTTCGGCCCCATACGGGCCAGAATTTCTTCGCACTGGCTTTCGGCCATTGCCGCTGTGGCGCGGTCGGCCATGGCCAGGGGCGTATCGAGCAGAACACTGTCGATAATAAATTCTGTACGTGGCTGGTCGAACAGAACCGGGCAATTAAACAGGTGTTGATATTCATCGGCGTAGGATGGCATCGGGTGATTCAGATGCACTTCACGGGCGTCGATATCTTTGCCGGTCAGGAAGCGTGCAAGGGTGGCAAAGATGGCAATAAACACATCGCACATCAGGCGATACATATGTTCGAACGGAATATGCGACGTCAGGCGCACGGCGGTTGTTTCGCCCTGATCCACGACCTCAAAGGTAAATGCCGGATCAACCAGTGAATGATATTTAAGCCCCAGACGCAGCGCACTGCGCAGATCGGCACAGCTGAGAATGGCATAACCCAGCATACCAAACTGGTTGATATTGATGGCCTTGCCCAGATCCAGACCCAGAGTGTCATCCGGATAATCACGCATCAGGTTGCCTGCCAGCAGCAGCATTTGCTGATAGGTCAGGCGGGCGGACGGATCGGATAACTGCTCGGGGCTGATGCCGGTGTTCAGCAGCAGGACGTCGCTGGTAATGCCTTTCTCTGCGCCGACACGGATCATGGTTGCCGGAATATTTACCGGAACCAGAGGTTCGGTCAGGCTCCAAGTACCTCGGATCATGTGAATACCGTTATTGTTATATTGGGCGATAGGATGACAGGCTTTAGCGTTAAATCAAGAGCTATACGCTTTGGACAGGCCAGCAATGGCATACATTAACCCCGTTAAACCGATGCTTTGAATGCGCATTCGCATGTTCGCTGACACGCTTTCCGGGGGCTGATATCGGTCTTAATGATTACGGAAGGGGAAGTGCTGGCGGGTAAGGAAACGGCCAAATTCGGTAATCTGCTGGGTTGAGCGGTTGTTCATCAGATTCAGCAGAACGCGGTTCACCTTGCGGCTGTCTTTGCGGGCCACCAGAAAGACCAGGTCGCTGCGTCGCCATTCAAACTCGGCCAGCGCTACCGGTAAGTCAGCACGGCTGAGCAGATCATGCATGACATAAGCGCTGTCACGCTGCATCAACAGCAGCCAGTAATCGTTACGCAGACGGTCCAGAACCTTATTATTGAGGCTCTCGACACTGATTAACGCCTGAATAGAAGCATCTCGTTGTTTTTGTTGCGCATACAGCAACGTTGCAGCAAACAGGCGTGGTTCTTCCTTGTTCACCCAATAATATCGGCCATCCCATTCGCGGTAGACCACTCGGTGTGGTTTGGCGGCATCGGGGAAAACGGTATGCAGTGCCTGATCAAAATCATCGGCGCTTTCCGGCACGATATCGGCGCAATTGTTTTCTGCATAGGAATACAGGTTGGGCCAGTCCTGTTCCTGATGACTGAACTCCACGCCTTCAATCGCGGTTATCGACAGCGGCCGTTTGTATTCTTTTTCGATCAGCAGTTTTTCCATCAGATCAATCAGCGGTTGCCAGTCTTTTCCGGCAGGTTGCAGTGATTCCCGCAGTGATTGCACAACGGCCTGCAGGCTCAGCCAGCGGTGGCTGAGAAAACTGTTGGGATTGATGGTGCCCAGTGGTGCCAGAGACAGTTCTTTTGCCGCCTGAGTGGCATACCAGACCGGGAACAGACGCTGAATAAGATTATTGAAAAAGCTTTCAATATCGAGTGCGGGTGGCGTGGGCTTTCCTGAATTATCCATGGGTCTGGCATCGTCCTGCTTAAGTACGTCTATGCTGAATGAAAGTAATACAAGTAAAGCATGAATGGGAGATATGGCTATGTCCGCCGAACCCTCTGCACCATCGCCTTTGCAGGTTCTGGCCCGCGTAAACCGTGCGCTGGAAGATGCGGGGCTGACCGATAACCGGGCACAGCGTGAGCCGTTGCCATTATTTAATGAACTGTTGCGGGACTGGTTTGTGTGCCAGGACCTGAATGAACAGCAGCTGGAGTGGAACGTTGCTTTGCCGCTGTTGCTGCAGACGATAACCGCCATGGAATTGTCGGAGTCTGTGCGGGCGGTTTTTGAAGAAACGCTGCAATTGTGTCGTGCACACGGCACATTGAGTATCTGGACGCGGCGCGAGCTGGAAAGTCGTTTCCGCTCGTTGTTGGCGGATATTGAACAAGAAAGCCAGCGTCTGCAGGTACCGTCCGGCTATTGATGCCGCTGTCTTTGCGGTTTTCTGGTGGTGTTATTGTTGTTGCCCTGTCGTGCCCCGGCATAAACGATTGCGTATAATCGCTGTTTTTGCGGAGGCTTTATGTCTGTTATTTATCTTGCCGTCGGCAGTGTGACGGGGACGGCACGGATTGTTGCCCAAGCGTTACAGCAGCAACTGGAACACGCTGACCACCAGGTTGTTCTGGATGAGAATCCCAGCGTTGGGGCCTTAAACGACAGTCAGTGCGATGCCGTACTGATTTGTACCTCAACCACCGGTCGCGGTGATTTACCGGCCAACATTATTCCCTTCTATGCTGAGCTTGAGCAGCAATTTCCATTGCAGAATGGTAAACCTTTCGGCGTTATCAGCCTTGGGGACAGCTCATATGATGCAACCTTTTGTGGTGCCGGTGCGTTGTTTGAAGAACGTTTCTTCGAATTACAGGGCAGTGCGCCTGTGCCACGGGTCACCATTGACGCGACCGAGACGGTCACGCCGGATGAAGATGCTTTGTTCTGGCTGAAGGAGTGGATGGAGAAAGCTCTCTGACACTGACGCGCCCAGAGAGTGGAAGGATAATCAGAAACGCACAACCAGTTTCAGTTGCGTCTGGTGGTTGTGGTACTCGGTGCCTTCCGGTGGGCGTGTATCCCAACGGCTCTGCCATTGCCACTTAATATCGGTATGCGTACCCAGTGGTAACGTCAGTGCCAGCTGCCATAAGGCGCGCTGGTCTGACGGTTCGTCGACCGATGGCTGAAAATACAGAGTACTTTGCAATTTGCTGTAGGCCAGTCGCCATTGAATATGAGTGTATAAACTCAGGCGGGTCAGCTGGCTGCTGTTGTCTTCATCCAGTACACGCTCGCGTACTTCTTCGTGAAAAAAACCCAATCCCTGATACAAGCGGGTTTGTTCGTCAAATGCATGCTGGTAGCGCATACCGGCACCGACCAGGGCGCGGTGTGCCAGTGCCGCAAACGGATCGCGTTCGTATTGTGCATAGAACTCTTCTGACCAGATCTCGCGACGGTTAAGCACTAACCGGTTGTGAATAAAGGTGTCATCGTCGGTGCGCTCGCCATTGCTGGATTCGTAGCTGCGACTGCCCCAGGTAAAAAAGCGCTTGTTGTCATCCTGCCAGTTGCCGTTAAGTCCGAGATTCCATTTCCGCTTTTCATTATTGCCTGACTCTGCGTCAAAGCCGACTTCTGCTTTGCCGGACCAGCCCAACTGGTCGTCAGCGGCGCGTTTTTCTTCAACGTTGGTAATTGCCTGAGCGGTGAAGCTGAGCAGGCTGAAAGCAGCGAGCAGCGTTAAGCGCATGTCGGACTCCGTTAGTAAAAAAGTCGGACATTATAGGGAACTAATTCCCGGGCTGCATGCTGTGTGATGGACGGGATAACGGCTAATGACTGCGGCGCCATGCTACTGGGCCATGCGTGCCGATGCCAGATTCTGGATAAGGGTATGCAAACGGTTGATTTGCTGGCGTTCTGAGTAGGCGGTACCGCGTTCGCCGAACTGCTGCCGTGCCTCATCAAGAATCGCGACGGTATCGAGCGCAGTTTCATCATCCAGCTCAGCCCGTGCCGTGTTGATCAGAGCAAAGGCATTGAGATCACGACCACCAATTAAACCGTACTGTTGTAAGCGGCTTTGAAAATCGCTTACGTCACCGGCCGCTAACGAACGCACATCGAAGTCACTGGCGACAGCGCTGACCATTAATGCCCGTTGCGATGGCGAATACGGGTCATTATCGGAGCCGGTATCGGTTTTACCTGGAGACGCGGCAGAAACCGCTGCGGTGGCTCCGATCTGGCTGCCCGGTACGGCATCTGCCGGATGTTGTTCCGGCATCATGGGCGCTTGTTGTTGCAGATAGCTGGTCAGGGCGTTGAGCATAAATCATATTCTCCGGCGTTAAGCGGAGAATGCAGAAGCTGTGCCAGCGCTCAGGCGGAGAAGGGATAAATCAGGCCCCGCCAGTATTGGCGCGGCCTGGGATCGTGCGGCAGAACATCAGAAGTGGTAAGTAGCGCTCAGCACGGGCCCGAAAGCGGCAACCTGCCAGTAGGCGGTGTCAGACTTTGCCGCTGCCGCCTCAAGGTTGCCATTGCGGTATTGTTCGCGGGCTTCGGTCATGGTTTGCGGCGCGGTGTAAATTTTTACTTCGGAGGCGATCATACCACTGGCAAACGTCATCCAGCCGTCCGCAGGGCGCTTGTCATCATAAGCAACGGCCAGACCGGCAAGGCCATTTACCAGACCAGCCAGCACATGGTTCAACAGACTGCGTTCGTATATCTCACGCTCGGCTGCCGTGTTCAGCCATTGCTCGGCCTGTGCCAGCTTTGCCTGGCGGGCATTGTTGCCGGTTGTTGGCATGGCGGCCAGATCATCGGCAAAATTATGGGTTTCTATCGGATTAAGCAGCATATCGGCTGCGCCCAGGAAGCTGGTGGTGAAACCGACAACACGGTCATACTTATTGTGCTCACCGTCGGTTTGCGTATAGGCAATGCCATTCACTGCAGTGAATCCGGCAAATAAACCGAACCAGCCGTTTTGCCAGAGACGGGAATGGTCGGCGCTGTTATCAAACTGCTGTTGCAGGAAGCGGAGTTTACTTTGCTCGTCCGCCTGAACAGTGGCAGTGCAGCCCAGCATCAGCAGTAACAGAAGCGCAAAACGATGGAAGAAAAAAGGCCGGAAGTGGTCGTGGCTCAACATACTGAAATCCTGTGATTGTTATTTTTAAGCCTATGAAACCTAAAAATAGTACGTAAGTACAGGTTTTTGAGCGGATAATTCTGCCATTCTAAAGTATGAAATGTGCACAAGTGGTACTTGAGTGCGCATATTTGCCATTTTTCTTTCGTCGGACAATCCGCATAATAATGGCGATATCTGTGAAACATTCGGAGAGACGAACATGGCATTGGTTGCTGAAACAGCAATAAACAAAAGCAAACCCTTGCAGTACCAGGGCCGGAAAGCCAGCCGGGCCAAAAGTGAGCAGCGTCGCCGGATCATTCTGGAAGCAGCATTACGTATTGTGATCAGTGAAGGCGTGCGCGGCATCCGTCACCGTGCGGTTGCCAAAGAAGCCGGAGTACCCCTGGCGGCAACCACGTATTACTTTAAAGACATTCAGGAACTGATCATCGACACCTTCACCCTGTATACGGAGAAGGCGTTAGAAGTGGTTAACGAGTTTACCCATCAGTTTTATCAGCCCATGGCCAGCATGGCCGGTACGGATCTCAGCAGCCCGGAAGGGCAGAAAGCACTGCTGGATTTTATGGTTGAGCAGCTCACAATTTATATGAATGAGCAGATTGTCAGTCAGCGTGACATGTTGATTGCTGAGCAGGCATTCCGCTACGAAGCCATTGTTAATGACAGCATCCGTAAGCTGGCTCAGATGCACCGTAAGGCGTTGTTTGATAAAGCCGCCGAGTTTTTCGGTAACGTCACCAATTCGGCAGAACCGGAAGCCGATGCAGAAATTCTGCTGGGTTTGTTCCATTCTCTGGAATACAGCGCATTGCTGAAAAATGAAGAGGAACTGAATTTAACGGAGGTGTCGGCTGTTCTGCGCCGACACCTGTCCCTGTTGCTGCCGGGTCTGCTGGCAGGCTGAAGGTTGCTGCGCTTTGTCCCGCCATGGGGCAAAGCGCTGTCAGAGGGCGAAGTGGTAGCCGGCCTGAGCCAATAGCATGCGCATCAGGCGCATTTCTGTGGTGCTGAAGGTACGCACATGGCTGCAATGCTCACACAGAATTCCGTGTTTGCTTTTCAGCGTTTCAATACTGACGTCGGTGTCCTGCCGGCAATGATCGCAGCTGATCGGAATCATCACTTTTTCAGACAAAATCGTGCTGACTTCGCCGTACTGGATCTCTGCTTGTTTAACAGGCAGCGCTTGGCTCATAGGGTTCCCCTGTTCGTTCAAACTGTTTGTCTTAACAACTGTTCTTCAGATTAGCAGCTCGTTGTCTCATGCTTGTGTCGTATCAGGGAATTATGGTGAGCATTCGTAAGCCGATTGTGCATCACCAGCGGGCTATCGGATTACAGTGTAGTGCGGCTGTAACATAAACGCACAATTCACCGTGCTGGCGGCTCTGAATCGTATAACTCTATGATTCTTTAGATGAATTACTCCGGCACACAACGATGGCTGGTGATGGGAAAGCTACTCCTGAGCCTTCTTTTGTAACATTTCTGTTACAAAAGTGCCAACAGCGAGGGAAGCGGTCAGACCCGGACTTTCCATTCCGAACAAATGCACCGCTGGCGGGCTGTCACTGGGGCGGTGAATAATAAAGTCTGCGGCGGTCTCATGCTTTGTATGCAATTTGGGCCGGATACCGGCGTAATCAGGCTGTAATTGCTGTGTTTTCAGGCCAGGAAAATAACGCTTAATGGCGCTGGCAAAGACGGCCGCCAGCGCCGGATCCACCCGATAATCCAGCGTGCTAGCGGCTGGCAGATAGTCGGTATCGGGCCCGAAACGTACCTGACCGCCAAGGTCGAGGGTGGCGTGAATGCCCAGTCCTGCCAGATTTTTCTCCGGTAGCGGGTAAATCAGATGACGGAAGGGGCTTTTTCCCTGGTAGCTGAAGTAATGCCCGCGACAGAGGTGAAGGTCTGGAATCTGATTCTCTTCAACGCCCAGTGCCCGTGCCATTGTCTGGGCCTGTAATCCGGCGGCATTAATCAGTGCCGAGCAGTGAATATGGGTTGTTCCATCCGCGCTGCTGACCGCTACTTGCCAGCCATCGTCACGCTCGCTGGCAGAAAGAACCTGTGAGTGTTTGAGCAATAATGCGCCGCGTTGTTCGGCCTGCTGCGCCAGGCGCTCCATATAACAATGGCTGTCAATGATGCCGGTGCCGGGTGAAAACAGCGCAGCATAGGCGCTGACTTCAGGCTCGATATTCCGCAATTGTTGTTGATCCAGCCATTGCAATGGAATGCCTAAGCGTTGTCCTTTATTCAGCAGGCGCTGTAATTCTTCCGTTCCGCTTTCAGCGGCGACAATCAGTTTACCGGTGGCCTGATGCGGTACATCAAACTCCTGGCAAAATTGGTACAAACGCTGTTTGCCACTGATACACAGGCGCTCTTTCAGCGATCCGGGTGTGTAGTAGAGTCCGGCGTGAATGACTTCACTGTTACGGCTGCTGGTTTCTGCGCCAAAGTGTGCGTTTTTTTCCAGCAACAGTACGGAACCGTGCTGGCTGAGTTCATAAGCACAGGCAAGGCCAATGACGCCGCCGCCGATGATGCAGTAATCGAAGTCTGTCATAGGCTGAAAATCACCATGATGTGTCCGCGCCGGGCAGAGCACGGAATCTGAGGTCTGGCAGAATTGTAAAGGATATCAGTGCGGAAGCAGACGCCTTTATAGGTGCGCAGGTCGTAAAAACGACCTGCGTATCGACGCCGGGAGGGGAGTAGCTACATCAGCCCTCAGCTTTTTCGGCACACTCAAAATGGCTGGGATTGGCCCGGCAGCGCAGGCGGAACATCAGTTTCATCATGCGTGGGTCATAGACGTCGGCAGCGGTCAGTTCCAGACGAATCTGGCGCAGCATCTCCTGATACTCATCCATCATTTTCGCTGGCAGGTCGATCCAGTAATGCTCAGGAATTCCGGCTTCGGCCACACGGATATGTTCCATGGCTTTGGTGAAATTGCGGAAAGCAAATTCACGGCTCTGCTGGGCAAATTGTGCTGGAAAGCGCTTGCTGTGTATCAGCAGCTGAAAGTTCATCTGCGCCATGCTGAAACGGTAGATACCCCCTTTTTCGCCCAATCCTTTGTACATTTCGAACGGCTGATAAGCGATGGCCGGAGCATAGGCAATATCGACATCGCCATTGTTAAAGCGCGGGGCAAACGTCGCAACGCTGGACGGCACCATCGTGGCGCCCACGTGTTCGACTACTCTGACCGAAGCTTTGTCGTAATCCAGAGTGGCGATACGCTTACCGGCCGCCGCTTCAACCGAATTAATGGCTTTATCGCGTACATAAATATACACCGCGCCACCGGGCATGATGCCGGCCACTTCATAGTCACCCTGCTGCATATATTTACTTGCCTGAGGTTTGGCCAGCATGCCGATCAAATCCTGCAGTTGCTGGTAGTCGCTGATACCACCCAGCGCTTCGATACTGGCCGTGAAGGCGTTGTAAGGACGCACCCGGGTGCCGGTAACGCCCATGGCATCACAGTGTCCGGCATTAAAATCGGCCAGAACTACGGCTTCGTTGGTATAGGCTTTCAACTCAAGTTCAGTTCCCCAGGACAGGGCGCTGGTCTGATAATCGCGCATGGCATCAAAAATCGGCCCTTTGGCACCGACCGGATCGAACACACAGAATGTACGTTTGACGATATCCGCATGGACTGAAGAAAGGCTGCACAGCAGGGCGGCCAACAGGAATACGCCGCGTGAGACGGTAGAAAACATAATCAGGACCTTTGTTTATTATTATGCAGGTCATCTGCCCGCTCATCATAACCATCTGGGTTGCGGTAGCAAGTCAGGCGCAGGATCGGCTCGCGGGCTGGTGCAACAGCCCGGCTCTGAGTACCATACGCGCACTTTTGGCAGTACACCGGTAAGGTAGCGCGGATGAATGCAGAGCTGTTTGAAACCTGGGCAATGAACATTGGCATTACGCTGCTGATCGGTTTTATGTTTTTTATTATTTATGATCTTGGTAAGCGCTCGAATGCCGGTAAATTCGGCATGATGATATTGTTGATCGGACTTGGGCTGGGAATGGTCGGTTTTATTATTAAGACGGTGCTGGTCGAAGTGCTCGATCTCTGAAATTAAACTCGGGTGCTCTGGTTTTTTAATGACCTGGTGTGAGTTCCTGCTGTAATGCCCGCCTGGCGCTAGCGCCAGCCTTGTTGTTTGTCTATACCTTAAAGGTATAACGGATATTCCGTGCAGCTCTGCTAACAGAGCTACGTGTTATCCGGCGATAACAACAACAGGGAATGGTTATGGTGGCATTCAGCGTGGCGCAGAATATTGATTTTCTTGCCGTTGGGCAGCGGGTTCCTCCGGCACTCAGCGGGCACACCGATGCCAGTGTTTATATCGTCAATCTGCCAGCCGATTCGGCGGCTTTGGGCCTGGTCGGTTATACGCCACAACTCAGTGAACTGATCGAAGATGCCATGCCGCTGGTCTGGCATTTAATGGCGCGCCAGTCGCTGTCTGAGCAGCTGCCTGTCTATCTGTTTTATGTTAATCCCCGCGATCAGATCGGCACCAATGCTGCGCGCTTGCTGCAACTGCTTAAACAGATGTCGGGCCGGGAGCAGATATGGGTGCCGGTATCGACCAGTCACAGTGCCATTCTTCACTCTCTGCGTCTGATTCTGCCGGAAGCGGCGGCACTGGATCTGAGTCAGTCGTCCCTGCTGTATGTCGGTGATCACGCCAATCGTAAGCCGCTGAAAGCCATGGCTGAAGCCTGCTCAATGCCATTTTGTTTTCACGCACTTTACTAGGACCTGTTAAGTATCCCCGGCACCGGCTTATTCTCAGACTCCCTTGATTTGGATTAGTACCTTCGTCGCTGCTGTTGTTAGACTGACAACATCAGTGTGAACAGGCCCAACCCAAGGAAGTTGCTTTTATGCCTCAACAAGATCTCAGACAACAACTGCAACAGCTGCACGAAACCCTGCAACAGAATCCTCAACTGGATGACGGCAGTCTGGAACTGCTGCACAGCATCGCCCGTGATATCGACGCGATGGAAAACAGCGATGCCGCGGATATTGGTGAGCGGGTGCAGGAGCAGGCCATACGTTTTGAGCAGGAGCATCCGACCTTATCGGGAATCCTGCGTCAGATTGTGGATACGCTGGGACGTATCGGCGTCTGATAACCGGGCTGTGTTCTGCCCGGTCAATCGGCTGCAGAACGCAGACTTTATATCTGCGGAATTCGTTTTGAGGGAACAGCTATGCGCCATATGCCAACGATTGCAGAAATAATGACGGCCTTTCCGGTTCATGTCGAAGAGAGCCTGCCGCTGAACGAGGCGGCAGACTTGATGAAGTCTCATAACTGCCACCATTTGCCGGTCATGGCCGAGCACGAAGTGGTTGGTTTACTCACAACAGAAGATCTCAAGCTGGCACAGCAGCCAGGCCACGCATCGACCGATCTGGGCGATCTGAGCGCCGGTGATATGTGCCGCCGGCAGATTAAACAGGTTGATCTGCATACCCGGCTGGATGTGGTGCTGATGGGAATGGCGGAGCAGAATATAAACGCCGTACTGATTATGCGCAATGAACGTCTGGCCGGTATTCTCACCAGTCAGGATGCCTGCCGTGGCTTTGCCCATTGGCTGCAGAAAGAATACCTTCCCAGCGATGATCCAGGCGTCGCCTGATCAACGCCAGACTCTCGTTTCGCGTCCGCAGCTCCCTGCTGCGGGGTGCACCGCCTTGGAACATATTGATGTTCCATTGTTTACAAATAGCGCACGTTTTATCATTTCCGACCCTTCTGAACGCCTGTTTTCGGCCTTTTTAAGCGTATTCTGAGCAATATAAAAACATGGTACGGAGTTTGCGAAAGGCTGTTTATCAGGAGGAGCAGCCTATGTATAAAATCGCCGATATCCAGGACTACCGTCAGCCCGTTATGCCCGTTTCATCCACGCCATCAGCCTGGTTGAACAGTGTGACGGAAATTATTGAAAGCCGTTACCACGATGAAGACAGTATTCAGCAACTGTTGTTGCTGGTGGCCGAAAACAGCGGTCTGAGCAATGTCTCCGTGGCTTTGCCCGATTCTCCCAGCCGCTTTAAAGCGCAGTATTGTTCAACCGGTGTGAGCAACGGTGTTTACAGCTTTGCCGTACAGCATGCGTTGTGCCGCCAGTTTGAATCACGGGAATGGCTGGTGATCAAAGATGGCAGTGAGCGGCCGGAACGTTTTGAGCCGTTTATCGATGCTCTTAGCCATCAGGATCGTTGCCTGCTGGTGCCGCTGGTACTGCGTCAGTCGGTGCTGGCGGTGCTGGTCATGGATCTGCGTGGTGCGCGGGCCGATGGTATTGATCTGGCACTGGTGAATTTTCTTGGCGCGCAGATCGCCCATATGCTGGCCACTCAGGTGGTACCGAACTTCAAGACTTTATATGCCCGCCCTTATCAGCGGGTGCAGGCTGATGAGTTGAGCGACATTCAATCGGCGATTACGAAATGCAGCGGTAATAAGACCATGGCGGCAAAAGTGCTGGGTCTGACGCCGCGTCAGCTGCGTTATCGCCTGTCCAAACTTTCCGGCGAGTGCTGACCTCCTTCTGTCTGTTCTTCATAAAACTGTCATGGGTTGAGCGTCACACTGGTGGAATTATCACCAGAGTGCCGCTTAACCATGGCTCAGATCCGCATTTCCATTGTTACGGAAACTTATGTTCCGGACGTTAACGGCGTTGCCAACTCCCTGCGTCAGTTACTCAGCGCACTGAATCCCGAGCAATTCCGTATCCAGATTATCCGTACCTGTCCACGCAGTGGCTGGCTGCCGGAAAGCGAAGAAGTCTGGTGTCGTGGCCTGACGATTCCTATGTATCCTGATTTGCAGCTGGGTTTACCTGCCCGCCGCCGGATCGCCCGTGCCTGGAAAAGCTTTCAGCCGGATCTGGTGTATATCGCCACCGAAGGCCCGCTGGGTAATTCAGCCTTACGGCAGGCCCGCAGGCAGGGGATTCCGGTCATCAGTGCCTTCCATACCAATTTCCATCGTTACAGCAGCTATTACGGTTTGGGCTGGATTAAGAGCCTGACCCTGGCCTGGCTGCGGCGTTTTCACAACCGCACCGCCGCCACGCTGGTGCCTGCCGGGGAAATTGCAGCCGCTCTGAGCGCTGATGGCTTTCGCAATGTGTCGGTGCTTCCCCATGGCGTGGACTGCCAGCTGTTTCATCCGCGCCGGCGCAGTATTGCCCTGCGTCAGCAATGGCAGGTCGGCAGTGAGCCGGTGCTGTTGTACGTCGGGCGTATTGCTGCTGAGAAAAATATCCCGCTGGCGATTCGCAGCTGGCAGGCGCTGCGGGCTCAGGGCACCGATGCACGCCTGGTGATGGTGGGCGATGGCCCGATGCGTGCTGAGCTTGAACGCGAATATCCGCAGATTGTCTTTGCCGGCGTGCAAACCGGAGAAGCGCTGGCACGCTATTTTGCCTCGGCCGATGCGTTTATTTTCCCCAGTCAGACCGAGACCTTTGGTTTGGTGACCTTAGAAGCCATGGCCAGCGGCTTGCCGGTGGTGGCGTTTAATATGGCTGCGGCGCAGATGCATGTGCAGGCCGGAATCAATGGCGAATTGGCGACAACTGACACTGATGACGCCTTTATCGCAGCCACCCTACGCCTGGCCGGCTCCAATCTGCAGGCGATGGGCGTTGCGGCACGCAGCCAGGCTGAGCGTGCCAGCTGGCAGAGTGTGGCGGAACAGTTTTCAACCCTGGCCATCAGTCATGTCAGCACAGAATCACGCAACAAAACGGGACAAATTCAAACTATGGTATGAGGGTTGCAATGCTTTGGTTAACTGAAACTTCTGATCGTAGCTTTTAACCGGAGATGAGTGCATGGAGTTCAACCGTCATAACATCGCTTTGCTGCAAAAGATCAAACGACAGGCGAAAGACGAGCAGGGGTGCGTGATTCATTTTGATTCACCGTCCCTCGAACATGACCTGCGTTTATTGGTACAAAGCGGCGTCAGCCGTGAGTTGCTGGCGCTGATCGAAGAGTTCCTGCCGACCCAGGAACCACCGGAGCTGAACGAAGTCAGCCATGTTTACCGTGGCAGTCAGCGTCTGATGGATGACTCTGAGCGGGTGAGTAAGCGCTCCCAGCGTGTTTACCGTGGCCAGGTGGTGATGGCCTGAACGATTGGCAGGTGCGACATTAAAGTGCGCCTGTGCTAGTGTTCGCCCAATGCAGGGACGTTTCTGAGGGACTCTATGCGCTGGGGATCACTGTCTCGCAAGCGTCTGCCTGTTTTATTGGGCGTGCTACTGACCATCTATTTTATTCTGCTGAGCTTGCAGCCCGGGCAAAGCCCCGGTCATTGGCTGAAACGACTCGACTTTCTGCTTTACGACCTGCGTTTTAATGCAGCGCTGGATTGGCACCCGCCTGAACGTGGCGGGCAGCCGATCATCATTATTGATATCGATGAAAAATCACTCGCTCAGGAAGGCCAATGGCCCTGGAGTCGGCATAAACTCGCCGATCTGGTCACCACGTTGGCGCAGTATGGCGCGGTGGTGGTGGCCTTTGACGTGGTGTTTTCCGAACCGGAACGCAACCCGGTAGACGATATCCGTAAACGCCTGGCGCTGGACGGTGAGCGCTGGCTGGCTCCTGATGGATGGCGTCGGCAGGTCGATGCCGATACCCATTTTGCTCAGGAGTTACCGGCAACCGACGTTGTATTGGGCTTTTTCTTTCTTGATGAGGCCAATGTGAGTGTTGGCCAGTTACCGGCGCCGGTGTATGAGCTGCCACCTGAATCGGCCAGACGTTCGGTGGTGATTACCAAACCCGGCTATGCGGCCAACCTGCCGTTACTGCAGGATGCGGCGGCCGGGGCGGGTTTTGTCACCACCTTTGCGGATGCCGATGGTGCCATCCGTCTTGCCCCGCTGATTATCCGCTACGGCAATGAGCTGTATCCGTCATTAGCGCTGGCGACGGTGATGGCTTATCTGTTTGACCGGCAGTTGCAGCTCGAAACCGTCGCATTGGGTGAGGTGGATGTGCTGCGTTATGCCGGTGTCGGCGGTCAGCTGGCACGCACCGATGCGGCAGGGCGGGTGATTGTGCCGTACAAGGGCCCGAAGCGAACCTTTCCTTATTTGTCTGCCACCGATGTTCTCAACGGCAACATCAGTCCTGACGCGCTGGAAGGTGCCATTGTGCTGGTGGGCACCTCGGCGCTGGGGTTGTCGGACCTGCGTGCCACGCCGGTTGGCACGCAGTATCCGGGAGTGGAAGTACACGCCAACATTATTGACGCGCTGCTGAATGACGAATTCCCATACCGCCCGGAGTGGGAGGCCGGAGCACTGCTGGCGCAGTTGCTGCTGTTTGGTTTGCTGTTGTCATTCTGGCTACCGCGTCTGGGGCCGTTTGCGGCCATTTCTGTCAGTGGTATTGCGGTGCTGCTGGGGATCAGCGGCAATTTTTATCTGTGGGCCTATCAACATCTTGATTTACCGTTGGCGGCGGTGCTGTTGCTGGTAGGTGGGCTGACGATCATTAATCTGGGTTATGGTTTTATCAGTGAAAACGTTAGTCGGCGTTTGCTGAAGGGCATGTTTGACCAGTACGTTCCTCCGGCCCACATCGAGCGCATGATGAATGACCCGGCGGCTTATCAGTTTGCCGGTGAGAGTAAAGAGTTGACGGTCTTATTCAGTGATATCCGCAGCTTTACCAATATTTCTGAAAGTCTGTCCGCCGCCGATCTGAAAGCCCTGCTGAACAGTTACTTTACCCCTGTTACCAAAGTTATTTTTGATCATGAGGGCACCATCGATAAATACGTCGGCGATATGGTGATGGCCTTTTGGGGGGCTCCGCTGGATGACGAACGCCATGCTTTTCATGCGGTGCAGGCGGCGCTCAGCATGCAGCAGGTGACGGCGTCTCTGTGTGAAGAATTTGCGGCGCGCGGCTGGCCGGCGATTAAAATTGGCATCGGAATTAATAGCGGGCAGATGAACGTCGGTGACATGGGCTCATCCTATCGGCGTGCGTATACCGTGCTGGGCGATGCCGTCAATCTGGGCTCAAGACTGGAAAGTATTACCAAGTTTTATGACGCTGAAATCCTGGTGGGTGAGCATACACAGGCACTGGCTCCGGAATTTGTTTACCGTTATATCGACCGTATTCAGGTGAAAGGTAAAAATGAGCCTGTCCGGGTGTATGAGCCGTTGGGACGGATTGGAGATGTGGAGGAGGCCGTGCTGAAGGAGCTGCAAATGCAGCAGCGGGCGGTTGAGCATTACTTTGCCCGGCGCTGGGATGACGCCGTGCTGATGTTTACCCGGTTAGAGCAGCAGCAACCACGGCGTTTGTATCAGGTTTATATCGAGCGAATCGCTGATCTGCGCCAGCAGGCATTACCTGAAGACTGGGATGGTGTCTTCCGCCATACCGCGAAGTAAGGCGGAAAAGCCGGTTTAACTGGTACAGCCGAGGCCTCTGTCCGCTCCGGTTACTGTGTTGTTGACGTTGACTGTTGTTGCCAGATTACAATGCCGCCAGCGCTGTCGCCATTGGTGTCGATCAGCTGGAAACTGCCAGTAAAGGTACCCGCGTCGGGGGCAACCAGCACGCCATTGAACTGGCTGGCGCTGGCGTCCAGCTCGGCGTTTTCGCCGTGATAACCACTGTTGAACAGCATCTCAGCCGACGCACTGTTGCGGCCATTACGGTTAATTGAACCGGTAAAATCAGCGTTCCAGAAATTTCCGCCAACGCTCTGGCTGTCGCCACGGGGATCGGCGTATTCCGCGCTCAGGAAGCCATTACTGATGGCGCCATCACTGAAATCGAGATCAAAACTGCCGCTGGCACTGAGCAGGTTGTTGCCCTGACTGTCGATACCGATGGCCTGATTGCCATTGAAAGAAACAACGCCGGAGGTCGGAATGTTGCCTTCCGGAACCGGATTTGCGATCACCCAAAGTACAGGCGACTGAATCACCGTGACGGCCAGCGAATTATCGTCCAGTTGTTGGGTTACCGGGACTTCGGTAGTGCCGTTCCAGATTCCCCATTCAATGCCGGCGATGCCGGTCAGCATCTCTGCTGATGCGCCCTTATAGCGTGTAATGTCGGTACCGTTGTCGTTGTCGACAGAAACAAACACCGGCTCTCCGCGACCATCCTTGAACGCCGATGCCGTCACCACCTGACCGTTCACAATAATGCTGCCGATGTGGTTGCTGTTCATTAATGCCGTGTATTCTTCCGCAGTCAGGCGTATGTCCGGCGATTGTGTGTTGTGAACCAGATTACCGGATTCCTGCAGGGTTTCTTCTGTACCGCTGTCGGCGTCCTGATCCAGCGGCCCCGGTATTTTACGGTTATCTGTGCGGTCATTCAGGCCGGTTTGGGAAGCGGATGTAGTGGCCGGATCCGGTGGCGGCAGGCTGCTGCTGTCCTGAGTATCATCTCCCGCAATAGCATCGTCGTCCGGGATTGCGGATGAGGTATCGGCACTGTCCAGTTCCTGTGGAGCTTCCAGCATTCCCTGAAAGCCGCTGTTGCCAAGTTCGCCGAAGTTGAAATCGGCATCCTGGCCGAGGTTAAAACTGCCCTGTGACGATGACAGGGTAATGCCGCCTTTCCAGACGCCGGCGATCAGTTTGCCCTTCGCCAGCAGGGTGGTGTACATGGTGCCGCGGATACCAATGCTGGCGACCGGCGTGTCGACCCGATAAGCCTCTTTGTTACCCTTGCCGATGGTACCGGTCAGCGTGCGGAAGCCGCCTTCGACCAGTTCCATCAGTGCTTTTTCACCTTTGCCATCGGCGTCAGCCTCCTGGTAGGCATGAATGCTGAGCTTGCTGTCTGATTGCAGTGCCAGCAGAGCGTTATCAATAAAGCGGATCTGCACGCGGCTGCCGGCGCCGGTGCTGATGGTATCGTTAATATAAATTTCATCCCGGCGTTTCAGATTGCGACTGCTGCCGTCGGCGGCCTGAGCGCTTACATCGCCTTTTACCATAATGATGTGGCCGGCCAGCTCGGCGGCGCGTACCGACGTCTGCCAGAGCATCAGTGTCAGTATCATCAGTGCCTGCAGTGGCCAGGCAGAGCGCATAATTCGGTGCATGATGGTCTCCATCAGAATGTCAGATTGACGCCCGCTTCCAGCAGCGTGCGGTCATATTCGTATAAGGGAAGATTGCTGTCGTATTGAACGTGGCTGAGCTGGGTGTAAAACGTCAGCGTTGGCAGCAGGGTATAGCCGTAACCCACCATGGCCTGAGTCATTTGTTCGGCGCGGGTTTCACCACCGGCCAGCAAATTGTCCGCGGGGATTTCGCCCTGAAACTGGTAATCGCGCAGAATCAGGCTGGCATACAGGCTGTTGTGAATATTCAGCAACTGCTGGGCATTGATATTCAGTCCCAGCGTATCCCGTGCCTGATAATCCTGTTCGCCATCATCTGTGGCTAATACCAGAGCGAATTGGACAGAAAACTGTTCCGCCGAGAAGGCGGCACCAAGCTGCGTTTCGGCCTGCAGCAGATCAAGATCGTTATTGCGCAGGTTATCCTGATCACTCAGCGTCAGACTGGCCTGAGTCTGCCATTGAGGAGCGAGCCGGTAATGCCATTCGATATTGGCGGATAACTCTGACAGCAGGTCGTCCCCTCCCAGCCAGTAATGGCTGTAACGGCCTCCGAGACGAAGGTTATGACGACCGCGGATGGCACGCATACCACCACTGGCATAAAGGTTATCCAGATCGAACAGGTCATCGGCGGCATTGTCTTTACGACTGGCGCCCAGTTGCAGATCCAAGGCGCTGCGCCGGGTTAGCGGGCTGATATAGCTGCCCTGAGCGCGCAGTTGATAGTAGCCACTGCCTTGGGCGCGCTGATCACGACTCAGCCTGGCGGTCAGCAGACCATCCAGCAGATCGACCTCGTTCAGATCGGTAGCGGTGTTGTAATTGGAATCATAACCGCCGCTGGCCGAGACAAAGCCACCCCATGAAGGAAAGACCGCCTGACGCTGCTCCTGAATACGTTGCAGGAATTCCCCGATAGTTTGCTGCACCTGCGCGGGCGGGTTGCTGCTTTGCACCTGGAGGAATTGCTGCTCGGCGGCATCGTAGTTGCCCAGATAGTAATACGCGCGGGCTAATTCCAGCCGATAACGGGCGACACTCGGGTAATTGCTGTTCAGGCGCTCAAAGCTGAACAGGGCTTCGTTAAAATAGCCGAGTTGGGCGGCACTGAAGCCGTAATAGAAATCAAATGACGGATCGCCTTCATAAAGACTGAGCAGCGGTTTAGCCAGCTGATAGGCGGCGAGATAATCCTGATTGTGAATCAGAACGGCCAGTTGCTGGTTGGTCTGCTCCAGCGTGACAAGCTTCGGTGTGGTGGCAAGCTTCGGCGTTGTGCTGTTGTTGGCTGCAGGTTGGGCGTCTGAGGTTGTTTCTTCTGCCTGCAGGGCAGAGGCAGAGAACAATAATCCGCACAGCAACAGCCGCGAGGCTGCTTGTGTTGTAGGTCCTTTCACCTTGCCCAGTCCTTTATGATCACCAATTGCCATAGTTTGCACTGCCTGACGATAAATACCAATCTTTGAGCCTGTGTGGATAAGGAATAAAGCCGGCTTAAGCTGACAGCATAAGCGCCAGAGCGATGGTATCTGGCGTTTGGGTCAACAGTGACAAGCCCGGCATCAGCCTGCGCGTCGTCCTGCTATTGATGGCGCGGCAAAAAGCCGGAGCAGGAAAGAGCAAATAGCCGCTGATTTCTCTGCCGATCCGGCACTTGCTGGAACAGCAAAGTTCGCACCAGTAGTCATATTAACAGTATGGTTATTTGACGTGCGTCAAGCTCGTGATCAACCGCCCTCAGCGGCGTTTTTTTCGTTGATTTGTATCAATTCTGACCAACCAGCCCTTGCTAAAGTGACTTCATACCAAGCGCAATGAAGCAGCCGCTGCCGCCATTGCCACAACCGAACGGCACTGCCCAACTGAGAGGTGAGCATTATGTTTATGGATGAAGTTGTATTTTCCGGTCTGATTATTGTTGCCCTGACCTGCGCCTTCTTTGGCGGTGTGTATTGGGCTGTGAAGAAAGATATCGAAAAACACGGCACTGGCGAATAAGTCACGCTGTACCACTTTCGTTTTACTGTTTCTGCGCTGAGTACCTTGCCTCTGGGCCTGACATCTGTAGTCATGGCCCCTTTTTTTGTCTGTGCGTTTTATAACTTCAGTTCAACTGGTGTGCTGCCAGCAGCAGTGGTTGACGAATATTCAGTTGATTGAGACGTTCGATCACCGCATTCAGATCCTCGCCTTCCGGCACCGGCCCGATACGGACCTTGTGCAAACCTGTGCCACCATCCTGAGTACTGATATTGACCGGCCAGGTCATGGGCGCTAATGAGCGTTGCAGGCTCTCCTGTAAGCGGCGTGCAGCTGCCGCATCGGACAGCGCACTGACCTGAACCCAGCGAACACTATGCGCGTGCGGTGGCTTAACAATTTCGACTTCGACCTGCGCGGTGCCCATCTTATTAATACCGAGCTTTACCGCCGCCGCGTAAGACAGATCGATAATCCGTCCTTCATGGAAAGGCCCGCGATCGTTGACGCGGACAATAATGGATTGACCATTATCCACACGGGTCACTCGCACATAGCTGGGCAGAGGCAGGGTTTTATGGGCGGCGGTGAATTGGTAAACATCATAAATTTCACCGTTGGACGTGCGGTGACCATGAAATTTCATGCCGTACCAGGAAGCAATGCCGCGCTCTTTGTAATTATCGGCGCTGTCCATTACCTGATATTCCTTACCGAATACCTGATAACTGCGTGGATTACCCATGCTGCTGCGCGGCTCGGTTTTAGGTTCCGGCTCCGGCAGTTTATGGATGTCCGCAAGTGCAACCGGAGTGAAATCGTTGGCGTGCTGGTAACGTGAGGTGGCGCAGCCTGCCAGCACCAGGGTCAGCGCCAGCAGTAAAGCCGCCGCTTTCAACGCAGCGCCTCACTTAATTGATAGACCGCCATGGCGTACATACGGCTGTGGTTGTAGCGCGTGATGACGTAAAAATTGTGCTCGCCGAGCCAGAATTCAGCGCCGACTTTTCCTTGCAGACGAATCAGGTTTGCTGAGCGCTCATCGGCGATTTTGCTGGTTGGCTCAACGCCCAGTGCTTTTAATTCAGCCACTGTCCACTTGGGTTTCAGGCTGTCATTGATGATGGCTTCGTATTCTTTACCCGTTACGCGTACACGTTGGGTTACCGCTTCACCGTTGCGCCAGCCGTGGCGTTTAAAGTAATTGGCGACACTGAAAATCGCATCGGCCGGATTTCCCCAAAGATCGCGTTTGCCATCGCTGTCGGCATCAACGGCATAATGCAGGAAGCTGGTGGGAATAAACTGACCATATCCCATGGCACCGGCATAAGAACCTTTGATGTTGGCCGGATCAATTTCTTCATCGCGAGCCAGGGCAAAAAACGCCTTTAATTCACGCCAGAACAGGGGGCGTTGCGGATAATCAAATGCCAGTGTTGCCAGCGAGTCGAGTACGCGATAATTCCCCTGGCGGGTGCCGTAAAATGTTTCTACACCAATGATGGCGGCGATAATGTGTTTATCAACACCAAATTTTTGCTCTGCCTGTTGCAGCAGTTCGGCATGTTCCTGCAAAAACGCTTTACCGGCGGAGATGCGTTTTTTGGTCAGAAAAATATCCTGATACTCGTCCCACTCTTTTACTTTTTCAGCCGGACGGGCAATCGCTTCCAGCACAGAATCGAGTTTTTCGGCGTGGCTCAGCCAGGTACGGATTTCCGCCGGGTCTACTTTGTATTCTTTGCTGGCTTCGGCAATAAACTCTTCGCTGCGCGGGTGCTGATCGTACGCTGCCGAAACGGGCAACGCGGCACATAACAACAGTGTGCTGCTCAGCTTTGTCAGAGTGTCGCGAAAAATGCGCATAAATTTTTATCCTAATTCTGCCGGTGGGTATACATAGACATAATTAATCCGAAAGCCGTCAACAGACTGACTACCGAGGTGCCACCGTAGCTCACCAACGGCAAGGGTACGCCGACCACTGGTAATATGCCACTGACCATACCTATGTTTACGAACACGTAAATAAAAAACGTAACTGCCAGACTACCGGACAACAAACGGCCGAATAAAGTTTCACAGCGTGACGAAAGATAGAGACAGCGCATAATAATCAGAAAATACAGTGTCAGCAGCGACAGTACGCCAATCAGGCCGAGTTCTTCGGCCAGTACAGCAATAATAAAATCGGTATGACTCTCGGGCAGAAATTCGAGTTGTGATTGCGTGCCCTGTAAAAATCCTTTGCCGTCGATACCGCCGGAACCGATAGCGGTTTTCGACTGAATAATATTCCAGCCGGAACCGAGAGGGTCGCTTTCCGGATTGAGAAAGGTCAGTACCCGTTGCTTCTGATATTCGCGCATCACAAAAAACCACATCAGCGGCGCACACGAGGCAACGATACCGATCATCGACAGAATAAGCGTCCAGGACATACCGGCAAAAAACAGCACCAGAATGCCGGAGGCGCTGATCAGAATGGAGGTTCCCAGATCGGGCTGTTTAAGAATCAGCACCGTTGGCAGGCCGATGATCAGCATGGCTTTCATCAGATCGAACAAGCGCGGCGGAACCGGCCGGGTCGACATATACCAGGCGACGGTTAACGGCAGTGCCAGTTTGACCAGCTCTGACGGCTGGAAGCGCGGCAGGCCGGGAATGGCCAGCCAGCGTTGTGCGCCTTTGGCGCCGACGCCCATGACCAGTACGCCGATCAGGGCGATGACACCAATAGCAAACGCCCAGGGAGCAACAGTCTGATAGAAGCGCGGCGGGAACTGTGCCGCGACAATCAGCACCACAAAGCCAATCAGAAAATGCAGCGCCTGACGTTTCACCATGGTCATGTCCTGACCACTGCCGCTGTACAGAATCAACAGACCGCAGCAGGCCAGTAGTAAAATCAGCAAAAACAACACAAGGTCGATGTGCATGCGCTCAAACCAGGCGCGGCTGCGGTCAAAACCGTGTTGCTGGTGGCCGCTGCCCATGGTGCGGCTGAAATCAGTATTAGCCACTAGCCTTCTGCGCCTCCGAGGTATTCGTTAATGATGCTTTGTGCGATCGGGCCGGCGGTGCGGCCAGCGGACTCACCGTTTTCGATCACCACGGCGATAGCGATCTCAGGTTTTTCCACCGGTGCAAAAGCAATAAACAGGGCGTGGTCACGCCAGCGTTCGCGCAGGGATTCAGAATCGTATTCTTCATCCTGCTTGATGCCGACGACCTGCGCCGTTCCGGTTTTACCGGCAATGGGATAGCGCAGCTTGCTCATCAGACGCCGGGCGGTGCCGTGGGTGCCGCTGACGACCTGCTCCATGGCGTGGTACATCTGCTCCCAATCCTGCGGATTTTTCAGCTGCAGATCAGGGATATCGCCGTGGGGAATCTCATCCGGCGTATCGTTATGAGCCAGAATCAGGCGTGGTACCTGCCAGGTTCCACGGTTGGCCAGAACCGCCGTGGCGGTTGCCAGTTGCATCGGTGTGACCAGCATAAAGCCCTGGCCAATACCGAGGTTAACGGTGTCGCCGGCGTACCAGAAGGAGCCTCTTTTTGCCCGCTTCCAGTCGCGGTCGGGCAGCAGACCCGGCAGGGCATTGCTGATATCCAGCGTCATATTGCGACCAAAGCCAAACTGCGCGAGGAACGGCGAAATATTGTCGATACCGGCGCGGACGGCGACATCGTAGAAGTAGGTATCGCAGGATTCGACAATGGCGCGCTGCAAATTCACTTTGCCATGGCCAATGCGTTTCCAGTCACGGTACAGACGTTCGTCGTTCTCCAGCTTATACCAGCCCGGATCGTCGATGGTTTCGCTCCAGCTGGTTATGCCGGAATTCAGTGCGGCCAGGCCAACAAAGGGTTTAAGCGTGGACGCTGGCGGATACTGGCCACGAATGGTCCGGTCAAACAGCGGCAAATCAGGGTTATCGCGCAGGTCAGAATAATCTTTGTGCGAGATACCGGTGACAAATAAGTTCGGATCAAAGCTGGGGTTGGAATACAGGCTGATAATACCGCCGGTCGCGACTTCGATCGCAACCAGAGCACCACGCATACCTTTCATTTCTTTTTCGGCCAGCTGTTGCAGGCGACTGTCGAGGTGCAGAGTGATGTCTTGTCCGGGTACCGGGTCCTGACGTTCGATGATCTGAATCACCCGGCCACGGGCGTTGGTTTCGACTTTCTGGTAGCCCACTTCGCCGTGCAGATCTTGTTCATAGCGGCGTTCCACGCCCAGTTTGCCGATAAACTGGGTGTCACTGTAGCGGCGCTTGGTGTCCGGGTCGGTGTCGAGAGCGGCCTGCTCCTGCTGGTTAATCCGGCCAACATAGCCGAGCACATGGGCAAAGGTTTTGCCCTGTGGATAGTGGCGTACCAGTTGCGCTTCGACATCAACGCCGGGCAGATAGAAGCGGTTTACCATCACTTTGGCGATATCGTCTTCGGTCAGCTTATGACGCAGTACAACGGGTTCGAATGGCCGGCGGCGGAAGCCCTGACGTTTATCAAACTGTTCGCGGTCGCGCTCGCTGATGCCGATCAGCTTATCGAGGAAGGCGATGGTCTGTTCCATGTCCCGTACCCGTTCGGGCACTAACGTCAGACTGTAGGAGGGGATGTTTTCGGCCAGCAGAATGCCATTGCGGTCATAAATCAGACCACGGTTCGGCGCAATAGGACGCAGCTGAATACGGTTGTTTTCTGACAGATCTTTGTATTTTTCGTAGAGGTTGATCTGCAGGTAAGTCATGCGCCAGGCGAGCACACACAGCATCAGAAAGATAAAAATTGCCAGTGTTAATGCGCGGGAGCGGAATAGCCTCCGTTCGGCCGATTTATCCCTGAATGAATGCTCCCACATAAACGACTCACTTATGGTAAGGGTGACCCTGCAGGATGCTCCAGGCACGGTACAGCTGTTCGGCCAGCAGGACACGCACCAGCGGGTGAGGCAGGGTCAGCGCTGACAGCGACCAGCGCTGTTTGGCCAGCGCCAGAACCTCAGCGGTCATACCATCCGGGCCGCCAACCAGCAAGGCCACATCGCCGCCCTGCATACGCCAGCCTTCCAGTTGTTGCGCCAGCTGTTCTGTCGACCAGTTGTGGCCTTTGACTTCCAGCGCCACGACGTGATCCTGCGGGCGGATCGCTTTACGCAGAGCGTCAGCTTCCTGCTGCATGGCTTTTTCTTTGCTGGTGTTTTTGGCGCGGTGCCCTGGTGGGATTTCCACCAGTTCAATGCTGCAATCGGCGGGCAGGCGCTTGGCGTATTCCGCAAAGCCCTGTTCCACCCACGCCGGCATTTTATGACCTACCGCCAGAAGGCGCAGTTTCATGCCTCAGATTGTCCGGTCCCGGCGCTGGGTTCACCCCAGAGACGCTCCAGATCGTAGAAGTGGCGGGACTGGTCGGTCATGACATGTACCACCACATCAATCAGGTCGATCAGAACCCAATCAGCGGCAGCACGACCTTCAGTTCCGTTAGGGCGCAGGCCGGCGTGCTTGGCTTTTTCCTCCACGTTACCGGCAACAGCGGTGACGTGACGGTTAGAAGTACCGGTTGCGATGATCATCCAGTCGGTTACCGAAGTACGGCCGCGGACGTCGAGAACGGTGATATTTTGCGCTTTCAGGTCTTCCAAAGCGTCGATCACCAAAGATTTGATTTGCTCAGTTTGCATTCAGTTCTATCGATAGAGTAGTTGTTGGGTTATGTAATCCAGCACCGCGTCCGGTGTCAGAAAGGTCACATTGTCGCCCTGCTTGATAGCCCGGCGCAAGTCGGAGGCGGATATATCCAGCTCCGGCCAGTGATGAAGACAGATATGACCGGCTTCAGCGGCCAGTAAATCGGTCAGTGAGCACTCACGTTGCTCTAATTGTTGTTCCTGCCAGTGGCTGACATTTCTCAGTCCGGGACGGCTGATCACCAACAGGTTGGCTTCATCGAGCAGCGATTGTGGCTGGTGCCAGTGTTCGAATCCCTGCCAGGCATCCTGTCCCATGACCCAGGTGAAGGCCACATCCGGGTAGGCAGCACGTAAGGCGGCAACGGTGATGGCGCTGTAGCTCAGGTCGTCACGCTCAAGCTCGATGTTGCTGGGCTCGATGCCTTCCAGTTGACGGCAGGCGAGTAACAGCATGGACAGGCGCTGTTCGGCGCTGGCCTGGGGCTGCGGCCGGTGCGGCGGAATACGGTTAGGAATCAGCAGGACTTTTTCGAAGCCCAGGTCGCGCAGCTGCACGGCAATACGCAGATGACCGATGTGAACCGGATCGAAGGTACCGCCCAGCAGCGCCCAGCGTTTGGCGCGGCTGCCGGACGGCTGCCCGGCGGTTGGTTGCGGGGTGGGCGGATTATTTACGGACTTCGCCATTACCCAGCACTACGTACTTTTGTGAGGTCAGACCGTCAAGGCCGACCGGGCCACGGGCGTGGATTTTGTCGGTCGAGATGCCAATCTCGGCCCCCAGTCCGTATTCGAAACCATCGGCGAAGCGGGTGGAGGCGTTGACCATCACCGAGCTGGAATCCACTTCGGTCAGGAAGCGGCGCGCCAGCGTATAATTTTCGCTGACGATGGTGTCGGTGTGGTGTGAGCCGTAATGGTTGATATGGTCGATGGCGCTGTCCATATTATCGACGATTTTAATCGCCAGAATCGGCGCCAGATATTCGGTATGCCAGTCTTCTTCGGTGGCGGCATGAATATCGGTCAGCAGTTCACGGGTGCGCTCACAACCACGCAGTTCAACGCCAAGGGCTTCATAGGCTTCGGCCAGTTCCGGCAGGATATCGGCGGCCACGGCCTGATGCACCAGCAGGGTTTCCATGGTGTTACAGGTGCCGTAGCGGTGTGTCTTGGCGTTGATGGCAATGTTGATGGCCTTGGTTTTATCGGCGAATTCGTCGATATAGACATGGCAGATGCCATCCAGGTGTTTGATCACAACCACCTTGGCGTCGCGGCTGATGCGTTCAATCAGGCCTTTGCCACCACGCGGTACGATGACATCGACGTACTCAGACATGGTGATTAATGCACCAACGGCCGCGCGGTCGGTGGTTTCGACTACCTGCACGGCATTGGCCGGTAATCCGGCTTGTTCCAGACCAGCACTGATAATGGCGGCGAGGGTGCGGTTAGCTTCGATGGCTTCTGAACCACCGCGCAGAATGGCAGCGTTGCCGGATTTCAGGCACAGGCTGGCGGCTTCGATGGTCACGTTCGGACGACTTTCATAAATGATGCCGATAACGCCCAGAGGCACGCGCATTTTACCCACCTGAATACCACTCGGCCGGTATTTAAGATCGGTAATTTCGCCGACCGGGTCGGCCAGTGTGGCCACCTGATGCAGGCCTTCGATCATGGTATCGATGCGTTCGTCGGTCAGTTCCAGACGATCGAGCAGGGCCGGCTCAAGACCGTTGTCACGGCCGCGCTGCATATCGCGCTGATTGGCCGCTTTAATCGCGTCGCGCTGAGAAGTAATGGCATCGGCAATGGCCAATAACGCCTTGTTTTTGTCCTGAGTTGACGCACGGGCCATAGCACGGGAGGCCTGGCGGGCGTTCTGACCCAGGGTCTGCATGTATTCGATTACATCCATCGATCACACCTGAACAGTCTGTAGCGGGAGAAAGTGCGCTAGTATACACCAACAACTACAATGAAAGCGTCCGCAGCCGCTGTGGCGCAGTAATTTCAGTTATGGATTCTCCCCGCTATGGAAAAAACGCAGTTTCACAGTCTGGTTGTACTGCAGGTTAAAGTGCTTTATTGCCTGCTGGCCGCTTTAGGGTTGAGCATTATTGCTGCCCTTGATCTGCTCGAAGATAAAAAACAATTTGCCATGATTGCCGCCGGTTTTTCATTGGCGCTGGTGGTGTATGCCGGTTATCTGTTGTTGCGCCGTAAGCAGCGTTCATCGCCGTATCCTGAGTGGATTCTGGTTGGCCTGCTATCGGTGTTTACCCTGTTTGGTATGCATCAGAGTGCCCAGGTTGCCCACTGGATTTATTTTGTGCCGGTTTATACCTACTTTTTGTTTCCTTTTCGCCTGGCCAGCTATATCACGCTGGCTTACAGCGCTGTGCTGGTGGTGCTGGTTCTGGAGGACTTTGATAATTACAGCCGTCTGCAGATGCTGTTTACCTACGCGGCCTGCTACACCTTTTCGGTGATGTACGCGCTGATCAATGAACGTAATAACCGCGCCCTGACAGAAATTGTGAATACCGATCCGCTGACGCAGGTTTATAACGAGCATCAGCTGTATCTGGATTTAAACAAAGAAATGACCCGTGCCGACCGGCAGCGCAGCAGCCTGATGCTGATGGCGGTGGCAACGCCAAAGTCCTGGCACAGTCTTAAAGTGGAAGATTACGAGCAGCGCCTGAGCTATCTGGGCAATAAACTGCGTAAATGTCTGCGCAAATACGATGCCTGTTATCGACTGAATACCGATGATTTCATCATCGTCATGCCGCACAGCGATGCGCAGGATTCTGAAGAATTGAAAAATCAGTTGCTGGACTGCATGGCGGATAGAAAATTCGCAGCACTGAAAGAATTACCGGTGCATGTTGAAGCGTATCAACCGGATGATGACGCCCACAGTCTTATCCGCCGGGTCATGGAGGCATTACATGCTGGCTGATTTATCTCAGGACGAATTGCTGCCGCGGCTGCAAACGCTCGTTTATCTGCTGGCTTCGGTCGCCATTGGTATTCTGATGTATGACCAGTACCGGCAGGGGCTGTATCCACTGGTTCTGACCAATGCGATTGCGATTCCGGCGTTTGTATTCAGTGCCATCTTTATTTACATCAACCGTGACCGGGACAGTTTCTCCTGGGTCAATTATCCGCTGATATTTACCCTGGCCGCGCTGGCACTGTATCAGTTGCCACAATATCCACAGCTGATGACGCACTATTTATACGCTTTGCCGTTGTTCAGTTATTTCTGCCTGCCGCTGTATCCGGCCACCGTATTTAACGTGGTGGTGGCGGTATTAATGACACTGCTGTTGTGGATTGATCATGGCTTTATGCTGGCGCTGCGCACCGGCACCAATTATTCATTGCTGCTCGGTTCGGCCTGGTGTTTCGCCTATCTGACACTGTTAAAAGGCTGGTCGTTAAAGCGTCTGGCACTGACCGATCAGACATCGGGTGCTTATAACCGCCGTCACTTTTTTCATGCTCTGACCCGTGAGATTGCCCGCAGCGAATCCACCCGCAACAGTGTCAGTCTGATTGGCCTGGTTATTGATGATTACCGCCAGTTAATTGATATCCACGGCAACCGGGTGATGTCGCAGTTTTTGCCGCGCTTTGTCGAGCGCACTCAGCGTCAGATCCGTGCCGGTGATGACGTATTCCGTTTAGCCGATGATTTATTTGTACTGATACTGCCAAACTGTCCGGAAGACGGTGCCATTGTGCTGATGGAGCGTGTAAAACGCACGCTGCAGCAACAGGCCTGGAAACCCTTTGCGGAAATTTCCATCAGCGCATCGGCGGTTGGCTTGCAGATGGGAGAGGACAGTAAGGATCTGGAAAAACGTTTATCGGCAAAACTGAAAAAACAAAAGCGCGCCAGCCTGCAGCTGGCGGCCTTTGCCGATTAAACCAGCCGGCCTGTTTGAAAAGCAGGTCGGGTTAAAGCAGCAGGTCTGTGTTGCTAAACGCTGGCGCGGATAATCCGTACCAGTGTTTGTGTTTTTGCCTGTGGCAGATTCAGTTTGCCGTAGAACTCTGCCGGGTCGTGTACCCGCACCTCGTTAAAACCATCCTGTTGAAACCCTTCTTTAATCGCGGCATCCGACGGATAGTGCAGTGGCCACTGGCCGCGGGTAAAAAATCCCACCAGTTTCTGCGCGAATTTTACGTAACGGTATGACGGATGATCGGCAAAATCCGGGTATAAATCGGTGACGTAAAATCCGGCCGAAAATCCTTTCAGTCCTTCAGCCATACGCGACCAGACACTGCGGATAGTGACCAGATCAAAATAATTCACCAAGCCTTCGGTAACGATGGCGGTTTTCTTCGCCGGATCAAGGCTGGCCAGCAATGCGGCAATAGAATCATCACCTTCCTGCTGCAGAATATTGCAGGCCCGGACGCTGTGACCGCTGCTCTGGCCAATCTCCGCCAGCAATGCCTGTTTACGGTTGGCCATACCGGGAAGGTCGGCTTCGATATAAGTCAGCTGCGGATATTTCTGTTTAAAGCGATAGCCGCGCGGCGAAAGACCGGCGGCGATTTCAACAATCTGCTCCACGCCTTCTTCTTCAATCAGGCGCTCGACCTGATGATCAATAACAGAGTGCCGCTGCAGTAAAAAGGTATCGATGTCGGCACCGGCAACCAGTCGTAAAAAGGCATTCACCGGACTGAGTGCGGCATTGGCAACGCGACCCATGCCGGTAATAAAACCGGGGGCGGAGAGGCCGTGCTTGTACCAGATGTAGCCGGTATAGTGAGCGCTGATGCTGATGCGGGACGTATCGGTGGCGGAAGTGGAAGAGGTCATGAGCTGTCTTTTATTGTTGTTGTGTACGCACACGAGAATACAGGGGAATGCCCCGGTACGTCCATGTATGGTCAGCGGTCTGCGGGCAGGTTGTGTGTGATGGAATCCGCACTGTCTGGCTTTTCTGCCGATTGGCTCACGGCTTTGCAGCAGCATTCCTGGCTGCTGTTGTCGGCGTTGTTTGTGGTGGCTCTGGCGGAATCCTTGTTGGTGGTCGGTTTATTAATTCCCGGTGTTGCTATTCTGGTGGCATTAACACTGCTGGCAGCCGGGCAATCGTTATCGCCTTTGGCGTGGTGGCTGGCCGGAGCATTGGGGGCGCTTTGTGGTGATGGTATCAGCTTTCATATCGGTCGCCGTGCGGGCCCGGGATTGGCGCGATGGCAGATATTCAGCCGCCATCCTCATTGGTTACCGGCCGGGCATAGTTTTTTTGCCCGCTACGGTTTATGGAGTATCGCACTGGGACGCTTTATTGGCCCGTTGCGGCCACTGGTTCCGGCCGTTGCCGGAGTCTGTGACATGAAGCCGCCAACGTTCTGGTGGATTAATATCTGGTCATCCGCCGCCTGGGCGGCCTTCTATTTATTGCCGGTGTATTGGTTTGGTCAGGCCGTGCTGACCCTGCTTCAGCCATGGCAATTAATGCTGGGACTGGGGTTGGCGACGCTGGTGGCGTTGTTGGTCAGCCGCTTGCTACAGCATCGGCAACGCCAGAACGGGCCGCGCAATTAGGCCTTAGGGTATCTCTGAATTATTCAGAGGTGCCCTGGCAGGCTGTTGATTTTCTATCTGCGTTGCCACAGCAGTGTTAAAAACCGACTCAAAATGCTCATTTACGACCTGTAAACTGCGCTTTTTCGCCGGTTTTTGTCTTGCATTGACTGCATCGAACAGCGCAAATGCAGCGGCCTGCTAGTCTTCCGGTTTATGCTGCAGGGCTCGCAGTTCGTTACGTGCCTGATTAAGTTGAAACTGCAGATCTGCCGCCTTTTGCTTCATCTCACGCGCGGCAGCCACTTCCTGCTGATGCTGTTCAGCAATTTCCTGCAGATTTTGCTCGGCCTCTTTCACCTGTTGCTGCCAGCGGCGGCTCAGACGGTAGGCCACCGCTGCGCCACCGATAATCATGCCTGCCATCATCGCCAGAATAAAACTCATAACAGCTCCTGTTGCCGTACGGGTGTGATTAATGATCCTGCAGTTTATCGGAATCGTGGGGGATATACCCGGCAGCCGGATAAAAACGGTCTGAAGTCTGCCGGGGTATCATCGCGTATATGGATTCCCGGCGCGTGAGCAAAAAATGTTAAACTGCGCGCCGATACATTTTTTCATGAGGCAGTGTTGTGACCATTGGTGAGCTGGTAGCCAAAAGCGGCGCGCAGATGCGCGTATTTGATCTGGGGCGGCGCATTGAAGAAGTACCGCTGGACGATTTCCGAGCCTTTGAGCAGATGCAGCGTCCGTATCCGGTGCCTTATCTGAAGCATGCCTGGCTGGGGATTCTCAGCTGGAATGTCGACGAGCCGGGGCAGCACAACATCTGGTTTTTGAAGTTGCCGCTGGATGAGCAGAATATTCTGCAACCTGGCCCGCGCGATGCCTTCTTGCAGCACTGGCTGCGGGTGGCGCAATACCCCAAAGAAAAGCATGGCGATGCTCCGTGCAGTTATAAACCGGATGCCAATCGTATGGCGTACTTCCATGCGTTGGCGTTGCAAACGTTAGGGCAGGAGTCGACGCAGTATTACGCCACCGCCCGCGCTTACCTGAGTGGTGATATCGGTTGGGATAACTGGCAACAGCTGGGGTTGCAGGGGCTGGCCGAAGTGGTGGCACGCCTGCAGGAAGAGCAAAACGAAGCCCTGTTGTGCAAAGCCTTACCACAGCTGCCGGCGGTACCGCGTAATGTGGTGCTGGGTTTTCTGGAAAACGTGGCACCGGGTCAGGCTCTGACCTCCGCCATCAACGATACGCTGTCGCAGGTTGTGGCGACCGGTGCCGGGGTGGCTGACCTGGCGGCCTTTGCCCGCGCGTTATCACACAGCGTTAATGCCGATCAGCGCGTGCTGTTATTGCAACTGTTGTTGCAGCATCCGCACAGCCGTTCGGTGGAAGTGCTGGCGGCATTGGGCAGCCGTTGCTGGCGTGATCTGCAGGGCGGTTTGTTGCTGACGTATCTGGAATGTCTGGCGGTGAACGAGCAGGGAATCAACGCATTCAACGCTCTGGTCGCTGATTTGCTCGCCTTGCCTGGGATGCGTGAACGCTTTATGACGGTATTCCGTTCGCCACAGCGCAGTGAGTCGCTGGCCCAGGCTATTGGTCAGCTGCTGTCACTGGCGCGTCAGGGTGATCACGGAAACCTGCAATGAATCACGATACTGACGCTTGTCCCTGTGGCAGCGGCGGCCTTTATGGCGACTGCTGTCAGCTTTTGCATGCCGGTAAGCCGGCCGGCAGTGCCGAAGCGTTAATGCGTTCGCGTTACAGTGCGTTTGTACTTGGCTTGCAGGACTATCTGCTCAGCAGCTGGGATGTCCGCACCCGGCCTTCAGATTTACCACTGGACAAAACGACCCGCTGGTTTGGCCTGACGATACACGATGCCCAACAGGATGAGGACGCTGGCAGCGCCAGCGTCAGTTTCAGCGCCCGTTTTTGCGAAGGCAACGACTGGTTTTGTCTGAGCGAAGTTTCCAGCTTTGTGTTGGCCGATGACGGTTTCTGGCGCTACGTGGATGGCAAGGCGGAGTTTCAACCGCTGCATCCGGGCCGCAATGACCCGTGTCTCTGCGGCAGCGAAAAGAAGTTCAAGAAATGTTGTGGTGCCTGAATTACTCAGCCGGACGGGTGGTGCCTTTTATCAGCATGCCCCAGACCATGGCGAAGGTACCAATAACCGACAGCAGCATCATCAGGTTGACCAGCGTGCTGTGGCGTTGGTAATAGCTGGTACGGACTTGTTCCTGATCCGCGCAAACACCGTTAATAAAGTCATAAAAGCCGCCGCTTTGGCTGCAGTCAGCCACGGCTGACATTTCAATTCCGTACAGGGTCAGCAGAAGGATGCCGGGTACGGCAAATAATAATGAACCGAGGCGTAGCCACATGGTTTTTCTCCGGAGGATTACAGATGGAACTTGACATGAGAGGGCGATTGTTTGCATCTTACCAGCCTTGGGCCTGCTCACACTAATTGAATCCAGCCTGCTGATCGCCAATTTTTCTCTGAACAGGGAGAGATGATTGATATCAGTTGGCTTAATGAATGACGAACAACGATGTTAATGGGAAAAACTGGCCCCACCCGAAGAGGGGTGGCTAAAAATCCCTCAGGCTGCGTTGTTGTCTGTTCGTTTAACCCGTTAGGCCATACTCTCAGTGCCTTGCCTGAGACATTTTTAGTCGATAACAGGCCTGTTTAATTGGTGTGAACAGGCCCTGGTTGCGCCCGACAAAACGATAACAAAATAAAGCTGCTCATTATGAAACGACTGATTACCGTAACTGCTCTACTGCTGGCAATGAATTCCCAGGCCGCTACCCAGAACCTGGATCAGCTGCTGAGCAGCATCAAAGCCGACATCGCTGCCCAGCGCCTGTCGAGCCCGGCGGGCAATAATGCTCTGGAGCGCATGGATGCTTTCCGTGAGCAGGCTCCCTATGATTACCGCGTTGTGCCACTGGCGTACCAGTGGGGCGAAGCTTATGTAGCGCTGGCAAACAAAGCCATCAGCGCCAAAGATTACGATCAGGCGCAAGGCTATCTGGATAAAGTCTGGCTGGTGGCAGCGTTGACGCCCGGCCTGGAAGATACCCAGGACAAACTGGATAAGCTCTACAAAGGCGCGCCTAATGTCGTAGCCCGTGCTGAAGAAAAAGGTCCGAGCAAAGCGGAACTGGCTCGTCAGAAACAGCTGGCCGAAGCGGCAGAAAAAGAAAAAGCCAAAGTCGAAGCGGAACGTAAGCGCAAAGCCGAAGAAGAAAAACGTCTGGCCGCAGCCGAAAAGAAAAAAGCCGAGCAAGATCGTCTGCGTCGTCAGGAAGAAGAACGTCAGCGTCGTGCTGATGCTGAAAAAGCAGAGAAAGCGGCTTCTGCTAAGCGTCTGGCGGCTGCTGAAAAAGCCGCTAAAAACACTGCTGCAACAACCGCAGCGAAGGCGGCTCCTGCTGCTGCGGTAGTGAAAGCAACGGCCAAGCCTGTGGTTGTTGCCAGCGCCGGCAGTAATGAAATTACCGAGTTGTGGAGCGAAGCACGCGAAGACACTGCGCCGCTGGCAAGCTACCCGGTATCCGCCGAGCAGATTTCCAGCCGTGATCGCGATATTGCCGATACGTTACAGCCTGTCTGTAAAGCCATTCTGGATAACGATGCATCCGTCGTGGTACACACACTGGATAAAGCCGATTACCGCTGGCTGACCGTGCGCCTGACGCTGTGTCTGCGTCGTCTGGATAAATCGTTCCGTCTGCGTCACAGCTATCAGGAAGTTGCTGCTGACAGTGGCCCGTTCGTAACACTGCATCCAACGCGTGAAGTGTCTCTGGTACGTCAGGCGGGCGATTAAACATTCCCGCCGCAATAAAAAACCCGGTTTATGTGCCGGGTTTTTTATTGCGGTTTGTCGCGTTATAGCGGCTACCCGTTTTCGGGAACTTAGCACACTGTTTCATGGTCATTGATGGTCGGGTTTCCACCCGTTTATGGTTCACCCATTCACCCGACAGGGGCAAATGAACAGATACCGGCGCAGCAGCGAAAGTCCTTATTGGCCACTTTTTCTGCAACCCTGCAAAAAATGTTCAGCGTGTTACAATGCGCGCCCGTGTTTACCCAACGGTTAAATTATTGTTATGCGTTATTCGTTATTGATCGTTTCCGCTATGTTTTCTGCCCTGCTGGCGACCTCCGCTGCGCGTGCAGAAGTCATTGTACCTAAGGCTCCGGATCTGGATGCCAGCGCCTATGTTCTGATGGATGCCGACAGTGGCCGTATCCTCGTTGAGCATAATGCTGATGAGCGTTTACCACCGGCCAGTCTGACCAAAATGATGACCAGCTACATTGCTGTGCATGAGCTGGAACTGGGTAACGTTAAAGAGCAGACACAGGTGCCTATCAGCGTCAAAGCCTGGCGTAAAGGCGGCTCTAAAATGTTTGTACGTGAAGGCACGGAAGTCGCATTAATTGATCTGCTGCGCGGCATTATTGTGCAGTCAGGTAATGACGCATCGGTCGCCGTTGCGGAGTATTTTGCCGGTTCAGAAGAAGCCTTCGCTGGCTGGATGAACCAGTACGCCGAACGTTTCGGCATGACCAGTACGCACTTTGAAAATGCTACCGGCTGGCCGGCCGATGGTCACTTAACGACCGCCGGTGATATTGCCAAGCTGGCATTGCACATCGTTAAAGATCACCCGCACTACTACAAGCTGTACGCGGAAAAATATTACGAATACAACAATATCCGTCAGCCTAACCGCAACAAATTGCTGTGGCGTGACCCTTCCGTTGATGGCCTGAAAACCGGTCATACCGATGAAGCCGGTTTCTGTCTTGCGGCTTCTGCCGTGCGTGATAACACCCGTCTGATTGCGGTTGTGATGGGGACGCGCAGTGAAGAAGCCCGCGCCCGCGAAACACAAAAACTGCTGGCATATGGTTTCCGCTATTACGAAACCCGCAAGGTCTACAGTGCTGAAGAAGTACTGCAAAGTAACCCTGTGTGGCTGGGCAAAGCTGAGAATATCGACATCGGTCTTGAGAAAGAGCTGTACCTGACCTTGCCGCGTGGCATGAAAGGCGAGCTGGAAGTGAACATTCTGACTGACGAATTTATCGAAGCGCCGATCAGCAAAGGCCAGGTGGTCGGCACGCTGACGGTCAGCATGGAAGGCGAAGTACAGGCCGAGCGTCCGTTGATTGCTCTGGCCGATGTCGAAGAAGCTGGCTTCTTCGGTCGTCTGTGGGGCAGCATTAAGTTGTTCTTCGTACGCCTGTTTGCCTGAGTAAACGCGATCGTTGCACGCCAGTCTGAATCACCGGTTCAGGCTGGCTTTTGTGTTTCTGGTCGTGGCATAACCGAGGCGTCTTCGGCCAAAGTCCGATGGCGCTTGAATTTTGTATGGGTTACAACCATATAAGGCTCTGATGTACAGAGAGGCCACAAACGTGAGTCAGCCCGAAGCCCCAAAAATCGAATTCCCCTGCGCCAACTATCCGGTAAAAATTCTCGGTCATGGAAAAGATGACTATGTAGAGGTTGTGCTGGAGATTGTGCGCATTCATGCGCCTGAATGCGATGTTGAACGCATCCAGATCCGTAACAGCTCCAACGGCCGTTTCCGTGCGCTGACCGTGTACATCACGGCCACCGGTATTGAACAGCTGCAGGCTCTGCATCAGGATCTGATGGCCCATGACTATATCCATATGGTGATCTGATGACCGAAGTGCTGTTGCGTGAGCTGGGCCTGCAGGAATACACCCAGGTGTATGACGATATGCTCGCCTTTACCGCCGCGCGCGACGAGCAAACGGCTGACGAACTCTGGTTCCTGCAGCATGATCGGGTATTTACTCAGGGACAGGCCGGCAAGGCCGAACATGTGCTGATGCCGGGAGATATCCCGGTAGTGCAGAGTGATCGTGGAGGTCAGGTGACTTACCACGGCCCCGGTCAGCTGGTGGTTTACCTGATGGTGGATATAAAGCGTCTGGGCTGGGGACCGCGCGCCCTGGTGTCGGCGATTGAGCGGGCGATCGTGGCCACCCTTAACGAGTGGCAGATTGATTCTGCTCCGCGTGAAGATGCGCCCGGTGTTTATGTCGGAGAGCGCAAAATTGCGTCGCTTGGGCTGCGTATTAAGAATGGTCGCTCCTTCCATGGACTGGCGCTGAACATCGATATGGATCTTGAGCCTTTTCAGCGTATTAATCCCTGTGGTTATGCTGGCATGCAGATGACACAAATGCGCAACGAAACCGATCAGCCGCTGAGTATTGATGCGGTGATTGCTTCCTTACAACAACAGTTGCTGGCCGAGCTGAGAGCCGGTGGCGAAGCGCCCGGAGCGTGATATGACAGATAAGGCGAAAGTGGTTCAAGGCGAGAAATTGCGCGGTGCAGAAAAAGTCGCCCGTATTCCGATTAAAGTCATTCCTACCGAAGAGCTGCCGCGTAAACCCGACTGGATTCGCGTGCGCATTCCGGCCTCGCCGAAAATCAACGAAATCAAACAGAAGCTGCGCAAGCACAAGCTGCACACCGTGTGTGAAGAGGCCAGCTGCCCGAACATCGGCGAGTGCTTTGGTGGCGGTACGGCAACTTTCATGATCATGGGTGATATCTGTACCCGCCGTTGTCCGTTCTGCGATGTGGGCCATGGCCGGCCGAATCCGCTGGATGTGGATGAGCCGATCAATCTGGCTACCGCCATTGCCGATATGGGTCTGAAATACGTGGTCATCACCTCGGTTGACCGTGACGATCTGCGTGATGGCGGGGCTCAGCATTTTGCTGATTGTATCCGCCTTACCCGCGAGCACAGCCCGGCCATTCAGGTTGAAACCCTGGTACCGGACTTCCGTGGACGTATGGACATTGCCCTCGATATTCTCAGCGAAACGCCACCGGATGTGTTTAACCACAATCTGGAAACCGTGCCGCGTTTGTACAAAGAATGCCGTCCGGGTTCTGATTACCAGTGGTCACTGACACTGCTGAAAGAATACAAAGCCCGTCGTCCTGAAGTGGTGACCAAATCCGGCCTGATGCTGGGATTGGGGGAAACCAACGAAGAAGTGATTGAAGTGATGAAGGATATGCGCGCGCATAACATTGATCACATCACGCTGGGCCAATACCTGCAGCCAAGTAAAAACCACTCCCCGGTTAAGCGTTTTGCCACACCGGAAGAGTTTAAAGAGCTGGGCGCAATAGCCAAAAGCCTGGGGTTCCTGCGGGTCACCAGCGGGCCTCTGGTGCGCTCTTCGTACCATGCGGATCTGCAGGCTCAGGGTGAAGACGTCAGTGGCATTTGAGCCATCAGCGATGTTTCTGTAACCGGTCTGTGGTAAACATGGGGTTCCTGTTGAATTCACCGAGGGAACCCCATGAAACGCATTACCCTGCTGGCCGTTCCGGCCTTTTTAGTACTCTCGTCTGCGGCATCTGCTGCCAATCCGACCTATAACGCCGCTTTTGTCTCAAATTATCTGTTCCGTGGTCTGACGCAGACCGATGATGGTCCGGCCTTGCAGGGCGGTGCTGATATTAAAAATGGCAATGCCTATGCCGGCGCCTGGTTCTCTAACGTCGACAAGCCGGATGGTGCGGAAGGGCTGCCAGTGGAGATGGATGTTTACTTCGGTTACAACAATCAGTTCGATGGTTTTAACCTCGATATGGGTGTGCGCACCTACAACACCTTGTTTGATGTTGGCCGTGAAGAGACCGAATTCAAACTGGGCACCAGCCCGGCGAAAGGCCTGGATATTAATCTGCATCGTGGCGTAAAAGCTCAGTACTGGTATCCGGAAGTGACTTTCGAGAAATTCCTTCCTCAGCGTTTGTATCTGGATGTAGCGGTTGGGATGTGGATGCAGGACGATGCGGATGATAAAGCGCTCACGGCCCGTGCTGAACTGGCGCGCGATTTTCCTGAATTCCACAAGATTGACCTGTTTGTAGCCGTCGATTTTATCAGCGATGAAACGCCGTTCGGCGATAACAACGATAAAGACGATTCCGATCTGAATGTCGTTATCGGTATTCGCAAAAACTTCTGATAAGTGATGCGTTACCCACAAAAAAGCCCGGAAAATCCGGGCTTTTTTGTGTCTGGCGGCAATGCTCAGGCGCTTTTCAGCATCGCATACAGATCGTCTTTCAGGTGCAGACGGCGCATTTTCAGGCCTTCCAGACGCTCGTCGGAGGCCGCTTCAACGGCTTCTTCGATTTTGCGTACTTCGCGATCCACTTCATGGTACTCGTCAAACAGACGGGCAAAGTGACGGTCTTTCATTTTCAGTGAACGGATCTGGTCGCCCATGTCCGGAAATTCGCTGTGCAGGTCGTGGTGTTCAATTGTCATTATGAGGCCTCCTTTGAAGATGTATTCAGATTGCCTGCTTCGGCAAAAATCACCTTGATACAGATCAGGCCAATCCCCGTCGTTTGCAGGGCCTTTGCTATAGTTGATGCAGATCAAACCGCTAATCACCTCAGGGAGAGGTTTATGAGTTGTAACAACGTTGCGCTGCTGGATGATGAAGTCAGCATGGTGAGACTGCTTGAGCGCGCGCTGGATAACTACGATGTTCAGGCATTTACCGATTCAGCCGATTTTATCAGCGGTCTGCGCGTGCAAACCGATTGCATTTTGCTTGATATCCAGATGCCGGGGCGTGATGGCTACGAGGTCTGTCGTCTGCTGCGGGCTCAGGATGCCACCCGGCATACGCCGATTTTATTCGTATCCGGCCAGAGTGATCTGCATCATCGTCTGCAGGGCTACGCCGCCGGGGCCGATGATTTTATTACCAAACCCTTCGATGTGGACGAGGTACGCGCCAAAGTCGAGCGTGCTTTGCTCAGCAAAGAGCAGCGGGAAATCCTGCAGTCTTCGGCGGACGAGGCGCGTCAGGCCGCTTTCGAAGCGATGACACATTCGGCCGAGCAGGGTGAAATAAGCCGATTTATTGAACAGGCAATGGGCTGTAAAAGCCGCGAACAGCTGGCCTCGGTGCTGATTGCCAGTCTGAAAAATTTTGGTCTGAACGCCGTGGTTGCCTGTTGGAGCGGAGCGGAATTCTGTTTTGTGTCTCACGCCGAAAGTGTGCGCCCACTGGAATCAGAGTTGCTGCGTACGTGTCGTGAGGGGGCACGGATTATTGAATTGGAAAAGCGCATGGTGGTGAATTTTGGCCACGCATCGGTATTGATTAAGAATGTCCCCTGGCAGGATACCGCACGCTATGGCCGAATTAAGGACCATCTGTGTGTGCTGATGAGCAGTGTGCATGCGCGTCTGCAATCTCTGTCCACCGAGCAGCAGTTGCATCAGCAACAGACGCTGCTGAATGCGCTGGATGATGTTGAATATGCATTGCAGGGGCTGCAGCAGCGCCAGAATGACGGCCTTAACAGCGCGCAGGAAACGGTGCAGGAACTTGAGCTGGAGCTGTCTGAAGAACTGCTGCTGTTGAATCTTGATCCGGACCAGGAGCGTCATCTGACGCAGTTGGTGCGTAATCATATCGATCAGCTGGAGCGCCTGTACCGCACCGGTGCCGATGTTACCGGCCCGTTACAGCCGGTGTTGCAGGCACTGGCGGATATTGCCGGGCAGCGTCAGACGGTCTGAGCCCGCCTCCGTCTGGCATCAGTGAATTTTACTCAGCGCCGCCTGTAACCACTGTTGCAGCTGCGGTGCCGGTAAGGCTCCGGCCAGGCGGTCAATTTCTTTCCCCTGATGGTAAACAATCAACGTCGGAATGCTGCGGATGCCCAGCTGAGCGCTGGTTTGTTGGGCCTGCTCGGTATTCACTTTGGCGAAGCGCAGCTGTTGCTGCATCTGGCCGCACAGTTGCGTAAAGACCGGTGCCATCATTTTGCAGGGACCGCACCAGCTGGCCCAGAAGTCGACGACGACAGGCATATCGTTCTTCTGCAGAAAGCGTTGAAAGCTGCCGTCGTCCAGTTCCACCGGCTGACCGTTAAACAGCGGTTGCTTGCAGCGCCCACACTGGGCCTGTTGTTTGTGTTGCTGATCTTCTGCAATCCGGTTGATGGCTGCGCAGGAAGGGCAGGTGTAATGCATGGTGAGATCTCCGCGAAAAGCTTTTGATCTATATGCGTCTTCGGTAATGGAGTTTCAAGTGTGGCTTTAATCTTTTACTGAGGGATTTTTTCATGAAATGAGCGCCCTGCGGGCGCTCTGTCGATGGCTTAAGCCTGGTTTTGCTTTTTGCTGCGTTTGTCACGCCGCTTTTCTTTCAGCGTTTTAGCTGGCTGCTTCTTTTCTTGTTTTGCCATAGCAATATCTCCGTTCAGCGCTGCTGTCCTGTCCTGCCGCCGGGACGGTGACAGCTCGCGATTAACTGAGTGGGGCTGTTTGTGCTGTTAAGGCACGCGGCAAGGGATGTGCTTCAAGGCGATATCCTCCATACCAGACCGGTCAGTTAATGACCTGAATAACGGTGAAGGTGGAGCGGATACCCACGACATTCACCGTGCAGTTATCGCCAGGTTGCAGACCGGTTAAAGCGGCTCCCAGTGGCGATAAGACGGAAATGCGATACTTGTCCGGCTCGGCGTGAGCAGGCGATGTCAGTACCACTGAAAAGCGTTCAGCGGCCTGCTGCAGGACAATCAACGATTCCAGCCGGATGCGGTTATTGGGCGCTGAGTGGCTTGTGCGCCGGGCAAGGTTGTAGGCGTTCAGCAGTCGTACCGGGTTGTGGTAGCTGAAGACGTCGGTGGTGACTAAATCGTGTTTTAAGCGCTGGCTTAACTGCCGCACTGAATTCGGAATGCAGGAAATCATTGTTCTCTCCGCTGACTGATAACAGAAGCTCTGTATCGCCGGAGAGTTAAAAACTCTCCGGCTTAGTTCTGGAAGGTGTTGGCTCGTGGCAGGAATAAATACAGTTTCATGGAGCTCATTCTCTGGTGGCTGACAGACAGGATCATAGCCCGCCAAAAATAAAAGACAAGCCACCGGACGGCGGCCTGCGGCTTATGAAAAATTCTTTCAGAACAGACGGTTACGAATGTGTGTGATGAAATCGGATTTGCTCATCTCACCCACAATGCGGGCTGTTTGCATTTCCTGCTGCTGGTTAAAAAACAGAATGGTCGGCGGGCCAAAGATGGCGTGCTTTTGCATAAAGGCAATCTGTTCGGTGCTGTTGTCGGTGACATCAAGTTGCAGCCAGGTGACGTCTTTCATCATTTGCTGCACATCGGGCTGGGCAAAGATTTCTTCCTCCATCACTTTACAGCTGATGCACCAGTCGGCATACAGATCGACCATGACCGGCTGTTGGCTGGCGGCTATCTGTCGTTCGATTTCGGCGACCGAATCGCTGCGGAAAAAGGCCGATGAATGGGCTGTTGCCCGCTTGTCACTGACGCCTTGCTGGCTGCTGCTCAGCGGTTGCAGTGGATTACTGTTGCCCTGCAGTACGCCAGCAAAGGCGGCGATGCCGTACAGTAAAAATACCCAGGCCAGACCTTTAACCAGCCGCTGAATACCGCTGGCTGCGGGTTCCAGTGCGCCGAGGCTGATGCCGTAAAACAGGGCCAGAAGTGCCCACAGCAGCAGACTGATGTTTTCGGGCAGAATGCGGCTCAGTAACCAAATGGCAACGCCGAGCAGCAAAATACCGAAGAAGGCTTTGATCTGGTTCATCCAACCGCCAGCCTTGGGCAGGAAAGATGCGCCGGTGGTGCCCAGTACAATCAGTGGTGCGCCCATGCCGAGACCGAGGGCCAGTAATGCACTGCCGCCCAAAACGGCATCGCCGGTGGTGCTCAGGTATACCAGAGCGCCGGCCAATGGTGCCGATACGCACGGCGACACCACCAGTGCAGAGAGAACGCCCATGATAAAGACGCTCAGCCACTGGCCGCCTTTCTGGTTCTGATTGAGTTGGTTCAGACGGTTACGCAGGCCCGATGGCAGTTGCAGTTCATACAGACCGAACATGGCCAGTGCGAGCAGGCTAAACAGCAGGGCAAACAGGATCAGTACCCAGGGCGTTTGCATCCAGGCCTGAATATTGGCACCCGCTCCCAGCAGGCCAACGGTCAGGCCGGCGGCGGCGTAAGTCAGTGCCATGCCGAGCACATAGATGGATGACAGGATAAAGCCACGACTGGCGGAAGTGTTGTTCTGGCCCAGTACCACGCTGGTCAGAATCGGCACCATTGGTAATACGCAGGGGGTAAATGTCAGACCCAGGCCGAGCAGGAAAAACAAACCGACCACTGCGCCCCAGGAGCGGTTGCTGAACCAGCTGTCGGTATTGCTCTGTGAGCTGGTGCTGCCAGCGGTATCTGTCACCGTGTTGTTGCTATCCGCAACGGCGGTCATATTGCTCGCGGCGGCCTGAATATCTGCCTGGGTGATGGTCAGGCGATAGCGCTGCGGCGGGTAGCACAGTCCGGCATCGGCACAGCCCTGATAATGCAGAACCAGCTCGCCGGGTTGCAGTTGGCTGAGATCAAAATGGGTGTCCAGCTCGCCATAGAATGCGGTGACCAGGCCAAAAGCTTCATCCTCTTTTTCTTTACCCGGATGTGAGTAGTACACCGGATCGGCTTTCTGCTCACCCTGCTGGATAAAAATGCGGTGCTTGTAGAGGTAATAACCATCGGCTGTTTGCCAGCTGGCATTCAGCTGACCGTTGTCGACCAGGGTGGTCAGCGGAAAGGCCTGCTCTACCGGCAGGAAATCCGGCTCGTCGTTACCGTTCAGGCTGTCCAGCAAGCCAGCCTGGGTCGGCAGGCAGAACAGAGAAATACACAAGAGTAACCACTTCGCCACAGATAACCTCCGGGTTATGTTCCGTCAATCAGGTATTGCGTTGTACCGCCAGCAGAGCCAGGGCGCGCAGGGCCTCTTTGGCCTCTGAATCGGGTAAAAGTTGCAGCTGTGCCTGAGCGCGCTCGGCACAGTCATAGGCTTTCTGGCGGGTGTATTCCAGAGAACCCAGTTCGCGTACGGCCGTGAGCACGTCGGCCATATCGTCGAGGCCGCCTTTGCGGATGGCCGAACGGATCAGGCTGCGCTGGTGTTCGTTACCATGAGCCATGGCGTGAATCAGTGGCAGTGTCGGTTTGCCTTCAGCCAGATCGTCACCCACGTTTTTGCCCATGGCGTCGGCATCGCCTTCGTAATCCAGTACGTCGTCGATCAGCTGGAAGGCCATGCCCAGTTCTTTGCCGTACTCCTGCATGGCGCGGCTCTGCTCGGGGCTGCATTGCAGCAGTGCTGCCGCGGCGTGGGTTGAGGCTTCAAACAGCATCGCGGTTTTGCCGTGGATAACATCCATATATTGCGCTTCGCTGGTGTCCGGGTTCTTGACGTTGGTGAGCTGCAGAACCTCACCTTCGGCGATGACACAGGTGGCATTCGACAGGATGCTCATCGCCGGCAGAGAGCCCAGCTCGACCATCATGGTAAAGGCGCGGCTATACAGGAAGTCACCGACCAGTACGCTGGGAGCGTTGCCCCACTTGGCGTTGGCGGTCGGATTGCCACGGCGCATATCGGAGGTATCCACCACATCATCGTGCAGCAGGGTGGCGGTATGCAGAAACTCGATGACGGTCGCCAGTTTAACCGCGTTATCATCGCAGCGGCCAAAGGCCTTGGCGGTCATCAGTACCAGCAGCGGGCGGATACGCTTGCCACCGCTGCTGACGATGTAATCGGCGATCTTTTCAACCAAAGGAACGCGCGATGCCAATTGGGTATGGATCAGGCGATCCACCGACTTAAATTCTTCGCCGACCACGGCGAGAATATCTTGTATCTGCATGAATTAGGGGCCTTATAAAAAACGGCGCTCATCTCCGGGGGTATCTGCAAGCAGCGCCGGAGCAGCTGAAGGCGTGCAGTGTAGCGATGTACTGGAAGGGCTGACAACGATGGTGGGCGAAAAAGTCGGTTTTTGGCCGGCTAAAACCAGGTTTCTCTGCTTATCTTTGCTTTTTGGCCTGTAATCGCCGCCGTTGCTTACCGGGAACCTTCTGCGCGGGTATCCGCAGTTGGCGTCTATTCGGTGTCTCAATGGGATTGCGGCTTGCGCGGATAAAATAGCTGGGGTATAGTCTCGCGCCCCGAAATTCTGCTCCCTGCCATATGGAAACCAGAGCGTTGCCAGTAGAAGCAGGTCGTGAAAGTAGCAGCCAAGTAAGTGCCCGTTATGGGCTCATGTGGAGATTACAGTATGTACGCTGTAGTAGTAACTGGCGGTAAACAGTACCGTGTAGAAGAAGGCCAGACCCTGAAAGTAGAGAAACTGGAAATCGCTACCGGCGAATCCGTTGATCTGGAAAAAGTTTTGCTGATCGGTAACGGCGATGACGTTAAGATCGGTGCTCCTGTGGTTGCAGGCGCGAAAGTGACTGCTGAAGTCGTTGCTCACGGTCGTCACAAGAAAGTGAAGATCCTGAAGTTCAAACGTCGTAAGCACCACATGAAGCAGATGGGCCACCGTCAGTGGTTCACTGAATTGAAAATCACCAGCATCGCTGGCTAATATCGTTAAATTTGAATTCCGGGGTCCGTGTCTGTTGGCCAAACAGACCGCAATCGCAGTGTTGCAGTGACCTCACAGAAGGAGAAAGATTATGGCTCACAAGAAGGCTGGTGGTAGTACCCGTAACGGTCGCGATTCCGAGAGCAAACGCCTTGGTGTCAAACTGTTTGGTGGTCAGGCTGCTAAAGCAGGCAGCATCATCGTTCGTCAGCGTGGCACTCGTTTCCATGCAGGTTCCAACGTTAAAGTTGGCCGCGACCACACTCTGTTTGCAACTGCAGACGGCGTGGTTACCTTTGAGGTAAAAGGTCCGGATAACCGTAAGTTTGTAAGTATCGTTCCAGCCGCTTAATCGCTGCACGACTTACCCGAGCGCCCTGGCTACAAAGTTACTTTGCAGTCAGGGCGTTTTTGTTTGCATTCAGGGCCTGTTAACACTCTCAGCGCCTTGCTTGAGAAATTTTTAGTGAACAGCAGGCCGGTTTGATCTGTGTAAACAGGCCCTAAGAGGATATAAGGCATGAAATTCGTCGACGAGGCGCGAATTACCGTTCAGGCGGGCAAGGGCGGCAATGGCTGTATGAGCTTCCGTCGCGAAAAATTCATCCCAAAAGGTGGTCCTGACGGTGGTGATGGTGGTGATGGTGGTTCTGTCTTCCTTGAAGGCGACGATTCCATGAACACCCTGATCGATTACCGTTATACGCGCCACTATCAGGCTGAAAACGGTAAGAACGGTTCCAGCCGAAATTGTACCGGTTATAAAGGCGCTGACCTCTATCTGAAAGTGCCGGTGGGCACGACGGCCATTGATGAAGATACCGGTGAAACGCTGGGTGATCTGACCGAACAGGGGCAGTTGCTGATGATTTCCCGTGGTGGTTTCCATGGGCTGGGCAATACCCGTTATAAATCCAGTACCAACCAGGCGCCGACTCAGACCAAGCCGGGTCAGCCGGGTGAATCCCGTAACATCAAGCTGGAGCTGAAAGTGCTCGCGGATGTCGGTTTGCTGGGTTTGCCGAATGCCGGTAAGTCGACCTTTATCCGTGCTGTTTCTGCTGCCACGCCGAAAGTCGCGGATTATCCGTTTACCACGCTGGTGCCGAATCTGGGTGTTGTTTCTGTCGAAGCGCACCGTAGCTTTGTGGTGGCGGACATTCCGGGTCTGATTCCGGGAGCCTCTGATGGTGCCGGTTTGGGGACGCGTTTCCTGAAACATCTGGTGCGTACCCATCTGTTGCTGCACGTCGTGGATATGGCTCCCTTTGATGATTCGGATCCGGCAGAAAACGTACAGGCCATCAGTAATGAGCTGGAGCAGTTTTCTCCTGGTCTGGCACAGCGGGATCGCTGGTTGGTGCTGAACAAGCTGGATCTGGTGCCGGAAGAAGAGCGCGAAGCCCGCTGTCAGGATGTGATTGATCGTCTGCAGTGGCAAGGCCCGGTGTATCGTATTGCAGCCATTAATCGCGAAGGTACCTTCAAAATCAGCTGCGATATCATGGAATACATTGAACAGCGCCGTGAACGCGCGCTGGAAGATGAAGAATTTGCCGAGCAGTTACAGGTTGAGCGTGCCCAGGTGGAAGCTGAAGCGCGTGAGCATATCGAGTATCTGCAGGAGCGTCGTCGCCAGCAGCGTGAGTTGCTGCGCGATGAAGATGACGATGACGATTACGACGTAGAAGTTGTCTATACCAACGAATAAACACCTAACAGTAACGCTCGAAAGAGCAGTCGCAGAGAGCAACAGGCAGAAAGCAATGACGGCTGTGGAGTGGCAGGAAACCCGGCAAAAACTGGCGCAACAGAAGCGCTGGGTCATCAAAATTGGCAGTGCACTGTTAACCAATGACGGTCGTGGCCTGAATCGTGAAGGCATGCAGAGCTGGGTTGACCAGATTGCCGCATTGCTGCAACAAGGGCATGAGGTTGTGCTGGTGTCATCCGGTTCGGTGGCAGAAGGTATGACCCGCCTGGGTTGGTCTAAGCGCCCGGACGAAGTGCATAAGTTGCAGGCCGCAGCGGCTGTCGGGCAGATGGGACTGGTGCAGGCGTATGAGACGGCTTTTGCTGGCCATCAGCGCGCCACGGCGCAGATTCTGCTGACCCATGACGATCTCAGTGACCGTAAGCGTTATCTGAATGCCCGCAGTACACTGCGCACGCTGCTGAGTCTGGGTGTGGTGCCGGTTATTAATGAAAACGACACCGTGGTCACCGATGAAATCAAATTCGGCGATAACGATACCCTCGGCGCGCTGGTTGCCAATCTGGTGGAAGCCGATGTGTTGGTCATTCTGACTGATCAGCTGGGTTTGTTTACCGCCGATCCGCGCTCCAATCCCGATGCGCAGCTGATTGCTGAAGGCCGTGCCTCCGATCCGCAATATATGGCGATGGCCGGCGGCGGTGGTGTGCTGGGCCGTGGTGGCATGATTACCAAGATCCGTGCCGCCAAACTGGCAGCGCGTTCTGGTGCTGATACCGTGATTGTTGGTGGCCGGATTGATAACGTCATTACCCGTCTTCGGGCCGGTGAAATACTGGGCACTATGTTGCTGGCTGATAAAGAGCCGGTGGCGGCACGTAAGCAGTGGATTGCCGGACATCTGCAGACACACGGTGAGCTGGTGCTCGATGCCGGTGCAGTTAAAGCGCTGCGCGATGGTGGCCGCAGTTTGTTACCGATTGGTGTAGTGGCAACAACGGGCAGGTTTGAACGCGGTCAGGTTGTTGCCTGCAAAGATGAGCAGGGCAATCTGGTGGCCAAGGGTTTGGTGAATTACAACCAGTCTGACGCGCAGAAAATTGTGCGCACGCCAACGGCGCAGCTGGAGCAGGCGCTCGGTTATATTGCCGAGCCGGAGATTATTCACCGCGATAATCTGGTAGTCTTGTAACTTTGGCGCGGCGCTCAGGCTGCGCGTTAAACAAAAGTAAGAATAAGCAGAGGAATAACATGATCGAGGCCGTAAACGTAGCCGCTATTAATGTCAGTAACGACGCGCCTTTCACCCTGTTTGGCGGTATGAACGTACTGGAAAGCCGTGACCTGGCGATGCAGATTTGCGAGCACTACGTCAAAGTGACGGAAAAGCTTGGCATCCCTTATGTGTTCAAAGCGTCTTTCGATAAGGCTAATCGTTCCTCGATCAATTCCTACCGTGGTCCGGGCATGGATGAAGGTCTGAAGATTTTTGAAGAAATCAAAAAGACCTTTAATGTGCCGCTGATCACCGATGTACATGAACCTTATCAGGCCGCACCTGTGGCTGAAGTGGTGGATGTTATCCAGCTGCCTGCGTTTCTCGCACGTCAGACCGATCTGGTAGTGGCTATGGCCAAAACCGGCGCGGCCATCAATGTGAAGAAGCCGCAGTTCCTGGCGCCGCACGAAATGCGCCATATCATCAAAAAGTTTGCTGAAGCCGGCAATGAGCGCGTCATGTTATGTGAGCGTGGCTCAAGTTTTGGCTACAACAATCTGGTGGTGGATATGCTGGGTATGGACGATATGAAGACCATGGCGCCGGTTATTTTCGACGCCACGCACGCGTTGCAGCGTCCTGGTGGTCGTACCGATTCTGCCGACGGTCGCCGTCAGCAGGCGTTCCAGTTGGCGCGTTCCGGTATGGCTCTGGGGATTGCGGGTCTGTTTCTTGAGGCGCATCCGAATCCGGCTGAAGCCAAGTGCGATGGCCCTTGTGCATTACCGCTGGATAAGCTGGAAGTGTATCTGGAACAGATGAAAGCCGTGGATTCGCTGGTGAAGTCTTTTGCAAAAGTGATCATCGACTGATCATTAAAGGAAGGGTTCTGCTTTTTAAGCGGTGCCCTTGTTGACACTGGGGCGGGATGTCTGGATAATCCCGGCCCTTAGATTTGATTGATAAACCAATTTTGAGGAGCCGACTGTGGCAAATTCCGCTGGTTCTCGTAAACGCGCCCGTCAGGCTATCAAACGTCGTGCTCGTACTGTAGCTCTGCGCTCAATGGTGCGTACTTACATTAAGAAAGTACACGCTGCTGTTGCGACTAACGACTATGACCAAGCCAACGCTGCGTTTACTAAGACTCAACCTTACATCGACAAAATGGTGAACAAGGGTATTCTTCACAAGAATACTGCTGGTCGCATCAAGAGTCGTTTGAATGCTAAGGTTTTCGCACTGAAAGGTTAATCTCTGATTAACATTCCGGTACGAACGAAAAACCCGCTTTTGCGGGTTTTTTTGTTTCTGTCGTTTGTCATCTGGATTTATTCACCGCCTGTCTTTATCGGCATGATTCCGGTAGCTGACTTTCCTGCATGGCTGCGTATGATACGCGCAGATAAAAGGAGATCGTCGTATGACGCAACAGCAAGACCCCGCTTCAGCCGATCAGAAACCGGCCAATAATAAAGGCCCGGGTCTGTTGCGCTCGTCGTCCATTGTCAGTCTGATGACCCTGCTCAGCCGGGTGTTGGGGCTGATCCGTGATGTGGTGGTGGCGCAGTATTTTGGCGCCCGTGCTGACGCCTTCTTTGTTGCGTTTAAAATCCCCAACTTTTTCCGCCGTTTGTTTGCCGAAGGTGCTTTCTCGGTTGCCTTTGTACCGGTGCTGAGCGAATACCGCCGCATGCGCCCACTGGAAGAAGTGCAGTTACTGATTGCCCGCACCTCTGGGGTGCTGAGTCTGGCACTGCTGGCGGTCACTCTGCTGGCTCTGTTGTTTGCTGATTATCTGCCCTGGATTTTTGCGCCCGGCTTTCGCAGTGATCCGGAAAAGTTTGCCCTGACCGCCGACCTGCTGCGCATTACCTTCCCTTATTTGTTCTTCATTTCGCTGACGGCGTTTGCTTCCAGCGTGCTTAATGCGTATGGCCGTTTTGCGGTGCCGGCCTTTACTCCGGTATTGCTGAATCTGTGCATGATCTTCGCCACGCTGGTGATGACCGAGTGGTTTGTTGAACCGTTGTTCGCATTGGCCTGGGGTGTGTGTCTGGCGGGTCTGGTACAGCTGGTGTTTCAGCTGCCGTTTGTGGCGCGGCTTGGCTTGCTGGTGCGCCCGCAGTATCAGCCCAAAGATGAAGGCGTTAAGCGTATCGGCAGTCTGATGGTGCCGGCGCTGTTTGGTGTATCGGTCAGTCAGATCAATCTGCTGCTGGATACGCTGCTGGCTTCTTTTCTGGAGAGTGGTTCGGTCAGCTGGCTGTACTATTCGGATCGTCTGAGCAATTTGCCGCTGGGAGTGTTTGCCATTGCTATCGGTGTGGTGATTTTACCGGCGCTGTCGGGTAAGCATGCGGCGGACGAGAAAGACAGTTTCTCGCGTACTCTCGACTGGGCAGTGCGCATGGTATTTCTGATTGCTTTGCCCGCCTCACTGGCGTTGATACTGCTGGCAATGCCGTTGATGTCGACAATCTTCTTTCATGGTGAAGTGACGGCTTATGACGTCGGCAAAATGACTCTGAGTCTGCAGGCTTATGGTTCCGGTTTGCTGGCCTTTATGATGATCAAGGTGCTGGCACCGGGCTATTACGCCCGCCAGGACACTAAAACTCCGGTGAAAATCGGTGTTCAGGCTATGGTGGTGAATATGGTGCTGAACCTGATTCTGGTGTTTCCGTTTGCCCATGCCGGGCTGGCACTGGCGACCTCGTTGTCGGCGTATTTCAATGCCTACATGCTGTACCGTGGTTTGCGTCAGCAGGGTGTCTATTTGCCGCAGGCCGGGTGGTGGTCTTTTGCATTCAAGCTGTTGCTGGCCAACGGTGCTTTGCTGGGATTGATGTGGTGGCTGATGGGGCCGGCGCAAGCCTGGCTGGACTGGTCGCCTTCCTGGCGCGCAGGCTGGATGGCTTTGATTGTGGTTTCCGGTGTCCTGCTTTATTTCGCTTTACTGATTGCGGCCGGTCTGCGCTTGCGCCATCTGCGTGGTGAGGTGTTCTGAGATCGCCATCCGTGGCCAAATGGCTGTTACCTGAGCAGTCATTTGGCTATAATCCGGCCCTTTGTATTCGGCGGGTAGTGGTTGTTGATGCGCTTATTGCGTGGGCTTCATAACATTCCGGAAGACTTTAGCGGTTGTGCGGTTACGATCGGCAATTTCGATGGTCTGCATCTTGGGCATCAGGGTATTTTGCGGGCGCTGAAACGCGTTGCGCGTGAGCACTCGGTACCGACGCTGGTAATGCTGTTTGAACCCCAGCCAAAAGAGTTTTTTGCGCCTCAGGTGGCTCCGGCGCGATTGGCCAATCTGCGGGAAAAACTGCAGGATCTGGCGTCGCAGGAAGTGGATTATGTGCTCTGCCTGCCCTTCAACCAGACGTTGCGCTCTATGCCGGCGGATGCCTTTATCCGCGATATTCTTATTTCTGCCCTGGGTGTTAAGCACCTGATTGTTGGCGATGATTTCCGCTTTGGTTGTGACCGTAGCGGCGATTATCAGGCACTGGCGGCAGCCGGGCAGGAACATGGCTTCCGTGTTCAGGATACCTCCACCTTTGAAGTGGATGGTGAACGGGTCAGCAGTACCCGCGTGCGCAGCGAACTTGCCGCCAATAATCTGGCCCGGGTCGCGCATTTGTTGGGGCATCCTTACCGTATGTCGGGCCGGGTTGCCTTTGGCCGACAACTGGGCCGTATGCTGGATACGCCGACGGCCAATGTGATGGTGCAGCGTACTAAGTTGCCTCTCAGTGGTGTGTTCGCCGTGTGTGCAATCGACGAAGGCAACGGTCAACCCTATCAGGGCGTTGCCAATTGTGGTGTTAAGCCCACCATCAGCGGAGAGCCTGAACCTTCGCTGGAAGTACACCTGCTGGATTTTCAGGGCGATCTCTACCACCGCCATTTAACGGTGGAGTTTTTACATAAAATCCGCGAAGAACAGAAATTTTCTGGTCTGGATGAACTTAAGCAGGCCATTGCGGCCGATAAAACAGCGGCCAGACAGTATTTTGCCGCTTTGCCCGATTCATCCCGATTTTAGAACCGAATTCAGACTTTCAGAAAAGTGACGCAGCTATGAACGATAAAGTGGAAAGCCAATACAAAGCGACGCTGAATTTGCCCGATACCGATTTCCCGATGCGCGGTAATCTGGCACAGCGTGAACCGGAAATGCTTGCCCGTTGGGAGCAGATTGGCCTGTACCAGAAAATTCGTGCCGCCCGTGCTGGTCGCGATCAGTTTATTCTGCACGATGGCCCGCCGTACGCGAACGGCAAAATTCACTTGGGTCATTCCATTAATAAAATCGTAAAAGATATTATCGTAAAGTCGCAGACACTCAGCGGTAAAGACTCGCCTTACGTGCCGGGCTGGGATTGTCATGGCCTGCCGATCGAATTAAAAGTGGAAGAAAAAGTCGGCAAGGTTGGTGAGAAAGTAACGGCTGCCGAATTCCGTAAACATTGTCGTGAATACGCAATGGAACAGGTGAATGGCCAGCGCGCCGATTTTAAACGCCTGATGGTACTGGGGGATTGGGAAAACCCTTACCTGACCATGAATTTTGAATTCGAAGCGGACATCATCCGTACACTCGGAAAAATCATCGATAACGGCCACCTGCACAAAGGGTTTAAACCCGTTAACTGGTGTTCTGATTGTGGTTCTGCCTTAGCGGAAGCCGAAGTCGAATATCAGGATAAACAATCCATTGCCATCGACGTTAAATTCGCTTTTGCGGATAGCGCCGCATTATTAAAAGCCTTTGCCGCCGATGAATCTCTGGCAGCAAAAACGATCAGCATTGTTATCTGGACGACAACGCCATGGACGCTGCCAGCCAACGAAGCGGTGTCTGTACACCCGACGCTGGAATACTCGCTGGTATTGCTGAAAGAGCAGGATGAAATTCTGCTGCTGGCCGCTGATCTGGTGAACGATGCTATGCAACGTTATGGCATTGCCGCAGACGGTTTTGAGGTCGTTGCCACGGCGAAAGGTTCGGCTTTTGGCCAGCTCGACGGACATGCTGCTGCGCCATTTGTGGTACAGCACCCGTTTATGCCGGCGGCTGATGGCAGCGCGAAAATGGTGCCGGTGATTACCGGTGATCACGTGACAGCGGAGTCGGGGACCGGTTCTGTTCATACTGCACCGATGCACGGGGCGGATGACTTTGTAGTGTCCAAGCGCTTTGACGTGAAATCCGATGATATGCTGGTTGGGGGTAATGGTTGCTTTATCAGTACTCCTGCTCTTGATGCGCTGGAACTGAGTGGTTTAAGTACCGCCGATAAAGGCAATTTCCGCGTGCTGGGTCTGCTGGCGGAAAAAGGCGCACTGCTGAAAAAAGCGAAAATTACTCACAGCTATCCGCATTGCTGGCGTCATAAAACGCCGATTATTTTCCGCGCCACACCGCAGTGGTTTATCAGCATGAATCAGGCCGGATTGCTGGAAAAAGCCCTGCATGAAGTGAATGAAAATATCGAGTGGAAGCCAAGCTGGGGTCAGGCACGTATCGAAAGCATGATGACCGACCGACCAGACTGGTGTATCTCCCGTCAGCGCACCTGGGGTGTGCCGATTGCGTTATTCGTGCATAAAGATACCAGTGCTTTGCACCCGGATACTGCAGCATTAATTGAAAAAGTTGCCCAAAAAGTAGAAGAGCAAGGTATAGAGGCCTGGTTTGAGCTGGAAGCCGCTGAGCTGTTAGGTGCCGATGCGGAACAGTACGTAAAAGTAACCGATACGCTGGACGTATGGTTTGATTCCGGCGTGTCACACAGTGCTGTTCTGCGCCGTCGGGATGAATTAAAAGCGCCTGCGGAGCTTTACATGGAAGGCTCTGATCAACACCGCGGCTGGTTCCAGAGCTCCCTGCTGACCAGTGTAGCCGCGTACGGTGAAGCACCTTATAAAAGTGTGCTGACCCACGGTTTTACGGTCGACAGTAATGGCCACAAAATGTCCAAGTCACTGGGTAATACGATCGAGCCTGCCGAGGTTATCAAACAGTATGGCGGTGATATTCTGCGTTGGTGGGTTGGTGATGTCGACTATACCGGTGAGATCACAGTATCCCAGGATATTTTCAAGCGCAGTGCAGATTCATATCGCCGTGTGCGTAATACCTGTCGTTTCCTGCTGGCCAACATTAACGGCTTTAATCCGCAGACCGATATGGTTGCCGGTAATGAGCTGCTGCCGCTGGATGCCTGGATGGTCGATTACACCCGCCAGCTGCAGGACAAAGTGATCGGCTTTTATCACAACTATGATTTTAAAGGCCTCACTAAAACACTGATGAATTTCTGTGTAACGGAGCTGGGTGGTTTTTATCTGGATGTGATTAAAGACCGTCAGTACACCTGCAAAGCCGATGGCTTGCCACGCCGCAGTGCACAAACGGCGCTGTACCATGTACTGGAAGCCATGAGCCGCTGGATTGCACCGATTCTGTCGTTTACTGCAGAAGAAATCTGGAGTTGCCTGGCCGGTGAACGTGAAGAATCCGTCATGCTGGCCGAGTGGTACAACGCCTTCCCGGATACCGGTTCCAGCGTGTTTGACGATGCTTTCTGGAGTAATTTAATTACCGCCAAAGAAGCCGTAAACGGCGTGCTGGAAAAAGCCCGCGCGGATAAATTAATCGGCGCAAGCCTGAGTGCTGAGGTTGAACTCTATGCTCAGCCTGAGCTGAAAACTCAGCTGGAGAAACTTGGCGATGAGCTGCGCTTCGTGTTGATTACTTCCGGCGTACAGCTGCTGGATTTCAATGCCGAAGCCGGTGTCGCAACTGAACTGGCCGGTCTGCGTGTGCAGGTTAAAGCATCGCAGCATGAAAAATGCGAACGCTGCTGGCACCACAGCGATGATATTGGTCAGAATGTTCAGCATCCGACGCTGTGCGGCCGTTGTGTCGAAAACGTGGAGGGCGATGGTGAAGTCCGTCGTTTTGCATAAATGCCGAATTCTCAACAATCCCGCTCTGCATTAATCTGGCTCTGGTTGGCACTGGCGGTATTCGTACTGGATATCGCCACCAAACAGCTGGCCGAGATGATGCTGACTTATGGTCGGCCGGTTTATCTGCTACCGGTACTGGATTTTACCCTGCTGTATAACCGTGGTGCAGCGTTCAGTTTTCTGGCCGATGAATCCGGTTGGCAGCGCTGGTTTTTTACCGCGGTATCGCTGGGGGTCAGCGCCATGTTGATTGTCTGGTTAAAGCGTTTGCCGCGCGCACAAGTCTGGATGCCGGTGGCGCTGGCGTTGATTTTAGGCGGTGCTTTGGGGAATTTATTTGATCGTTTGGTGTATGGTCATGTGATCGATTTTATTTCCGTGCATTGGGGTCGTTCGTATTTTCCTGCGTTTAATATCGCTGATTCCGCAATTACCGTCGGTGCAGTGATGATGGCATTGGATGTTGTGCGCGAAACCTGGCAGGAACGTCGTCAGGCTTCCTGAAATATTGTTTTTATTGAGTAGTTATTATGTCCGTCGGAATCATTGCAGCAGACAGTAAAATCACCATGCACTTTGCGTTGAAAATCGACGATGAACAGATTGTTGATTCAACCTTCGAACGCAGCCCGGTTAATTTTGTTTTGGGTGATGGCAATTTGCTGCCGGGTTTTGAAGAGTATTTACTGGGCCTGACAACCGGCGATCATAAAACCTTCAGCGTGCCACCGGAAAAAGCCTTTGGTCAGCCGAATCCGCAGAATACGCAGGAAATGAAGCGTAACAGCTTTCCGGTTGATATGCCGGTTGCTCCGGGCTTAATGGTCTCTTTTGCTGATGCTCAGGGGGCGGAATTACCGGGGCTGATCAGTGCAGTAGAAGGTGATTGGGTGACGGTGGATTTTAATCACCCGCTGGCGGGTAAAACCTTGCAGTTTGAAGTGCAGATTCTTGAGGTTCAGGATGCAGATTAAACTCGCAAACCCACGTGGCTTCTGCGCCGGTGTTGACCGTGCAATCGACATTGTGAACCGCGCGCTCGATTTGTTTGAACCACCGATTTATGTGCGCCATGAAGTGGTGCATAACAAATTTGTAGTGAATGGTCTGCGTGAACGTGGTGCCATTTTTGTCGATGAACTGGATGAAGTACCGGACAACAGCATCGTTATTTTTTCTGCTCATGGTGTGTCTCAGGCGGTACGTAAAACCGCAGAAGACCGCGGCTTGCGCGTATTTGATGCGACCTGTCCATTAGTCACCAAAGTACATCTGGAAGTCAGTCGCTACAGCGCCGATGGCAGTGAGTGCATTCTGATTGGCCATAAAGGCCATCCCGAAGTTGAAGGCACCATGGGGCAGTATGATTATGCTCAGGGTGGACACATTTATCTGGTCGAAGACGAAGACGATGTGGCAGCACTGGAAGTGAATAATCCGGATATGCTGTCGTATGTTACGCAGACGACGCTATCCATGGATGACACCGCCCGGGTAATTGATGCTCTGCGGGTAAAATTCCCCAATATTCAGGGACCGCGCAAGGACGACATCTGTTACGCCACGCAGAACCGCCAGGACGCCGTAAAAAATCTAGCTGCCGATTGTGATTTGTTATTGGTGGTCGGTTCACCGAACAGCTCGAACTCCAATCGCTTACGCGAGCTGGGCGAGCGTATGGGGGCCAAAGCTTACTTAATTGATAACGCCGCAGAAATTCAGTCGCAATGGCTGGACAATGTGAAAGCCGTTGGCATTACCGCAGGCGCATCAGCGCCGGAAGTGCTGGTACGCGAAGTGGTTAATAAGCTGGTTGCTCTGGGTGGAGAAGCCCCACAGGAAATGCAGGGCCGTCCGGAGAATGTGGTTTTTTCGTTGCCGAAAGAACTGCGGTTGAATTCGATTGATTAACAGAGTCAGTCGTCTTAAGTGTTTCTGATAAAAAACTTATACGCTAAGAGTTTGATTAGTTAACGCTGCTTCTCTTGGGGGGGCAGTAACCACAGGTGTTGGATGGAAATTCTGCATTTTCGGTTCTCCACCTGTACCTGCAGCAAAAAAATTTACCAAGTGAATGTATCTGAACCCTGTACCCGTTGTTGCCGCCCAATAGTGTTGGTGATCAGGTCACCGTCTTGCGCTTGTGCGTTAAGGCCGGTAGCTACAAGCTCGACACACTGGGTTAATGGCAATTGGGCGCCTCCCTGACTGCATTGGCGTGCTGCGATGCTGTAATTTCCCTTGGGAGTGATGTATGGATCATTAATACCGAGCCGGGTTAAGTCTGTTGTATAGCTGATGTTATCACCGTAGAAACGTTCCTGAGCGTCCAAAATAGCCTGCATCGAGCTGATGCCATCGCCACGGTTACCTCTCTGTACATACTGACCATACCAGGGAATCGCAACGCTGCTTAAGATGGCAATAATAGCAACTACTACCATCAGCTCAACCAAGGTAAAACCTTTGTGTTTCATAGTGTCCTCATCTTGTTATTCGTTAGGCAAATAGACTGTGGTGGTCTGAATATGCCGTGCGATACGATCTGTGAATGTGAATGTCTGTAGGGGGTCAACAGAGATTGGATTGCTATCCAGTAAAATATAGCTACGCGTATCGAGATTGATTGTATTATCGCTGAAGGCGCGTGTCAGTATCGCAATTCGTGCGGCTCTGACGGAGTCCCAATCTATCGGTAGAATGTCATTTAAGGCAACATAACGGCTAACATTAGTATTACGGTCAGGATCTTCGCCGGGGCGTATACCATAAAGAACTTGTAGCCCCTCAACGCCACTGGCAATGACCTGTGCGTTGGCAACAGGAATACCATTGAAGTAGGTGACACAGCGCAATACATCATCGTAAGCATCATTATTGGCGGTATTGGCAGAGACGAAGTTACGCTCTACCCAGTAAACATCGGTAAGAACATCGCCCTCTGCCCGAATTGCTGTCAGGTCAACTCCTGTGCAATCCATTGCGTCTTTCGCGCTACCACTTGCGGTAGTAAATGTGCGGCGAATAGCGAGGCGATCACTGGCTCTGTCGTTGGCTTCAAAAGTGCAATCAGCATTGTTGGCTGGCGGTAATGGAAACTCAGCTGCACACAGGTCAGCAAAAGGCTGTATACGGGCATCGATAATTCCCGGTACATAACCGGCACGGCGTGTTTCCGAATGCAACCAGCTTAAAACAAAGCGCCCATTTTCCTGTGCTTGTGCAAGACCATCTGACTGCATCGCAGTACGGCTACTGGAAATCATAATGTTGATAATAAAATAGGCGACAATCATGCCAAGGACTGCTGCGATCATCAGTTCTACCAATGTCATACCACGTTGTTTTTTTATCATCATGGCTTGATATCTCTTTCGTAGGTCGCCCGTCTTACAGTGATCTTATCGGTTGTGGTGTAACTGCTTTTTCCGGATGCATCCACTGTTTTTTTACTGTCTCCTACCGCTGCATAAATAGTGTTGCCATTGGCATCTTGTCCGCCGGTGCGTACATCCCAGGATAAGTTCAGGTTAACACTGTTATCCGCATTGATTGTCACGATTAAAGAGGGGTTAGCAACAAAGTCTGCAGCACTCGAGCGTGTAGAGCTGCTGCTGGCAACATTGCTGCCAAATCCGCAGGCAACTTCCCAAAGATCGGATGCGGCTAATTGGTCATTGGTGCAGGCGGCGGCCTGTATTCTGGCATTACCATCATTGTAAGCAGAGCAAATAAGTGCCGGAGGGTTTGCACAACTTACTGCGGCCCCGCCAGTATCATAGCTGGCCAGTGCGATGTTGTTAGCACGGATGCGATTGGTCATATCTTCTAGCATCCAGGTTGCTTGTGAGCGGTTACCTGAATCCTGAGTTGAGCGGTTTGCTTGAAGTTGCAACGAGTTCAGGCCCAGTAAACCGATGGAGGTAATGGCAACTGTAACCATAACTTCAACCAGGTTTATACCTTGCTGTAGGCGACGGAAGATCATGAGCAGTTTGCCTCCTGTATCACGACCTGACCAATAAAGTTGATGCTGATGGTTCGCTCCTTGCGGCCTACACAACCGGGAACATCGATGTTAATTGTTCCGATGTTGTTTATTCCAGCATTGACTGCGCGTCCCTGAGCATCAAATCTTAACGGTAATGCCTGAGTAAAGGTTGATGTAATGACACCATTATCTGCAATAGGCCGGCCGACTTCTCCGCGTTGTCGCAGAATAGTAGCGCCTTGCTGTATGGTCCATCCAGTGCTCCAGTTGCCGTTCAAGGGCGCAACGGTCACCGTTGTCGCTTTGGTTATAGCATGGTTGCGGGCATAGGACAGATCAAGTTGCAGCTCCTGGGTCAGGCGGTCGGACTGTCGGTTCAGAATAAATGACTGCATTGAGGGTACGGCTGTTGTTAGTAGAATGGCTGCAATAGCAAGCACAACCATCAGTTCAACCAATGTCACCCCGTTTGTTCTTTTCATTATCAACCTCAACTGCAATAGCGGCAGGTAATGTTCGCATCAGAAAACCTCCTGTGCCAACCCCGTTGCAAGGCATTATGGCACAAGAGGTTAGCGCAATTATTGCTCCTGTTCACGCCAATAGGTTTTTCTCAGCGGATTGCCTAGGAGTTCAATCTTTTCTATTTCGGCACCGATTAATAATGACAGACTAGGATCTCCATCTCCGTCCTCTTTTAATGGAGGTTTTATTACTACTGGTTCCGAAACGATACCAGGCTGAACAAGATCTTTCTGTTCAATGGTGCGACGGTCTTCATAAGTTGGTTTGATTTTATACAACTTGGCTTTGCCGGTGTCTGCTTCACAGCCTGAGCGACTGGCAGGATCCACAGGCTGATAGGTTGTAAAGTAAATAGTATCGGCCAGAGTTACTGAGTTACTGAGCACTTTTTCACCGGTACCGGGAAGGTCATAATACAAGCCATTGTTTTTCAGCGTGTATGATGCGTTATCGTAATTGCTGTAATTGGCCAGATCCGCTTTTTTAAGTCCGGGATAGGATTCAGGAGCGCCATCAACTGCGTAGTCGTTAACAACGTAGAAGAAGTCATTAGCGTCTTCATTCAGTGGGTGAGCACGGTAACCAGATCCAAGGGCAATCTGATAGCGCCCTTTGCCTTCAACAGAAACAGTCTGACCTGTAGCAGCATCTGTTTGCCATACAACGCCGTATTCCGAATAGACAACATCCGGTGAGGTAAAGAAACGCACATTATTTGCCCGGCTGCTATCAGCCCCCAGATCAGCAATCAGACCACCCTGCGCAAAGCGGTTACTTGATGACGCGCCGGGTAAGAAATCAATGCGCCACAGGCGACCGCCTAAATCAGCAGCATATAGTATGTCGACATCACCATCGGAATCATCATCGACAGCGACAATATTGCCTACAATTCCGCTTTTCATACCAGTAAGGCGCAGGCTCGCCGCAGAGTCTGATGATGTGCTCCATAGTAAACTACCTGTTTTGGCATCAACCATATAAATGGCGTTACCTTGCTCATGAGTTGTGCGCACAGAGTAATTATCTTCTTTCGGATCATAACCACCACCGAAAATCAGAACTTTACGTTTATTACCGTCAGTCCAGGTAACATCAACGGGTGCCATACGTGACCAGGTTTGCCCGAGGCGCTCAAAGCCGCTGGTGGTATTCGGGTGGTCGCGCCCGTTGATCTGCCACAATACTTTTGGTGCATCACGGTTGCTTACATCAATAGCATAATAACTGCTGCCACCACGACGCATACCGATATACAGATAAGCTTTTTCGGAATTATTAATAATCTGGTCACGGTTGGTATCGTCATGCCAGACGGAAATCGGTCCGTCGAGACCGTATTTTTTAACTCCACCTCCCTGATAATAGGCGGTGACAACAGGGAGTAGCTCTTTAGGAATAAACGAAAAACGCTCTTTCGGCGAATCAGCGTTGGTATCAAAGGCATGCAGGTAGCCTGAGTTAGTGCCAATAAACAGCGTACTATCAGGAATTTTCTTACCGGACGAGTCAGTTGTCTGACCATAATTCAGCAACACTGGACGGCTGTGGAGTGGGTCTTCCATTGCGCGGCGCGGATTACTGGCGCTGCTGGCTTTGACGTCCAGGCCGCGGGCCCATTGAATCAGTTTTTTGTATTCCGAACCGCTTAAGCTGGTGCCCATCAGGGTTCTGTTCAGACTGGTATTGTCTTCATGTACCCGGTTATTGCTTGCACTCAGATTGTTGCCTGCAATATTGGTAACAACTTTACGGTCTAGCGGCAAACGACTGGCAATACCGCCTTTAACAACATTGTCACCGTCAGGAGCGTCCGCATCCTGCGTCCAGAAGCTTTGGGCGTTCTTATTAAAAAAACCTGTGCTAGGGTCAACTGCTGAATTCCCTTTACTGTCAACAATGGTGCCATCCGTCGTCATACGGAAGCGTTTCACGTTGCCAGACCAGCCAACAGCTTCATGCGGCTTGAATACTGAGTAATAAAGCTGATCCAGCTGTTCAAGGCTGTTAAACGCATTAACCGCCACGGCAGGCGCAGAAAAGGTCCCTGCGGAGCTGGATATGTCATCAAAAATTTTGGTCAGCGCGGTTTTTAACTTACTGTAATCGTCAGCCATTGCGGAGATGCCGCCGCCATGTGTTGCCGCATTAGCCAAAATGATTTGAGGTGCAGCATTATTTCCAAGAAAGCCGCCAACGCTGTGGAAATGAATCTGCTGTTTTCCTGGTAGGGAGGTGCTGTTGTCTGAGTTGTACATAGAATATGCCAATTCTTCCAGACAGCTATACGATTTACCGCTGCCGCTACCGCTATTGGTACTACAGGTTTTACTTAAGCCTGTACCTTGTAAGTCAGCATCAGAAAACTTGGAGATCAAGCCGCGTATACGGGTATCACTGGAGTTATCGTAGGTCGCATCACCATCCGTAAACAGCACGATGTGACTTTTTTGACATTGATCCGTTATTGGAGAAATATATTGTCCATTACTGTGTGTGTCAGAATGGCTGGCAAAAGCGATGGCTGTATTATATTCATAGTAGCCATCTCTGCAGCTACCGTTGTTCCACCGTCTGGTGCATACCCATTCCCTAGTTTGATAACTGTATTTACCATAATCAACACTCTCGCCACGCAGAAACCGAAGTGCTTCATCAACGGTTTCTACGATTGGGGTCCATGTGCTTGGTACATAGCCATCAATTGTATTATTTATATTGGTACGATGAGCATCATCATCAATGCTCTTCATCGCTGTGCTGAGGTAGCCACCATTATTTTGATTTGAGGTCTTGTCATCAAACTCCATTAAAGCAAGGTTAATGCCGCTGATATCTTTAATCGTATCTTTAGCCGCACGTTTAACAATGGATAACCGTGATTCACCGCCGGCATCACTGTCCATACTGCCTGATGTGTCAAAAATAAAAATAACGTTCGGATTTACCCTGTTCGCGGTACCCAGATAGATTTCAGTGTCATCGGCAAGAGCAGAACTGCTCAGCAATCCAAAAGCAATAATTGAACTCCAGTAAATTTTCATACTCAGTTCTCCCCAGTTAATTCCACAGGTTCAGCACGCTCCAGTATCCCGCCAAAGATGACACTGGTTATCTTGTTTTCTGAATTATTTATGAATAAAGAGACGATGTCATAAGGGTTCTTGACATAGAGTTCAGTTGCCTGAGACAGACTGATCGCCGAGTTGCGGTCAAAAAATGTTGCATCGGCAGAGACTTTATACATTGTCTCCGGGCATTCATCACAGTCTTTGAATTTAACGGCCTGGCTTGAAAATGCGATCAGGTTACTTTTATTGACCTGATGTTCGATCACTTTCAAGCCACCATTTTCAGCAAATGCATTTTGCCCAATGAAAAGCAGAGCAACAGTAAATGAGATTTTCAGTAGTATTTTCATATCCAAGACCTTTGCAATTATTGCGGCGCCGGAGCCATATAAAAGAACCCCGCTTCCTGACGGGAGCGGGATTGGTTATTCACATCAATGCCTAATACATTGCTGGCAAAGTAGTAAGGCACAAGTGTACCTGCACTGGAGCCTGCATGTTGCTTCAGGGATTGCGGTGCATTGCCAGGCAACTGGAGTACACGAATATTATTGGTTGTTGCCTGCGTTCCGGCGTTTTGCGGAGGCTGTGGCAGCAGGTTGAAGCTGTATGGGTCCAGCTGCGCTGTACCGGCAGGATTACCGTTGGCAAGACTGGTGTTTTCAGCGTTGATCATGCCGCCAAGGATTGCATTGGCTGTATTACCATTGCGCAGACCGTCCAGAAGGGTATTCAGGTTACCCATGGTGTCATTAAAAATAGTTTGCTGATGCTGCATATTACCAATCATTCGTAACTGTAGCGTAGAGCGTTGCATCGCAACGACAGCGCCTATAGTAATCGCTGTGAGAATGACCAGACTGAATACGAGTGATGAGCCGCGTTGCTGTTGCGGCATCTTACCGTAGCTTGGCTTCAGGGTTTGAATCATGTGCTTCCCCAGAGTGTAATCTCAGCCTTTACGATACCCGGAAGTGAGTAAAAGACTAGGGTCCGCCGACCAAAGGTCGGACAATGCTTCCCGGCGGTCAGGTTGAAGGCTGTTTGTGACGGAATTCCGTTTCATTGGGGCGGACAAGGCACGTTTTTACCATTCGGTGTTTCTGGTAAGCCATCCTGGTTGTTATCGGCACCGGGTCTTACCCGACCATTGCGGGAAATAATAAAAGCCGCCCCAACGGGCAGGCTGCCATTGTGGCAATAACCGAGAGAGCCGGTATTCACGCCAGCAAAGCCGCGTTCATCAAAGCTGATGACACGACTATTAAAACTGCGCAACACGTTACGGTTATCATTGGCCGGTAGTGTAAATAGCTGCTGCTCTCCAGGATCCAGTACTCGATTGTTATTGGGATCGGTAAATACTGACAGTGTCTCGTTCCAGAGATTGCTGCAACGCAGGCTGGCATCAAGAGGGCACAGTGTTGTTCTGCTGGCCCGGAGTAGCGCCTGGCTTCTGGTAAAACTGATGATTTGATTAAGCTTGCCAATGTCTTGGCGTGCCTCAGTTCGGCTCAGAAAGCTGTTCATTGTTGGAAGTCCGACCGTAGCCAATAGCGTTACTATAGCTGTCGTAACCATCATCTCAATAAGAGTAAAACCGGAAGTAATTGGGCGAGAAAGCATCAGTATCTCCCTGATAGCAAAGCGATCATCCTGATCATTGCAATTCACTCTAATGCAACAGACATCCTTGTCACTCAGACCTGAGGCTGAAATTCTGTTTTACGTTTCAGTCTCAGGCCTGATTTCAGAGGTGTCTCCGGTTAGTCAATTTCCAGTTTTTTACAGCGATAGCGTAATGCGCGGAAGCTGATACCGAGCTTTTCGGCGGCGGCGGTTTTGTTCCAGCGCGTGGCTTCCAGCGCCTGGGTGATGGCGCGCCGTTCTATGTTCTCGAGGTAGGCTTCGAGATTGTTGGTTTCGATGCGCGGCTGGCTGTTGTCTGGTTCTTCGTTAATCGGTTTACTCAGGCTCAGGTCGCCCAGAGCAATGCTGTCACCTTCGGCGAGGGTAACGGCGCGCTGAAGAATATTTTCCAGCTCGCGTACGTTGCCCGGATAGTGGTAGGTCAGCAGTGCCTGTTGCGCGGCGTCTTCCAGAATAATTTCTGGCATGCCCCATTCCTGGGAGTATTTACGGATAAAATGCCGGATCAGCATGGGAATATCTTCCGCTCGGTCGGCCAGGCGCGGCACATTAATCTGAATGACGTTGAGGCGGAAATACAAGTCCTGGCGGAATTCTTCGGCCTTGACCAGTGCGCCGATATCTTTATGGCTGGCGCAGAGTATGCGCACGTCGACCGGTGTTTCGAATTCCGAGCCGACACTGCGTACGGCCTTTTCCTGAATGACGCGTAACAGTTTGGCCTGCATATCAAGTGGCAGTTCGGCGACTTCATCAAGGAACAGGGTGCCGCCATTGGCTGCGCGGAAAAAACCGGCTTTTTCACTGCTGGCGCCGGTAAAACTGCCTTTGGCGTGACCGAAGAATTCGCTCTCCATTAAATCACGCGGGATAGCGCCGCAATTAACGGCGATAAACGGCTGCTCCATGCGGGCGCTTTGGTGATGAATCAAACGTGCTACCAGTTCTTTGCCGGTGCCGGACTCACCGAATATAAATACCGGTGCCTGGGTGCGGGCCACTTTGAATATTTTTTCTTTTAGCGTGCGCATGCCGTCTGACTGGCCAAGCAGGCCGTCGGCAGAAGGCAGGTTTTCAATGTTGGCCGGCACTTTGGTCAGCTGCAGGGCGGCTTTGACCAGTTCACGCAGGCGGTCGGTATCCAGTGGTTTGGCCACCACATCGAAGGCGCCGGCTTTCAGCGCGTTGACGGCGAGTTCCATATTGCCGTAAGCGGTGATCATGGCGACCGGCATGTCCGGATGGCGGGTGTTACACAGCTGAATCAGATCCAGGCCGTTACCATCCGGTAATTTCATATCCGTGATGCAGAAATGGTAAGGACGTTCCTGCAATAACGTCAGTGCTTCGCTGACACTTCCTGCCTGATAACAATCCAGTTCCATACGCTTCAGCGTCAGTGCAATCAGAGCGCGGATGTCGGGTTCGTCGTCAATAATCAGGGCGGCAAATTTATTCATACAACAGTGTCCGTTCTGTGGCGCAATTGGCTCAGGATGTTCGCATTATGATGCGGAAGCAGGTTCCGTTGGGTATCGGATGATACTGGATATGGGCCTGGTTTGCTTCGCACAGTTCGCGGCATAAATAGAGCCCCAGTCCGGTGCCATTATGTTCAGTGGTGTAAAAGGGTTCAAACAGGTGAGTGCGCTGTTCGGACGGAACGCCGCTACCATTATCGATAATATCCAGCTGCACTTGGCGATCATTTAATGTCTGGGTAATGAGAGTCAGCCGGGCATTATCCGGCGCTGATTTAAGTGCATAGCGCAGACCGTTGGCGCACAGGTTGTGCAGAATCTGTTGTAGGTGGTCGGGGTCAAACTGTACCAGCAGGCTGTCGTTGCAGTGCACGCTGAAATGAAAAGTCTGGCCATGGGTCAGGTTGCGGAACTGATCATGAAAGTGCTGTAACCAGGGTGCCAGGCGCAGGGTTTCGGCGACGGCTTTATTGCGCCTGGAAAGTTGCAGAATGTCTTCGATGGTGCGGTTAATACGCATGCAGTGTTGCTCAACAATCTGGGTCAGTTGTTGTTCACCTTCCTGCAGGTAAGGTGTTTCTGCCAGCAGTTGTGCAGCCTGACGTAGGGCACTGAGTGGGTTACGGATTTCATGCGCAATGGAGGCGGTCAGGCGGCCGAGGGAGGCCAGTTTAAATTGCTGTGCTTCGGCGGCAATACGGGCCGCTTCTTCAACGTAAATCAGATAGTCGCCGGGTTCTGAAGCATTGAGCGCCACGCGGCGGAAAATCAGTTTTTCGTTGCGGACTTCAATCACCTGATCGGCTTCGGCCTGCAGCAGGGTTGGAGGCAGAGGTGAGCCCTCGGCCAGGCTGAACCACTGCCGCGCCTGCTGGTTATAAAACAAAATACGGTCATGGGTATCGCAGGCAATCACTCCATTGGGTAAATCCAACAGTGCCTGCTGACTGAAACGCTGCAGGCGTTTGATGCGGGTTGCCTGATCAGAGGCCAGTGTCAGGGCGCTGTTTAGTCGACGTGACAGTGTTTGCGTTAACCACGCCAGCGTAAAACAAAGAAAACCATACAACCCGGAGTTTACAATCTCCTGAGTGTTATAGCTGCCGGGCCAGATGTGCTGGGTATAGAACACCGCAATTGTGGTCCAGGCGGCGACGCCGTAGCCGAGCACGCCGGGGGCGAGCAGGTTGGACATCATCAGCGGAATCAGAATCAGGCTGGAAAAACCGGTATCCAGACCGCCGGAGGCGTGCATCAGCGCGGCCAGAATTGCAATTTCAATAAACACATAGCTGGTGGCTTGTTGCGGGTCCGGTTCGCGGTTGGCGATGGCAGCAAAAAGTGATGCCATGATCACGTAAACAGAAGAACCGACCAAAAATACGTGCGGCAGTTTGCCACCAATAATGACGTTCTGCAGATCAACGGCATCGGTAATAATCAGCAGCAGAGCCAGAAACAGAGAGTAGTAGCTGTAAAAACGCAGCAGGCGGTTGCCACGAACAACCAATTCAGTGGATTTAAACCAACGTGCCACAGGGGCTCCTTAACCAGAAATATCGACCGCAAAACACAGGCCGGTGTGATGATGATTGCTTCGGCCCGGTAATTTTTCGACAATACGCGCAAATTCGTCAGGGTAACCCGAGAGTATGTCACAGTCACTTACCATCGCATTGGCACAGCACAACTTTCTGGTCGGAGATATTTCCGGCAATGGCCAGCGTATTGTTGAGGCTGCACAGCAGGCACAGCAGCAGGGTGCTCAGCTGGTGGTATTCAGCGAACTGGCGGTAACCGGTTACCCGCCGGAAGATTTATTACTGCGTCCGAGCCTGCAGCCACGTGTAGAAGAAGCACTGCAGCAGATTGCGGCTGCCAGCCATCACATCGCCATCGCGGTTGGCTTTCCGTGGCGGGAGCAGGGAAAACTCTATAACTGCGCCGCTGTCTGGTATCAGGGCGAGTGCCTGGGGCGTTACGCCAAGCAGTGCCTGCCCAATTATCAGGTCTTTGATGAACAGCGTTATTTCAGCGCGGGTGATCAGCCCTGTGTTATTGATCTGCTGGGACATCGTATCGGCCTGACCGTCTGCGAAGACGTCTGGCACGCCGGTCCGGTGGAACAAAGTGTGGCGGCGGGTGCCGGGTTGATTCTGAACCTGAACGCCTCGCCTTTTCATTTAGGTAAACATGGTGAACGCCTGACCCTGATGCAGCAGCATGCGCGCTGTCAGAATGTGGCTCTGCTGTATGTGAACCAAGTCGGCGCTCAGGACGAACTGGTCTTTGATGGTGGCTCGTTTGCGGTGGCCGCCGATGGTGAGCAAGTACTGCAAATGCCCTCTTTTGTTGAAGCCAACGCACTGGTGCAATGGCAGAGTGGCCGCCTGCAGGCATTGACCGATACCGACACTGATGAACCCTACAGCGAACTGGCCAGCCTGTATCAGGCTCTGGTGCTCGGGGTGCGCGATTATGTGAATAAAAACCGTTTCCAGGGGGTATTGCTCGGTTTGTCCGGCGGTATCGACTCCGCCCTCACACTGGCCATTGCGGTCGATGCTTTGGGTGCTGAGCGGGTACAGGCGGTAATGATGCCCTTTACTTACACCTCGGGCATGAGCAAAGAAGACGCGGCGGAGCAGGCCGAAACGATGGGGGTGCGTTACCAGTCGATCTCCATTGAGCCGATGTACCGTGAATTCATGACCGCGTTGTCGGCCGAGTTTGCTGGTCTGCCGGTGGATACCACAGAAGAAAACCTGCAGTCACGTTGCCGTGGTGTGCTGCTGATGGCGATGTCGAATAAAAGTGGATACATGGTGCTGACCACCGGCAATAAAAGCGAAATGGCGGTCGGTTATGCCACACTGTATGGCGATATGGCGGGTGGTTACGGCGCGCTGAAAGACGTCTACAAAACCAAGGTATTTGCCCTGGCAGAATACCGAAATTCAATCTCGCCAGTGATTCCGCAGCGCGTGATCGACCGTCCGCCATCGGCTGAACTGGCGCCGGATCAGAAAGACGAAGACAGCCTGCCGCCGTATCCGGTGCTGGATGCCATTCTTGAACGTTATATCGAACGTGATATGAGTGCCGAAGCCATCATCAGTGCCGGTTTTACCCGCGATGACGTGCTGCGTGTGTTGCGTCTGGTCGACGTTAATGAATACAAGCGCCGTCAGGCACCCATTGGTGTGCGCGTAACTCAGCGTGGTTTTGGCCGTGATCGCCGTTATCCGGTGACTAACGGTTGGAAGGCTGGAATTTAACCCACAAATAAGCCCGCAATCGCGTAATGCTGTTCACTTAAGCAACCAGCCAGCGCTGACTGCATTTGAACAGCCTTTGCGGGGCAAGCCCCTGCGCCCCAACCCGGGAAACTTCTCCCCGGACCCCTGCTTTGCGCTTTCTGGCCCGTGATCCTTATTCACTCGGTTTTTACTGACCACGCGTATATCGGCCATCCATGGCCGGATACGCCTGTCTGGCATCCATGCCAGGCAGATCGTAAAAATCATCGTTCATGGCGGCGGGCCCAGAGGCGCGGTTTATCCCAGACGCAACGTCGTTTTATCGAACAGCAATGTCCGTTCTGAAAAGCCGCTTAGCGGAATAATCAATGCGCCTGCAGGACGCCGGTTTGAATAATGCTGCGCCGGTACGGCCCGGCATGGATGCCGGGCGAGCGAATAGGGCCATGGATGGCCCATTATTCGCATTACCGAGATCGCAGGATTATTCAGAGCGGATTAAGTACTGCACAGCGCGAGGCTGGGGTCGGCCCGCCGGCAAGGGGATAAGTTCCCCTGTGAGGCATTGGGCGTTTCAAAATGATTTAAAACGTTAAGCGAACAGCATTACCGCAATCGCGGGCTTTTTTGTGCCTGTATGTCTGTTACTGGCTGCTCAGTCCAGCAAACCAAAACTGATGATGTTCCAGAACGAACGGCGGTCAACCATGGCCAGGCCGCTGTCTTTAAATTCACCGCCTTTCAATTGCGGGTGTTCAGGGTAGTTAAGTTTCAACAGCGCCAGCGCCTGGCCTGATTCTTTGTTCAGGCCCAGCAGGCGGTAGGCTTCTACCTGAATGGCCAGTGCGTCAGCCACGGACGGGGTTTTCTGGTAGTGCAGCAGCACATTTTCGCAGCGGTTGGCGGCGGCCAGGTAGGCGTGACGTTTCATATAGTATTGCGCCACTCCAATTTCGTGGGAGGCCATGCGCTGTTGTAAATACACCATGCGTGCCCGTGCATCGGCGGTGTATGGGCTGTCAGGGAAACGGGTCAGCAGATCGGAGAAATGATTGAAAGCATCCTGCATCGGGGTTGGATCACGTTGGGCAATAGTGCTTTCGAAATAACGTTCAGCAAAGGCGAACCCCATTTCATAGGTAGCCAGACCGCGCATGTAGTAGGCGTAATCAACCTGCTCATGCAGCGGGTGCAGGCGGATAAAACGCTCGGTGGTGGCCAGTACCGCTTCCAGGTCAGACATCATGTACTGAGCGTAAATCAGCTCCAGCTGCGCCTGTTCCGCGTAACGACCGAACGGGTAGCGTGATTCCAGCTGGCGCAGTTTTTCGGTGGCCGACAGGAAGTTATTGTTATCCAGTGACTCGCGGGCCTGCTCGTAGTACTCACGCTCAGTCAGTTCCTGAGGTTTGTCGGGATTTCCGGAGCAGGCGCAGAGTAGCAGGGTAAAAATAACCAACAGCGAACGGGAGTTCATGGAGTGCATTCCTGATTGTCGATATACTTGGCAATGTGCCGGTTTACGAATGTGCCGTATTAAAACACAGTCCCCGCATAGCCCCAACTGACAGCACACCTGCCAGCGGGATACAGCCGATCGTAGCGGCAGTCATACAGCTAATCTCAGAGAGTTTATGTCCAATCAGATTTCAAACAGGGTAGAAGTTCCCTTCACTATGGGAAACAAGCGTCTGGATCAGGTCGCTGCCCAGTTATTTCCCGACTATTCCCGTTCGCGCCTGCAGCAATGGATCAAAGATGGCCAGCTGACGGTTGACGGTAAGCCCTGGCGCGGCCGCGACAAGCTGACGGGCGGTGAAACCCTGATTCTGGAAGCCGAACTGGCGCCTGAAGGTAACTGGCAGGCGGAAGAGATCCCGCTCAACATCATTTATGAAGATGACCATATCATCGTCATTAACAAGCCCGCCGATCTGGTGGTTCACCCGGCTGCCGGTAATCAGGACGGCACGCTACTGAATGGTTTGCTGCATCACTGTCCGCAACTGGAAAATATTCCCCGCGCCGGCATCGTGCACCGTCTGGATAAAGACACCACCGGTTTGATGGTGGTCGCTAAAACCCTGCAGGCGCAGAACAATCTGGTCGGTCAGTTGCAGGATCGCTCAATGGGGCGTGAGTACGAAGCGGTGGTGCAGGGCGTGATGACCGGCGGCGGCAAAGTTGACCAGCCGATTGGCCGTCATGGTACTCAACGCACCAAAATGGCTGTAAATCCAATGGGCAAAGAAGCATTAACCCATTACCGCGTGTTGAAAAAATTCCCGACGCACACCTATATCCGTCTCAAGCTGGAGACCGGCCGTACACACCAGATCCGTGTGCACATGTCGCATATCGGCTATCCGCTGGTGGGGGATTCGACCTACGCCGCCCGCACCCGTCTCACCAAAGGTATTGGCCCGGAGCTGCGCGATACGCTGCTGCACTTTGGCCGACAGGCTCTGCATGCGCGCAAGCTGGGCCTGATTCATCCGGATACCGACGAGTGGATGGAGTGGGAAGTGGATCTGCCACAGGACTTTATCCACCTGCTCGATGTACTTGAAGCCGATGCCGAACGCTGAGTCCGGCCTGCTGATACCCGACTGGGATCTGCCCGCGGGTATCGGTGCCGCGATCACTACCCGTCTGGGTGGTGTTTCTGTTTCTCCTTACGAACACAACAATCTGGCTTTGCACGTTGGCGATTATGCGTCTCTGGTGCGGCTTAACCGCCAGCGCCTGTGGCAGCAGCTACCGGGTGTGCAGGGCATTCAATGGTTATCTCAGGTACATGGCACAACGGTGGTTAAAGCCTGTGGTGAATCTGTGGTGCCCGAGGCTGATGCGCAGTTCAGTGACCGTGCCGGGTTGGCCTGTGCCATTCTCACGGCCGATTGCTTGCCGGTGCTTTTTTGTGCTGCTGATGGCTCGCAGGTGGCCGCTGCCCATGCCGGTTGGCGCGGACTGGCGGCCGGGATTCTGCTGAACACGCTGGCGGCCTTTCCTGATCCTTCTCTGGTACGGGTGTATCTGGGGCCAGCGATTGGCCCCGATGCCTTTGAGGTTGGGCCTGAGGTACGTAAAGCCTTTGCCTGGGCGCCGGACCATTGTTTCCGTGCCGGGCGTGGTGATCGGCTGATGGCGGATATTTATGCGCTGGCGCGGCTGCAGTTATTGCGGGCGGGCGTGGCCGAGGTTGCCGGTGGTGGATTCTGTACCTGCAGCGATGAGCGCTTTTATTCCTATCGCCGCCAGAGCCAGACCGGCCGTATGGCCAGCCTGATCTGGATACAGACTTAACCCAGCCTTACTGATTACGGGTCTTGTTGGAAAACGTCATGTTGCAGTATTTAGCAATCTGCTCGTCTGCCAGTTTGATCTGCTGTGCCCGCTGATCATCAGAAAGTGGGCGGTATTCGCCGTCTTCCTGCTTGAAGCGGGTGCTGTAGTTGGTGCTCACCACTTCTTTGTGTTTCCGGGCTTTGGCACAGGCGGCCTCCGCTTCGGCTTTACTCACCCTTGGCTCATTGCTCTCACTGGCTTCTGTCGCCGTTTCTTTTTCGTTATCGGTGCTGATTTTATAGCCATCGACTTTGTCGGCGGGTTTACTCACCCGTACTTTATATTCTTCGGTATTGTTAGCGTTATTGGCAGGCGGCAGGTTGGAAAAATGGGTCTGACCATTTTCATCCACCCAGCGATACATTTTGTCGGCCTGAACCGTCAGGCTTGCACCAGCAAGCAGCAAAGCGAAAAAAACAGTAAAAAAACGCATAAAACACATCCGTTGTTAAATGGAAGAAGGATACCTGAGATCAGAGTCGGACATTATTAAAACCGTATGATTTGTCAAGGATTTAGCACGGTTTTTTGCTAGACAATAATACCGGGAATGCTAGAATTACCGCGCTTTTGTCAGCCGGCCTGCGCCTCCACCCAGTGCCCCGCTCGCTGACAATGACAGCCTCTGGTGCGGTTATCTCCGACCCAGTTTCAGACCCGGTGTCCTCGACCAGGCAACGGGATTCTGATGAGAAACTACAAGTTAATCATCCAGCCTGAGAGAGCCTGTTGTGTTTCCGGCTCTAAATCGCACAGTTAATTCAGTTACCCACGCTCCTTTTGGGGGCTTGTGAAAGAGGATAGTACGGTGGAATTACTTTCCGGCGGAGAAATGTTGGTTCGTGCACTGCATGAATCAGGCGTCGAATATATTTACGGTTACCCGGGCGGCTCACTGCTGCATGTCTATGATGCGCTGTATAAGCAGAGCGCGGTCAAGCACGTCCTGGTCCGTCACGAGCAGGCAGCTGCTCACATGGCTGATGGTTATGCCCGTGCGACCGGCAAACCTGGCGTGGTTATGGTCACCTCTGGTCCAGGTGCCACCAACACCATTACCGGTATTGCGACTGCGTATACCGATTCTATTCCTATGGTCGTTATTTCTGGTCAGGTCATGAGCTACCTGGTGGGTGATGATGCCTTTCAGGAAACGGACATGCTCGGCCTGTCGCGTCCGATTGTGAAGCACAGCTTTGCCGTACGTCGTCCTGAGGACATCCCGGAAATTGTTGCCAAGGCTTTCCATATCGCCAGCACTGGCCGTCCGGGTCCGGTGGTGATCGATATTCCGAAAGACATGACCATGCCGAACGAACGCTATGAATACGCCTACCCTAAAAAGGTCAAACTGCGTTCTTACACGCCGCCACAGCGTGGTCACTCCGGCCAGATCAAAAAGGCCGTTGAATTACTGCTGAAAGCCAAGCGTCCGGTTATTTATGCTGGCGGTGGTGTCATCATTGATGGCAGTTCCGACAAACTGCGTGCGCTGGTTGATCGTATGGATTTCCCGTGCACCAACACGCTGATGGGCCTGGGTTCTTATCCGGGTACCGGTGAACGTTTTGTTGGCATGCTGGGTATGCACGGTACTTACGAAGCCAACATGGTTATGCACCACGCCGACGTGGTTCTGGCCATTGGTGCGCGCTTTGATGACCGCGTAACCAACGCCACCAGTAAATTCTGTCCGGATGCCAAGATCATTCACATTGATATTGATCCGTCATGCATTTCCAAAACCATCATCGTTGATGTACCGATCGTTGGCCCGGTTGGCAACGTACTGGACGAAATGATGGCGCTGCTGGATGAAAGCAACGAAGTGCCGGATGCCGAAGCCATTGCGTCGTGGTGGAAACAGATCAACGAATGGCGTCAGCGTCATGCCATGCGTTATGAGAAAAACGATTCGCAACTGATGAAGCCGCAGGAAGTGATCGAAGCCATCTGGGCGGCCACCAAGGGTGACGCTTACGTGACTTCTGACGTTGGTCAGCATCAGATGTTTGCCGCGCAGTACTACAAGTTCGATAAGCCGAACCGCTGGATCAACTCCGGTGGTCTGGGCACCATGGGCTTCGGTTTCCCGGCGGCCATGGGCGTTAAGATGAACTTCCCGGAAGAAATGGTGGTATGTGTTACCGGTGAAGGTTCTATTCAGATGAACATTCAGGAATTGTCGACCTGTCTGCAGTACGGCATCCCGGTAAAAATCCTGTGTCTGAACAACGGCTCACTGGGCATGGTTCGTCAGTGGCAGGACATGAACTACGAAGGTCGTCACTCCCACTCGTACATGGAGTCCCTGCCGGACTTCATCAAACTGGTGGAAGCCTATGGCCACGTGGGTATCCGCGTGACCGGCCGCGATGAGCTGCCACAGGCACTGGAAGACACCTTCAATAAATACAATGACCGTCTGGTCTTCCTCGACGTTGCCGTCGACCCGGAAGAACACGTGTATCCGATGCAGGTGCCGGCTGGCTCCATGCGCGATATGTGGCTGAGCAAGACGGAGCGGACCTGAACATGAGACACATTATTTCGATTCTGCTGGAAAACGAACCGGGTGCTTTGTCACGCGTTGTTGGTCTGTTCGCCCAGCGTGGTTACAACATTGAAACCCTGACGGTGGCGCCGACAGAAGACAACACCCTGTCACGCCTGACCATGACCACCAGCGGTGATGATCGTAAGATCGAACAGATCACCAAGCAGCTGAACAAGCTGATCGAAGTGGTGAAACTGGTGGATCTGTCGGAAGGCCCGCACATTGAACGCGAGCTGATGCTGATCAAGGTAAAAGCGGTGGGTGCGCAGCGTGCGGAAATCAAACGTACTGCCGACATCTTCCGTGGTCAGATTGTGGATGTGTCTGCCAGCGTGTATACCATCCAGCTGACCGGAACCAGCGACAAACTGGAAGCCTTTATTGAGGCCATCGGTGCGGGCTGTGTGCTGGAAACGGTACGTACCGGTGTCTCCGGTATTTCCCGCGGCGAGAAAATTCTGAGCCTGTAAATCTGACTCCGTGTTTTTAGCCGATAAAAAACCCTCCGCCGGAGGGTTTTTTTATGCCCGTTATTTATGTCTCGATAAAGACTTCTCGTGTTGGCTCAGAGCGGCGGATTTTCCGGCTCAAGAAAGGCCAGTGACAGAAACGTGGCAAAGGCTCCGAGTACACACACCACCGCGGTACTGCCGCTGATCAGCATAATCAGCCCGGTAATAATCCAGCCGCTTTTCACCTGTTCCAGTCGTCGCCGATACAGATCGGTCCGGGTCCAGTTCAGTTCCGGGTAATCCTGTGGCAGGCGGTAAATACGGCGGATAAATTCGATAACGCTGAATCGGTTCATGGGATGTTCCTCACTCGTCTTTATTCAGAGTAAAAGAACAGCAGCATTTTGCCTGCTAAACAGCGATTCTATCTATTGATGGCGGGAGTTATTCGTTCCGCATCTGACCTGCTTTGGTGCAGGTCAGTGCGTTTGTGGCAGTGTTGGTCGGGCAGCGTTCAGAACCGATAGACGGATTTTGTCATCACTTTTGATACTGCACTCATCGCCAGCTTCACCGGCAGCGGAAATTTATGACCGCCGGCCTCAAGCGCAACCGTTGCGTGTTTGGCTTCGTCTTCCAGCATCTGCAGCAGCACGGCTTTACTCTTTTCATCCTGCACTGGCAGGCTGGTCATGTGCTGGCTCAGATGTTTGCAGACCTGCTCTTCGGTGGCGGCGACAAAGCCCAGACTGACCTTGTCAGAAATCTTGCCAGCCAGAGCACCGATGCCAAAGGACAGACCATAGAACAGCGGATTCAGACGGCTGGTATGGCTGCCCAGATCATTGATGCGATCTTCACACCACACCAGGTGGTCAATTTCTTCACGCGCCGCCTCTTCCATGGCCGCCCGGACTTCCGGCAATTTGGCGGTTAGCGCCTGTCCCTGATACAGCGCCTGAGCACAGACTTCACCGGTATGATTGATGCGCATCAGACCAGCGGCATGTTTCTGCTCGGCTTCATTGAGCTCGTTATAGGCACGTTGTTGTGCCGGTGACGGGCGCTCTTCCTGAGCGGCACCGGGCACCAGGGTACGCAGCGCCTGATCGGCGTTTTGGATCAGTTTGTCAAACAGCGAGTAGCGACGGGAGTTGGCATTCATAACTCATACCTCCGGAATTTTCGTTATTTTACGGCATATCGGCGTCTGGCGCATGATGCATATCAAGTGGATTCCGGCCAGAGCGGAAGCCAGGGCCGGTTAAAGACGTGTTTGCAGGCTCTGAGCGTGCGGACAGCGCAGGGCAGACTGGTTAGAATCGTGCACAGAATAAGGAGACATCGATGCAGGATTTACACGACTTAAGCTTATTGCTCGACCGCCAGGTACCGCTGTTGTTGCTGGAATCACACGAAGAAGGCCGTGCGCTCGAGATGCTGACCCGGCTGGCCATTCGCCGTGGTCTGGCATTGCAGCAATGGACCCTGAGTGATGGTCTGCGCCGGTTGGGGTTTGGCGAAGATGTCGCCGCCGCCGACACCATCCAGCCGGCCGATGCGCTGCGTATTGTGCGTGAGCGCGAGCAGGGCGGGCTGTTTATTTTCTGCGATCTGCATCCGTTTCTGGAAGAGCCTCTGGTGGTACGTCTGTTGAAAGACATTGCTCTGCAGCACGAGCGCTATGGCAAAACGGTGGTGTTGCTCAGTCATCGGCTGCAGGCACCGCCGGAGCTGCAACGTCTGGCCGCCAGCTTCAGCCTGCAATTACCGGATGACAGCCAGCTGCTGGCGCTGGTGAAAGAAGAAGCCCTGCGTTATGCCAAACTCAGTGGCCGTAAAGTGCGCAGCGACAACGACAGTCTGCAGCAGCTGGTCGCCAATCTTAAGGGGCTGACGTTCTCCGATGCCCGCCGTTTAGTACGTGGTGCCATTGTCGACGACGGCGCTATTACACACGATGATGTGCCAACCGTCAGCCGCGCGAAAATGGCATTGCTGGATATGGATGGGGTCATGAGTTTTGAATATGACACCGCGCGCTTCAGTGATGTCGCCGGTCTGGAGGTGATGAAAACCTGGCTGGCACAACGTCAGAAAGCCTTTATGACCGCCGAACGCAAACTGCGGCCGCGCGGTTTACTGCTGTTCGGTGTGCAGGGCAGTGGTAAAAGTCTGGCGGCCAAAGCGGTGGCGGGTTCCTGGGGCTTGCCGCTGTTGCGCCTGGATTTCGGCACCCTGTACAACAAGTTTTTTGGCGAAACCGAACGAAACCTGCGCGAAGCGCTGAAGCTGGCCGAAACCATGTCGCCCTGTGTGGTGTGGATTGATGAAATTGAAAAAGGACTGGGGCAGGACAGCAACGACGCTGGCGTCAGTCAGCGTATTCTCGGCACACTGCTGACCTGGCTGGCAGAACATGATTCGCAGGTCTTTGTGGTCGCCACGGCCAACAATATTCATGCGCTGCCGCCGGAGTTACTGCGCAAAGGCCGCCTGGATGAGCTGTTTTTTGTTGATTTGCCGAAAATCGAAATCCGTGCCGAGATTCTGCGTCTGCACATGCACAAGCGCGGTCTGGACCCGCAACGGTTTGATCTGACGACGCTGGCTGAAGAAAGCGAGGGGTTTTCCGGTGCCGAGCTGGAGCAGGCGGTGGTATCGGCCTGGCATACGGCCAGCAGTGAACAGGCAGGCCCCGGTCTGAACACGGACACATTGCTGTATGAAATCCGCCGCACCCGGCCGCTGTCGGTGGTGATGGCTGAACCGATGCAGGCCTTGCGGCAATGGGCTGCCAGCCGTGCTGTGGCGGCAGACTGAGTTCTGTTATTTACTGCCCGCTGTTCAGGCCGCAGCGTTCAGACTGCAGTGCTAGGACAGCGTATCTTCGCCTTCTTCCTGCGGCTGATACTTCAGTGTCAGCAGTGCCTGACGCAGGCGCTCACCGCTGGCGGGTTTGGCCAGCAGGTTCTTAATGCCAACGGCTTCTGCATCTTTGCGCACTGTGCTGATGCTTAAGCCGGTGAGCATCAGGCGTGCCGGTTTATGACGGATGTCTTTGTCTGAACGGATGCGTTCAGCCAACTGCAGACCATCCATAATCGGCATGTCATGATCAATAATAATGAAGTCATAAGGCTGGCCAATGCTGATCTGATTACGCAGCATGGCGAGTGCTTCCTTACCGCTGTAAGTACTGTCCGGGCGCATTCCCCAGCGTCTTACCTGTTTTTCAATCACGTTTCTGAGTGACGCATTATCATCAACGATCAGGATACGCTGACCGATCAGACTGTCGTCCAGAGGTGAGGTTTCAGTGCTCGCAGCCTCGGCCTCCATCGGGAGATAGAGCGTCAGTGAAGCGCCCTGACTGGTCATGCTTTCCACTTCGAGGGTTGCTTTCATTTTTTGCAGTAAGTTGCGCGTTACCAGCAGGTTCCAGGATTTAGCGTTGTGGTTTTCCGCTAATGGCAGGTGGTGCTGCAGAATAGCAAAGGCGTTTTTCAGCTCGTCCTGTTTAACGATGGTGCTGCTCAGCTGAATCTGTACGCGCAGACCATTGCCCTGAGCGCTGTGGTAATGCGAAGCCTGCAGCGAGAGTTCACCGTACTCGGTATAGGCCAGCGCACGCGCCAGTACGTTGTGCAGCAGCGTCTGTAAACGGTTGCGGTCGCCGACAAAGTACTCTGGTAAGTCGTCGGTCATATCCAGCACCAGCTCAACCTGCTTACGACTGGCTTCTTGTTGGAAGTGGCTGATCGCCTGGTTCAGTAGCTGAACGGTACTGAATGAACGCTCTTCCAGTTCCAGCTGAGCATTCTGGATACGGGCAAGGTCGGAAATTTCGTTGGCAACGTGCAGCAGATCGCGCCCGGCGAGGGCGATGGTGTCGGAGAAATCCCGCTGGTTTGCGCTGAGTGGCGTTTCCCCCAGCAGTTCCGTCATGCCGATCACACCATTAATGGGCGTACGCAGTTCATGGCTGATCTGCGATAGCAACGCCGGCGTCATGCGCAGTTCAGCTCCGCCCTGACTCTGCAGCGGGTGTTGCTGGCGCTTAATACTCATAATGGCCAGTACCAGGCTGGTGATGACAATAAAAGGCAGAACCACCGGTGCCCAGCTGGTGAACAGATCCAGCGACAACAGATTATGGCTGGTCAGAATGGCCAGCAAAACGCCAAATCCAACCAGCAGATGGCCCATCAGCAGCCAGCTCTGCGCCTGCGGGTGCTGAGAACGTCCGCGAAAAAGAATCAGGGCGACAATAAATTCATTGGCGACGATCATGCAGGCGACCACCATCAATGTGGCTTCCTGTGCCAGCCATAGCGTGATTAACGCAACGGGCAGATGAAGGATGGCGATGAACAGCAACAGACGGCGGTAAAGCAACGCACGGATTCCGCTCCAGCCCAGCGCCAGCGCTGCCAGAGTCTGGCAGGTGGCTGACGCTGCCAGCGACAGCTCACCGATTTTATCGGCAATGATGGGGCTGATATTCAGCAGCAGGGAGAACTGCCCCATCCATGCGGGCTGATAAATGATCATGGTGGCGCAATAGGCACTGCCTGCTGCGGCCAGCAGGATACGCTGGCTGCGCAGTACAAAAATAAACCAGGCCAGCGTTGCGAGAATCCAGCCAAGGCTCATGCCCTGCAGCATGAACAATCCCTGCTCATTATTGAGAAAGTGATCGAGGCTGAGCAGGGTGACATTGGTGCTCAACAGGCCATAGGAATGAATGCGCACCAGATAGCTGCGCGTGCTCTGTGCCGGAACCTTGAGTACCACAGGAAAGGCCTGCATAAACCCACCGCGCAGGCTGCGTGCCGGATCATCATGGCCAATATGGCGATACGCCTGAGCGTCGCTGATGTCATAAAAACTGAAATCATCGATATCGCTGTCGGACAGGGTAAATACCACTTCCCGTTCCTGAGCGTAAGGATTATTCAGGCTGAAACGCAGCCAGTAGTTGGAGTCACTGATGCCAAACTTCAGCCGGCGGGCGTGGCTGGGGGTAAAGCGTAATTGTTGCTCACGGCTGAGCATGGCGTGGATATCGAGGGTACGGCCGGGGTCTTCGTAAACCGAAATATAGGGCGTGATCGGGTAATCAAACGAGGCATTGGGCAGCAGTACCGGACTGCTGGCCCACAGTGTCAGCGGCAGAAAAAACAAAAACAGCAGGGTGACAATCAGATGCTTACGTCCTCTGTACTGCCTCATCCCTGCTGTCTCCACTGGTTTCTGCTTAGTTATCGGCCTGCTCGCGCGCAATGGCACGATAACCGATATCAGAGCGGCAGAACATGCCTTTCCAGCTGATCTGTTTGATCAGATCATAGGCCTGAGCCTGAGCCTCACCGACGCTGTTCCCCAATGCGGTTGCACAGAGTACACGGCCACCGGCGGTAACGGTGTTGCCATCGCTGTCCAGTTGGGTGCCGGCATGGAACACTTTACGATCGGCGCCGTCGTTGTCCGGCAGGCTGATGACATCACCTTTCGGGTAGTCAGCCGGATAACCAGCAGCGGCCAGTACCACGCCCAGCGATGGGCGCGGATCCCACTGTGCCGTTTCATGATCCAGCTTGCCTTCCAGCGCCGCCAGACAATGGGCGACGATATCCGACTGCATGCGCAGCATGATTGGCTGGGTTTCCGGGTCGCCGAAACGGCAGTTGTATTCGATGACTTTCGGCGCACCAGACTCGTCAATCATCAGACCGGCGTAGAGGAAGCCGGTGTAATCGTTACCTTCTGCGGCCATGCCATTAACGGTTGGCATAATCACTTCGCGCATCACGCGGTCGTGGATTGCCTGCGTCACTACCGGGGCTGGTGAGTACGCACCCATGCCGCCGGTATTGGGGCCGGTATCTTTATCGCCGACGCGTTTGTGATCCTGACTGGTGGCCATTGGCAGCACGTTTTTGCCATCGACCATCACGATGAAAGACGCTTCTTCGCCGGCGAGGAATTCTTCGATCACCACGCGGCAGCCCGCATCACCAAAGGCGTTACCGGACAGCATGTCTTTGACCGCTTCTTCAGCCTGCTCCAGTGTTTCGGCGACGATCACGCCTTTACCGGCGGCCAGGCCATCGGCCTTAACCACGATAGGAGCACCTTTCTCACGCAGATAAGCCAGCGCCGGTTCAATCTCAGTGAAATTCTGGTAATCGGCAGTTGGAATCTGCTGACGCGCGAGAAAATCTTTGGTGAACGCTTTGGAGCCTTCCAGTTGAGCAGCGCCTTTGCGTGGGCCGAAAATTTTCAGACCGGCGGCTTCAAACTGATTGACGATGCCGCCAACCAGCGGAGCTTCCGGACCGACGATGGTCAGGCCGATGGCGTTGTTTTCAGCAAACTTCTGCAGACCATCAAAATCCATTACATCGAGGGCGATGTTTTCCATACCGGCTTCACGCGCGGTACCGGCGTTGCCCGGCGCAACGAATACTTTCTCAACCAGAGGTGATTGCAGAGCTTTCCAGGCCAGGGCGTGTTCACGGCCGCCGCTGCCAATTACTAGAACTTTCATTCTTACATTCCTTATTGTAGGAGCGGGCCATGCCCGCGATATTTCAATCAGGTCGCGGGCATGGCCCGCTCCTACGGATTCGCATTTCAGTGATAGCGCCCAGGAGCGACTTATTCGCGCCAGAAAGCGCAATAGCTTTCAGCAACACTTAGTGGCGGAAGTGACGCATTCCGGTAAACACCATTGCGATTCCGGCCGCATCGGCGGCGGCAATCACTTCTTCATCACGGATCGATCCACCCGGCTGGATAATGGCTTTGATGCCATTGGCTGCGGCGTTGTCGATACCGTCGCGGAACGGGAAGAAGGCATCGGATGCCATCACCGCACCTTCAACCACCAGACCGGCATGTTCGGCCTTAATCGCCGCGATGCGGGCGGAGTTTACACGGCTCATCTGACCGGCGCCTACGCCCACGGTCTGACGGTTTTTGGCGTAAACAATGGCGTTGGATTTAACGAACTTGGCGACTTTCCAGGCGAAAATCAGATCGTGCAGTTCGGCTTCGGTTGGCGCGCGCTTGGTCACGACTTTCAGTTCATCGGCGGAAATCATGCCGTTATCGCGCCCCTGCACCAGCAGACCGCCATTGACGCGCTTGTAATCCAGACCGGCAGCCCGTTCAGCTGGCCATTGGCCACATTCGAGCAGGCGTACGTTTTGCTTGGCGGCCACCACGGCGGCGGCTTCGGCACTGACTTTCGGGGCGATGATGACTTCGACAAACTGGCGGTCAACGATGGCCTGGGCCGTTTCAGCATCCAGTTCGCGGTTAAAGGCGATGATGCCGCCAAAGGCCGATTCGCTGTCGGTGGCGTAAGCCAGGTCGTAGGCTTTGCGAATGCCGCCGTCTTCTTCAGGCACCACAGACACACCACAAGGATTGGCGTGTTTGACGATGACACAGGCTGGCTTAACGAAGGACTTCACACACTCCAGCGCAGCATCGGTGTCGGCGACGTTGTTGTAGGACAGTTCTTTGCCTTGCAGCTGCTTGGCGGTGGCGATTGAGGCTTCGGCCGGGTTGGCTTCAACATAGAAGGCCGCATTCTGATGCGGATTCTCGCCGTAACGCATGTCCTGCGCTTTGATGAACTGGCTGTTGAAGGTCTGCGGGAACGACAGACGGTTATCGGTGCTCAGGACTTCTGCGTTCTGGTCGATGGTGCCCAGATAGTTAGCGATCATACCGTCGTAGGCGGCGGTGTGTTCGAAGGCTTTCAGCGCCAGGCCAAAACGGGTTTTGTAGGTCAGACCGTTGTGCGCTTTCAGATCGTCCAGCACGTTGCTGTAATCCTTGCTGTTCACCACGATGCCGACATAGGCGTGGTTTTTCGCGGCAGAACGCACCATGGTCGGGCCGCCGATATCGATGTTTTCAATCGCCAGCGCCAGATGACAGTCTTCTTTGGCTACGGTCGCGGCGAACGGGTACAGGTTAACCACCACCAGATCAATCGGGTTGATGCCATGTTCGCTCATGACGTCATCGTCCTGACCACGACGGCCGAGAACACCACCGTGAATTTTCGGATGCAGCGTTTTTACGCGGCCATCCATCATTTCCGGGAAACCGGTGTAATCGGAGACTTCAACCGCTGGAATCTGGTTATCCATCAGCAGTTTGTAAGTACCACCAGTAGACAGAATTTCTACACCGGCAGCGTGCAGGGCCTGGGCGAACTCGACGATTCCGGTTTTATCCGACACGCTGATCAGGGCCCGGCGTACTGGGGTGATGTCCGCTGGGATCTCGTTGGCAGGAATAAAGTTGCTCATATGGTCAGGTTTTCTATGTTTTAAAAAAGAAAAAGCGGCCACAAAGCCGCTGAGTATTTAGAGGTAGGGCTTAAAGCATGCCGTACTGTTTCAGTTTTTTACGCAGTGTGCCGCGGTTTAAACCAAGAACAACGGACGCTTTGGTCTGATTGTCGCGGGTATACTTCATGACGGTTTCCAACAGTGGGGCTTCCACTTCGGACAGTACCATGTCGTAGATATCGACAACGGCCTGACCATCCAGGTGGTCAAAGTAGTTTTGCAGTGCTTTTTCCACACTGTCACGCAGGGTTTGTGTCGCTTCTAACGGGGTACGCAGATATTGCTGCAAGTCTGCTGAATCGGTCACTGTCTCAACCTTCCTTCTTTCGATTACTTCGCGGTTCAATGTATCGGTGTTCATGCTGCCAATTCCTTCTTCCGGATCGTATCCTTAAAAAACTGCCTCACCGCGTGTTGCTGCTCGGTGCTGCCTTCCAGCCGGTTAAAGCGGCTACGGAAATCGCCATCGCTGTTCTGATACTGGAGATACCAGCTCACGTGTTTGCGGGCGATCCGTACGCCCAGAAAATCGCCGTAAAATTCGTACAGCGCATCCAGGTGGCTTAATAAAATCTGTTCAACTTCCTGCAGTTGTGGGGCAGGGAGTTCTTCGCCTGTGGCCAGGTAGTGAGCCACTTCGCGGAAAATCCAGGGCTGGCCCTGGGCGGCGCGGCCAATCAACACGCCATCGGCACCGGTGTATTGCATGACCTCAAAGGCTTTGCGGGCGCTGGTGATGTCGCCGTTGGCAAAGACCGGAATTCCGACGCTCTGTTTGATGGCGCGGATGGTGTCGTACTCGACGGTATTTTTGTAGCCACAGGCCCGGGTGCGACCATGTACCGCCAGCGATACAATGCCGGCCTCTTCGGCGATACGTGCAATACGCTCGCCATTGCGGTTGTCCGGGTCCCAACCCGTCCGGATCTTGAGGCTGACCGGTACATCAACAGCACCGACCACGGCCTGTAATATGTCTTTCACCAAAGCTTCATCTTTCAGCAACGCTGAACCGGCAGCCTTATTACAGACTTTCTTGGCCGGGCAGCCCATATTGATGTCGATGATCTGGGCACCGTTGGTAACGTTAAACCGCGCGCCCTGAGCCATGATTTCAGGATCACCGCCCACGATCTGTACCGCGATTGGCTCGGGCTCGCCGGTGTGATCCAGGCGCAGCTGCGATTTACGCGTATGGCGCACATCCGGGCTGGATGACACCATTTCGCCGACCACCAGTCCGGCACCTAACTGGCGGCAGAGCTGACGGAACGGACGATCAGTTACCCCTGCCATTGGCGCCAGAACTACTGGATTGGGTAGTGTGTAAGGGCCAATCGAAGGCATGCGAAACCGCTGAGTTTTGATCAAAAAATGTGCTGTGAAAAAGTCGCGGTATGATACTCATAACCCCCTGCTGAATAAAGGGGGAGTTGGCTGCTTTTGTGTGAATAGTGTTAAAAATTCTGACGGCGGCCACTTGACCGCCAGGAATTATTGGTTGCTGACGATCTGTATGGCGTAGCTGACGGCTTCCGGGCCGGGATCGACAATTTCCAGTGCGATATGAATCGGTGCCTGGCTGGGCATATCACTCTGGCCGGCCAGCTCGCCGGACAGGTATTGTGCCGGGGTGAACTGGCGGCTGGCGACGACGTTGTCGTTCAGATCCCGGAATACCAGGGTCAGATCCGGGAACGGTTGTTCGTAGGCGGCTTTATTCAGCAGCAGGGTGTCGACCACCAGTGCCCGTTGTAAGTCGGGATGGGCACGTACCACCAGATGCTGGGTGGTCATTTCACGGATGTTCTGAATTTTCGGCAGACGGCAATCCATAACTCCGCAGATTTTTGCATAGTAAGGCCGCCATTGTGGCGTGCGCGCCCAATGATCAAATTGAAAATATAACGTCTGCGCAGCGGCGGCGAGCAGCATCAGAATGACACCACTGAACCATCCCCAGGGAAAACGGCGGCCACGGCGCTTTTTGGCCAGTTGCAGCGGTTCTTCCTGCAGGCCGGCAATGCTGTTGGTGGGCAGGTTAATTTCCATGGTTTCAGTCTGCAGACCATCATCACCCCCAAGGGTGAAGTCGTTACGGCCACGATGAATGTCGTCATCGTCGTCCTCATCGAGGAAACCGTGAAAATCGTCTTCTTCCGGCGGCGGCAGGTCGAAGTTGAAGTCATCATTGCCACTCAGTTTGAGTTTGGCCGATGTGACCTTCTCTTCTTTCATCTGCCGGATGCTGTCATCGTCGTCATTCAGCAGGGCATTGGCCCAGGACTCGTCATCGTCGCTGGATTTTCCTTCGTCATCGTCATCAAGGCTGAAATCGATGGTGTCGCTGCTGGCATTGCGCAGGCTGAAAATAGAGTCATCCATTTCCAGCTCAATGCGTGGCTTGGGACGCTTCTGGTGATCGGGTGCGCGCAGATTGAAGTCGGTGAACGGATCGTCGGCCAGAGTTTCGGAAATCGGATCGTCATCCATATCATCATGAATCAGACCGGAGTCATCATCATCTTCAGGCTCCGGCTTGCTGACTGCGGGTTGGGGAGGCGTTGCCGCCGGTTTAGCAGGAGCCGCGGGTCTGACTGCGGCCTGAGCCGGTGAGGCTGCTGTTTTCGCCGCTGCGGCCGCATTTTCCGGGATAATATGTTCGGCTGCTTTGAACACCTGCAGGCAGGAGCCGCAACGCACCATGCCACGGGCAGCATTCAGATGTTCATCGCGAACACGAAAGCTGGTCTGACAATGTGGGCAGCGGGTTACATGAACAGCCATGATCAGTCCTTATCGTTTAATCCCTGTAAGAATAACCCAATCACCCATTTGTTCCGCCGGGTTCATGATGAACCACTGATCATAACAGGCCGAGACTTCATCTGCCTGTTCGGCCAACAGTCCGGACAATGCCAGTTTGCCGCCGCTGCGGGTCAGTTCAGCCATGTGCGGTGCGAGGCTCATTAAAGGTCCAGCGAGAATGTTGGCGACGGTCATATCGGCCTGAACTGCCGGCGTGGCTTCTGGCAGATAGATTTCGTACTGGCTGGCATCAATGCCATTGCGTTCGGCGTTATCGCCGGTCGCGGTCAGTGCCTGCGGGTCGATGTCGACACCAATCATATGTTTCGCACCGAGCAGTAGGGCCGCAATGCCCAGAATGCCGCTGCCACAACCGTAGTCGACCACCAGTTCGTTGCCCTCAACAGCACCGTCGAGGTATTTCAGACACAGCGCAGTCGTCGGATGAGTGCCGGTGCCGAAGGCCAGACCCGGATCAAGCATCAGATTAACGGCATCCGCTTGTGGCGGCTCACGCCAGCTTGGGCAGACCCAGAGGCGCTTTCCAAACGGCATCGGATGATAATCATCCATCCAGGCGCGGACCCAGTCTTTATCTTCAACCAGTTCAATTTTGTGCTCAGGCAGAGTGGTGCCACCTTCGGCAGCGTACATAAGGGCAATTTGCTCAAGCAGGGCGTCGCTGTCCTGATTGGCATCGAACAGGCCAATGATCTGAGTTTTATCCCAGATCGGCGTGGTGCCCAGTTCCGGCTCAAGAATCGGCTGGTCGGCGTCATCCTGCAAAGTGACAGACAAAGCCCCCGCCGCCAGCAGAGCATTTTCTACGGCTTCGACATCGGCCTGAGTCGCGTGAATACGGATCTGAATCCAGGACATGTTATACGTTCTCCGCGCTTAAACGGCTGATCGCCGCCTGCAGCGCCAGGTCATAGCCTTGCACACCGAGTCCGGCGATCACTCCGACGGCAAGATCCGACAGGTAGGAGTGATGGCGGAAGCTCTCGCGTGCATGGACATTGGAAATATGAATTTCGATAAAAGGAATGGCAACACCCGCCAAGGCGTCACGCAGTGCCACGCTGGTATGGGTAAACGCCGCCGGGTTAATAATAATAAAGACGGTGCCATCGCCGCGGGCGGCATGAATACGGTTAATCAGCTCGTGTTCGGCGTTGCTTTGGAACTGTTCCAGAGTGAATCCGGCAGCCCGGGCGCTCTGGCTCAGCTGCTGTTCTATATCGGCCAGCGTGGTGTGGCCGTAAATATGCGGCTCACGGGTGCCCAGCAGATTCAGATTAGGCCCCTGCAATACCAGAATGCTCGCCATGATGATTACCCTGAAGATGAAGTCATGGGTCGTCGACAGCTGACCCTGAGTGCAGGCCGGCCAATATGACCCGAAAGCCCGCGAGTTTGCCGAAAAAGCCGGCGAGCGTCCAGTTCTGGCGGGGAGAGTGGCGTTTTTTGCCGGATAGCGAAAAAACACCGGAGTATTCAGGGAGGCTGTTCATGGTGCGATTCAGAGTGTGATTCAGAGTGCAGAGATACCGAAGGTTGGAGTTATTCACCCTCTCCGGCGAGTTGTACCTGATTGCGGCCATTGCGTTTAGCGCAATACAGCGCCTGGTCGCTGGCGGCAACCAGCTCGCTGATGCTCTGACCACTCCACTCCGCGACGCCGCAGGAGAAGGTTACTTTCAGTGACTGGCCATCGTGAATCAGATTGGCAAAGTTGAGGCGGATATCATCCATGATTTGCCGCGCCTGCTGGGCGGTGGCATCAAGCAGAATAATGGCAAACTCTTCGCCCCCATAGCGGCCGATAGGGTCGGATTTACGCAGACTCTGACGCAAAAACAACGACAGGTTGCGGATGACGAGGTCGCCGACCGGGTGGCCATGACGGTCATTAACCTGCTTGAAATGATCAATGTCGACCATAACAAAACTGATCGGCACATCGCTGTTGGTGCGCATGGCATCCTGCAGAGCACCCAGCAGGTGGGTGTGGTTAAGCAGGCCGGTGAGGCTGTCGCAGGCAATCAGGTTCTGTAATTGCCGCGCGCGGCTGACGCGGTTGCGCAGCGTAGTGAGCAGATGACCGGGATCGACAGGCTTGGTTAAAAAGTCATCGCCGCCTTCGGCCATCGCCGCCAGCTGGCGTTCGCGGTCTTCTTCACCGGAGAGGTAAATGATGGGCAGGTTGATGTATTCGCGTTGCTGGCGGATCACTTTGGCTAATTCCATACCGTTACAGCCTGGCATGTACATATCCATCAAAATCAGATCCGGAGTAAAACCACTGAGTACGTCGAGTACCAGCAGGGGATCGTTAGCGACCTGGGTCACCATGCCCGCTTTGTTCAGCACGTTTGCCGTGTGGGTTGCCTGAGCGCGGGAATCGTCGATGATCAGAATTTTGAACGGCACTTCCGGTGAACTGTCGAGCAGGTTCTCCAGATGGCTGATAACAGACTGCACATCCATTTCTTCATAGATGCCCAGGCCGCCATTGCGCAACGTAGCAAGGCGTTGTTCCAGGGATGGCGGCGTATCGCGGTAGGTAAACAAAACCGGCAGCGGATTTTCACGGCTTCCTTGCAGGCTTTGCGCCAGCTCCAGGCCGAGTCCGGTACCGGCAAAGTCGAGATCAAGGACCACGGCTGCCGGGTGACGCCGCTCCAGTGCCTGGGCGAAATCGTGGGCAGTGCGCTGTAATTCCGGACGCAAACCAAAGTACTGCATTTGCTCGGCCATGGTCAGGGCATGATCGGTGTTGCTGAGTGCAATATAGACCGGCTTCTTTTCCGGAATCAGGGTGTCGGCGGTTTTATCGTCGGTATGGCGTAACGCCGTTTTGCTGAGGGCAATAATGGTTTGGTTGAGGCTTTCCAGCTGCGCGCTGTCGGGACTGTGGCCGACGGCAATGTGTGCCAGGGTCGACAGTAACTGCCGGGCCAGTTTTTCATGCCGGGCTGCTTCAAAACGCTGGGCGAAACGTACCAGCTTTTCCACCGCCAGGGTGAAATCCATCATCCGCTCGGCGCTCCACTGCTGGGTTGGCAGCTGGCGCCAGAGGTCAATAACCTGACGAACCTGATTAATAACCCGGAAGGAAAAGTGTTGTTTTAACCGGGCTGCGGGGGTCAGGTTATCCGTCATCGTTGTTACTTCTTAGCTACAGATGATCTAAGAATAGCAGTTTCTGCTCCAGACTCATGTTGTCTGTCTATGCTTAACGGTAACAATATTTATCTGTTGGTTGCCTGTCTGCGCATGGATTTCTCCACTGCTGTATTTCATTCCCGCCGTCAGCCGGGTTCCCCGTGGTGGCTGTTATGGCCGTTGACTGCCTTACTGTGCTGGAATCTGGCGGGGCAGGAGGCACTGTATGCGGATACTGAACGCTGGGTGCCGGAGGAACTGACGGGCAAAGCGAAGCAGCAATATGACGGTAAGGCAGCCGCACGTATTGATGCATGGCGGCAGACGCTGCATGGTCTGGCGGATGCCAGTGAGGCTGACAAACTCAAAGGGGTGAATGCATTTTTTAACCGCGAATTACGCTTTGTCAGCGATGCCAAACACTGGGGAATGGATGACTATTGGGCAACGCCTTATGAAGCCCTGGGCAGCGATGGTGGTGACTGCGAAGATTATGTGATTGCCAAATATTATTCGTTGCGCCAGCTGGGCGTCGATACCAGTAAACTGCGCATCACTTACGTTAAGGCGATTCGTCTGAATCAGGCGCACATGGTGTTAACCTATTTTCCGACGCCGGATGCGGTGCCTCTGGTGCTGGATAATTTAATCGGCATTATTGCTCCGGCAAGCGAACGCAGTGATTTGTCGCCGGTTTACAGTTTTAATGGCGATGGTATGTGGCTGGAACGAATGAAAGGGCAGGGGATTCGTATGGGGAATCCGAATAAGCTCGATTTATGGACGGATCTGCGTGTCCGCATGAACCAACTGGGAATGGACTTATAACAATGACATTGCGACAACAATTCTCCCTGCTGACCAGTCTGTTAGTCATCATTCTGCTGGTGGGTAATCTGCTGGTGATGGTGATGAACGGCCGTGACTATTTTCAGCAACAGCTGAATGCCCGTGCTTACGACGCCGCCACGTCTCTGGCGTTATCGATGTCGCAGGTGGCCGCCGATGATGAAGTTCAGCTGACGCGGTTGATGGATGTGTTGTTTGATCGCGGTTTTTTTGCCGTCATTGAATTGCAACGTATTGATAACGACCCTATTTACCGCCGCAGCCGTGACTCAGTGGGTGAGGCCGTGGCGCCGCGCTGGTTTATGCAGTGGGTCGGACTGGAAATGATCGCGGCTGAAGCCGACGTTACCCGCCAATGGCAGCGTTTGGGGACGGTGCGGGTGATCAGTCACAGCGATTTCGCTTACCGTGATCTGTGGGCCATGGTGCGTGCCGAATTGATCTGGTTCTCCTGGGTGTTGGTGGTCACGCTGGTATTACTGCAGATATTGCTGAGCTGGCTGTTTCGCCCGCTGGCACGGGTTGAGCGTCAGGCGCTGGCCATTTGTGAGCGGCAATGGCAGGTGCAAACGGATATTCCACGCCCGCGGGAACTGCGGCGCATGGTGCTGGCGATGAATAAAATGGTGCAGAAGCTGCAAAGTATTTTCACCGAGCAATCGGCCATGACGGAGCAGCTGCGTGCAGAATCGTTTAACGATAACGTCAGTGGCCTGCTTAACCGCCGCGGTTTTGATCAGCGTCTGCAACACATTCTGGAGCGTGGCGAAGAACACAGCGGTGTGTTGATGTTAATGCAGTTGCAGAATCTGAGTGCGCTGAATCAGTCGCAGGGGCGACAAGTAGTGGATGATGTTCTGAACATGCTTGGCACCGAGTTGCAGCGTTGTTTGCAGGAGTTTCCAGCCGCTTTCAGTGGCCGCCGTTCCGGCAGCGATTTTGCGTTGTACATTCCCTGTGCTGATAAGGTGCAGGCCAATGAATTGCTGCAGCAAATGTTCAGCCAGCTGGCGACCAGCGTATTGTCGCGGCGTCAAGAGCTGGTCTTTCATCTTGGCGGTGTGTTTTTACAGGCCTTACAGGATGATCCGGTACAGGCATTGAGCTGCGCGGATGCTGCGTTACGCCAGGCACAACGCGCACCGGAAGGGCGTGCGCAACTTTACCAGGCTGACAACGCGGCAACGGTGCAGGAGTGGACTGCGGGTCAGTGGCACGAATTATTGCTGGGGGTATTGGAAGTGAATGCCCTGCAATTACAGTTTTTACCGGTCATCAGTAACCGCAACCGGCGTTTGCTGCAGTTTGAGGTCTTCAGCCGCATTGTCTGGCAGGGTGAAACACTGTCAGCGGCGCGCTTTTGGCCAATGGTCGAGCAGCATCAGCTGGCAGCACGTTACGATGCCAGTATTGTTGCGCAGGTATTGGCTCAGTTGAAACAGCAAACCCTGATGTCCGGCGTGACTTATTGCATCAATATTTCGCCGGCTTCGGTGCTTGATGAGCCGTTCCATCAGCGTTTAACCGAGCTGTTCCGCGATGCGCCGCAGCTGGCGGCGCATATTGCGCTGGAAGTACCGGAGTCGTCCTTGAATGGCATTGAAACGGCACTGGCGCGTCTGGCCTTGCAGCTGAAACCTTTTGGCGTATCCCTGGGGGTTGATCAGGTCGGCACCGGCAGTATGGCGTTTGCTTATCTGCAACGTTTGCCGCTCGATTACATCCGCATTGATGGCAGCTTTAACCGTGGTTTGCATCAGGCTCAGGATCATCGTTTTTTTATTCAGTCGATGGTGCAGATCGCCCACAACCTGGATTTATTGGTGCTCGGTGAAGGCATCGAAGAAGCCGATGACGTGGCCGTGCTGCGTCAGACCGGCGTTGATGGCATGAGCGGTTATTTCTTCAGTAAGCCTTTGCCCTCACTGGCGGAAGCGCATCAATGGCAGCTACCGGCAGATGATGCCTGATTGGCTGCGACATTTTGCCTCTGTGCAGCGCAGGTTTGGCGCGTACAATGCGGCTACTGTTGAGTGTCCGGAGAAATAACTATGCGTAATTCAGCGTCTGTCTTTTTATTGTTATTGGGGTTGGCTGCGTCCGGACTGGCGACAGCACAAGGGCTGGCTGCCAGTGATGCCTATGTGCGTGAGCCGATTCCCGGACGTTATATGAGCGCAGCCTTTATGACACTGAGTAATGCAACGGATCAGGATAAAATCCTGACGAGTGTCAGTGCTGACTGGGCCGGTATTATCGAAATTCATACCCATCTGCATGATAACGGCGTCATGCGCATGCGCCAGCTGGAGTCGTTAACCATTCCGGCCGGAGAAAGCGTCAGCCTGCAGCCGGGTGCCCTGCATTTAATGCTGTTTAAACTGAAATTGCCGCTGGCCGATACGTTGCCAATGACGCTGTGTTTCAGTGATGGTGAGTGTCAGACGGTGAGTGCGGAATTGCGCAGCTTGAAATGATGCTTTTACTTATCGGCCTTCGCTGCACTAAAAAATAACGCGCCCTAAGGCGCGTTATTTTTTTCAACCGGCTCCCACTCGGAGCTTGGGAACGAGAAACGCGGAGCTTCGTCTCATCTGGCTCCCACGCTCTGCGTGGTAGTTTTTGCTGACGCAGTTGCATTCCCACACGGAGCTTCGGTTGTCGGTGGTTGCCATTCTTTTAATAGCTTTAATACGTCACCGGCTTTGCGGCCTTGCATAGCACAGGCGGTCATCATACCGGCCATTAAGGCTCCGCCCACGCCAGCGGTCATAACATCCGCGCCGGTCATATAGAGGTTCTTAACCGGTGTTACCGGATGCAGAAACGGCTTTTTGAAGCGATCGACAAAGTGATCCAGGCCGTAGATTTCACCGGCGCTGCTTTTCTGGAACCAGTCACTGGACAGTGGCGTGGATAATTCCTGAAAGACCAGTTTCTCGCGCAGTTGCGGCAGGCGTTCGTACAGTTTTTCCAGCAGACGCTCGCTGACCTTGGCTTTGATCTGGTCGTATTCTTCTCCGCGCTGATTCCAGGTGCTTCCGGCCCATTGGCTGAACCACTCATGCTTGGCCACCGTTACGATTTCGACGGTGGATTTACCTGGGAAACGGTTGTTCCAGTCGGGATCTTTGGCCGATGGAAACGAAATATATACAACCGGAAATTCCTGTTCAGGATCGTCGTAATAGCGTTGCAGGTTGCCTTCGTGATCGGCGCTTGGGTAAATCCACAGGTTGGTTGTGCTTAAACCAAGCTCTTCGGCGGTGCCATCAAAACCGGCATAAATACAATAATGCGCGCTGGAGCGTTGTACTTGTTCAGCCCAGCGTTCGGTGCCCAGTTTTTTCCGCACTTCAGCGGGCAGTAAGCGTTGTGTGGTGTTCCAGAATCCGGCGTTACTGACCACGCGCTCAGCCGTCAGCTCGGTGCCATTGGCCAGGCGAACACCGCAGGCGCGGTTATTGCGCACGATGATTTCGTCGACATCGGCGTAGGTGAACACTTCGCCGCCGGATTTTTGAATGGTCGGGATAATGGTGCGGGCAATGGCCGATGCACCGCCCACCGGATACGCGCCACCGGCAAGGTAATGCTTGGCGATTAAGGCATGCATAATAAAGGCGGCGTCGGTGGGTGTTTGGCCGTAATCCCCCCATTGGCCGGTCAGGACTGAAATTAATTGTTGGTTGCCGGTGAGATTTTCCAGCACTTCGCGGGTGGTCTGAAAAAAGGCTTTAGGCAGCAGTAGCGGCCGGATGAGATTGTAGGCGCGGGCCAGTAATGGTGGCATAGCCTGGCCGGCAAAAAAACGTGGCGTTTTACGGCTCATTTCACGGATCAGTTCGATGTAGCGGTCGATGGCCTGTCCTTCCTGCGGGAAGCGCTCTTTCAGCATGGCGGCGAAGTTTTCCCGTCCGGCAATAAAGCCGTATTCTTCTTTGCCAAGAATAATGCGGTCATATTCAGGTGCCATCTCAGCCCACTGCAAACGTCCCTCACTGACCACATCAAATACCCGGCGCAGGGTCGAGGGTTTGTGTACTTCACCGATGTAATGCACGCCCACATCCCATTCAAAGCCTTCACGGTCGTAGGCGTGGGTAAAGCCACCGGCGGTGTAGTGTTGTTCCATGACGGCGACTTTCTGGCCGAGCAATGACAGAAAAGCAGCGGTTGTCAGTCCGCCCATGCCTGAACCAATAACAATCACATCGTAGTGACTGTCTGCACGACTGGCACGGAAGCGGGTTCCGGTTCTTACTTTAACCTTGCTCATTGCTGCTCCTCCGGGATGGGGCGGGTGTTTTGTTATTGTTATTGCGATCCAGTTATGCAAAAAATTGCATATGATTATCAGATTATCCCGCCTGCATAGGCGATGCAAGCCCGGACGGGTAGAATGGCTGCAGAAATTAAGGAGAGAGCGAGTGTCGCTTAAACACGCCATTCTGGTGTTACTGGAAACCGAGCCGGGGTCGGGTTACGACCTGCTTAAACGCTTCCGTGAGCATATGGGTTATTTCTGGAATGCCAGTCATCAGCAGATATACCAGCAACTGAAGTGGATGCACGAAGCTGGCTGGCTGGAGGCGAGTACCGAGCCGCAACAGGGTAAGCCAGACCGCAAGGTGTACGAGCTGACACCACAGGGGCACGAAGCCTTGTTGGCCTGGCTGGCAGAAACCAGTAAGCCGGAAAAAATCAACGACAGCCTGTTGGTACGGCTGTATGGCGGACATTTGCGCGATACCGAAAATATTCGCGCAGAGATGGCGCATCACCGCACGCTGTATGAACAAAACCGCGCGGCGCTGTTGTCGATTGAGCAGCATTACCTGGCGTTGCCTAAAGCGGAGCAGCAGCGTTATCGCTTTCCGTATCTGACGCTGCGGCGCGGCATCCTGTCGGTAGAGGCCTGGCTCGACTGGGCGGATGAAGTCGACGCTTTTCTGAATCACCCATAAATTGAAAAAGGAATAACAATGGCAGGTGCAAGTTTGTTAGCGCTGCTCGACGACATTGCCACGGTACTCGACGACGTTGCCGTCATGTCGAAAATGGCAGCGAAGAAAACCAGCGGTGTATTGGGCGATGATCTGGCGCTGAATGCTCAGCAGGTCTCCGGTATTCGTGCTGAACGCGAGTTGCCGGTGGTGTGGGCCGTGACCAAAGGCTCACTGAAAAATAAACTGATTCTGGTGCCGACGGCACTGTTGATCAGTGCGTTTGCGCCTTGGGCGGTAATGATTTTGCTGATGCTGGGTGGTGCTTATCTGTGCTTTGAAGGCGTTGAAAAACTGCTGCACAGTTTTTTGCATCGCAAGGAGGCGGAAGCCGGCAAACAGCAATTGCAGCAAGCGTTGCAAAGTAGTCCCGAAGATTTAATGACGTTTGAGCAGGGCAAAATCAAAGGTGCTATACGCACCGATTTTATTTTGTCGGCAGAGATTATTGTGATTACGCTGGGCTCGGTGGCACAGGCCAGTTTTACCACTCAGGTCTTGGTGGTATCAGCGTTAGCGCTGCTGTTTACCTTTGGTGTTTATGGATTGGTGGCAGCCATTGTGAAAATGGACGACGCCGGTCTGTATCTCAGCGAACGCGGTGACGGTTTATTACAGGCTATTGGTCGTGGGCTTTTAGTATTGGCGCCGTGGCTGATGAAAACATTATCCGTGGTCGGCACGCTGGCGATGTTTCTGGTGGGGGGCGGCATTCTGATGCATGGCGTGCCTCAGCTGGAACATCTGGCGCATTCGGCTTCGGGTTGGGCGATTCACAGCTGGGGCACAACGCTGCCATGGCTGGCGGATATCAGCAGCGCTTTGCTGCCGTTAGCCTTTAACCTGCTGGTCGGCGTATTGGCCGGTACAGTGCTGGTGGGAGTGATGACGGTGTGGGAAAAACTGCGCGGCCATTAAGGCCGCCGGATCACACCATGCGGGATCAGTTGTAAGGCTTGTCCTGCTCCTGCTGCCATTCTTCTGACATCAGTACTTCGTCAGCCGGTTTGCCGGGGATGGCGTGACCTTGACTGGCCCATTCGCCCAGGTCTATCAGCTTGCAGCGTTCGCAGCAGAACGGCCGGTATTTGTTTTCCGCAATCCATTCCACTTCTTTTTTACAGGTCGGGCAGTTTACTTTCATGGGGTACTCGCAGGTTTGCTAATCGCATGTTAGTCAGCGCGCTATTTTATTGTGAAGCCGCACGCAACAGGTAGCTGCTGTGCAGCAGTTCCAGTTGCTGGTGCAGCTCAGCCATCCCCAGACTGTTATCGGCAATGTCATCGGCGCGTGAGCGGCGCTCAGCACGTGACATTTGTGCGGCAATAATGCGACGGATCTGATCGGCGTTATTCTGATCGCGTGATGTCGCCCGTGCAATCTGAATGTCTTCAGCGACATCAATCAGCAGCGTATGCTGTGTTAATAGTGCCTGGCCGGATTCGAATAACAACGGCGAAACCAGAATGGCATAAGCCGAAGTGGCTTGCTGTAACTGGCGGATAATGTTGTCGCGGATGCGCGGATGCGTCTGAGATTCCAGCCACTTACGTTCTTCTGGCTCGGCGAACACTTTCTCGCGTAGCCAGGCGCGGTTGAGGCTGTTATCCGCGAGCAGTGCCTGGTCACCAAAGCGATCTTTAATGGCCTGCCAGGCTGGTTGTCCCGGTTCAACGACTTCGCGGGCGACAATATCGGCGTCGACCACAGTAATACCTTTGCTGGCGAAGAAATCACTGGCGGCGGTTTTGCCACTGCCAATGCCGCCGGTTAAACCCAAAACCCACATTGCTGATTATTACCTGTCAGAAACGCCCAAGATACCATTCGGTGATGTCATTACCCCAGAGAGCGGCGATCCAGCCGGCGGTAGCCAGATAAGGGCCAAACGGAATGGGAAGGTTTTTATCGCGCCCCAGTATCATAATGCCGGCAATACCGACGACAGCACCCACCACGGAAGAGAGCAGAATAATCAGCGGCAAACTTTGTACACCCAGCCAGGCACCAAGCGCGGCCAGCAGCTTGAAATCGCCGTAACCCATTCCGTCTTTGCCGGTCACCAACTTGAATATCCAGAACACACTCCACAGCGCCATATAGCCGGCTACGGCACCATACACGGCGCTTTCCAGATCGGTGAATAATCCCTGGCTGTTGACCAGCAGGCCCAGCCATAGCAGGCTCAGGGTCATAGTGTCGGGCAAAATCTGATGGTCGATATCAATCACCGACATGCTGATTAACAGCCAGGTGAACACCAGCATTGCCGCCAGTTGCCAGCCCCAGGGATACACCAGCAGCAATGCGGTGCTGAGTGCTGCCGTCGCGATTTCAACCGCCGGATAGCGCAGGCCAATACGGGTACCGCAGCCGGCACACTTACCGCGCAGCAAGACCCAACTCAGCAGCGGAATATTCTGCCAGGCCCTGACCGGAGCCTGACATTTGGGGCAGTGTGAGTCAGGCTTTAACAGGTTGAAGGGCTTACTCAGATCGTCAATGGCCGGGTGCTTGGGCAGAGTGGTGTCCATTTCCAGACAATCCTGCTTCCAGCTGCGGAACATCATCACCGGAAAGCGCAGGATAACCACGTTGAGGAAACTGCCGATGAGGAGGCTGAGCAGTGTTATCAATATGGCCAAAAAAAGGTCATTTTCGAGTAAAAAACTGTAAGTTGAATTGATCAAATGGCATCACCCATTTGGAAAATAGGCATATACATCGCAATAATCAGACCGCCAATTACCACACCTAAAAAAGCCATCACCATGGGTTCTAACATCGCCGTCATTCCATCAACAGCGTTATCAACCTCTTCTTCAAAGTAAGTTGCCGCTTTATCCAGCATAGCGTCCAGAGCGCCGGACTCCTCGCCGATACTGGTCATCTGTACCACCATATTGGGGAATACACCTGTTGAGCGCATTGCAAAGTGCATTTGTTGGCCAGAAGAAACTTCGTCGCGGATTTTTAGTACTGCTTCTTTGTATACGACGTTACCAACCGCCCCTGCAACCGACTCAAGGGCTTCAACAAGAGGAACACCTGCTGCAAAAGTAGTTGACAATACTCGTGCAAACCTTGCAACTGCTGCTTTACGAATTAAATCGCCAAAAACGGGAACCTTTAGAGTAAAACGCTCAAAACCATCACGAAATGCGGGAGAGCGTTTCATTGCTTGGCCAAATGAAATACCCAGAATGAGTAGAATGGCAAAAACTTGTATGTAGTATTCTTGTGCTGTATCAGACAAATAAACTACAAATTGTGTTGGCGCAGGTAATTCAGAACCAAAACTCTCAAACATGTCTTGGAATGTAGGAACAACCTTTATCAGCAAAATTAAAGTCACAACAAACGCAATTGCTAAAGTAACTAGGGGATACATTAGCGCCTTTTTGATTTTTTTACGGAGTAATTCCGTTTTTTCTTTGTAGATGGCGACTTTATCAAGCATCGTTTCTAGCGCACCAGCCTGCTCTCCGGATTCGACTAAATTACAGGTTAGGTTATCGAAATACTCCGGGTATTGTTTCAATGCCGACGCAAAGTCATTACCGGCAGAAACTGAGTCACGGATACCAAAAATCAGTTCTTTCATCGAAGGATTATCAATACCATCTGCAACGATATCGAATGACTGGACCAGTGGCACACCGGCTTTAATCATCGTCGCCATCTGACGGGTAAAGAACGTTATATCAGCCGATGTTATTTTTCTTTTCTTCGTCCCGCCTATTGTTAGTAATCCTTGGCTGCTTTTACGAACCTTGATCGGCGTTACACCTTGTTTGCGCAACAGGGCCTTTACCATCGCAGCGTTCTGACCCGTCATATCACCTTTGATGGTCTGACCGCGACGGTTAATCCCTTCCCAGGTAAAGGAGCTGTTTTTAACTTGCTTAGCCATAATGCAATATGTCCATACATGGGCAGTGCTAAGCACTGCCGTAAAACTTAGTCGGTGGTTACCCGGTTGGCTTCTTCCAGGCTGGTAACCCCTTGTGCAACCTTTTGCAGGGCCGATGTCCGTAAATCGTTAAAGCCTTCTTTACGGGCGGCATCTGAGATTTCAATCGAGTTGCCGCCCTCCATGATAATACGGGAGATGGCATCCGTTATTCTAACTACTTCATAAATACCGACGCGGCCTTTGTAACCGCCCTTGCATTGTTCGCAGCCAACAGGTTTATAAATTTCGGCGCTTTGCAGTTGCTCCTCCGTTAATCCAGCCTCCAGAAGCAATTCTTTGGGTATTTCTGCGGGGGCTTTACAGTTTGAGCAGAGGCGGCGAGCCAGGCGCTGGGCAATGATAAGGCTGACCGATGTGGCAATATTGAATGATGGTACACCCATATTGGCCAGACGGGTGAGGGTTTCTGCGGCGCTATTGGTGTGTAGGGTGGAAAGCACTAAGTGACCGGTCTGTGCAGCTTTAATCGCAATGGAGGCAGTATCCAAGTCACGGATCTCACCGACCATCACCACATCCGGGTCCTGACGCAGGAAGGAACGCAGAGCGGCTGCAAAGTCGAGGCCGACGCGGGCGTTCACGTTTACCTGGTTAATACCTTCGAGGTTAATTTCCACCGGGTCTTCGGCGGTGGAAATATTCGTGCCTTCGACATTAAGAATATTCAGGCCGGTATATAACGATACGGTTTTACCGGAACCGGTGGGGCCGGTAACCAGAATCATCCCCTGAGGCTTGGCCAGAGCTTCCATGTACAAGGCTTTCTGGTCTGCTTCGTAACCGAGCATATCAATGCCCAGTTTGGCGGACGAGGGATCAAGAATACGCAGTACGATCTTTTCACCCCACAGGGTTGGGAGGGTATTTACCCGGAAATCAATGGCCTTTGTTTTGGACAGTTTCATCTTGATGCGCCCATCCTGCGGGACACGCCGTTCAGAAATATCCATCTGCGACATCACCTTTAAACGAGCAGCGATCTTACCGGCAAGGTTGACCGGCGGGCTGGCGACTTCATGCAACATGCCATCGGTACGGTAACGTACCCGGTAGCGCTTCTCATAGGGCTCAAAGTGAATATCAGATGCGCCACCTTTAATGGCATCGAGCAACATTTTGTTTACGAAACGTACAATAGGAGCATCGTCACCGGAAGAATCTTTCTCGGCTTCCTGAGCTTTTTCACGTGCATCCGGGTCTTCAAGGTCAACATCATCCAGCTCGCTGTCCAGTTCACCAAAACTGTTATCGTTGGCGGCCAGAAACTTATCAACGGCCTGCCCCAGCTTGTCTTCTTCTACCAGTACCGCTTCTACCGTCATACCGGTATTAAATTTGATTTCATCAATGGCCATCATGGCCGAGGGGTCACTCTGGGCAATAAACAGGCGCGTACCGCGCTGAAATAAAGGTAATACGCGGTGTTTTTCAATCAGATCCTTGCTGACCAGTTCTCTTGGGATTAATTCCAGATCAAAGGCCGCTAAATCAAGGACAGGCAAGCCAAATTCTTCTGACGCCAATAAGGCAATTGCGCGCGATTTAATGTAACCGGAGGCGACAGCAGCGGCGACAAAGCCAATTTTGTCTTGTTTGGCCTTGTTGACGATTTCCTGAGCCTGTTGGCTGTTGACGAGATTTTGTTCGACGATACGGCGTGGCAAGCCGGTTAGAACGGCCATAGAGACTTCCCCAAAGGCATTATGCTTTTTGCATCAGAACATACCAGAGGGTAGAAGAATCTACTAGTTCTGTTTGTTTACGCTAAAAACAAAAAAGCACCCCACTAGAGGGTGCTCTTAATTACTGCCGATTGGTTAATTAGCCAATTTTAGGCAGGAATTTCGCAGGAACTGTACTATTAGTTGCATCTACAGCAAAACGAACAGCGCCATTAGTATTCACGGTAACATCAATTACCAGTGTTTTACCCTGCATTTCAGGCTCAGAAGTTGGACCTGCGCCAGTACATTTTGGATCTACAGTTGCACCAGCGGCATACGTTGTCGCAGTGATAACTCCGGCAGTAGCAGATGTGTATGTGTAGACAACATCTTTAACGTGGCCTAAGCAGTTAGCTACTTCACCGGTTGACCACTGAACAAGTTCAGTTGCACTGGTTGGCAGCTTTTGTTCGATAGCCGCATATTCGGCCAGAGCGAGCTGGATAGGACGAACAGCACCAACCAGTTCAGGGCCAGTTTGTGCACGGGTTGTATAGGTTTTGTATTGTGGGATGGCAACAGAAGCCAGAATGCCGATAATCGCAATAACGATCATCAATTCAATCAGGGTAAAACCTTTTTGAGCTTTCATAGGAAATTCTCCACTCTCGATTGAGATTTTAGTTATGGGCAATTCAAAGCGTGCTTTGAATTGCTGTGTCACATCAGGACAGTGCGAAGAGTGTGCCAAGCTTAGTTGGCTGCTGCAAGCCCTGATTCCGGGCTTTTATCACGTTTTTTGATCCATGTCCGGCGATAACCTGAACGCTGATTAATCAGATTGTCAGAGAGTGACAAATATTGTCACTCTCTGCATGTCAAAACAGAGTGTTGGCCTCTAAAGACCCTCTTCACACCAACCGCATCGACAGGTCAATCGCTTTGCAGTCTTTGGTCAGGGCACCGATGGAAATGTAATCCACGCCGGTTTCGGCGTAAGCACGCAGGCTGGTGTCGGTAATGCCGCCGGAAGCTTCCAGTTTTACCACGCCATTGGTACGGCCCTGACTTTTCTGTCTGGCATGGACAACGGCAACGCACATTTGTTCAGGATTGAAGTTGTCGAGCATGATGATGTCGGCACCGGCGTCGATGGCTTCATCCAGTTGCTGCATGGTTTCCACTTCTACCTCAATCGGTTTGCCGGGGGCAATGTCGTGCGCCTGGCTGACTGCTGCGCGAATGCCACCAGCGGCCATAATGTGGTTTTCCTTAATAAGGAAGGCATCGTACAGGCCAATACGATGGTTAAAGCAACCGCCGACGCTGACTGCGTACTTCTGGGCGACTCGCAGACCAGGAATGGTTTTGCGGGTATCGAGCAACTTAACGCCGGTACCAGTCACTTTGTCGGCATAGAAGCGGCACAGGGTGGCAGTCCCGGACAGGCTTTGCAGAAAGTTCAGGGCGCAGCGCTCGCCGGTCAGCAGCGAGCGGGCACTGCCCTGAAGTTCAAACAGCGTCTGGTTGGGGCGTACCCACTGGCCTTCGGATACACGCCAGATCACGCTGACGGCCGGATCAAGCTGGCGGAATACTTCGTCCACCCAGGCGCGTCCGGCGATAATGGCGCGCTCACGGGAAATGATGCGCGCTTTGGCTTGCTGAGTGGCCGGGATCAGACGGGCGGTAATATCGCCGCTGCCCACATCTTCTTCCAGCGCACGGGCAACGATGGTGGCGATATCATTTTGATGCAGGCTCAGATCCATGGTTTAAGAAACTCTTTGTCAGCTTGAAGACGACCGGGCTCAGCAGTAACAGGGCAACCAGGTTGGGCAGCGCCATCATTGCGTTGAGGGTATCGGCAATCAGCCAGGCGACGTCGAGTTCACGCGTTGCACCGATCGGAATGGCCAAAACCCAGATGATCCGGAAAATGGGCACGGATTTTACACCGAACAGGTACTCTGTGCATTTCTCTCCATAAAAAGACCAGCCGATAATGGTGGTGAAGGCAAAAATCGCCAGCCCCAGAGTCACGATATAGTTGCCGATGCCGGGTAAGCCGAGGGCAAACGCCGCAGAAGTAAGGTTGGCACCACTTAAGCCTTTACCGGGAACACACTCGGCAATTTCCGGCGGACACAGCTGCCAGGCGCCGGAAGCGACAATCACCAGGCCGGTGATGGTGCAGATAATAATGGTGTCGATAAAAGTACCGAGCATGGCGATGCTGCCCTGACGTACCGGGCTGTCGGTTTGTGCGGCGGCATGAGCAATGGGCGCGCTGCCGAGGCCTGCTTCGTTAGAAAATACACCACGCGCTACACCAAAACGGATGGCAGCCCATACGGCTGCACCGGCAAAACCTCCCATGGCGGCGGTCGGGTTAAAGGCGTGGTGGAGGATCAGTTCGACGGCTTGCGGTACGCGGTCGGCGAAAACAACCAGCAATATCAGGCCGCCGAGAATGTAGGCAATCGCCATAAAAGGAACGAGCTTACCGGCCACTTCAGAAATACGGCGGATACCGCCCAGCAGCACCAGACCAACCAAAACGGCAATGGCTACGCCGGTCACCCACTCAGGAATACCAAAGCCACCATGCAGGGCGTCGGCCACGGAATTGGCCTGGACGCCATTACCAATACCGAAGCCCGCTAACATGCCGAAGAAAGCAAACAGCAGAGCCATCCAGCGGAATTTCGGGCCAAGGCCATTACGGATGTAGTACATCGGGCCGCCAACATACTGGCCTTTCTCATTGCGTTCGCGGTAATGAACAGCGAGCACGGCTTCGGCGTATTTGGTGGCCATACCGAGTAAGGCAATTAACCACATCCAGAACAGCGCACCCGGCCCGCCGGAAGCGATGGCGGTGGCGACCCCGGCAATGTTACCGGTACCAATGGTGGCCGAAAGCGACGTCATCAGTGCGTTAAAACCAGAGATTTCGCCCTGACCTTTACCTTCGCGGTTTACCCATAAATAGACGAAGCCGCGTTTAATGTTACGGATTGGATAAGCTTTCAGACCCAGGGTCAGATACAGGCCGGTGATGCTGATAAGAAGCAGCATCGGTGCTCCCCAGGCCCAGCCATTGATCGTCTTAATGAACTCCAGCATCCGCTTCTCTCTTTATGTCATGTTATGTCAGCGGTCACTATAAAGGTTGTCGTCGGGGCTGCCAAACTGACGGCACCGCTAAAAACCGCTAAGGTGTCGACTTTGTTCAATGGTGTAGAAGCGCACAGAGGAAGGACACGAGCATGAAAGTGAGTGAAGGGCGTCTGGATATTGCCTGTTGGTGTCCTTCGCCTAACTTTGGCCCCCGCCCGCCCGGGCCTGATGGTGATATCACGCTGCTGGTTATTCACAATATCAGCCTGCCGCCAGGTCAGTTTGGTGGTGGTTATGTGCAGCAATTTTTTCAAAATAAACTCCCGGCTGATGCCCACCCATACTTTACAGAAATCGCTGCCTTGCGGGTCTCCAGCCATCTGCTGATTGAACGCGACGGCCAGGTGACGCAGTTTGTGAATTTTAATGATCGGGCCTGGCATGCGGGGCGCTCGGTTTATGAAGGCAGGGCAGACTGCAACGACTATTCTGTAGGTATTGAATTGGAAGGTACGGATACCGATGCTTACTGTGCGGTGCAGTATGAGGTTCTGGCCGATATTGTGCGTGCGTTGCAGGCAGAATATCCGGCCATTGGTCGCCGTATTACCGGGCACGAGCACATTGCGCCAGGCCGGAAAACCGATCCGGGTCCGGCTTTTGACTGGCAATATTTATTCCGCACCTTGGCTTTGTCTGACAATTGAGAGGCTGTTATGAAATTTCTGATCGTTTTTATTGCGCTGGTACTGCAATCGCAATTGCCGTTACCCCAGCGCAGTACCCGTAGCAGAACCTTTGCTCACTGGCTCAGCTTTTGGCTGCCTCGGGGATTTTTTCAGCGTTTTCCCCGGCATATCAAATATGCGTTGGTTGTGGTTATTCCGGCCATGCTGTTAGCGGCTGGTTTCTGGTATATCGAACATTTAGCCTGGGGATTAATCAGCTTCGCCCTGGAAATTCTGTTGCTGCTGTACGTTCTTTCGCACATCGGTATTGAACGGCACCTGCAGGAATACCGTGAAGATTTACAGCAGGGGGATACTCAGGGCGCTTATCACTGTGCGGAAAAATTTCTCGCTGTTCCCGAAGTCAGCGTGACGGAAGACACCGGGCAGATGAATGAGCAGGTCATTAAAGCGCTGTTGCATCGCTGGTTCGAATATTTTTTCCTGATGGTTTTCTGGTACATGATTGCTGATGTCGCCGGGGTTTTATTGGCCTGGTTCAGTGTGCAATATGCACGCGCCAGCGATTGTGATCAGAAAGCCTGGCGTTATCTGCATTGGCTGGAATGGATTCCGGTTCGTCTGTTAGGGCTTACTTACGGTTTGGCGGGTAACTTCATGCGCGCTTTACCGGTATGGCAAAGTTATTTATGGCAATTAAAAGCGAGTGGTGCCGATGTATTGTTTTCGGTCGCCAGCAGTGCATTATCCCATAATGGCGAACAGCGCCAGTGGCACAGTGTGGCCGATGATGGTGAAGCGGCGGCACGTGAACTGGAAGAGTGGCATCAGCTGCATTTGCGCAGCGTCTCAATCTGGATGGTGATGATTGCCGCGGCCACGGTTGGCGGCTGGTTACTGTAAGCGACGCTGCTGTCGTGATGACAGCGGGTTTATTGACGTGGGAGCGACTTTTAGTCGCGCTAACCGCGGGTCTTGCGACCACGATTTGCGGGCATGGCCCGCTCCTACAGTACGGCGTTTTTCATAAGTGCTGTTATTGCAAGGAGCTCCGGCGACGCGGTAATCCATCTGTGCAGAGACTGCTTCGTCGTTCCTCCTCGCAATGACGGTGGTGGTTGAGGTGTTTTCGCGGCTGAAAGCCACTCCCACATGGAAAGCTACGCCCAAAGTGTGCGGTCAATTTCTTTTCCGCTCAGCCTTTAATAGCAATGCCCACCGGCAGATCTTCAAACCAGTTGAGGAATTCCTGCACATGAGGTGGCTGAAACAGCCGGCCATGTTGCGGTGCCATAATCTGAATATCCAGTTGTCGCGCACGACGAATCCAGTCCAGCTTCGCCTCGTTTGATGGCATCCAGCGCTGATGAAATTTACGCATTTTAGGAATATGGGTGCTCATGGTATCGACCCAAAGTGGAGCATCGGTAGACTCCATCGCCGCTCCCACATCGCCACTCATTAGTATTTTTGCTTTCGGATCGTAAACGTGAAAATTACCGGATGAGTGCAGATAGTGCGCGGGAATAAACTGCAGCTGAATACGACCAATATTGAGCGTCATGCCTTCGTCCGGAATGGCGCAGAATTCAATTTTCTCCATACCAAAATGACGGATAAAACTCTCCCATAACCAGGGCGAGTAAAGCTTGGCATTCGGTAAGGCCTGATCCCATAACCCCAGGGATGAAATAATGTCGGGGTCCTGATGCGAGGCAAACAGATGAGTAATGTGTTCAGCCGGTACAAATTTTAAGACCGCCGACAGCATCGGCGCGAATAATTCAATGCCGCCCGGATCAAGCAAAATAGCCTGATCGCCACTTTGCACCATGTATTGATTGGTATCGATAATCCCTTCGGCTTTTTGCGGATCACGGGCGAACATAATCCAGCGGTGATCGCCGTCTTCGTACAGTGTGGTGGCCAGCATAGTGTTATTCCTTGTCCTGCGTATTGTCCGCCAGAGGGATCATGGAGTGTGTTTCTGCCGTTGTCCGAGCAGGCGTCTGGCCTGACTCAGATGGGCGCGGATCTTATCTGCGGTATCGGTGATATTTTGGGCGATCACTTCCAGCTGATTACGGAAGTCACCGGCTGAGGCAGCTTCTACTTTACTGGACGTGGCGATCAGGTTAGCGGTGCGGATGTGTTTGTCGCCTTCTTCCAGCTGCTGTTCTAACTCACGTAAACCACGGCTCAGGGTGTGTGACAGAGCCTCGCGTTGCTGGTAACAGCTTTGCATCGCGTGATGAAGCGAAGCGATGTTGTCGCTGTGCTGTGTTGCGATCCAATCAAACTTTTCTGCAGCGGTACTGGCACGCCAAAGCGCGACGGCGTTGTGCGAAAGATGTTCAGATACGCCATTGATGTATTGAGACTGGCGGATAATGTCGGACGCCAGCTCATCAATAAAATGCGTAATCGCCTTAAAACCTACCGTTTTCGAACCTGCGCGCACGGCCAATGCACGGGCATTTTTAGCGGTTAAGGCCAGCCCTTTGGCTTCCAGCATGGCCTGATGCAGTTCGGCGGCAATGCTGGCGGCGGTAACAAAAATCGGTGTCGCCATAAATCGGTTCGCTATTCAGTTCGCTGTGATGAGGGCTGCGTGGATGAGTGCAGGGTACGTTCAGTATAGATAGTTTTTGGCAGACCCTTGAGTTAAGGCATCGCGGCGGTTTTTGTCGCCAGTTCTGTACCGGCGGCATTGGTTTTCAACCAGCCACGCACCCGCCGCACAATCACATTGCTGTCATCGTAATTAAGGTCAAACGCAGGAACGGCAATTTGCTGGTATTGCTGTCGCTGCTTGTGGCGCATGGCGCCTGCGCGCTGTTGGTTGGCATAGGCCGGGCTGATGCTCTGCTCGCTGATCAGATCCAGCAAGGGCATATCCAGTTGCACCATTTGCTGATTGAGCGGCACCGGAGAGAGTGAATTATCAACCGCATCAATCAGAATCAGTGCCAGCCCCCGCTCCTGAGCTTTAGCCTGGTCTGGTGCAGTGCCGCCTGTGGCTGCGGCCTGTGGTTGCGACTGGCTGCGGGCCAGCAAAAAGTCGACCGCCCAGTTGGCGCTGTTACCGCAGGCGATCACCACAATATTCAACTGGCCGCGTTGATTAAGGTAACTGACGCCCTGGCGGATACGGGTCAGCATCTGTTCGCGGTATTCAGCATTGCGATCAACAGCCGGTGCTATCGGCGTTGCGGCCGCATTGGCGTTGGCAGGCAATGGTGGCAGTTCGCTCAGTCTTGGCAGGGCAGGTTCGGCCGCATTTAAAGCACTGTCCTGTTCCGCGCTGGCGTCGGCTTTTTCGATGGCCGCGATGTTGGCACTGTCAGCGGCGTCGGCTGCCGGAGTGGCTGGCACAGCATTGCCCGGTGCCGCATCCGCGGCTGTGGTTTCTGCTGTTGTTGGCGGGCTGTCCGGCGTTGGGGTCATGCGGGCGCTGTATTCCGTTTCCGGAGTGCGTGCCGGGGGTTGTGCCGCAGGCAGCTCTGGCAGTTCAATGCTCAGTGTGGTCCAGCCATGAGCGGGCAGGGTTTCACGCAGGGGCGCGACGATTTCCGGCCAGTGGCTGTGCTGACCATTGTCATGCAGAATCAATACGCCGCCCTGAGGCTGGCCGCGGGTTTCGGTCAGCAGCAGACCATAAAATTCGCTTTCCGCCGCGACCAGACGAACCATTTCATACTGGCGGTTATTCAGTTGCAGATACTGCAGCAGACCCTCATGGCGGCTGGCGGCTACGTCGGGGATGACGCGCATTGGCGTGTTCTGATCCGTTGCCTGCGTCTCTTCTCCGGCACTGCTGGCACCATCTCCGGTATTTTGCTCATCCGGCAAGGCGGCAGCGCCTGCCGGCACCGGGTTGCCGTCGGTAGTGGTATCGTTGGTCGTATCACCGTCAGCGGCATACAGGACGCTGCTGCACAGCAGAAGCAGTGCTGATAAGGCCTGGGGCAGGAATTGGCGATAAAAGAGCATGGCCTGCATCGGCGGGCGATCCTTAAAAACGGGCGGTTAGCGGGTTTACAGCAAAAGCTGTTCCTGTTTTCAGGTTAGCCTCTGAGCGCGGATCTGTGGCGGTAGTGTTCGTTGCCTTCAGACCTTACAATGCGCGCTGAATTTCTATTTGCCGGAACCGCTGATGAAAGACTTCCTGATTGCTCCATCCATTTTATCTGCCGACTTTGCCCGCTTAGGGGAAGAAGTTGAAAATGTGCTGGCCGCCGGAGCCGACGTCGTACACTTCGATGTGATGGATAACCATTATGTGCCCAACCTGACCATCGGCCCGATGGTGTGTAAAGCACTGCGCAATCACGGTATTAAAGCACCGATTGATGTTCATCTTATGGTCAAACCGGTCGATCGTCTGATCGGTGATTTTATCGAAGCCGGTGCAACCTACATCACTTTCCACCCGGAAGCTTCCGAGCATATCGACCGTAGTCTGCAGCTGATCAAATCTGCGGGCTGTAAAGCCGGTCTGGTGTTTAACCCGGCGACACCATTGCATTACATGGATTATGTGATGGATAAACTCGACGTGGTGCTGCTGATGTCGGTTAACCCGGGTTTCGGTGGTCAGTCATTTATCCCGACGACACTGGATAAACTGCGTGAGGCGCGCGCCAAAATTGATGCCTCCGGTCTGGATATCCGTCTGGAAATTGATGGTGGTGTTAAAACCGATAATATCCGCGAAATTACCGCCGCCGGTGCCGATATGTTTGTCGCCGGTTCGGCCATTTTTAATGCTCCTGATTACAAAACTGTGATCGACCAGATGCGCGCAGAAATCGCTGCAGCGGTGAAGTAATTGATGGGCTGGAACGCCGCGCTGAATGCACACTTTGCACCGGCAGCCGGACCTCAGTTGTTGTTGCTGGATCTGGATGGCACGCTGATCGACAGCGTACCGGATTTAGCGGCCGCAGTGGATGCCATGCTGCTGGGTTTGCAGCGTATGCCTGCCGGTGAAGAAAAGGTCAGCCACTGGGTCGGTAACGGTGCCGATGTCTTAATTCGCCGGGCATTGTGTGCTGGGGATGAGCAGGCAGCGGTTGCGCTTGCAGCCGATGATGTGACGCCGGCACGAGCGTTGTTTGATGCCGCCTATCTGCAGGCGTTGCATCATGCCACCGGCGCATATCCGGGTGTCAGCGAGTGGTTGCAGCGGGTGACAACGCCGAAAGTTTTAATCACCAATAAACCGCGCTTATTTACGTTGCCATTACTGGCGTCTCTGGGCTGGAGCGATTACTTCGTGCAGATATTGTGCGGTGATGATCTGGCCGAGAAAAAACCATCGCCCATGCCTTTGTTACACGCCTGCCAGACGCAGAATGTGACACCGGAACAGGCGCTGATGATCGGTGATTCACGCAACGATATTCAGGCGGCGAAAGCGGCCGGTATTGCCAGTGTCGCTGTGACTTACGGCTATAACCACGGTGAAGATATCGCTGCATCGAAACCGGACTGGACGGTGGAAAATCTGCTGCAGTTGTTGGCAGGCTGAGAGAAAATCAACAGCCTGACAGACTGAAAACAGGCGCTGGGTTTTTGGCCACCGCCTGTTTTTGTCTTTTTCCTTGCCGGATCAAGCCGGTGATTTACAGGTATTTCTGCCAGAACATGGCTTTGCCCATGGCCGCATCCAGCTCGTAGCTGGCATAACCCAGTGAGCGGTAGGCATTTTGCGCGACGGTATTGCCTTCCAGTACTTCCAGCGTCAGTTTACAGCAGCCCAGTTCGCGGGCGATTTCTTCGGTTTTGTTCATGATGCGCTTGGACAAACCGCGTCCCTGAAATTTTTCCATCACGGCGACGTCATGCACGTTCAGTAACGGTTTGCAGGAGAAGGTGGAAAAACCTTCGATAGAAATCACCAGCCCGGCAGGTTCGTCATCAATAAACGCCAATACCACGTGTACGGTCGGGCGTTTGGCCAGTTCGGCAGCAAGATTACGGCGGGTAAACTCTGACAGCTCTTCACCGCCGCCCATAATGCCACTGGCATAGTGACTCAGCAGTTGAGTCATGGCGTTGGCGTGCTGGGGATTGTTCAGATCAGCAATAACGATTTGTTCAGATTGTTCAGACACAGCACTATTCCGGTTTCTATAAGATTCTCAATAGCCTCTGACTTTACACTTCCTCCGGCGCACTGCCCACCCTGTGTGCGGTCATTTTCCGCATATTCACACGGCTTATTCGAGGTGGGCTGTACGGGCCTTTGCACTTATTCAGCGGCTGTTTAAGCGTTATTTATTTTTTTGCGTACAGTGGCTCCCTTGCATTCTGGGCTGCCTGCTCCCATATAGCTTTTACCATCCGCCTTACTGTGCTGAGTCAAACTTTGCTGAGCCAGATTTTACCGGACAGAAACGGCGGCCAATTAAGCACTGACTTCGCGGAGTTGCCCGTGCCTTTGTTATTTATCTTTATTCTGGTGCCGATGATCGAGCTGGCCGTTCTGATCAAAGTTGGCTCCCAAATCGGTGTGTTGTGGACGTTGGCACTGATTTTTCTGACGGCGATTGTCGGCGTTACCCTGTTGCGCGCACAGGGCCTGGCCACGCTGATGCGTGCGGGGCAGCGTTTGCAGGAAGGCAGCCTGCCGGCACAGGAACTGGCAGAAGGTTTCTTACTGGCACTGGCTGGTGCCTTGTTAATTACCCCCGGATTTGTCACTGATGCGATTGGCTTTACCCTGTTACTGCCGGGTATACGCGGGCATTTTGCCGGCTCAGTCCTGAAGATGTTTAAGCCACAAATGATGGGCGGTATGGGCAATTTTGGCGGCGGACGTGGCCCGCGGGATGTGCACGGTGAAACAGAACAGCCGGGCCGCATTCACCCGAACCAGAGTCGTCCGACCATTATCGACGGCGAATATCGCCGCGAAGACTAATCACACGTCTGCTTTGCACCTGAGAATACGAATTTTTTTAGTCGGGGGTGTTGAAAACACTGTTCGCCACCCCCAATAAGCGAACACAACAGTTTGGGGACGAGGGTGCTTCAGCGCCTGACCCCGGTTATCAGCAATCATTGCTTTAAACATTGGAGAAAACCTCAAATGAAAATCCGTCCTTTACACGATCGCGTCGTTGTTCGTCGCAAGGAAGAAGAGCAAACCACCGCTGGCGGAATCCTGCTGCCAGGTGCCGCGGCTGAAAAGCCAAGCCAGGGTGAAGTGCTTGCTGTCGGTACGGGTCGCATTTCCAACAATGGTGAAGTGCAGCCTATGTCGGTGAAGGTTGGCGATACCGTCGTATTCGGCAAGTACTCCGGTTCCAACACCATCAAAGTGGATGGTGAAGAACTGCTGATCCTGAACGAAAGCGAAATCTACGGTGTTCTCGAAGCGTAAGTGTTTCTGCTTCAACCGTTCGTATCGAAACTCACAGAATTGAAAGGAAATAGAAATGGCTGCTAAAGAAGTTAAGTTTGGCAATGACGCCCGCGTAAAAATGCTGGCTGGCGTTAACGTACTGGCTAACGCGGTAAAAGTTACTCTGGGGCCTAAAGGCCGTAACGTGGTGCTGGAAAAATCTTTCGGCGCTCCGACCATCACCAAAGACGGTGTATCCGTAGCGCGCGAAATCGAACTGGAAGACAAGTTCGAAAACATGGGCGCACAGATGGTTAAAGAAGTCGCGTCTCAGGCAAATGATCAGGCCGGTGACGGCACAACCACGGCAACCGTTCTGGCTCAGGCGATTGTTAACGAAGGCCTGAAAGCTGTTGCTGCTGGCATGAACCCAATGGATCTGAAGCGCGGTATCGACAAAGCCACTGCGGCCGTTGTTGAAGCGCTGAAAGCACAGGCTCAGCCATGCACCGATTCCAAAGCCATTGCTCAGGTTGGCACCATCTCCGCTAACTCTGACGAAACCGTTGGCACCATGATCGCAGAAGCGATGGCCAAAGTCGGTACCGAAGGCGTTATCACCGTTGAAGAAGGCAAAGGCCTGAACGACGAACTGGAAGTGGTTGAAGGCATGCAGTTTGATCGCGGCTTCCTGTCTCCATACTTCATCAACAACCAGGAAAAAATGGTTGCTGAGCTGGAGCACCCGGTGATTCTGCTGGTCGACAAGAAAATCGACAACCTGCAGGAACTGATCCCGATTCTGGAAAACGTGGCTAAATCCGGCCGTCCGCTGCTGATCGTGGCTGAAGACGTTGAAGGTCAGGCGCTGGCAACTCTGGTTGTGAACAACCTGCGCGGTACGTTCAAAGTGGCTGCGGTTAAAGCGCCTGGTTTCGGCGACCGTCGTAAAGCCATGCTGCAGGATATCGCTGTTCTGACTGGTGCTCAGGTGATTTCAGAAGAAGTAGGTATGTCTCTGGAAACCACCACCATCGACATGCTGGGTACGGCTAAGAAAGTGGTTATCAGCAAAGAAAACACCGTCATTGTTGATGGCTCTGGTAACGAAGGCGACGTAAAAGGCCGTGTCGAACAGATCCGTGCCGAGATGGAAGCCTCCACCTCTGACTATGACAAAGAAAAACTGCAGGAACGTGTGGCTAAACTGGCTGGCGGCGTAGCCGTTATCAAAGTCGGCGCCGGTTCTGAAGTTGAAATGAAAGAGAAAAAAGACCGCGTAGACGATGCCCTGAACGCTACCCGCGCTGCGGTAGAAGAAGGCGTGGTCGCTGGTGGTGGTGTTGCTCTGGTTCGCGCCCTGACTCTGGTTGACGTGAAAGGCGACAACGAAGATCAGAACGTCGGTATCGCTCTGGCACTGCGTGCAATGGAAGCTCCGATCCGTCAGATCGCTGCCAACGCCGGTGCCGAAGGTTCCGTGGTGGTTGATAAAGTCAAAGCCGGCTCCGGTGCATTCGGCTTTAACGCCGCCAGCGGTGTATACGGCGACATGATCGAAATGGGTATTCTGGATCCTGCCAAAGTAACCCGTACTTCTCTGCAAGCGGCGGCTTCTGTTGCTGGTCTGATGATCACTACCGAAGCGATGGTTGCAGAAATCCCGAAAGAAACGCCAGCAATGCCAGATATGGGTGGCATGGGCGGAATGGGTGGCATGGGCGGCATGATGTAATCTGACGCCCGCCCGGCTATCTGTAAGAACAGCGCCCACACCAAGGGCACTGCATAAAAACCGGCCTCATAAGGGCCGGTTTTTTTATGCCTGCGTAGTGGTGCCGGAGTGGTGTTTAATCTGCCCCGGCGGGTAGCCGATAACGCGTTTAAATGCCCGGGAAAATGCTGCTTCAGATTCGTAGCCGTAATCGTTGGCAAGGACTATCAGCGGTTCGCTGGCCTGTTGCAGGCGCTGGCAGGCGAGCTTCATGCGCCACTCTGTCAGATAATTCTTAACGCTGTTGCCAAGGCGCTGTTTAAAGTGCGCCGAAAATCCGGAACGCGACATGCCGGCGATACGGGCGAGGGAATCGACCGTCCATTTTTCCTGTGGTTGCTGGTGGATAGCCCGCAGTGCTGCACCAATATGCCGATCGCGAATCGCCCCCAGCCAGCCTTCGCTGGCGTCAGGCGAGTGATTCATCCAGTGACGGATTAACTGGATCACCAGAATATCCCCCAGATGCGTAATGATGGTTTCGCCGCCGGGATGCAGCCGACTCGCTTCTTCGGCGATGAAATCCAGCGTACTGGTTAGCCATTGGTTGGTGGTCTGATCCGGTTTTTCCAGCATCACTACCGCAGGTAATTGCTGTATCAGTTGCTGCCCGGCCAATTGATCAAAACCCATAATGCCGCACATCAGACTGGTTTTTTCACCGTCACCTTCGATCCTGAGAACTTCATAGCGGTCGCTGACGCGCTGTATATCGCAGTCCAGCAGAGGAACCGGCTCAATATCGGTACGGCTGCTGACCAGGTGACCTGAGCCATGAGGTACCAGCACCAGCGAGCCTTTGTTCAATGCTACCGGCGCTTGCTCGTCAACGGTCAGCCAGCAGTGCCCGGCGGTGATGATGTGAAACATCATCTTGCCAGGCAGGACCGGCATCGACAGCGACCAGTCTCCGGCCAGTTCCGAGCGGCAATAGAGACTGCCTTCCAGTCGCAGGTGGTGCAGCAGCTCGCCCAATGGATCGTTGGCTGCGGGAAATTGCGGGGCTTCAGCCATAGTTATCCTGATTCTGGACGAATGGTTAAAAATAATGGATTAATGATCATTAATCGTCCATTCGGATATCACCATACTGTGTTGTATGGGGCGCAGCAAGGCCCCCCATAACCAACAACGTGGATGGAGATTTGTAATGACAGCAACAACACTGATCGTCGGTGCGAATGGCAAAACAGGCTTGCGCGTAAGTCGTAAGCTGAGTGAGGTGGGGTATCCGGTACGGGCAGTCTCCCGCTCCACCGTACCTGCGTTTGATTGGCATCAACCTGAAGACTGGGCTGCGGTGATGGATGGATGTGAACAGGCTTATGTATCTTTCCAGCCGGATCTGGCCATACCTGCTGCTGAAGAGGCTATTCGTCTGTTTATCGCTCAGGCCCGAGAATCCGGTGTGAGGCACCTGGTGTTATTGTCCGGTCGCGGAGAAGACGGTGCCCGGCAGGCGGAGCAGCAGCTGATTAACAGTGGCCTGAGCTGGAATGTGGTGCGGGCCAGTTGGTTTGCGCAGAACTTCAGCGAGGGCTTTCTGGTAGATGGCATCCTCCGTGGTCAGCTCGCACTCCCCGCTGCCGATGTGCCGGAGCCCTTTATTGACGTGGACGATATTGCCGATGTGGCAGTCGCCTGTCTGACGCGTACGACGCTGCATAACCGGCTATTTGAAGTAACAGGACCGGAACTCTTAACCTTTGCCGAGTGTGTGCAGATGATTGCCAACACCCTACAACGCCCGCTGGATTTCACTGCTATCAGTGCCGAACAGTTTCTGCAGGGATTGGCTGAGCAAGGTATGCCGGATGATCTTCTGTGGTTGATGAATGAGTTGTTCACACAGGTTATGGATGGCCGTAACAGCCGGGTGGAACACGGTGTTGAACAGGCACTTGGCCGACCGGCAACGTCATTCAGTGATTACGTTAAAAAAACTGCTCAGGCCGGTAGCTGGAGCGTGGCATGAGCCCGGCAGCGGAGTTGATCCTGACGTTGACTCTGTGGGGGCTGATCCTCAGCGCTGGCGTTATGGCCGGGGTGTATTTTGCATTTTCTGCCTTTGTTATCACGTCACTGGATAAGCTGGCCGCCAGCAGCGCAGCAGCTGCAATGAACAGCATTAACCGCATAATCGTCAGGTCCGCCTTTATGCCATTGTTCTGGGGCTCGTCATTGCTGGCGGTAATGCTGATTGCGCTTGCCGGCTGGCATAGCACCGGAATGCTGGCCACCCTGACAGGTGCTGTTTACCTGGCGGGTATGCTGCTTGTGACAGCCCTGTTCAATGTGCCTTGGAATAACCGGCTGCGCGATTGCCGTGAGCAGGAATGCGCTGATGTCTGGTCCGTGTATACAAAGCGCTGGACCTTCTGGAATCATGTCCGCACGGCAGCATCGTTGCTGACCATGGTGATGTGTATCTGTCTGCTGAACATTATGTGAGGTTTATATGATTGCAAAAATACTGATCAGTCTGGGTGTGCTGGTTTATATGGTGTTAATTCCCTATCTGGAAATGAATGCTTCCCATGTATTTAATCCACAATGGCCGGGTCATGCCCGGCTGCATGAAGTCTGGCAGCTGACCACCAATATCTCGCTTGGGCTGGTGGCGCTGTGGCTGACCTGGAAAGAAGAGCGCATTCAGATGGCAGGGGTCATTTCCATCTGCGTGATGGGCGGTGTATTGGTGGCTCATGTGACCGAAGGGTTTTATGACGGGACGCTACTGTCGGGGAATATCGCGAAAACCGTTCTGGGACTGGAATTGGCCGCTTTTATCGCTTTAGTGGTGGTGCTGCTGTCCATCGTTGCCATGGTTACAGAGCGCAACAGAGCATTGCGGTAACCGACGGTATGATGAAATTTCAGCCGTCGGCTTGAGTGATATCCACCGGTTCAGCTTTCACTCTTGCGAGCCTGGAGTACATTGAACACTCAAAAGATAGAAAGGAGTATAGTTAGGACCTGTTTAATTGCCCTGGTCGTCTGTCATCTAAACCCATCATTTGGTTCGTTACCTTCGGTTTACCAATGCTTGTGTGGTTTGATTATCCAATCCACACCAAGGGCACTGCATAAAAACCGGCCTCATAAGGGCCGGTTTTTTTATGCCTGCAGTTTGCGTTGTTCGTGTGGGAAAATGCACAATACTCTTATTGTTATATGTAATAACAACTTGATAGATACGAAAATCCGTGCATCCTGTGTCAGTCATCGCTGAATTATTCAGTGCTGCCCTGATGAAAATATCACGAATTATTTTACAGGCATTCTGCCGTGCGGTTGCGGCGATGCGTTGTATTAAATATGTGTATAGGCCATAGAGCGGGGAGTTTCCGATGTTCGTACCAAGAAAAACAGAAAGCCAGCCTCACTGGACGGATCAGGACGGCATTAAGATATACACCATTACTGTTCATGATGCTGCCGTTGATCAGAGCCGCTTCAGCGAGCGTTTGAATGCTGTAAAACAAGCGAAAGCTCTGCCATGGGCAGAGACTGCCGCATTTACTATTTTTCATGAAGGCGCAGGTTTTCTTTATTTGATTCTCGCCTGGTGGGGGAATGATAATGAATTATTCACCTCCGTTTCCGTACTGACAGAAGAAGGCTGGGTGGAAGATCCGGGCCGATTCTCTTTCTGTGTTTATGATCTTGAAGTGTTCTGGGCAGAAAGAAATATTTACATCGACACATTGTATTGCGCGACCCCAGATATTCAGAAATACCGTGAACAGCGTATGGGGGAAGAATGACTGACGGAGCCGGAATGAAGGTTGTTGTTATTACGGAACACGTTTCAGAATATCCCGATCCTGTTTTTCTGAAAAAAGGTGAGCAGGTGACCCTTGGAGAAACGGATGAAGAATATCCTCACTGGATATTTGCGACGAGTGTCTCAGGTACGCAGTGATGGGTGCCGCTGCAATATCTGGAGCAATCAGCCTGTAAAACCTCAGGCAATATGCTGTGTGATTATGATTCTCTGGAACTGAATACAAAATCCGGGGAAATATTAACGGTTCAGTTTGAACTGCATGACTGGTATCGGGTAACAAGAACTAACGCAGAGGTTGGCTGGGTTCCGGTTGTAACGGTAAAAAATAGTATAGAAAACTCTAGGGCTGACAAAAAATTATACAAAAGTAATTCTTTTTGAAATGGGATAAAAAAACCGGCACTTATTAGTGCCGGTTTTAAGGTTATCAAGGTGCTGGTGTCAGGATTGGATATTCAATAGAGCTCCTGAAGTTCCAGATAAGTGGATCCCAATTTACAAATAACTGCGAAGAACAGAGGTTGTCATTAGGTGATGTTGGGCATTGCAATTCATTAGTTCGAACGGAGAGTGCGTAGCCTGGTAATGAATTTGTTGTGCCAGCAGTTTGATAATCCCAATAGGAATCTTCAACTGTTAAGGTTGTGTTTGTTGAATAGAGGGGTCCTGTAAAACCATACGCCGTACCACTATGTCCGGGATTGATTGTAATTGCAGAGTAGGTTCTGTAAACAGAGCTGTTTCCTTTTGCAGTTCCGATTACACCTGCAATACTAAATGCTGGAGCATTTATTGTTCCTAGTGTGTAAGAGTCGGATAGCATTGAATCTGATAGGGTTCCGATTAGTCCTGCAGAAGGCAAACTGGCACCGACTATTTCAGCGTTAGAAAATATTTGACTAGCAGAGGTATTATGCATGCTAGCAGCTATTCCGGCAGCTGTTGTTCCTTCAATTTTTCCTATAAAAGAAGCATCATGCAGGTGGCTGTTGCCAATGGACGCAAATAACCCACCGGTATACGTCGAACCATGAACATTACCTTGAACTCGAATGTTCTCGATTGTTGAATAGCCAATACCAGCAACTAGGCCGCCGGTTGTTACTGTAGATACTACCTCAATATCCGCAATAATATTCCTTATGATTGGGTTCTGCTCTCGAGGTAAATATTCATCACCTATTACTGATCCAGATAGTCCGCCTGTAGTATAGCTTCCAGATATTGATGCTTGTATATAGATATTTGAAAGTTTAGTTCTGTTTCCGTTTGCTTGGCCGGTGATTGAACCTACATAGTCATAACCACCAATGGTAGAGCCTCTAATGGTTATGTTATCAAAGGAACTTTGATAAGATTTTGCTGAAATAATACTCGTATATTTTTTTCCGTTGATGTTGGCATTATAAAAATTTATGTTGCGTATTTTAGTGTTGTTTGTGATGGATATTAATCCAGAATAATCCATTTCTGGACGCTTAATGTTTAGATTTTTTATTGTATATCCGTTGCCATCAAGTGTTGAAGACAAACTGGGTATTGGTAGCCATCCTAGTCCATCATTCCAGAATATGTCTTGCTCATCAAAAATTCCATTATGGTTAGTATCAAAGTCAATGTCGTTAGCTAGTTCATAACCGATACAAGAATCGTTTGGGCAGCCAGTGCTATTTCCATTAAGACTCATGCCGTAGGAGTCGTGACGAACAAGATCTAACTCTTCAACAGAATGAATTTCAATTAAACCATCGTTATCTATATCAACATTCTGAGAGGCGTATACAGGAAAGATTGTTGCCATGTATATGATAGATGAGGATATTATTTTTTTCATATTAATCCTTTTTATGTGGTGATGCCGTATAGCGGCGTCAGCTAGAATTGCATAAAAAACTTATTTGTCAATATTGTTTTCTGAAGATGAGACGTGCTGATTGCTGCAATGGAAATTTATTATATAACCCACATGATGTAAGACTCTTGCGTATGTAGAGTCGGCGTAACCAATAATAAAGTCGTAGATTAGGGAAAAGGGGAGGTAAGATCTTGGATTTAATATCCGGAATAATAAACTCTATTTCATGAAGGTTATCTCTCCGTCTTTATCGCAGCAGATACTCTAATATCAGCTAAATTCTTCAATATTCTCTCGAATGCGGTTAAATCGCTGTATTTTTCCGCCTCCGTAGCCGGATGTGTCAGAAATATTCCGCCACTCAGTGCAATCCCGCCTTCAATCATCAGGTTATCGTGCAGGTCAAACCGTTCAATACTTAAGCCATCTCGGTCGTGTAATTCAGACTGGCCATATTCCCCCTGGCCAAATAACGCAAAGGTACGTTCGCTGAAGGATGCCGGATCATTGCTGTAGCCGTGAATCACTTTGCCCAGACCGCGTGCGAGGCCTATTTCGTAAACCGTACCGACATCGGCGCTGGCTCCGCGAAAGGGCGTTAAATTGGCGATCACCAAGTCGGCATTGCGGATTAATTGTTCGTTGGCCGCACTGATGGCAAAGCCCAGTTCACGGGCGCTGCCGCTTGCTTGCACTTCGCCATCCAGTGGAAATAAACCGTGGAAACCATAGTGCTTACATAACGCTTTTTTGCGGGAGCCAAGTTCACTGGCTTCCGGGCAGAACACTTCCGGCCCGGCAAGATAGATTTTACGCAGAGTGGGGGTGGCCATTGTCGTCATCCGTCAGCTTAGAAACAGAATGCCTAAACTAACGGAAATCCGGCGTTAACCAAAGGGTATAAGCGCATGGGAGGGGGCTGTAGTTGAATAACGCGCAGTTCTTGTCGTTTAGTTGCTGTTGAGCTGCTGTTGTTGAATTGTTGTTATTTAAAGCGCATCGATAACTTCTGAATGGTCGGGCCGGTAACAAAGGCAATCACAAAGGCAGCAGGCCACGCCAGTACCCACGCATTAAACCAGCGCAGAAAAAATTCGTCGGTAAATCCGAGATTGAGAAAGGTAATCCAGCAGGTCATCAGCACCGATAACACAAAAGACATCATCAGGGTAAATGCAATGCGTTGTTTCATCGCTGGCTGCCTCGAAGGTAAACAGATTGGGCGGGAGATAAGGCGACGCAGATTACGCCTGGTCAGGCAGAAAAAGAAGTGCCGGCAAAGGAACAGAATATCCCGGTGCCGGCAACAGCGCAGGCAGGGCTTACAGCAGGGTCAGATATTGCGGCTCAACATCCACCGCCAGATAAGCCAGGCCCAGTTTGTTCAGGTAATCCATGCGGTCACATTTGAACGGATCAATCTCGGCCAGGGTTTTACCGTTGTTTTCGTACAGTTCACGCAACCAGGCCAGATACAGATTACCCGGCTCCATTACCAGGGCAGCGCCACCGGCATCGGTTGTAACCAGTACCTGTTGTTCCTGTGGCAGGTTCACCTCGAAGATCACCGCTTCTTCACCGCCACCCAGATACAGGTTACGCGTATGGGTTTTCTGGCTGGCCCAGAAGTACGCCAGTTCTTTGCTTTGGGTTAAAAATAACGGGTCTTTCTGCTCGCTGGTATCGTGGCCGATGGTGCTCAGTGTTTTCAGCTGGCGCGCCATAATTTCAGCGTCGCCGGAACCTTTCAGGCCTTCGCTCTGAATCGCAGAAATCAGGCCGGAAGAGGTACCGTGATACCAGGTGCCAGAGGTCGCAATGCCGTTGTCAGACAGCAGCTGGGCAAGATCCTGAAACTGAGTGGGGGTGGTAAATTCTTTCATGTTCTGGGTTCCGGACTAAGGGCCGGCAGGTCTGGCCGGCTGTTAATCAATGGTCGTGTAAAAGCGACCATTGTAGCAGGACTCTGGCCCCTTGTCTGAGCTGGTCGCTTCCCATCTGGGCGCCAATATCAGTCTTTACCCGGCGGCCATTGGGCAAAACCGTCAATGCCTTCCCAGCTCAGCCAGGGCTTGTCGTGTTCCTGCCATATATGTGCCTGAGGTTGTACCCCCGGGTCTTCATCAAGGGTGGCAACACGCACAATCACCAGCGGCATCGCCGGGCGTTCGGCCATTAAATGGCTGCCGCAGCGAGAACAGAACCAGCGGTTTTTACCCGGTGATGATTCATAGCTGCTGAGCTTGTCTTCACCGCTCAGCCAGCGGAAGTGTTCACGCTTAACACCGGCCGTGGGTACAAACGCTGTGCCCTGGGCCTTGCGGCAGGTATCGCAGTGGCAATGCATAATCGGCATGGCCAGTTCGTCCGCTTCATAGTTTACCGCGCCACACAGGCAGCTTCCTTTCATGTTTCGTTCCTTCTGTTTTTTCTATCTTTTCAGGCGGGAATAGACCAGCAAATATGCGACCGAACACAGCAACGAGGCGGCCGTGCCCCAGTGCAGGCCAAGCAGTGGATACAGATAGCTGACTGCCAGCGCATAAACCACTAATGCACCGATACCATCGGGGTAATGTTTGATGGTGGCGTTAAGCACACCGGCGCCGTAGCTGATGTGCAGGATCAGCATCAGCGGGAAAAAACTCACCGGAAAAGCCGCCAGCAAGCCGGCGAGGGTCGGGCCAAGCAAATCGGCAAGACCGGTAATCAGCAGTATCGATGCTGTGGCAATACTGGCACGGAACAGCAGCGTCGCAGCCTTACCGGATAATAATTCGGCCAGCTTATTGGCCGGTGGCTGGCTGCGGTCAATCTGTTGCTCGGCAATATCTTTAAACAGTGTGCGGAATAAAAAGATGGCGGCGACCACCACCGCCAGACTCAGCCAGCGGTTGGCAGGCAATTGCTGCAGAATCACGCTGGCCGAAAAAAAGCAGGCAAATCCACTGAGCGTTGCCAGCGGTAACCACAGCAGACCGGGTTTGCGTTTGATTACCTGCCAGTAGCCAAAAGCCAGACAGATGGCGGAGGTTAGCCCGGACAGGGTAAACACGGCGCTGTCGGCGGCAAATTGCGGGCTTTGCTGCCAGCCAAAAAAATACAGCGCAATGGCGGTGCCCAGGGGGAATCCAGCCAGCAACCCAGCATGGCGCGGGCTCATGCGTTCGGCCACTTTGGCCAGTAAAACCACCGTTAAAAACGTCACCAGAATCTTTGCAATTAACAGCACAACAACCTCGGTAGTCAGAATGGCGGGTACAGTGTCGGCAGGAGAATAAAAAAGTAGTTTAACAACAATGCGCAGTCAGGCGAATGAGTAGTTTTACCGCCGTATATTCTATGGCAGAGTCAGTACAGGAATAACAATAATCCAACTGGGAAGCGCGATGAAAGATTATCTCTACCTCGCCATTATTACCGCACTCGGCTCTGCGCTGGTGTATCAGGTATTCAATCCTCCACAATGTCCTGTACAGCAGGAACTGAATACCGCAAAGGACGAGCTGCGCAATTGCCGCAACGAAAAAGACGACCTGACAACCGCCAATGCTCTGCTGAATAACCAGCGCACCCAGGCTGAAGCACAACGCGATGCGGCCAAGCGGCAGGCCGACCAGGCCGAAGGCAAGGTGGCCGGGCTGAACAACACCATCACCCAGCGTACGCGTGAGCTGAATGAACAGATTGCCGCTTTTAATCGTTTAAAAACCGGACGTGACCAACTGCTGGCTACCAATCAGCGTATCAGTGAGCGTCTGAGCTTATTAAAAACCCTGAAACAACAGGGCTCCGCGCGCAGCCAGCAGCAGCTGGATGAATTGCTGGCTGAAGACATCGACGGTTTTCTGGTATGGGAGGGCAGCCAATGAAACTGAGCCAGAGTTTGTTTGTTGCGGCGCTGCCGCTTTTCCTGCCGGGTTGCGTAATGCTGACCAGTACGCACAATCAGTTAATGGCGGCAGAAGAGTACCGGGTGAATGACCTGAAACATCAGTTGCAGCAGGTTAGCAGCGAGCGTGATCAGTTAAAGCTGGATCTGCAGAGCAGTGCCAGTCAGCTGCAGGAATGCAGCTCGGCATTGAGCGTATGCAACCGTGAACGTGCCGCGTTACAGGCGCAGCTGGAACAATGCAATAAGCGGCCGACCGGTCCGGTAGCCGTGGCCGATTGCAGTATTACCGATGTGCGCTTTGAAGCATTGGAAGACAATAAACCGCCGCAATGGCTGCGCGATTTTAACGTACCGGAAATTCGTATTAAGCCACAAAAAGATGGCACCAATGCACAGGGTGAAACGCTGTATTACCTGTCGGCGGCGCAGCTGGAAGAACTGAATAGCGGCATTAAATTATTAATCCGTGCCAGTCGCGGCTGGCCGATCTGGTATCGCGAAGTGCTGGAGAGGCCAGTTAATCAGATGCCGAAGCCGCCATTACGGGGCAATTGACGGCCCTTCACTTAGCCGTTTGGTTAAGACATCTCTGAATTATTCAGAGGTGCCTTAATAACCCTGATGCTATTAAAGCCGCCTGCCGGGCGGCTTTTTTATTGCCCTGCACCTGGGCGCAAACAATCGCGCCTTCTTTTAATAAACATAAATCATCCGCCAGTTTTTTCGCGCTTTTTATATCCAGCCACTGGCCCAGCTGCTTACCCAGCATGCGGCAAAGCCGTGCTTTGTGTTGTGCACAGTGCTGGTGAACCGGATGAGCCGGATCGGTAAATTCGGCCGCGCTGTGCATAAAAAAGCAGCCGCGGAATTCCTGCAATTCAGCCACGCGGTTATGAAACCAGTCATCCAGGGCGGCAAACCAGTTCTGCACCAGCGCTTCTGCTGTCGCCGCGTGATGGATGCGGCTTTGCAGCCAACTGAAAAATACCTCATCACGATACGCCAGCACCGCCAGCACCAACTCGTCTTTGCTGGCGAAATGATGATACAGGGTTTTTTTTGCGATACCGGATTCCTGCAGAATCTGATTAATGCCAACGCCATGAATGCTGTCGCGGTAAAACAGGGTAAACGCGGTGTGAACAAGCTGCTGCTGTTTTGCGGGTGCTGATGCCGGGATTGTAGGGGTTGTCGTTGTGGATGTTGTCAGTGTCATGGCAAAGGCTCCGCTGAAAACCCGATATTGACAAAGGTATACCGAGTTGTCTACCTTATAGTTTCTGGTAGACAGGTTGGTCTACTTTTGTGTTTAACCGTTCAAGCCGTATCACGGGAGAATTTATGTTTCATCTTTTACGCCACCCATCCATAACCTCGCTCAAGGCTGCATTACTGGCCGGCGCCGGGGCGATGCTCTGTATCAGTAGTCTGGCATTACTGCAGCACTGGCAGCACAGCCTGCTGATCATGGCGCCCTTTGGTGCCACCATGGTGATTCTGTTTGCCTTGCCCGACAGCCCGCTGGCACAGCCGCGCAATATTATCGGTGGCCACCTGCTGACCGCTCTGATCGGGCTGCTGGTTCTACAGCATCTGGATGTGAATCCACTGACTCTGGGGCTGGCGACCGGGCTTGGGGTTAGTCTGATGGTGCTGACCAATACTTTGCATCCACCGGCCGGCGCGAATCCATTGCTGGTTATGCTGACGGTTCCTGAGTGGGATTTTCTGCTGACTCCGGTGTTCAGCGGCACCTTATTGATCGTGCTGTTTGGTGTGATCTATCACCGTATGATCAACCGTCGTGTGTATCCGTTGCGCTGGTTTTAAGGCACCGCTGAATTATTCAGTGGTGCCTTAACCTGATAGCGGTCGGGGCCTTGCGGCCGCTATAATCCGCCGATGACTGATTTCAAGACTTCCCCCGAAATGACCATGCCAGAAAAAAAATTGCTGGTGATTGGCTATGTCTGGCCAGAGCCCAACTCCTCAGCGGCGGGCAGCCGTATGCTGCAGCTGATTCAGGCGCTGCAGCAGGATGGCTATGCCGTACATTACGGCTCACCGGCCGAATTCAGTGAACATGCCGCCGATTTACCGGCGCTGAATATTCAACCGCATAAACTGGCGCTGAACTGTTCATCGTTTGATGCGTTTATTCAGCAGCTGAAGCCCGATGCGGTGATGTTTGACCGTTTTATGATGGAAGAACAATTCGGCTGGCGGGTGGAAAAATATTGTCCGCAAGCGTTGCGTATTCTCGATACCGAAGACCTGCACTGTCTGCGTTATGCGCGCGCGGCCATGGTGAAGGCCAGCCCAGAACAATCGGCTATTGAGCCGCCCGCAGAATACATGCACAGCGAGTTGGCGGTACGTGAAATTGCCGCCATTCTGCGTTGCGATCTGAGCCTGATGATTTCAGAGTTTGAAATGCACTGGCTGGAGTCACAATTTAATGTGCCGGCCACTCAGTTGTTGTATCTGCCGTTTATGCAGGCTGAAAAAAACAGCGGACAGGTCGTGCCGGATTTTGCACAGCGTCAGCACTTTATCAGTATCGGTAACTTCCGCCATGAGCCTAACTGGGATGCTGTACGCTATTTAAAAGAATCTCTGTGGCCGGCCATTCGCCAGCAACTACCCCAGGTGGAGTTGCATATTTACGGTGCTTACCCGCCTCCCAAAGCCACCCAGCTGCATAATGCGCGGCAGGGATTTCTGGTGAAAGGCTGGGCAGAAGATGCCCGGCAGGTGGTGCGCTCCGCGCGGGTGATGCTGGCACCATTACGTTTTGGGGCCGGATTAAAAGGCAAACTAATAGATGCGGCCGAATGCGGTACGCCAGCGGTGACCACCGCCATTGGTGCGGAAGGTATGTATGCTCCGGGCTCTGAAGCGGCACTGGTTGCCAATCGTGCAGAAGATTTTATTCAGCAGGCAGTGACGCTGTATCAGGATGAAATTCAGTGGCAGGGGTTACAGGCTAACGGACTTAATCTGATTAGGTCACGTTTTTCTTTCCGTGAGCATGCGCCGCGTTTGCAGCAGCGTCTGGCCGCTATCGGTAAGGATATTCAGGCCCATCGTCAGCAGCATTTTTACGGCATGATGCTGCGTCATCACAGCTTGAAAAGTACGCAATATATGGCGCAGTGGATTGAAGCCAAAAACCGTATTCAATAAACCGGCTAACGCAGGCATAAAAAAAACCGGCCAGGCATAACGCCGGGCCGGTGATTTTTAACGCTTATGGCGACAGAATGCGTCGCTTATCCGCTGTTGCTCAGGGCGCAACGTTTACTGATTTAATACAGTAATTCGCAGCGTCCAGTGGCGGTAAAATATTATCGGTTAGGACATCACGGAAATATTCGATTAAGGGGACGGCATAAGCAACATCCGATTCCTCAAACGCCGCCGGGTTGGCTGCACGCACATTGGCAAAGGTGATGTAGCCGTCTTTACCCAGTGCGGTAAACGAGTTGGTGGCTACCGCGTAGGTGGCGTTCATATCAATCGTGCTCCACACGCCTGTGGCACGGTTGCGCACTTCAACATTATGAATACCGGTACCGGCAGGCGCACCCAGTGTCACGTCATAACGCAGATTGGATGAATAAGGGAAAGCACCGGTCGAACCAGAGATGCCCTGTGCATAATCCAGACCTTCGTTCAGCACTTTGACAATCTCAGCACCGCTCATATCGATGGTGACCACCGTATTGGAAAACGGCAGAATGGTATAGGCATCGGCCACGGTGAAATTACCGCTGGCCATTTCAGCCCGGACGCCACCGGCATTCTGAATCGCCACATCGGCTTTCGGCAAATACTGCATAAACGCATCGGCTACCACCTGCGCGGCGTAGCTGCCTGACGGTGTGTCACCATTATTAAAGGGTTGTGGAATACGGGTAAAAGGCATGGTGGTGGTCACTGTGCCCAGTGATGCATTTTTGAAGGTTTCCAGCTCTGTTTTATACGGAGCAAGAATATCTTCGATGCGGCTGTCCGGTGCTATTTCACGGATGGTTTTCAGATTCTGGATGGTATTTTTAATCTGAGTCTGCTGCTCTGCCGTTGCATCCACCCAGGCGTTACTGTCATTTTTGACCTGATAAGGCGCACCAACCAGTAATTCTAAATTACCGTCGATGGTGGTGATCTCACCTTGTTTATCAAAAGAGATATTCATACGGCCAAGGCCTTTGGCATATTCCCAGGCTTGCGCAATATAAACCGGTTTACCGGCCGGGTTCATAATTACGGTTGGATAGGCACCATGTACATCTACCCCCATGTTGCTGAGTTCACCGCTGGAATCGAGCACGTCATGGGTATCGCCGCCGATAATAACATCAACATCGGTCACGTTGCGGGCGAGAACCTGATCAAAATCGTAACCCAGGTGGCTCAGTACAATAATTTTGTTCACGCCTTTTTGCTGCAGCGTGCTGACGTGAGCTTTTACCGAAGCAATTTCTTCATCAAACTCAACGGCATCGGTAACCAGTGATGATTCACGGGTTTTCTCAACTTTTAATACGCCGAGAATTGCAACCAGTTCGCCATCGACTTCTTTAATAACGTAAGGCTGAATATCAGAGCCATACAAAGGGCTGCTGCTGGTTGGGTGAATATTACCGCTGATCACCGGAAACTCGGCCAGATCAATCAGTTCGGCCAGACGGCTTTCACCTTCATCAAATTCGTGGTTGCCCAGCTCGTAAGCATCCAGGCCAATGGCATTGAATACTTTAAAGTCCACTTCACCTTTAAACAGGCTGAAGTACAGTGTGCCGTTCAGCTCACCGCTGTTCAGTACCAGCGTATTGTCATCACGGTATTCGCTGATGGCACTGGCAATACGGGCAAAGCCACCCAGATTCAGACGAACATCATCAGCGGCGCTGGTGGCGGTGTTGTAGTTCAGTTTCAGGTCGTAGGTCTGGCCATCAAAATAAGAATGGTGATCGTTGGTGTGAAGGATGGTCAGATCGATGGCTTTAGCAGAGTCTTTTTTGTCATCGTCCTGACAACCGCTCAACAGGGTCACCAGACCCAAACTGCTGAGGGCAATAATACGGCTTAACGGTTTCATGGCAGATCTCACAGGGTTACTGTTGATTAATGTCTGTACAGGCGTGAGAGGCTAAGGGTCTGGCATGACGGTTTGGTGTCAGTTTTATGATCCTGATGTGTATTTTGTCATTTATTGTAAGGTTGGCCTTTGGCTGCTGTGCTGGCAGGGCATGGCCGATCCGGCCAAAAACATGCCTATCGTTTCTTTTTTTCACCTGCTGCTGCCTGCTGCATCAGGCTACTATCGTGCATGCCGTGTCTGACCGGATAAGTACTGCCAGACAGCACAATAATAACAATTCAATACGCAGGCACTCCCATGATCCGATCGTTACTGTTCTCACTGATAGTCTTCACCGCAGGCGCACAGGCCGCGCAAGCAGCACAGGCAACAGCCACAACCGAGGCCTGGCGGGCTAAGGCAATGAATCCGGCGTTATCGGAACATGAACGTATCGGTGCCATTAAAAAGCTTTACAGCGATACTCTGGTGGATGGCAATATTCCGCCACGTACGGTATGCGTCTGGGATATTCTTGGCCGCTCCGGGCCTATTTATGCCGCCGCCGTCGATCAGCAGGCACGGATGCTGGATATGGGCGTCACCATTAATATGGAGGCCTACACCAACGAAGGGGTGCTGGCCGATGACCTGAAAGCCGGGCAGTGCGATGCCGCCTTATTTACCGGTATCCGCGCGCGTTTATTTAATAAATTTACCGGCACCATCGATGCCATTGGTGCAATCCCGTCATCAAAGCATATGAACATACTGATGAAAGTGTTAGTGAATCCGAAAAATGCACCGCGCATGGAAGAAGGTCAGTTTGTGGTGATGGGCTTTGCGCCAATGGGCGCGGCTTATATTTTCGTCAACGATAAGCAAATCAGCACCCTGGCCAAAGCAGCCGGTAAGCGGGTGGCGGTAATGGATTACGACCTGGTGCAGGCGGAAATGATTCTGCAACTGGGCGCCAACCCGGTGCCGACCAGTGTGGTCAGTGCCGGCAGCAAGTTTAATAACCATGCCGTGGATGTTTTACCGGCACCGCTGGTGGCTTACAACATTATGGAGTTGTACCGCGGTATCGGCGATAAAGGCGGCATTGTGAATTATCCGTTCTCGCAATTAACGCTGCAGTTAATTGGTCGCAAAGATAAATTCCCGACCGAAATTGCCCAGCTGGTGCGTGAGAATTTTTACAGCCGCTTTGCTGCTATTGAAAAAGAAGTGGAACGCCAGACCGGTGATGTGCCGGAGAATCTGTGGATTCATATTTCAGCGGAAGATAAAGCCGAATATCAGCTGATGATGCAGCAGGCACGGATTGCCCTGCGTGATCGCGATTATTACGACGGCGATATGCTGACCCTGCAGCGCAAAATCCGCTGTAAGTTCGAGCCTTCGCATTCCGAGTGCGCTCAGCCGGTCGAGTAATTCTGACGGTTGCCAGCGACAGTCGAGGCGGTCGCTGGCTCTTACAGCGTGCAGATGATGGTGTCAGCTGTAACCTGTCGCTATGCGCTTCTTCTTCCATCTGCTAAGGTCGCGCCTTAAGTACGAACCCGGAAGAGAAAATCATGACCGATACCCCGCCTGCTACTCCATCTGCACCACGTAAAACCGACCATCTGCAGGGTGTTACGCTGGAAAATCTGCTCAACCAGCTGGTGGATCAGTATGGCTGGGCAACGCTCAGCGATCTGGTGCGTATCAACTGTTTCCGCTCTAATCCCAGCATCCGTTCCAGTCTTACCTTTCTGCGCCGCACGCCCTGGGCCAGAGCACAGGTGGAAGCGGTGTTTATTGGTTTTAAAGATGGACTTGAGGTCGAAGCCATCCGTGGCCGGTTAAAAACCATGGCCGCCGGTGATGGTTTAAGCAAAGCGGCGCAGAAACAAAAAAGCGCTGCCGCCAAACCCCGTAAACCCGGCGCGCCGGACCCGTGGAAAAAAGCCCGCGGCGAATAAATCCGGTTGGGCTGAATGCATCAGCCCATACTGACAATGGCTTTGCGGAAGCGTGCCAGGGCCACGCTGAAAAACACCGCACCAATGGCCAGCAGGATCAGCAGCAATGGCCACACACTCTCAATGCCTGCCCCGCGATAGAGAATATCCTGCGCCAGCGACACAAAATGGGTAGATGGCGACAGCTGCATAATCCAGCGCAGCGCATCGGGCATGCTTTCCTGCGGCGTGGTGCCGCCCGACAGCAGATACATAATCACCACCACCGGAATAATCAACAGCCCGAACTGCGCCATTGAACGGGTCAGGGTGCCGAGCATAATGCCCAGCGAGGTCACCGAAAATAAATAGATTGCAGACGCCAGCGCAAACAATCCCACTGAGCCATGAATCGGCACCTCCAGCAGTTTATTCACGACCAGCCAAAGCGACAGCAGCGTTGCTATTAAAATCACCAGACCATTGGCCCAGATTTTCGCCAGCATAATTTCTGCTGGTGTTACCGGCATCACCAATAAATGCTCAATAGTGCCATGCTCGCGCTCACGGATCAGTGCGGCACCGGTCAGAATAATGCCGAGCATGGTCACACTGTTAATCACCTGCATCACCGAGTTAAACCAGGCCGAGCTTGAGTTCGGATTAAACAGCTTACGCACGCTGATGTTAACCGGCAGTTTGTCGGTAAAATTGAGTGTTGGTGACAGCGCATGAATGGCCTCGGCGAGAATGATCTGCTGAATATACACCGCGCCATTACCGGCCTGAGTCATGGCGGAGGCGTCGACGTTTAATTGTACTTCCGGTTTTTTGCCCTGCAGCAGATCGCGCTCAAAGTTTGGTGGAAATACCAGTACAAACACAAACTCGCCCTGATCCAATACCTCATTCATGCGCGAAGCATCAATCTTTACGGCGGGCTGAAATTCTGGTGCTAACAGGCTTGCTGTAATTTGCCGTGACAGCGGTGAGTTATCATCATCAACCACGGCGACCGACGCGTTTTTAACTTCAAAATTGACCCCGGTTGCGACGGTATAAACCGCCACCGAAAAAATATAAATAATCAGCAGTAATAACACCGGGTCGGCTTTCAGGCTGTATAACTCTTTAATGCCTAACTGAGCGATATTTTTTACACGCATAATTAACGCTCCTGTTTGTTCAGGCCAAGCCAGGCCAGCAGAGTAAAGAGCAGAACAAAACCAGCCAATGCCAGATGGTTATGCCACAGCTGCGAAAAGGTCAGGGCTTTGGTAAAGCTGCCCATGCTGATCTGCTGAAACCAGGCGGAAGGAAAGCCCAGCCCCAGCCATTGGCTGGCACCGGTCAGCGACGATACCGGGGTTAATAAACCGGAGAAATTCACCGCCGGTAAAATGCTGAGCACCGCCGCCGCAAACAGCGCCGCGACCTGAGTACGGGTGAACGAAGAGATCACCATGCCAAAACCTGTGGTCCCCCACACATACAGCAATGCACCGCTGCTTAATGTCAGCAGCGAACCACGTACCGGCACCTGGAATAGCAACACGGCCATTAACAACAGGGTGATGTAACTTAAAAAAGCAATGGCAATATACGGTGCCTGTTTGCCGAGTAAGAATTCCAGCCGGGTAACCGGCGTTGAGCGGAAGTTGGCAATGGAACCTGTTTCTTTTTCACGCACAATGCCAAGGGCGGTCATCATAGCCGGAATTAATGCCAGCATCAGCATCACCACGCCCGGTACAATGGCAAATACACTTTTAAATGCCTGATTAAAATGGAAGCGGGTGCTCACCGTCATCGGCATGCTCAACCCGGCAGCCTGAGGGCTGGAAGCCGCAATGGCCTGCAATTCCTGCAGCATCAGTCCATCAATATAACCGGCGCTGGTTTCAGCTTTAAACGGCATCGCGCCGTCGATCAGTACACCAATTTCCGGCTGCCAGCCGAGTAATAAATGGCGGCCAAAGTCCGGTGGGATTTCGACCAGCATGCTCAGTTCTCCGCTGCGCAATTGTCGCATACCATCGGCAAAATCCAGCGGAGCGGGTTGCTCGTCAAAATAGCGCGAGCCGGATAAACCTTCGAGTAATAAACGGCTTTCACGCGAGTGATCCTGGTCGATCACTGCGTATTTTAAGTTATCCACATCAAAAGAAATGCCGTAACCAAAGGTCAGCATTAACAGCAGCGGGCCGAACAAGGCAAACAACAGACGGATAGGATCGCGCTGAATTTCCAGCGTTTCGCGCCAGGCATAGGCCCACCAACGGCGCAGGCTGAAAATACGGCGTGGTGTTTTGGGTGAAGTATGGCTCTCTGCCGACATTGGCAGCGCATTGGCTTTTTCAGCACTTTTCTCAGTGCTTTTGTTATCTGTATTAGAGGCCGCTGACGGTTCTGGCTTATCGTTCAGCCCGGCGGCTTCGCGCAGATAATCAACAAAAGCGATTTCCAGTGATGCACTGCCACGCTGTTCGGCCAGCTCGGCGGGTTTACCCACCGCCAGCACTTTACCGGCGTGCATCAGTGAAATACGGTCGCAGCGTTCAGCCTCGTTCATAAAGTGGGTGGAGATAAAAATGGTGACGCCCTGTTCGCGCGACAGACGGATTAAATGAATCCAGAACTGATCACGCGCCACCGGGTCAACGCCGGAGGTTGGCTCATCCAGAATTAAAACATCCGGCTGATGCAACACCGCAACCGCCAGTTGCAGGCGCTGGCGGATGCCTAAAGGCAGACTTTCCGGCAGGCTGTTCTGTACTTCGGCAAGTCCGAATTCTTCCAGCACATGGGCAATACGCTCCGACCCTTGTTGTTCATCCAGTGCATAGAGTTTTGCGTGCAGCTCCAGGTTATGGCGCACACTGATTTCGCTGTACAGAGAAAAACTCTGCGACATATAGCCGACTTTTTTCCGCGTTTCCATATCATTGGCCTGCGGTAGCTGGCCGAATAAACGCGCTTCACCGGAAGAAAATGGCAGTAACCCCGTCAGCATTTTCATGGTGGTGGTTTTGCCACAGCCATTGGAACCTAAAAAGCCGAATATTTCGCCGCGCTGAATGCGGAAAGACACATCATTCACGGCAATAAAATCGCCAAAACGCCGGGTTAAATGGCGTGCTTCAATGGCCGGAGGGCCATCGTGCTGTACCGCAGGGGGCACCACCACCTCATGATGGCCGGCACGTTTTTCTTCTGGCAGCAGGGCAATAAAAGCCTTTTCCAGCGTGTCGCAGCCGGTTTTATCCAATAATTCCTGCGGTGACCCGGTGGCGATTACCTGGCCGTCATCCATGGCCGCCAGCCAGTCAAATTGCTGTGCTTCTTCCATATAGGCGGTGGCCACCAACACGCTCATCTGTGGGCGGTCGCGGCGGATATCCTGAATCAGCTGCCAGAATTGCATACGCGACAACGGATCAACCCCGGTGGTGGGTTCGTCCAGTACCAATAAATCCGGATCGTGAATTAATGCGCAGCACAGGCCGAGTTTTTGTTTCATACCGCCGGATAATTTACCCGCCGGACGCTCAAGAAAAGGCGCCAGCCCGGTGGCTTGGGTTAAGCGCTGAATACGACTGTTGCGCTCGGCTTTGTCCTGACCAAATAAATGCCCGAAAAAATCCAGATTTTCCGCCACGCTTAAGGTGGGGTAAAGATTTTTTCCCAGCCCCTGCGGCATATAGGCGATGCGCGGCAGGCTGGTATTACGGTGGCGGCGATTATTAATATCACCATCGAGTACCGTCAGTTGCCCTTGCTGCAGTTTGCAGACGCCGGTAATTAATGACAGCAGGGTGGATTTGCCAACGCCGTCAGGGCCGATAAAACCGGCCATTACCCCAGCAGGAATATCAATATCCAGCGGTGCCAGGGCTTGCGTTGTGCCATAGAGATGGCTGAGTTTTCGGGCGCTGACAATGTGGGTAAAGGCGGGCTTATCCATAGATGTATCCATGCCGGAATCCGTGCGTTGTTCTGTTGGCGTTCTGTGCAGCAGCGCTTTTTACAGCGCTGTGTGGAAAAGTATCAGCAGCGGTGCCGGGCAGATAATGTCTGCCACAGGCTCCGGTACTAAGGTAATTGCACGGTGAGATCAGCCGGCCATTCTTTACTGCTGTCGGTGCGCACATAGGCACTGCCGCGTACGCCGGTTTTGACTTTTTCTTCATGCAATTTCAGCAGTTGCGGATCAATGCTGAGCTTCACCCGGAACATCAGGTTATTGCGTTCTTCGCTGGTTTCTACCGACTTGGGAGTAAATTGCGCATCACCGGCAATAAACGAAACCCGCGCCGGCACCACATATTCCGGAATCGGATCAAGCACCAGCCGTGCCTCGTCGTTAATACCCAGTTTGCCGACCTGAGTGGCCGGTAAAAAAATGGTCATATACACATCGGAAACATCCAGCAAGGTAATCACCCGGCCTCCGGCAGCGAGCACTTCGCCCGGTTGTGCCAGCACATACTGCACACGCCCATTACGCGGGGCGTAAATCTGTGTGTCGTCGAGCAGGCTTTGTAATTCCTGCAGTCCGGCGCGTGCGGCTTCAATGCTGGCCTGGGTACGTTTTTCGGTGGCCTGCGCCAGACGCAGACCGGCGCTGGCGGATTCCTGCTGGCTTTCGGCCTGATCGAGTTTGTCCTGGGTCGCTACTTTTTGTTTAAACAGTGTCTGGGCACGTTTTAATTCTGAATTGGCCAGTTTTAATTGGCTCTGACGTTGCGCTACCGCCGCCGCGGCTTCTTCCGCTGCCAGTTGCGCCTGGGAAATTTGCGCTTCGGCTTCGCGTTTTTTCGCCAGCAGTTGTTGGTTGTCGATGCGTACCAGCAAATCACCAGCCGCGACCATCTGACCTTCGCTGACCAATACTTCGGCAACCCGTCCGGCGGTTTTAATGGCGACTTCCACCTGTTCGGCTTCTAACCGGCCGTTAGTTTCAACCACCCCGTCGGGCAGGGCAGAAGGATTAAACAGGGTCCAGGCCAGCGTGCCGGCCGCGGCAACAAGAACAAGGCCGGCGGCGAGTAATTTTTTTGTATCCATGACAAAGACTCCGTAAAAACAAAACAAGGGTAGGCGGTTCAGGTTATGCGGTTCAGGTTGTATTGAGCAGGCCCTAGGGTACTCAATCCGGGCCACAAGGCTATTGATATTGCGCAAACATCTGCCGTGCAAGGTTTCACCAGCCAATCCGGCCATTGCCTGTCAGGCCAGTCTCTATGCGGTTTTGCTCTGTTTTTCTCAGAGGCGTTGCATTTTCAGGACAGAGTGTTCGGTTATCCGTGCTTCGTTGCCACGCTCAGGCGCGTGAAAAAGCGGGCGGACATACCGTGCAGCAAAATGCTGAGCAATACGGTAAGGACGGTGGTGGCAAACAATTCGGCATGAGCCGGATTGCTGTCGCTGAAGCCCAGCTGCTCGCTGACCAGCAGCAGATACAGAATGCTGGCAATACCGCGCGGGCCAAACCAGGCTAAAAAAATGCGCGCATTCAGCGGCAGACCGGCTCCGGTTAGACTGATTAATACCGGAATCATACGGATAACGGTCAGGCTCAGCAGGGCATAAATCCAGCTGTTGAGAGTAATATGCGGCATAGCATCGGGTACGAAAATCAGGCCGAACAAAAAGAACATGGTCAGGCTGAGTAATTGCCCTTCGGCTTCGCCAAATTCTTTCAGGCGTTGCAGCACCAGCGTGTGGTGTGATTGCAGAAACAACCCGGCCAGAAAAACCGCAATAAACCCGTTACCGCCCAGAACCTCCGCACCACTGTACGCCAACAAGGCCAGAATGGGTGCCGATAAACGCTGAAACGGCGCTGTCATCCACTGACGTTTGGCAGCGGTTTCTGTCAGTAAGCCGCCCACCCGGCCAGTGAGTACACCGCACAGAATGCCGATTAAAAATTGCTGACTGATAAATAATAACCAATGCAGATGATCGACTTCTGCGCTGGCACTGGAAGCCAGCATAGCCAGAACAAATAATAAAACCGGCAGGGCAATGCCATCATTCAGACCGCTTTCGACGGTGATGGAATGGCGCAATGATTCATCAATGTCTTTTTTATTAAAAATAGATTGCGCCAGAGCCGCATCGGTCGGGGTTAGCATAATGGCGAGCAGGGCTGCCAGTAACCAACCGCCGCCGAATAACGGATAAGCCAGCAATGTACCGGCAATCATGGTCAGCGGCAGACCAATAGCCAGCAGGCGGATGGGTAATACTTCAAATTTAACCAGGTGCGCGCGCTCAATCTGACTGGCATCAACAAATAAAATCAGCGCCAGGGTAAATTCTGCAAGCAGCATCAGGCCTTTGCCATCAATGTCGGCGGCAACCCAGTTAAGCGATACCGGCCCCAGTAAAATCCCCAGGGCGGTAAACATCATTGGCGCAGTCAGCGCGGCTTGTTCGGTTTTTCTGGAAAATAACGCGTAGGCAAAAACAACGGCGGCAATTAACAGAGCAAGTGGTTCGGCCAGCATGGAAAAATCCTTTGCGGTTATTCTTCCCAGATAATACGCAGGGGTTCGCCAAAATCATCGTAGATCACTTTTTTGCGCGGACGGCGATTTTTTTTCTCCGCGGTCGGTTTGCTGTGTTTACGGCCAGCTTCGCGCCGCTGATCGATGGTTTTTAAAACATCGCTCAGCGGTGTGCGTTCTTCTTTCGGCTTATCAAAGGCAAGGGAGTGATCGTTATAACGGCCATTCTGCAGCCCGGTTTCACCACGGGCCACCTCTTTTACTTCGCCACCCTGACGCAGAAAGTCATCGACTTCCTGATTCAGCTGATCGCGTAAATCGCGTTTGCTCGGGCGTTTATTCATAGGCTCGCTTTAGCGTACTGATGGTCGTACAAGGAGTCAGGACACGAACCTGACATGTCTGACACGGAGGTTTAGTATAAAGCATCGAATAACAATAAGAATCCCAATGACACGAATACCGCCGCTTTTCCTCCGTGCCCGCCTGCAGGCACAGGCCGCGCGCTTGCTCAGTCAGCCCGGTTTACTGGCCCTGCGCCGCCGTGTGCGCGAAGGTCGAAGGTTGCTGGCCAATCGCCCGCATGAAATACAGGTCTTTCTGCGCATCGACGACCCATACAGTTACCTGCTGATACAGATACTGTCGGATTTTCAGCAGCATTATGGCGTCAGCGTACGCTGTTTTACCGTGCTGGAGCTGCAGGATGATATGTACCCCGAGCCTGCGCTGTGGCACAGCAATGCCTTTAAAGACGCCGGTTATCTGGCCGGGCTGTATGGGCTGGATTATCCATCGCAAGCGTTGCCGGAGTCGCAACAACAGCGCCAGCAGCGCGCCATGCGCCGCTTACAGGCCAGTGCACAGCTGTTATTACTGGAGCGTCGCGGCCAGCCCGACTGGAAGGCGGTAGAAAAGGTATTCCGCGCTTACTGGTACGACGATACACGCGTACTGGACGGCTATCCGCTGCTCAACCACGACCTGAACGAACATCTGCGCCGCAATGAACAACGCCTGCAGCAACTGGGGCATTACCTCAGCGCGACGCTGTATTACGAAGGCGAATGGTACTGGGGTCTGGATCGTCTCGATCATCTGCAGCAGCGTCTGCGCGACCTGGGCCTGCAGCAGGCCGATAGCACATTGATGGAATTTGACCGTACCTGGCGTGACTTCTGCTGCCATCCTGTTGCTGCTATTCCGTCCGCAGAAAACCAGCCGCTGGTGCTGTATTTTTCCGCGCGCAGCCCTTACAGCCACCTGGGGCTGGAACAGATGCTGCAGCTGGCACAGCACTACCGCCAGCCACTAATGATTAAACCGGTATTGCCCATGCTGATGCGCGGGCTGAAAGTACCGGCGCTGAAAAAATGGTATATCTTCGCCGATACCCAGCGCGAAGCACGCAAGCGCGGCATTGCGTACGGCTATGTCGCCGACCCGCTCGGTGCCGGGGTGGAGCGCTGCTACAGCCTGTTCGCCTGGGCGCAGCAGCAGGGCAAGGCCGCCGACTATTTACTGAGCTTTTCCCGCGCGGTTAACAGCGAAGGTGTACTGGCCGAAACCGACTCCGGCATGCGCTTTATTGTGCAGCGCGCCGGCCTTAACTGGTCTGATGCCAAAGCCATTCTGCAGCGTGACGACTGGCGTACACACTGGCAGGACTGGGCCGAAGCCAACCGCCAGGAAATGATCAGTTATGGGTTATGGGGCGTGCCCAGTATGCGTTATGGCGAGCTGGCGGTGTGGGGGCAGGACAGAATTTTTGTGATAGAGCGGGCATTGAGGGACGCCGGGGCAGCGCAGCCTTCACTATAGGTTGGCATTTTATAGCCGCTGCGCGGGCTGGCTACTAAGCCGAGCCCCGCATTGGCTTTGAATTAATCGCAAAAGCGAGTCCGCGCAGCGGCTGCCAGCATTGGCATTGATAAGAATACAAAGTGGCTGCCTAAACTTCGCGAGTGCAATAGCCGGTCGCCAGCTCAACTTACTCCTGCCTTTTTTTGCCAAATTTCCTGCGCAATCTTGTCATGGTTTGCTCTGCCAAGCTGCGTCACACTGAACTCCGCTGTTTATTTATCGTATAGCCCGTTAACGGGGTTTCCAGTCAGGAAAATTAATAACAACTAATAACAAGAGGCATGTCATGGAATTTAATAATGTAGCCGCCATCGTCACCGGCGGCGCGTCAGGTTTGGGCGAAGGCACGGTACGCGCACTGGCCGCCGAAGGTTGTCGGGTAGCGATTTTCGATTTGCAGGAAGAGCGTGGCGAAGCACTGGCCAAAGAAGTCGGCGGTATTTTTGTGCGCTGTGATGTGTCGTCGGCCGAGAGTGCCGAGGCCGCTTTTAAAACTGCACGCGAAGCTCATGGTCTGTGTGGTATTGCCGTCAACTGTGCCGGTATTGCTCCGGCGGCAAAAATTGTTGGCCGCGAAGGGCCAATGGCGCTGGATGCGTTTAACCGCGTTATTCAGGTCAATCTGGTGGGTAGCTTTAATATTATGCGTCTGGCCGCGGCCGAGATGATGGAACGCGAAGCCAATGCCGATGGCGAGCGCGGCATTATTATCTGTACCGCGTCGGTGGCAGCTTACGAAGGCCAGATTGGTCAGGCGGCTTACAGCGCGTCCAAAGGTGGCGTGGTGGCGATGACGCTGCAATCGGCACGTGAATTAGCGCGCAGCGGTATTCGCGTCAATACCATTGCCCCCGGCCTGTTTATGACACCGATGATGGCCGGTATGCCGCAGGAAGTGCAGGACAGTCTGGCGGCGACACTGCCATTTCCGCAGCGCCTTGGTCGTCCGGAAGAATTCGGCATGATGGTGAATCAGATGGTTAAAAATCCGATTCTGAACGGCGAAGTCATCCGTCTGGATTGCGCTCTGCGCATGGCACCGAAGTGAGAACAGCATGAGCTTTATTAAAGAACCTCAGGAACGCGCACTGTTCCGCGATAACGTAGCGCGCCTGCTCGAAGCCGAAGTTGCTCCGCATTACGAGCAGTGGGAAAAAGACGGCATTGTTCCGGCACAAATCTGGCGCACTTTGGGTGAGTCGGGTTTGTTATGTGTCGATATGCCGGAAGAATTTGGCGGCTGCGGTGTACCGTTTGATTATTCCGTCGTGGTCGGTGCCGAGCTGGCGCGCATGGGTTTTGGCGCACTGGCGACTAATGTGATGGTGCATTCCGATATTGTTGCGCCGTACCTGCAGCATATCGGCAGCGAGCAGCAAAAACAGCAGTGGTTGCCGAAAATGACCAGTGGTGAAATCGTGGGTGCCATCGCTATGACCGAACCCGGCGCGGGCAGCGATTTACAGGCCATGCGCGCGTCGGCCAAAAAAGACGGCGAGCATTATATTCTCAACGGTTCAAAAACCTTTATTACCAACGGCCAGCACGCCGGGCTGGTGATTGTGGCGGCGAAAACCGATCCGTCTGCCGGTGCCAAGGGCATCAGTTTATTTCTGGTCGACACGACGCTGCCAGGCTTCAGCCACGGCCGCAATATGGAAAAAATCGGTCAGCACTGCGGCGATACGTCAGAATTATTTTTCGACAATATCCGCCTGCCAGCATCGGCGTTACTGGGTGAAGAAGGTATGGGTTTTGTTTACCTGATGCAGGAATTACCCCGCGAGCGTCTGGTGATTGGTGCGCTGGCCTGTGCCGCCGCCCGTGGCGCACTGGATTTAACCGTTGCCTACACCACCGAGCGTGAATTATTCGGCCAGAAACTCAGCCAGCTGCAGAATACCCGTTTCCGCATCGCCGAAATGGAAACCGAATACCGCGTTAATCAGGCTTTTATTGACCAGTGTATTGGCCAATACAGCGCCGGTGAGCTGGATACCGCCACCGCCTCGATGGCGAAATACAGCGCCACCGAAATGCAGTTCCGCGTAGCCGATGGTTGCCTGCAATTATTTGGTGGTTATGGCTACACCTCGGAATATCCGATTTCACGCGCCTTTACCGATGCCCGTGTGCAGCGTATTTACGGCGGTGCGTCAGAAATTATGAAAGAAGTGATTGCCCGTTCCCTGTTAGGCAAATAGCAGCCCAAACAGCAGCTGATAAAGCGACAGCGCAGGACAGCAATTCAGATAAACCCGATATATAAACGAAAGCGGCTGACTATCCGGCAATAATATTTATCCAGGGATCGTCGGCCGCGAAACATCCGGAGCAAACTATGCACAATAATGACGTCGTTATTTGTGGGGCAGCCCGTACCCCAATGGGCGGTATGCTGGGCGAATTAAGCAGTGTACCGTCACCGCAATTAGGCGCGGTGGCTATTTCCGCTGCGATAGAGCGTGCGGGCCTGAGCCCGGATGAGATTAACGAAGTGATTATGGGCTGTGTGTTACCAGCCGGACTGGGTCAGGCTCCGGCGCGTCAGGCGTCGCGTGCGGCGGGAATTCCCGACAGCTCTGGCTGCTCAACCGTTAATAAAATGTGCGGCTCCGGTATGCAGGCGATTATTCTGGCTCACGATCAGATTAAGGCGGGCAGCAATAGCGTGATGATTGCCGGCGGTATGGAAAATATGAGTCAGGCACCTTATTTATTACCCAAAGCGCGTGCCGGTATGCGCATGGGGCACGGCCAGGTTATTGACTCCATGTTTTTTGATGGCCTCGAAGACGCCTACGAAGGCGGCCTGATGGGCGTGTTTGCCCAGCGCAGCGCCGATGAATACGGCATCAGCCGCGAAGCCATGGATAACTTTGCCATCCGCTCGCTTAACCAATCGCTGGCGGCGATTAACAACGGCCACTTTGAACAGGAAATTGCTGCGGTATTGGTATCTGGTCGTAACGGCGATACCCTGATCGACGTTGATGAACAGCCGGGTAACGCCCGCCCGGAAAAAATCCCGACGCTGAAACCGGCGTTTAAAAAAGACGGCACCATAACCGCTGCCAACGCCAGCTCCATCAGTGATGGTGCTTCGGCGCTGGTACTGACCAGCAGCGCCTACGCGCTGCAGAAAAACATGCAACCACTGGCACGCATTGTCGCCCATGCAACCCACGCGCAATTACCGGCGGAATTTACCCTGGCGCCTATCGGTGCAATAAAAAAAGTACTGGAAAAATCTGGCTGGAACAGTGCCGAGGTGGATTTATTCGAGATTAACGAAGCCTTCGCCGTCGTCAGCCTGCTGGCGATTCAGGAACTGGGTCTGGATGAGAATAAAGTCAACGTTAATGGTGGTGCCTGCGCACTTGGCCACCCGATTGGTTCTTCCGGTTCACGTATCGTGGTTACCCTGATTAATGCACTGAAACAGCGTGGCCTGACAAAAGGCGTGGCCTCTCTCTGCATTGGTGGTGGCGAAGCCACGGCGGTTGCTATCGAGATTCTGTAGGGGGAAGAAAAGGCGTTTATTAAAAAGCCGCTGGCGGTGGGCCAGCGGCTTTTTTTGGGGTTGTAAGGTATGGGCTTTTTAAAAGCGGGGCAAGATCAGAGTCATGTAACTCTACGGAATTCGTTTTCCATGGAGCAGTAAGTCCAAGAATTTGGTCGTATAACGTGAGCTGATCCATAGCGATAATCGCCTCTAGGCTGAGTTCTGCCATGATAGCCATTCCACTACGTTCGGTGAAGAGCCATATAGTTCCACCGTTTTTTCACATCCGAAGCTTCGTGAATAAATCGCAGTTACCTAAAAAAAGCCACTATTCAGCGATCTTCTGTTCAGGCCTTTTGGTGGGCAGTGCCCACTCTACATATCAAAGTGAATGTAGGGCTGTTTCCGACGCGGATAAGATCCGCTCCCACAGTGCGATGTTTGGTATTGTATCGGACGTTGAGTGATTGATGGTTTTTGCTCCTGAAAAACTGCATTTCCGCCATCCATGGCGGTCAGGAATAAGCGTCCGACCGGTGTGAGGGTAAGGCCCCTCAAAGAGGTCATAGGGCGGTAGCCCAAAAAACTAATCCAAGTAGCAGCTACAACTCAGAGCACAATCATTTCCAGAACCAAAAAAGCGGTAGGCACTACTACGCAGAGCGTAGTAGTGATTCGTTTAAAGGATAAAGTAGATTTATTTTTGTTCGTTTTGCATGTTTAACTCAGAGAAACTATAGCATTTCATAGGCTTTTCTGGCTTTTGTCCCCACCAAAGTGGGATGTATTCATATTCGTTTTTTACTTTGATTTTATACGTGCAATCATTTGATGTGTTCAACCAGTGATATCCTGAGCTATCTATGACTACTGGATATCTAGTGTTGTTCTCGCAGTCTACGATGGTTAATTTGAATATGGGTGGTTTGACGAGGAATGCTGGAATTATTGGTAAAAGCACAGGCCCTACTGCTATCGCATCAAATAAAACTGTTTTTCTGATATTGATGTCCTCGCAGTAGTTCCCGTTCACATTTTCTATTGATGCGATTTCTGTTTTCTTTGAAATAAACGAGCATCCAGATGTGATTGTTAGTGCTAGTATTAATAAATATTTCATAATTTCTTTAAAATTCCAAGTTATAAGCGCTTTGAGCGAACATTCGAATGCTTATTCAGTGTTATGTGACAATTGGGTTGTTCATGGTAGTCTAGAAGTTTTAATCTTCGTGTATAGTTATCTCCATTAAAGAGGCAGATAAATCCCTATATTATTGATCAATGTCGTATTCCAGATGACTAATGAATCCGGAGTAAATACTTTCGTATATTAATTCTTTGTAGATTTGCCAAGGTCGAATTGTAGCTTTTATTTTTAAGACAAGCTACCGCCCGTCCTTATTAACGCAGGGCAGGAATAGCGTGGTGTTATATCCGGAGTGGTAGGCGGGGAGGGCGGTCGTTTGGACGGTATGTTCTTACGGTATAGCGGCATCCCTGCTTTGGTCGAGAGTACTGAATTTGGGGCGTGGATTCAATTGGTTGATAAAACTGGTTATAAGTAGCTGGGATTGCTTCGTCGTTCCTCCTCCAATGATGGTGGTTTTGCCAGTGTTATCGCGGCTGAAAGCCGCTCCCACAGGTCTCGGCTTTATCGCGGACAGAATTGATCGTAAGGCCGGGCGGCAGCTAACCCTTCGACAAGCTCAGGGCGAACGGTGTTTATATAGACACCCTCTCTTGAGCTTGTCGAAAGGCTCGCTGCTCAGGGCGAGCGGTATTTATTTAGATACGCTCTCTTGAGCTTGTCGAAAGGCTCGATGCTCAGGGCGAATGGTATTTATTTAGACACGTTCTCTTGAGCTTGTCGAAAGGCTCGCTGCTCAGAGCGAACGGTATTTATACAGGCCCGTTCGCCCTGAGCGCGAAGCAGTCGAAGGGCCATCTCTCTTCGACGAGCCCCAACCAAGCCAGCGCCACGAAACACTCCAGTAATTCTGCTAATACTAAATTGCTTTGCAGGCCAGTTATTGATCCTGTTGCCGGTACGCCAGCGGGCTTACCCCGGTCCAGCCTTTAAATGCGCGTGAAAACGCTCCCGGTTCGGCAAAACCCAGCTGGCTGGATATTTCAGCAATACTGAGATTTTGCCGGGTCAGCATCACCACGGCCTGATCGCGGCGCAGGTTATCTTTAATTTTCTGATAGGCGCTGCCTTCGGCTTTTAATTTGCGGCACAGGGTGTAGGAGGTCATGTGCAGTTGCTCGGCCACCCAGTCGAGGTTCGGCAGACTGCTGGTATCGCCGGCTTCAAGCAGGCGGCGCACCTGGGTGGTGATGCTGTCGTCTTCGTCGGTCCAGACAATCAGATCACGTGGTGAATTATTAATAAATTCATCCAGCTCGGCGGGTGTGCGCACCACCGGCATAGAAAGCAGGTTTTTACTGAAAAACAGGCTGTTGCGCTCGCGGCCAAAAAAACAGCGGGTGGGAAATACAAAACGGTATTCATCAAAATGCGGTGGCAGGGCGTGTGTGAATGTGGCCTGGCTGAGCACAATTTTACGGTCAATCAGCCAGCCGGTCAGGCGGTGCCAGACCAGTAATAACCATTCGACCAAAAAGGCATCGGGGTCGAGCTGCGGATTATGATGGGTCAGGCTCAGTTCGGCATCGTTACCATCGAGGTTCAGGCTGATTTCTATTTCGTCGGTAAATAAACGATAACAGCGGATGCTTTCGCGCAGTACTTCTTCAAGATTATTGGCGTGTACCGCCAGTGAGCCCATAAGATGAAAATGCCCGACTTTACAGGGCGTGATGGTACGTCCCATAAACTCGTCATCCAGCGCTTTCCAGATCAGGCGGAACAGGCGCACAAACTGATCGGTGGGGATACGCGCCAATGGCTCGCGGATCAGGTTGGGGTCGATATTTTTTGCCTGCAGCAGGGTCGAGCAATCGCCTTTTTTCTGTTCCAGCCCGTAGAGGGCGGCGCGGGCATAATGCGAAGAAAAGGTCAGGTTTTGCATAACAATATCGTCTGTCCTGCGTTGTTTTTACCAGTGTCTGGCCCGGGCGTCCGGACTGAGCGGCTGGCCTGGCATCAGCGCTTTGGTTGTGCGCAAAAGTTGTTAAGTTATCTGCTTAATCCTGTCATTCTGTTTGTCGCCTGCCTTGTCTTAGCATGGGTGAATCGCATGTCAGGGCCTGTCGACACTATTTAAACAGGCCCTGATAAACGCCCGCGCAGACAACCATGATGCGCACAACAAGAACAACAGGGTAAAGCACTATGCACACTATGAGCTATGACGCCTTCGTCAGCGGTTTTTCTGTCGATTCTCTCAAACAGCAGTTCTGTTCTGACTTCGACCAAGGTCTTAATGTTTGCACCGAAATCTGCGACCGCCATGCCGGAGATCCAACCCGGGTTGCCCTGCGTTACGAGCGCATTGATGGCTCAACCGGCGAAATTACCTTTGCCGAGCTTCAGCAGCGTGCGGCGCGCTTTGCCGGTTTTCTTAAAGCTCAGGGCATTGGCCCCGGCGACCGTGTGGCTTGTCTGTTGCCACGCACCCCGGAATTACTCATTTGTGTGCTCGGTACTCTGAAAGCCGGTGCAGTATATCAGCCATTGTTTACCGCGTTTGGTTCCGGCGCAATCGAATACCGTCTTGAACAGGCGCAAAGTAAGCTGATTATTACCAATCCGGAACAGTGGCCCAAGCTGGCCGATGTTAAAGGCTTGCCACCCAGCATGCTGGTCGCGGATTCTGCCGATGTTGTGAAAGGTGTGGATAGTGTGACAGGTAAGCCGGATTTTCTGTTCGAAGCCGAGCTGGCCAAACAATCAGACAGCTTTGAGCCGGTTTTAATTGGTGCCGATGATCCGATGCTGCAGATGTTTACCTCCGGCACCACCGGCAAAGCCAAAGGTCTGGTGGTTCCGGCGCGGGCATTAATGGCCTTTCATATGTATATGAAATACGCCGTGGGTTTGCGTGCTGACGATAAATTCTGGAACGTTGCCGATCCGGGCTGGGCCTATGGTTTGTATTACGGCATTGTGGCGCCGCTGCAGTTGGGTGCGACCATTCATTTTAACGAAGCCGGTTTTACCGCCGACAATACCTTTGAATTTTTACGTAAATACGCCATTACCAATCTGGCGGCAGCGCCAACGGCGTATCGTTTATTAAAAGCCAATGATGATTTATTAAAAAACTATCCGGAGATTAATCTGCGCGTAGCCAGCAGTGCCGGTGAACCGCTGAATCCGGAAATTGTCAGCTGGGCACAGCGTATGCTGAACTGCCGTGTGTGTGATCAGTATGGCCAGACCGAAACCGGTATGACCTCGGCGAATTTCCACGAGTTTGATCATATGCACCGTGATGCCAGTATGGGATATGAGATACCCGGCTATCGCCTGGTTGCGCTCGATCCTTATGGCAAAGAAGTGGCACCTGGCGAAACCGGCGAGCTGGCGGTGGATATGGATAACTCGCCGCTGTTCTTTTTTCAGGGTTATATGGGCGATGCGAAAAAACCTTATAAAGGTCAGTATTATCTGACTGGCGATTTGGTAGTCAGCAATGGCGACGGCTCGCATTCTTACACCGGCCGCGACGACGATATTATTGCCTCCGCCGGTTACCGTATCGGCCCGGCCGAAGTTGAAAGTGCGTTGCTCGAACATCCGGCAGTAATAGAAAGCGCGGTGGTGGGTAAACCCGATGCCGAGCGTGGTGCCATTGTGAAAGCCTATGTGGTGTTACGCCCGGAATATTTCAGCGATGAGGCGCTGGCGAAAGAATTACAGCAGCATGTGCGTAAATGCCTGTCGACCCATTCTTTCCCGCGTGAGATTGAATTTGTTGCTGAGCTGCCGAAAACCTCCAGCGGAAAAATTCAGCGTTTTATGCTGCGTAAGCAGGCGGAGGATGAGGCTAAGCAGCCTGTTGCGGGATGAGTTTTTTGACAAGTCGTTGTGCGGGCCAGCTTTTGTCCCGCATAGGCTTTTATTAAAAAACAAAAGCTAACCCGCGCAGCGGCTATGACTCAGAGCACAATCCTTTCCAGAACAAACAAAGCGGCAGGCACTACTACGCAGAGCGTAGTAGTGAGCCGGCCCCCTCAAAGAGTCAGCCCACGCAGCGGCTACTATCACTTGCCCTGCTTTTTATCCGTAATATCACAGCCATTAATCGCACAGGCCTCACATCGCTGCTGGCCGGTGAGCCAGCCGGAAATCCGGTAACGGTTGCGCGCAAACCACAGGTAAACCTGATCGGCGAGCAAGCGGATAACCGGCCAGCGTAAGGGCGCAATCCAATAGCCCTTGCCGACCAGTTGCCAGGCGCGGTGAGTAACATCAAGGCCGCGTAACCATTCACCGTTGTCCTGCACGGCCAGCAAGATGCTGCTGGCTTCTGCTTTATTAACCTGCGGCCAGTGTTCGCTGAAGTCCTCACGTTGGATATCGACCAGTTGCATATTCTGCGCACGATCAAGCCGGGTCAGGTGACGCATTTCGCGTACACAAAGCGGGCAGTGGCCATCGTAAAACAGAGTGAGTTTTGGCATCGGGTTCTCCGTTCTTCAGGGCTTAAGTTGAATCGATGTTAATGGAAAAGGGCTGTGGCTTCTGCTGTTTTTTGTCAGTAACAACCTGTACATACATGCGTCTGATACCGCCTGCGGGTGTTTTCTGTGGATGTGTCCGATAGACTCAACGTTCTTTGTGTTGTCAGGGCGATAGAATCACTATGAAAGGAATGGCTCTTCTTATTATGCTGCCGCTGTGTGTATCGCAGGTGATGGCCGAATCCGGCTGTGTTTTCACGGCGTGGGATCAGTTTCAGGGTACGGCATTGTTGCATCACAGTGAGCAGAACGCTTATCTGTTTACCGCTAATGAGGTCAGGGTGGATGCCGATGGTGCGCCCAATGCCTATCACCCGGATGATGTCAGCCTGCACTGTACGCAGGGCGAAGGCTTTAAAGGACTGGATTGTCCGGCCAATGGGGGGTATCCAAAACACAGCTGGTGGCGTTCGGCCATTGTCGCTGGCCCGGATAATCCGGCGCAGGCTTATGTGCAGCCAGAGGGCACTTTTAAAGGCTTTTTAGTTTCGCGTACATCCCTGCAGGATGAACAGAAAGCGGTGACTGATCCGCAGCGTTATGTCGATTCCCGCTCTGTGCCGTATCTGGTATTTCCCGGTGATTTTTATAAAAAGAAAGGCACCGGAGCATTAGGCGATTTTGGGTATGCGCTGAATCTGAGTAATGGTCAATCTTCGCCTTTTATTATTGCGGATATTGGCCCGGCCAGAGCGATGTTGGGGGAAATGTCGATTGCGCTCGCCAGTGCTCTGGGCGGCGATAACCCGAATCCAAGAACCGGTGCCGGTACGCCTTCCGGCGCCGTGGCTTATATGATTTTTCCGCGCAGCAAAAAATCACCCGACTGGCCTCTTAGCCTGCAGACCATGAACGATACCGTTAATACTCTGCTGAACAGTGCCGGTGGTGACGTGATGTTAAAAACCTGTACTGGAAGCCTGCAATAAAAGCCTGAAGCAGAAGCGATTCTTTACTGCCGCGCCTTCAGCAATTGTGGATAACGCACCGGGTTATAACGGCTGCACAGCAGCAAGGCGGCAGCATAGATAATGGCCAGAGCCAGCCAGGCGGAACTGAAATTACCCAGCTGATCGCGCACACTTCCCATTATTAACGGCGTAATTGCCGCCAGACTGTAGCCGTAGCCCTGCACTTTGCCAATTAATGACCCGGCCTGTTGGGCATCCGGGTGATGATCCATAGTCACGATCATAATCATCGGAAATTGTCCGCCAATACCCAGCCCCAGCAGCGTCAGGGGTATAAGCACTATGGGCATTGATGCCAGGGTGAATACTGCAGATGGCAACGGCACAGCACCTGTCAGCGGAAAATACGCCAGCCAGATAAAACCACCGATGGATAATATCAGCACGCTGAATAATACCCGGCGGCGGTCGGGGCTGCCTGCTGCCAAGGCCGGAAAGAGTAATCCGGCAATCACTTCCACTGCGGTCAGATAACCCAGCATTAATCCGGATTCTGTGTTGCTGTAGCCTAGGTCAATCAGAAAGGGGGGCAACCAGGCCAGAACGCACACATAACCTGCGGCTGCCATGCTGAAAGTCGCGACTAACGACATAAGACGGTAGCGGCTGAAACTTTGCGCCGTTGTCTGTTCAGGTAATGGCTCAGAGGGTATTTCAGCCTCTGGTGCGGGCTGATTTTCCGCTGATGTTGCCGCAGGCTGAATTTGTGTCCGTGCTGTCCAGCGCATCCAGGCCACGAATGCTGCAACCGCCAGCACCGCCCAGAAAGCCAGAGCGGCGCGCCAGCTGGCCAGCCACTGCGCCAGAAAAGGAGTAAGGCCTGCGGCTAATGCCGCACCCGCCATAATGGCACTGACATAAAACCCCATAATTCTGGCACTGTCGCTGGCCAGCGACTTAATCACAATCGGCAGTGTTGCCTGAATAACAGCAATACCGGAGCCCGCCAGTAATGAGGTCAGCAATAATAACGCGGTATTCAGGCTGCCGGCGTCGATCAGGCGCAACAGGTTGGCGAGCAGTAACAGGGCTAAAGCGCCCTGAATTAAATGCGCCAGGCTGATGTGGCGGCGCAGCCATAAGGTAACAAAGCAGCCTATACCCATCGCCAGTACCGGCAGTAGGGTCAGCCAGGCAACGCCGCTGAAACTCAGCCCGGTATCCTGTTGCAGCAGGGTTATAACCGGGCCGATGGCCGCCAGTGCCGGGCGCAGGTTCAGGCCGACCAGAACGCAGATAATAATCAGGCTGAGCGCTGAGGTTTGTCGTGCTGGCGGCAGTATTCTGGGGATTGCGGGGGCCTGTACCGCGACAGTCTGAGCCGGGGATGTGACGGTCTGTGACATAAATAGTCTTCTCAATAATGGAACCGGCGGCTACCATAAAACCTCAACTTAACTTGAGGTCAAGCATTATGCCGCAGCCGGTTGCCGCCGAAAAAACCGCATTGAGCGTGGGTGAAATTGCCCGGCGCTGTGATATTCCGGTATCCACCGTGCATTTTTATGAAGCAGAAGGGTTGATCCGCAGCTGGCGTAATAACGGCAATCATCGCCGTTACAGCCGCCATGTATTGCGCCGTATTGCGGTGATTAAGGTGGCGCAGCGTACCGGTATTGCTCTGCGTGACATTAAACAGGCACTGGCAGTATTACCCGCAGACAGCGCACCGACAGCCGCACAATGGCAGGCCATGTCACGTCAGTGGCAGGCGTTACTTCAACAGAAAATAGCTGACCTGAATTTATTACAGCAGCAGCTCGACAGCTGCATAGGTTGTGGTTGTTTATCGTTAGCGGATTGCCCGTTACGCAATCCGGGGGATTGCCGGGCGGAAGGCGGGACTTTTTGAGCAGGGATAAGGTGAGCAGGGGTCAGGTGAGTTCGGGGCTAGGTAGTGGGGTATGAAAAAAGAAAATATCCGCTCATCGTCCTGATCGTGATGAGCGGATATTGTTTAAGGCAGTTTAAATCTTAATGCGTTTATTTATTCGACTGGCTCCTGGTACCAGGTTTTTAGTATGTTAGCGTCCTGAGGATCATCGAATATCGCTGAGCTTCCCCAGTTCTGGTTTATCCCCTGAATCTCATAACTATACACCTTCTGCCACCAGACAATACGGATCGGAGAGTCGTCAGTGCTTCCGGTCAGTTTCTGGGTGACCGTCGTGTGGCTGCTTATCCTTTGGGTATGGGTTGTTTCTTTGGATATTTCCGCACCGATGCTCAGAAAGCTGGCTTCCACGCCCAGGCTGGCACTGACCTGCTCTGTAACCGATATTTCGTTCTCGACACCAGTCTTTATTACTTTCGTTCGATCGATAGGACTTCCTTTAATGGCTGTGCCGGAATCAATCGGATGGTAAAATGCACTCACTTTTAATGTTCTGTATTTGCTGTTGTTTAAATCCGGCAGTCGTTTGTGACAGACTAAAACAGGCTGCGAATCCAAAGGATTGTAGTTGATGCTGGTCGGGGTAGGACAGATAAGATGGCTTTCATCCCAATCCTGTTGCTGGAAATCCAGAACCGGAATCGTTATAGATTTACTTATTCCATGCTCATTTTCGGTGGCTGCGTTACTGTAGTTCGGAAAAACCCAGGATTCCTTTCCGGATCTTAAAACAATGACGCTGGGACGGTATGCATCACTGTGCAGGCAGGAAATGGTGATGCTGGTAGGGGATACCAGATCCTCCACCATTACCGGGATCTCTTTTGCTGCGAACGGATCAGAATGAGGAGACGCAACATTGTTATTATCTTTAAGCCCACGGCAACTTAAAATTTGAAATGATGGGGAGGAAATCATCTTTCCCTTGGAATTCAGGCCGTGCAGGGTGAAATGTATTCTGTAATCAGTTCCGGAGTCGCCTTTCCCTGCGGTGGTCATTCGAACGTAAAATGCATGTTCCATACGCTATCCTCTTGGTTTAGCTTCTGCTGAAGCGGAAGGCCAATGGTAGTGGAAAGCAGAATAATTATTTTACAGCTGATTTATATTGCAGAAAAAACAGCAATATTTATTAGAACACTGATCAGATGAAGCACAGGCGTAATATCATCCTTGATGATTTAGTACGAGGATGCTCCGGAATAACTGAGGGGAATGAGGTTGCCGCAGCCTCCGGAGCGGTGTCAGTTCAGTTCCGCTAATGCACCGCTTTCATTTAATTGTCTTTCTTCGCGTTTGCGCCAGCGTTCGGCGCTGGTTTCGCTCAGATACTGACGACGCAGTTGGTAGCGTTGCTGCAGCTTATCGTCAGCATTGGCAGAGTCACCGGCTTCGTACAGGCTGATCAGGCGGTTAACGTGGTCAATGGCTTCACTGCTGAGGACGCTTAACGGCTGACCATGTTGGCTGGCGAATTGTTGCTGCTGTTGTTCATACCAGGTCAGACGGTCTTTTAATGGCAGGTTTTTGGCCTGTGCTAAAAAATCCTGAAAGCGTTGATTAAAACGCATGCCATCGCGTTGGGCGCCGAAAACTTTATGGCTGATATTGGTACCGTAAAGTGCATCCTGGCTGGCCCAGTATTGTTCAAAAAATTGCAACGGATTATCGAAGTCACTCAGCGGTGAGCGTTGCTGAAACTGTTTCAGCGGCTGAGGATTTTCCTGGCTGATGGCGATAAAACGACTGGCCTGTTCCAGCGTTAAGCTCTGACTTTCCGCCAGTGATAACAGCAATTGCTGTTCACAGAGTTGCTGTATGTCGCTGTCGTCGGCGTTGCGTTCAAAGGCACGGCTGAGTTGCTGTTGGCAGCGTTGCTGTATGCGTTGCAGCCCGGCTGCGGGGTCGGCTTGCCATTCGCTGTCGGTCCAGCGCAGGGTATTCAGGGCCTGTGTCAGTTGTTCGGCGCTTGCTTGTTGGGCACCGCGTAACAGGCTTTGGTGTAAGCGCTCGCGCAGCGAGGCCGGTGCTTCTGCCAGAGTGTGCCCGCTGGATGGGCTCTGAGCGGAAGTCGCCTGCTGGTCGTTGCTGGCAACGTTAGCAGCATCAGCGCTGACCTGAGTCAGCGGTGCGCGCCATTGTAATAATAACAGCGTGAATCCGGCGGCGAGTGCTGCAAGCAGCACCCACCGGACGGTTTTTTTACGATGCATCGGGGTGGTCATTTACGATGATCATTTATGGCTGGCAGAAATCAATTTCGGTCAGGCTGCCGTAATGATCGCTGTGGGTGTAGTAAGCGAGGTAACGCTGACCATCCTGTCCACGCCATTCCGGTGCCCAGACACTGGTGTTTACGCGATTGACACCACAGCCGGTGGTTGGGGCGTCAATGTTCCAGTTGGCGGCGTCCAACACCAGTGTGTAGTCGAACCAGGCGTAGTCATCGGTGGCCAGGCCATTCGGGCCGGTGTCTTCACAGCAGGCGTCTTTCGGCCAGTAAGAATATTGCAGGCCATCGCGTACTTCGGTGCTTTGATTCCGGATTAATGCCATCTGATCCCACAGGCTGCTTTGGGTGACGTTTTGCACAGCCGCCGGGTTTTGCAGGTCGGTGTTAAAATCGCCACCGAGAATCACAGCGGCTGGTGGAAATTGTGCCGCGTTGGCATCGATTTTTTCTTTCATCCAGCTGATGGCTTCGTTCATCTGGCCACGGCGGGCGTTATCATCGCTGCTGTTGCCGCCAAAATGTTGGGCGCTGCCGTACACCAGATGGGTGGTAAAGACGTAGATATACTGGCCATTTTTTTCGACGATGGCACCGATCACGCCTTTGCCTTTCACACCGTCAATACCGCTGGTAGCGTTGTATTTGTGGTAGCCCAGTTTTTTTGCATAACCGTGGCGTGAGAAAATCATCAGCCCCGGGCAGTCGGCTTCAATGTCGCTGCCGTTGCAATAGTTGCTGCCACCACCGTAGGTGTCTTCAAAGCCGCGTGCGGCAAAGTCATCCACCGGACCGTCTTCGTACATATCGTCGTAATCCCAGGCTTCCTGCAGCATGATCACATCGGCGCATTCCGTTACTTTGCCCAGTGATTGCTCCATCTCATCACCGAAGTCATAAACAAAACCCACATTGTGAAAAATGTTGTAGGTGACGGCGGTAAAATCGGCGTTGTTATCGCAGGCCGGATTGGTTACCCAGGTGTTGGTAAAATTGGTGTCAAAGTATTCCAGTTCGGATACCGCGTTGTACCACTGCACCGGGTGGGTGGAGTAGTTACTGTTCATGCTTGGAGTGGAAGAGCTGGCCTGAACCTGAGTGGTCAGCAGCGGGGTCAGCGCAAGCAGCGCTAAGGCAGCGACTTTCATGGAGTTATCCTTAATGGTGAGATTTTTATTGTCCGGTCAATTCTGCACGATGGAACCAGTTTGGCAATTCGCTGGCACGCAATGCCGCAGTAATCAGGCATAATCAACACAGATTGGCCCGCAAGGTGGCAAATGGCGACAGGCCCTAAGTAACAACAGGACGGAGCATGATGTATAACGATGACAACCCGATGAACGGCCGGTACAGCGCAGGTCTGCTGTTTCTGCTTCTGAGCCTGCTGTTCGTGCCAAGGGCGGCACAGGCCTGGCAACCGCAGGGTTATGCCGCACTGGCACTGGGGCTGAGTACCCAGAGTATTCCGGAAGAGCGTACCGATGATGGTGAGTCTGATACCCTGCTGACCGATCTGGTGTATGCCAGAGGTGGCATTGAATGGATTCCGGGCGTCAGCACCGGTCTGGGTTTATGGCTGTGGGGCGATAAAAACATTAACGAGAATGCCGATAGCCCACAGTTCGACGGTATCAGCGCCGGTTGGGATGTTACCCTGCGTTTACCGCTGGCCAATGGCGTCGGCCCCTGGGTGCGTTATGGTCGCCATTGCTGGAGCACGGCGGTGAACGGTGTGCTGGAGCCCTGGTCTGACGATGGCTGCTCTTCCATGCGCAGCGCTGGTTTTAATTTTCCGCTGCCCAACCAGCACGACGTGGTGTTGTTCGCCGAATATTCCACCACCGAATTCAACGATATTGACGCTGACAGTATTATTGCCGGCGTACGTGCACATTTCTGAGTTTTCAGCGGCTTATGAGTTTATGCCGCTTTTTTGTCTGACGAGGGTTTTATGTTTGAATTGTCTGTAATGCAGCTGGCTTTGTCGGCGCTGGCCATTAGTTCAGCGGCGCTGGCTGCGGGCTGGTTTTATCAACGTGCTCAGGCACACAAAGAACAACAGCAGCGCCAGCAGGAGTTTGACCAACAGCAACAGCAATGGCTGCAGGCAGAACAACAGTGGCAGCAGAAAGAGCAGCAATATCAACAGCAAAACACCGAACTGAACCAGAGTTTAAATGTGCAGCAACAGAAGCTGGAGCAGGTTCAACAAGAACTGCAACAGCAAAGTGTTGCCCAGGCGCGTTGGCAGGAGCGCAGTGAGAATCTGCAGCAACAGGCCCAGCAGCTGGAACAGCAGCGTCAGGAGCAAAACCTGCAGCAACAGCAATTGCAACAGCAGTTAAATCAGCTGCAACAGCAATTGGCGACTGAGCAGGAAGCGCGGACACAGCAACAGCGCAGCGCGGAAGAAAAGTTAGCTTTGCTGGAACAGAATAAAGAACAGTTGCTGAAAGAGTTTGAACATCTGTCGAATAAAATTTTCGAGCAAAAGCAGCAACAGTTCGGTGAGCAGAGTCAGAAAGGTCTGAATTCATTATTAATGCCGTTTAAAGACCAGCTGGAAGGGCTGCGTAAAAAAGTCGACGACGTGTATGTGAATGACGTTAAAGACCGCACCGAGCTGAAAACCCAGATCGAAAATCTGCATAAGCTGAACCAGCAGATTACCGCCGAAGCCCATGCATTAACCACGGCACTGCGTGGCGAGAAAAAAATGCAGGGCAACTGGGGAGAAATGGTACTGGAAACCGTACTCGACCGTTCCGGCCTGCGTAAGGGCGAGGAATACCAGCGCGAGCAGAGTCATCAGAATGATGACGGTAAAACCTATCGTCCGGATGTGATTATTAATTTACCGGAAAATAAACACATCATTGTCGACTCCAAAGTCTCGCTCAATGCCTATACCGATTATGTTAATGCTGAAACTGACATCGAACGCGATACCGCCGCGCGCCGTCATGTGGAGGCTATCCGTAACCATATCCGCAGTCTGAGCGACAAAGCGTATCAGCAATTAACGGGTCTTAACTCGCCGGATTTTGTCTTCTTGTTTATGCCGATTGAACCGGCCTTTATGCTGGCATTCCAGCAGGACGAAGCCTTGTTTAACGAAGCCTTTGAGCGTCGCATCGTGGTGGTGACACCCACGACGCTGCTGGCCACATTGCGAACCGTTGCCAGTATTTGGGCCATTGAGCGGCGCAGTAAAAGTACCGAGAAGCTGGCCGATCAGGCGGCTAAGGTGTATGACAAGCTGGTGATCGTGGTGGAGAAATTCGAAAAGGTCGGTAATCAATTGGAGACCGTGCAAAAAACCTACAGCGATGCCTGGAATTCAATGAAAAGCGGGCGCGGTAATTTGCTCAGCCAGAGTGAGAAGTTTTTACAGCTGGGCGTACGGGCGAAGAAAGAATTGTCGCGTGATTTATCGGAAGAAGCACTGGAGCAGGATGGTCAGTTACTGCTGGATGAAGTATCTGATTCTGATTGAGTTTTTTACAGTCAGGAACAGGCAAAAAAAAGCACCGCAAAGCGGTGCTTTTTTATGTTTCACTATCAGAAAGCTACGGTAACGTTTACCCGGCCGCTGACAGTTGCGCCGCTGGTATCTACCAGGCTCAATACGTCGTACAGCTCTGTGGTGTCGCTGTCTTGCAGGCGAACAAACAGGTTGCTGTAAGTAATGAACATAGCATTATCCGCAGTGCCGCTGTTGCTGCCATTGAACGATACCGGAGTTGTGCTGAAGTTTGGCTGCAGAGTCAGAGTCAGGCCGTCGGTAGACAGAGTAACAGTCACTTCGCTGCCCTGGCTGTTGCTGTCCAGCACCGCTGTGGTAGCGTTAGTCAGTGCTGCGCTGGCCAGTGATTCATTAACGATGCTGACCGGACGGCTCAGTTTCAGAATGAGTGAACCATTGCTGTTAATGGCGTTGTCATCTTCGTTAGATGCTTGAGCAACGTACAGACCGTCGTTGGTGCCCGGTACGATATCGGCCATTGCTACGCGCTGGTGGATGATGTCGGTACCGATGTTCACGTTAACGGCAGCAGGTTGACCCAGTTCAATGCCTTTGTAGCTCATTGGCAGAATCTGTACCTGATAACGGCCACCCAGAACCAGAGCGTCACCGGAGAATACAGCGTTACCTTCAGCATCGGTTGTGGCAGTGATTGCACCCTGGAAGCCATTGTTCGGAGCAATCACATTAATGCTGTCGGCCGTCAGAGTGTTACCACCAGTGTTTGGTTGCAGCTGAACGGTTGCACCTTCAATCATTTCACCGTTGTAGGTAACGGTAACGGTCATATCTGCAGCGCTGACACCCAGTGGATACAGGTAAAAGTTACCCATGCGCCATGCGTTCTTATCCTGCAGACTGTTTGTATCAGCCATGAAGTCAACAGAAGCAACAACAGGCTGATAACCTGTTGCCGTGGCTTCCATGCGGAAGGTGACATTGTTCTCAGTCGAGGTCGGAATATCGCTGATGAAGTAATCGCCACCGTATTCTTTGTTCAATTTAGCGGTGCGGTATTTATCACCCTGAACCAGCATAACTTTGAGTGAATCGTTGCTGATGCGTGCGCCGGTAACAGCGTCAAATACTGTACCCTGCATGTGGGTGGTGATGTTGTGATAATTCTGCGGAACAGAAGCATCTTGATTTTCGTCGCCGCCACAGGCGATCAGTCCGGATGCCAGTAAGCTCAGGCCGGCGGTTTTCAGCATTGCATTCATGCGGATTCTCCATAGTGTTGTAAGAACGACAGAGAACCGGATGTCTGCCACTAAGTTTCTGGCAGTCTGATCTCCGACTTTCCCTGTCGAGTCCTTGAGGACTGCGGCACCATAAAGAGCAGAATCAGCGTCGTCAAAACAGGTTTTGTTGATTTTTATAAGTTTTTAACAGGTCTATCAGTAAATAGTATTAAGCGGCTGGGTATTATTGGACGTACGACTTTTGGCTGGCGTGAATGGCGTCCGGTGCTGGTCGCTCTGCTGTCCATCCGTTAGAATGCGCCCCCTGCACAAAATCTGGTCAGTTTTCCATGTCCGACTTCGATCAACAGCCCGATACTATTTTTAATACCCCGCAGCAGAAGGTTGCCAGTTTTACCTTCGACAGTGCTGTGGCGCGTGTCTTCCCGGATATGATCAAACGTTCGGTACCGGGCTACGCCGAAACCGTGGCGATGTCGGGCATTATTGCTGGCCGCTATGCGCAGCCGGGTTCCAACCTGTACGATCTGGGGTGTTCGCTGGGGGCGGTCACTCTGGCCATGCGTCATGGAATACAGGCGGCGGGTGAACGTGCTGCAGGCTGCCGCATTATTGGTCTGGATAATTCAGCATCAATGATTGAGCGCGCCGAGCACTATATTGCTCTGGATGAAGGTAACGTCGCGGTAGAAATGGTTTGTGCCGATATACTGCAATATCCGCTGGACAATGCATCGGTCACAGCACTGAATTTTGTGCTGCAGTTTATTGCCCCTGATCAGCGTCTGACCTTACTGAGCAGAATTGCCGACGCGACGCTGCCAGGCGGAGCGCTGATTCTGTCGGAGAAAATCTGCTTCAGCGCAGAAGAGCAGTTGCTGCAGGACGAACTGCACCTCGACTTTAAACGCGCCAATGGCTATTCCGATCTGGAAATTGCCCAGAAACGCAGCGCCATCGAAAACGTACTGATACCGGAAACCGAACAGGCGCATATTGAACGTCTTAAAGCGGCCGGTTTCCGTCAGGTGATCCGCTGGTATCAGTGTTTTAATTTTGTTTCTTTTTTAGCGGTAAAGTAATGACAGAGCGTGAGGATATTCTGCACTGGTTTGATGATGTGCTGGCCTTTATGCAGGAAGGCAAACTGGCTCTCTGGGCGGGGGTTTTACCGCGCCAGCTGGAGCTGGTGCTGCAGGAAAAAGAACACGGCGATCAGCAGCGTTGGTTGCACGCTCTGCAACAGCTACCTGCTATTGAGCAGGTCGCTGCCGATTTAAATCGCCACGATATTGCTCTCAGCAGCGATGCCATTAGCAGCGCGCAGCAGGAACAATTACAGCAGGCGCTGGAAGGGTTGATTCCCTGGCGTAAAGGGCCGTTTCAGTTTTTTGGTACACACATCGATACCGAATGGCGCTCCGACTGGAAGTGGGATCGGGTGGTGCCGCACCTCGCGCCATTGGATGGCCGAGTGGTGCTGGATGTTGGCTGTGGTTCCGGTTACCACATCTGGCGCATGCTGGGTGCCGGTGCTTACCGCGTGATTGGTATCGATCCGTCACGTTTATTCCTGATGCAGTTTCAGGCGTATAAACGCTATCTTCAGGCTACGGGGCACAGTGCCCGCGCCGATTTATTACCGCTGAAAATGGAAGACGTGCCGGGCAATTTAAAAGCCTTTGATACGGTGTTCTCCATGGGCGTGCTGTATCACCGCAAATCACCGATTGATCACCTGCAGGAATTAAAAGATGCCCTGCGCCCCGGTGGTGAGCTTGTGCTGGAAACCCTGGTGATTGATGGCGCGCTGGGTGAGGTATTAATGCCGGAAGACCGCTACGCCATGATGCGTAACGTGTGGTTTATTCCCAGCACGGAAACACTACTGCTCTGGTGTCGCCGTGTGGGCTTTAAAAATGCCAGGGTGGTGGATCTGAACCAGACCTCGCTGGATGAGCAGCGCACCACCGACTGGATGCACTTTAACTCGCTGGCCGATTTCCTCGATCCGCAAGACCGCAATAAAACCGCCGAAGGCTATCCGGCGCCATTGCGCGCGGTCATTATTGCTGAAGCCTGATCTTTACTGATTCAGAAATTAATAGTGTAATCAGCACAGCTTGTAAAAATCCCGGCAATGACCGGGATTTTTACATTTTGTACCGTCTTTCTGATGCCGGGCAGGGAATGCAGCGGTCATACAGAGACGAGCGCTTATTCTGCCCCATTTTGTCCGTGCAGCTCCTCAACTGCCGGCGTCACACCGATAAAAGGATTATTTATCATGTTATTGCTATTAAAAGACCTGTTCTGGCGCGACCAATACAGCGGCGAAAAGACCGGCGTTCTTGACGGACGCATTGATCGTGACCGCTATATGCTGGCGTTCTTTATTCTGTTCGCAATACAGGGCGCGTTACATGCCGGTAGTGCTTATGTCTTCCCGGATTCAGGTTATGCGTTTAGCGGTCCTCATTCCGACTACGTTGAGCTGATGTGGGTCTTTTTCTCCATCAATATTCTGGTTGATCCGCTGTGGCTGGTGCTGAGTGTCATTCTGGCTTGCCGTATGTTTGGTCGCTGGCTGATGGTTCCGGTTGGCTTGCTGAATTACGGCTTGCTGTCGCTGGTGCCTTATATGTCGAATATCAATATGAACAACTCGCCATCTGAAGTGATGATGTTCACCATGATGGGCATCAGTGCCGGCTGGCTGTTATTTCATATTTATGTGCTGTTCCGTCCGGCGCTGAGCGTCAGCCAGCCACAGCATCCGTTGCTGCGTATGAATCCGCGTTATGCGGCTGAAGAGCAGCTCAACAGTATTCAGTTTTTCTGGCGCTGTACTGTGCTGGGTGTGGTTGCTGCATTGTTGCTGATTGCCGGAGTCGTGGCACTGTTTGGTTACAGCAATGGTTATGGTTATTCGTCGTCACGTCAGGAGAAACTGCTGGTCTGGTTTGCTCTGGTACTGATTGTGACCGTGATCGTGGCGTTCTGGTTTCTGGTTCAGCGCCTGCGCAATATGGGCTGGAATCCACTGAAGACGGTATTGCTGGCCATACTGCTGCCCGGTTTATTCTTTGGTTTTCAGCTGTTTTTCTACTTCAACGATTACTACGAAAACCCGGTGTTGCTGGCTGTTTTCTTCCTGTTGCTGCCCTGGGTGCGACTGGCGCTGGCGGTTTTCAATGTGACTGTGATTGCCATGCCAGCGACAGAAAGTGCCAGCCCGATTGGTGCTGATCTGGACGCCAGGGGTGACGCTGAAGAGCCGCAGCCGGTGGCCGGTTAATGACTCTGTTTCATAAAATTGTCATGGATGAAACGCGCTGCGGGGTTGAAATGTCGGCCTTTCGGCGTAGTATTAAGCGCTATGAATACTGATTCCCGCGTACTGAACATGCTCTCTGCCCATGCTGCTTCTGCAGCAGGCAGCGCTGTGTCTGCTGTTCAGAACGTTAAATATTGGTGGTTTGGTTATGGCTATTTTAGCCAGGAGCCGGGCCGTGCTTAATCTGCATCATGCAGTTAAGGCAGTCCGGTGAGAACCGACTGCCACCGGAAAACCCCGATTGGCAGTCCGCCTTTCGGGGTTTTTTGTTATTGGCTTTGCAGAATTTAAGGAATATGTCATGAAAGCTCAGTCCGCTGTTTGTTTGTTGCATCAGTACCGCCGATTTAGCGGCGGCCGCTATTGGCCGCACTTCTGATTCGCAGGAAATACGCTGACAAATACATTGAGGACTGCACCATGAACACACAAACAACAACCCAACATCCGGCAGAAGCACAGACAACGGCTCAGCAGACAAGCAGCAATGACCCGGCAGTACGCCCGCTGCGCACGCCGCGCCAGCTCAAGGCTGATCTGCCGCTTAACGAAGCGCTGGCGTTACAGATTGATCAACAGCGCCAGCAGATCCGCGATCTGCTCAATGGCAACGATGACCGTCTGCTGATCGTCACCGGTCCCTGTTCTATTCACGATGAAGCAGCGGTGCTGGATTACGGCCGCCGTCTGGCGGCGCTGAACGAACAGCTGAGCGACCGCCTGCTGATTGTGTTGCGCGCCTACGTGGAAAAACCCCGTACCAGCATCGGCTGGAAAGGGCTGGCCTACGATCCGGAACGTAACGGCAAAGGCGATATGGCGCTGGGGTTGGAACGCTCGCGCGGCATTATGCTGCAACTGGCAGAGCTGGGTTTACCGCTGGCCACCGAAGCACTGAATCCGCTGGTAATGCGCTACCTCGACGATCTGGTGAGCTGGACCGCCATCGGCGCACGCACCGCCGAATCGCAGACTCACCGTGAAATGGTCAGCCATCTGCCAATGCCGGTGGGCATTAAAAACAGCACCGATGGTTCGGCCGCTAATGCGGTGAATGCGATGATCTCTGCGCGTCACAGCCACCATACGCTGGGCGTGGATGTGGATGGTCAGATGGCGATGCTCGACACACCGGGAAACCCGGACACGCATCTGGTACTGCGCGGTGGCCGTGGCATTACCAATTACGATGCCAGCTCAATTGCGTCTGCTCTGGCGGAGCTGGAAAAAGGCAATTGCCACGCCAAAGTGCTGGTGGATTGCAGCCACGATAATGCCTGTAAGCAGCACGAACGCCAGGTAGCCATTGCCCAGGAAGTGGTGGCTCAGCGGGTTGCCGGTAATCGCGGTATTTTGGGTTTAATGCTGGAAAGTTTCATTCAGGCCGGGCGCCAGAATGACGATGGCACATTGCAGTACGGGCAATCGATTACCGACGCTTGTATTGGTTGGGATGAAACAGCGCAGTTGCTTAAGGATTTGCATCAGTGTCTGGCCTGAGCCGGTTTTTGGCAGCAGTAACAAAAAAGGGCGGAAATATTTCCGCCCTTTGATGCTTTAGCGCCGTTCCCGGCTGTTTTACAGATTAACCGGCACTTTTTCCTGTTCAGCCGGTTCGTTGTGGCGTAAAGGTTTCGGCTGGTCTTTTACCTGATAAAAGTCCGGGTGCGGTACAAAGCCGAAAGACAAGGCATTACCGATTTTGGCATTTGGATTTCCTTCTGCTTTAAAGCCGGACATGATGTGGTTATCCAGACTGGCAATCTGCTTGGACATATCCGCTTTGGTTTTACCCTGCACCGGAGTAACAGTGCCATCACTCAGATGGAAGCTGATGGCCATCAATTCCCAGTCCCACCAGGTATCAATCTTCGTGATATAGACGCCTTCTTTTAACGTTACTTTATATTCGGAGCCGTCGTTTGCTTTACCAATGGCTTTACTTGAACCGTCTCTGTACACCAGTTTCAGATAATTGATTTCATCTTTTGCGCGCACAATGACTTCTGCAATGTCACCATGGGTTTCCATTTTGACATCTTCAACGGCGCCATGCTGATTTCCTCCCTTATGTACTAAACCCGTGCAGGGTCCGACCCAGGTCAGGCGATCCAGAGCGACAGGCTGAAGGGTTTCCGGTTTACCTTTTAATAGCGACCAGAGACGGGCAGAGTCACCGACGTTCGTCAGCAACGAATTGGTGTAGCTGGCCTGAGCCTGGCGCAGATAATAATTACGGTTAACCACCGAGTTATGGCTGTTACGGTTATAGCCAATAACTTTATCGGCGTAAGCAAAGATCTGACGGCTGACGTGATCACGCACGTAATGGTTGTAGCCACCTGAGTGCGGAATGGACTCTCTGTCAATATTGTCCATGCGCCATTTGATTTCGGCGGGGATGGCGATGTTCAGAACATGATCCTGATAAGCGCTGATTTTTTCATCCAGAATCTGAATATGACCGTCCCGTTCTTCATCGGGAATACCAAGTTGCTTGGCAAAAATAATACGCTCACGCAGCAGGGCAATGTGCATACTGGCAACCTCGACACCGGCGGCCAGAGTTCCTACGGTATAATTTTCATTGGTGAAAAACGGCATCTTGTCGCCGAAGTGACTGATAACGATAGACAATTTTTCCTGTTTTGCCGCCGGTGTTTTGGCCAGCATATATTCCTGCAGATTGTTGCTTAAGCCGATGGAAAAATTCTTCAGGTTTTCACGTTTTATCATATCAATCTGACCGCGGACCCAGGATTTCATCCGTGCTTCAGATTGTTTGATCAGGCTTTCCATTGTGGGTTTTTGCTCAGCCCAGATCAGGCCAATAATGCTGCTGATAATACCTCCGGCCTGCGGGATCTTGCCTAATCCGGCCAGTACAATCATGCGGGCCAGATCATTGGTTTCAGCCGGGCTCATAAACTGAACATTTTTCGTGACGGAGGTGCGGTCAAACATGGCGTGTTCCGGAAAGGCTATACGGAACTTCATATCCGAACCTTTTTCCAGGCTGACATCACGGTCGGTATCTACAGCAACAGGATGGCTGTGCCACGCGTTAAATACCGTTTCACCATCACGAAAACCAATCTTGGCTGTCTTCAGACCAATTTCTATGTCGATAAAGTCACCCGGAGAAAGCTTATGCAGATGGCCATCTTTGACAAAACTGAAGACAGTTTCATTAGCATTAAAAATCCATGCCCAGGTGGTGTCATTAGTGTTGTTTCTGATACGCCAAAGGTTATCGATTCTCATAGTGAATACTCCCTGTCGGTAGGTGAGGTACAGGTTTGTGCACATGCCACAGCCCTGATGGTAATGGAACCGATATACTCTCGGTCGCCTGCGCGATACAAGACAGAGAGGCTGCTGTAAATCAGCACAATGGTTGAGCGATTTCCGCCTTTTGGCTGGTGCTGTTATGGTGCCGGCAGGAGTCAATACAGCGTCGATGGGCGGTAGGCAGGCAGATCATCACCAGTAACATTGCCGCTGTTGCAGGGGCATGATATTGAACAGAGCGTATCAGTATTGTGCATTATCGGTACGATCTATTCGCGTACACTGATGTCCGCCATGGCATCTCTGAATAATGCAGAGGTGCCTCAGAGCCTGTTCAATCAGTATTAACAGGCCCCGGGCCGCTAACTTACTCATGGCAGAGGATATTTTTATGAGCCAATCAACCTACATCCCGCCCAAAGTCTGGCAGTGGCAGGCGGGTAACGGCGGCAAATTCGCCAATATTAACCGTCCTGTTGCCGGCCCGACCCATGAAAAAGAACTGCCGGTTGGCCAGCATCCGCTGCAGCTGTATTCACTGGCCACGCCGAATGGTGTGAAAGTTAGCATCCTGCTGGAAGAGCTTCTGGCCGCCGGAATCATCGGCGCAGAGTACGATGCCTGGCTGATTAATATCATGGAAGGCGATCAGTTTGGTTCCGGCTTTGTCGCCGTAAACCCTAATTCAAAAATCCCGGCGCTGATGGATCACAGTGTTAATCCGCCGCAGCGATTATTTGAATCCGGCTCCATCCTGATGTATCTGGCAGAAAAATTTAATGCTTTTATTCCGGCCGATGCCGCAGGTCGCGCCGAGTGTTTTAACTGGTTGTTCTGGCAGATGGGCAGCGCGCCGATTTTAGGCGGTGGCTTTGGTCATTTTTATGCCTACGCGCCAGAAAAATATCAGTATCCGATCGACCGTTACACCATGGAAATCAAGCGCCAGCTTGACGTGCTGAATCGCCATCTGGCCGATAACGAATTTATGTGCGGTACAGAATACAGCATTGCCGATATGGCTATCTGGCCCTGGTATGGCTTGCTGGTTCAAGGTGGTTTATACGATGCCGCCGAGTTTATTGAAGCGCACACCTATACCCATGTTCTGCGCTGGGCCAATACCGTGTCTGCCCGTCCGACTGTCGAACGTGGCCGTAAGGTCAACCGCACCTGGGGAGAGCCGCACGAGCAGTTGCATGAACGGCATGATGCCAGTGATTTTGAGCTTAAAACCGCAGATAAGCGATAAAGCAGATGCTGTTTTAAATAAAAAGGCCTGTCTGTAGCAGGCCTTTTTATTGCCGGTTTTTGATCAGCGATGCCTTACTTTTTGGCCGGCTGCGACACATGATTGTACGCCTGCGTTCCCCACAGTGGCACGGTCGATAAACTGTGCTTAAAGCTGCCGGAGGTTTCTTTGGTGGCGTACGATAAATACATCAGCGTCTGACTTTCGGCGTCGTAAATACGGCGGATTTTCATATTTTTAAAGAAAATGCTTTTTGATTTTTTAAACACCACATCACCGGATGGGCTTTTATCAATCTGCGCAATCATGGCGGCGGTAATCTCACCGGTCTGACGACAGGAAATGGAACTGTCACTGGGATCAGAGAAGCTCAGATTCGCTTCAATAGAAGCAACGTGGCAGGTAACGCCGGTTACTATCGGATCGGTCATAACGTTCAGTTTAATGTCCTTCAGGGTAAATATCCCCAGTGAAACATCACCCACTTCGTTATTGCCGCAGGCGCTGAGCAGTGTGGCCAGCGCCGCGATGAGCAGGGTATGAGTGCGTTGCTTCATGGTGTTCATCCGTAACGTGAAAGTGGGCAGTGTAGCATCCGCCCCCACCGTTTTGTTGTATCGCGGGTGCCGTATCGCAGATGCTGTATCACAGAGTTGCCTGCTATTGCGTCAGCGTTTTGCGCAGGCCGATATAACGCACCGTCAATGCCAGTGCTCCGGCCAGATACAGTGCGGCCAGCGTCCATTTTAGGGTGGCGCTGATTCCGGCAATCATCACCCACGGATCGCTCGGCGTGCTCAGCATATTAAACCAGGGTTCGTGAATGGTATTTTCAACCACATCCAGCAATGACATCAGAATGGCGGGCCACAGCAACAGATTCCAGCGCGCGGACAATGCATTCAGATTAAACAGCCAGCTGGTCAGTGATAATGCCAGCAGACCGTACCACAGAGGGTGTGCATGATCGTAGGCAAAGTGCTGTTGCAGCGCGTTTAACTGTGCATCGCTGATGGTGTGCAGCAGCGCATTAAACGCATCCGCCTGATAGCAGAACTGAAAACGGAACAGTAAGGCTTCGGCACCGCCCTGTTGCAGGGTATGGGCGATCATACTTTGCGAAACGATGTAGATCACCGCCATGGCAATAACAATTAACGGATGAGCGAGCCAGCGGCGTACAGCATTCATGTGAACGATTCCCTGTTGATCAGCGGTTACTCAGCCTGCCACAGTTACTGTTTTTGTAAAACCTCTGTTTGCAGTGTGACCTTGGTCGCACTGACAGGCATAAAATAATCATTGGCATTGCAGCATCTGGCCGGGTGTTTCATCATACTGCCCGTTATTTATTCAGGGCCTGTTAAACCATATTTAGCAGGCCTGTTATCGGCTGAAAACTTTTCAGGCAAGTGCTGAGAGTGTGGCATAACGGATTAAGCAAACGAACGGCACCGCAGGGTAAGGGATTTTTAGCCGGCTGAGGCCAGTTTTCCATTAGCACGGTTGTTCGTTACCCATCTCGCCGCTGACATCACTTTTCTGTTCTTGTTCTGAGAAAAACTGATTCTCAGCAGGCCGGATTCAATTGGTGTTAACTGACCCAGGGACTTTGTATGACAGCTTCATCATCTAACGCCAGCACCACACGCGGGCAAACCAGCGATTCGTCAAAATCCGGCAAAAGCTGGGGCGTTGTAATCTTCGGTTTTATTTTCTTTGCTGTTGGCTTTGCGGTCGCTGCTTTTACGGCGGGCAATAACCTGATGCGATACTTTGAAAGTGAGAGCTGGGTTGCCGTACCGGCAACCATCAATAATCTGGAGCTGAACACTCACTACGGTGATGACAGTGTAACCTGGAGCGTTGAGGCCCTTTATCAATACGATTTCAACGGCCGCACTTATCAGAATGACCGTGTCGCCCTTGGCGGTGGCTCGGATAATATTGGTGATTTCTGGCCGTCTCTCTATGCGCGCCTGGACGCTGAACAAGAGAATGGTCAGGTGTATGCCTATGTGAATCCGGAGGATCCGCAGCGTGCTTATCTGGATCGCAGTTTGCGGCCGGAAATGTTGTTATTTGGCGGTATTTTCGGTGCCATTTTTATGCTGGTGGGCGGCGGCATTATGTACATGGGTTTGCGCACTAAAAACACCGCAGAAAATATAAACAGCGCCCGCAATGGGATCGCCAGCGATCAGCGTGGTAGCTATAAGATTTTATTGGCCTTCGGCATTATCTTTTTACTGGTTTCTTTACCGGCCATGTTACCGGTAATGGCCGCCCTGCAAGACGGCGAATGGGCCGGGTTGCTGGTACTGCTGTTCCCTCTGGTCGGTAGTGGGGCCATATTTTTTGCGCTGCGTATGCGTAAACGCTACCTGCAGATTGGCCAGACGCTTTTTTATCCGGATCCTTTACCCGGCCAGGCCGGCGGACAGGTGGGCGGCTATTTTCACCTGGCCAGCGGTGAATGGGTGAAGCCCCCGCAAGTGCGTTTAACCTGTGTGCATATCTACAGCACCGGCAGTGGTAAAGAGAGCAAGACCCATCACGATGTGATCTGGCAGAACAAAGGCCGTGCATACTGTGAGCCGAATAACGGCGGTTTTGATGTGCATACGGTATTTGATGTGCCCGCCGATTTGCCGGGCACCGGCTCGCAATCGGGTTATCGGGGCCGTATTCAATGGAATCTGCACTGCGAAGGCAGTGTCAGCGTGGCGGCTTCAACGGCGCGTAATCCGCAGGTCGATAACAGCCGGGCAATGCGCGGCGATAACCGTCAGGATGTTGAGTTTGAGCGCAGCTGGAGTATTCCGGTCGCAAAAGGCCTGCAGGCATCGTCCTTTCAGATGCCGGCTGCCGATCAGGAAGCCTGGCATCAGCAGCAACGCGAAGACGCCCGTGAAAGTGCCGCCGAGCAGATCAGCATGGCAACCCAGGGAGAAACCCTGCACCTCGACAGCAAGAGCGGCCGTAGCAACGGTATGGCGCTGGGCATGGTGCTGTTTGGTGCGCTGTTCGATGGCGTGGGTATTTTTCTGCTGTATTTGGCATCTCAGGGTGAAGCCATGTTATGGCTGATGGGCCCGGTATTTTTGTTGGCCGGATTGTTGGTCACCTGGTTTGGTCTGTTCTGGCTTGGCCGCAGCCTGGAGGCCGATGTCACTCCGGGTGAGGTGCGTATGGTGCGGCGGCTGTTTGGACTGTCTTTGTACCAGCGCAGTGGCCGCATTACCTCGGTCAGCCAGTTGCATCTGGATGTTGGCTTAACCTCTACCGATCATCGTGGTATTCAGACGGAATATTTTACTTTGTGGGCTGAGGCTGACGGTAAAAAAATCAAGCTGGCCGAAGGCATTGAAGGACGGGAAGTGGCCGAAGCCCTGAAAGAGCAGGTGATGGCTGTTCTTACCCGTCAGTTGGATGCCGAACTGATATAAGCGGCAGCGATGTGTTATTGGTTTATGCTGAATAATACATAAGCAGACACCCGGAGCACGGGCAGGGAGGCGCAGATGCACTGGTTGGACAAAACGCACCATCAGTATCCGCGTTCGGCAGCGGTTCTGCAGTTTCATCTGAGTGTGGCCGTTGTGCTGGTAACACTCATAACCGCTGCCGTTGCCCTGAGTCTGCATTACTATTTCAGTCGCGCGCTGGTGCTGGATTCCGTCACCGCGCGTTACCAGCAAACCGCTGCCACTGCGCGTGACTACCTCAGTAATCTTGACAGCAATGCCCTGCAAACCACCCGTGTATTGGCCCAATACCCACAGTTAGTTGAAGGACAATGGGTTAACCGCGCGACGCCAGCGTTATTTGCTGAAGTTATGCGTAATAACCCGGTGCTCTATGCCATTTATATTGGTTTCAGCAATGGTAATTTGTACGAACTGGTTAACCTGAACAGCAGTGACGCTGTTCGGCGTCAGCTAAAAGCGGCACCGGCAGACCGTTGGGCCGCCATCATCGTGACAGGCAGTGGAGAGCAACGCCGCCGCCGGTTTCAATTTTACGATGAACAGTTACAGCCAACCTTTGCCCGTGAAGAACCCAGCGATTACAACGCCAGTCAGCGCCTTTGGTATACCAGCGCACAACATGGCAGCGTGAATAAAACCCCACCGTATTTATTCCAGCATTTACAGGCACCCGGACAAAGCTACAGCACCCAGCTGGATGGCGGCCAGGCTGTGCTGGCCGTCGATGTTGCTTTTTCTACCTTAAATGCGCATTTACGCAGCCAGCCGTTGAGCGTGGATGGTGAGATTTTTCTCTATCAGCAAAGCGGCGAAATCATTGCCAGTAATGCTGAAGCGCAGAATGAAGAGCGCTTACCGCAGACAGAACCTTTTGCCCTCAGCGATGAACAGGCACGCTACATAAACAGCCTTGGCCGTTTGCGTATTTCTAACGAAACCGACTGGCCGCCGATCGATTTTGCGCTATCCGCCGAACCGCGCGGTTACAGCATTGATTTATTACGCGTTATCGCACAAATGACCGGCCTGAACATCGAATTTGTCAATGGTTACGCCTGGCCGGAACTAATGGAATTATTTCGCAGCGGAGAGTTGGAAATACTGCAACCGGTATTAAGCCGCCAGCAATTATCCGGCGCACTGACCCAGCCTTTTTTACAGTTACCCTATGCTGTTGTGCAGCGCCAGAACGATGCGGAAATCAACAGTTTGCAGCAACTGACAGGCAAAGTGCTGGCCATTCCCAGCGGCTGGACGGTCGCCAATATAATCCGCAGCAATTATCCGCAGATCAAACTGCTGGAGGTAAGCAACGCCCGTAGTGCACTGGAAGCGGTCAGCCAGCGGAAGGCCGATGCAACACTGGACATGGCCCTGACGCTGCAACTCACCGCTGACCAATATTTTATCGGCGGACTGCGTTTTAACCGTCAGGTGCAGGGGCTGGAATTACTGCCACAAGGGCTGAAACTGTTAACACAGGAAAAACTGCAACCGCTGGCCGATATTCTGGATCAGGTTCTGGCCAGTATCCGCCCTGAAACCTGGCAATTTTTATATGATAAATGGCTGGCAGAAGAAACCGGAGTCACGGTGCCTGCGGTGGTGCCCTACCCACAGTTAATCAGCATGGCGCAGCACAGTGCAACGCAAAACCGGCTTGAGCAAACCACCATAAACGGGCAGCCGTACTATATTTTTGCTTCGACCTTTGACCGCCGAAAAAGTCCGCGCGAGCATTTCGCCTTTGTTATTTCTGAACAACGGTTGTTTGCCAACAGCAGCCGCGAAGTGTGGCTATCGGTGCTGATTATTGCCGCACTGTGGCTGTTGCTGATGCCAGTGATTTTACTGGTGTTTGTGTTGCGGCCCTTGCGCGCCTTCAGCCGCAACGTAGCCGAGGAATTCGGCACTCAGGAGCCAGACTGATTTCAGCAACCGATCCCCACGGTTATTACGCTGCGCTACATTTGCACACGGGGCTTTTCTGGACTCACCCTGTTAATTCCAGTACAGTCCGCCCCCTCTCAAAGGCCGGGTGGACATCTGTTGACCTGCCTTGTCGGGCTACAGCCCGGATGGACGCGACTGCTGACACCGCGCCATTTCTCCTTGCAATGTCAGCTCTCAGAGCAGATCACGCACTCATGACCCAATTTTCCGAACTCGGCCTGGCCGAATCCATCCTGAAAGCCGTTGCTGATCAGGGTTACACTACGCCATCTCCGGTACAGGCCCAGGCCATTCCCGCCGTATTGGCTGGCCGCGATGTTATGGCCGCCGCTCAGACCGGCACCGGTAAAACCGCCGGTTTTACCCTGCCCATGCTGCAAAAACTGCAGCAGGGCGAACGCGCAGGCGCTAACCGTTGCCGTGCACTGGTGTTAACACCAACCCGCGAACTGGCCGCCCAGGTGGCTGAAAACGTCGCCGATTACAGCAAATATCTGAACATCCGCTCGGCGGTTGTATTTGGTGGCGTCAGTATTAATCCGCAAATGATTGCGCTGCGTCGTGGCGTCGATGTGCTGGTGGCCTGTCCGGGTCGTTTACTCGACCTGTATCAGCAAAAAGCCATTCGTTTTGACGAAGTCGAATTTCTGGTACTGGACGAAGCCGACCGCATGCTCGACATGGGCTTTATTCACGACATCAAAAAAATCCTCGCACTGCTGCCGAAAAATCGTCAGACCCTGATGTTTTCTGCCACCTTCTCCAGCGAGATCCGCACCCTGGCCAAAGGCCTGGTGAACGATCCGGTAGAAATTGACGTCAGCCCGCGTAACAGCACCGCCCACACCGTTGAGCAGTGGCTGATTCCGGTCGATAAAAAACGCAAACCGGAAGTGCTCAGCCACCTGCTGAAACAACACGGCTGGAAACAGGTACTGGTATTTACCCGCACCAAACACGGTGCTAACCGCTTAACCACGCACCTGCAGGATCGTGGGATTACCGCCGCCGCGATTCACGGCAATAAAAGCCAGGGCGCCCGTACCCGTGCGCTGGCCGAATTCAAAAGCGGCGATATTGCCGTGCTGGTGGCCACCGACATCGCGGCCCGTGGTCTGGATATCGAACAATTACCGCACGTAATCAACTTCGAATTGCCTAACGTTGCCGCCGATTACGTACACCGTATTGGCCGTACCGGACGTGCCGGTGCCAGTGGTGAAGCCATTGCCCTGGTCTGTGCCGAAGAACTGGAAGACCTCGAGGGCATTGAAGGCTTAATCGGCAAAAGCATTGAGCGCCGCGTGCAGGAAGGTTTTGAACCTAATACCCCATTGCCGGTATCGCGCCCTAAATCGCCGCGTAAACCGAAAAAAGCCAAGCAACCTAAAGGCTTTAAAGACACCTTCGACCGCGAGCCACGCGCACCGCGTCCGGCCGGTAGTGGTCGTTCAAATGGTAACGGCGGCAATGCTGGCCGTTCCGGTTCTGGCTCTGGTCGTGCAGGTTCTGCTGCTGGTCAGAAACAAGGTGAGCAAAAGCAGGGTGAACAGCGCCGTTCATCCGGCAGCAGCGGTAATAACAATGGCGGTAACAGCCGCCCGGCAGGCAGCGCACCGCGCCGCTCACGCCGCCCGGCACAGGGATAACACCCGCGCCAATAGCGGCGCTGTTAACGCCGCCGCTTAAAACAAAAACGGGCCTCAGATGAGGCCCGTTTTTTTATGGCATCTGAAAATATCAGGTTACGCTTTTTTAATCGCACCAATCACGAATAACAAAATAATAGCCCCAATTGTTGCCATCACCACCGAGCCCAAAAATCCCCCGGTAATAATGCCAAGCAAGCTGAACACAAAACCACCCAAAACCGCCCCAATAATGCCCACCACCGTATTCCCGACAACGCCAAGGCCCCGTCCTTTTACGATGATGCCAGCCAGCCAGCCAATCAATGCGCCGACGACTAAAAAAATAATTAAGCTGATAATATCCATACCGTCTCCCATACTATCTTTTAATAAACAGATAAATTCCAATGGCCAGGCTGACGGCCCCGGCAAGATAAATGGTGACTACCTTGTCGGTATCCGTACCGGTAACCACCTGCGATACCTGAGACCCAAACGACTCCGACAGTTGGTATCCCCATATCACAAGAAAAATTCCTGAAACAACCAGGGCAGTACTGATGATATTAATTTTTATTCCCGAATTTATTGCCATGCAGCACCCCGGTTACTTTAAAAATATACTCTTACAGAATAACAACGTGATCTCCGAACCAGCGCCAGTGCGTACTACATCAGCCTTGGCTGGTTTCCACCATTTTTTTGCATTCGCTCCGTACTCACTTTTACAACAGGTAACTACGGTTGTCAGAACCTGTTTGATCCACATTAACTGCCTTTAGTCTTTAAACTTTTTTGAAGCATCAGTGATAGCAGAACGGATAGTGTCCCAGCCCGATTCAAAACTGTCTTTAACCGACTCCCATCGGCCTTCACTTGCCTCTGCAAGCTCTGTCAGTTTTGCCTTACCTTCATCAATTTTCATTTCCAGATGTTTTACATCTTCAGCCAATCTCAGTTTTATATCGACAGATGCTACCGAAGCTCTGGCCTTGATTTTCTCTACATCGGCCATTAACTCATCTAACTGAGCTTTCATTTTCTGACGATACAGCTCTTTTTCAATCATAATATTTACCTCTTTGGTGCTTATGTTTTGATCCTTGTCGGATCATGCGACGAGTATCATAAAAATGAATTCTCTGCCTTCGTGCAAGGCAGTAGGGCAGATAAGAAAAAGTAAGCAGCCAAAATGCGGCTGTGAAGAAGTGACAACCGGAATGTTATGACAGAGTATTTTACTGGACGATAGCTACCCTGAAGCCGGTCATAAAAGAATACGATAAGTAATCTTTAGCACGGCAGAGGAGTAAAGCGCAATCGATCTCTTAGGAAGTAACGCCTTTTTGGTAGGGGAAAAGCAAGTATGTCCCGTAATGTCTGCAGTTTGCTTCTTTTCGATGCTTATTAGCTGATTCAAAATATTGAGTAGCAACGGTTGATTAAGGAGATTATCTTCACATGATCAGTGACAAATAACAGGACTGATAGCCGAAAGCTATATTGGATTTATATTTACTAATAGATGGAATTTTTTGGATATAAACTTTTTAATATCAAACGGTTTTAAATCAGTTTTTTTAATCGGGTAAAAATTATTGGATGAGTTTAGTTGGTAGAGTTTCGGCTGGTAGAGTGTCAGTCAGTAGACAGCAGGCAGAAAAGACCGATTTATAAATCGATAAAGCTGATTAAGAAATGGGAAATAAATAGAAGGGAAAGCGTAATGCAAAAGCTTATCGTGATACTAAAATAATTGGGAGTAATGACAGGAAGATATCCCAGGAATCCGATGTGAGGCCGATATGCGACGATGTTTATTAATCCGCAGGGAAAGAAAAAAGGCCTAAGACGAAGCCCTTTGTTAGGATGAAAGTATTTATTGGATTGGTGGATTGGTGGGTGAACTGGTGAATTTTAATTTTTGCAGCTTTTCAGTTTGACGTTGATTACCGTTAAGGCTCGCCTCGGCGAAAGAATACATGGTCCGCGATAAATATCCGTTGTTTGTTATACAGAAAATCTTGCATCGGGAAAAAAGACCCCGATTACGAACCAAATCCCTTCAAACAACCAGCATAATAACGCATAGAGTCTTATTTGCTCTGCATTCCAGGCCCATGAAAACCAACCCAGACTAAACCATGCTTTGAAGCCTTCAAGCCAATCCGCACCTCCCCAGCTTAAAATCCATTTCCACCATAAACTGGACAATAAAAAAAGAGCGATCCAGGCAGCTAAAGACATTGGTTGTAACCTGTTTTGTAGATAATATTTAGTTGATTATATTATTGTGAATTTTACTTTCGGTTATATGTAATACTTGCTAAGCCCAGTAGTATTATTAATCCCGTTAGGGAGAATGATTTTACACTTTCCATAAGAGCCTCTTCTCTTGTTGCAGGTGCCCAATCTGTTGAGTAACCAATCCAGGTTAACGTAAAGGTATAAAGAAATGCTATAAAAACAGGAGAAAAAGCTAAAGTCCGTGTTAGAGTTACTCCATGCTTCTTAAGGTTGTAGAAATGCGCCAAGCTAAATAGGAGTACCAAGCAACCTGGAATTAATCTAACAACTGATAATGATTGATTGCACTCAAAGTTTTTCAATGAGGATAGTAACAATAAAAGTGAAATTATTCCGCCTATTAAAATCTGAATTAAATGTGATGATGCTAGATTAATTTTCATGCCGTATGCACATAGTTCCTACAACGCTGATGGGATGGATTTGATTCTTTTTGCCATTGAATCTTAATGTCATAAAGCGAGCAATGCTTTGAAGTTGGTTTTAACTTTTTTATGCCCGATTATTCATAGTTAAAATGCAGTTTACCAAACTCACTTACGATAACTATAAAAGTGTTATCAGGATCAGTATATCCAAATGTGGATTGACAATTCTCGTGAGAGATATGCTGTTCTCCTAAATATGAAAGCTCTAGATGATCTTTGGAGTTTATATATTCAACCACACGTTCTTTCGCATATAAAGCGTTGTGATTACATGTACTGGATGAATACATAGTCCAGCCGATGAATAGCAATGCCGAAAAATTAAAAAATAAAGATACTATTCACTGATGCTTATTGCCGTACTTGAAAGCATAGATGCTGGAGTGAATTCCAGCTCCCAAAAAGCCAATAATTAAACCTGAAACCATTATGATCGGGCTTAGAGCAATACCTCCTTGGCTGTGACCAAGAAGAACTATAGGTATTAAGCTTACTGAAAAAGAAATTTCCAGCCAATTAAGAATTATTTTACGCATAGCTTCCTAGGGTTTTAACGACTTACATAAACCGCATGAGGAACGAGTGCCGGGCGGCCGATGGGTGTATATTTAATGTTGTTGTTATGGTTTTCCTCAGCAGTCATGGGTTACAAGGACTACTGAACCTAAAACCCCTTTCTTTGCTAAATCAGGATGGTATTTATGTATATTGTTCAAGGCACTTGATAATACATCATGCCTATTAAACGTGAACAAGCTTCCTGCATTTGTACAAAAAGAAAACATAGAAAATGTTGTGATAATTAGATGTGCCTTAATTTTCATATAGGATTCATGGTAATTTATTCTTTGGTATGCTTATGTACACGCCTGATATTTTATTTTGATTCTTAGTGTAACCCATTATCCAGGATGTAAAAATCATCGCTATTCTCTTTGTTGTCAGGATATAAACGCGCATGTGTGCTTTTACCCTGAGGTGCTCTTTATACTTAGCGCGCTATCACTTTTCGGAAAATTCTAAGTTTTTGATTATTCAGGCTTCTTCCGGAATAAAAAAATGCAATTAGAGTATGCGTGTTTTTCCGGAGTTTAGCCGCCATCAGATTCCAGAAAACGAAAAATATACTGTTCGTATGTGCAGTTTTTCTGTCGAAGGTTTTCCATGTGTTCAGGTCAAAGGCAGCAGCAGATTTTCTTTCAGACACGCTGCCGCCCATCCTTATATACGCAGACAGGAATAGCGTGGCTTTATCATTCGGGATTGTTAGCAGGGAGGGCGGTTGTTCTCGGTCGTTCTGACTGTGTTGTATTAACGATCTGGCGGCATCCCTGCTGTGCTCCGAGAGTACTGAAGTTCAGGCTTTGATTCAATAATTGACAGAGATGGTTACAAGTGGCAATAGACGACAGGGGGCATTATGTCTGGCGCTTAGGTTAGTTCAGGAGCTACTCAACTGGACCAGGCATAGAATAGATTATAGAAACCACTCTGCGTATCGGTAATGCCTGAGATGGGGGGCTGCACACCTTTATGCAAATCGCCAAGATATTAATCCACCAGATTAATCCCCAGACTTTCCAGCAGGTTTAACGCTTCATAGCGGCTGAAGGTGGCCTTGCTCAGATTATTATCCAGAACATCGATATTAAAATTAACCGATTCACTCAGGTCTGCACCGCTTAAATTGGTTCGGCCAAACAGGCTGTGGGTAAAGTCGCAGTAGGTGAGGCGGGCGTTGTTCAGCTGCGTTTCGCGCAGATCAACATCGTGTGCTTTGCATTCTTCCATAACCACTTCATGCAGTTTCAGTCCGAGGAAGGAGGAGTCGTTCAGTATGCACTGATAAAACTTCAGTTCAGGGTGAAACTGGTAGCTGGACCACTGGGCACGTGTCCAGTCGATACCAACCATTTTGCATTCGCGGAAGGTCACTTCGGTAAAGCGGCTTTGCGGAATTTTAATCAGACTCAGATTGCAGCGGCTAAAGCGGCAGTTAATAAACTTACAGCCTTTAAATACGCTGTGGGATAAATCGCAGTCGCTGAATTCACATTCTTCAAACTCGGTATTGTTGATCTGGCTGTCGGTGATATCGAGTTTAGTGAAGTGTTCTTCAAAATACTGGCTGGCGCTGGTAAGGCTGGTCACGGCATTCTCCGCTGTTATTTTTCAGAATGGTAAAGCAGAAATGGTCTTTCTGCACGGTTACAATTGTGAATACGCTGTTGCAGCCAATGCGACTTTTGTTTTGCTTTACGGGCTTGTGATTGCAGTAAAAATCAGAGCAAAGCGGGAATGTATGCCGGCAGGTTATTCAGACGGTTTATTAACATCGACCAATAGCCAGGCGGCGTAGGCGATCAGGATGGTGGGGAAATACAGTATGCGCGAATACCAGTAACCGAAGTCTTCACCGAAAAAGGTATAGGCGGGTACAACGGTGAGCATCGCGGTAACAAAGGCGATGTAGATAAAGCGCGGTGCATGCCAGCGCAAACTGGTCATTGGGTATTTATCATAGCTGAACGCCCAGCGCGCCCACAGCCGTGAGCTGGCATAAACAAAGACCCCGAAGGCCAGCAACCAGAGCCAGTCGCTGGCGCTGAGTTCACTGAGCTGGCAGTCGGGCAGGCAGCTGAACATTAAAAGAATTCACGCAGGGAGTTCTGGTAGGTCTGGGTTAACACCTCTTCAACGCTCAGGCCTTTTACTTCGGCAATTTTTTCGGCAATAAAAGGCAGGTATTGCGGAGCATTTTCCATACCGCGAAACGGAATCGGCGTGAGGAAAGGAGCGTCGGTTTCCAGTAATAAGTTGCTCAGCGGTGTGGCGGCGACCACTTCGCGTACGTTGTCGGCTTTATTAAAGGTAACGATGCCGTTAATCCCGAGGCAAAAGCCCAGTTCAACGGCCAGCTGTGCCAGCTCCATACCGGAGGTGAAGCTGTGCACCACGCCTTTGCGTTTCATCTGCGGGGCGTATTCACGCAGGATGGCCATGGTGTCTTCGTCGGCTTCACGGGTATGAATAACAACGGGTAATCCGCATTCCACCGCCAGTTGCAGCTGGCGGGCAAATACCTGACGCTGCACGGTACGGTCACAGTGGTCGTAATAATAATCGAGACCAATTTCGCCCACCGCGACCACTTTTTCGTGGATGGCGTGGGTGCGGATATAGCCTTCGGCGGCATCATTAAACAATGCGGCTTCATGTGGATGTACGCCCAGGGTGGCATACAGATCGGCGTGGGCCTCGGCCAGTGCCAGTGCCTTGGGCATATTGTCCGGCTCAACGCTGATGGTCATAAAGCGTTCGACACCAATGGCACGGGCGGCACTGAGAATATCGTCGGCACTGCCTTCTTTCAGGTAATCGAGGTGAAAGTGGGTTTCGATAATCGGCAGGCCATAGGTGGGGATATCACGACGTTTTTTACTCATAACAGCTCTTTAACTCATAACGGCAACAGGTACGGCAGCGGGTGTAATGCCTGCCGGAGTGCAAAAAACAGCCATTATAACGCGTGAAAAGAGGAATTTCTGTGTTTGTGGGAAAGCGCTGCTGACAGAGGGCGGCGAGAGCGATGGTTGAGTCGTTATCAGAGAGCGCTCAGTCCGGACGGCCGGATGAGCGCTCTAAGGTTCTTTAATTAAACAAACGACGCAGTTGTTCGCCGACTTCGGATTTGGCGTTGTTCATTAATGGCGAACCATGGGCGGCGAGCAGATGTTCGAAATCGAGATTCATCAGGCGGTTAAAATCGCCTTCCAGGGTTTTGCCTTTTGGGGTTACCCGTTTCAGCCACGGCTTGCCGATATTCAGCCCTGGTTTAAAACCCATAACGCGCAATGCCAGACGGCTGAACAGGCTGGTGTAATTCCAGTTATCCAGGTATTGCAACGAGTCGGTGGTGAGCAGACATTTGTGCTTGGTTAACAGCAAAGCCGCTTCCGGGTATTGGGCGTTGTCGAAAATAAACAACTCGGCATGAGGAAAGGGCATGTCCAGGCCGGTTTTCAGATGTACATTCGCACGCGGTACTTTGTAGGTGCTCTGGCCAGGCTGACACCAGAAACGCGCCTGATATTTGTCGACGTAGTACTGATCATCCAGGCCATGAAAATCGCCGAGGCGGAACACATGGGTCACACGGCCCAGCTTTTCCAGTTTGCGCTCTTCGGTTTCGTTGAGGCGTACCGGGTTGATCAGGGTTAACTCATGACGATTGCGGATAATCACCATATTGCGGTTCATGCTCATGCCCGGGCCGACACGGATGCTGCCCTGCACCCAGAAAATATCCCAGAACAGTTGTTCGATTTTTCCATGAGGATAAGCCGGGGCGTAGGTCTGGTTCTGCTGTGCTGCTGTGGTTGGCAGTTCTGAATTCAGAGTGGCAGTCATAAGGTTCTTCCTGCTTACGTGTGTTCGTGAAAATGATCGGCACAGACAACGGCCGTAAGGAGATATTAACGGGAATTAACGGTAAAAAATTACACGACGTGACAATTTTTGTCACATTGGGTTGAAAGTGTGACGAATTTTGTCAGGTTGTTGGGCTCAGTAGGTCAGGATGAGGATCTGTGTTGGTTTTTGTCCTGTCAGGACACGACAGGGTATAAAAACCATAACCAGGAGTTGGGATGAACGGCGCTGGTAAGGAAAGAGCGTGGATGGAATAACGGGTAGGGGGACGCCAGCATGGCTGGCACCCAAACGCGCAGGCGGGCTGCGCTTTTGACTGTGCCGGGCGGATTACTGACCGGTTTTTTTACCACTCATCGGCGCATAAATGGCCTGAATGGCTTGCATATCGGCGTCGATATCGCCTGTGGTGTGGAACACACCGGCAATGCCGCCGGCTTTGTTCGGGTAATCAAGGAAGCCCATCAAGACCGGCACGCCGGCGTTGTGAGCAATATGATAAAAGCCGGTTTTCCAATAGGTAACCTTGGCGCGGGTGCCTTCCGGCGGCACGATCAGGAACAGCTGCTCGTTGCTGTTAATAGCATCAACCGAAGCCTGCACCATGTTGTTGGCTTTGGAGCGATCCACCGGAATTCCGCCCATCCACATCATCAGGCCACGAAAAGGCGGTTTGAAGATCTGCTCTTTCCCCATCCAGTAAATTTTGGCGCGCAGCACAAAGGCAATCATCAGCATAAAGGGCAGATCCCAGTTGCTGGTATGCGGTGCTGCAATCATCACGCACTTTTTTAAATCGGGCGGAATGCTGCCCACGCTTTTCCAGCCGGCCAGCTTCAGAAAGGCGATGGAGCCCCAGCGCAGCAGGGTTTTCAGAATGGGGGTATCGAACATAGTGCGGTGCATAGAGGCCCTTTTCGGTTGTAAGAGTCTGGATGGCTGGCAGCGGAATCCGGTCGCCCGGAAAGACCCGCGCAGAGCTGTGCAGAGTGATTCAGAGGTGCCCTGATATGGGTGCCGTAGGTGATCCCGACCCGGAAAATGCGGCAATAATATAGCAATGAAAAACCGCTGCCAGTGCTTTACATCAAGCCGACAGAGCTTTACATACGCCCGGCAGAATCGTCACCGGGCGGCATTAAGAGGGGGCGGTGTAGCAGTCATCGACCGCCAGCGGGAGTCAGCTGCTCTGCATGTCCATATACATCAGCTCCCAGGTGTGGCCATCCGGATCTTCAAAGGACAGGCCATACATGGGTCCCTGATCCTGTCCCGGCCGGGCAATGCGTCCGCCGTTGTCCTCAGCGGCCTGGCCGATAGCGTCAACTTCGGTGCGGCTGCTGCAGCTCAGGCACAGTAATACTTCGCTGCTGGTCTGGGCATCGCACAGACTCTTGGAGGTGAACTGCGAATAGAATTCCGGCTTCAGCAGCATGGCGAAAATGTTGTCGGCGATGACCACGCAAACAGCCACTTCATTACTGAATTGCTCGTTAATGCTGAAACCCAGGGCGGTAAAAAAACGGCGCGAACGCTCAATGTCGCTGACGGCGAGATTCACAAAAATCTGACGGCTCATGACTGTGCTCTTGTTATGGATGAGAGCGCTATTGTTAGCAGATTTTTGCGGCAGAAAAAATCCACAACCGGAATCGTTTTTCTGGCTGGCGGCCGCTGCAGATGCAGAACGGCCGCCGGGAGTGGCTTAGTATCTAATTAAACAGGCCCTAGGCCAGGGCTTTGGCGCTGGCCGTTAAACGCATGGCCTGATCGGCGGCGTTGGCCAGTTCCTGCCCTTTCAGCAGAAAATGGCGGGCATAGTAGTTTTTATGCTCGTCGTGCTCGTGGAAGTTGTGCGGAGTCAGTACGGCGGTCAGTACCGGTACTTCGGTTTCCAGCTGTACCTGCATCAGGCCGTTACACACCGCGGCGGCAACGAAGTCGTGGCGGTAAATACCGCCGTCAACCACCAGAGCGCTGGCGGCAATGGCGCTGTAGCGTCCGCTCTTGGCCAGCAGTTTGGCCTGCAGGGGAATTTCGTAGGCACCGGGCGCGGCAATCACATCAATATTGCTGATGTCGTAGCCACGGCTGGCGAGTTCGTCTTTAAAACCATCGAGGCACTTGAGCACGATGTCGGTGTGCCAGGAAGCGTGAATAAAGGCGATGCGTTGTTGCTGAGGATTAAAAGTGTTCATTGGCTCTGATTCTTCGGTTAATGCTGATTAGAATCAGGGCGAACGGGCAGACAAAAGCACGGACAGAGGCGGGCCTCTGTGCTGTCTGACACGCTCTCTCTTATCCGGACTATACCGTCGGCTCCGGAGTTACACCGGATCTGCTGACCTTGCTGGCAGTTAAACCGCCGGCAAGCGCTCGCGGGCTTCAGCTTAAAAACGCTGTTACCGCCGGTGGGGAATTTCACCCCGCCCCGAGAACGATGCGCTCTCAGCAGGCTGAGACCGCGGCGGCAATATAGGGAGTTTGGCGGGAAGAGTCAAAGGCAGCGGGCGCAACGCATTGTTGCGCCGGATGCCTGATTGCACCGGAGACTTAGTTGCGCCGGTGCGGTTTTTACTGCGCCGACTGTCTTTGACTGACCCACACAGGCAAGGATCAGCTCAGGGCTTCGTCCGGCAGCAGATCCTGCAGCTGTTCGATACCTTCGACCACATCATCAGGCTGATGGAAGTAGGCCACGTGGTACATGGCTTCACCTTCCTGCACCAGCGGGATATTGGTTTTGCCGATAATAATGCCTTCATAGCGTGAGTGGACTTCATCGAGCACGATGCCGTACGGGTCGCGGATGGTGGCGAGTAATTCCTGCTTCTGTACGCGGTCACCGAGTTCTTTATGGTGCTGCACAAAGCCACTGTCGGTAGCGCGTTCCCAGGCACTGGTGCGTGCCGTGACCGGCTCCAGCACATGGGATTTTTTCGCCCGGCTGCGCGGCAGCATGCCAAGGTGGCGCATGACATTAACGGTGCCGCGTTCACCGGCACGGATGCACAGCTCGTCGTAGCGCAGGGCTTCGCCGGCTTCGTACAGCAGAATACGCACGCCGTGGTCGGCGGCGGCTTCACGCAGCGAGCCATCGCGCAGGTTGGAATTCAGCAGTACCGGAACACCAAAGGCGCTGGCCATGGCGGCGGTTTCTTCATCGTCGAGGTTGGCGCGGATCTGCGGCAGGTTCGAGCGGTGAATGGCACCGGTGTGAAAGTCGATGCCGTAATCGCATTTGCTGACGATTTCTTCGAGAAACATATTCGCCATACGCGCCGCCAGCGAGCCTTTTTTACTGCCAGGGAATGAGCGGTTTAAATCGCGGCGGTCGGGCAGGTAACGGCTGTGGTTGATCACGCCGTAAACGTTGACGATGGGCACGGCAATTAAAGTGCCGCGCAAACTGTTGAGTTTGCGTGAGTTGATCAGGCGCTGAATAATTTCGATGCCGTTCAGCTCGTCACCATGAATGGCTGCGCTGATAAATAAGGTCGGGCCGGGGCGTTTGCCGCGTTTAACAAACACCGGCATGGAGACGGAGTTGTCTGTGTACAGGCGCCCAACGGGTAATTCGACTTTCTGGCTTTCGCCGGGGGCAATGCTGATCCCGGCAATTTCAATACTACGCTTTGGCATGCTTTCCCTAATAACCTTGATTAACCCTGACCACGGGTTTTTGTACTGCCGCTGGCGGATTTTTCCAGAAACTGGAAAACCATGCCGGCAACGTCTTTACCGGTAGCGCTTTCAATACCTTCCAGGCCGGGAGAGGAGTTGACTTCCATCACCACCGGACCGTTGTTGGAACGCAGAATGTCTACGCCACACATGTTCAGGCCCATGGCTTTGGCAGCGTCAATGGCGGTTTTACGTTCCGCCGCCGATAACCGTACGATTTCGGCACTGCCACCACGGTGCAGGTTGGAGCGGAATTCACCTTCGGCGGCCTGGCGCTTCATGGCGGCGACGACTTTGCCGCCAACCACTAAACAGCGGATATCGGCACCGCCGGCTTCTTTAATAAATTCCTGCACCAGAATGTTGGCGTTCAGGCCCATAAAGGCTTCGATGATGCTTTCTGCCGCTTTTTTGGTATCAGCCAGCACCACGCCGATGCCCTGTGTACCTTCCAGCAACTTTATCACCAGCGGCGCGCCGCCGACGTTTTTGATCAGGTCTTCAACATTATCCGGGCGGTGGGCAAAACCGGTACGCGGCAGGCCGATGCCCTTGCGTGACAGCAATTGCAGCGAGCGCAGTTTGTCGCGCGAGCGGCTGATGGCGACCGATTCGTTAATGGAGTAAGTGCCCATCATTTCAAACTGGCGCACCACCGCCGTACCGTAAAAGGTAACCGAGGCACCAATGCGCGGAATCACCGCATCGTACTGTGGCAGGGCGTCACCTTTATAACGCACCGTCGGTTTGTTACTGGTGATGTCCATGTAGCAGTGCAGGGTGTCGATAATATCGACCTCATGCCCACGCTGCTCCCCCGCTTCTTTCAGACGACGGGTCGAATAAAGATTGGGATTACGGGAAAGAATGGCGATGCGCATAGCGGAGTCCGGAGGCTGAAAATAAAGCGCTTAGTCTGCGCTGCCGGATGGCAAATGTCATCATAGGCAGAAAAAGATAGTTACAGACAGGGCAGAGGCCATTGCTCTCCCACAGCCTGGAGTGTCACTCCATAATCGAGGACTGTTTTTCAACCTGAAACGCCTTTCCGGGGCAAGCCCCTGGCCCCCTGTAAGGAGAGGTATCTCCTTACAATCCTCTCTTTTCGGCGCGTCCGGCTTCATCCGGCCAACTGCAATGATTATGCGGCACGCAAAACAATTCGCCCCGGAACGACGTTTTAAAATACCCATAATTTGTATCGTTCCGGGGCAGGGTTTTGCTCTGAAGGCCGCAGAATCATCTGGTTGTCTGGCGCCGCACGATCGCCGGTTACAGTAACCCGCTCAGCCGCATATCAAAGGAAACCGTGTTTGCGACATGAGACTTAAAAGAATACGTTTGATTTGAAAAGCGGCGATGGTTTTCTGCGCCTCTGGGGCCGCCGCAGAAACCGATGATATTTCTGGTCTGTCCGCAGGGATGCGGACAAGCGGCTCCGGCCATGGATGGCCGATGAGGTGCGCGGCCAGTAAATATCAAGGCTTCAAGGGTGACGGCCCAGAAAGCGCGAAGCTGGGGTCGGCCCGCCGGCAAGGGGATAAGTTCCCCTGTGAGGCATTGGGCCTGGATGTTAAAAAATGCTGTTTTTGTCAGCTACGTGCTGATTAAAAACAGTGGAGCTGCAGAGGCAGGCGCAGGGCATTGCCTCTGCCTCAGTTACGGTAAATAGTCTCGATCAGGTGGTAGCCAAAACGGGTTTTAACCGGCCCCTGAACTTTCAGTAATGGCCCTTTGAACACCACATCGTCAAAGGCTTTGACCATTTCACCTTTATTGAACTCACCCAGGCTGCCGCCGTTTTTCTTACTCGGGCATTGTGAGTGTTGTTTTGCCAGCTTGCTGAAGTCGGCTCCTTTGTCGAGTAATTGCTTCAGTTTGTCGGCTTCTTCTTTGGTTTTTACCAGAATATGGCGGGCACAGGCGCGGGGCATACTTACCTCGGATTCAGTCTATCAGGCCAATCTGACCATTCGGTTAAATTTTGCGTCGCGCAGGATCAGGTGCTGTGCGAAAATTGCGCCCGTTATTGTACCCGAAAGACAGAATGAGGCATGCATGAGCGTACATGAGATCCGCCACCCCCTGGTGCAGCATAAAATTGGTTTGATGCGATCCAAATCAATGAGCACCCGCACCTTCCGCCAACTGGCGGCTGAAGTCGGCAACCTGCTGACCTACGAAGCAACCAAAGATATGGAACTGGAAACCTACACCCTGGATGGCTGGTGTGGTCCGGTTGAAGCGGAGCGGATTCGCGGCAAAAAAATCACCGTAGTACCGATTCTGCGCGCCGGTCTGGGCATGCTGGACGGCGTGCTGGAGCTGGTGCCAAGTGCCAAGATCAGCGTTGTTGGTTTATACCGCGATGAAGAAACCCTGGAGCCGGTGAGCTACTTCGACAAACTGGCCGGGGATATCGACCAGCGTATGTCATTGATTGTTGATCCGATGCTGGCGACTGGCGGTTCGATGGTGGCAACCATCGACCTGTTAAAGCAGGCCGGTTGTACCAGCATCCGTGCGCTGGTGCTGGTGGCCGCACCGGAAGGTATTAAAAAGGTTCAGGATGCGCACCCGGATGTGGATATTTATACCGCATCGGTGGACAGCCATCTGAATGAGCAGGGGTACATTATCCCTGGTTTGGGCGATGCCGGTGACAAGATCTTCGGCACGAAATAATTAAAATCAGGGGAGTTTCTATGCGGGACAATACAGAAGATCTGTATCGCGGCTGGCGTATGCTGCTGGCGGGCATGCAAATGCTGTTTGTGGCCTTCGGCGCACTGGTGCTGGTGCCGCTGATTACCGGCCTCGATCCGAGTGTGGCGCTGTTTACCGCCGGTATCGGTACGCTGATTTTTCAGTTCACTACCAAGCGTTCAGTGCCGGTATTTCTGGCGTCATCTTTTGCCTTTATTGCGCCGATTCTGTTCAGCGTTCAGACCTGGGGGATGGCGGCGACCATGGGCGCGCTGTTCTGTGCCGGATTGGTATACGTTGCCTTGTCGGCTGTGGTTGCTGTCCGTGGTCCTGGCTTCCTGCATCGTTTACTGCCGCCGGTGGTTACCGGTCCGATCATTATGGTGATTGGTCTGGGCTTGGCTCCCATCGCGGTGAATATGGCGATGGGTAAGGCCGGTGATGCGTCAGCCGAACTCTTCCCTTATGCCGATGCCATGTGGGTATCGATGCCGGCCCTGATTACCACGTTGCTGGTGGCCACTCTGGCGAAAGGTATTTTCCGTCTGGTGCCGATTCTGGCGGGTGTGGCGGTGGGTTACACCATTGCGGCGTTTACCGGCATGGTCGATCTGACTGCCGTGGATGCCAGCCCATGGGTTAAGTTACCGCAGTTTGTGACGCCGGAATTTCAGCTCGCGGCCATTCTGTTCATGATTCCGGTGGCGATTGCTCCGGCGATTGAACACGTAGGTGATGTACTGGCGATCGGCAGTGTGACCGGTAAAAACTACGTCCAGAAACCAGGCCTGCACCGCACTTTGCTGGGCGATGGTTTAGCCACTTCTGCGGCGTCTTTGTTTGGTGGGCCGCCAAATACTACCTATTCCGAAGTCACCGGTGCGGTGATGCTGACCAAAGCCTTTAACCCGGTCGTCATGACCTGGGCGGCGGTGTTTGCCATTGTGCTGGCATTCGTGGCCAAGTTTGGTGTGCTGCTGCAGACCATTCCGACGCCGGTGATGGGCGGTATTATGATTCTGCTGTTCGGCTCTATTGCCGGTGTTGGCATGAACATCCTGATCAAAGCCAAAGTCGACATGAGCGCGCAGCGCAATCTGGTGATTGTGGCGACCACGCTGGTATTCGGTATTGGTGGTATGGCAATTGGTTCTTCCGAGTTCCACCTGCAGGGCGTCAGCCTGTGTGGTGTGGTGGCGATTGTGCTGAACCTGCTGTTGCCGCATGAGAAAGCTGACGCTGAAGACCTGCATGAAGAGCAGGAGATCGTGGAAGATATTCTGGAACACAGTAAATAAGCTGTCGTTTCTTTTTATCTGCATTATCCGCAGAAAAATGGCCGCATATGCGGCCATTTTTTATGGGCTGTGTTCAGGGCATACAGCTGCGTTATTGCAGGGTGCGGATGGTCGGGCGGAAGGTATACGACGCTGGTAATTCATCCGGCACTCTGGGGTAGGGGTTAGCGGCCAGTGCGGCTTTGATCGCCCAGTCGTCCATTACCGGATCACCGCTGGAGCGGATAACCCGCACGTTGGTGGCGACCTGGCGGTAACTTAAGGTCAGCTCCAGCCTTACACTGCCGGTAAATTGCGCCGGTGCAATTACCCGTTCGCGCAGGTGCGCGAGCAGTTTCTGCTGGTAGCTGCGCTCCAGCGGATCGGCAGACAGATCTTCTTTTTCGGTAACCAGTCCGGTCTGTTGCTGAATGAGCTGCTGCGCTGATTGTGCGGTTGACTGCTGCGTTGGTTGTGGTGCGGATTGCGGCTCAGGTATTGGCTTCTGGGGTTGTTGTTTGGCGGCTTCTGTTTTTGCCTGAGGCTGCTTCTGACTCTGCTCCGGAGCCGCGTTGTGTTTAACAGCTTCGCTTTGGCTTTGAGTCACTTCCTGAGTCGGGACTGTCTGAACCTGAGCTTTCGGCACCTGAGCTGGCGATTCATCTTGCAAGGTCCGGGCGCTTATTTGTGGCTGGCGCAGTTCGGCATTAATTACGGGTTGCGTCTGTGCCGGTGTCAGCCGAACAGAGAAAGGTGCCGACAGCAGCAGGGCATGCAGCAACAACGAGATAGCCACAGCCAGCAGCAAACGCTGGTAGTGTCTCCGCTTCGTTGCCGGGAGTTTGCTAAAAAACCCTTCTGCCACAATCACTTACCTACGTTATAGCCAATTACTATGGCATTGATTGGGAAAACTTATCGAGACCTTTATTCTCCGCTGGCGGCGGTATGCTTAGCCGGGAGCGCGTTGTATGATACTCGCTCTTTATACTCTGGCTGTGCCGCTGGCATTGTCAGGATAATACCGATAATTTTCAGAACTCACAGGGAGTAACAAACATGAGCGTACTGGTAGGTAAAAAAGCACCCGACTTTACCGTTCCGGCTGTATTGGGCAACGGCACCATCGTTGATTCATACAACTTCGCAGAAGCAACCAAAGGCAAATACGCTCTGGTGTTCTTCTATCCGCTGGATTTCACCTTCGTATGTCCGTCTGAGCTGATCGCTCTGGACCACCGTATGGCTAAGTTTGAAGAACTGGGTGTTGAAGTGATTTCTGTATCCATCGATTCTCACTTCACTCACAACGCATGGCGTAACACACCGGTCGCCAAAGGCGGTATCGGTGAAGTTAAGTACACCATGGCAGCTGACGTTGACCACGGTATCTGTAAAGCCTACGACGTAGAAACTGCCGGTGGCGTTGCACTGCGTGGCGCTTTCCTGATCGATAAAGAGGGCCTGGTACGTGCGGCCAACATCAACGACCTGCCACTGGGCCGTAACATTGATGAGCTGGTACGTCTGGTTGAAGCTCTGCAATTCCACGAAGCTCACGGCGAAGTTTGCCCGGCTGGCTGGAACAAAGGCGACAAAGGTATGAATGCTTCTCCGGAAGGCGTTGCCAAGTACCTGGCCGAAGAAGCGGGCAAACTGTAAGTTTACCGCGCTTTAAGAACCCGCCTTGTGCGGGTTTTTTTATGCCCGCCATCCTTGGCGGGCACCCTTCGGGCCGCGCTGAAGCGCGTTAAGCTTTGCTCCTGCTGCGCTTTTATGCCCGCCATCCTTGGCGGACACCCTTCGGGCCGCGCTGAAGCGCGTTAAGTTTTGCTCCTGCTGCGCTTTGATGCCCGCCATCCGTGGTCACTATGAAGAACAATCAGCCTTTGGGCCGTTGCTGCGCAATGTTGATCAATGTTCCCGGCGTTAGTGTGATCCCCCCGCCCTGGAAGCACTGCTGGTCTACGCTTAAGTTCTGATTACGCAAGAATCATGGAGCCTGTATGCGTTGGCTGTGCACAATTGGCTTGCTGGTGATGATGGGGTCGCCGGTGGCGCAGGAAACTCCGCCGGACGCCGATACCCGGCCGGTGTTGCGTTGGGCTGTGATGCCATACCCGCCGTTGCATATTCGTGAAGGGCCCATGGCTGGTAAGGGCATTGTTGATAGTTACCTGCATCTGGTCATGGCGGCGACACCGCAATACCGTCATGTGCGTGAAGAGATGACCCCGGCCCGCGCCTGGCAACTGATCCGCAGCGGCGACAATGTCTGCCATCCGGCGGCGTTGTATACCCCGGAGCGGGCCGAGTACACCCTGTTCAGCGAGTCACCGGCGTTGTTTCCATCATTGGCGTTTATGGTGCGGCTGGAAGATTACCGCACGATGTTTGCCCCAGAGCAGTCTGTTGCCGCGCAGGATATGCTGGCCCGCACGGATATGCGTCTGGGCCTGGTCGCTGACCGTTCCTACTATGTATTCATTGATGAGCTGCTGAAAGAAGGGGCTGTTTATCAGCGCGCCAGTGTTCTGTCGAGTTTGCATGGTCCGCTGAGTCTTTACCGCATGCTGCAGTCCGGACGTATTGATTACATGATCGAATACCCCTGGATTAACCGCTATATGGTGAACACGATCCGTGCTCCGGAGCAGCATGAGTTGGTGGCGTTGTCGATTAAGGAGCTGCCACAATTTGCCAAAGGGTACATGGCCTGTCCGAAAACGCCTTGGGGAGCGCAGGTGGTTGCGGCGGTTAACCGTTGGGTGAATGAGCAAAAGCCGACAGAGACGAACCGCCAGCGCATGGCGGTGTGGCTCGACCGCAATACGCTGCCGCGTTATATGCGGGCTTATGAAGAGATGATTGCGCCGGTGACCCGGCCCTGAAGAGCGTCTGATCTGACGCTGAGGTGCGCAGGTTAATCGCTGCGGTTATTCACTACGGTTAAGTACCCGCGCCTGGTAACCGGCCTCTGTCAGAATGTAGGCGGCGGCTTCTGCCCGGCCTTCACCGGCGATAACATAGACAAAGGCTTTGGATAACTCATGCAGGCGGTTACGCAACTGAGCCAGTGGAATGGTGGTGGCGCGGTGCACCGGGCTGGCGGCGACTTCCTGCGGCAGGCGCACATCCAGTAACACGGTGCCGGTATCCCCTTCGTCGATCAGGGCGTTCAGCTCGCTTTCGCTGACGTATTCAATCACCGGCTTTTTCAGCAGTGTGTCGAAATCTTCTTTGGTCAGCACCATCAGCACGCCGTTACTGCTCATGGTGATGCTGGCATTGCGGGGCAGGTTGCTGACCAGGGCATCTTCTCCAAACAGATCACCGCTGCCGAGTGCGGCCAGAGTTTCCTGTTTGTTGCTCAGCTTACGGCTGACGATGGCCTTGCCGGTTTTGATGACATAGCATTCGTGGCCTTCTTCGCCTTCATTAATAATGGCTTCGCCCAGAGTCACGCTGCGTTCGTTAAAGCGTGTCAGCAGTTTCTGGATATTGGCCGGCGGCACACGGTTGAACAGCTCTGAGGTGAGCAGACTTTCGAGCCAGTCGTGTTCGTTTTCTTCTTCCAGTCCGTAGGCCTGGCGCAATTCAGACCAGGTGGTGATCAGCTCCAGATACTGGCGCTTAATGGCGAACAGCTGGCAGGGCGATTGACTGACGGCGGCGTGACGGTGAATCGGATGGCTGGCATCCAGGGCGAGGAAGTTTTCGTCATCGTCCCCTTTAATTTGAGTAATACGGAACTGGTCATCGGCCAGATCCACGGTGCCTTCAAGCAGAAAATGGCACTCATCGTCTTCTTCACCGCGTTTGAACAGAATCTTTTTATCACCCAGCGAATAGGCGCGGAAATGCGGCAGCAGCTCGCTGACTGCATGGGCAGACAGTTCGTCAAACGGAATAAAACGCTGGATCTGCGCCGTTGACAGCGCTGGCTCCGACGTTGATCCGGACGCTGGGGAGGATGAATTGGAGGATGTGTTGATAGAATCTTCCATGCTGTGTTTGCCTGACCCGTAACGCGGTAATAGTTATATTTTTGCACACTATCACACAGCCTGCCGTTTTTTGCTGTGCCGGTTATTCAGCGCGGCGGGCCCGGCGGCCAATGCAGACACTATCCGCCCGGCCATCAGGCAGCTTGTGGTGCGCATGAATTCAGTCTGAGAGAAGTCTCCCCCGAATCAATAAGGAACCGTCCGCGCCTGAGGCAGTCCCAGACAGACATGTTTATGACGATGTCACGGGACCGACCGATGCAGCCATCTTTGACCGGCGAACAAAAACACACGGCAGACTCTCTGCTTCATCAATACAAAACCGGCGTAGCGTTATTATTCTCCGGGGTTTTTCATCTGCTGGCTTTGCTGCTGGTGGGACTGTCTTTCTCTACCTTCTTTAATGGTTTGTTCAGCAGCGACGGCGATATGGTCACACTGGTGATTAAAGCCATTAATACGCTGGTGATCGCGCTGGCAATGTATGAGCTGGGGTTGGGGGTTGGTAAGGAATACGCGGCAGAAGAAGCCGGGGAAAATATTTTCCAGAATATCCGCCGCACTATTACCCGCTTTGTGGGTACCGTGTGCATTGCTCTGGTACTGGAAGCGCTGATTATGATTATTAAATACAGCCAGTTGGATCTGGCCGGTAACCTCTATTATCCGGTGGCGATTCTGCTGGCCTGCGCCTTTTTATTGCTGGCGCTGGGGGCATTTCTGGCGCTGACACGCCAGGTTTGTGACATCGTGAATTAGTTTCTCGACTCTGCCCCCGGCTCTTTTTTACGGGCCTGGCTTTGCGATACGCCGGCGGTCAGGGCAAAGCGCATGGCATCTTCAAACGACCAGTCGAGCATCGTCAGACGCGAACGCGGTACAAACAAGGTGTAACCGCCAACCATGTAGCTCATGGGCAGATACACCGCGACCAGTTCTTCCTGATCGCCGGCCTTCTGAACCGCGGGTGGAATTTTACCGGCGGTAATAAAGCCCAGCAGTTGTGCATCGCCGGGCATGCTGACCAGTACCACTTGCTGATTGTGCTGTTTTTCCTGATCAAACATGGCCGCAAAATCTTTCACTGCACCGTACAGTGTTTTGATCAGCGGAAAACGCAGCAGGGCATCTTCCACGTACTGGTAAAGCCAGCTGACCGGGTTGAACTGAAATAATAAGCCGACGGACAGCAGCGCCAGCAGCATCAACAGCAGACCCATACCGGGGAAAATGCTGGGAATATGCAGGCTGGCCAGCAGGCTCAGGCCCAGACCATTCAGCCACATCAGCGCCGACCACAGCAGCCAGACTGTGACCAATAAAGGCAGCACCACCATTGAGCCTTTGATCAGGGGTTGCAGCAGGTAGCGTCTCATAAAATCTCCGTCAGGATTTGGGTGGTTGTTGCTGTTGCAGCAGCGCTTTCAGTTCGCGGATTTCTGCCGCCAGATCGTCGAGGGTGGCTTTGCCATCGGCAGCATCCTGATCGGCTTTTTCCTGCGCATGCTCATCTTCCAGTACGTTTACCACAATACCGATGACCATATTAAGAAAGGCGAAGGTGGTGAGGAAAATAAAGCTCAGGTAGAAAATCCACGACAGTGGGTAAACCGCCATGGTTTCGTACATGACATCGGTCCAGTCTTCGAACGTCATCACCCGGAACAGCGTCAGCATGGAAATAGAAATGTCGCCCCATAGTACATCGTTGATGGGTTCAAAGAAGGTGGTGCCGATGGCGGCGTAGATGTAATAAATAATAAACATCAGCAGCAGTACATATCCGAGCTGCGGCAGGGCGCGCAACAGGGAATTCAGCAACATGCGCAGTTCCGGAATGATGGAAACCATCCGCAGTACGCGGAAAATGCGCACCAGACGGCCAATCAGGGCCATGTCGCTGTGATCGACCGGAATCAGGCTGATTACCACCACCAGGGTGTCGAACAGGTTCCAGCCATTATGGAAAAAGCGTTTTTTGTCGGGGGCGGCAAGAAAACGAATGACGATTTCAACAAGAAAAATAACGGTGATGCCGGTATCCAGCCAGTTCAGCACAAGCATGAACGGATCAGGAATACTGTACGTTTTGGCACCGATCAGAAGGGCAGAGAAAATAATGATGGCAACAACAAACAGCTCGAACGCTTTGTTGTCACGGACGGCTTGTGAGGCGGCCTGTAATTGCTGAATATTCATGGTCTGGATTGAGGTCTGATGACTGGCGGTGATGGGACGACGCGAAGTCTGTCACAGCCACCGCACTTCGCCAAGATGGGCTGACGCAACTATACACTGCGCCAGCCTCAGGAATGGCGTGTTGATCAGGCGCGGGAGATAAAGCGGTTCTCGGCGGTGTTGATCTTCACGGTTTCGCCCTGTTCCAGATATTCCGGTACCTGAATCACCAGACCGGTGGCAAAGCGTGCCGGTTTGGTGCGCGCACTGGCGCTGCCGCCTTTAATGCCCGGGCTGGTTTCGGTTACGGTCATTTCAACGGAGGATGGCAGTTCGATAGCGATCAGCTGACCATCGACTAACAGCCCCATGGTGCCTTTCAGTGATTCGCTGATGTAGAGCGCATCGGTATCCAGTGTGTCGGCATCAATCGGGTACTGGTCGAAGCTCTCTTCGTCCATAAAGTAGTAGGTATCTTCTTCACGGTAGGAAAACACGATCTGGCGGCGCAGCAGTTCAATGGCCTGCAGCTGCTCGTCACCCTTAAAGCTTTCTTCCAGCTTCTGGCGGCCGGGCACCGTTTGAAAACGGATTTTGTACAGCGTGGCACCGCCACGGGAGTGGGGGTTCTGCACTTCGATATTTTTGATCAGACAGGTCTGATTCTTGAATTCGACGACGCCGCCTTTTTTCAGTTCGTTTGCTTTTGGCATGCAGGAGTCCTTGTGACGGTGCTTGCGCGGTGATGTAAAGGAGGGCGATGTTACCGCCTTGGCTGTTCCGGCTGAAGATTTTTTTGTCTGCTGGCCGCAGAATTCTGAGCCGGAAGGACTGGTTTACGGCAGCGGATTTGGCCATCATGAGCGCGCTGGTATATGTGCTGCACAGAATGATTAGTTAGTGATCACTTCTTATAGCTAAATTATATAAATCGCATTGTAAGTGAGCACTAACCTCAGAAGTTACTTTAACTTCGTGATGCAGGCTCACAGTGTTGTTTAATATTTGCCCTCCACATTTCCCCACATTGCTGTGAAGCCTTTCTAAGTCCTTGTGACACAAAGCAAAAATGCAGATATCCACACCCCGATGTGGCTTGCAAAAGGCTATTTGCCTTCCTATAGTGTCGTAAAGTGGAAAATAGTGGGTAATAGTGGGATTTTACTGAAGTTAGTGATCACCTACTTCAGCGAGTCATTCACACCCAAACCAACAGGAAGGGCGCATGTTTCGGGGGCTACACACGATCAATCTGGATGCTAAAGGGCGTCTGGCGATCCCGACCAAATATCGGGAAACGCTGGCCGAGCTCTGTGGCGCCCGTTTGGTGGCCACCATTGATACTGAAGAACGCTGCCTCCTGATTTACCCCGTAAACGAATGGGAACTGATTCAGGCCAAAATCGAGGCCCTGCCCAGCTTTAACCCGGTTGCCCGCCGCATTCAGCGCTTATTAATTGGTCATGCTACCGATCTGGAGCTGGACAGCGCCGGCCGTATCCTGCTGCCGCAGCCGCTGCGTGAATATGCGTCGCTGGAAAAAGAAAGCGTGCTGATGGGGCAAGGCAAAAAGCTGGAGCTGTGGAGCAAGTCGCAGTGGGAAAACCGCCGTGATGAATACCTTGATATGGTCAGTCAACCCGAACAATTACCCGAAGAACTACAGAGTCTGTCGCTATGAATTTGAGTGATTTTGCTCACACCACCGTACTGCTGCAGGAGACGGTCGACGGCTGCCTGAATGACCCGGCGGGTATTTATGTAGACGGTACTTTTGGTCGTGGTGGCCACAGTCGTTTGCTGCTCAGCAAGCTGGCGCCGGAAGGACGTCTGATTGGTTTCGATAAAGATCCGCTGGCGATTAACACCGGTAAAGAATTAGAGCAGGAAGACAGCCGTTTTCAGATTGTGCAGGCCAGCTTCGCTGATATGAAAGCGGAACTGAAGGCGCTGGGCATTGATCAGGTTAACGGCATTTTGCTGGATCTGGGTGTGTCTTCGCCACAGCTTGATGATGCTGAGCGCGGCTTCAGTTTTATGAAAGACGGTCCGCTGGATATGCGCATGAACCCGGATGCTGGCCTGAGTGCCGCGGAGTGGTGTGCGCAGACTTCCGAAGAAGAAATCGCCCGTGTATTAAAAGAATACGGTGAGGAGCGTTTTGCCAAGCGTATGGCGCGCGCCATCATTAACGCCCGTGCAGACGCGCCAATTACCCGCACCCGCGAGCTGGCAGAGTTAATTAAAGAAGCCAATCCCGCCTGGGAAAAACATAAGCATCCGGCAACCCGTGCCTTTCAGGCTATCCGCATTGCGGTGAATAACGAGCTGGGTGATCTGGAAAAAGTGCTGGCCGAAAGTGTGGATCTGTTATTACCGCATGGTCGTCTGGCCGTTATCAGCTTCCACTCGCTGGAAGACCGTATGGTGAAGCGTTTTATCCGCGCTCAGGAAAAAGGCCGCGAATTACCACCAGGTATTCCGGTGCCGGAAAGCATGCTGGGTCGCACCATGAAAAAAATGGGTAAAGCGATCATGCCGGGCAATGACGAAGTGCGTATAAATGCCCGTGCCCGCAGTGCGGTGTTGCGGGTAGCCGAGCGGCTGGCGTGAAAGCAGGAGCGGCGTTGCTGTGGGCTGTGGTGTTGATCTCAGCGTTGGCGCAGGTTGGTGTTGTTCATGGGCACCGGACGTTGCTGCAGGAGTGGCAGCAGGAAGACGCGCTGCGGGTGCAATTGCTGCAGGAACATACGCGTTTGTTGTTGGAAAAAAGTACATTAACCGCGCACGGCCGGGTCGATCAGCAGGCGCGTAAACAATTAAATATGACAGAGCCAGGCAAGGTGCAGGTGCTTTCACAATGAATGCGCAACCGAACCAACAGACTACATTAAGCGGCATCACCCGCTGGCGTTTTACGCTGGTGCTGGCGGTGTTTGGCTGTCTGCTGGGTGCGGTTCTGGTTCGTCTGGTGATGCTGCATACCGTTGATCAGCCTTTCCTGTTTGAGCAGGGTGAAAAACGTACTGTGCGCGAAGAAGTGCAGCCGGCCATGCGCGGCATGATTACCGACCGCTATGGCAAACCGCTGGCGGTCAGTACGCCGGTGGTTACGCTGTGGCTTAATCCGCAACAGGTGAATGTGCAACAACTCCCTGCGGTGGCCGCTGATCTCGGCCTGAGCCGCAAAGAGCTGACGCGCAAAGTAGAACGGGCGGCCACTCAAGGTCGCTCTTTTTTATATCTCAAACGTCAGGTTCAGCCGGAATTGGCGCAGCAGGTATTAAAGCGCCGTATTGCCGGTATTTATGGTGATGATGATTTCCGCCGTTTTTATCCGGCCGCCGAAATTACAGCGCACACCGTAGGTATTGTTGATATTGATGGCAAAGGTCAGGAAGGCCTGGAATTAGCTTTTGACGATTTTCTGCAAGGCAGCGAAGGATCGCGTCAGGTAGTCAAAGATTTGTACGGTAATGTCATCAAGCAATTAAAAGTGAATGCCGTGCCTCAGCCCGGTGGTGATCTGGCTTTGACGCTGGATCTGCGCTTGCAATATCTGGCCTATCGCGAATTAAAAGCCGCAGTTTCTCAGCATCATGCCAAATCCGGTAGCGCTGTGTTGGTGGATGCACGCAGCGGCGATGTGCTGGCGTTAGTGAATCAGCCCTCTTATAACCCGAATAACCGCGCCAGTTTACGTGCCGAAAATATGCGTAACCGCGCTATCGCTGATCTGATTGAACCAGGTTCAACCATCAAACCCTTTACGGTCGCGGCAGCGTTAAGTTCTGGTCGTTATTTTCCCAGCAGCGAAATCAATACAGCGCCGGGCTTTGTCCGGGTAAAAAATAAAACCATCCGCGATCATCGCAATTATGGCGTGCTGGATATTACCGGTGTGATTACCAAATCCAGCAATGTCGGCGTCACCTTCCTGGCTCATCAGTTGGGTGCAGAAAATATCTGGGATTTTTTCAGTAAAGCCGGTATTGGTCAGGCGACGGTGCTCGGTTTTCCGGGGGAAGCGGTAGGCAGCCTGCCTTATCCGGAGCAGATGGATGCCCTGCGTCTGGCAACGGTTTCTTATGGTTATGGTTTGTCGGTATCGCCTCTGCAACTGGCGCATGCTTATACCAGTTTTACCCAGGGCGGCTGTCGCAATCCGGTGCGTTTATTAATGAATAATCAGCCGCAGACGAAGTGCCAGCGGGTCATGCCGGAGAAAGTTGCGCGTCAGGTTCTGGATATGCTGGAAACGGTAACCTCGAAACAGGGAACCGGCAGTCGTGCCCGCGTTGCCGGTTATCGTGTGGGTGGTAAAACCGGTACAGCACACAAGGTTGGTCAGCAGGGGTATGAAGATTCTGAATACACTGCTGTATTTTCCGGTATCGCGCCGATTTCTTCTCCGGATCTGGTGTTGGTTGTGGTGATTGATTCGCCACAGGGCAAAGAATATTACGGTGGTGAAGTGGCTGCACCGGTGTTCTCACGCATTATGCAGCAAGCCCTGCGTTTACGTCAGGTTGCGCCGGATGATGGCAGTTTACCAACCTTGCAGATGGCAGGAGGTCCGGCATGAAATTAAGCCAGATGGTCATGCCTGAGCTGTTTATTCCACCTGAGTGGGATCGTGAATTTGCACAGATCGCGGTCGACAGCCGTGATGTGCAGCCAGGTGATGTTTTTATTGCCCGTCGCGGTTTAAAAAGTCATGGCGAAGAACACATAGCCGCCGCAATTGAACAGGGCGCGGTTGCTGTGCTGGCTGAAGGTGAGCTCGGGTTCCGCTGTGAGCAAAGCCCGCATTTTCCAGCAGTACCGGTATTTTTCAGCAGCGATATCGCGGCCTGCTTAACGGTTTGGTTGCATCGTCGTTATGCGTCCGTCGCCGATATGAAACTGGTGGCGGTTACCGGCACCAATGGCAAAAGTTCTGTGACGCAATATATGGCACAGCTGGCCGGATTTTGTGCTGTTCCTTGTGGAGTATTGGGCACCTTAGGTAATGGGGTATGGCCTGATTTACAGACCAGTCGCAACACCACGGCCGATTTGTCGGTTATTTTGCGTAATTTGCAGAGTATGCAGGAGCGTGGCGTTAATATCGCGGCATTGGAAGTGTCTTCTCATGGACTGACTCAGCAGCGTGTTGCCGGATTGAACTTCTGTGTCGCGGTACTGACCAACCTCACCCAGGATCACCTCGACTATCACGGCAGCATGGCAGATTACTTTGCCGCTAAACGCCAGTTGTTTGTCGGTCATGATATTCAGGCAGCATTAATTAATATTGATGACGATTACGGCCGTCGCCTGGCGGCCGATGCCGCCATTAATACCGACGTGATGACTTATGGTGCCAGCGAACAGGCCAGCGTGCGTTACTCCGCAGTGAAAATGCAGGCGCGTGGTATGCAGGCATGGCTGGATACTCCATGGGGAAGCGGTCTGCTGGTGCTGCCATTAATCGGTGAATTTAATCTGGCGAATGCGACAGCTGCGATTGCTGCGCTGGCGCTGCAGGGCTTTGATTTTGTACAGCTGTTACAGGCAGCGCAGAAACTCGAACCAGTGGCGGGGCGCATGGAGCTTTATGTTAAAGATAATGCGCCATTAGCGGTGGTTGATTTCGCCCATACACCGGATGCTTTGCTGAATGTCTTGCAGGCACTTAAGCCCTGGAATAAAAAAATTACCGCTGTATTTGGTTGCGGTGGCGATCGTGATCGCAGTAAGCGGCCGTTGATGGCTCAAGTCGCAGCGGCGCATGCCGATATCGTCTGGCTGACGGACGATAATCCGCGCAGTGAAGATCCTCAGCAAATTTTTGCCGATGCACTTAATACTGAAAATACCAGCGACTTTTATTGTGAACATGATCGTAGCCGTGCCATTGCTCAGGCGCTGGATATGACGGCTGCCGATGGCATTGTTGTGATTGCCGGAAAAGGCCATGAAAATTATCAGGAAGTTCAGGGTGTGAAATTACCTTACAGCGATGCTGCTGTACTGTCGCAGCTTGGATACCGCAAAGCCGGACAATTACTGAGCGGAGATGAACATGCTGAGTAATGTGTCGCTGTTGCAGCTGCTGAATATTGTCCATGGGCAGCTTCAGTTAACAATTGAAACGCAGGGTGCAGACAATGTGCCTGATGTCGTGATCCGTGGCGTCAGTACCGACAGTCGTAAAATCAGTGCTGGTGATTTGTATGTGCCATTAAGCGGTGAGCGTTTTAATGGTCATCATTTTATTACTCAGGCGGCTGAACAGGGCGCTGTTGCGGCACTGATTGATCAGGATGTCGATGCCGGTCTGGCTGCTCGTTTACCTTTGATCCGGGTAACGGATTGTCTGATTGCGCTTGGGCAGATTGCCGGTTGGAACCGCAGTCAGTTTCATGGGCCTGTCGTTGCGGTAACCGGCAGTGCCGGCAAAACCAGCGTGAAACAATTAATGAGCAGTGTGCTGGCGCAGCGTTACTGTACCTGGATGACCCAGGGCAACCTGAACAATCATGTTGGTGCTCCGCTGACGTTGCTGGCTCTGGCACCGGAGCATGAAGCCGCGGTGATTGAACTGGGTGCCAGTGGTGCCGGAGAAATTGCTTACACCGCACAATGGGTGAAACCTCAGGTTGGCATTATTACCAATGCGGCTGAGGCCCATCTTGAAGGATTTGGCAGTCTGAATGGTGTTGTGCAAACCAAAGGTGAGTTACTCGACTTTATTCAGCCTGGTGGTTATGCGGTATTAAATGCCGACGATGATTTTTATGGCGTATGGGCAGAACGTTCGGCGGCGGTTAAACAACTCAGTTTTGGCTTTTCTGCTGCCGCGGATGTGCGTGCCAGTTCATTACAGTGCGATCTGGAAGGCAGTCATTTTGTCCTGCATCTGGATGGTGAAGCCTATACCGTGCGCCTGCCGTTACTGGGTGAGCATAATGTCCGTAATGCGCTGGCAGTGACGGCCGCCGCTTATGCACTGGGCTTGAGTGCCGCCGAGATTATTCAGGGATTACAACAGGCGACAACGGTATCTGGTCGCTTGCACTGGCTGGACGGACAATCCGGTCAGCGGATTTTGAATGACGCTTATAACGCCAACCCCGCCTCAGTAAAAGCGGCCATTAATGTGTTAAAACACGCGCCGCGCAGCTGGCTGGTTTTAGGAGACATGGCAGAGCTGGGCGAGAATGAGTTAGAAGCTCATGCGGATATTGGCCGTTATGCCCATGACCAGGGAATACAACATTTATTGGCGACGGGCGAACGCAGCCGCAAAACAACGGAAGCTTTTGGTGCCGGAGCGCACTGGTTCGCAACCAAACAAGAATTGGTGCGGTATTTACAACAACAGACCGGTAATCAGGATGTCATTCTGGTGAAAGGGTCGCGCAGTGCCGGTATGGATCAGGTGGTCCAGGCGTTGCAAATGAACACAGAGGAAGACTGATCATGTTGCTATGGCTGGGAGACTGGTTAGCGCAGTATTACTCCGGATTTGGGGTGGTTAATTATTTAACGTTGCGCGCGATTCTGGCAGTCATTACTGCTTTGATGGTGTCATTGCTCCTTGGGCCTCTGGTAATCCGCAAATTGCGTGAATACCAGATTGGTCAGGCAATCCGTGAATTGGGTCCTAAATCGCATTTAAGTAAAGCCGGTACGCCGACCATGGGCGGCGTATTAATTTTGCTGTCCATTGCGGTCAGCACGTTGCTCTGGGGAAATCTGGAGAACCGCTTTGTCTGGGTTGTACTGCTTGTAACTCTGGTATTTGGTGCCATTGGTTGGGTGGATGATTACCGCAAAGTGGTGGAGAAAAATTCCCGCGGTTTGCCCGGACGCTGGAAGTATTTCTGGCAGTCTGTGTTTGCCTTAATCGCCGCCGCTTATCTTTTTTACAGCGCGCAGAGCCCACAGGAAACGCAGCTGGTTGTTCCGTTTCTGAAAGATGTTATGCCGCAGCTGGGCCTGCTGTTTATTCTGCTGACGTACTTCGTCATCGTAGGTTCAAGTAATGCGGTAAACCTGACTGACGGTCTTGATGGTCTGGCCATTATGCCGACGGTTATGGTCGGTGGTGCTTTAGGTATCTGTGCGTACCTCGCCGGTAACGTCAATTTTGCCAACTACCTGCACATTCCTTATATCGCCGGTGCCGGTGAGTTGGTGGTTTTTTGTGCCGCTATTGTCGGCGCCGGTATTGGCTTTCTGTGGTTCAACACCTATCCGGCTCAGGTTTTTATGGGCGATGTTGGTTCGCTGGCTCTGGGTGCGGCATTAGGTGTGGTTGCGGTGATTGTTCGTCAGGAAATCGTGCTCTTTATTATGGGCGGCATCTTTGTGGCAGAAACGGTTTCTGTGATCCTGCAGGTTGCCTCTTTTAAAATGACCGGCAAGCGTATTTTCCGTATGGCTCCGCTGCATCATCACTATGAATTAAAAGGCTGGCCGGAGCCGCGGGTTATTGTTCGTTTCTGGATCATCACCATTATTCTGGTGCTGATCGGTTTAGCCACGCTGAAGATTCGCTGAGGAATCTGAATTTATGTCGCAGTTGATTTCCACAGATTACAAACGACTGATCGTCGGTCTTGGCATGACCGGGCTCTCTGCTGCCCGTTATTGTCAGCATCGCGGCTGGGCGTTTGATTTGTGTGACAGCCGCGATACGCCTCCCGGCCTGGATGCTGTGCGCGCAGAATTTCCGCAAGCAGAAATCTACAGTGGTGAATTACAGGCAGATATTCTCAGTCAGTACGATGAATTAGTCGTCAGCCCGGGTATTGCTATATCTCACCCGGCGATTGCTGCAGCCCGTCAGGCCGGTGCCCGTATTGCCGGTGATATCCAGCTGTTTGCGGATGTTTGTGATAAACCGTTGATTGCTATTACGGGCTCTAACGGAAAAAGCACCGTAACTACCTTGGTTGGAGAATTACTGACCGCGTCCGGTAAACGGTGCGCTGTTGGTGGCAATATTGGTGTACCGGCACTGGACCTTCTTGTGGATGGTACTGAAACCGATATTTATGTCTTGGAACTGTCCAGCTTCCAATTGGAAACGACTGAAAACCTGGCGGCTTCAGCAGCGGTTGTGCTCAATATGAGCGAAGACCATATGGACCGTTATCAGGGCATGGCGGATTACCATCAGGCCAAACACCGTATTTTTCAGCAGTGCCGTGGCGTTGTGGTAAATCGTGACGATGCGCTGAGCCAGCCGCTGGTCTCCGATAAAATGCCGCGTCTGAGTTTTGGTCTGAATAAAGCGGATATCGGCCAGTTTGGCCTTGAGAGAATCGATGGCGAAAGCTGGATCACGTTTGGCACTGAAAAAATCATCGCTGCCAGCGAGCTGAAAATTAAAGGCCAGCATAATCTGGCAAATGTGATGGCGGCGTTGGCGCTGATTCAATTAGTGGGCGTAGACATAAAAACGGTATTACCGGCATTGCGTGCCTTTACCGGTCTGGATCATCGTTGCCAATGGTTGGGTAATAAAGCCGGTGTTGATTTTTACAACGATTCTAAAGGAACTAACGTCGGTTCTACCCTGGCTGCACTTTATGGTCTGGGGCCGGAAATTAACGGAAAAATCTGGCTGCTGGCTGGCGGTGAAGGAAAAGGGCAGGATTTCAGTCCACTGGCTTCTGCCTGCGAACAATTTGCGGCAGAAGTTCTGACCTTTGGTGCCGATGCCACAGTGATAGCCACTGCTGTTGCTGGCGTTTGTCCGGTATCACAGCATGTAACTCTGAATGACGCTTTTGCCCGTGCCTGCTCTGTAGCAGCTGCCGGTGACGTTATTTTGCTGTCTCCGGCCTGTGCCAGCTTCGATCAGTTTAAACATTATGTGGCGCGCGGAGAATATTTCAGCGCATTGGTTGCGACGGCGATGAGTAAGGAGGCGACGCTGTGAATATTGATCGCTTCCTGTGGCAAAGCCAGCAACGTATGTTTTACCCATGGCTGGCATTAATGTGCCTCGGTTGGTTGATGGTTGCTTCGGCATCCACCGGTATTGCCGAGTTTTATACCGGCAATGCTGCGTATTTTGCCGTTCGTCATGCGGTATACCTGCTGCTGGGTATCGTTGTTGTGTATGCCATCAGTCAGATTCCCCTTATGTGGTGGAGTAAGGTTGATGTGGTTTTTCTGCTGCTGGCGATCGCCGGTCTGGTATTGGTATTTGTGCCCGGTATTGGCCATGAAGTGAACGGCAGTCAGCGCTGGTTGAATTTGGGCATTATTAAAATTCAGGCTTCCGAGTTGGCAAAACTTGCCGCTGTATTTTATGTCGCTGGTTATCTGGTGCGTCGCCAGGATGAAGTGAAGCAGCAATGGTCCGGCTTCCTGAAGCCGCTGGGTATTCTGGCGGGGATGGTTTTCCTGCTGTTACTGGAGCCCGATTTTGGTGCCGTTGTGGTGTTAATGGGAGCCGTACTGATTCAGTTGTTTTTGGGGGGCGTAAAAGCCGGCCAATTTTTCCTGTTGTTAATTGCCACTCTGATTATCAGCGTGGTGGTGCTGACTTCTGAGAGCTACCGGGTTGAGCGTTTGATGGCTTATCTCGATCCCTGGGCGCCGGAGCATGTGTATGGAACCGGCTATCAGTTAACTCAATCACTGATTGCCTTCGGCCGTGGTGATTGGTTCGGTGTTGGTCTGGGCGAAAGTGTACAGAAACTGTTTTATCTGCCGGAAGCCCATACCGATTTCGTTTTTGCTATCTGGGCGGAAGAAACCGGTCTGATAGGTGGTATTGCCGCACTGACGTTATTGGCGGTTGTTATTGCACAAATCTGGCGGGTTTCGTGGAATGCGCAACTTAAAGGGCAGTTATATGGCGCTTATGTGGCGATTGGTATCGCTTCGTTATTAGGTCTGCAGGCCGTGATTAATTTAGGCGTTAATATTGGTTTATTGCCGACCAAAGGCCTGACTTTGCCATTCTTCAGTTATGGCGGCAGCAGTTTGTTGGTGTGTTGTGTGATGGTTGGCATCGTTATGCGTATTGCCCATGAAAGCGAACAGGCATCTGATGCGGATACCGATGTCGCAGATAATAATGGAGGTGCTGTATGAGTCGGGCATCTTCACGCAATGTGTTATTGATGGCGGGCGGAACCGGAGGCCATGTATTTCCGGCGTTAGCGGTTGCTGAGCAATTACAGCAGGAAGGCTTCACCATTCATTGGCTGGGAACGGCATCCGGTATCGAAAAAGATCTGGTGCCTGCCAACGGTTATCCACTGCATTGCATTAATATCGGCGGCCTGCGTGGCAAAGGAAAGCTGGGATTGCTGGCGGCTCCTTTCCGTATTATTAAGGCCATCTGGCAGGCGCGGAATATTGTTAAACAGGTAAAACCCGTCGCCGCGTTGGGCTTTGGTGGTTATGCCACTGGCCCGGGTGGTGTCGCCGCGCGGTTAAGCGGCGTGCCATTGTTAATTCATGAACAAAATGCCTTTGCCGGTATGACTAATCGTTTATTAAGCCGTATCAGTCAATGTGTGATGCAGGCATTTCCGGGGGCGTTACCCGGAGCATTGACGACCGGTAATCCGGTGCGTGAAAGTGTGTTGAATTTGCCAGCACCGGTGACACGTATTAACACTGCTGGCCCCTTAAAAGTACTGGTTATCGGCGGTAGCATGGGAGCAGTCGCTCTTAACCGTACCGTGCTTGCGGCCATGCAATTGTTGCCTCAGGGCGTGCGCCCGCAATTACGTCATCAGGTGGGTAAGAATAATCTGGCAGAAATGCAGGCGGCTTATCAGCAGGCCGGTGTTCAGGCTGAAGTGAACGCTTTTATTGATGATATGGCTGCTGCTTACGGCGATGCTGATTTACTGATTTGCCGGGCTGGTGCATTAACCGTATCGGAAGTTGCGGCTGCCGGCTGCGCCGCTATTTTTGTTCCTTTTCCTTTTGCGGTCGATGATCACCAGACCGCGAATGCTGGCTATATGGTGAATGCCGGTGCCGCGTTAATTTGCCAACAGCATGAATTAACCGCGGAGTGGCTGGCCGCGCAGTGGCAATACTTTTCGCAACATAAAACATTATTACTGGAGATGGCTGACAAGTCGCGCAGCCAGGCCATCACCAATGCAACCGCTCAGGTTGTCGAACAGATTAAGAGGTTTGCCCGTGACTGATAAAACCAATACACCGTTGAATCATCTGATACCGGAAATGCGCCGCATCCGCTGCATGCATTTTGTCGGCATTGGTGGTGCCGGTATGTGTGGCATTGCCGAAGTATTGTTGAATCAGGGCTATCAGATTTCCGGCTCGGATTTACGTCAGTCCGCCGTGACCGAACGACTGCAGGCTCTGGGGGCCACTATTTTTATTGGTCACCAGGAAAGCAATGTTGAACATGCAGATGTGCTGGTGGTATCAACCGCGATTGATCACGAAAATCCGGAAATCCGCGCCGCACTGGAGGCCCGTATTCCGGTGGTTCGCCGCGCTGAAATGTTGGCCGAATTAATGCGCTTCCGTCATGGTATTGCCGTGGCCGGAACTCATGGTAAAACCACGACCACCAGTATGGTAACGTCTGTACTGGCAGAAGCCGGTCTGGATCCGACCTTTGTTATTGGCGGAAAATTAAACAGCGCCGGTACCAATGCCCGTCTGGGAGCCAGCCGTTATTTAGTCGCTGAAGCTGATGAGAGTGATGCCTCTTTCCTGCATTTGCAGCCGATGGTGTCTATTGTCACCAATATCGACGCCGATCATATGGCAACTTATGGCGGTGATTTCGAACAGCTGAAAAATACCTTTATCGAGTTTTTACATAACCTGCCTTTTTATGGTCTGGCTGTGGTCTGTATTGATGACGATGTGGTGCGTGAATTATTACCGCGCATCAGCCGTCAGACCGTGACCTATGGTTTTGCTGAAGACGCTGATTATCGTGCAACCGATTTGCATCAGGATGGTTTGTTTACCCATTTTACGGTGCAGCGTCCGTCTGGCCGTTCACCGTTAAAGATCAGCCTGCGTATGCCCGGTAAACATAATGTATTAAATGCAATGGCGGCTATTGCTGTGGCGGATGATGAAGGTGTGGCAGATGCTGCCATCGTGGCTTCATTAGAAAAATTTGCCGGTGTTGGCCGACGCTTTACTGTATGTGGTGAATTTCCACTGGGTGATGGCGATGTGATGCTGGTTGATGACTACGGTCATCACCCGCGCGAGCTCGAAGTTACGCTGGATGCGATCCGTAACGGCTTTCCTGAGCGCCGTTTGGTGATGGTATTTCAGCCACACCGTTACAGCCGTACCCGTGATCTGTACGAAGATTTTACCCGCGTATTATCCGGCGCCGATGTGCTGTTGTTAATGGATGTATACCCTGCGGGAGAAAAACCCATTGCCGGTGCTGACGGACGGTCGCTGTGTGGCAGCATTCGTCAGCGCGGTATGGTTGATCCTATTTTTATTGAGCGTGATGAATCATTAGAAGCTCCACTCAAAAGTGTCTTAAAACCCGGTGACTTGTTGTTGACTCAGGGCGCAGGGGATATCGGTAATCTGGCCGTGACATTAACGCAGCAGTTACCGGCATGGTTAGCAGAGGTAAAAGTATGAACGTTGCCGCTTTAGGAAAAATTGCGGTGCTGATGGGAGGCACATCGGCCGAGCGTGCTGTATCGCTGAAAAGCGGACAGGCCGTTTATTCTGCCTTGCAGCAAAGCGGTGCAGATGTTGTTGCTATTGATATCCAGGCACATGCCATTGAACAGTTAACCGGCGCAGATTTTGACGTAGCGTTTATTGCGTTGCACGGACGTGGCGGTGAAGACGGCACCATTCAGGGCGTGCTCGAGTGGTTGGACAAACCTTATACCGGCAGTGGTGTTATGGCCTCTGCTTTGGCAATGGATAAGTGGCGCACGAAATTAATCTGGCAGGCGGCTGGATTGCCAACCCCTAAAGCCTTTCTGCTGAATGCAGACAGTGACTGGTCTCATTTGATTGACGAGCTGAATACAGACGCAATTGTTAAACCGGCGCGCGAAGGTTCCAGTATTGGCATGCGCAAGGTACACACCGCTGACGAGTTGCGCGACAGCTTCAACTTTGCCTGCGAATACGATGGTTTGGTATTGGCGGAATCCTGGGTACAAGGCGCCGAGTTCACCGTCGCGATTGTTGATGGAAAAGCGTTACCGGCAATCCAGTTGAAAACCAGCCATGCATTTTATGACTACGACGCCAAATATCAGGCAAATGACACTCAGTACTTATTACCCTGTGGTTTGCCAGCAGATAAGGAAATGGAATTACAACAGCTGGCACTGAAGGCGTTTGATGTGATCGGTGGTCAGGGTTGGGGTCGTATCGATGTGATGCAGGATCAGAATGGACAGTTCTGGTTGCTGGAAGCCAATACCAGTCCGGGCATGACAGATCATAGCTTAGTGCCAATGGCGGCGGCGGCCATCGGTATGACCTTCCCGCAGTTGGTCATTAATTTATTGACTGAAGCCAGAGGCAGGAATCGTGGCTAAAAAAGCAGCCCCGCGCGGCGCGACACCTTTAGTCGTGAAGCAGCCAAAACAATGGAACGTCACGATGCCGGTAATTGCCTGGCAATGGTTACTGCTGCCTTGTTTATTGGCAGGACTGCTGGCCGGTATGCGCTGGGGTTATCACAGCTGGCCGATTACCAATGTTGATGTAAAGGGCCGCCTGTCTGTCTGGAACGCGGAAGATATTGCCGGAAAAATTGTTTGGGTAAAAAACGAAAGTTTTTTCTCGCTGGATCTGCAGAGTGTGTATGAACAACTGGCTGGGCTGCCATTGATTATGCAGGTTACGGTGCGTAAGCGTTGGCCCAATACGCTTGAACTGACGTTGTATGAAGATGTGCCGATGGCCATCTGGAATGGTGACCAGTTATTGAGTGCTAATGGCCGGTTAAGCGAAATTCCGGCACATTTGGATGCCAGTAATTTGGCGCGGATTAATGGTGATCGCAATTATGCAGAAGCGGCCGTAAGACACTTTCGCCGCATTCAGCAATCGCTGGTTCATCTTAATGTCGGTATTAATCGTTTGACCGTTTCGGCTGTGGGTGCTGTGGATGTGGAATTAAGTAATGGTTGGCAGGTACGTTTTGGACGCCAGTATTTTGAAGAGCGTGTGCAACGCCTGGAATTATTGATAGCGCAACTGCCAATGACGGCGGTTGCGAGTGTGGATTTACGCTATGGAAAAGGCGCCGCAATTGGCTGGCGCCCAGTGCAGGAGATGGGATGATGAGTCAGGTACAACAAAAAAATATGCTGGTTGGCCTGGATATTGGCACCTCTAAAATTGTGGCGATTGTCGGAGAATTAGGCGCAGACGGTAACATCGAAGTGGTTGGTCTGGGTTCGCACCCGAGTCGCGGTCTTAAAAAAGGCGTTGTGGTCAATATTGAATCTACCGTGCAGTCGATCCGGCGTGCTGTAGAAGAAGCGGAATTAATGGCTGGTTGTACTATCCATTCGGTTTATGCCGGTATTGCGGGCAGTCACATTCATTCCATGAATTCGCACGGCATTGTTGCTGTGCGTGATCGGGAAGTGACGCCAATGGATGTTGATCGTGTTATTGATGCCGCACAGGCTGTTGCTATTCCGCAGGATCAGCGCATTCTGCATGTTCTGCCGCAGGAATATGTCGTCGATAACCAAGAAGGTATTAAAGAACCGGTGGGCATGTCGGGTGTGCGTCTTGAAGCAAAAGTACATCTGGTTACCGGTGCGGTAAATGCGGTGCAGAATATTGAGCGTTGTGTTCAGCGTTGTGGGCTGCAAACCGATGCCATTATTCTTGAGCAGTTGGCATCCAGCTACGCGGTATTAACTGATGATGAACGCGAGTTAGGCGTTTGTCTGGTCGATATTGGTGGTGGCACAACGGATATTGCCATTTTTACTGAAGGTGCTATCCGTCATACGGCCGTTATTCCGATTGCCGGTGATCAGGTAACCAATGATATTGCCATGGCGTTACGTACGCCGACCCAGCATGCCGAAAAAATCAAAATTAAATATGCCTGTGCTCTGACTCAGTTAGCCAAAGCGGATGAAACGATTAAGGTTCCGAGTGTTGGTGAGCGTCCGCCGCGGGATCTGTCCCGTCAGGCTTTGGCAGAAGTGGTTGAACCACGTTATGACGAATTATTCACCTTAATTCAGGCCGAGCTGCGCCGCAGTGGGTTTGAAGATATGGTTGCAGCAGGCATCGTCCTGACGGGTGGTACAGCGAAGATGGAAGGGGTGGTTGATCTGGCGGAAGAAATTTTCCATATGCCGGTTCGGTTGGCCAAACCTTACGGTGTATCAGGACTGACTGACGTGATTAATAACCCGATTTATTCGACGTCTGTGGGCTTGTTGTTGTATGCGGCAAAACAACACAGGAATAAAACAAATAATAACCGCAATGAAGATCATCCGGATGGCTTTTATTCCAGAATAAAAGATTGGATTAAAGTCAACTTTTAAGATTAAATATTATCAGCGCGCTAAGGAGATAACGCTATGTCTCAGCAAAGAGAAGGGGATATGTTCGAACTGGCAGATGATTTACAACAGTCGGCTGTTATTAAAGTCGTCGGTGTTGGTGGTGGCGGTGGCAATGCTGTCCAGCATATGGTTGCTGGCAACATTGAAGGTGTTGACTTTATTTGTGCAAACACCGATTCACAGGCACTGCGTAATGTGAGTTCCCGCTCCATTATTCAACTGGGTAACGGTCTGACCAAAGGATTGGGTGCAGGCGCGAATCCGGAAGTGGGCCGTCAGGCTGCTCTGGAAGATCGTGAACGTATCGCCGAAGCACTGAAAGGTGCTGATATGGTATTTATTACTGCCGGTATGGGTGGTGGTACAGGTACTGGTGGTGCGCCCGTTGTTGCTGAGGTGGCTAAAGAATTAGGTATTCTCACTGTGGCAGTGGTTACCAAGCCTTTCCCATTTGAAGGCAAGAAACGCATGTTGATTGCTGACCAGGGGCTTAAGCAACTGGCTGAGCATGTTGACTCGTTGATTACTATTCCAAACGAGAAACTGCTTTCTGTGTTGGGAAAAAATACCTCCTTGCTGGATGCCTTTAAAGAAGCAAATAACGTGCTTCAGGGTGCCGTGCAGGGGATTGCCGACCTGATTACCCGTCCGGGTATGATCAACGTCGACTTTGCCGACGTACGTACAGTGATGTCTGAAATGGGTCAGGCGATGATGGGTACTGGTGTTGCCAGTGGTGAAAACCGCGCACGTGAAGCGGCAGAGCGCGCGATTGGCAGTCCACTGCTGGAGGATGTCGATCTGCAGGGAGCACGCGGTATTCTGGTTAATGTCACCGCGGGCTTTGATTTGTCACTGGGTGAGTTCAGCGAAGTGGGGAGTGTTATTGAGGAGTTTGCCTCAGAACATGCAACCGTTGTTGTTGGTACCGTGATTGATCCTGATCTGTCTGATGAGTTGCGTGTAACTGTGGTCGCTACCGGTCTCGGTCGCCGCGATGTGGTTGAGGAACCAAAGCCAACCAAAGTGGTCGATAACACCGTCAGTGCACGTAAGGCAGATGGTACAACCGATTATAGTCAGTTGGATCAGCCAACCGTTAAGCGTCAGGCAGGAAATGCCGCAAAGCAGCTCGATGTCGCAGATCGTCCAGATATGGATTATCTTGATATTCCTGCATTTTTGCGTCGTCAGGCTGATTAAAGAATGCGCACTAGCGCATTCTTCATTTGTTGCTATAATGCCGGACTAGTCTTTTTGTATGAAATTTGCTCAGTAATGGCAGGATTGTTCAGATGATTCCACAACGAACGTTAAAAAACGCTATCCGGGCAACGGGTGTTGGCCTCCATTCAGGTGAGAAGGTGTATCTCACGCTGAAACCGGCACCTGTTGACACTGGTATCGTATTCCGACGTGTCGATCTTGATCCGGTTGTGGATATTCCCGCTCACGCCCTGAATGTTGGCGAAACCACGCTTTCTACCACGCTGGTTAAAGAGCATGCACGGGTCGACACGGTTGAGCATTTACTGTCAGCAATGGCAGGCTTGGGTATTGATAATGCCATCGTTGAGCTGAGCGCCCAGGAAGTACCTATCATGGACGGCAGTTCAGGTCCGTTCGTATTCCTGGTGCAGTCTGCGGGCATTGCAGAACAGAATGCTGCAAAGCGTTTCATTCGTATCAAACGCCGGGTTGAAGTGCGCGAGGGCGATAAAATCGCTTCATTTGTGCCTTATGACGGCTTTAAAGTCAGCTTTGAAATTGACTTCGATCATCCGGTGTTTAAGCAAAGTGTACAGAAAGCGAGCCTGGATTTTTCCTCTACTTCTTACGTAAAAGAAGTGAGCCGTGCCCGTACCTTTGGCTTTACCAAAGATCTTGAGTACATGCGCTCCAAAAATCTGGCGCTGGGCGGTAGTGTGAAAAACGCCATCGTTGTTGATGAGTACCGTGTACTGAATGAAGATGGTCTGCGTTACGACGATGAATTCGTAAAACACAAGATTCTGGATGCTGTCGGCGATCTCTATCTGCTGGGACACAGCCTGATTGGCGAGTTTATCGGCTATAAATCGGGTCATGGCCTGAACAATAAACTGCTGCGTGAACTGCTGTTGCAGGAAGATGCGTGGGAGTTTGTCGAATTTGCTGAAGAAAGCTCACCGATTTCTTACATGCGCCCGGCAGCCGCTGGTTAACTTATTGAAACAGTAATACGTTTGAGTATCCTCATACAAAGGCCATAATTAAGTTATGGCCTTTGTTTTGTTGGTGGCTGATGATTCGCAGAAGCGGATCAGGCAGGCAGGACGTCAGCGCCAAAGAGTTTGCGCAGCCGATTAGGAATTTAATAGCTAACTATGAATATCATTATTGTTGGCCGTCGCCACGGTGAATCGAGAACTTACACACTGAGCGCATCTGCGCGCACGGTGATGTTTGGTTTTCTGTTTGCCTTACCCTTTGCTATGGGAGTCGCCGGATACTGGCTGGCTGAGCGTCTGGCTGATGAAGGTATTCTGGATCTGAATGCTGCCAAAGCCTGGGAGCGTGACCTCAATATGCAGCGTCAGGAGCTGCAGCAGATCCGTAAGCAAACGGATCAGGAGCTCGAAGCCCTGACTCTGCGTCTGGCAGAGCTGCAGGCCAAATTATTACGCCTCGATGCACTCGGCGAGCGTTTGGTTGATGTCTCTGATCTCAACTCCGAAGAATTCGACTTCAGCATGCAGCCTGCAGTGGGTGGCCCGGGTACTCTGGGCGAAGCTTATCAGGTGCCTGAAATCAATGAAGTTCTGAACGAACTGGCAGAACGCATCGACAGCCGCGAGCAACAGCTCGAAGTGCTTGATGATCTGATGTCGGCCAACAAGCTCAGTGCTGATACCTTTGTTGCCGGTCGTCCGATTACCAAAGGCTGGATGTCATCCCGTTATGGCAAGCGCACCGATCCGTTTACCGGCCGTCTGGCATGGCATGGTGGTGTTGATTTTGCCGGCAAGATGGGTGCCGATATTGTTGCAGTGGCATCAGGTGTTGTTACCTGGTCGGGCCCCCGTTATGGCTATGGCAATCTGGTTGAAGTTAATCACGGCAATGGCTACAAAACCCGCTATGCCCATTGTAAAGAGCTGAATGTAGCCCTTGGCGATGTTGTGCGTAAAGGCGATGTGGTTGCATTAATGGGCAGTACCGGACGTTCGACCGGTCCCCACGTTCACTTTGAAGTTTACAAAAATGGTCGCACCGTCGACCCTGCGGCGTATATTCACCGCACGCCTCAGTAATCTTTCTATCTAAACACGCTTGTCATCATTCTGGGTTATAAGTAGCCTTTAGCACTTTGGCCCAGCGCCGTATATTGTTCTCCGGATAATGATAATTCCATGATTGGTAATCTCTTTAGTAAAGTATTTGGCAGTAAAAACAGCCGTGAACTCAAGCGCATGGGCAAATTGGTCTCCCAGATCAGTGCCTTTGAAGACTCTGTAAAACCCCTTTCTGATGAACAACTCAAAGCGAAAACCGCCGAGTTTCGTCAGCGCTTAAATGACGGGGCCTCTCTCGATTCTTTATTACCGGAAGCCTTTGCCGTCTGTCGTGAAGCAAGTCACCGTGTCATGGGCATGCGCCATTTTGACGTGCAGATGATCGGTGGTATCACTCTGCACGAAGGCCGCATTGCGGAGATGCGTACCGGTGAAGGTAAAACACTGGTTGCAACCTTGCCGACGTATCTGAACGCACTGACTGGTAAAAGTGTGCATGTCGTTACGGTGAACGACTATCTGGCACGCCGTGATGCTGAGTGGATGCGTCCACTGTACGAATTCCTTGGTATGAGTGTCGGCATCGTTGTGCCGGGGCAGAATCCGCTGGAAAAACGCGAGCAGTACAAAGCAGATATCGTATACGGCACCAACAATGAATTCGGCTTTGATTACCTGCGTGACAATATGGCCTTTTCATTGGCTGACAAAGCTCAGCGCGAACTCTATTTCGCCATTGTCGATGAAGTGGACTCCATTCTGATCGATGAAGCCCGTACCCCGCTGATTATTTCCGGTCCGGCCGAAGACAGCTCTGAGCTGTATCGCAAGATTAACAAGCTGATTCCTAAGCTGGAGCGCGGTCAGGCCGCGGATGACGGTGCGGAAGCCGCTTCAGGTCATTACTTTGTTGATGAAAAACAGCGCTCGATTGAAATGACTGAAGAAGGTCATGAGTTTGTCGAAGAGCTGCTGACCAGTGAAGGTATTTTGAAAGAAGGCGAAAGTCTGTATTCAGCAGGCAACCTTAACCTGCTGCATCACGTGCATTCTGCACTCAAAGCGCATGCGGTTTATCAGAAAAACGTCGATTACATCGTGCAGGGTGGCCAGGTCGTCATCGTTGACGAACATACCGGCCGTACCATGCCGGGTCGTCGCTGGAGTGAGGGTCTGCATCAGGCGGTTGAAGCAAAAGAAGGCGTTAATATTCAGAATGAAAGTCAGACTCTGGCTTCGACCACCTTCCAGAACTATTTCCGCCTGTATGACAAACTGGCCGGTATGACCGGTACCGCCGATACGGAAGCCTTTGAGTTTCATCAGATTTACGGCCTTGATGTGGTGGTTATTCCAACCAATAAAGCCGTTCGCCGGATCGACTATAACGACGTTATTTACGCGACGCAGAAAGAAAAATTCGACGCCGTTATTGAAGAAATCCGTGAAGTTACTGCACAGGGCCGACCGGTTCTTGTGGGTACCGCGTCGATTGAATCATCAGAATACATTTCGCATCTGCTGACTCAGGCGAAAGTCGCTCACAATGTACTGAACGCCAAAGAAAACGCGCGTGAAGCACAAATTATTGCCGAAGCCGGTAGCCCGGGCGCAGTCACCATTGCCACCAACATGGCCGGTCGTGGTACCGACATTATGTTGGGTGGTAACTGGGAAGCGGAAGTTGCTGCTCTGGAAAATCCGACGGACAGTCAGATTGCCGCGATTAAAGCCGACTGGCAGAAGCGTCATGACGCCGTACTGGAAGCCGGTGGCTTGCATATTATCGGGACCGAGCGTCATGAATCGCGCCGCATCGATAACCAGCTGCGTGGCCGTGCCGGTCGTCAGGGGGATGCCGGTTCTACCCGTTTCTTCCTGTCGCTGGAAGACAACCTGATGCGTATTTTTATGTCTGAGCGGATGCGCAGCATGATGCAGGCGTTGGGTATGAAAGACGGTGAATCCATCGAACATAAGATGGTGACCAATGCGGTAGAAAAGGCACAACGTAAAGTTGAAGGCCGTAACTTCGATATCCGTAAACAACTGCTCGAATACGATGATGTGGCCAACGATCAGCGTCGTGTGGTGTACAACCAGCGTAACGACGTAATGGCGATGGAAGACATTTCGGAAATCATCACCAATATCCGTAAAGACGTTGTGAACGAGGCCATTGATAGTTACATCGCCCCGCAAAGTCTGGAAGAGCAGTGGGATATCACCGGTCTTGAACGTCACCTGAAGGCCGAGTTCGATGTCGAACTGCCGATTCAGCAGTGGCTGGACAACGAAGATAAACTGTACGAAGAAACACTGCGTGAGCGCATTCTGGATGCTATCCAGCAAGCCTACGAAGAAAAAGAAGCCACGGTGGGGGCAGAACCTATCCGCATGTTTGAGAAGCAGGTCATGCTGCAGATTCTCGACAACCTGTGGAAAGAGCATCTGGCAACCATGGATCACCTGCGTCAGGGTATTCACCTGCGCGGTTATGGGCAGAAAAATCCGAAGCAGGAATATAAGCGTGAGTCGTTTGGCCTGTTCCAGGAGCTGCTGCGTAATATCAAACACGAAACCATCCGCATTCTGTCTCACGTTAAGGTGCGCCAGGAAGAAGAGGTGCGGGAAATGGAAGAGCAGCGCCGCGCTGCGGTTGAGGCACAGGCCCAACGAGCTCAGTATCAGCATGAAGCGGCCGAGTCTATGTCTGGTGGTCAGCCTGAAACTGACAGTGGTGATGACCAGACTCAGCCATTTGTGCGCGATGAAAAGAAAGTGGGCCGTAACGAGCCTTGCCCGTGCGGTTCAGGTAAAAAATACAAACATTGTCACGGCACCTTGTCGTAAAAGTCGTAAGGCGTAGCAAAAAATGGCAGTTAATTTCACAGTTTTTGAAGACTTTAAAGCAGTAGACGGTGTTCGTCTGGGTGTGGCTCAGGCGCATGTGCGTTATGCCAACCGCGACGATATGGTTGTGATTGAACTGGCTGAAGGCTCAACGGTGGCAGGCGTATTCACCACCAACGCTTTTTGCGCTGCGCCAGTGCAGATCTGTAAAACCCATCTGGCCGACACCGCGCCGCGTTATCTGCTGATCAATACCGGCAATGCGAATGCCGGTACGGGTCCGCAGGGTTATGCCAATGCGGTCCGCAGTTGTGAAATGCTGGCAACGGCGACCGCCGTTCAGCCTGCGCAAATTTTGCCATTTTCGACCGGTGTCATCGGTGAGCCGCTGAATATGGCGGCGTTTGAACGGGGTATTCCGGCGGCGCTGGACAATCTCAGTGCTGATAACTGGGCCCGTGCAGCGAAAGGCATCATGACTACCGATACGCTGCCAAAAGGCTACAGCACGCAGTTTGAGGTGAATGGTAAAACCGTCACTATCACCGGCATGTCCAAAGGTGCCGGCATGATTATGCCGAATATGGCCACGATGCTGGGCTATATCGCGACTGACGCGGGTATATCGCAGGCATTGCTGCAATCCTGGTGTAAAGAACTGGCCGATTGCTCATTTAACCGCATCACGATTGATGGCGATACCTCGACCAACGACTCCTGCATGTTGATGGCCACCGGGCGTTCTGGTGTGCAAATCAACGACGTTGCCAGCCCGGAAGCACAACTGGTCTTTGCCAAACTGAAAGAAGCCTTTCAGATTCTGGCGCAGGCCATCGTGCGTGACGGTGAAGGTGCGACCAAGTTTGTCACCATCGAAGTCGGTGGAGCGGCAAGCCAGAAAGAAGCGCTGGATGTGGCCTATACCGTGGCGCATTCACCGCTGGTTAAAACGGCGATGTTTGCTTCCGATGCTAACTGGGGTCGTATTCTGGCGGCGGTTGGCCGTTCCGGTGTGCAGAACTTTGATTTGGAAAAAGTGCAGATCTTTATCGACGGCGTCCAGATTGTGGAAAACGGTGGCCGTTGTGAGGCTTATACCGAAGCCGCCGGTGCCGCTGTTTTTGCTCTGACTGAATTCCGTGTCCGTATCGAACTGGGGCGGGGTGATTTCAGAGAAGAGCTCTGGACCTGCGACTTCTCGCATGAGTACGTAACCATCAACGCTAACTATCGTTCCTGATGAAAAGCGTACATGTTGCCGTGGCGGTCGTGGTCGTTAATGACCGCGACATCCTGATTGCCCGCCGCCCGGATGACAAGCATCAGGGCGGGTTGTGGGAATTTCCCGGTGGTAAAGTGGAGGCCGGTGAAAGCGTAACAGCGGCACTGGTGCGCGAGCTGGATGAAGAAGTCGCACTGAGTGTGACGGAGCAGTCGATGTCACCGCTGCTGCAGATTCCTTTCGATTATCCGGATAAAAGCGTGCTGCTCGATGTGTACTGGGTTGAGGCGGACATGAATTCAGCTCTGCTGGCTCACGGCGCTGAAGGTCAGGAAGTGCGCTGGCTGGCGTTTAATCGCTTATCGGAGTTCGAGTTTCCGGCGGCTAATCAGCCCATTCTCGATGCCGTTCTCGCGAGGCTTTCCTGAGAGACATTCCCTGAGTTATCTTGCCTGAATGATGCTACCCGATTATCCCCTCTGAATGCCCACGCTGTCTTTATGACTGACCCAGTGACAGAAATGGCCACAGGGTCAGGCCAAGAACCAGAAGTACCGCAATCAGCGTCATGACCAGCTCAGCCGGTTGTTCCAGCCAGCGTTTGAGCATCCCCTGAGTTTCGCCTGCCTGTTGTTGCTGCTCGTATTCACTGCGTACGCGTTGCAGGCGCTGTTGCTGGTAGTCGTCCAGCAAGGCACGGGCTGATTCGTAATCTTCATTCTGCCGCAGCCAGATGGCGGCTACGGAAATACGCCAGCGGCCTTCGTTGGTTTCATAGAATTCCACCCCGGCATCGTGCAGTAAGGCGCGGACTTCTTCCGCTTCGTCTTCATTAACGCCATTCAGGCGAAACAGCAGCTTGGCCATATCGATCTTCAGTTCAGAAATTCCGGCCTATTGTAACCAAAGTCTCGGGATAACTTCTGGCTAAATCAGGTAACGGAGAGGCATAAAAAAGCCGCCATACCCGAAGGTGGCGGCTGAAGCTCTGAGAGTGTGCACTTCTCAAATTGGATAATCCAATGCTAGTTCAGGTTCCGCTCAGGCGCAAGGTAAGATCCACGGCCAGGGTCTGGCCACCGACTATTGCGCCAACGCACGATTTTCGCCAGACTGAGACAGTCAGTCCCGGCTGGCGTATGAATTACTCACCACCTGATAAGTATAATAATGAGCAAAACCTTACCGGATCAGATTGCTGATCTGTTGATCTCCCTTATTTTTACCGGCGATCTGCAAGCAGGCGAAAAGCTTCCGCCAGAGCGTCAGCTGGCCGAATTTCTTGATGTTGACCGTACTTCTCTGCGCATGGCTTTGCGCACACTGGGACGCATGAACGCTGTGCGCAGCGTGCAGGGTTCAGGGATACGCGTTGGTGATGTACGTCGCGATATGGGGCTGGATTTTCTCGATAACCTCTACCGCATACCTGAGTTGGAGTTGGGTGGCGAGCTGTTGCTGGCCGGACTCGAACTGTTTAACCGGGCCATTCCCACCGCCATCCGTCTTGCGCTGGAAAAACGAGAACGCAGTGGCGGCGCGCCCGAAGATGCAACGATTCCGGCGTTGGTACAGCGGATGTATCAGGGTTTGAATGATGGCATGGCGATGGCGGATCTGGCGGATCTGGAAGTGTCGATGATTGATACCATTATGACGGCCACCGGCAATCTGGTACTGCAGGCCTCATCAACCAGCTCACGCCGTATCCGCAGTCTGCTGACGAAGAAATTATTTGAACAGATTGATGTGCGCGCTCATATGGATCATCAGGTGCAGATGCTGATGCGCACCCAGCAGGGGGATTATCAGCTGGATGAGCTTATTCAGCAGTATCAGCAGTACATCGATACGCTGACCCAGCCACTGCGCGCACATCTGAACAACATTCCGGAACAGCCGCGGCTGCTGCGCTCACCGCTCCATAACGGGCGCAATATCATCAGTCTGCGCAGCCTTACGGGTTCTGCCTGAACGGCGCAGCCACAGGGCAGCTGCGATAATCAGCAGGCTCAGGACGTACAGAGGCCACAGTTCCCAGATCATGTAAGGCGTTTTACCCTGACGCATCTCGGCGTTCCCGGTCAGGGTTGCCCGCTGCTCGTAGGGCAGGCGCGACAACATCCGGCCTTTGTTATCCACCAGTGCGGTAATGCCGGTGTTCGTGGCGCGTAACAGGTAGCGGCCAGTTTCCAATGCGCGCATTTGCGCCAGCGCCATATGCTGTTTCGGCCCCAGAGAATCGCCAAACCAGGCATCGTTGCTGACGGTAATCAGAAAATCCGCCCGCTGCGCCATGCGGCTGACCAGTTGCGGGTAAGCGATTTCGTAGCAGATATAGGGTGCTACCAGGTAAAGCTCTTCCCCTTCGGCGGAATGCTTACCGACTTTCAGCAGGGGCTGGTTGGCAGGCCCATGCAGGAAGCTGGACATATCCAGGTCAAAAAACGGAATCAGTCCGCGGATCAGCGCCTGCAGGGGAACATATTCACCGAACGGCACCAGATTCTGTTTGTGGTAGATGCCTTCGCCATTACCAAAGGCGATCACACTGTTATGGAACTGGCCGGCCAGCTCGTGGCCACGGGGATAACGGTAAGGAATCCCGGTAATGACCGTGGTGCCGGTCTGTTGAGCCTCGATTGCCATATCATCCATATACGGTTGGAACTGATCGAGCAGCAGCGTCATTGCGGTTTCGGGCCACAAAATCAAATCGCTGTCCCAGTGCTGACTGGTCTGTTGAAAATAGGCATTAATGGTTGGGCTGATCCACTCACGTTGCCATTTCTGATCCTGGGGGATATTGCCCTGTACCGCACTGACTTTCAGTTCACCGGTTTTATGCGTCCAGTCCTGTTGCTGCAGTAACAGTCCCGCAGGCCACAGTAGCAGTACGGCAAGAAGCGCTGGCTGGCGTGTCTGCCAGAAGCGGTAGAGGGCGGTCACTGTTACAACGCAGATAAACGACAGTCCATAGCTGCCAAATACCGGTGCCCAGCCGGACAGCCAGGTGCTGAGATGAGCATCGCCGGCAAACAGCCAGGGGAAACCGGTCATAAACCAGCTGCGGAACCATTCGTGCAGGAACCAGAACACCGGAATGGTGAGCCAGGCCAGAGTTTGGCCGATAAAACGCTGGCGCAGGGCAAACCAGAGGCCGGGGAAGGTCGCCAGGAAGGCCGCGAAAAGACCGATCATCAGCACGGCCAGAACCGCAGGAGTGCCGCCGTGATCGTGCATGCTGACGTAAATCCAGGAAATACCGACGGAAAACTTGCCCAGACTGAACCACCATGCGCAGGCAAAGGCTGAGCGGGCAGTATCGGTGCGCAACAGAAAATGCACGAACACCGCAATACTTAACAGGCCAAGCGGCCACCAGAACAGTGGCGCCAATGCCAGGGGAAACAGCGCACCCGCCAATAGTAATAACGCCCGCGCAGCCCAGCCCGTCATAGCTTTACCCGAAATAGTCAAAATGAGGTTGAATACGCCGGTTTAGCCGGCGTCGATGATGGGCGTTACTTCCAGCAGATTGATCTGACGGCTGGTGCCGTTCACCACTTTGAATTGCCACTGTTCAATGCGGATGCTTTCGTTGCATTCCGGCACCCGGCCAAAGTGGTGTACCACAATGCCGCCAATGGTATCGAACTCATCATCGGGAAAACGCGCACTGAAGTGTTCGTTAAAGTCGTCCACCGGAGTCAGTGCCTTGACCATGGTGATACCGTCTTCCACTTCTTTAATCATGCTGTCTTCTTCATCGAAGTCGTGTTCGTCTTCGATATCGCCAACAATCTGTTCGAGCACGTCTTCAATGGTGACCAGACCTGCAACCCCACCGAATTCGTCCACCACAATGGCCATGTGATTGCGGGTTGCGCGGAACTCGCGCAGCAACACATTCAGGCGTTTGCTTTCCGGAACGAAGGTGGTGGGTCGTAACACCTCTTTCAGACGGAATTCTTCACGATTTTCGTTAAGGATTAATGGCAGAAGGTCTTTGGCCAGCATAATGCCCAGCACTTCGTCCTGACCTTCGCCCATCACCGGAAAACGCGAGTGCGCAGATTCGATAATCTGCGGCAGATAATCTTTAAGCGCATCGTTGACGTTAATCGAGGTCATTTGCGAGCGCGGAATCATAATGTCCCGCACCTGCATTTCTGATACCTGCAGGGCACCTTCGAGGATATTGAGGGTTTCGTTATCGACAATGCTGCGTTCGGCCGCTTCGCGCACAATAACTTTGATGTCCTGACGGCTTTGCGGGTCGTCGGAGAATAAATCAGTCAGTCTTTCCAGCCAGCTACGATGCTGGCCCGATCGGTCTTCGCTCATGGTGCCTCATCTGGATAAGGATCAGAGAATCCCAGTCCGGCCATTATCTGGCGTTCCAGGTCTTCCATAACATCTGCTTCGTCGTCCTTTATATGGTCGTACCCCAGCAAATGCAAGCAGCCGTGCACCACCATATGAGCCCAGTGAGCTTCGGCGGGTTTGTTCTGTTCAATACCTTCCTGCTGCACCACCTGGGCGCAGACGATCAGATCACCCAATAATTCGATGGGCACCTGAGGAGGAGCCTCAAACGGGAAGGACAGTACATTGGTCGGTTTATCCTTACCGCGGTATTCGCTGTTCAGTTCCTGGCTCTCGTCTTCTGCCACCAGGCGGATGGTCAGTTCAGGTTCGGCAAAGTCTGTGCGGCCGCTCAGGGCGGCGCTTGCCCAGTGATGCAATTGTTCTTCGCTGGGCAGAAAGGCGCTGAAGCCTTCGAGCTCGTCGGCGATCTGCACATCGAGTAACAGATTCATACAGCATCCTCATCGTTACGCTGTGCACTCAAACGCGCGGCTTTGCGTTCGTCTTCGGCTTGTTTTTCTTTCTCATCAAAACGATCGTAAGCATCAACGATGCGCTGTACCAGCGGGTGGCGTACCACATCGGCGTTGGTAAAGCGGGTAACACCAATCCCCGGAACACCATCGAGCACTTCCAGGCCATGCTTCAGGCCGGAATAAACGCCGCGTGGCAGGTCGACCTGAGTGACGTCACCGGTGATAACGGCTTTGGAGCCAAAACCGACACGGGTGAGGAACATTTTCATCTGTTCTTTGGTGGTGTTTTGCGATTCGTCGAGAATCACAAACGAGTGGCTGAGCGTGCGGCCACGCATATACGCCAGTGGCGCAATTTCAATCACGCTGCGCTCCAGCAGGCGGGCAACCTGCTCAAAGCCCAGCATTTCGTACAGCGCGTCATACAGCGGGCGCAGATACGGATCGATTTTCTGTGCCAGGTCGCCAGGCAGGAAGCCCAGCTTCTCACCGGCTTCCACCGCCGGGCGCACCAGCAGAATGCGTTTCACTTCATCGCGCTGCAGGGCTTCAACGGCGGCGGCAACAGCGAGAAAGGTTTTACCGGTACCGGCCGGGCCGACACCAAAGTTGATGTCGAACTCACGCACCCGCTGCAGATAGTCGAGCTGGTGTGGCCCACGCGGTTTAATAATGGCCTGCGGCGTTTTGATGATACGGCTGTCGTAATCGGATTTTGCCTTGCGCCCGGCGGCCTGTTCGCTGCCATCTTCCTGCAGCAACAGATGAATCAGGTCCGGTGTGATCGGCGTACCGTTGGCGGTTTCGCGATACAGGCGCTGAATCAGTAAGGCCGCGCGCTGCGCCAGCTTGACCTTGCCTTCAATGGTGAACTTATTGCCGCGGTTGTAGATTTCCAGCTCAAAGTGGTCGGCAATCTGTTCAATATGACTGTCAACGTGTCCGCACAGGTTAGCAAGACGCTGAGCGTCATCGGGTTCCAGAGCAAAGCTGGTGCTGTGGCGGTTTGGTGTGGCTGCTTCAGCCTCGGCAGACTGGACAGGCTCAATGGATTCTGGTTGCTCAGTATCTTTGCGGGTCAATGAGGACTCTCTCTGTGGGGCTTTTGGTTATGCGGCACCGGCGGGGCGGCCGCATAAATCACGAATGAGGTTAGTAGGCTAACTCCGGATTAAGCAGGATGCCACGCAAACTGTTGGGGTAAGCATCTTCGATGCTGACTTTAACAAACTTTCCGATCAGGCTGTGATCGTCGGCTTTGAAGTTCACCACACGGTTGTTCTCCGTGCGGCCCTGCAGTTCGCCCGGATCTTTACGCGATACGCCGGTAACCAGAATGGTTTCTTCACGGCCTACCATGCGGCGGCTGATCTGTTGCGCATGCTGCACAATGCGCGCCTGCAGAATCTGCAGACGTTGCTTCTTCAGCTCTTCCGGCGTGTCGTCTTCCAGATTGGCGGCCGGTGTTCCCGGACGTGGGCTGTAGATGAAGCTGAATGAGGTGTCGAAGCCGATGTGGTTGATCAGGTTCATGGTGTCTTCGAAATCTTCGGCGGTTTCACCCGGGAAACCAATAATAAAGTCGGAAGAAATCGAAATGTCCGGGCGCAGCGCTTTGATGCGTTCAATTTTGTCGATGTACATATCGATTTCATGACCGCGCTTCATGGCCGCCAGAATGCGGTTGGAACCGCTCTGTACCGGCAGGTGCAGGTGGCTGACCAGTTCCGGCACTTCGGCATAGACCTGAATCAGGTTGTCGCTGAATTCCAGCGGGTGCGAGGTGGTAAAGCGGATACGGTCGATGCCGTCGATATCGGCAACCAGAGTAATCAGCTCGGCCAGATCGGCGGTTTCGCCATCGCTGGTTTCACCGCGGTAAGCGTTGACGTTCTGGCCCAGTAGGTTCACTTCACGTACACCCTGGTCAGCCAGTGACTGGACTTCTTTCAGAACATCGGCCAGCGGACGGCTGACTTCTTCACCACGGGTGTAAGGCACAACGCAGAAAGTGCAGTATTTGGAACAGCCTTCCATGATGGAAACAAAAGCAGAGCAGCCTTCGACTTTGGGCGCCGGCAGGAAATCGAATTTTTCGATTTCTGGGAAGGTAACGTCCACCACCTGAATGGCATTGCTGGCCTTGTTCACCATATCCGGCAGACGGTGCAGGGTCTGCGGACCGAACACCATATCCACGAACGGAGCGCGCTTGATGATAGCATCGCCTTCCTGTGAGGCCACGCAACCGCCGACGCCGATTTTCAGATCCGGATTCTTGGTTTTCAGGCCTTTCCAGCGGCCCAGTTCATGGAACACTTTTTCCTGGGCTTTTTCGCGGATCGAGCAGGTATTGAGCAGGATAACATCCGCCTCTTCCGGGTTATCGGTCAGCTCCATCTTATGACTTTCGCCCAGCATGTCGGCCATGCGTGATGAGTCGTACTCATTCATCTGGCAACCGTGGGTCTTGATGTACAGCTTTTTTACCTGGTCAGTCATGAGGGAGTTTCCGGCCTCGTCAGCGGTTTATACAAAAGGGGCAACATTATACTGTCCCTGCTCAGTTAGTCACCAGTATCCGTCGGCTGTCTGCATCCTGTCTTGCTTGCTCGTGTTACAATTGCCTTCTTTTTCTTTGTCCGGTGCTTAAACCGGCATTCAGGTCGACAAGCAGGCATCATGAGCAGTAAAGAAAAGCAGGAACCTACCTACCGGATTGTCTATCAGCAACAGGGTGATGTTGTTGAGATTTATGCCCGCTATATCTATCAGAGTGATTTGCACGGCTTTATCGAAGTCGAGCAGCTGCTGTTTGGCGAGCGCTCATCGCTGGTGGTTGATCCCGATGCAGAAAAACTGAAGCTGACCTTTGCGGATGTGAAACGCACCTTTATACCGATGCATGCCATCGTGCGCATTGATGAGGTAGAAAAAGAAGGCAGCCCGAAAATCAGCAAAGGCGAGGGCTCTAATATTTCACATTTTCCAACCCGCTTTCTGCCGCCGCGCGACGAAGACGAATAAAATCTGAGCGGTAAAAGAGCACAAAAAAGCCCGGATTACCGGGCATTTTTATGTTTAAACCGCAGGTTTAACGGTTACGCATCAAGGCTTCGATAGAAGCCGCGTATTCACCGGCCTGGTCACTCAGTGGCTGATGACGGATATCGTCATGCTTGAGCGCCACGCTGATACGGTACAACCAGCGTTCCATGCGCAGAGCAATGGCTTCAGCGTCATCTTTGCTGGCATCCAGAATTTCGTTGCTCAGGTTGGTGATGACTTCGGCGTGTTGAGCCGCTTTGGTCGCAGCAACCGTGGCCTTGGCGATGGCACCTTTGGCCCGCGGAGTTTTGCTGATTAAGGCCTGAGCCTGCAGCAATGCCTTCTGCGCAGTGTCCCAGCTGATCGGGGCAACAGAAGCACCGCCTTTGTTTTTAATGCGTTCCAGGTGGTCTTTGACCGGCTGCAGTTGGATGTATTCGATGGTGGCGACTTCGACACGATGCATTTCTGCTAACAGCAGTTTCTGGCCGGCATCGACTTTGATGGTCTGGTGGTCTTCCATCAGATCAATCAGTTTTACCAGTTCTTCTTCAACGGCCTGGTAGTCGGCGGGGAAGTATTGGTCGGCCTTGATGTCTTTTAATACTTCACGGTGATCCAATGTCGGCTTCAGCTGTTTGAGAATGTCTTTTTTAACATTCAGGCCGGCCTCGACGGTTTTCAATGAGGTCATGGCTACCGTCTTCACGACGCCGTCAGGCTCGCCACTGGTCAGCATTTCCTGAGCTTCCAGCAGTTGCTTCTGAGCCTGTTCGAGGTGACGTGGTGCGTAGAAGCGCAGGTTCTCACTTTTACCCAGTTCAATTTTGGATTGTGCGTGCTGAATCGTACGGGAAGCGGATTCATCTGCCATCGCTGCATCGCGCTTGGCATCCAGGCTGATGGCATCGAAGTTGGCAATAGGCGTTGCACAGCCGGACAGCAGTAACAAACCGCAGCCGGTGATCAGGGTGCGGGTAAACAGTGAATGCATGGTAATTCCCCGGGGTTCTGTCAGTGTTTGTTATTAGACCCTGATGTTAACACCATTTTTCACGCTGATTGAACGTTTACGGCGCAACCTGCCTCAAACTGTCATAACAGGATTTGTCGTCACTGCCCGGAGTTATTGTCATTCAGTGTCTTGTCACTGCCATGCAGCCCTGCTATATAAACGGTATAGCCAAGCATAAGGGAGGTCCGTCAGACTTATTGCCACGCAGGCTCCATCTAATCATGGTGAATACGGAGTAATCCCTATGAATGCAGAAATGCAACCCTTGTTTTGGCGTATCAGTGATCAGGACAAAAGCGGTTTCGAAGCCGTCAGCCTGTTAATGCCAGCCGGAACCACCGGCGAAGATCCGGCAGAATTTCCCACCGAAGTCAGTTTCCGTTCAAATCGCAGCAGCCATGACCCCGTTGATCTGCGCTGGTCAGAGGAAGATTCCGATCTGTTTATGAGTCTGCTTGATCGCCTGATGGAGCCGGAAGAAGAGGGGGATATTGAAGTCGATATCAGCGACGGCGTGATTCAGGGGATTGTGCAGCTGGTGGCGCTGGCGCGTTTCAAGACACCCTGGCCTACCGACGAACTGGTGGGCGATGACATTATAACCGAGCGGGAAGAGCTGGAAGTCGGTGATTTGGTCGCGCTCAATACCAAATATGGTTTTGCGCTGGCGATTATCGTCGGACTGGATTCTATCGATGCGACCTGTGTATTACTGGACGCACTGATGGATAACGACCAACTGCTGATTCCGGATCACAGTCTGTTGATGGTTAACCGCCTGTGCGTTTTACCGGCTTCGTTTGCTGAAGCTGATCTGGGCGAGGACGCCATCATTCATTGAGATGGCCCGCCCAGCACTGCGTAACTCAGGCATTCTGGCGCTGAGTTGCGCGGTTACGTTTCTGCGTCAGGGTCAGATCGGTCAGCATGGAATAAAAATCACTGCCACTGTTGCGTACGGAAGGTGTCATTGCTGCGTTGGCTGGCATTGATACCGTGGATTCTGACGCCTGAGGTAAGCTGTTCGACATGGTATGTCTCCTTAGTTAGATTTGAATCAACGAGAGTGAACGTTCATTCAGGTTCTGGCGTTTAAAAAAAGGCCTTGTGGGCCTGTTTTGTGATTCCGCCTGTTACGCTTTAATGGCGTCCCAGCACAGATTCAGCAAATCATCGGGTTGTACCGCCTGCGGAAACATCTGCGGTGACAACTGCAGTTTCTTGGCCATCATGGTCAGACTGCCGAAGGTCATGGTGGTTAAAACCGCATCGGGCAGATTCTTAATCAGCTGCTGCTGCTTACCGTCGGTCAGTAGCATGGTCAGCGCTTTATTCATCGGTTTCAGCGCCTCTTCACGCTGCAGCTCACTGATGGCAGGTGAGGCCGACAGTTGTTCCATTAACGCGCGGTCTCGGGGCTTCTCCAGCATGTAGCGGTAAAAATTGCCCCAGAAACTATAAAATCTGAGTTTAACACCTGCACTTTCGTCATAGTCGTTCATACAGTGGCTGGCCATCACTTCCGTAAGGTGCAGAAATAACTGCTGTACCAGTTCTTCTTTCGTCTCAAAATAACGGTAAATGGTACCAGCACCACAGCAGGCATGCTTTGCGACCATCGCCATTGGGCAGGAATGTAACCCTTGCTCTGCGATCAGGTCGGCGGTGGCTTCCAGAATTTGCTGGCGTTTATCCATGTTTCTTCGTGTATCGGACTGAACGTTCATTCTGTTCCTCTTTTGCCCCGCAGACAAGCCAGATTTGTTTCACTGATGCACCAGTCTGTTGTGATCATGTTTCTGATTCCGTTTCAGCGTGTGGCTGTTCTGACGGAACACGGTACAGAGCCATATTGGCAAGTGCGGCGCTGCTGAGCATAACGAGCATCATGGGCAGCGGTGTGCCGTTATGCAGCTGTGCCCAGATCAGGCCAAACACAGCGCCGCTGCAGAATACGGTCACGCCGGTTAAGGCCGTGGCTGTTGCGCTGATATCGCGGAAATAATGCAGGATGGTGGCTGTTGCGTTCGCTGAAATCAGTCCTAAAGAGCCAACGAACAGCATCATCAGAGGTAATACCAGCGACAGCGATGCGTCTTGTGGGTGCGTGATAAACAACTGCACCAGCAATACCGCGCTGCTCAGTTGCAGTGCCAGGCCGGCACGTAAAATATGCCGGCTGTCAAAGCGGCGAAGCAGCAACATGTTCAGCCGGTTCATCGACATCATCATCAGAACGTTGGCACCGAAAAGCCAGGGGAAGCGCTCTGCGCTTTGCTCAAAGTAATCGAGGTAAAGGTAGGGTGACGCCGTGATAAAAACGAACATCCCGGTGGATGCCAGAGCCTGCGCCAGAATAAAGCGCCGTGCTCGGACGTGTTTGATTACCCGCAGGTAGTCGCGTACCGGAAGCCGCTGCTGGCGCTTATGCGCCGGATGGCTTTCTTCCAGTTGCCATACCAGAATGATCAGGACGAGGGCAGCATAAACGGACAACATGATGAAAATAGTCCGCCAGCCGGCAAAGCTCAGTGTCAGCGCTCCGAGCATCGGTGCGACCAGCGGTGCGACCATCATAATCATAGAAACCAATGACAGCGTTTTGGCCACGTCGGCACCCTGAAAACGGTCGCGTACGATCGCACTGGAATTGACCGTCGCTAACCCGCCACCAACGGCCTGGATAAAGCGAAGTGCGAGCAATGTGGACAGCGATGTTGTAACGATCAGTGCTGCGCTGCTCAGGGCAAAAATAATCAGGCCGATAATAATCAGCGGGCGTCTGCCGTAACGGTCCGACAACGGGCCACCACTGAGTTGCCCCAGTGCAAACCCCAGCAGATAGGTGCTGACGGATAATTCGACCAAATGAATGCTGGTCTCAAAGTCACCAGCCATTGCTTCCATTGCAGGCAGGTACATATCAATGGCTAGTGGTGACAGTGCTGTCAATAGAGCCAGCAGCAGCGGTAGCGGCAGTGTTCGTGCGGGCATAGTAGTACCGGATAGGGGCTGCCGGGCAGGGGCTCAGCAAAGAGGTGTGTCAGATGAAATCTGCAGAATGTGTATTCTAGACGTTATACAGTGCGGGCGGTGAGTGCTGGCTGTGGAACGCATTGTTCAGTGCGTAATGTCACGGCAACGCCAGGCGTTTCCGGAGAAGAGTCAGGGCCTTCAGTGAAGGCCCTGTTCGGGGTCGCATAAAGCGGGGAGATAATCGGGCTGACAACCAGACTGATTAACCGACCTTTTTTATGCTCACTGCCGATGCTTGCTTTAATGCCTCAGACGTTAAAGCGGAAGTGCACAACATCGCCGTCTTTCACGATGTATTCTTTGCCTTCTAGGCGCCATTTGCCGGCTTCTTTAGCACCGGCTTCACCTTTGTAGGTAATAAAGTCAGCATAGCTGATGACTTCTGCGCGAATAAAGCCACGTTCGAAGTCGGTGTGAATGGCGGCGGCTGCACGCGGGGCGGTATCACCGATTTTAATGGTCCAGGCGCGTACTTCTTTGACACCGGCGGTGAAGTAGGTCTGCAGGCCCAGCAATTCGTAACCGGAACGGATGACGCGATCGAGGCCCGGTTCTTCCATGCCGATTTCCTGCAGGAATTCGAGTTTGTCTTCATCGTCCAGCTCGGAAATTTCGGCTTCGATCTTGTTGCAGACTACCACAACAGAGGCGCCTTCGGATTCCGCGATTTGGCGCACAACATCCAGGTGCGGATTGTTTTCAAACCCGTCTTCCGCCACGTTGGCGATGTACATGGTCGGTTTGATGGTGAGCAAATGGAAGATGCGTGCCAGTTTGCGTTCGTCGTCGTTCAGCTCCAGCATGCGTGCGGTTTTACCCTGCTCGAAGTGTGGAATCAGGCGTTCCAGCAGAGCTTTCTGCGCCACGGCGTCTTTATCGCCGCCTTTGGCAATACGGGTGATGCGCTGCAGCTGTTTTTCACAGGATTCGAGATCGGCGAGTACCAGTTCGGTATTAATGATGTCGATATCATCGGCCGGGCTGACGCGGTTGGCCACATGGATAACGTTATCGTCTTCAAAGCAACGAACCACGTGGGCAATGGCATCAGTTTCACGGATGTTGGCCAGAAACTGGTTGCCCAGACCTTCACCTTTGGAAGCACCAGCAACCAGGCCTGCGATGTCCACAAATTCCATCGACGTTGGTACTACGCGCTCAGGCTTCACAATTTCGGCCAGTTCGTCGAGGCGTTTGTCAGGCATGGCAACCACACCGGAGTTGGGTTCAATCGTACAGAACGGGAAGTTCTCGGCGGCAATGCCGGATTTGGTCAGCGCATTGAACAGTGTGGATTTGCCGACGTTGGGTAAACCAACGATACCGCATTTAAAGCCCATAAAAATATCCTGTGATCCGTACTGCTGTCGCAACAGCGTTAAAATTTGGCGGGTATTTTACCCTTTAAATGAATGAAGTCGATTCATGGCTTTGGCCAGGTTGCCGCTGATGGCATCCGGCAGAACTCGCAACGCTTCATCAATGGCGGCATCAATGGCCTGCTGATCGCTTTTGCTGGCCCGGCCCAACACATGGCCGGTGACCTGAGATTTATCGCCGGGATGACCAATGCCAATACGCAGACGATGAAAGTTCTGGTTGTTGCCAAGCTTGCTGATGATGTCGCGTAAGCCGTTCTGGCCACCATGACCACCGCCAAATTTGAATTTGGCCGTACCCGCTGGCAGGTCCAGTTCATCGTGAACCACCAGAATCTGTTCTGGTTTCAGCTTATAGAAATTCGCCAGTGCCTGTACGGCCTGTCCGCTGAGGTTCATAAACGTTGTGGGAATTAACAGCCAGCATTCCTGCCCGCCCAGGCGTCCTTTACCGGCACGACCTGAAAACTTTTTTTCCGGACTGAGGCTGATGCGTTCGCTTTGCGCCAGGCGTTCAACCAGCCAGGCACCAGCATTATGGCGGGTGTGTTCGTATTCGGCGCCGGGATTCCCCAAGCCTACGATTAATTGAATAGAGTCAGACATGATGTCGATATCCAGACGATAAAGAATCACCAATAAAAAAGCGGGGACCAGCCCCGCTTTTTTGCTACAACAACCGGAATTACTCGGCGGCTGCTTCTTCTTCGCTGTCGCCGCCTTTAGGAGCGATAACAGTAACAACCGAAGTGTCGTGCTCTGGGCCATGGGACAGAGCCAGTGACTCAACGCCTTTTGGCAGCTTCAGATCAGACAGGTGAACAACTGAACCGGCTTCAACGTTGGCCAGATCAACTTCGATGAACTCTGGCAGGTCGCCAGCGTTACAGATGATGTCCAGGCTGGTCAGCTGGTGAGCAATTTTGCCACCGCCAGTCTTCACGCCTACACAGCTTTCTTCGTTCAGGAAGTGCAGAGGTACGTGAGCTTTGATTTTGGTGGTTTTGCTTACGCGCAGGAAGTCAGCGTGCCAGATCATCGCTTTGGATGGGTGACGCTGCAGATCTTTCAGAACAACCTGTTCGGTTTTTTCGCCGATGGTCAGGGTGATCACGCTGCTGTAGAACGCTTCGTTTTCCAGTACTTTGTTCAGCTCGTTAGCTTTCAGAACGATCGCTTGTGGCTTGCGGTCGTTACCACCGGCTTTACCACCGTAAACGATGGCTGGTACGGCGTTTTCGCGACGCAGGCGGCGGCTCGCACCTTTCCCCGCATCTTCGCGAAGTTCAGCTGACAGATTAAATTCTGACATGGGTATTTCCTCATGGTTTTGACATAAAAAGCCGTTTGAGCTTGCGACCAGCTCAAACGGCCTGAAAAATCGTTTATTGTGCTGTTATTGCGGCTTAACGAAACATCGCACTGATGGATTCTTCGTTATTCACACGGCGTACAGCTTCAGCCAGCAAACCAGCAATGGTCAGTTGGCGGATGCGGCCGATTGACTTGGCGGCTTCAGACAGCGGGATGGTGTCGGTAACTACCAACTCATCCAGCTCAGCACTTGCCAGACGCTCAACAGCGGGCCCGGATAGTACAGGATGTGTACAGTAGGCGACAACTTTTTTCGCACCAAACTCTTTCAGAGCTTTGGCTGCGTGGCACAGAGTGCCAGCGGTATCGACCATGTCGTCGACCAGTACACAGGTACGGCCAGAAACATCACCGATAATATGCATAACTTCAGAAACGTTGGCTTTCGGGCGACGTTTGTCGATGATTGCGAGGTCAACATTCAGCTGTTTGGCGATTGCGCGGGCACGAACAACACCGCCGATGTCCGGAGACACAACAATCAGATCTTCGTAAGCCTGACGCTCAAGATCGTCAATCAGTACCGGCGAGCCGTAGACGTTATCAACAGGAACATCAAAGAAGCCCTGGATCTGGTCGGCGTGCAGATCAACCGTCAGTACGCGGTCGATGCCAGCGGTGGACATCATGTCGGCGACAGCGCGGGCACTGATAGGCACACGGGCTGAACGTGGACGACGATCCTGGCGGGCATAACCGAAGTAAGGAACAACCGCAGTAATACGGCTTGCAGAAGCGCGACGCAGACCGTCGGCCATCAGCAGAATTTCCATCAGATTATCATTGGTCGGTGCGCAGGTCGGCTGGATGATGAACACATCTTTACCGCGCACGTTCTCATTGATTTCGATGGTAATTTCACCATCACTGAATTTGCCAACAGTGGCTTCGCCAAGGGGAATATCAAGACGCTCAACAACGAGCTTTGCCAGTTCCGGGTTAGCGTTACCGGTAAAAACCATCAACTTAGACACGGTTGTCCCCTTTGATGCAATTATTCAATAATGGAAGGAAAGAGAATTGGCTGAGGTGGCAGGACTCGAACCTGCGAATGACGGGATCAAAACCCGTTGCCTTACCACTTGGCGACACCCCAACAACTTTTAAGACGGTCTGAATAATACCTTATGTGCAGGTGATTGGTTAACACCCTTAGCCACAAAGGCTACATACTCAGCCGGTAACTGCTCAGAAACACTGATGGCTTCTGCTTCAGAACCGAAGCTTGAAAATATGCAAGCTCCAGTGCCCGTCATCTTAGCAAGATTAAATTTATTTAGCAAATTCAATGTGTTACCAACTTCTGGATACAGCATCGAAACGATTGCTTGGCAGTCATTTCTGCCCCCTTGCTTCAGCGCGGTGCGAATATTAATGGGGTCCGTATCCCTTGTCAAACCCTTATGTGAAAAAATTTTTCCTGTATTAACATGGACTTGCGGGCACACCACCAGATACCAGGGTTCGGCAAGCTCTGGCACCGGGGTAAGTATCTCCCCCACACCTTCGGCAAAGGCGGCTTCACCCCGCACAAACACTGGCACATCGGCTCCAAGGCTCAGGCCAAGGGTGGCCAGTTCGTCGAGAGACAGTTGCAGATTCCACAGTTGATTCAGTGCCAGCAGGGTGGTGGCTGCATCAGAACTTCCACCGCCAAGACCGCCCCCCATGGGCAGTTTTTTATCCAGGCGGATATCGGCACCCAGTATTTTTCCGGATGTTTTTTCTGATTTTTTTTGCAACAGACGGGCGGCGCGGATGATGAGATTGTCTTCGAAGCTGACACCTTCAATGGCAGGAGTCAGTGTCAGCTCGCCATCGTTGCGCAACCGGAAGTGCAGGTCGTCGCCATGGTCGATAAATTGAAACAGGGTCTGCAGGTTGTGATAGCCGTCATCACGGCGGCCGGTGATGTGCAGCATCAGATTCAGTTTGGCGGGGGCGGGTACACTCAGCCAGTTGCCGCCGGCAGGCAGTTCAGCCATTAACAGTCCACTCTTTAATCGAAAATACAAAACGGAAATCGTGGCCTGATATTTTAATCAGGCCGGGCAGCCAGTAATCACCATGTTGCTGGTAGCGTGAGTAGCGGATATCCCAGCCGTGTTGTTGCAGGCGGTTTAGCAGGCCGTTCTCGTCATATTCACTGCTGGCGCTGGCATTAGGGCTGGGCTGGCCTTTAACCCAATAGCGGATATCGGTCACCGGGAAATTCCAGCCCATGTGGGCCAGCATCAGTTGCTCGGGGGTGCGCGCCCGTTGTGGTTTGTCCCAGCCGGGTAAGGTCAGCTCAGCCTGGCGTGCGTTGCCTTGCAGGCGCGATGCGCCGGAACCAAACGGTCCGGAGATAAACAGGTCGTAACGCTGCTTGTCCTGTTCCCAGGTTAAATAGCCGGTAACGCTGTCATCCGGAGATGTAACCGATAGTTTGCCCCGCACCTGCCACTGCTGCAGGTTATTGAGGCTGCTTTGCAGGCCTTGTTTGCCACCTTCGGGCTGGGGCAGCAGGCTGCTGCAACCGCTGAGCAGGCTCAGCAGAAGCAGTGTGGTCAACGTGGTTTTGATGGTCATGGCGGGCTTATCAGTGTTGGCTGAGAGTTTCCGGATCAATATCCAGACGCTGCAGGGTGCGCAGAATAATCTCACTGTCCGGGGTTTGTTCCAGTCCTTGCTGCCAGATATGGCGGGCTTCACTCTGATCACCACTGAGCCATAACAGTTCACCGTAATGGGCGGCAATTTCGTGGTCTTTCATCATGTCGAAAGCCTTTTTCAGCAGTGGGCGTGCCTGTTCCAGGTTCCCCATACGGAAGTAGATCCAGCCCAGGCTGTCGATAACCGCCGGATTATCCGGGGTCAGTTCCAGGGCGCGTTCGATTAACGGCAGCGCTTCGGCCCAGCGATCGGTGCGGTCGGCGAGGGTATAGCCCAGAGCGTTCAGCGCTTCGGCGTGGTCCGGTCTGAGGCGGATAACTGTGCGCAGATCCTGTTCCAGTTTATTCAGATCGCCGAGACGTTCAGCCAGCATGGCGCGGGTGTAAAGAAGATTGAGATCTTCCGGTGCCACGCTCAGGGCCTGGCTGATGAGTACCATGGCGTCTTCCGGTTGTCCGGCAGCCGATAGCAGGTCGACTTCGATGCGTACCAGTTCGCTGGACTGTTGAGGGAAGTCGCCGCGCAGGTCATTCAGATAGCTGCGTGCCGCATCAATGCCCTGGGTTTCATTCAGCAGATAAGACGCTTTAAGGTGGGCTGCAAGAAACTCGCGGCCACTGTTCACCTGCGCATATTGCTCAATCGCTGTGTCGAAATCTTCTTCCTCCTGGGCAATTTTACCCAGATAGAAATGCGCTTCGTCGGTATGCGCTTGGCTCGCTAACAGTTGATACAAGTGCTCTCGCGCCTCTTCACGCTGGCCGAGTTCTTCTTCCAGCAGAGCGAGGGACAGCAGAATGGCAGAATCTTCCGGGAAGTTTTTGTGCAGCGCGGCAAACGCATCGCGGGCGCTGTCCATTTTTTGCTGCTCCAGCAGAATGCGGGCGCGCAGAACCTGGACGCCTTTGTGCTCGGGGTAGTCGTCATGAACATCTTCGAGCCAGTCAATGGCGTCGTCAGAGCGCTGCAGCAGCACCAGAATGCGGGCTTTCTGCAGGGCGGCACTTAAGTACGCCGGATTGCGCTGCAGGGCTTCTTCGATGTGTTTCAGTGCTTCCGGATACAAGCGCAGATGCTGTTCCATAATCCCGCGGGCATACCAGACCGAAGGGTTTTCCGGGTATTTGTTGGTCAGAAGCTGAAACTGCGACAGCAATACCTGTTGTTGTTCCATCGGCAGCTGACCGGCATTGGCGGCCAGGTAGTCAAACTGACTGACGCCTGCCAGATCCTGCAAAATTTCCAGCTCTTTCAGTGCCTGGCTGAACTGACCTTGCTCCATCAGCAGTTGTGCAGCGGCCTGATGGGCGGCGGGGTTTTCAGGTTCTTCTTCCAGCCAGATCGAAACGGCTTCGGCTGCGTGAGAGTCGCTGCCAACGTATTGGGCAATGCGTGCGGCGCGTTCGGCAATGGCCGGATCGCGGGTCGTACGTGCCTGATCCATATAGTTGTAGAGCGAAATATCAAAGCGCTGGCGCTGTCCAGCCATTTCCGCAACCAGCAGGGAATACAGTGTTGCAGCAGGAATCGGGCGATATACCGGCTCGGCCAGGGTGTCTGTTGGTGTGCGGGTTTGATAATGAATATTTTGCTGGGATTGATTATCCGCCGGTGCCGTTTGCTGCACCTGTGGTGAGGCTGATTGCCCGAAACTGGCACACCCCGGGAGGACGATGACGGCCGAAAACAGCGGCGCCAGCCACAGACCCGTGCGTAACACAGCAGACAAAGATGGGCGGTCAGACGGGGTACGGCGGGACTCGCGGATGTAAAAAAACATATAAAGAGAAGACCTGATGATTCGGATGCCAATAGGAGATAGCGCATGCTATTTAGGGTCAGATAGCGATTTAAGTCAAAGATTTCAGCGGCAAAGCCGCGGCCAGATGTTTATAATCCCCGCTTTTGCACAGCCGCCACCTGTTGTGATGCGCAGATGTACTGAGAAGTTGCAGTACTGACTGACGTATTCCGGCAGGTCAGGCACTCTGCCGGCGACAATGGTTGCCGGTACAGGTTGAAAGCGGGAGCAGCGTCAGTCGACATGGGTATTTGGGCACTGGGGATTAACCATAAAACAGCACCGGTTGCTGTGCGTGAACGTGTAGCCTTCGATCCGGCGTCGATGTCGGACGTGTTGAGCGAAGTGCAGGCGCTTGATCCGGTGTCTGAGGTAGTGATCCTGTCGACCTGCAACCGCACCGAAATATATTGCTCTGCCGATGAGTTGCATGAAGACGTTATCGTCGACTGGCTGGCCCGTCATCATGACATTGACCGCCGCGACCTTGATTCCGCGCTCTACTGCCTGACCAGTGAGCAGGCCGTACAACACACCATGCGCGTTGCCAGTGGTCTGGATTCACTGGTGCTGGGCGAGCCGCAGATTCTCGGTCAAATGAAATCCGCTTTTGCGGTCGCGCAGGAAGCCGGTACAGTAGGCTCCGAACTCGGCCGCTTGTTCCGCCAGACCTTTTCCATTGCCAAACGCGTACGTACCGACACGGCTATCGGCGAGAACCCGGTGTCGGTCGCCTTTGCGGCGGTGCGTATGGCGCAGCATATTTTTGCCGATATGGCCAACAGCCGTGCGCTGCTGATTGGTGCCGGGGAAACCATCGAACTGGTTGCCCGTCATCTGTATCAGGCCGGAGTGCGCGACATTATTGTCGCCAACCGTACTCTGGCGCGGGCGCAGAATCTGGCGCAGGAGTTTCATGCCGAAGCGGTGCTGTTGGAAGATATTCCCAATGTACTGTCCCGCGCCGATATCGTGATTTCCTCCACCGCCAGTCCATTGCCGATTCTGGGCAAGGGCATGGTGGAAAAAGCGCTGAAAAAGCGCCGCCATAAACCGATGTTTATGGTCGATATTGCGGTGCCGCGCGATATTGAAGAAGAAGTCGGCGAGCTGTCGGATGTCTACCTCTACTCGGTGGATGATCTGCGCAGCATCATCGAAGAAAACGTGCGTTCGCGTGAAGACGCTGCGCGTCAGGCCGAAGAGCTGATTCTCTCCGGCGTCGACCATTTTATGCGCGAGCTGAAAGCGCTGGATGCGGTGCAGACCCTCACCGACCTGCGCAGCAGCATTGATGTGCTGCGTGAAGAGCAGCTCAGCAAAGCGCTTAAACAACTTGAAAACGGTGCCGATGCGGAAAAAGTGTTGCGCCAGTTTGCCCATACCTTCAGCAATAAGGTGCTGCATGCACCGACCACTGCGCTGCGCAAAGCCGGTGCTGAAGGCCGTCTGGAAGTGCTCGACTGGACCCGCGAACTGTTCAGCCTGAACAGCCATCCGGCGCCATCCTCCTCTGCTGATACCGAATAAACCATGAAAAGCTCGATTCTTAATAAACTCGAACACCTGCGCGATCGTTATGAAGAGGTCGGACACCTGTTGTCTGAGCCGGATGCCGCCAACGACCAGGACCGTTTCCGCAAGCTGTCGAAGGAATACGCCGATCTCGAAGTGATTGCCCAGACCTACAGCGATTATGAGCAGGCCGGCGCCGATCTGGCCGAAGCCAAAGCGCTGGCCGCCGACCCCGATCCGGACATGCGCGCCATGGGGGAGGAAGAAGAGCAGGCCGCCAGCGAACGCCTTGAGCAGCTGGCCGCTGAGCTGGAAATTCTGCTGTTGCCGAAAGATCCGGACGACAGCCGCAACGTGATGGTCGAAATCCGTGCCGGTACCGGCGGTGACGAAGCCGCAATTTTTGCCGGTGATCTGTACCGTATGTACACCCGCTTTGCTGAAACGCTGGGCTGGCGCACCGAATTAATGAGCGCCAGCGAAGGCGAGCATGGCGGTTTTAAAGAAGTGATTACCCGCATCTCTGGCACCGATGTGTATTCGCGGCTGAAGTTTGAATCCGGCGTTCATCGTGTGCAGCGCGTCCCGGAAACAGAAAGCCAGGGCCGTATTCATACCTCCGCCTGTACTGTGGCGGTGATGCCTGAAGTCGACAGCGAAGAAGAGATCGACATCAACAAGAACGATCTGCGCATCGACACCTTCCGCGCCTCCGGTGCCGGTGGTCAGCACATTAACAAAACCGACTCGGCCATTCGTGTAACGCACTTACCCACCGGTCTGGTGGTGGAGTGCCAGGACGAGCGTTCGCAGCATAAAAACCGCGCTAAGGCGCTGGCGGTATTGGCCACGCGTCTGCGTGATGCGCAGCGTCAGGCGGCCCATGCCGAACAGGCGGCGACGCGTAAAAGTCTGGTCGGCTCCGGCGATCGTTCTGAACGTATCCGCACCTATAACTATCCGCAGGGGCGGGTTACCGATCACCGTATCAACCTGACGCTGTATAAGCTTGATGAAATTGTGCAGGGCGATCTGACCCCGGTGATTGAGCCGTTAATCCGCGAGCATCAGGCAAACCTGCTGGCCGAGATGGCAGGCGGCTGATGATCTCTGGTCCGGCATCCGTGCTGAGCATTGAAGCCTGGTTAGCAGAAGCGCGGACGCAGCTTGAAGCCGGCTCTGACAGTGCCCGTCTGGATGCCGAATTGCTGCTCGCCCATGTACTGCAGCAGGGCCGTACCTGGCTTTACACCTGGTCTGACCGGTTATTGAGCGCAGAGCAGCAACAGGCGGCGGATGCCTTACTGGCGCGGCGGCTGGCCGGTGAGCCGGTGGCCTATCTGCTGGGCGAACGGGATTTCTGGTCGCTTAATCTGAATGTGAACCCATCAACCTTAATTCCGCGGCCCGATACCGAAACTCTGGTGGAGTGGGCGCTGGAATTACCCTTGCCGGCCAACAGCCGGATGCTCGATTTAGGTACAGGCACTGGGGCGATTGCCTTGGCGCTGGCCTCTGAACAACCTTCGTGGCAGGTATCCGGCGTTGATTTTAATGCCGATGCGGTGGCGCTGGCGCAGGCGAATGCGGCTCGTAATCAGCTTGCGCGTGTCAGTTTTATGCAGTCGGACTGGTACAGCGCCGTCAGCGGCGATTTCGATCTGATCGTCAGCAATCCCCCTTATATCGATGAAGACGATGAACACCTCGCGCAGGGTGATGTGCGCTTTGAACCACGCTCGGCGCTGGTGGCTGATAACCATGGCCTGAGTGATCTGGCGCTGATTATTGACCGTGCGCCGGGTTTCTTGCGCGCCAATGGCTGGCTGTTGCTGGAGCACGGTTATCAGCAGGCCGATGCGGTGTGTGAGTTATTGCGCGGCCGTGGCTTCGCTGAGGTGAGTAATCGTCGCGACCTTGGTGGCCAGCCACGCATCAGTGGTGGCCGCTGGCCGCAGCAGGTGATGGGATAAATGATGAACGATCAGCAATTACTGCGTTACTCGCGCCATCTTCTGTTACCGCAGCTGGATATTGACGGGCAGCAGGCGCTGCTCGATGCCCATGTGATGATTATCGGCCTCGGCGGTCTTGGCTGCCCGGTGCTGCAGTATCTGGCGGCCAGCGGTGTTGGTCGGCTCAGTCTGGTCGACGATGATCGTGTTGAACTGTCGAATCTGCAGCGTCAGACCGCTCACGGTAGTGCTGATATCGGCCTGCTGAAAGTTGAATCTGCTGCTGCTGAAGTGCAGCGGTTAAACCCGGATGTGCAAGTGATCACTCACGCTGTGCGGGCCGATGCTGACTGGCTGATGTCGCAGTTGTCCGCTGTGGGTGATGCGCAGGAAGAGCGGGTAAAAGTGGATCTGGTCATCGACTGCAGTGATAACAGCAAGGTGCGCTATGCCCTCAATCGCGCCTGTATCGCGCACTCGGTGCCCTGGGTGTCGGGTGCTGCGGTTGGGCTGAATGGTCAGGTCACGCTGTTTGATCCACGTCAGACGGATGCCCCCTGTTATCGCTGTCTCTATCCCAGTCTGGATAATCAGCAGCTCAGCTGTGCCGAAAGCGGGGTTTTGTCACCGCTGGTCGGGATTATCGGCGCCATGCAGGCACTGGAAGCACTGAAAGTGTTGGCGGGCATCGGCGAAAGCCTGAGTGGCCGCCTGCTGACCTTCGATGCTTTGCAGGGCGAGTGGCGGCGCTGGGGCATCAGCCGCAATCCTTCCTGCTCCGACTGCCAGAACTGACGCTTCCGTCCGACAAATCTGTCATCCTGTGTTTTTTTGTATTGCTTTCTGCGCTGGTCGCTACCTGAAGCAGCGGTTGAAATTCTCTGTGAATTCAATCGCTTTGCGCAATTAATTCTACTTTATGCTTATGTAGTAATATTTGGCCTCTGTTTTGCTCCTTATCTGTCACTTCGACAATAACAAGCATGAGGCAGACTATGGCCAGAGTTATCGTATTAGGTGCCGGTACCGGTGGTATGGCAGGCGCGTATGAAATCCGCGAAATCCTGAACAAGGAGCATCAGGTTACGGTCATCAACGAACGGGAAGACTTCCAGTTTGTTCCCTCCAACCCCTGGATTGCGGTTGGCTGGCGCGAGCGGCCGGAAATCAGTTTTCCTATCCGCCAGTATCTGGAAAAGAAAGGCATTGAGTTTATTGCCTCGGCCGTGATTACCATTGATCCGAAAACAAACCAGCTGACGTTAGCCAATGGCGATGTAGAAGCCTATGACTATCTGGTGATCTGCACCGGCCCGAAACTGAACTTTGCCGCAGTTGAGGGCGCTGGCCCACATGGCGGTTTTACTCAATCGGTGTGTTCACTGGATCATGCCGAAACCTGTTATGACAATGTTAAAGCCATGATTGCCGAACCGGGCGCGGCGATTGTTGGTGCCATGCCGGGTGCTTCCTGTTTTGGTCCGGCTTATGAGTACGCCTTTATTCTTGATAAAGAACTGCGTAACAAAAAAGTCCGTGACCGTATCCCCATGACCTATGTCACCAGCGAACCTTATATTGGTCATCTGGGCTTGGGCGGTGTGGGGGACTCCAAGTCCATGCTGGAAAGCGAGTTGCGTAACCGTCACATCAAGTGGATCACCAATGCCAAGGTGACCAAAGTGGCTGACGGCATGATGTATGTCGATGAGATGAACGACGATGGTTCGCTGAAAAAACAGCACGAGCTGCCGTTTAAGCATTCCATGATGTTGCCTTCGTTTGCCGGGGTTGATCCGGTGGCAGCGGTGGAAGGTCTGGTGAACCCGAAAGGTTTTGTCATCATCGATGAATTCCAGCGCAACCCAACCTACAAAAATATTTTCTCAGCGGGTGTGTGTGTTGCCATTCCACCGGTAGAAGAAACGCCGGTTCCGACCGGCACGCCGAAAACCGGTTATATGATCGAATCCATGATGACTGCGATTGCGCATAATCTGGCGGCTGACCTGGATGGCAAAGGTGAAGCCAATGCCCGTGGAACCTGGAATGCAATCTGTCTGGCGGATATGGGGGACACCGGAGCCGCTTTTGTCGCCATTCCGCAGATTCCGCCACGTAACGTTACCTGGTTCAAAAAAGGTAAGTGGGTGCATCTGGCGAAAATTGCTTTTGAAAAATATTTCATTCGTAAAATGAAAACCGGCTCCAGTGAACCGATTTATGAAAAATACACATTAAAAGCACTGGGTATCAACCGTCTAAAGGATGAGTAAGCAAAGAATAACCCAGGGCACCCCTGAATCATGCGGTGCCCGCAGGGCGTTGGCTGCAAAGCGCTTTGACGGTGTGTTGTCGATTTTATAAAGCACTCGCCATTCACTTCAATCGACGCCTTGTCAAAAGCACTCTGCAGCACTCACGCGTAGCGGCGCAGAATTATTCACAGTTGCCTCAGATTAAACTCATTAATCTGGGGGGGCAGAGAATTAAATAAATAGTGTCTCTGTTATATAGCGATCTGGCTTATATTGACCAGGTCGCTAACACACTCCGGTTAATATCTGTACATCCAAAAGTATAGTTTTGAATATACGTCTTTTGATTTAGTAAATATTCTTTATATTAATATGGACTTATATTCTGCACTGCGTTGATTTTCGCTGCTCTGTAGATCATGCTGCCGATATATCAAGGAAATCGGACGAGATTCAGGCTATGGATACGGCACTACGGCAACGCAATGTTCAGGCAACATTATTGTCAGAAGATCATAATTCTGAGCAAACATTTTTATATCATCCTTCGTTATTAGCCTCGCTCAATCAGCAATTACGAACCTCACTGACATCTGTCAGTAGCGAGTCAGAAAAAAACTGGCCTGAGCGTATAAGTAATGTCTTATTAAATAGTGTTAGCCATGTCGTCAGTAATTCTTCTGATATTAATTTATTTCAGCAATGTTTTCAGGAGCTTGCAGGTTTTTATTGTTCTCTGGATATTCCTGCCCCCTTACGCCAGCGACAATTTATTAATAATAATGGCTTAGTTATGTCGCCGGACTATGCGATCCGTACGGTATTGGACAGTGCCCGTGTCGGAACTTTCTGGCAGGCGCTGAGCAGTATTTTACCGCAGTACGCCGAGCGTGAGTGTCATCTGGTATATCCGGCCTGTGGCCCCTTTGCACCACTGTTGTTGCCGGTTTTGCATTATTTGCGTGAACAGCAACTATTGCCGGAAAATTTGCAGGTCACATTAATCGACATTCATCCGGCAGCGATTCAAAGCCTGACCGCGCTGGTTGAAAGTTTGCAGCTTCAGGAAATGGTAAAGGTTCTGCATCAGGATGCCTGTGACTACCAGGCAGAGAATGGCAGTGTTGATATTTTGCTGGTCGAAGCCATGCAGCACGGTCTTAGCCGTGAAGGGCACCTGAATATTTGCCAGCATTTTGCTCCGCTACTGGCTGAAGATGCCTTGTTATTACCGGAAAAAATCAGCATCCGCGCAGTGCTGACACAGGCAGATGATGAATTCCCGGCCAAACCAAGGGCGGCGGGCGAAAGAAATACTCAGCGTGTTGATATTGGTCCTGTGCTGGAGTTGAGCCGCGAAAGTCTGCGGCAGCTGGATCTTGTCCGCCTGAATGATGGCAGCGAGCTTATCCGCTGTCAGCAGGTTCAGGTGCCCGCCGATTTAAATACGACCATTGAACATATTCTGCTGCTCACTACCGAGATGCAGGTTTATCAGGATCTTTCTGTCACAGAGTACGCTTCTGGTATCACCCATCCGTTGCCGGATCTGAGTGTCTGCATTGGTTTTGAACCACATAATCCACAGCCTGGTGATTTACTGATAAAACCGGGCGACAGCATTCTTTTTTATTACCGCAAACAAGGACTTCCCGGTTTTCTGCCGGTGTATGTGGAGCCTGCATGAAACTGATTATTGCCACTCAAACCAGTCTGGCATTGCCACTCATTCAGGATCTTTATGCCCGTCAGCAATTGGCGGCGGTATGGCTGTACGATGTAACCGGAGAAGACAGCCGGCAGCTGGCAGCACAATGCGCGATGCTGGGTATCGGGGTTCAGATTATGGATCCGGAAAAGCCCGAAGCGTTACTTCAGCATCAGAGCGTACAGCAGGCTGATGCCATCGTTTCCTGCTATTTATCCTTTTTATTTCCACCGGCGATGGTGCAGGCTCTGCAAGGTAAACTTCTTAATATTCACGCCAGTGATTTACCACAATGGCGTGGTGCTGATCCGCTGTTCTGGCAGATTGGTGAAGGCGCTGAAAGTGGTTGTCTTACGCTGCATCAGATTGCTGAACAGGCCGATACCGGTGATATTCTTTATCAACAAATGTTCAATATTCATCCGTACGATACTCACCAGAGTCTGAATATTTCTTTGTCGCAATACATGCCACTGTTTATCGGCCAGTGGCTGTCTGCCGGCGGAATGGATTGTAAACCGCAGCCTCAGCGTAAATTTCAGAGTGAAGATAAACCAGCTCCACGCCCTGATATAAAATCTACCGGTATTAACTGGCAGCAGCAGGGGTGCCTCGACATTTTTCATCTTGCCCGTGCCTGTAACCCACAGTTGGGTGGCGCGGCTTTCAGTTTTAATCAGGATGTTCTTTACCTGCTGGAGGCTACTCCGGTTGAGCATCCACGTTATGGATTAGCCGCAGGAACTATTGTGCACATCGGTGAACCGGAAGGTTTATTGGTAGCTTGTCATGATGGCGTTCTGCGTCTGGATATTATTTATCTTGCCGCTGGTATTTTCAGCGGGTTGCGTTTTGCTGAGCGTTATCAGCTTCAGGTCGGACAAAGCTTTGATAGTTATCCAATAACAAAACGGGAGAAGCTGGATGGAAGGAACAATAGCCAATATAACGAACTTTGCCGGTAATTTTGCCCCCAGAAACTGGTCTTTCTGCCAGGGGCAATTACTGGCGATCAGCCAATATGATGCTCTGTTTTCACTGCTTGGTACGAGCTACGGTGGTGATGGGCGCACAAGTTTTGCCTTGCCAAACCTGGCTGGTCGGACATCCATGGGAACCGGGCATGGTCCGGGTTTAAGTGATCGCATAATCGGTGCTCAAACAGGGTCTGAGAAAGTGAGCCTGACCAGCGCGAATATGCCGGCACATAATCACGCAGTGTTAGTCAATCACGCGGGACATGTTGGACTTCCGGTTAACACCTCAGTAGGGGATGCGGATGAAGTGAGTCCGGGCAGTGGTGTTCTGACTAACAGTGGCTCAGATGTTTATGCCAGTTCAGCGACCTCATCGGCTGTCTATTCCGGTAGTCCGCTGGCTGTCTATGGCCTTGAAGTGGTTGTCGCTAATACAGGGGAAAGCATCGGCTTTAATAATATGCAACCCTCTCTGGCGCTACCCGCCATTATTTGTATGTTTGGCATTTACCCATCCAGAAGCTAATCAAGGAGAATAAAAATGGAAGGAACAATTGGAACCGTTACTCAGTTCGGCGCTAACTGGGCACCGCGTACCTGGTCGCTTTGTGCGGGCCAGTTAATTGCTATTTCAAGCAACACGGCATTATTTTCAATAATTGGCACCATATACGGCGGTGATGGCCGGACGACTTTTGCTTTACCGGATCTGCGCGGTCGTTGTGCGTTGGGTACCGGTGCCGGTCCAGGCCTGACTCCGCGTGCTGCTGGGCAGCACTTTGGTACCGAAACAGTAACTCTTACCAGTCTTAATCTGCCGGCTCACAACCATGCCGTCATTACGCAGAATGCTGGCCATGTCGCTGTTCCGGTTAATACGGCAACCGGCGAAGCCGATGAGCCCAGCCCGGGAGCAGGAGTGCTGGCTAACAGCGGATCAGACAGTTATGCTAGCGGCTCAACAGCGGAAGCCATGTATTCTGGCAGTCCGCTGGCGGTATCCGGCTTACAGCTGGAAACGGGCCTGATGGGTGGCAGTCAGCCGTTTAATAATATGCAACCATCGCTGGCAATCAGTTACATCATTTGTACTCTGGGAGTATTCCCTTCGCGTAGCTGATAAATAGCGGGCCGGCTTGCCGGTCCGTTCCTTTCTGTGTGAAAGGAAATTATAAATAATCAATGGGGATTGGTATGAAGCGATTTTTATTTTTACTTTTTTTTATTCCGTTAGTTGCTTCAGCCGCAACCCAGAATGGTGTAATTGATTCTCCGGGCGATGTTGCGATCCTGGCCTACAATGGCTATGACATTTCTCCTCTGACCCGGAATGATGGCCTTACTTTTTTACTGGTCGATGATTGCCCTAATGGAGCAACGATTACGGTCACTGATGAGGAATGGGATGGTGCGGCATTTACCTCACCAACCGGCGAAGGGGATTTAACCTGGACAAATAATACCGGTGCTACCCTGGCGAAAGGCACAGTTATCAAAATCACTAATGCTCAGGACGATCCTGCTCTCCCGATTGCCGTTAATATCGGCAGCATTTTAGAGAGCGATACCGGTTTTAATATGGTTGATGGTGATCAGCTTTATATCTATACCGGAACCCGGGCTGCACCAGGCGTTTTTCTGGCTTTTTATGGTGATGAAATCACTCTTGGTAATGGCGATATGGCCTCTATATCGGGAACATCTCTTGTTGATGGGCAAACCGCTCAACTCAATATTTCAGAGGGTTATTACACCGGTCCCGCATCTTGTAACTCAACACTGTCAGATTGTTTATCCCAGATTTATAATACGTCAAACTGGTCGTTCGCGAATAATCCAGGTTATCCCTCCAATTTACCGGACAGTTTTACCGGCTCAATATTTTCAAATAATGCTGCACCAACGGCTGCAAATTTTACTGCGAGCCCGATTTATCAGGGAACGCCTTATGCTTTTTCAACGGCGAATTTTTCCTACTCTGACACTGATGGTGATCCTTTAGATCATGTTCGTATCGTCACGGTTCCCGGGCAGGGTAGTCTCTGGGTCGATAGCGATAGCAGTAACACAATCAATGGTGGCGAATCTGCGCTAACAAATGGATCGCAGGTCAGTAAAGCCAATCTTGATGCCGGTTATCTTAAATATCTGAACACGACAGGTTCATCTTCCAGTTTCATTTTTGATGTTAATGATGGTACGGCCTACAGTGCCTCTACTTACACGGCAACGCTGACGGTGACTGCTTATCCGACCATTACTCTGTCAGCCAGCAGTACCAATCCATTGGAATCTGTCGGCAGTGTTAATGTAACCGCAACGGCCAGCCATTCTTTTAATCAGGATATTACGGTTAATCTGACGTATTCAGGAAGCGCAACGGATGGCGCTGATTATACTTCCGTGAGCAGCCTGATTATAACAACAGGTAATACCACTAAAAGTTCGGCGCTGGCAATCGCAGATGATGTTCTTGAAGAAGCAACCGAAACCATCATTATTGATATATCCACTGTGAGTAACGGCACTGAATCCGGTACACAACAGCAGACGGTATCCATCACTGACAATGATCAGGTTTACCCAACCGTTGTTATATCCGGAGCCAGTGGCAGCATTAATGCCCCATTTACCGCAACGTTTACGTTCAGCGAAGCGGTAAGCGGTATTACCGATAACAGCTACATTAGCGTCACTAATGCTTCTGTGAGTGCGTTTAATGCTGTCAGTGCTTCAGTATATACCGCGTTAATTACGCCGACTGCAGACGGCGCAGTAACGGTCGATGTTGCTGATGCTGTTGCCCAGGATGCTGCGGGTAATAACAACACGGCAGCAACTCAGCTGGCGATTACTTATGATGCTACGGCTCCGACGGTGGTTATCAGTGGTGCCAGCGGCAGCATTAATGCCCCATTTACCGCAACGTTTACGTTCAGCGAAGCGGTGATCGGTATTACCGATAACAGCTACATTAGCGTCACTAATGCTTCTGTGAGTGCGTTTAATGCTGCCAGTGCTTCAGTATATACCGCGTTAATTACGCCAACTGCGGACGGCGCAGTAACGGTCGATGTTGCTGGTGCTGTTGCCCAGGATGCTGCGGGTAATAACAACACGGCAGCAACTCAGCTGGCGATTACTTATGATGCTACGGCTCCGACGGTCGTTGTCAGTGGTGCCAGTGGTACTATCGGCGCAGGCTTTACCGCCACCTTTACTTTCAGCGAAAACGTTACGGGTTTTATCGTGGGGGGTATTACGCTGACCAATGCCAGTGGCAGTAATTTCCAGGCGGTCAGTGGTTCGGTATATACCCTGGACATTACGCCATCAGCGTTCGGTTTAGTCACCGTCAGTGTGGCAGCGAATAAAGCCAGCGATGCTGCCGGAAATAACAATACTGCAGGTAGCCTGTCGGTGGATTATCAGAATATCAATACCGATGGATCGGTCACGATTTCCGGCCTGGCTGTAGAAAGTCTGACTTTGTTATCACAAGTGAACGATGCTGATGGTATTGACGATGCGACACTGACTTATCAATGGCGTAGTGGTGCGACTGCGGTAGGCAACAGTTCGTCTTATACCGTGGCAGCTGCCGATGTCGGTCAGCAGATTACTGTGCAAGTCACCTATACCGATAATCTCGGGCGCAATGAGAATCACACCTCAGCGGCCACGGCTACGGTGATCAGCTTGCAGCAATATTCCCTGAATACTATTTCTGGCTCAGCGGGTGGTGTTGCTGCGGACGATCTGACACTGACACAGTATCGTCAGGCAGGACTGACCCAACCAAGTGATGACGATTTCAACCGTGTACTGCCTATTCTGAACAGCGCTATCGGCCGCTCTCAGGGAGCCGATACCGATACCCTGATTGAACTGGAAGCACTGGTAGCCCTGATTATGGAAGCACAGGACGATGACGGTGATGGTCTGCCGAACAGCCTTGAAGGGGATGTAACGATTGACCGTGATCGCGATGGCATTATCGACCGTGAAGATACCGACAGCGATCAGGATGGTCTGTCTGATCGGGTTGAGCTGGGCTTAGTACTTACCGACAGTGATGACGATGGCATTATCGATTTCTTTGATGCCGATGCCGATCAGGATGGCAATATCGATGATGGCCGTACCGACGATAACCTCGACGGTGCGGAAGACAGTCTGATGACCATTGAAGGTTATCGTGCGGCCAACGCTCTGGCAGATGCCGACAACGACGGACTGCTGAACAGTCAGGATCTGGATTCCGATAACGATGGTATCGGCGATCTGATCGAAAACGGTTTGGCTGATGTTGATGGCAATCTGATGGTCGATGATGACCGCATTGAACTTGATGACAGTAACGACCTGATCGACGATAACAACGACGGTATCTTTAACTTCCTGCAGTTAAGCAGCAATGATATTCAGACCGATTTCTCACTCAGTGGTTTGCCGAAGCTGCTGGACGTTGATAAAGATGGCCGTATCGATAACACCGTGGATATGGATCGTGATGGTCTGATGGATATTATCGACAATGCGGTCGGTGCCTTCGGTTCTCTGCCCGATATTGATGGTGATGGTATCCCGAACCATCTGGATGAAGATGATGACGGCGACGGTATTCCGGATGTGGTTGAAAATCCGCAAATGGGCTTCTTTACCGGTAAGGATGCCGATGCCGATGGTATTGATGATGGCGTCGACTACGACGTAAATGGCGATACCTTCGGCACCGACAGTAACGGCAATGGCGTACGTGATGACCGCGAGATGCCGGATTATGATAATGACGGCATCGCCGATCATCTGGACCCGGATTCTGACAATGACAACATCATTGATGGTGAAGACCCATCCATTAATACCGGTGACGATGTCACCACAGCCACCGGTGCTTTCGGCCCATGGATGCTGTTGCTGGTATTGATACTGGGTATGGCCGGGCGCTTATCAGGACGGTTGTCTGGAGGTGCGCGTGCATTGCTGCTGGCGGGGTTGCTCTGGGTGCCGCTGTCACAGGCGAACAGCGCATCTGCGACGGATGAGTTTTCCGCAGACAAGGTGCACTGGCTGCTGGCCTGGGGAGCTGGCTACAGCTGGCTTAATCCGGAGGTTCATAGTAGTAACAAAGTCACCGATGACGGCGGACTGGCAGGACATTTTGCTGTGGGTGTGCAACTGAATCATGCCTGGCAGGTACGTTATGAATACGGTATTCCGGGTACCGCTGAGGTGAACAGTGCACCGATTGAATACACAACCCACAGTTTGCAGGCGCAATACCGTATGCCACTTTATGGTCAGTGGAGCTGGATGCTGGGTGCCGGGTACGCACATATTGAAGCCGATGTGGCGTCGGGTTTTAACACCCGGCTGGAGAGTAAAGGCCAGCTGAGCCTGCAGGCCGGGGCGAGCTACCCGTTAGCCAACAACATCCGTGTTGGCGTACAGGCAACACGTTATTCCGGTGATGTGCAGACACTGATGGTGGATTTCAGTCATCTGATTCCCTGATCACGGCATAGACATCCGCTATAAAAAACGGCCCGGACATGAGAATGTCCGGGCCGTTTTTTATGCGCAGCGTTTGTCGCAGCCAGAATGCTGTGTCCGGTTATTCTTCACCGAACAGCGAACAGTCGATCAGATCACACAGGCAGTGAATCACCAGCAGATGCACTTCCTGAATGCGCGCCGTGACATTGGCTGGCACCCGCACTTCCACGTCGTCACGGGTAATGAGTGAGGCCATGTGGCCACCGTCTTTACCGGTTAAGGCAACTACGGTCATATCCCGTTCGTGGGCCGCCTGAATGGCCTGCACCACGTTGGCGGAGTTACCGCTGGTGGAAATCGCCAGCAGTACGTCACCGGCATTCCCCAGAGCACGGATCTGCTTGGAGAAAATCTCGTTATAGCTGTAATCGTTGGCAATGGACGTCACGGTTGAGGAGTCGGTGGTCAGGGCAATGGCCGGCAGACTCGGACGCTCGCGCTCAAAGCGATTCAGCAGCTCAGAAGAAAAGTGCTGCGCATCGCCGGCGGAGCCGCCATTACCACAGGTTAGGATTTTTCCACCGCCGAGCAGGGCGTTAACCATGATCTGCGCTGCGCGCTCAATAAAGGGCGGCAGCTCTTCTGCTGCGTGGGTTTTGGTTTCGATACTGGCGCCAAAATGGCCGATGATCCGATCCTGCACAATAACGCTCCGGGAGTAACAGATGGGCCATCATAAATGAGCCATGAGACAAAACCAAATAACAGTGATTCTCAGAGAAATAATGTATCCAGTAGCGGATGAAGCCAGTGGCTGAAAACGGCCACCTGAGTGCAGAGTAGCGCAACCAACAACAGCCAGCCGTCGGCACTGCTTTGGCTGGCTGGCCGCTGTAACTCGTCTGTACGCTGTTCTGATGTTGATTGAGCAGCTGATTGAGCGGCATCCGCATTGGCTTGCAGTCGCTGCATAACGGCGGTGATTTCATCGGCCTGATAACCCTGACTGGCGGCATAAGCATCGCATAATTGTTCGCAGGCAAGATCGTACTGAGCGCGCAATGCGCGGCGTGCCGTTGGCAGCCAGAGCACGGTCAGCCATTGCAGCAAGACTTTGCGCAAATTATCGCGCCGTATGACATGGCAGTATTCATGCTGCAGCACCAGCGACAACTCGCGGTGGTTCAGCTGCTGCTGCAAGGCGCTGGAAATATACACCCTGGGTCGCCATAATCCGGCACACCAGGCCAGCAGTAAAGGAGAGTGGATCAAACGGAAATCCGGAGTGTGGTGTGTATCGCTTAACGTGTGGCGAGCATCACTGCACGGGTCGCCTGCTGTCGAAAACAGATCAACGGTTGCCAGTCGCTTGCGACCCCGTTGCAGTTGCCGGTTCAGCAGCAGCACGGTAATAAGCAGGAGTGCGCTGATTGCCGCCGCCAGGATAGCTCCCGTCAGCGACGCAGAGCTGACATCCGGCACATGCGGTCCGCAGACATCACCATGGCAATGGGCGCTTTGCAACGCGCCTGCCAGCTCAGGATTCATCAACAGGAACACAACCCAAAACGTCACCACCCAGGGCAGTAAGGCATACAGCATCAGCACACGGGTGTGCTGCTGTGGCGTTACCGTACGCACGGTTTTTTGCAACAGCGGCCATAACAGGGCCGCCAGCAATGACGAGGCACTCAAACTCAGTGCGCTGGCTAATGCAATATCGGCCAGTTCAGGAATCATGACTTCCGCCATTCGTGCTGTTGATTTCTGCGTTTGCGGTCGTGCTGTCCGGCTCATCGCTGAGCGCCTGATGCAGACGGTTACCCATGGCCGGGGCAACATCGGCTAAATAATCCATAAAGCCCGACACCATCGGCGCCATATCTCCGGCACTGAGATCGGCGGCGATATCGTGCAGCAGGTTGCTGATCAGATCGGTTTTATGCATGACCGCGGTATAAAAAAATGCCCGGCTTTCTTTGTGGCGCTGCAGCAGATCTTTGCGATGCAGGCGTTCGAGTGTGCTTTGTACCGTGCTGAGGGTGATGTCTTCCAGCAAAAAAGAATGCACCTGCTGGGCTGATAACGATCCCTGTTGCCAGAGCACTTCCAGAATGGCCAGCTCGCGTTTGCCCAGCGAAGGGGTGCGCGGCCGGACGCCGGGCAGCTTCAGCCAGCGGGTTAAATCGGCTGCTCGTGTCATAAGGAAAATTTTATCCCTAACACCGAGCTGTTATCGGTATTGGTCAGTGCTGATAAGTTGCTGTTCATACGATGATATTTTCATTAATAAAGACCCGGCAGGCAATCATGCATCGCTGTCGGGCTGGCAGTTAAACGGACATTGAGGATAAAGATGAATATGCAGCCTGCAGGCCTTTTATTGCTGGGGTTACCTGTGCTTGCGCTGGCCCAGCAGACGCCGCTTGCGGACAACGCAGGGGCCGTTGAAATCAACAGTGCAGCCAAACTGGATAACCAGATCGTGACCGCCAGAGAAAAACTGCTGGGCGAGGCGATGTCGGCATCGCAGGGCTATGTCAGCGGTGAAGAAATTAACAGCCGGCCGTTGTTGCGCACCGGCGAAGTGCTGGAGCTGGTGCCCGGCTTAGTCGTCACCCAGCACAGCGGCAGCGGCAAGGCGAACCAGTATTTTCTGCGCGGCTTTAATCTCGATCACGGCACCGATTTCGCCACCTTTGTTGATGGTATGCCGGTCAATATGCGCACCCACGGCCACGGCCAGGGTTATACCGATCTTAACTTTATTATTCCGGAGAGCATTGGCTCGCTGAGTTATCAGAAGGGCAGTTACTACGCCGATGTCGGTGATTTCAGTGGTGCGGGCAGCGCGTCTGTGCAAACGGCTGATGCGTTTGCACAGGGGCTGGCGCAGCTGAGTCTGGGCGAAGATCAGTATCGCCGTGCGGTGCTGCTCGACAGTCTGAGCAATGCCCAGGGCGACTGGTTGTATGCGCTGGAACGCAATACCTACGATGGCCCCTGGAGCGATATCCGCGAAGATCTGGATAAAACCAGTGTGCTGCTCAAGCATCGCCGCACACTTGCAGGTGGTAAGCTGAGCCTGTCCTTTATGGGCTACGACAACCAGTGGAACAGCGCCGACCAGATTCCGCAGCGTGCGGTCGACAGCGGCCTGATCGACGAGCTGGGCTCGCTGAACGACAGCGTGGGCGGCCAATCCAGCCGCTACAGCCTGAACGCCATCTGGCAGCGCGACGGTATTCAGGCCTCCGCTTATGCCATCCGTTACGACATGAATCTGTGGTCGGACTTTACCTACTACCTCGACGATGCCGCTAATGGCGACCAATTTGAACAGGTTGATGATCGCTGGATTTACGGCGGTCAGCTCAGCTATCTCTGGCATTCAGAAATGGCCGGTCTGGCGATGATCAACCGTATCGGCGCCGACCTGCGCTATGACGATATTGACGAAGTGGGTCTGTATCACAGTAAAGAACGTCAGCGTATCGGAACTGTCCGCAGTGACCGTGTAGGCGAACTCAGCACCGGCCTCTACGCCGAAAACACCCTGTTCTGGAACGAGCGCGTGCGTACCGTGCTGGGCGTGCGCTACGACGACTACCGCTTTGATGTGCAAAGCCGGGTTAGCAGCAACAAAAACGGCGTCGATCTGAGTGCCAACAGCGGTAAGGCCAGCGATGACAATATTGCGTTAAAAGGCAGCGTGATTGTGGCCCTGAACCGCGACTGGGAAAGCTATCTGGCGGCGGGGCAGGGGCTGCATTCGAACGACGCCCGTGGCACCACCATTCAGGTTGATCCGGCCGATGGCAGTGCGGTGGAGACGGTTGATCCGCTGGTGGATTCGATGGGCTATGAGGTCGGTGTGCGCGGTGTTATGGCCGGGCGTCTGAGCACCTCGCTGGCGCTGTGGCAGCTGGATCTCGACAGCGAACTGCTGTTTGTCGGCGATGCCGGTAATACCGAAGCCAGCCGTGCCTCACGGCGCAAAGGGCTGGAAATGACGCTCTATTATCAGCTGAACGAGCGCTGGAATATGGATCTGGAATACGCCTGGACCAAGGCAGAATTACGCGGCAATTCGGCCGACGGTAATGAGATTCCCGGTGCGGTTAAAAATGTCGTGCAGGCGGGTATCAGCAGCCAGCGCGGTGAAGGCTGGTTTGGCAGTCTGCGCCTGCGCTATTTTGGTGAGCGGCCGCTGGTGGAAGATGGTTCGGTCACCTCCGATCCGACCACGGTGGTGAACCTGCGCAGCGGCTACAGCCTGAACAGCTGGGTATTCAGTGCCGATGTACTCAACCTGTTCGACAGCCGCGATCACGATATTGATTACTGGTATGCCTCGCGTCTGCCGGGTGAAAGCAGCGAGCAGGAGGATATTCATTACCATGTGATCGAACCGCGCACCCTGCGTCTGGCGGCGGCGTATCAGTTCTGATACGGCGTTGTTTCTGCTAACGGGCGATCAGCCAAACACATTCTGCAGCCATTCAAACTGCACCGGCTGGCCGCTGCCCGACATCACGTCAAAGCGGCAGTCGGGCGGTGCAGCGCCGTAATGTTTCTGCAGATAATGCTGGGCGGTTTTGAGTAAACGCTGTTGCTTGTGGTGGGTAATGCTTTCAGCGCCGCTGCCGTGGATGTGGTTGGCGCGATAACGCACCTCAACAAACACCAGCACGTTACCGTGGCGCATAATCAGGTCGATTTCACCGCCGCGAATGGTGTAATTGCGGCTGATGGCTTTCAGCCCCTGACGCTTAAGGAAGTGTTCGGCGGCCTGTTCAATCTCGGCGCCTTTGGTGCGTGTTGCAGGTTTACGGGTTGCGGGCTTTTCTGCAGCACGGGTTTCAGCGGCAGAGGAACTCTCAGCCGTTTGTTCTGAATCCTGCGTGTTTTTGTCTTTGCGGGTAAACCACATGGCATCCTTGCCCCGTGAGTTATGCGGTGTGAGTACTCAGCGTCTGGCTAAACGCTGCGGCCGGCCAGAGCGGAACTGGGTACATTCGGTACGGCGGTGAATGCGGCGCTCGTGATCCAGCGCCAGCGCGCCGGTACTGCCAAACATCTGGCTGTGCGGGAATACTTCCAGCTGTTTTAACCGTGGCAGCAGGCGGAAGGCATCCACGCCCATGGCGTATAAGCGGGCATAGCCGCCCTGACCATTAGGCATCACTTTTTCTACGGTGCGGTACAGCTCGCTGCTTTCCAGCAGCCAGGGCACATCACAGAATTGCACGCCGTTCAGGTCGCGGTCTTTGGTTGGGTTTGGTTCGCCGGAATACACATGCGAGGTGGCGTACACCGGCAGATCACCGGCAAAGTTAAACGCCAGCGTTGGCTTGATCTGCCGGGCCTGCTGCGGCAGGGCAACCATAAATACCCAGTCGACATCCTGACGGCGGCGCGGCTCAAATTCGGTGCTCTGGCGCAATAGACGGCGCATGGTCTGATAGCGCTTCTGGCTGTCGTCGACGTTCAGCAGCGCTTTGATTTCCGGGTTGTAGTCCTGGCGGTTCGGGTAAAAACGCTGTTCGCCGATTTCACCGCCCAGCTCCAGCCAGCGCTGTTCAAAGGCGGCATAAATACGCTCGCCCCAGTTACCCTTGGGCACCATCACCAGTGCGCGGCGCAGGCCATCGGTCCAGGCTTTTTCGGCAATCTGTACCGCTTCGTCTTCGGCGGCCAGGCCGTATTGGTACAGGTTGGCCGGGGTGGTTTCGGCTTCGGCACGATCACCGTAATTCAGGGCCAGCGTTGGCAGTGGCAGGGTTTCACGCTGTTGCAGCGCCTGCACCTGCATTTTGTTGATCGGCCCGATGACCCACTGCGCACCATCGAGTTGTGCCTGAGCGTAGGCAACGTCGATGTCGCCGTATTGCTGGCTGTCGTACAGGTGTACTTGCGGAATGGCGTAGCCTTTATCGAGGGATTCGTAATAGGCGGCCATAAAACCATCGCGGATGGCGCCGCCGGTTTTTTCCAGCGGACCGGATAACGGCAGCAGGAGTGCAACACTGTGCGGACGGTTAGCCGCCAGATCAGCCAGCAGCGCCAGACCGCCGGGTAATTGTTTGGCGGCAGGGTGAGCCGGATTTTGTTCGCGCCACGTCGTTACCGCCGCCAGATGTTCGTCCAGTGTCAGGCGGGAGTTACGCGAAATAGCCGCCAGCCGCAGCCAGTCACCAAACTGGGTAGCCGGGGTTTTTTCTGCCCATTCAAGCAGCTCGACTTCCGGCATGGCCATTAAATCCTGCCAGATTTGCTCATGATTCTGCTCGCGTTGCTCCGGGTTTAACGCGCCGGATAAAAAATCGCGCTCACGCGCGGCGGCCAGATATTCGCCATTGCTTTCATACCAGCGCGCTTTTAACAGGCTGGCGCGCAGTTCCTGCTCTGGCGTGGCGTAATCCATGCGCTGACTCAGCTGGCTCAGATATTCACCGGCAATTTCCGGTTCGTTGCTGCCCAGATGCAGTTGCGCCGACAGCAGCAGGAACTCCACCTGTTCTTGCGGAGTGAGCACGCGCTCGTGCAGCAGTTGCAATTGCAGCGCAGCATTGCCAAACTCGCCGTCGTCGAGTTCGCCGCGAATCTGCTGCATTAATACTGAATTACTCTGACGACTGCTTTCGGTAAGGCTGCTGCCTTCCAGTCCGGTTTGTGCCGGTGTGGTTGAACAGCCGCTTAAACCCAGACCCGCGCTGACAACCAGCAGCGATAATCCGCGTAACCAACGATCAGGTAAGTTTCCCCGCATGACTTCAGATCCCAGAATGCAGGTCGGCACGTTTTACGTCGTGGCGACACCCATTGGTAATTTGGCTGACCTCACCGAGCGTGCAAAGCAGGTGCTGACCAGCGTTGATGTAATTGCCTGCGAGGATACCAGACATACCGCAAAATTACTCCAGCACCTCGGCCTGCGGAAGCCGCTGTTATCGGTGCACGAACACAACGAACGCGAGCGCGTAGAACAGATTGCCCGCCATCTGGAACAGGGTCAGAGCATGGCGCTGGTATCCGATGCCGGAACGCCGTTAATTTCCGATCCGGGATATCCTTTGGTGCAGGCGCTGCGTGCGCGCGGCCTGAATGTCAGCCCGATTCCCGGAGTCAGCGCCATTATTACCGCCCTGAGTGCAGCTGGCCTGCCGACCGACCGTTTTACCTTTGAAGGTTTCCTGCCGCATAAAAGCGGTGCCAAACGCGAAAAATTACTGGCTCAGGAACAGGAAGCACGCACCCTGGTGTACTACGAATCCAAACACCGGATTCTCGATACGCTGGAAGTCATGGCTGAGGTTTTTGGCGCAGAACGCCAAGCCTGTGTTGCCCGCGAATTAACCAAAACCTTCGAGACTTTTTATCACGGCACATTGCCAGGTATTCTCAGCCAGCTGCAGGCGGATGCCGACCAGCAGAAGGGTGAATTCGTGGTGATGATTGCCGGCAACCCTAACCCGGCCCCAGCCAGCGAAGTCGACAGCAACAAATTATTCCGCCTGCTGCTGGCTGAACTGCCACCGAAAAAAGCAGCGGCCATTATTGCCGACCTGACCGGCGAGAATAAAAAAGAGCTGTATCAGAAAGCACTGGAGATGCAGGGGAAGGTTTAACACAGGCGTCTGCGGGTATTCCACTTCGCCGCAGATAATTGACTGAATGTGAGGGTTGATTCAGTGGAAGTGACTTTCAGTAGTGGGAGTGACTTTCAGTGGTGGGAGTGACTTTCAGTAGTGGGAGTGACTTTCAGTAGTGGGAGTGACTTTTAGTCACGATTATCAGCGCGGCAGAAATGCCGCTCCCACAGGCCTGGTTATTTCCCTTTTCTGAAGAACTGCGCCCGAATTAGTAAAAATCTGGCTGAATACAATAGCTGCTTGAGTGGGAGTGCTTTCAGTCACGATTATCAGCGCGGCAGAAATGCCGCTCCCACTTACCTTGGTTATCTTCCTTTCCTGTAGATTCCGCGCCCGAATACTGGTCTAGCGCCAGACGGTCTGGCCGGTGGGTTCGGTTTCTATAGCACTTACTCTGTATTCTTGTAGAACTGCCGTCCGAATTTTGGTCTAGCGCCAGACAGTTTGGTTACTCTTATTTGTTCCTGTAAATCCGACCTGTGTTCTGGCTATTGTTTTCCTTTCCTGTAGATTCCGCGCCCGAATACCGGCTTAGCGCCAGACAGTCTGGCTATTACTTCTCGTTCCTGTAGAACCGGTGTCCGAATACTAGTCTAGCGCCAGACAGTCTGGCCGGCGGGTTCAGTTTTTATAGCACTTACTCTGTATTTCTGTAGAACCGGCGCCCGAATACCGGTCTGGCTATTACTGCTCGTTCCTGTAAAATCCGCGCCCGGAGTCGGCCAGACAGTCGTCGCCCGCACTGGCAACAGTGTGGGGGGAGGAAAGTCCGGGCTTCACAGGGCAGGGTGCCAGGTAACGCCTGGGAGGCGCGAGCCTACGACCAGTGCAACAGAGAGCAAACCGCCGATGGCCCGCGCAAGCGGGATCAGGTAAGGGTGAAAGGGTGCGGTAAGAGCGCACCGCGCGACTGGTAACAGTTCGTGGCACGGTAAACTCCACCCGAAGCAAGACCAAATAGGTTCCCTACAGGCGCGGCCCGCGCTGGGAACGGGTAGGTTGCTTGAGCCTGTGAGTGATTGCAGGCCTAGACGAATGACTGTCCACGACAGAACCCGGCTTATCGGCTGACTCCTTCTATTTAAAAGCCCATACAAACGCGAGTTTGTATGGGCTTTTTCTTTGGTCCTAAGCCGGTTCAGCCGGAACAGTGACTGCCCACGACGACGATTCAGAAACTCAGGGCTTATCGGCTGACTCCTTTTATTATAAAAACCCCGCTCAGGAAACTGAGCGGGGTTTTTCTTTACCAGCGTTTCGCCGGTTCTGTCGGGACAGTGACTGCCCACGACGACGATCCAGAAACTCAGGGCTTAGCGGCTGACTCCTTTTATTAAAGAGCCCATACAAATGCGAGTTTGTATGGGCTTTTTCTTTGGTTCGAAGCCGGTTCTGTCACGGACCGTGACTGTCGGTGTTGTGGGAGCGGATGTTATCCGCGATCGCAGTAGTATATACAGCTTGTTAATCTGGTTTACATCATCCGTTCGCCCTGAGCAGCGAGGAACGAGTATGTCGAAGGGTGCACAGCGCGGAGCAGTGGATAAGTAAATTTGCACCGATCAAACGCACATCATAGTAAAACCGGCAGGCAATTAATGCCTGAGTATCAGTATGATCACCAGAAATAATATTTAACTTTAATTAGTGTTAACAGACACTAAACATGCATCATAAAAGCTATCCAGATAGCATTTCTCAGTAACGAGTAAACAATATGCACAAAATTCAGTGTCAATGCGGGGCTTTTAGTGGACATGTTCGGGGAGCCGGAACCTGTAGTCGGGTGGTATGTTACTGTGCCGACTGTCAGGCTTTTGCGAGATTTTTAGGACGGGCAGGTGATGTTCTGGATGCACAGGGTGGGACTGGAATTGTGCAGCTGGCACAGCCCCGTGTAGTTATTTCACAAGGTAAGGAGCATCTCGCGGCTGTGCGGCTTAGTGATCAGGGGATGATCCGCTGGTATGCCGCCTGCTGTAACACTCCCCTTGGTAATACGCTGCCTGATCCTAAGGTTTCATTTATCGGTCTTATTCATTCGGTGCTTGATCATGCAAAAATAGCGGACGACTTTGGCAAAAATATCGCGATAGTCAATGTGGATTCTGCTACAGGAGAGCCGAAGCCGAAGCAAAAAGGACTCCCCGGTATGGTTGTAAGATTTTTGTGGATTATTTTATCTATGCGCATCGGCGGAAAGTATCGTAAGTCTCCATTTTTTACTGACTCTGGTGAACCTGTTGTGTCACCCGTTATACTCAGTGTCGAAGAGTTCAAGAACTTAAAAAATACCCTTTGATAAGGTGTTATGTATTCACAGCGTCGCGGGATATACACCCTGTCGCGACGGTGATCACCAGACTAACCAGATATCATTATGATTGAACCTGCTGTTAAGAAAGAGATCCTTACCCGCATTGAGAACGCCGAAAAAGAACACGGCGTTCGTGTTCTTTACGCGGTTGAATCGGGTAGCCGTGCCTGGGGATTCGAGTCACCTAACAGTGATTACGATGTGCGTTTTATCTATGCACATCCTAAAGACTGGTATGTGGCGGTGGATCTGGAAGATAAGCGCGATGTTATCGAGTATCCGATTGTGGATGAGATCGATATCAACGGCTGGGATATCCGCAAAGCCTTAAAGCTGTTCTCGCGCTCGAATCCGGCCTTTGTCGAGTGGCTGCAGTCTCCTGTTGTTTACCTTGATCGCGGTGATTTTGCGCGCAGGTCGCGTGAGCTGCTGAGTACGGTCTACTGCGTTGAAAAAGGGATTTACCACTACCGCAGCATGGCGAAAACGAACTACCGGGGTTATCTGCGTGATGATCTGGTACCGATTAAAAAATACTTTTATGTGTTGCGTCCGTTGCTGTCCATTATGTGGCTGGAGAAATATCGCAAGCCTGCACCCATTGAATTTGAGACTCTGCGCCAGATGATTGCCGGCGACAGTAAACTGAATGGACAGATATCAGCACTGCTGGAACGTAAGAAGATCAGTTTGGAAAAGGAACTCGCGCCGCCGATTCCGGAGCTGAATCAGTTTATCGAATCTGAATTAGAACGTCTGGAATCCTTTTCTGACAGTACGGGGAAAGAGCAGTCGGTAATGGATGAGCTGAATGCTTTATTTCACGCGAGTCTGGTTTTATAAAGTGCTGAAACCATGTTTTAGTTTGTTTATAGCTGATAGATTGCTTTTATATAGGGATTGATCATGAAAGCGCTTCCGATATTGCTAATGTCATTTTTATTGGGTTGTGCGGGCCCTGGTTCAAATTCAGATTATTACCGCCTGAATTCTAAGGCAGGGTGGGAGCCTGGAGTGACACCAGAGCAGCTTCCACACTACGTAACCTGGAATAAAGCCGTTGATACCCTGATTGAGAGCCCTGAGAGCGTTGACCTGGTCGCTCAGGGGCACTCTTTACAGGTAAATATTATCCTCAAAGATAAAACACTTATTCAGACTATTGAGCCTGATATTGATACGATTTTTATGGTGATACGAAAATGCGGTTTACCCTGTGAGCACATCGGGCTGGTAACTGAGTAGGGGCTTCGGCTCTTATAAAAAAGAGCAGGTTTTACACCGGATATCAGCAGAGATTTTGAATGGATAAGAACGTAAAAACCCGTTTCGACCAGTACCCGGACTCTGCCCGTCATCAGCTTTCCTCGTTGCGTAGCCTGATTTTTCAGACCGCTGAACATCTGCAGTCAGGTGCCGTTGAAGAATCTCTGAAATGGGGTGAGCCAAGTTACCACGTTAAAACCGGCAGTCCGATCCGGATCGACTGGAAGCCTGATACTCCGCATAGCTACTATCTTTTTTTTAACTGCAACACCAAACTGGTTGATACCTTCCGGGTTTTGTATGGCGATGTGCTGGCCTTTCAGGGCAACAGGGCCATTGTATTAAACCTTTCCGCTGCGCTGCCTGAACCTGTGCTGCGTCATTGTATTGAGCTTGCCCTGACTTATAAAAAACGTAAGCATCTTCCTTTGTTAGGAGCCTGACGGATTCGGCTCTGCGGTTGCCTCAAAAATCTGTTGATTTCTCTCCGTCTTAATTTCTCGCTTTTTATATTTCTGTCAGCATCTCTGCTAATAAATCAAATACCCGTTTAACTCGCGGATTTGTGCGTAATTCCCGGTGGCATACCAGCCACAGCGGTACAGTTACCGGTGCGCCGCGTTCGCTGAAGGCGCGGCGGAATGCGGGTTCGGCATCGCCAATCTGTTGCGGAAAAAAGCCAAGGTCATTGCCCTGTTTGACCAGTTGCCACTGCAGCATCTGAAAAGTAGTGACGATGGAAAAATTCTTCTGGCTCAGCTGCCAGCCATGCTGGTTAAGAATATTCATCAGTCTGTCGTTGCGTTCAAAACCGATAATCTGAATATGTTGATCGATACTTGTTTTGCTCTTAGTGGCAGCCTTATTAAGCGCATCCAGACTATTAACATAGTCGTGGCTGCCGTACAGCCAGATAGGCTCGTCGGCGAGTTTTCTGGTAATTAAATCCGCTTGTTCGGGGCGGAAGCTGCGGATGGCAATATCGGCTTCGCGTCGTTGTAAATCGCTGACGCTGTTGGAGACCACAATTTCCAGCTGGATGCCGGGTTCGCGCTGGCGGATAGCGTCGATCACGGCTGGCAGGCGGAATATGGCGTCAATTTCGCTGGCGGCAATACAAACCGGGCCTTCCGCCAGTTGCGATTGCCCGGCGGCCGTTAACGCAAAGCGGTTGGCGGCTTCAGCCATGGGGCGCAGGTGTTCAAGCAGGGCGGCGCCACTGTCGGTCAGCTGCAGTCCTTTACCGACCCGCTCAAACAGGGTGATACCGAGTTCCTGTTCCAGTGCCGCGACCTGACGGCTGAGGGTGGGCTGGCTGGTATTAAGCAGACGTGCGGCGGCCGACAGCGAGCCTTGCTCGGCACTGAGCAAAAACGCGCGGGCGTGGTTCCAGTCGAAGTTTACCGAGCCCCAGTCCATATCCTCCCTCCTTAAATTCATTGTTCTTATGCAGATATGTATATGAGTGATGCAATTTTAGCGGATTTCTATGCGTTTTGTGTATGGATAAGCTTGGCAGACTGAAATGAGGGCTCAGGCTATGAAGAAAATCTGCATCATCGGTATCTCCGGCAAACTTGGCCAGTATATGACCGAACACGCGCTGGCACGGGGTTATGAAGTGGTGGGCGTCTGCCGCCCGCAAAGTGTGGCTAAGCTCAGCCGCTTTGCCGGACAGATCCGTATTTTTCCCGGTCGCACGGATGAGCGCGAGGTCATCCGTGCGGCGGTCGCCGATTGTGATGCGGTGCTGACGGTGCTGGTGCCCTGGGGCGTGCAGGGCTACGCCACCAACACGGCGCAGGCGGTGCTGGATTTTGCCCCGGCGGAGGCGCGCCTGGTGTTTTCCTGCGGTTGGCATATTTCGCGCGATGGTAAAGACCGTTATTCCTGGCAGCTGCGTTTATTCGTCGCGCTGTTCGGGCGGCTGGCACGCTGGTTACGGCTGGCGGATCTGAGTGATCAGGAAGAGGCCTGCCGCCGGGTGTTTAGCAGTAAAAAACGCTGGACGGTGGTGCGTGGCAGCGACCTGGAAGAGGGCGAATCTGAGGGCCTGCCGCGCTGGAGCGGGCATGTGGGCGATGCCGTTCTGGCCAGTAATCTGACCCGGCGTACCGACTTTGCGCTGTTTATGGTTGCTGCGATCAGCAACGATGAGCTTATTCATAAGGCACCAGCGATTGTTGGCTGCCGTAGCGCGTCAGCGTTGGCAGCCGGTATCTGAGCGGTTCTGTTATTAACAGGTCTTGTATTAACAGGTCTGGCTGAATCAAAGCCAGCGTCTTACCCGCTGACAGTAAGCGCGGTATTCGTCGCCGAATAATTCGCTCAGGGCTTTTTCTTCGGCCCCAATCTGAAAGTGATTCATATAAGACACAAACAGCGGAATGCACAGTGCGCTCAGGTAATTACCCAGCACCATCGCCAGCGCGCCAAGCAGCAGTACGAAGCCTGTATACATGGGGTTGCGGCTCAGGCGATAAACCCCGGTCTGTACCAGTGTGCTGGCCTGTAGCGGGCGCATCGGATTAACGGTGGTGCGGGCGCGGCGGAAGCTGGCAACTCCGGCCAGGCAGAAGACGGCGCCGGTGAAAAACAGGGCCAGCGTTATAACCAATAGCGGAGAGCGCAGGCCATGCCAGCCGCTGATATGGCCGGTACGCAACATCACCGGCAACAGCATCAGCAAGGCGGTGAGGCCAGCCAGCAGCAGGGGCGGTATTTTTAACGGCAGAAATGTCATCGCTGTACTCCATCATGGGGGCTGCTGCGCGCGCAATCAGCAGGCATAAAAAAACCGCCCGCAGGCGGTTGTTATCATGACAGAGTTATTCACCCTGCATATAGAGCGGAATACCATCAAATAATTGTTTGATGCCTTCGGCCCAGGCACTGCGCAGTTTCAGTAATTGTTCGTTGCTATCGTCAATACGTTGAATGCCCGGATTCTCCAGGGTATCGGCACTGTAGCTGATAACGTCGAGTGGCATACCTACCGATAAATTACTGCGCAGGGTTGAATCCATCGAGATCAGCGCACACTGCAGGGCTTTATTCAGCGGCGTATTGCAATCAATGATGCGGTCGAGAATCGGCTTGCCGTATTTGCTTTCGCCAATCTGAAAATACGGGGTGTCTTCACAGGCCTCAATAAAATTGCCCTGCGGATAAATATGAAACAAACGCGGCTCATCGCCTTTTATCTGGCCGCTGACCAGCATGTTACAGCTGAAATCGACACCCTGGTTCTGGCCGTTATCACGCGCGATCACCTGGCGGATGGTTTTACCCACCAGTTCAGCCACATCGAACAGCGTAGGAACGTTCAGCACATGACGCTCGGCACTGCGGGTCTGATGTTGCAGCAGGCTGATAACGCTCTGCGTGGTGGCCAGGTTGCCGGCACTCTGAATAAACACCACACGCTCGCCGGGAATCTCCAGCACATGCAGTTTGCGGAAGCTGGCAATATGGTCGACACCGGCATTGGTGCGGGAGTCGGAGGTCAGTACCAGGCCTTGCTGGACTTTAAGGGCTACGCAGTAGGTCATAGGGATCGTCGTGTGCTGAGTCAGGTGGGCGATTTTGCATAAAGCGAAAGCCGGCGAATCGTGCATCAGCGGCGTAATTTTGTCCAGTAGCGGCGAAGCGCTGCTGTGCGGATAACGCATCAATGTCAGCCTTGTCGTATGGTTTCAGCGTGAGGGCGTGTGTGTCCTTGCCTGCTTTCATCATCCTGATCAAACAATCACGGATGACCCTCTGCCACGGTTCCGATAAACTTAGGCAAAACTTATACAAGGCAGGAGATTACGTCTGTGAATCCATCCCAACGCCCGCCCTTTGGCGTACTGCTCGCCAACCTTGGCACCCCCGAAGCGCCGACACCTAAGGCGGTGCGTGAATATCTGGCTGAATTTCTCTGGGATAAGCGCGTGGTCGATGTGCCACGACCGTTATGGTGGCTGATTTTGCATGGTGTCATCCTGCGCATTCGTCCGGGTCGGGTGGCGAAGGCTTATGCCTCGGTCTGGGGGGAGCATGGCTCACCCTTGATGACCATTTCCCGTGCGCAGCAGCAGGCGCTTAAAGAAGCCTTAAAGGCGCAGTATGGCTGCGATATTCCGGTGATTCTGGCGATGACTTATGGCCAGCCGTCGATGGAACAGGCCGGCCGTGAATTGCGTGCCACCGGGGTGGATAAAATGCTGGTGTTGCCGTTGTATCCACAGTTTTCTTCCAGCACCACAGCGGCGGTGTTTGATCGCCTGGCTAAGGCGCTTAAGCCGTGTCCGCACCTGCCGGAAACCCGCTGGATTAACGAATACCATCAGCATCCGGGCTACATTACCGCGCTGGCCAATTCGGTGCGTGAGTACTGGGCGGAACACGGCCGCGGTGATCGTTTGTTGATGTCGTTTCATGGGATTCCGCAGCGCTATGAAGACCGTGGTGATCCGTATCCGTCGCAGTGCCGTGCCACCGCGCAGGCATTGGCGACCGAGCTGGGATTAAGCGAAGAGCAGTGGTTGTGTTCATTTCAGTCGCGTTTTGGTCGTGAAGAGTGGGTGAAGCCGTATACCGATTTCACTTTGATTGATTGGGGCAAAGCCGGTGTTGGCCGGGTGGATGTGATCAGTCCGGCGTTTTCTGCCGATTGTCTGGAGACGCTGGAAGAGCTGGATGTCGAAAATCGCGAAACGTTCCAGCATAACGGCGGTGGTGAATACCACTATATTCCCTGCCTGAATGACCGCGCTGATCATATTGATATGATGGTGCAGCTGGTGCAGAACAATACCAAGGGCTGGTAATTCAGCGCGGGCCTCCCCGCGCTTCTCCGCTCTTGCTGCGGCCTGATTTACTGGGCCGCTTTTTCTTTTTATCGGTGCTTATCTCCTGTGGTGAATTTATGAAAGAACGCATTGCCCTGTTTGTCGATGTGCAGAATATTTATTACACCACCCGCCAGACCTTTGGTTGTCATTTTAATTATCAGGCTTTCTGGGATCAGCTGACCGACGGTCGGGAAGTGGTGCGTGCGGTGGCTTACGCCATTGACCGTGGCGATGCCGCACAGATGAATTTTCAGCGCATTTTGCACAACATCGGGTTTGAGGTACGGCTTAAGCCATTTATTCAGCGCCGCGATGGCTCGGCCAAAGGTGACTGGGACGTGGGCATTACCATTGACCTGCTGGATGCCGCGCCTGAAGCCGATATTGTGGTGCTGGCTTCCGGTGATGGCGACTTCGATCTGGCGCTGGAGCGGGTTAAACGCAGTGGCGCTCAGGCCTGGGCTTTTGGCGTTGAAGCATTAACCGCACAGGCGCTGATTAAAGCCGCCGACCGCTTTATTGCCATTGATGAGTCGTTACTGCTGCGGCGCTAGGACAGCGGAATTATTCAGAGGTGCCCTCGTATTTTGTCGCTTGCCTTGCCGGGCTTTGTGCGGAGTGGCTGCACTCTTCGGTTTCTGATCTGTTCAGATTGATCATGGCTGGCCGTCCTGATCTGTGAAATCATCGCGCACACTTCAGTATTTTTATGTAGTTAGCGCGACAAATAACAACGGCCTCAACCGGATAAACAATCAGGAAACCTTATGAGCAGCACCGACCGTATTCTCTGTGACATCAAAGATCATATCGCATACGTCTATTTGAACCGCCCGGACAAACTCAACGGGCTGGATATGGCGATGTTTAAAGAGATGATTGCCTGTGCCAAAAAGCTGCGCAAAAACCGCAGCGTGCGCGCCGTGGTGCTGGCCGCTAAAGGCGATTCATTCTGTGCCGGTCTGGATTTTAAAGCGCTGAGCAAAGATCCGATGATGGTGCCGAAAGTGTTTCTTAAATGGCCCTGGACCAAACAGAATATTGCTCAGCAAATTGCTCATTGCTGGCGTGACCTGCCGGTGCCGGTTATTTGTGCGATTCACGGCAATTGTTTTGGCGGCGGCATGCAGATTGCGCTGGCCTGTGATTACCGGATTGCGACGCCGGAGGCGAATTTATCCATTATGGAAATGAAGTGGGGCCTGATTCCGGATATGAGCGGTATGGTGACACTGTCGCGTTTAACCCGTGTGGATATCGCCCAGGAACTGACCATGACCGGCCGGCAGTTCAGTGCGCAGGAAGGTTATGAGTATGGTCTGATCAGTAAGCTGGCGGCTGACCCGCAGGCTGAAGCACAGGCACTGGCAGAGGTCATTGCCAGCAAATCACCGGACGCCATTGCCGCGACCAAATATTTATTTAAAAAGTCCTGGAAAGCCGACACCTGGAAAGCACTGCGCTGGGAACGCTGGGTACAGGCGCGTTTACTGGGACGTAAAAACCAGCGGATTGCCATGGCCAACGGCCTGGCAGGTAAAGATAAAGAGCCTAAGCCGTTTAAGGACCGTACTTCTTTTAAGTAATAAAAGTCCGGAAACGCAAAACAAAACGGGCGCTGTAAAGCGCCCGTTTTATTATTGCTTGCTGCGGCTTAACGCTGCAGCTGAGCGTGAGGCTTAGCCAGCATAGCAATCACCGGGTTGCGCTCCATCACGTAGTTTTTCAGCAGCAGCGCAATCACGACGCCGATAATAAAACCACCAACGTGTGCCCAGTAATCAATGCCGCCTTCGCCTACGGCCATCCCGAACAGGTTCAGACCTAACCAGATCAGGAAGTACCAGGCTGCCGACAGTTTTTTCTGCCAGACAACAATCATAAAGGTCAGGCTGGCGTGGCGGAACCAGAGCATATACATACCAAACAGGCCGGCAATCGCGCCACTGGCCCCGACGCTTGGAATGGTGCTGTTCCAGTTCATGCCAATACTGAAGGCACTGGCACCCAGACCACAGATCAGATACAGGCCAAGGAAGCGCCAGCGACCAAGAGCATCTTCAAGGTTGTCACCGGTCAGCCAGAGGAAATACATATTGCCTAGCAAGTGCATCAGGCTGCCATGCAGGAAGGTGGCCGTTAATGGCGTCCACAGATGTTCGCCATGGGCAAAATCTGAGGGGGTGCTGGCAAACAGCTCAAACACCTGCATGGTCATGTCTTCGTTGAAGGCGTAAGAGAAGTAGATCAGGCTGTTGATAATGATCAGCGCCCAGGTCACGATCGGCGTGCGGTGCGGCTTAACGTTATATTCCACCGGCATTTGCGACAAAAACTGAAACAACCAGGTTTTCCAGCTGGTTTTCTGGTTGATGCTGGTTAAAACATCGCGCAGACGCGGTGAGTGCTTAACTTCTTCCAGCTCGTCGTGGTCAATCCAGGTGCCATCGCATTTGTGGCAAACATCCACTTCCACCTGAAATTCTTCCAGCAGGTGGTAGTTATGCAGCTTGGCATTACACTGCGGGCAATCGGCATCGGTTTGTCCCAGACGTTTGCCCAGCTGTTCTTCAAACTGTACGGCGTCATTGCCGTTATCAAACGCCGATAACAGCGAATTTAATTCGTTCTTTTCAAACCACATGCCGCCGCATTTACGGCAAACATCAATTTCTTCGCCTTCGTAGGCCATGGGCGTCAGCAGTGAATTACTGCAACGCGGACAATATTTGTTACTCACCGGCAACGTCCTCATCGGAGCTCACATCAACGTCATATACCAGCAGCTCTGCGGCCAGTTTTTTAGTATTTGCGGCTAATTTAGGCAATACGGTCTTTTCCATATTATCCAGTTGTTCTACCAGCAACTTGCTGGCGTATGACGGGCCATAAGTAAACTTCTCACGCTTCTCAATCAGATCATCCGTCGTGCGGTAGAAATTCTGGATCTCGGTGAGGAAGTAGCTCGGAGTTTCCAGCGTATTGGGCGAGTACTTCATGGTTTCCCAAACGTAACGACTCAGCTTGGGGTTGTTCTGCTTCAGTTCCTGCACCGAAATCCCACGGGCGAAATACTCTTCGTTGTATTTGCGCAGAATAATAACGTTGGTGTTGACTTCGTCGTACAGCGACTGACGCATGTAATAGTTGGTTTCTTTATCGGTAATGTCATCAAACAGAATGGCTTGCTGTAAACCAGCCTGAGCCGCGAGATACACACCGGCGATGGTCGCGGCAATCATTAACAAATGGCCGATCCAGAAGCCGGAGCTGGTCAGGTCCCTATGATCTGCATGAGCCAGCTTTTCTTTTACCGGCCGGCTGAGCACGGATAATACTTTCATTGGCGTTGTGCCTCCCTGTATGAATTCAGGGCTGCATTATAGCGGCTGAATTGCAGCTTCAATACCGGGCTGACATTAAAATAACAAATATATTAATGGTAATGTGCCGTCGTCAGCTGTGACGATCTCAGACAAAAGGCGTTAACGGCTTATTTTATCTTCGAAAAGAGACTTAGATCACAGACTGACAGCGACTTACTGCAGGCGGATGGGTACGTGTAAAAAACGGCACTCATCGTTGAACGTGGTATTAGCGGTGGAATTCACCGGCGCGTTCTGGCTGGTACAGAATTTCTTCGATGCGCACCTGCATCGGTTTGCCGTTAGGGCCTGGCCATTCGATTTCATCGCCGGTTGATAAGCCGAGCAGGGCACAACCAATCGGTGCCAATACCGAAATAGTACCGCCACTGGTGTCCATGTCTTTTGGATAGACCAGTGTCATGTTCAATTCTTCGGCGGTATTTTTTACCTGAAAACGCACTTTGGAATTCATGGTAACAACGCTGGCCGGAACATCGCGCGGGGCAACGATTTCGGCCCGCTCCAGCTCATCTTCCAGTTGACGCACTCCCAGAGACGCATTGGCGGGCATGGTATCCAATAAGCGCTCCAGGCGTTCCAGATCAAGGCTTGAAATAATAATGTTGGGTTTGTTGCTCATAAAACTGACCTTTTATTTCAGGTAAGGCCCGCATGAAAAAAACGCCCCGCAGCAAAGCTGCGGAGCGAATAGGGATTACGGGAATAAATTTAAAACTACAATCTTGTTAATAATAATGCAAGGGGTCATAAACAGCCACGGAGTAAATGCCTTGGTGGTTATGCTTTGTTTTACTTTCTGCCAATAAAACTACTGGTTCGGTTTACCCGAATTGTGCCCGCAAGGGCGCAAAGACTGGCTTAACGCGGGTTGTGCTTCTGTCGTGGCTGAAAGCCACTCCTACAATGCGGTGTTTTTATGAGTTTATTTCTGATTTTCGTCAATAAAGCCGCCGGTCCGGTTTACCCGAATTGTGCCCACAAGGGCGCAAAGACTGGCTTACTCTTCATCATTTAATCTTCGCCGATAAAACCGCCGGTCCGGTTTACCCGAATTGTGCCCACAAGGGCGCAAAGACCGGCTTAGTCTTCATCATTTAATCTTCGCCGATAAAACCGCCGGTCCGGTTTACCCGAATTGTGCCCACAAGGGCGCAAAGACCGGCTTACTCTCCATCATTTAATCTTCGCCGATAAAGCCGCCGGTCTGGTGCGCCCACAGTTGCGCGTAAATTCCACCTTTGGCAATCAGTTCCTGATGCGTGCCCTGTTCCGCAATACGACCCTGGTCGAGTACGATCAGGCGGTCCATGGCGGCAATGGTGGATAACCGGTGGGCAATGGCAATCACGGTTTTATTTTCCATTAACCGGTACAGACTTTCCTGAATAGCGGCTTCGACTTCCGAGTCCAGTGCTGAGGTGGCTTCGTCCAGAATCAGAATCGGTGCGTCTTTTAACAGCACGCGGGCAATGGCAATGCGCTGGCGCTGGCCACCGGACAGTTTTACCCCACGTTCGCCGACCTGAGCATCGTAACCGGTGTTGCCTTCCAGATCGTGCAGCTCCTGAATAAATTCATGGGCTTCGGCCTTGCGCGTGGCTTCCAGCAGTTCGGCTTCGCTGGCATCGGGGCGTCCGTACAGAATGTTCTCCCGCACACTGCGGTGCAGCAGCGAAGTATCCTGGGTCACCATGCCAATGTGCTTGCGCAGCGTATCCTGTGAGACGTTTTTAATGTCCTGACCGTCGATCAGAATGCGGCCGGAGTTGAGGTCGTAAAAACGCAGCAGTAAATTAACCAATGTTGATTTACCGGCACCAGAGCGTCCGACAAGCCCCACTTTTTCACCCGCTTTAATGTGAATATCCAGGGCCTCGAACACCTGTTTGTTCTGGTTGTCGTCGTGCCCCTGATAATGGAAGCTGGCTTGCTCCAGGCGGATTTCACCATGATCGACGCTCAGGGCTTTGGCGTCTGCCGCATCCTGTACCTGAGGCGTTTTGGACAGCGTTTTCATGCCGTCGGCCACGGTGCCGATATTTTCAAACAGCGCGCTGACTTCCCACATAATCCATTGCGCCATGCCGTTGATCCGCAGAGCCAGTGAGATGGCGATGGCGATGGCACCGACGCTGATGGCGCTATCCATCCACAGCCAGACGGCAATGGCGGCAACGGCAAAGGCCAGCAGGTAGTTGATGATGTTAACGGTGACGTTCAGACCGGTGACCAGGCGCATCTGGCGGTACACGGTGTCCATAAAGCCTTCCATCGATTCGCGTGCGTAGTCGGTTTCGCGATCAGTGTGGGAGAACAGTTTGACCGTCTGAATATTGGTGTAGCTGTCGACCACGCGTCCGGTCATGGTGGAGCGCGCATCAGCCTGTTCGGTGGCGATGCCTTTCAGTTTGGGTACGAAATACATTTGCGCCAGAATGTACAAACCCAGCCAGGCGAGCATGGGCAGCATCAGGCGCCAGTCGGCAATGGCGACCATGACCAGTACCGAGGTGAAGTAGACCAGAATGTACACCGCCAGATCCATCAGCTTCATCACGGTTTCACGTACCGCCAGCGAGGTCTGCATGACCTTGGTGGCGAGGCGGCCGGCAAATTCATCCTGATAAAAACCGAGGCTTTGTTTTAACAGGTAGCGGTGCGTCAGCCAGCGGATTTTCATCGGGTAATTACCCAACAGGGTCTGATGCACCAGCAGCGTGTGCAGAAATACCACCAGTGGCATCACCAGCAGTACCATCAGTGACATCAGCAGCAGACGGCCGCCTTCTTCGGCGAGCAGCGTTTCCGGTGCTTTCTGACTCAGCCAATCGACCAGATTCCCCATAAAGCCAAACATCATGACTTCCAGTATGGCGAGCAGCGCGGTCAGAACCGACATGAACACCAGCGGGACTTCCAGGCCACGGGTGTAGTGGCGGCAGAAGGCATAAATGCCCGCCGGTGGCTGCTGCGGATGTTCAGGCGGAAAGGGATTAATAAAACGTTCAAAGAGTTTGAGCATACTGGCCATATAAAGCAGGAGTTAAACAGCCCGACACCTTAGCGGAGCGGGCTTATGAATGTAAGCGTGGCAAATTGATTTCACTGTTCTGGGTAACGGAATAACCGCTGTAAGGCATTATTAAGTGAAGTCGGGCAGTCAGTCTGCTGCAGTGCTCAGACGGCTGCAGCGGCCTGAGAGAGCGGTTCAGCGCTACTGCTGACAGAAGGGGGAGGATAGGATCCCTTTTGAGCAAAGATTCTGATCGCCGGACGTGTTACGATCTGAAAAAGTGATCGTTAGGACAAAGAAAAATCACTGTACACCCGCGCAGATAAGCCTATCTTTGCGCGACTTTTTTCATTCACATCACTACCCGGATAAGGAGGTAGCGAGCCCAATGGTTGTTCAACCTGAAGACTACTACGATGCCGAGAGCTTTGCTCGCCTGAAAGAATTCGCCGACAAACAAGAGACTCCTTGTCTTGTGGTCGATAAAAGTATTTTTGAGCGTCAGCTGGATGATCTGATCAGCAGTTTTCCGTATGCGAAAACGTACTACGCCATTAAAGCCAACCCAATGCCTGAATTGCTGGGCATTCTGCGCGATCGTGGCTGCTGTTTTGACGTAGCTTCGCGCTACGAGCTGGATAAAGTTCTGGCACAGGGTGTGACAGGAGATCGTGTGAGCTATGGCAACACGATCAAGAAAGCCCGGGATATCCGCTACTTCTATGAGAAGGGTGTGAACCTGTTTGCCACCGATTCTGAAGCCGACCTGCGCAATATTGCCAAGGCCGCTCCGGGTTCGCGTGTATTTGTACGTATTCTGACAGAAGGTTCGCAAACAGCGGACTGGCCGCTGTCACGTAAATTCGGTTGTCAGACCGATATGGCGATGGACTTGTGTCTGTTGGCGCGTGATCTGGGCCTGGTACCTTACGGTATTTCCTTCCATGTGGGTTCTCAGCAGCGTGATATCGGCGCCTGGGACTCGGCCATTGCCAAAGTGAAGGTTATTTTCGAGCGTCTGAAAGAAGAAGACGGCGTGGTACTGAAAATGATTAACCTGGGTGGTGGCTTCCCAGCTAACTACATCAGCCGTACCAACGATCTGAAAACCTATGCAGAAGAAATTACCCGTTTCCTGCACGAAGACTTTGGTGATGAGCTGCCGGAAATCATTCTGGAACCAGGCCGTTCGCTGGTTGCCAACGCCGGTATTCTGGTCAGCGAAGTGGTACTGGTCAGCCGTAAAGACCGTTACGGCCTGCACCGCTGGGTGTACACCGATGTGGGTAAATTCGGTGGTCTGATCGAAACCATGGACGAGTCCATTAAGTATCCGCTGTTTGTGGAGAAAAAAGGTGAACTCGAAGAAGTGGTTCTGGCTGGCCCGACCTGTGACAGTGCCGATATTCTGTACGAAGACTACAAATATGAATTGCCACTGAATCTGGCCTCTGGTGATCGTCTGTACTGGTTCTCTACCGGTGCCTACACCACCACCTACAGTGCAGTAGAATTCAACGGCTTCCCGCCGCTGGCGTCTTTCTGTATCTGAGTGAGCTGATGGCTCGCTGCTAAAAAACCGCCAGTCGGGTAACCGGCTGGCGGTTTTTTTATGGCTAAACGACTCCGGCTGTTGGTCAGACAGGTCTAAGAAGGTATCTTGTCGGCAAAGATCTCATACACAGGGAGGATGTATGCAAGCCGTACCCTTGGAATTACTCATTAATGGCCTGACGGTCGCGGCCGGTGCAGCGTTGCTGGTTGAGCGTTTCACCGAATTATTGAAGCAGGTTAAAGAACGCGCCAATAAGTTCTTTCTGGAGCGTGATGCTGAGGCTGCCAAGCTGGCAGCACTGAAAAACGCGCAACAACAGACGGTGCTGATTCAACAGCACCTGCAAGCCGGTCACTCTGCCTATCTGGCGGTATTAAAAGCAGCGGCTGCTTCTGACGGCAATACTGCTGATTCTCACAATCCTGACAGCAACAATTCTGGCGAGAACGATACTGAGCATGCGGCCTTCGAGCAGCATGGTGCCATCACCGTCATCCCCATTCCGGTGATCTCCGGCGAAAGCGCCGCACTGAATGTCTTTATGCGTCTGGCGCCATTAGGGCTTGGGATTATTCTGGCCGGTATTTTTGATCTGCATTTACTAGCCATGTTTACCGGCCAGAGTGTCGTGGATATTCCGACCTTATGGGCTCAGAACAACTGGAGCGGTATTGCTCTGCAAACACTGGATACGCTGTTATCCGGATTATTAATTGGTGGTGGCAGTCAGCCGGTACACGTGCTGATGCGGTTTTTAACCACTCGCCGCTTAACCGACAGCGAAAAACAAGCACTGGCACAAGTCATTGATCCCGGCGAAGAAAGCCGTACCGCCTCTTCAGCGGACAAAGCCGCAGGGCAGAATACTCCCGTGGCCGAAAGCCGCTTGGCCGGGCCCGATATTCATTATGTGGGGGGCGTTAATCCACAGAGTCTGGAGCATGTCCATCGCCGCGCAGCCGATCCGGATCAGATTGTGGTGCATCACACCGCCATGAATTCTGCGCTGGGTTTTAATGCCATTGTTGATGAGTTTCTGCAGCAGAAAAAATGGCTGACGGGTTATCACTGCGTCATTATGCCCGATGGTGCAATTCGTCCGTTTTGCCGCTGGGATCGTACGGGCAACCATGCCAAAGGCCATAATGACCATACCCTGGGTATTTCTTTTCATGGCAATTTTCACCAGCAGGAACACGACCGCTTTGCCAATAACGATGGCCGTTATGGCCCGTTAACACCCACGCCAGCGCAACTGGATGCCGGTGCCCGGGTGATTGCTTTGTGGCTGAATCTGTACCCGCAAATGCCCGGTCAAATAAACGAGGCTGTAGTACCTCACCGGGCATTATCCGGTGCCAATACCGTGTGCCCGGGAAATCAGTTTCCTTTTGCCGATTTGCTGCGCCGCAGCGAAACCTACCGCACAGCGTGGCAGGCATCGCCGCAGGCACAGAGCGAGCTGCTGGCTTTCCGGCAAAAACCCTATATTTACGCGCAGAACCTGAATGCTGCGGTACCGGTCGCGGGAGGTTCAGCATGAACAGCTTTGATTCCGCATTGATTATGTTAAGCAGTGCTTTATTTTTTTCGTTGTTACTGGAGCGTCTGCTGGAAATACTGAAAGCGCTGTTTGATTTTTATGAAGCCCGGGCCGGACGTCAGGATTATTGGAACCGTGCCGCGCACCGCCTCAGCGAACAACTGGATGGTCTGCGTCAGGCGGGCCGAGTACAGGCCGAAGTCAGCAAAGCGGTGAATGATTATTTGCGCACCGACTATCCGGGGCTGGAAGGTGTGGAAGCACTGTCCGCCGTCGCTCTGCGCTCGCTGACCATTAAAGCGGTGAGTAAAATTCTGGCGATTATTCTCGGCGTGCTGCTGGCACTGCTGTTGGATATTAATTTGTTTGCCTTAATCGAACAGCTGAATCATCAGGTGGCGATACTCAACGGCGATGATCCTGCCAGTTACGAAGGTTATTTTTCCAGCCGCTATATACCGGCCTGGCTGGGGGAATCCCTGACCGGCATTGCGATTGGGCTTGGCAGTGGTCCATTACATAAAATTATTGAAGCGCTGGAAAAATCCCGTAAAAACCGTACAGAAAAGGGAGCGTAAACATGGATAAACTGAATATTGCCTTGTGGCTGGCTGAGCACCTGGATACGGTAATCGGGTTTATCGTGTTGCTGGTGGCTTGTCTGATTTTGCCTAAAAGTGTGCGCTGGTATGTATTTTCTGCGGGCTCTGCCTTGTTGTTGATGAGTGTGTGGCAAATGGCCCGTGCACGGGAAAAATTGAAAAAACTCGATGCCGAACGCAGCGCATTACAGCAACAATTGAGCGGCTTAAAAGATGCCAGTGAGCAGCTTAAACAGCGTAATCAGGCGCTGGAAAAAAAGTCGGCAGAACTGGAGTTGCAACGTCAGGCATTATTGCAGCGGCAGCAGGCATTAGCGGCGGGCGATGTTGCGTTACAGCAGCAACAGGATGACATTAATCAGCAAGTGAGTGATCACAGCGCTCAGCGTGATGCGGTACAGAGTGAAAACCAGCGGGTTCTGGATGCGCTGGCCAAACTGAAACAACTGGAAGCCATGTCACAATCCTGACGGAGGATATATGCAGTATTTAACACGGATGGTTTTGCTGAACGGGTGCTTGTCTGTTCTGACAGTGAGCATGGTGCTTAAGGTGAGTGCTGCTCAGGCAGAAAACAGCGCCTGCGAAATGTTGGTGACGCCAGCCGAACTCAGCCAGCAGACCATTAATGGCCAGATTGTGTATTTGCTGCCTGCCAATAAAGTGCAGCAGACTCAGCACATTACCGGCTGTATTGATTACACCGCGCTGTTGCAGAAAAATCAGGATGCGAGTGATCAAGCGAGTGCGGATATCGCCGCTTTACAGAAGCAGAATGCTGACCTGGCGCAGCAGCTGGAAAAATACCGCGCATTGGTCGCTGATCAGACACAATTAAGCGGCCAGTATACGCAGCTGAATACCCAGTATCAGGATCAGGTTAAACAGTGCCAGGCACTGAACACGAATCTGATCTCGGTGGCGGATAAACTGGATACCTTATCCGGCGAATACCGCAGCATTGCCGTGCAATCCCTCAGCCGTTATCGCGTAGGTGCGGCGATTGGCGGTGGAACAGAAGGCTTTGCCAGCCAGTTGCATGTCGGTTACGACACACTCAACCTGTTTATTCATAATTACGACGATAAAACCAGCGCGTTAATCGGTGCCGAGCTGCGTTTTTAAACAACGCAGTCCGGCCGATTGAATACCGTTAATATTACTGGCTACGTTGTGGAAAGGTCAGCATAACCTGTTCTGTGGTGATACCACTTTCATCATTTGGGGTAGTGATCATCCTTACCTGAATATCATCATTAAGCGTGATATGCGCAAATCCCCAGACCATGCCCTGCATCCACAGCTCCTGATATTCAGCGTAGGTTTTTTTCTGATAGGCCTGAAACGGCGTATGAATTGGCCGCTGCTTTGCCGCGGCACCTGAAACAATAATCGGCAGTGGTTTTAATTCTTTTCTGTTTGCACTGTTATATTGCTGGCAGTCATCCTGATGCGCTTCCAGATCATGCTCATGCCCGGCCAGATAAAGATCGGCAAACTCGCACAGCATTGGCATTAATAACGGGCGCAGGGCGCGGGCCTCTTCAAACTTACTGCCACCGGATGACCAGAGCGGATGATGCCCGGCAACAATTTTCCAGCGTGCTGATGACTGCTTCAGGGCATTTTCCAGCCAGGCTAACTGCTGCTTTTCCTGTCCCTGTGGTTTCTGCCAGTCATCATAGTGTTCCAGACTTTTGTGCTTTTTTTCGCTGCCGTCAGGGTTGAGTTTGTCTTTGACAACCGTTGTTCCGGCCAACAGTAAATTGGTATCTATCACAAAAAATTCAGCATCGCCGCGGGTGAATGAATAAAACCCCGGTTGCGGTAATACCATTTTATTATCGTCACGACTGGCCCAGGCAATCTGTGCGTCGCGTCCGGCGCGGGAGGTTTGCCAATCATGGTTACCCAGTACGCCGTAAATACGGAAATCATCATGGCTGCTGACCAGTCGGCGGAAAGGCAGGTCGAGAATATCGAGGAAACGCTGCTCATCACGCTCACTGCCATCGCCACCGGCCGGATAAATGTTATCCCCGAGCATCAGCGAAAAATCACAGTGCTTGCTCTGGCAGTACTGTGTCATCGCATTAGCAACGGCATTCAGCCCGGTGCGCTCAACCACATAGTCTGTACCATCCAGGGTATGCATTGGCGGTGCGACAAAATCCGCTGGCGGCAGGCCTTTCTTTTTCCAGGCAGCACGTTCGCTGAGCAGGAATTGCTCGCGGGTCTGCGGGTTATTTAAGCTCGACTGTTTTGGGTAATCGTAGTGATAGCCACTGTCACCGAAGGCAATAAAAGCGACCGATGGTTTCTGTTCGGCAAACGGCGTTTGCTGTGTCTGTGAATTAAGTTGCACATCAGAGGCCGGCGGATGGTTGTTCTGACAGGCCGCCAGCAGTGTTGAAGCCGTGGATATCAGTAAAAAAGCGCGCAGTTTTTTCTGGCTGAATTGCAGTCGCAGTGTCATTTCATTCTCCGGTTAAGGCTATTTCCCGCTGTTGTAGCATGGGCAACGCAGAGAATAGATGACAGCGGGGGTCTGTTTGGCTCACTGCAATTTGGGTTTTGGTTGTTAATTGGGTGTTAATCGGTTTTTTATCAGGAATAAGGAGGAGAATTCGGGGCGGATATCTTTCTGCTCTTCAGGCTAAAGGCTTGCAAGCATGCTCTTGCGGTCATACTCAGGAGTGGTTAAAGTGCAGGGCAGAAATGCTGGTAAAGGATGTCGCCAGTGTTGTCCGTTGCACTCTGTGAGTTCTCCTTACAGGACATAATCGGGCGCTAATAATGATAAGGAGTGTCGTATGAAAATATTCTCAGCCGCTTTTTCCCGCCTTTTTAATTTCCAGACACGCATCGCTGTTACTGTCTGTTCTTCGGTACTGATATTAATGCTGTCAGTGCAGGCTCAGGCGCGGACGATTGCCGATACCGAATTTCCCGATGTGATTGAAGCGAGCGGCGAGTTTCCGCAAATGACGCTGAACGGCGCTTCGGTGCGTAAATATTATTACGTGGTCGATATGTATGTCGGCCTGCTGTACATGCAGAATCCGGGGCATTCCGAACAGGCCGTTATTGGTGACGAAGGGTATAAGCGTATGGTGTTCCACACGCTGTTGCCGCGTGCCAGCGGACGTCGTGTTGCCAAAGCCTTATACGATGCATTAAACCTTAGCAACGAAGAAGCCGAGGCCCTGGGTGCGCCGATTGACGAAGTAATTGAGATGTTCGACGTCAGCATGAAAAGCGGTGACGAAACCCACGTCGAATACGTACCCGGTGTCGGCACCCGTATTATCGTTAAAAATGAAGTGCGCGGTGTGATTGCCAGCAAGCGTTTATTTGATGCTTTTCTGGGCATCTGGATTGGCGCCAAGCCGTTCAGCGAAACCTTTAAAGCAGAAATTCTGGGTACCGAGAACGCCCTGATTGCGCATGAGTAGTTGCCCACAAACAGCCTTACATGAGCAATATCATTTAAAACATAATACCTGCATAAAACTGCCTGCATGCGGCGACGCAATCCGTCGCTGCTCCTCTCTTTCTTCTTCCTGTTTTACACTGCACACAAAATTCTGAGAGTTCAGCCATGAACGACTGGTTATTTGTCTACGGTACTCTGCAACAGCACTGGCTGGCGGATGAAACGATATGGCCTGCCGCAGCCGATAAACAGGCATTACGGCAATTGCGCCGCGCCCTGCAGCAACAGGCACGCTGGTGCGGGCCGGCACAGATCCGTGGCCGTCTGTATCGCATCGCGCATTATCCGGGGCTGATCTGCGATCCGCGCGGTGACTGGATCAAGGGCGACCTGTACGCCTTACGTCAGCCACAGAGCCTGTTGCCATTGTTGGACGCCTATGAAGAATGCAGCCCGGGGTTTTCACAACCGCATGAATATCAGCGCGTGCGCTGCCAAGTGCAGGTTATGGCGGAGAATGGTCAGCGGACGCTGACAAGACGCGCCTGGGTGTATCGTTATAACCGTTCTGTGGCGGGGTTGGAGCGGTTGGCGGGTTACTGAAAAGCGGTTCACGGCTTAACGGTTTTTTAATCAGCGGGTAGGGTGGGCACTGCTCAGCATTGTAGGGTGGGCACTGCCCACCAAATGGCCTGTAAAGAAAGCCGCTGCTCAGCAATGAGTGGCGGCTTTCCTGTGGGCGATCGCGTAACTTTGAGTGTAAAGAAATACTGATATATATACGGTATATTTTTAAATTCTTTTGAAAACTGGCACGCTTTACATTCGTGCTTGCTCGTTTTGCCAGAGGGTAGTAACTTAAACACCAAGTGAATCAATAACTTATAACGTTGGTTGACAAGTTTATGTGCGCTGGAAATTGGAGTTAACAGGCGTGCGCGTTTTTCTGGAGGGTATTTTTAAGTTATGGAAGATATCTTAGAAGAATCAATGAGTTACGCAGGCTTTATCGAAGGCGTCGCTCAGGATAAATGCGCACGCACACTAATACACTGTTAGCTGAATTCCCAACGAAGGAAATTAAGATGAATAATGATTCTAGTGGAACTTTGGTAAAAGTACCGGCAATTACTTTAGGTTTCTGGGTTATAAAAATTCTCGCTACCACTTTGGGGGAAACTGGTGGGGATGCGGTTTCAATGTCAATGAACCTAGGATACCTAGTTAGCACTGGCATCTTCATGGCACTGTTTATTGGCGCAGTAATTTTTCAGATTAAGGCGTCAGCATTCCATCCATTTATTTATTGGGCAACTATCATTGCTTCCACCACTGTAGGGACAACTCTTGCTGATTTCGCAACCCGTTCTATTGGTATCGGCTATGCTGGCGGGTCCTCATTGTTGTTTATTTTGCTACTAGCTTCTTTGACAATTTGGTACCGCAACTTAGGTCGTGTTGATGTTTCGTCGATTCATACCCCAAAAGCAGAGTCTTACTATTGGCTGACTATAATGTTTTCTCAGACACTCGGTACGGCATTAGGAGACTGGACCGCAGATACCGCCGGGCTTGGTTACATAGGTGCGGCAGCTATTTTCAGTGCAATTCTACTTGTGGTTGTTTTACTGCATTTTTACAGTAACGTTTCCAAGGCTATATTGTTCTGGACAGCTTTCATCCTTACCCGTCCGTTGGGCGCAGTTGTCGGAGACTTTCTAGATAAACCAATAGCTAGTGGGGGGCTTGAGCTTAGTCGTTATACAGCAACGGGCGCATTGCTAGCGGCAATTGTTATTCTAATTGTTGTATTACCCCAACGCGCGGCGGCAAAAACACATTAAAACACAACTAATAAAGCGCTTTTTTCGGGGCAAGATCATTACGGTCAAAAGAAAAGCGTGGCCTTCACCAGGACTCGATTCGCTCGCCTTTTATTGCAGCGTTAGGTTGGCTGGGCGCGCTAACTCGCGCCGCTGCTTTGGGCTTTATGCGATTAGAAATATGGTAACTAAATGAAGAGAACAGTCTTAAGTATATTGGTTTTTTTGCTAGGGTTAATGTCGTACTTTATTACTTTTAACGCTTTTTACGAATCGTGGTTTCCTTACTATTATGAGGATTATATTGGTCTTATTTTCCAAGCTGGGGCTGTGCTTATTCTAATTTCGCCCTGTATTGTTGCGTTAATTCAAAAGTCAAAAAGTGCAGGCTTGTTGGCATTTTTACCGTTGTTTCATAAGGCAACGATAATAATTAATTTAACAGTATTCGTGGTGTGTGTAATTACGTTTTTATATATGCTTTCAAATGGCTCATTTTTGAGTGGTGCGGGTGGTGTATATACAATTGAATCCAAATAGTATCCTCATAAAAATCGCCAGTGGTTTGGCCTTGGTAGTCTTGGGGTTTCTATGCTTAATCGCTGATTTTTGGTTTATTAGTCAATGGTAAAAAATGAAAAATTATTCTGATTTGAAAGATTTTGATTTGCTTGCGATGGTGGAGGCTATAAAGCCGGAAATGTGCGGTAGAAATAGCGCAATATCCGATGGGTATCGTGGCCAGTTTTTTTGGCATATTGATAGCGTAAGCTGCACTGACTGGCTCGCCTCATACATTTTCGAAGATGGAAAGATCGAGCCGGGGGAGCAAGGGCTTTGCAAGGTAGTTTTAGCTGATCATGTTAAAAAAGCAGCAAATAATAATTTTCCAGTTGGGGCGCAGTTTGCCATACGTGAAGGTTCAAGAATTGTTGCCGTGGGTAAGGTTTTAGAAAATCACGCAAATGAATGAACATCGGCACCAATGCGCCGCGCAATTATCGGTGGGGCGCTTGTAAACTTGCGCCCATGAATAGGGTTATGACCGAGCATGAAAAACGAGTCCGATTTTCAAAAAAAAGTAACTGAGCTTACCTGTAGTGCGCGAGCATTATTGGATGAGTTGGCATCGCAAGATCTGTCGGCAACCCGTCAGCAAGTTAAAGATCTTGAATTTTATGCTTCAGAGTTGGCTAAATTGGCGTATGGATATAACCGGCCTGAGTCTATTGTTGAGGAAATTCGATATCTTATATCTTGGTGTGACCATATTCACGATCCAGAGATACGTGATCAGTTTTTTACTTCGTTGCGAAATCGTCCATTGGTTGCACCTTCGTGGAGCAACAGTTAATAAGAACAGCAGCAAGGGTCTTCGGCCGGGTGACGCTAACGCGCCCCGGAAAGGCGTTTCAGGCTGAAACGCAGTAACCAATTAAGCTGCAGCCGGAGTAACCCCTGTCACTCCGGCTATAAAACCGCTCAGCTGCCTGCCTTCTTCATCACCGCTACAAACATGCAGTCACAGTCATCTTCCGGTGCGCCGAGCATCTGCTGGCTTTGCAGGCTGAAGGCCGGATTGGCCTGCAGGAAGGCGCTGACGATGTCTTCGTTTTCGCTTACCTGCCAGCTGCAGGTGGCGTACACCAGCATGCCGTCGGGGCGCACGGCCGGGGCGGCCTGGGTCAGAATATTCAGTTGAATCTGTTGCAGTTCGCTGCTGTCGGCACTGTTAAAGCGCCAGCGGGCATCGGGGTTACGGCGCCAGGTGCCGGCAGAGCTGCAGGGCGCGTCGATCAGTACTTTGTCGAAGCCCTGTTGGCGGGCAATTTCCTGTGGCAGTCGCAGTGGTGCTGCGGCATCCCACAAAAAAGTCCGCACATTACGCGCACCGGCGCGGCTGGCGCGGCGTTTTAATTCATCCAGTTTGTACTGATGCAGGTCGGTGGCGATCACTGCGCCTTTGTTGTTCATCTTTCCGGCTAACGCCAGCGTTTTGCCACCGGCTCCGGCGCAGGCATCCCAGATTTTGTCGCCAGGTTTGGCATTCAGTGCGGCGGCAATGTGTTGGCTGGCCAGGTCCTGAATTTCAATCACGCCGCTGCGGTACAGCTCGCTGCTGTTAACGCCACGGCCACCGCTGGCGCAGAGGTGGTCGTCACGTAGCTGGGCGCTGACGCCTTCTTCCTGCAGGCGCTGCTGCAGAACTTTTAAGGGGCGGGCGTCGGCCGGTAATTCGCTCAGGCGCAGGTCGTTGATGCGTAACCACAGCGGCGGGAAGCCATTCTGCATCTGCAGAAAACGTTGCAAGTCGCTGTCTGACCAGTGGCTGCGGGTTGCACGCTGCTGTAACAGGGGTTGCCAGGCCGGGCGCACGCCATGCCAGAGCAGGGCGAGTGGTGATAACGGATTGGCTTTAACCTGATGTTCGATATTGGCGAACAGGTGGGCGCGTTGTTCGTCCTGGCGCACCATTCGCACGAAATTCCAGGGCTGCAGGCTGCGCAGTTGAATCCAGTACCAGAACGCGCTGGGGTGCATGGTATCGGCTGCGGCTGACTGCCATTGTTGATCCCAGCTCAGCCAGTCGCAGTGAACGGCATCACTGCTGAGGCCGTTGCGTCCATTGAGCATATCTTCCAGCGCGCAGGCCAGTTGCTGAAAGCGCAGGGCGCTGAACATGGCTTCGCTCAGCGGCAGGGTGTTGTCGGGGGCATCGGCCTGGCGTGAGGCGCGCAGCTGGCCGCGCAACCAGCGGTCGAGTGGCGGCTTAACGGCCTGTGCTTGCCATTGTGACCAGAGCTGAATAATTCGGGCTTCGTTACCGGCTCCCGTGCTGCGGCGTCCGTTGTTTTGATTCTGGCTTTGTCTTTGTTTTTGCGGAGGGCGTGAACTATGGCTTTTGGCCGGACGTTTTTTGCTTTTTCCGAATGTGGAGCCGGAATTTTTGGCCGGGCCTTGGGGTTTGCGCATAGTGAATATCTGCCGTTGCGGAGCGAAAGGGGCCTTAGATACGGAAAAGCTACGGCGCTGACCAGTTAAAAGAGTTTATCAATATTTCGTTATTGATCCTTTTTAGCTATTAAGACTGTTTGTCAGTGTTTGGCTCAGGCGCTCTGGCGGTATTGCGAGGGGGATACACCAGACCAGGCTTTAAAGGCTTTGGCGAAGTTACTGGCATCGCTGTAGCCCAATTGTTCGGCGATCAGATCAATGGCCAGGTCTTCCTGCTTCAGCAGGCGCTGAGCATGGCGGTAGCGGACATCGTCTTTTAACTGCTGAAAACTGCTGCTGTCGGCTTTCAGCTTACGGTTCAGGGTAGCGGCTGACATACACAGCATGGAGGCTACATGCTCGACGGTCGGCATATCCTGCAGGCGGTCATTCAGAATTTCCCGCACTTTACCGCTGACCGAGCCGCTTTGCGTCAGGCTGGTCAGCGCGGTTTGCAGCTGTTGCTCTGCCAGGGTTTCCAGTTCCGGGTTAAAGAAGGGCAGTGGATGCTCCAGAGCACTGGCCGGCCAGGTAAGGCTGTTATGGCGCTGATCACCGATCACGCTGCAATGGGGCAGGGTGTTTTGCCCGGTGAGGCTGGCGGGACAGGTGAGATGAATGCAGCTTTCTGCTTCGCGTCCGTAGTTGCCGACCAGGGTGCGGCAGATGGTTTCAACGCTGCTGAGAAACGCCAGAGTGATAAACGGCCCGGCGACCGGATTATCAAAGCGCGGGGTGATGGTCAGGTGGCGCTGATGTTCGCTGCTGGCGCGGGCGATTTCGAAAATCTGGGCGCGGGTTTCAACGTAGCGCATCACTTTTAACGCCGCATCGCCCATGGTGGCACTGTACTGCGCGGCGTAGCCCAAAGCACCATGCTTGGACAGTGTCATGCGTTTACCGTATTCCACTGCAATGCCGAGGTCGTTGGTCAGGTTGCAGAAGCGCTCGATGACGTTCAGGCAGGATTCGTGGCCAACGGGGACTCCCGGCTGGAACAGAATCTGTTCCGGCAGGCCAGAATCGATCAGCAGTTCGGCGGCAGAAATGCCACGCTCAAAGGCCAGTTCGGTCAGCAGAATCAGATAATCGGAGGAGATACTGTAAGCGCCGGTGCCGGTGGTCTTCATACCTGGTGCTATGCCTGTCGGTTGTTATTGTCTTGTTGCTTATGGCGGTGTACTGCGCCCCGCTGATGCTGTGTTTGCGCTTTTTGCACTGGAGAGTGCAAGCTTATCACCGGAGCCGCTGGTACGGAGTATGTCATAGTAGTTGCAATGTCAGTATGTCTTATCTGGCCACAAAACCGCAGTAAAAACCTGCTTGCAGCCTCCCTCGATTCGTTGCGTTATAAGGCCCAGGCTGCAGGTGGCAATGTTATTTATCCCTGGAGTAACCCCATGACTGAGCACAACAATAAATCGCAGTCGGTAGAGATTAAACCACGGCGCATGGCCTTTGATACGGCCGCCCCGATGCGCAAATACACCTTTAAAGATAACTCGCTGGTCAGCACGTTTTTTTATTCACTGTCGGCGTTGTTTCCGGATGGTGAACGTTTTTTTATTCACTCGGTGCGTAATTACCAGAACGAAATCAAAGACCCGGTACTGCTGGCGCAGATCCGTGGTTTTATCGGCCAGGAAGCCCATCACGGTCATTCCCACGAGGGCCTGAACAACACCATTCATGATATGGGCTTTCCCATGCAGGAAATTACCAACCGCTTGCAGAAGCGCATTGGTTTTCTGAAAAAGAAATTAGGCCGTGGCCGCCAGCTGGCACTGACCGTGGCGATGGAGCATTTCACGGCATCGATGGCCGAATTTCTGCTGAAAAACCCGGAAATTCTCGACGACGTTGATCCGACCATCCGCCAGATGCTGATCTGGCATGCGGTGGAAGAAATTGAACATAAGGCGGTGGCCTTTGATATTTACCGCCTGAAAGTGAATAACGAAAAGCTGCGCAAGCGGGTGATGTTTATTTCCATTATCGGCCTGTTCTCGCGTCTGGCGTATTACCAGTTCCTGATGCTGAAAGCCGATCGTCATTTCCCCAGCCTGCGCGAGTGGGTCGAAGCCACCAAATTCTTCTGGGGCAAAAAAGGCATTCTGCGTGACAATTTGAAGTCGATGCGTCTGTTCTTTCAGGATGGTTTTCATCCATGGGATATCGACCAGCATGCACTGATCGACGGCTGGCAGGAACGCTTCCCGGATGTTGCCGCGCTGCAAATGAACTGAGGTTTATCCTGAAAGGGGCAGCTTCTGCATTCCGTCAAAAAGCCTGAATATCGGTTACCGGTATTCAGGCTTTTTTGTATCCGGCTGGGCTGTGTGGAAGCGGAGGTATTACGACAGCCTTACCAGCCGTTTTGAGCGTGCTTTACAGTTTTTGACACAGGCGACAAAAAGGGGGTTTTTGTGCATAATAGCCCGCCTTAATTTAAGGGTAATGCTTATGTCCATCGAACAAAGTCTGCTGCAGCGCGCGGCTAATCAATGCGAGCTGTGTACTTCTGCCAATGATCTTTCCCCTTTTCTGGTGCCTCCGCACAGTCAACTGACCGTCGACAGCGGTGTTGTACTTTGTGCAACCTGTAAAGCACAGGTCGAAGGCGGTGAGCCGGATGCTAACCACTGGCGTTGCCTGAATGACAGCATGTGGAGTCAGGTACCGGCGGTGCAGGTATTGGCTTACCGTATGCTGAAGCGCCTGTCGGCCGAGCCATGGGCTCAGGATCTGCTGGACGTGATGTATATGGAAGAAGACACCCGTAAATGGGCCGAAACCAGTGCGGCATCAGCCGATGATGACCGTGAGCCAACCCGCGACAGCAACGGTGCGGTTTTGCAGGCTGGCGATAACGTTACTCTGATCAAAGACCTGGATGTTAAAGGCGCCAACTTTACCGCTAAGCGCGGCACCATGGTGCGTGGTATCGGCCTGACCGATAACCCGGAACACATTGAAGGCCGTGTGAACGGTACGCGGATTGTGATTATCAGCGCGTACACCAAAAAAGCCTGAGTTACGAAACTGATCGTCTCAAAAGCCGGATGTTTTCCGGCTTTTTTGTGGCCGTTATTCGGGCTATGGTGATGCACTTTATTCACCGCCAGATACAGGAAGTATGTATGCAGGAAAAATTAAATTACGTCGAATTCTCCAGCCGCGATCTGAATGCTACTAAAACCTTTTTTCAGCAGGTTTTTGGCTGGACGTTTCAGGACTATGGCCCGGAATACTGTGCTTTTTTTGCTGCCGAAGCGGGTATGGATGGTGGTTTTTATTTTGATAAAGACAAAGGCCCGGCAGCCGTTGGTGCATTGCTGGTGCTTTATTCTGCGGAGCTGGAGAGCTGTCTGGCACGGGTAGAAGCGGCGGGGGCGCAAATAACCAAGGCCGTGTTCAGCTTTCCCGGTGGCCGCCGTTTTCATTTTTCTGAGCCGGGTGGTAATGAGCTGGCCGTCTGGTCGGATAAAGCAGCGGAATAGGTCGGCAGAGGGCGACCAGAGTCGGATTGGAATAAGCATGTCTGATCGGTTATAACCAACCTTTGCGCCGCATTATCGGCGTGTAGAGATTGGCAAATGAGGTATCCATGCACAGCGAATTCTGGCACGACAAATGGTCAAAAAAAGAGATTGGTTTTCACCTCGATGAAGTGAATAAAGTCCTGCTGAAATACTGGCCGGATATGCAGCTGGCGGCAGGCAATAATGTGCTGTTGCCGCTGTGCGGAAAAACGCTGGACCTGTTTTGGCTGCGCCAGGCCGGTTATGGCGTGGTCGGCATTGAACTCAGTGAGATTGCGCTGGACGAACTGGCCGCCCAGCTGACTCAGGAGCTGGATATTGCCATCGAAAAAAGCCGTGAAGGTGAGCAGGTGCTGTATCGCGGTGATGGCGTATTGTTGATTGCCGGTGATTTTTTCGCGGTTAACCGGGCGCAACTGCAACGGGAACTGGGGGGCGATGTTGCTGCGGTGTACGATCGCGCCGCGCTGGTGGCGTTACCGGAAAGCATGCGCCAGCAATACAGCCAACACCTGCATGCGCTCAGCCACGGTGCTGCGCAGATGCTGATTACCCTGGATTACGATCAGAGCCTGATGGATGGGCCGCCGTTTGCCGTCAGCGATGATGAGGTAAAAGCGCATTACCAAACGTTGTTCGAGCTGACACTGGTTGAAGAGCGCGAACTGATCGAACAGGAGCCGCGCTTTAAAGCCCGTGGCCTGACATCCTTTAAGCAGCGCCTGTACTTGTTGCGCTGACCTTAGGTGGCGATGGTGTGGCGGACGCTATTCTGCTCCGTCAACATCCACCGCCAGTACGCAGATGCCACCGCTCTTGGGGTAGTGCCAGACCACATTGAGATCCCAGAAACGCACACCATATCGACGCTCCGGATCAGGCTGTTGGTAGGCCGGTTTGGGGTCTTGTGCCAGACACTGTTCCACCAGTGCCACCACGTCTTCTCCCAGTCTTTGACCCTGTTGTTGTGCGGCAGCCCGCGCCTCTGCTTGCCAGCGGACGCTGACCGTTGCCGGAGCTTCGCTGGCGATGCCGTTGTGTGCCGCGCTAATGCTGTCGGCATAGGGAACGTAGGGTTTAATATCAAGGATTGGGGTTCCGTCGAGCAGGTCGACACCGGATACCCACAGCCGTGTTCCTTCTACTTTCTCCAGCTTAACCACCGACTGACCGATACCATTGGGGCGGTGAGTGCTGCGTGTGGCAAACACTCCCAGTTTCTCGTTGCCGCCAAGACGCGGCGGCCGTACCCGCAGGCGTGGGGCCGCAGGATCATCGGCCGGAGCCTGATGAAACTGAAATAACAGCCAGATATGGCTGACCTGTTCCAGCCCGACCAGCGCTTCCGGCTGATTGTAAGGCGGCAGCAGTTCAATCACTGCCCGTGCAGCGGTTGCCAGTTGTGGCTGGCGCGGAATGGCGAACTTTTCAGCAAACGGCGTGTGGGCAATGGCGACGGGCTGCACGCTGGTGGGGCTTATTGCAGAATTTATGGCTGCGGGAGTCATAGCGGATCATTCCGGCAAAAGCGGCAGTATACCTGCCAGCGTACGGCTGGAACGACCCCGTTATGACGTTGCGGTGGTGTGAGCTGGCTGTGCGACAAGCTCGCGCTGACCTTGCCGCGAGGCACAGGTTCCGTGGTGGTTTTTTCAATACTGAACATGAATGTTCAAAAAAGTCATTTCAAGCCTAATTTGTTTCAATAAGTTACCTAATGGTTACCATCTGATACAAATTGGCCGATTTTGTGCTGGCATACTGCCGCCGCATTCCGACGAACAGCAATAAATCTGTCGGTTATTCCGCCTGTGGGGTTCTCCTGACCGGGCGGCTCACGTAGCGTTTCAGCAAGGTGTTCAGATGTTCAATAAACCATCCGTTCTGGCGGTTGCCGTAGCGGCAGCTTCCCTGTTTAGTGCCGGTGTTCAGGCTTCCGGTTTTAAAATCAATGAGCAAAGCGCCAGTGGTGCAGGCCGTGCATTTGCCGGCAGTGCTGCGGTTGCTAACGATGCTTCTGTGGTGTTCTTTAACCCGGCCGGTATGAGCCGTCTTGAGCGCTCCCAGGCCAGCTTTGGTTTTACCTATCTGCAGCTGGAAGGCAGTTTTGAAGGTGTGCGTACTGATGCAACCGGTCGGAACAGCAACTTGGCAGTAAGCCCGACTACACCGTACGGCGAAGCCGGTGTGTATAACGATGGCGGCGATTTTATGCCGGATAAAGTCATTCCGTTTGGCTATATCGTGCACAAGCTGGATGACAAAGCGGCCGTGGGTCTGGGTATCTTCGCGCCTTTTGGCACGGCAACCGATTACAAGCAGGGTTCTTTGGCCAGTGGCTTTGCCGATGAGACACAGCTGTCGGCCATCGATATTCAGCCAACCTTTTCTTACATGCTGAGTGACACTCTGTCATTCGGTGTGGGTATTGATATCGTTTACGCTCAGGGACTGCTGAGTAAAGAACTGGATCTGGTTCCTCTGTCGGCAGCTTACAGCGCTGCTCAGGGTGGTCAGGCAATTAACCCGGAAGATTACCGTGGTTACGAAAATAAGTTTGAAGTCAGCGGTGATGACATTGGTTATGGCTGGAACTTCGGCGTGATGTGGGACGCCAGCCAGGCAACCACACTGGGCTTTGCTTACCGTTCTGAGATCGACTTTGATCTGGAAGGTAAGTCTGAGTTTAAGCAGTCGGAGGGTGTCGTGGCTTATGCTGACCCTGATCCGATGATCAATTCCGGAACCATTGTTGACTTGCCAGCGGGTATTTACCCGGTTAATCGTGGAACCGGCAAGGTCGACAAGCAGGACTCCCGTGTACCTCTGACCGGCCCGCGCTCTGCGACTTTCAGCATTGCCCATCAGTTTGATGATCGTTTGCAACTGTTAGCGGGTGCGACCTGGACGGACTGGTCATCGTTCAAATACTTCGACGTGATTGCGACCAAGTCCGGCATCATCGATGATCTCAGCGGTCTGGGTGAAAACTACGTTGGCCATATTGTTGAGAAATGGCATGACACCTGGTCTTACTCCCTGGGTGCTGAGTACAGTCTGAATCAGGACTGGACCCTGCGTACCGGTTACGCTTTTGATGCTTCACCGGTTGAAGACAAGCACCGTACAGCACGAGTACCGGATAACGACCGTCAGTGGCTGACGGCGGGTGCAACTTACAACCTGAACAGCAGCTGGAGCTTTGATGCGGCGGTGGCTTACCTGTTTATCGACAAATCCAAGATTGATGAATACAACTACGATCTGGACGATAACCAGAAAGGCTATGACAACCTGAAAGGCGAATTTGACGTGAATGCGTTGGGTCTGTCGTTCCAGGCAAACTACCGTATGTAACTGCCGTATGTAACTACCGAATGTAAGTTCCTTTGGGAGTTACCCGGAGCCGCTGACAGCGGATCAAAAAAGCCCGTATGGACAACCATACGGGCTTTTTTGTGGGCGTTGATTCGCTGCCTTAATGGTTTGCAGCGAGGTTGGCGGTACGCACTCTGGGGTTGGTAAAGCGCGCTGGCAGGTTCTTTTCGTAGCCGCTGCGCTGATCTTCAATACGCAACTCCAGTGCCTGGCTTGGGGTCTCGGTCGTGCGTTCGATATCCAGGCTGTGCGCGGCGCGCTGACCGGCGCTCAGCGTTGTCTGCAGTACGGCGTCTTGCTGGTCATACACCGTCAGTTGCATATCTTCATGACTGCGGTTGTGCAGCTTCAGGGTATAGCGGTTAATCAGCGTGTCGTCTGGCGTCAGCTGGTACAGGGCCAGACGGTCGCGCTCCAGACTGGCAATTAAGGGCGGTTGCAGCAGTGTGTTGGCCAATACCACGACAAAGGCGCTGATCGCCAGAGCGCCATAGCCCCACAGACGCCAGCGTTGCAGCGGGCTCAGCTGCTGTTCTGGCTGGTAGGTGATAAGGCCGGTGGCGCGGCCGGTTTGCAACATCACTTTGTCACAGGCGTCGATACAGGCACCGCAGTCGATGCAGGCAATCTGCAGGCCGTCACGGATATCAATATTGGTCGGACAGACCTGTACACACAGGCCGCAGTCAATACAGTCGCCAGCGGCCTTATTCTCTGGGTTGTTCTTGCCGCGCGGCTCGCCACGGTCGGTATCGTAGCGCACGGTGCGCGTCTGGTTATCGAACATTACCGACTGAAAACGGGAGTAAGGACACATGTGGGTACAGACCGATTCGCGCAGCCAGCCCGCATTCAGGAAGGTGAGGGTGCTGATCAGTATCAGCCAGAACGTGGCGACGCTGCTGACATCACCGCGGATTACATCACTCCACCACTGCGCCAGCGGGTAGAAATAGGCAATCATGGTGACGGCGGTGGCCAGACTGAGCAGTCCCCAGGCGGCAAACTTCAGTGCCCGGCGGATTTTCTGTTGGCGGTTGCCTTTGCCCTGATCCAGCTTGCGGCGCATCTGGCGTGAGCCTTCAATCTTTTCCTCCAGCCAGATAAACATAAAGGTCCACACCGTCTGTGGGCAGCTGAAACCGCACCACAAGCGTCCGGCGTACATGGCGACAAAGAACAGCGCAAAGGCGCCACCAATCAGCAGGCCGCTGAGCAGCAGCAGATCTTCTGACCATAACAACCAACCGCCGATATGAAACTGTTGGGCGTTCAGATCAAAAAACACGGCCGGCTTACCCTGCCAGCTCAACCAGGGCGTGATAAAGAACAGGGCCAGCAACGGCCAGCCAACGGCGCGGCGCCAGTTACGGAACAGACCGTTGGCGAGTCTTACCCGGTGTGGCGGCTCATCAGCAATATGCATTGGAATGCGGTTGCTGTTGTGGCGGCGGACCGAGGCCAGCAGGGCAGAAAGCAGGGGTATACGGGGGATCATAAACATCAGAACCTGTGAAAATCTTCGACAGGCTCCTATGGCAACCGGCGTACCAGTTACTCAGGGTGCATAAACACTGGCTTGGCACAGGCTGTGGTGTACTCAGAAGCGATATGTCGAGTTGATATTTCGCATCTGGTGGTATGTCGCTTTTGTTGGCGCTTAATGCCACATCTTTTTTGGTTGTGGGTTGTCAGAGCAGGCCCAGTTTTTTCATCCGTGAACGCAGGGTCGATACCGGCAAACCCAGCAGCCTGGCCGCGCCGTTTTCGCCGCCGACCATGCCGGAACAGTAGTTCAGAGCGCGCAGGATATGCTGCTTTTCGGCATCGCTCAGGGGGAGCGGTTTCTCATTTCCATGGGGCTGATCCGAATGGATCGCGGTGCTGTGCAGCAAGGGCAGTTGCAGCTGGTCGGTGCTGAGAATCATACCGTGCTCAAGAACGTTGGCCAGCTCACGCACATTGCCCGGCCAGGGGTGATTCATTAACTGACGCAGCTGTGCAGGTTGCAGCACCGGTGCCTTACGGTTCAGACGGCTGGCCAGGCGTTGCAGCAGATGGGTGGCCAGCAGGGGAATATCGGCCTGCCGCTCACGCAGGGGCGGAACATGCAGGGGGAAAACATTCAGACGGAAATACAGATCGGAGCGGAACTGACCGCTTTGTACCATGGCGGCGAGATCGCGGTGAGTGGCGGCAATGATACGCACATCCACCTTAATGGTGTGCTGGCTGCCCAGGCGCTGGATTTCACCTTCCTGCAGGACACGCAGCAGCTTGACCTGCGCCGCGGCGGATAATTCGCCGATTTCATCCAGAAACAGAGTGCTGCCATCGGCCTGTTCAAAGCGGCCGATACGGCGCTGGTGGGCGCCGGTAAAGGCACCGCGTTCGTGGCCGAACAGTTCACTTTCAAGCAGGTTTTCCGCCATGGCACCGCAGTTAACCCGCACCATGGGCTTGGCCGCGCGCGGGCTTTGCTTATGCAGGCTGCGTGCGACCAGCTCTTTACCGCTGCCGCTCTCACCCAGAATCAGAACGCAACTGGGGGCTGGCGCGACCTGGCGGATACTGTGCTGCAGTTGCAGCATGCCATCACTCTGGCCGAGCAGCTCTGATTCGCCCTGCTGATCGCGCAGTTCCTGTTGCAGATACTGATTTTCGGCCTGCAGCTGGCGTTGCAGTTGGCCAACCTGATCAAGAGCGGCCTGCAGTGAGCGCTGGTGTTGCAGGCGCTCACTGATGTCTTTAAACACCACCACCGCGCCGGTAATCACACCATTGTCGATGATGGCGCTGCTGGAATATTCCACCGGAAACCAGCTGCCGTCTTTACGCCAGAACACTTCCTGGTCGCTGTGTGCGCTGATGCCGGTCTGCAGGGTCTGGTAAATCGGGCAATCATCCTGCGGATAATGGCGGCCATCCACATGGCTGTGATGGTGAAAGCGGTGGATACTCTCTCCTTCAATTTCTGCCTGACTCCAGCCGGTCAGGCGCTCGGCTGCCGGATTTACAAAGGTGGCATGACCTGCCGCATTGAGACCATAGACGCCTTCTGACATGGCTTCGAGAATACGCTGGTAGCGATGGCTGAGTTCGCTGTGGGTTAACGATGGTTGAGTTTGACTGGCGGACATTGCCTGGCCTCTGCTGACAGGGTCTCCCGTGTGGCGGCGGGACTGACTTATTGAGTCGCAGCAGTATATCAGCTGTGTGCCGCTTGTCCGAACGGTCGGCGGCGGTTAGGCTTGCTGCTGTTTTTTGCGATACAAACAAAGGAAAGGAAGATATGAAGGGGCAGTTGCAGAACAAAATACTGGATATGCGTGAGCGTCTGCAGGACTGGTGGGCAGAAGGCGGTGTGCTGCGCACTGCGCTTATTCTGGGGCTGGTGGTTTATCTGCTGGTATGCATTGTTCTCGGTATTCTGTGGAGTTCTGAACCGGAACTGTTCCCGGTACGCGAACGCGCTCTGCAGCGTGCTGAATCCATGGGGGTTGAACCGGTGGTGGGTTTCACCACCACCGCAACGCTGATGGAAGTGACTGCAACGTTATTGCACAAGCCAGGTGAGTATCTGAGTAATGCTGTTTTCCCGCCAGGAGTATGGCTCGACAATATGCCTAACTGGGAATACGGAGTGCTGATTCAGGTGCGTGATTTTACCCGCGCCCTGCGTAAAGATTTCAGTCGCTCGCAGAGCCAGTCCACCGAAGATAAAGACCTGTCGGTGGCCGAGCCGCAGCTGCATTTTGACAATAATAGTTGGGCCGTTCCTTCCTCTGAATCGGAATACGAGCGCGGCCTCAAGGCGCTGGATGGTTATCTGCACCGTCTGGCCGATCCGAAAGAACCCAGTGCGCAGTTTTATGCCCGCGCCGATAACCTGCGCCAGTGGCTGTTTGATGTCGAAACCCGTCTGGGCAGCCTGTCGCAGCGCTTAAGTGCTTCTGTTGGCAAGCGCCGCCTGAATACCGACCTCGCAGGTGACAGTACGGCGAGTCAGTCAACACCGGCTGATTACGATCAGGAAGTGAAAACGCCCTGGAGCCAGCTGGACGATGTCTTTTACGAAGCGCGCGGTACGGCCTGGGCGCTGTCGCATATTCTGCGCGCCATCGAAGTCGATTTCCGCGAAGTGCTGGATAAGAAAAATGCGTTGGTGAGTCTGCGTCAGATTATCCGCGAGCTGGAAGCGACTCAGGAGCCGTTGTGGGCGCCGATGATTCTTAACGGCAGTGGTTTTGGTCTGTTTGCTAATCACTCTCTGGTGATGGCGTCTTACATTTCCCGCGCCAATGCGGCGATTCTCGACCTGCGCGAGCTGTTATCGCAGGGCTGATGGTCTTTTCCGGACGGATTATTCCGTCCGGAGCTTCTCTTCTTTCCGTCTTCTTTTATCTTATTATTGTTCTTCTCTCAGGCCATTATCTGGCTGTATCTGACCTGCCTTAATTTTCTGTTTGGACGCTGCTGGGCAAGCTACCGCCGGGTGACGTAATCCGGTCCATTTCAGTGAACTTTACATAATGTTTAGTTGATTTGTAAGTCGTTGAAAATCAATGCAATTTCAGGTTTTTTGCCTTCGTTATGGGACGATCGTTTGACACCTAAGTAGCACGCCAGTTTTGATTCTGATATCTTGCACGTTCGTATCACCGCTAGTCCGTACGTATAACAACAATAAAAAATTAGGGAGAGTCAGATGGCATCAAAGTGCTGTCTCATCCTGGCCACCATGATGGCCGGTACACCTGCTCTGGCGCTTGAAGCGCTGGATGAAAGCTCGCTGTCGGAAGTGACAGGCCAGGCTCAGGGGTTGCGTTATACGTCGGAATACGACGCGCGTATTGATTCCATTTCTTATATCGACGACGACGGCCTGGGTGCAGATGGCACCGTGGGCAGTATTTCCATGTCGCCGATTCGTGTTTATACCCAAACCAACCGACCGGTTCAGGTTGATCTTGAAGTCAAAGACGTTGGTGGCCGTAAGGCGTTGGTGTTCACCAACCGCGATCTGCCGGTAGAGGTGGAAATAGGCTCCATTGCTATTAACCAATACTCCCTTGGTGGTTTTGGACAGGGCAATTTTCAGATGGCCGATGGCGATGCCATGGTGACGTATTTATACGCCGGTGGCTTTGATGGTAATGGTCTGACGCTGGATCTGGATATTCCCAATTCCATGTCTTATGAAACCTACATCGAAGACGACGGCACACGTTTCACAACCACCGTTGATTTCAGCGACCCTCGTGATGCAAATGGTGGCGGTCTTTTCCTTAAAGACATTACCTTCGACTTGGTTGGTGAGGGTCTGCGGATGGGTCTTCCTACCACGACCGGTGGCAATATTAACTTTTATAACGCCCGTGTTGGTGATGATGTGCTTAACAGCGCTGCGTTACGGAATATCGTATTGACGCCCGGTGGTTATCTGTTGATTAAGAATGCCCGCGGTGCCGGTGAGTATGGACTTGAGTTTGATACCGTTCTGAAGCAGGGCTCACAATTTGATTACGTGTATATCGCCGGTGAAGTGGACGGTACGTATCCCAATCCGAATGTGTTTGAAATGTCGGCGAATATCAGTCTGCTAAGCGACTTCAGCGTTAAAGGCATGCGCATGAACGTTGATGGTCAGCGGGGGCTGGTTTTTGATTTTGATAATACTGACGCAGCCAGCGGCGTAAGCGCAAATATGCTGATGCAGGATGTGACCCTGCAACGCAGTGATAAGGTGGCAGCTGCTGTCAATCCGGTGAGTATCGGCACGATGGATATTCAGATGAACCTGACCAATAACAGCTATTTACAGGTTGAGGGGCATTAATATGATTTTACGCAACCTGGTTACGTTTTCTTTTGCTGTTGCCGGTAGTACGCCGCTTATGGCGATGCAGCCATTGGGTGATGAATCAATGGCGGCTGTATCCGGACAGTCGGGTATCACCATTGAAATGACGACGCAAAACCCGGATGGCGATTTTCTGACGACGGGTGCGATCCGCTTTACCGAAAACGATAAAGACGGTAAAGGCCAGGATTACCTGGAAATTGGTAGTCTGAAGTTACGCACCATCGAAACCGATGGCGCAGGAAATATGATTGGTGTTGATACCATTCGCACAGATATTGATGTCGACAGCGGTGGTAATGTCAGTATCCGCAGCAGCGATATCAATACGCTGGAGTTAGAGCTGGGTGAGATATCACTCAGTGGACGCACATTATTTGGCGCAATGCGCTTTTCGGTTTGGAAGTTTGTCGGTAACAGTTACCTGGAAACCGTACTTCTTAATGATGTCTCAGGTTCTAAAGTTGCTTTTCGTACCGTGATGGAAGCGGGCAGCGGTTTGACCTATCAGTTTGATGAAGACGGTTTAACTTTTTCTTCTGATGTCGTGTTTTTGCCAGCAACCGGGCAGTCTGAATTCCGCAGCGAGTTGTTCCTGACGGGCGATAACGACAAATTAAAACTGGAACTTGGTGAAACCAGCGGCAGCTTTGAAATTAAAAATATCTCACTGCTGGACCCTGCCGGAAATAATATATTTGGCACCAATAATTTTGGTGATGTTGGGTATGCCGATATTTCAATTAATGAAGGTTATATAACGATTGCCGCAAATAGCACGCCAGGTGTTGATGGTATTGAAGGCGTTATTAATACCGATCTGAATGTCGGAAGTGCCTTTTACCGCACGGGAAATCAGCGGTTGAATTTGCGTAATGTACAGCTGCGCACCAATGGTGAAATTCATTACCAGACCGATTTTACCGACAACGGATATTCTACCGGTCTTGATACCACAATATCGGGTGTCAGTGATCTGGATTTAATTATCGGTGCATTAACCCTGAGTTCCGGAGACGGCAGTAATGAGTCTCTGAGTATGGGTTCTTATGCAATCGAAAATCTTAACCTGAATGGCGGCAGCATAGAGCAACAGATCTACACCTTGCCGGGTGCTGGTGCTCAGGGCATGCAGATGGATCTTACCATTGCAGGAACAACCAGCTTTGACCTCACCATTAAAGACGACCCTGCGGTAAATAATGGTGATCCTGATCCTATGCTGACCGCAGAAGTTGTTCTGAATAATGTCTCAGTGTCGCAAACCATTGATCAGACCAGCAAAGGCCTGCATATCGGGATTCTTAGCCAGAGTATGGATGCCAATATCAATGCCATTCGTGTTGGTGATGGTTTAATTCAGCAAGGGCAGAGTGGCCGTTTGGTTATGAATAATCTTTCGCTGCAACCGGGCAGTTACTTCCGGATAGAACCGCTCCAGTAAGGGCTTGTAGTATATGAATAACAATTATAAAAAAATATTTCTCACACTGACACTTGCCCTGACTGCTGTTGCTGCTCAGGGGGCTAGTGTTTCGTCGAAGGCATCTGTCTGGTATGACCTGGCACGTAATACGGGAACACCTGTCGATTATAATGGTGGCAGTATTAGCCGTGCACAGGCAACTGAAATTAATCTCGACACCGTTGTTTTCTGGAAGGATAACGAGCCGAATGATTCCAGCAGTGAAGATTGTGCGACACAGGTTGCGGATGGCACCTGGAACGATCTTGGTTGCGAACAGAGCCGCCGGGTTGCATGTTTTAACGGCACAAACTGGACAATCAGTTCCGCCAGTGTCGCCATGGGAGCCGATAATAATACAGCCGAAAATATCAGCAGCGCTCAGAACGCCTGTCCTGCTAATACCTCTTTTTCCGCACCGGTTACGCTTGCGCAACGTAATGCTCTGTCTTCTGCCATCAGTGCCGCTAGTGTAACTAACGGCGTCTGGATCAATGCTCAGGACATGAAAATTGAAAATGTCTGGGCAATCAATAAAAACTCTTCAGCCATTGCCCCTTTTTGGGGGGCTGGAGAGCCTTCGGGCACGGCCGGCGATTGTGCTGTTATTGATGGCGCAGGAAACTGGAGTGCTTCCGATTGTTCGGCTTCATATGCGGTTGCCTGTGCTGATACTGCGCTGAGCACTTGGCAAGTTGTCAGTTCATCCATTGCATTTACATCCATTGAAAAACTAACTCAGGCTTGCCAGCAAAGCTTCGGTGTTTTGTATCAGTTTGCGGCACCTCGTACTTCTTCTGATAACACGGCTTTGAGTAACGCACTGTCTTCTGCCGGAGTTTCTGCTGCCTGGATTAATGCGCGCGACAACAGCATTGAAGGCTATTGGATGCTGAATCACGGATTGTTTGATTGGGCTGCTGGTGAGCCGGATGTAAATCGTGGTTTATGTGCTGTTGCACGTCAGAGTGATGGACGCTGGTTGTCAGCAGACTGTGACAGCCGTGCCAAGCTTTTGTGCAGTGACGGGACTAATTGGATTATCCGTAACGCGGATCATCAGTTCAGCAACCAGGCTCTGGATGCCTGTAGCCGTCCAAATTCCGCTACAGGAACAAATACATTCGCCAATTATCGGCTGAAAACCCCGGTAACTGAGCCGGAACGTATGCGGGTGTATCAGCTTATCCGGGCGCAAAGCAACGATACTAAAGTCTGGCTGAATCTTAAACGGGTGCAGGACACAGGTTTGTGGTTGTGGAATCAGGGGTATGAGCAACCAGATGTTGGCGGATCGAATTTAGCGGGAGGCGTCTGGTACGACACTCTTAATAATGATAATGAAGATTTATCAGGCCCCTGGAAACGCTATAGCGATGGCGTAAATCTTAATATTGCTCAGGCCCGTGCGGCAAACAAACTTATTTACTCAAATTTTGATTGGAAAGAGCCCAACGACACTGGTGGTTGTGTGCAGATGTATACCAGTGGAGGGAATGCTGGATTATGGGATGACTACTCCTGTTCTCAGTCCCAAAAAGTCGCCTGTTTTGATGGTTATGATTGGGCAATATCTTCAGCAGCGGTGGGGATTGGAGCTGACAGCGAGACCAATGAAAACCTTAGTAATGCCCAGAATGCTTGTGCTGCAATTTCCAAGCAAGGGGTATCCGGAAATTTCCGTTTTGCGGCTCCTATTACTTTTAGACAAAGTATGAACCTTCTGAGTGTTGCTCAGAATAGTGGTGTTACGGGTGATGTTTGGATCAATATAAATGACAAGCGCTATAACAGAACCTTTGTTTACAACCTGGGTGCTGATGTTATTGCGCCATTCTGGAATGCTGGTGAACCGAATGACGCCGGTGGTAATGAAGACTGTGCCGTGCAGCAACGTACCACAGGGTTATGGAATGATCTGCCGTGCGCCAGTTCTGTGCCCCTGGCCTGCTACAACCCTTATGCAGGTGCAAACGGAACCTGGAGTGTTACTGCAACCAGTCATTCATTTACAACACCAACGGCACTGTCGCTTGTCTGTGAGCAATCTTTTGGTGGCCAGTTTAAATTTTATGCACCGGTCACGCTGAGTCAGCGTAATGATCTGGTTGCGGTTATGGCAGCGGCTGCTGTCGATAACGTTTACATCAATGTTAGTGACCAGGAGTCGGAAGGTACCTGGTTGCTCAATGTTGATATTAATAACTGGGCAGAAGGGCAGCCCTCTGTCAGCAGTAATGAGCGTTGTGTGGCGGCAGACGTCACCGACTCTCAATGGCGGACGCGTAACTGTGCTGATGCATTACCGGTGGCTTGTACAACCGGTGGGCGTTGGTATTTCACGGAAAATGCTATCAACCTGACGGATTTCTCTGCCGGACAGCAAGCCTGTAATACCTTAGGCAGCGGCTATTTGTTTAATGCCCCCCGTACCCTCGATGATGCGCAACAAATGCAATATTTTGCTTTGTTGGCCGGAGTCGGTGGTAATTTCTGGATTAACGGCAACCGGCTGGAAGATATAGCCGTGTGGGAGTGGAATCAACGCAGTCTGAAAACCCCGCTGTGGTCATCCGTTGAACCCAATGGTGGTACCCGCGAAAACTGCGCACTGTTGAATAATGATGCTGAAGCCAGCTGGGCAGACGAACGTTGTGACTCGGGGATCGATCGTGCTTATTTATGTCGTAATGGCAGCAGCTGGCAAATTTCCGTTTTACAGGGCGCGTTGGAAGATTTCTCACAGGCGGTGACTGCCTGTGCTGCTCTGGGAAGTGGCTGGGTGTTTGCGGCTCCGGCAACCTATAACGAAAACCTGGCGGCGAAGAATGCCATGGGGGCCGTTGCACAGGTCTGGGTAAATGCGACTGATGCCATGAAAGAAGGTGTCTGGACGCTGAATGCCGCCTCGATCAGTCAGTATCCTAACTGGGCTCTTGGGCAGCCGGATAATGGCGGATTGGCTGCTGCGGATGAAACAGCATTATTGTACGGCGAAGATTGCGTGTATCAGGATGACAGTGGCCGCTGGTCGGATACCGCCTGTACCAGTGCTGCTGAATATTCATGGGCCTGTAATGATGGTTATGTCTGGAAAGTAACCCGCTCACAAGGTACGGCGGCTAACCCGGCGGATGGCCATAAAGCCTGTTTTACTGAATACGGTTCTACCTTTGTCTTTGCGGCACCACTGAACAAAAACGATTCCATTCAGATTGATTTTGCCCGTTTGCTGGCCTCTGATGAACGCGGCAGTAATATTGCCCGTGTCTGGCTGAATATGAACGATGGCGGTTATGAAGATAATCGTTCTGGTGCTGCCGATGGCCGTCACTTCCGTAAAAATCAGCCGTTTACTAACTGGATTTCAGCCTATCCGGGGCAGGAGCCGCTGAGCAGCTGTGCGTACAAATCCACGACCGCTGCAGGTCAGAACAATCCGTGGCGTACTGCCAGCTGCACGAGTTTTGCTGCTCATTATGCCTGTACCGATGGTGCGGCCTGGAATGTAGCGACTTCAAAAGGCGCATTGGTCAATGGTTCGCTGCAGGTCGTTCCTCAGGTTGGCGAGGATTACTGGTCTTATGATCTGGGCAACAGCCGTTGCAAGGAGCAATTTGGCGAGCAGTATTATTTTTCTGCGCCGGTGACTGCTGCGGAAGAATTCGCACTGGATGCCGCTATTCGCAATACCAATGCGCAGGTTAAAAATACCTGGATTAATTATTACTACGTTAATGCTATTACCTCAGCCAATAACCGCTGGTTTGCCGACCGTCTTAAGCTGGGCATCTGGCAAAAGCCAGTATTCCGCAATTTAAATAATGCTGATTGCTCTGTACTGCATCCGGATGGGTCCTGGACGGATGTATCCTGTAACGCTTCCTACGCTTACGCCTGTTTTGATGGCAGCTGGAGTATTACCGGTCTTAGCGGACGCTGGGATGAAGGTTTTGCTGCCTGCGATAATCAGAGTGCCAGCTTGTTTGCGGTGCCGCGTTCGCCGGATGAAATGGCAGAGTTACTGGGCCAGATGAGTGGTCAGCCGGTTTGGATCAACCTGACCGACACGGCGCTGGAATCACAGTGGATTGCTAACCGTTTACGCTTCTCCTGGTGGCGCACTGGCGAGCCGTCTAATTCTGGTAATCGTGACTGTGGTCGCATCGCTGAAAGTGGTGAATGGTATGCCGGAAAATGCTCCGTTGAGCAGGCTTCTTTTGCCTGCCGTACGGTAACTGGCAGTGCCATCAGCTGGAATATCACCACAGGTGTTGGCATCTGGTCGGAAGGTTTTTCTGCCTGTGCCCGTGAATACCCAGGCAGCGAATTCTTTGTGCCTCAGGGCTATGGCACTCACTCAGCCAGCATGGATCAGAACACGCTGGCAGCCATTATTGCGGCGGCTGGACGGGATGCCTGGATTAACCTGAGTGATCAGGATGTCGAAGGTCACTGGCGTGCGTATCAGGCCTACAGCGACTGGGGCGTTGCCAGTCTTCTTGACCAGAATAATGACTGCGCCTATCTGGATCGCGTGGTCGCGGGTTCCGGCACCTGGTATACAGATAGTTGCAAATACACCAGTGGTACGCCGGTTTCCCGTGGTTACGCCTGTACCAACGGTTATGAATGGCGTCTGGTGAATACCACCGCTGATACCAGTGTGCGCTGGTCAGAAGGTTTTACTGCCTGTCAGACGCTTGGTAGTGACTGGCGTTATGCGGCTCCGACTGACGCGGTACAAAATGCCAAGCTGCGTCTGGCGATGGAGCTCTCCGGTATCAGTCAGATATGGATCAATGCTCAGGACCGTACCGATGAAGGCAACTGGCAGATTAATGGTCCGGAAACCAACTTTGCACCGGTAGCTGATACCAGCCTGACGGCGTTGGTAGTGGCAGAAAACACCAGCAATGTTCAGCTGCATGCATTGCTGGAAGATGATGAAGAAGTGGGAATTGCCAGTGCCAGCTGGAGTCTGGTATCTGATAGCCGTTTCAGTAATGTGGCTGATTCAGATGTGGTTGTCAGCTCAGGCTCTCTGGTGGCGGGTGCGGCAGGTAGTGCAATTCTGACTGCGTCTTACAGCAGTCCGCTGTTGCTGAATCAGGATGCTGTGCTGGTCTTCAAAGTTACTGCTACAGATATCCCGCCGGGTACAGCGCTGGCGGCAACGTCTGAAACCTTTATTACCGTACGGGTGAAATCTCCGTTACTGGCAGCCTGGGATTTTAATGACTCAGCTTCTCCGCAGCGGGATGTGACCGGTAATGGTCATAACGCACTGAATGATGGTGCGAATCCGTTACCACCGGTTGTGGGGGGGGCACTGGCCCTGTCGGCGGCGGACGTTATGATCGTTCCGGGTCTGGCGGCTCAGCCAGATGGTGGTCTGGACGTACCGGCTAGCGAATACACCGTGGCTTTTCGCATCAGCATCGAAGAAGCGGCCAGCGGTACCTGGCGTGGGATTCTGCAAAAAGGCGATGGCGGTATGGAGCGTCAGCCAGGCATATTCCTGTATCCGGATGCCGAGAGCCTGCATGCGACCAATAGCACTAATCAGAGCGATAACCGCAGTGTCGATATTGCCGATATTCCGCTCCGCCAGTGGCTGAACGTGGTGTACAGCAAACGCGCGGATGGGCTGGATATTTATCTGGATGACGAGCTGGTAGGCAGCTATCCATTTGCTGGTGGCGAACAATCGCTTATCAATACGGGCAATCTTTATGTCGGTAATATTCCGGGAGCGGCAGAGTCTTTCACTGGTCTGATTGATGATGTTCAGGTTTATAACCGTGTCCTGAACGCTGCTGAACGCCTGCAGATTCTGCCGGCTCCACCGCTGGGTGAGGTACAGTTTGTTCAGGTTGGTAGTCTGCAGGATGAAGATGCTGGCAGCGTGACCCTGTTGCTGGAGCGCAGTCGTGGCAGCAAGGCCCCGCTGACGGTGTATGTGGATATTAATGCTGCAGCCAGCACGGCGACCCTGGGTAACCAGACTGATATGACCGATCCGCTGCATCCGGCTGATCTGGCGTTTGGGGCCGCGTATGTGTCGGGCACTGGTGTTCCGGTTACCTGGCCGGCGGATACCCGTGGTCAGCAGAGTTTGACCATTACACTCGATAGCGCCGATGACAATCTGCGCGAAGGCACCGAAATTGCCCGCTTGCAGCTGGCCGATATCGGGGGCGCAGCGACCGGACTGAATTCGACCTTTACGTTGCGTCTGAATGACGTAACGCCAAACCCATTCGGTAACTTCTCAGTAACCGGTCCTGACCCGATGGTCGTATTGGAAAATAACCCAGCCACTCAATCCATCTGCATTGTGCGTGAGTCCGGCGCGCAGGGAGAGGTTACGGTTAACTACAGTATTAACGGTACGGCTGTTGCGGGTACGGATTTCAATTATCTGCCTTCCGGTATTGAACCGGTTGCAGCCAGCGGTTCGGTAACTTTTGCCGATGGTGACAGTGTCGATAAGTGTTTTGATATTGCCGTGGTCAATAATCCGGCTATAGGCACTCCGGATATTAATCTCCAGGTGACCATTACCGGCCTGAACCACGATGCGGGACTGGACCCGCTACTGACCGCGCAAAATCAGGCACAACTGGTAATCCGTGATTATGCACCGGGTGAGTTTGGTTTCGTGAGTTCGACCCTGACGTGCAAAGAACCCAATACAGCCACCGCGGTCCCGGATGAGCTTAAGCCGACAGCGGCAGAGCTGATCTGTGAAGTGAGTGTTGTCCGGACGAACACTGGTCTTTACGCACCAGCGGCACAGTTGAATGTTGTGCAAATTGCTCATACCCCGGACGATGCCCCTCAGAATGATCTGAGTTTTACCCCGGTACTGAACTGGGAAGCTAAAGCCTCTGGTTCCGCAGCTGAGGATGTGCAGACGGTTGTATTTACTCTGCAGAATGACGGCGAACAGGAGTCTGATGAAGTTGTGGCTGTGCAGTTACAGGCTACAAATGGAGATGGCCATAATGAAGTAATCAACCAGGCTGATCTGCAGTTGACGATGGTCGATGTAACTGAACCAGCATTGGTAACTGCCAGCGTTGCAGGTGCACCGGCTGGTAATATTCTTGACGTTGATGAAGGAACAGCCGTTACGATTAATCTGGCCAGAACGCTGAATGAAAACACTGAATTCACAACGGCCTATGCGTTGTCTGCAACCTCGCTGGGCAGCCAGAACCTTACCGATATTCTGTCGCTGCAGGTGGACGGAGCAAGTACTCCGGTAAGTGGGGCATTAGCATTTACTCGTAATACTGGTAGTAGCCGTGCATTTACGATCAATACTATTGATACCGTCGAGCCGGGTGATAACCGGGTGGTAAAAGTTCGCCTGGATCAGGTTAATCCGGACCGGATTGCTGGTCTGGGGGATCGGGCCAATGCGAATAAAGATACCCAGAATTTCACCGAGGTTGCGTTCCGTATTAAGAATACACGGGATTATCTGGATAATATTTTCCTGAGTGCATCGGCGACCAAGTTTGACTCAGTTGGCAGCGCTGCGCTAAATAGCTCAGCCTTTACCAATGTTGAACATATTACCCGTGATATTCAGCCGGTTCATGGCTACATCAATCTGAACGCAGCCTTTAATGGTTTTGATGGGATTTACGATATTCAGGATACAGCTTTGCTGTATTCGGTAACTTTCTATCAGAATGGTACAGTTAATTCGGTTATTAACGGCCAGAATATGGCATCGCTATTGCGCAAAAGTAGCGATCCTGAACAAGCCTTTAATGCAACAGGCTCAATTCCACTGGATAAAGACACTGGAGCGGTATTTAACCCGCGCTTGCTTATACCATACGTAACTGATGGAAATTCTGCTGATGTCGAAATGAAAGTACGATTTGTCGGTAATGTTACCGGTGATGTGAAGGAACAAACTTACCGTTTCCGTCCGCAAGTTGTGTGGAGACGTATGGAATATGATGACAACAATGAATGTTTATATTACGAGTCGGATGGACGAGTGCGTTGGCAATTTGCGGGCTATGACGGCGGTAATTGTAAAGCGGTTGGTATAAATAATCAGACCTTTACATATAACGCATTCACCGAGCAAATAGAGAGTCGTGGCCGCCCTGGGCAGTGTCTTGAAGCTGAAAGTAGTAATGAATGGGCCCAGCTTTGGGTGCGAAGCTGTGATGCGGTAGGTAGTGTGAGAAATACGCAAAGGTTCTACATGGAATCCGGATTCCGGGTGATTAACAGGGCCAATACTGAAGAACTACTGTGCGGAGAAACAGGTTTTGCTAACAATCCGGATGTTGTTTTGCGTAGACCTTGTTCGTATGGGAATTGGGAATGGTGGTCAAATTAAGGTGAGCGTTATGAAATATAATATTTGTACACTGGCTTTAGTTTTGGCCTTCCCGGCGATCAGTGTTGCTATGCAACCGTTGAATGAATCACAGCTTGGTGAAGTTACTGGCGAAGGCATTGGTGCCACCTTCGATGATGTTGTGATTCATTCCGGTAATTATGGTCAGCCTGACGACTTTAAATTGCGTTTGCGTCTGTCTGATGATCCGGATTCGGAAATGCTGGTCATGAGTGAACTGCGTTTCTATCGCTCCGGAGCAGAGCCCGGAACCGCAAACAGTGGTGGTTTTTTCGGCACTTATGATGACCCCTTTGTGGTTGGCGAACTTCGTGAAATTACCGAAAAGCACGTAGGCTCTATTGATCCTGATGGTGATGGCACTTATGAGTCTGGAAGCCGGACCCATGTTGCTTTTTATACTGGTTTTCCGGCTGCAGATCTGACTCAGAAAGAGCGTGGATTTTTCCAGTGGACAGGTAACCGGATGGGTGTTGGTAATACCACGCCGCGCTATGCGAATCAGAGCACCTCTTACTACCGTGGTTTGCCGAATGATTTTTTCAGCGGTAATGCATCGGTAAATGTTGGTAATTTATTCAGCCTGACCAGTGAATATCAGGCGTATTTACAAGCGCAGGAAGATCAGCTGGATAACGCAACGGATAAATTTGATCTGCATTTTCGCCTTGATGCTATTACCGATCAGAATCGGGATAAATCGACGGATGAACAATTTCTGGGCTATGTCGATGTAGAAGGTGCCCGTTTGTATGGCACCAGCACCATGATCTGGGCGCACAGCAACCAGGGGGAACGTTTGTCTGCGGCCGATCTGGCCCGTTACCAGAATGGCGGTGCACCAGTATATGCTGACCGTGGTCTGGCGATGGCCATGACCACGGGGTTACGCGCCGATACTATCCGGATTACCGCGGATCCTTCCGGAGCAGCAGCCAGCGTGCTGGAATTGCAGGGGGTTGATATGTATTTGCCAATGGGCAGTGTTGATCAGCCAATGACGATCAGTACCGTACAGTTTTCACAGATATCACGTGGTACCTGGAAAAGTCCGGTGATGGTTGCTCCGTCTACACAGTTACGTCTGGAGATTGCAGCGCTTCCTCAGGATGTAGGACAAGCTCCGCAGGGGAATATTTTTATTCAGTCATTGGCCTTTGGTGATCCCGATGATCCGGAAGTCATTACTGGTATTGATGACATTTATCTGCGCGACGAAACCGGGAATATCGTGACAACGGTGAACGATGTAAAGCACCGTGCTTTTGTACCGAAAACAGTTATCTATAACGAACAGATAGCAATTTATAATCAGGATAATCCATCAACACAATTACCTTTTATTCCCAATCAAAATGTTGTGGAAGTTCGTGGATTGGAAATACAACGTCTGGTTATTACCACACAGGATCTTAATCGATGAAATATGCAATTTTATTGACTGCGTTCATGTCGTCGTTGGTTTCTGCGGAAATGAGTGAGTTGGCCGAAGATGAGCTTCAGGAAACAACCGCACAGGCCGGTATAACGTTGAGTGCGCGCTTTGAATTTGGCGATGATACCCGCATCAGCTACAACAATGCTGATGCCGATTATAAAGATCCCCAGGCATACTGGCTGGTAATTGATAATCTGACAGGGGCTATTGAGATGAAAGGTATGAAAATTGACCTGATCAATGATTTCGGCCCTTCCGGTAGCGTTGGTGCTGTTCAGGTCACATTGCCGGACGAGATTGTTTACGATGAACTGTCCACTGATGGTATTTATGTCGGCCCTGATCGTGAAGTTGGTGCCAGTCATCGCTTTATTATGGGTATGGATATTGACGGATCACTGCAGTTTCCGGCAGCAACCCGTATGAACATTTTTGCAATAAAATAGGCCAGCTTATGAAAATAATAAAAAAACTGCCGGCGTTAATCGTGATGATTTGTCCCTCTGTATGGTCTGGCATGCAACCAATGGATGAATCAGAAATGTCCTCGACTTATGGTCAGGCCATTTTTGAGGTGACCGATCAGGTAGTCTCACAACCAGGAGGTGCCGATCTTAGTATGTTGCGTTTGACTATAGGTGCACGCATCGAAATCAACGCCAACGTGGCAGAGATCTCATTAGGTCGCTATTGGCGTCCGGAAGGGACCAACTGTACTGGTGGCGCTGGTGGCGATAAGGTTTGTTATAACAACGTACTACCGGTGACTTATAACGATAATATCAACTGGGCATGCACAGCTAAGCCTTGCGGTTCTGTGGGGTTGGCAGACGACAACTATTTATCGTCTTCTCTGACTCATAATACCGGTGGTGAGAAGAGCTTCTTCGATTTTCCTGGCGGCTTTCAGCCCGATGGCGGTGTCGATGTTAAGCTACGTGACGTGACGATGGGGCAGGTGCGTAACAAAGGCAATGGACAGTATGAGTTGTTACCTTTTATTCAGGAAAACCCTTATTTTGAGTTTGCCTTTGATGAGACATCCGGGGTAAGAAAACTGGTTGGTTTCCGTCTGGGAGCTGAAGAGTCTTTTGGTTATCAGGGGAATATTATTGATGTTATCAGTGGTTATATCCGCCCAAGCATTACAGCTACTGCTAAATTAGGGAGCATTACTGTAGGAGATCTGTATTTGGAGGCACAGCTCGGGGGCGTCAGAACCATTGGTTGGCTGGATAAACGAACAACGAATTTTTTAGGAACCAGTGGTGGGTTTGGTGGCGCTATTCTGGATCTCATTGTTCCTGATACCGACGCGTTAATTGGTCAGTCCCCTCATGCCCAGCTATTTCCGGTGCAATCTAACTATTTGGAACACTCTAACGCATTCTTTTTCAGCGTAGGAACTCGATCTATACAGTGGAGCTCCGTGCAGGGCTTTTCTCCTGATGTTACATCGCCCGGGTTTTGGCTTAATATGGGCGGTGACGGTGGTTTGATTGCTAAGACTCAGGAGGGGGATCATCCGAATAACTATTTCCCCGGGCATCCGAACAATCCTATATATGGCGGCAACACCAACTATGGCAATGTCAATAATCTGCCCAGTTGGTCTCAGACTTATAACAATAATTGAGCTGCTTCGGCAGCTTGTTCCTCATATAAAAAAACCTGCGTTAGCAGGTTTTTTTATTTACAACGATATGTCAGATACTAAAGGTTTCTAATGTGCCGGGTATCGATCCAGGTACCGAGGAAGGATTATTATCGGCTGTCAGGTGCTTAAGAGCCGGTAGTGTATTAATAAATTCCAGGCTACTTAGTTGGTTGTCATTAATGTACAGCTTGCTCAGCTTGGTGAGTTGTAACGTATCGATAGAATTCAGTTGATTATAACTCGCTTGCAGGCTAGTCAGTTGCGTCAGATTACTCAGAGAATTGATAGTGTTTAACTGATTATGGCTGATGTCGAGCCAAGCCAGTTTATTCAGTTTTTGCAGTTCTTCTATGGATTGCAGCTGATTATTGGTCAGGTTAAGTACCCGCAGTTCGGTGAACTGCTCAAGTCCTGCCAATGAGCTGATCGTCAGGTGTGGACACTCCAGCATTTGCAGCTGTTCCTGATATTCAATGCCTGTATCTGCAATGCAGCTGTGCAGGGCACTGTCAGCCAGACGATTGAAATCTACCGGAGTCAGGGCGACAGTCGACGGCTGCTTATTTGTGTCAGGTGTGTTTGAATCGGTGCCGTTGTTGCTGCTGTTACCACCACCGCCATTACATGCGGCGAGTAAGGTGCTGAGAGTTGCAGCCAGTGCTGATCGGGTCCAGGACGTATTCATGGTAAGCCTGTTTTATTATTTTTTTAATGGATACCATCGTACCACAGTGACCAGAGACACTCTAGATTCGTACGAAAAACAGTCGGTTTTGTAACTCATTGATCTGTAAGTAAAATTATCCGGCTTAGTGGTTTGAGAGCCAGGGTTTGATGTAAAGGGAGCGTAATATCCACATGCTGGATCTGAATCAACTGACTGTCTTTATCCGGGTGGTGGATGAAGGCAGCTTTACCGCGGCTGGCAAGGCGCTGGGAATGCCCAAATCGCGCGTCAGTCGTATGGTCGCCGACCTGGAAGCCAGTCTCGGTGCGCGCTTGCTGCAGCGCACGACGCGCCAGCTGAGTATGACCGAGGTTGGCAGCGCCTATTACAGCCGTTGTCGCCATCTGGTGCATGAGATCATCGAAGCCCACGAGATGATTTCGGACCGTGAAGGTAACCCGCAGGGGCTGTTGCGCATAGCGGTACCCATGATGGCTGGCAGTGGCGTTATGGGGCACTATTTTGCCCGCTATCAGGCTCAGTATCCGGATGTGCGGCTGGAAGTGATTCATACCGACCGTCCGGTCAACCTGATTCAGGAAGGCTTTGATCTTGGGGTATATCTGGGTGATCTGCCCGATTCTTCGCTGATCGCCCGCACACTGGCGGAGTCTGATTCTGTACTCTGTGCCGCGCCTTCGTATCTGGCGCGCGTCGGCAGACCGTTGCATCCGCACGATTTGGTGCAGATGCGCTGCGTCAAAATAGGGGAAGGCAGCCAGCCGCAAACTTACGAACTTACCCACAACGAAACTGGCGAGGTTGTGGAAGTAAAAGTTGAGCCGACAATTTCAACAAATTCGGTGGTTGCGGCTCTGGGTAGCATGGTGCAGGGCGCAGGCATCGGTGATGTGCATTACCTGCTGGCGGGTGAACAGTTTCTTAATGGCCAGTTGGTGCCGTTATTCACCGACTGGCGTTTACGCCCGCAGCCGATATCGCTGGCCTACCCATCACGTCAGTATCTGCCGCGCAAAGTGCGGGTATTTATCGATTTTATGGTGGAAGAAGCGCAGCGGTTGGAGCGGGTGTTGGATTCTCTGCCCACAACAGAAGAACAGATTACCGCCTTTGCCAAACTGCTGCGTAACGAAGAGCGTAAACCGTAAGGCGGGCCGATATTCAGCTTCCCATTTTTTTTGCCCCTTCCAGTTTAAGCAACGCCCTCAAACAGGCGTTGCGCCTGCATCAGACACAACAGCATCTCACCCGGCAACGGCTGATGGATCTTGGTTTAGCGTTTTCTGGCGACCATTCTCTGGACGGCGGAACTTGAACGTATTCCACTCATTGCCGGGCTCACCACGAAAACTAGACGCTACAGGGTATCCCCATGGTCTCAGTGCGTGTGCGCTCGAAATTCTGCATACCGTTGCCGGTAATCACAAAACAGATGCTTCGCTGGTCCGCTTATTCAGCCGTTTACTATTAATGCAAATTCTCCCCGGCCTTAAATCCACCTGACTCCTGCCTCAGCCGGCTTTCGGCGCTTTGTAATCGAAATGTCATATAACCGCAACATACTGCACCGCACTTAAGGTGCGGCTGCTGATTTTGACCGAGTCAGAACAACCTCATGGAAGAGGGCGGGCTTTTTAATGGCCATTCTGTCTCTTGCTCACAGCGCTGCCTGTTAATTCCTGTATTCCTCGTAGGGGGCGCAATGAAACCAACTCGTGTGTTGCTTGCCGCAGCATCGTCTTTATTCGTTTCTCAGCTGATGGCTGGTGAAGCCGTTTTATATATCACCGAAGATGGCAGCGCTGTGCGTGACCTGGCGGTCAGCATTGACGGACAGAAAAAACTGGTCGGAGCTTCTGGATTTGTCGTATTCGATATTGAAAAAGGCAATCATAAAGTTGAGTTGTCCAAATACGGTGAATGGTTAGGCGAGTTCGATTTTTCCACCGCAGGCAGCAGCCAGAATGCCGAAGTTCAGGTTGAGCTGGTTGGCGGTGAGCCAATGCCGGAAGTTAATGTGTTCACACCAGGCCAGGAAGAAGCGCCTGCTGTTGGCCAGCTTTCTGGTTATCTGCAGTCCGATGAGACCGGTGGTCCGGTCAGCGGTGCCCGTATTTCGGTTGCCGGTACCGAGATGGCGATGATGACCGATGCCGATGGTTATTTCAGTTTTGAATTACCCCGTGGCGAATATGCGCTGAATATTGCACACCCTAATTATGGTAAGCGCGATATTGCCTCTGTGCGCGTGATGTCCAACGTCAATACCGGCGTCAATATGACTATGAGCATGTCCGGTAATGGCGTGATTGAAGAAGTTGTCGCCGTTGGTTCTTACATTCCGTCTACCGCAACCGCGCAGGAACGTGATTCTTCAGCAGTTCTGGATGCTATTGGTTCTGAGCAGATGGCTCGTTTTGGTGATTCATCTGCAGCTTCTGCGTTGAAGCGGGTTGCAGGTGTATCGTTGGTGGGTGGTCAGTTCGCCGTTGTGCGTGGTCTTCAGGGACGTTATATCTCCTCCACGCTGAACGGCAGTCTGATGCCAAGTACCGACCCTATGCGTCGCGATGTGCCGTTGGATTTGTTCCCTGCCAGCGTGCTGGGTGGTATTAATATTCAGAAAAGTTATACACCAGATCTGCCAGGTGATACTACTGGTGGTGCTATCATGATGACCACCAAAGGTCTTCCGGATGGCCCGGTTAATAAAATAAAAATCAATGGTGGCCTTAACACCCGTACAACCTTCAGTGACGTTAATGGCTATGAAGGCAGTGACACCGATTTTACCGGTATGGATGATGGTAGTCGTGATCTGCCATCGCTGGTGGACAGTGCAACCAATGGCGGTAATGACGCTATTAATTACTGTAATTTTGCTGGCTGTACTCTGCCTTCAGAAGCTGCGGCTCTGGGTAAATCATTCGATAATAATTACCGTGTAGATCAGATTCAGGCAAAACCCGAGCGCGGGTTTTCTTACGCCTTTGGTGATTTAATCAGCAAAGATGCCGGCGATGTTGGTTTTTACGGTGCTGTTCAGTACAACGATAAAACAGAAGCCCGTCATGATGCGAAAACCGACGATCAGAATATTTCTGGTACCTATGAGCGTAGTAAACGCAAAATTGATGCTACAGGCTATTTTGTTGCCGGCTTTGAAAATGAAAACCATAAACTGAACAGTAAATCGATTTTACTGCGTAAAACCGATGATACTGTTCGTACCTCCTCTGTATATGACGCAGATGATAATCAGCAAACCAAAGAATATACCCTGCAGTGGGTGGAGCGTCAGTTTCTGTCACAGCAATTTTCAGGTGAGCACTTCTTTGTCGATGGCACCAACCAGTTAAACTGGCGCCTGGGCTACTCTCAGACAAGTCGTGATGAGCCGGATCGCCGTACGTATCAGTACATTAACGGTAATCTGATTCCTTCGACGATTGAGCGTCGCTATGCAGAATTAACCGAAGATGCGTTTGAATTTGGTCTGGATTACACCTTCGATCAGATGATTACCGATACCATTGGTATGAAGCTGAAAGCCGGTATGCTGATGTCAACTAAAGACCGTACCGTCGACCTGGTGCGTATCGGTTTTGAAATACCGTCAACCTCGACCCTTGATGTCACTCAGAACATTGAAAATATCCTCACGGATGATAATTTCGATAGTGGAAATGCACGCATTCAGGTGCGTACTTCGCCAACGGACAGCTATGAAGCGAGCGATGATATGTTCGCTTATTATGGCTCTGCTGAGCTGGATTTGACGGATGTGAAAATTCTGGCGGGTGCCCGTCTGGAAGATTCTGAGCAGACTCTCAGCTATCCAAACAGCAGTGTTGCGGATGATACCCTGAGTGCGAATGAGGTTCTTCCGGTTGTTTCTGTCAGCTGGCAGGCAAATGAAGAAACACAGGTTCGCTTTGGTGTCAGTCAGACGTTATCCCGCCCAGGCCTGACAGAGCGTTCGCGTTCTGTACAGTACGATCCGGAAACCGATGAGCAAATTTTCGGTAACCCGAATCTTCAGATCTCAAAAATTACCAATATTGACCTTCGTGGTGAATATTACTTCAGTGAAGAAGAAAGTGTTTCTGTAGCGTTGTTCAGTAAGGATATTGCTGATCCGATTGAGCGCAGTATTCCGGATGGTTCAGGGTCTGCTTCCGATGGTTCAACCTTCCGTAACGAAGATTCAGCGACAGTACAGGGTATTGAGTTTGATTTCCGGAAAAACACTCTGGATGGTGATGCCTGGTCAGGTTTTGTCTCCGGTAATCTGACCTTTCTGGATGCGACGGTTAATCTGAGTGAGGACACTGCCCGATTTGAAGGTAAAAGCAGTCGTAAGCTTCAGGGACAGTCGGAATATCTGGCCAATATTCAATTAGGCTTTGATCATTTGCCATCTGGTCAGAATATTACCTTTCTGGTGAATTATTTTGACGATCGTATCTATAAAACTTCTCGTGCACTGGAACCTGAAGTTGAAGAAGGGCGTTATAGCGTTGATATCGTCTATCAATACGATGCGACAGAAAATCTTATGGTAAAAGCTAAGGCTAATAATATTACCGACGAAAAAGTGATTTTCAGTCGTGATGGTAAGGAAATTGAAAGCTATTTCGATGGTGCAAATATCAGCGCCAGCGTTGAATACAGTTTTTAATTGAATCGTAAAAATTACTTATTAATTGTCATTTAAGTGTCATAAAGCCGGCTCAGAATACGAGTCGGCTTTTGATAAACTCTCTGAGGAAATATTAAATGGAACTGAAAAAGAACTACCTGGCTCTGGCCGTAATTTCTGCAGCACTGGTTGGCTGTGGTGGTGATGACAACAACAGCAGCAAGAAAAACGTTTCTGGTGTTTCTTGTGTGGAAAACGTTTGTACTCTGGAAGGCCAGATTACTGAAGACGTAACCCTGACTGCCGATAAAGAGTGGCGTTTAAATGGTTTTGTAACCATCGGTGCAGGTAACGTTGAACTGGCTGATGCTGCTGCCGTTGCAGCTGCTAAAGCTGCTGGTGTGACTCTGACCATTAAACCAGGTGTTCACGTTAAAGCGTTTAACACTGGTGCTCTGCTGGTTACCCGTGGTTCAAAAATCATGGCAGAAGGTACTGCTGCTGCGCCAATCACTTTCAGCTCTATTCAGGATGATGATTTTGATGGTCAGGGCGAATGGGGTGGTGTTGTTGTACAGGGCTTCGCTCCTCAGTATGGTGCAGGTAATACCAACGCTTGTTTCGGTAACGGAACAGTTTGTAACGTTGACGGTGAAGGCGGTACTGGTATTGGTAAATTCGGTGGTAACGATACTGCCGATAACAGCGGTGTGATTAAGTATGTTCGTATTGCTGAAGCTGGCCGTGTAGCCGGTCCTAATAACGAAATCAACGGTCTGACTCTGCAGGGTGTTGGTTCTGGTACCACTCTGGAATACATCCAGATCCACAATAACCTGGATGATGGCATTGAGTGGTTTGGTGGCAACGTTAACCTGAAGCATGCTGTTCTGACCGGTAACGACGATGATGACATCGACTTCGATGAAGGTTATCAGGGTAACATGCAGTATGTACTGATTGTTAAAGATCAGTCTAAAGATAAGCCAAGTGGTTCTAACGATCCTCGCGGTGTTGAGGCAAACTCCAGTGGTGCGGATGCTGTATCGCAAACTAGAGCTGCTCTGGCCAACTTCACAGTCGTTGGTGGTCCACTGAACAACAACGATACCTATGAAGTTGAAGTTAAGGGTGAAATGACCAAGATTGGTTATCAGCCAGGTCTGAAGCTGCGTGGTAAGGTGAACGTTGAGTTTGTAAATACTGTAGTAGCTAATTGGGACAAAAACTGTGCCGAAGCGGATGACGTGGTAGCTACCTTCACTCAGGTGGAGTCTGACTGTACTGCAGCCAACGTTCTGAAAACGAAGAACTCTCCAACTGTAACCGGTACTATTGCGTCTGATCTGACCATCAGCTTCGACAGCAAACTGGCGTACAGCTCTAACTCTACTGTTAACTCCATTAAGCCAACAGCTGTTGGTACTGGCAACGACAGCTTCTTCGAAGCAACCGACTACATCGGTGCTGTTGATCCGGATGCTGCTACCGCATGGTGGTCTGGCTGGACTCTGCCAAACACTGTACCAAGCCTGAATAACTGATTTCAGTTTCAGGTTAAAACGGCGCCTTCGGGCGCCGTTTTTTTTATTTACGAATTAAATCTTCTCTGACAGCCCTTCGTCATTCCGTTGTGGTTTCCGGTCACACAGCGTTCGTCTCTTAATGGGGCGCTGTCATAAAAATGCAGTCTTTCTGTCATGTAATAGAACTGTCACAGAACTGCAGTATCTTGCGCTCTGAATTTGGGGAGTCTGCGTCACGCAGACGAATTGAGAACAAAACGGGTAATACACATATGCCGATGCAACTGCGAACTCGCAACCTTCTGGCGGCCGCCATGCTCAGCGCAGGCGTGGTAATGGGTGCTTCTGCCGCCACGGTAGACGGTGCTCTGGATCAGGGCGTTAATCGCGCCAACAAAGCACAACAATCACAGCAGAAAATTGATTCTGTTGATAACAGTATCCGCGCCTCGGAGCGTGAATACCGTGGTCTGGTCAAAGAGATTGACGGCCTGAATGTTTACGTAACACAACTTAATAAGCAGCTGAAAGCTCAGCAGGATGAGCTGGCCAGCATTGAAGCCAGTATTAAGAACGTTACCCTGGTTGAGCGTCAGATCACGCCGCTGATGCTGCGCATGATTGATGCCATCGATCAGTTTGTGGCTGCCGATGTGCCTTTCCTGGCCGAAGAGCGCAGCAAGCGCGTTGCCAACCTGAAAAATATGATGGGCCGTTCTGATGTAACCGTTGCGGAAAAATACCGCAAAGTTACTGAGGCGTATCAGGCTGAAGTGGATTACGGCCGTACCATCGAATCGTACCGTGGCACGCTGGATACTAATGGCCAGAGCCGTGAAGTGGATTTCCTGCGCGTAGGTCGTATCTCGCTGATGTATCAGTCACTGAATGGTCAGGAACTGGGCGTGTGGAACACTACGTCTAACCAGTGGGAAGCACTGGATGCATCATTCAAAAGCAAGCTGATGGCCGGCATCCGTATTGCCCGTGAACAGGCGGCACCCGATCTGATTAAAGTACCTGTCGCCGCGCCTTCTTCAGCACAGCAGGAGACCAAATAATGAAACTGCAATCTTTGTTTTTAAGCGCTGCTATGGTGCTGGGTCTGAATGTACACGTTCAGGCTGCGGAACCCGTCAGTGTTGATTCTCTGCTGAATCTGGTGAAGCAGGGTCAGGCCCGTGACGATAAAGAATTCAAGCAGCGTCTTGCACGTTTTAACCTGTCCAAAGCGGAACAGGAAAAAATGGTCGCCGATGCGCAGAATGAGCGCAGCCGTCTTGAACAGCTGAGCGCGCAGAAAGAAAAAGAATTTCAGCAGAACGAAACCGCAGTCGCCGAAGCGCAGGAACGCCTGAATAACCGTCTGGGCAGCCTGAAAGAATTGTTTGGTGTATTGCAGCAGGTGGCCGGTGATACCAAAGCGGTGTTTGAAGGTTCTGTTATCAGTTCTGAATTACCGGGCCGTGAACAATTCCTCACCGACCTGATTAAAACCGCCGGTTCTTCTTCCAAGCTGCCATCGATCGAAGAACTGGAACGCCTGTGGTTCGAAATGCAGCGTGAAATGACGTACAGCGGCCGTGTATCGACTTACAACGCGCAAGTGGTACTGCCAAGCGGTGACACCACCGAAGAGCAGGTTATCCGTGTTGGCGGCTTTAACGTGGTCGCCGATGGCAAATACCTGAACTGGGATCTGGAAGCTGGTCGTCTGGTGGAACTGGATAAGCAGCCAGGCAGCCGTTACACCGATCCTGCTGCCGAACTGGCCTCCGCCAGCGGTACCGACCTGACCGGCTTCTGGATTGATCCTTCACGCGGCCAGCTGCTGAAAATTATGGGACAGTCACCGGAACTGGGTGATCGCGTCGACCAGGGTGGTGTTGTGGGTTACATCATTATCGTTCTGGGCGCGATTGGTATTGCTCTGGCTCTGTGGCGCATGGTTGTGCTGTACAGCGAAGGTGCAAAAATCTGTGCGCAAATGGATAACGAAACCGCAAACGAAAATAACGCTCTGGGTCGTGTAATGGCAGTATTTAATGCCAATAAAAATGCCGATACCGAAACACTGGAACTGCATTTAGGCGAAGCCATTGCGGCAGAGATTCCACGCTTAACCCGTGCCATTGGCTGGATCAAAATCATCTCGGTGGTCGCTCCACTGCTCGGCCTGCTGGGTACGGTGACCGGTATGATCGACGTATTCGAAACCATGTCGCTGTTCGGTACCGGTGATCCGAAGCTGATGGCTGGCGGTATTTCTCAGGCACTGGTCACCACTGTTCTGGGGCTGGTAGCGGCAATTCCTTGTGTGTTCCTGCATACCTTAACCAATAACCGCTCACGTGAGCTGATGATGATTCTGGAAGAGCGCGCCACCGGTATTCTGGCGCGCCAGTCAGAAAAGCAGACCAAACCTCAGGCAACAGCGGCGTAAATCATTATGTTCGGTGAATTGTACGAACCGGTATATCTGTTTATGGAACGTGGGGGCGATGTCCTCTACGCCATCTTCGGATTGATATTTATCCTCTGGTTACTGGTACTCGAACGCGCCGCTTATTTTATGTTCTCGTACCGTCCGGCTCTGGCCGCGGCGGTGCAGGAATGGGAAGCGCGCAGCGAGCGTCGTTCCTGGTATGCGCATCAGATCCGCCAGGATCTGATCAGCCAGCTGAACATTAATTTAAGCGCCAACATGAGCACCATCAAAATGGTGATTGGTCTGGCGCCTTTGTTCGGCCTGCTGGGAACCGTAACCGGCATGATTGAAGTATTTGATGTGATGGCTTTTCTGGGGAATGGCAGTCCGAAAGCCATGGCCTCCGGTATTTCCAAAGCCACCATTCCAACCATGGCCGGGATGGTCGGCGCACTGACCGGGGTATTTGCTCAGTCACTGCTCGATCGTTTTATCAAGCGTGAAAAAATTCGCCTTGAAGACCAGTTAACTTTTGACCACTAATTCAGGACAAACATTATGAGACGTGGTTTTTCTAATTTAACCCCGCAGGCAGAAGAAGGCGAAATCGACATCACGCCAATGCTCGACGTGGTTTTTATCATGCTGATCTTCTTTATCGTAACGGCCTCGTTCGTTAAAGAATCGGGCATCGAAGTGAATCGTCCGGATGCCAGTACCGCGCAATCCAAACCGCGCGCCAACATCTTAATTGCCATTAATGATCAGGGTGAAATCTGGATCAATAAACGCAAAGTCGATGAAAGCCAGGTACGCGCCAACATCGAACGCATGCACGCCGAAAACCCACAGGGCACCGTCGTGATTCAGGCCGATGAAGAAGCCAAAACCCGCCAGTTGGTCGCGGTAATGGATGCTGCCCGTCAGGCCGGAGTGTACGACGTCTCACTGGCGACTGAGGAGCGGTAATGATGCAATCCAGCTTGCTACGCTTCGGCGCTGCGCTGGCGGTTGCAGCCGTCGCCACCTTTGCGGTGTTCTGGATGATGCAAAGCCTGATCAGCACCGGTGGATCGGTGCTGAATGAGCAGGACTTCGGCCGCATTCAGAGCTTCGTAATGGATAAACCCGACGACGAAGTCCGCACCAAAGAGCGTAAGCCACAGAAGCCACCAACGCCGCCGGCGGAACCGCCAAAACCGGATATGCCGCGCCCGGATATGGCGCAGGCTAATACCGATGGCTTTGATATTGGCGGATTTGATCTCGGCGCCGACCTGAACGTCGATGCCGGTCTGAGTGGCGGCAGTGGTGATGGCGAATTTTTACCCATCGTAAAAGTCGCGCCGAATTATCCACGCCGTGCCGCCCAAAAAGGTATTGAAGGTTATGTGGTGGTGGAATTTACCGTAACCACACTGGGCACCGTAACCGAGCCACACGTAATCGAAGCCGATCCTCCGGGCATCTTTGATCGTGAAGCGATGGCCGCGGTGAGCAAATTTAAATACAAGCCAAAAATCGAAAACGGTAAGGCCGTTGAGGTTAACGGCGTACGCAACATTATCCGCTTTGAGCTGGATAAAAGTGGCAGGTAACAGGAGTCCGTTATGACCATTGCGATAAAACATCCCGTTGCTGTATTGATGACTGCGGTACTGGTATATGGCGCGACCCTGGTTGCGCCAATGACCGCCTGGTCTCAGACCAAACCGCAGGCAGAAGATCAGGCGCCGGCCGTGGAAAAGAAACGCGTGCGCCGCGCGCAGACTTTACGCCCGCATATTTATAAAAAGCTGGATGCTGCGCGTGCTCTGGCGGACGAAAAGAAATACAGCGAAGCACTCGATGCACTGAACGCGGTTGAAAAAATCAAACGCAACAGCTACGAGCAGGCGATGACACATAACATGTTCGCTTATGTGTACTTTAATCAGGAAGATTATAAAAACGCCATCGGTGCTTATAAGGATGTGGTAGAAACCAAGAACATTCCGGAAAGTCTGGAGCAGACCACGCTTTACAGCCTAGCCAAGCTCTATCTGATTCAGGAAGACTATAAAAATGCCCTGGTGCAGTTGAATAACTGGTTCGCGATGGTTGAAAAACCCAATGCCGAAGCCTTTATTCTGCGCGCACAAATGCAGTTTCAGCTGGAAAAATATCAGCAGGCTCTGCCGGATGTGAAAAAAGCCATCGCCATGACCAAAGAGCAGGGCAACCAGCCAAAAGAAAACTGGCTGTTGCTGGAGCGTGCGGTGTATTACCAGAACAAAGATTTCAAAAATCTGGCGCGCTGTCTGCAGGATTTATCGACCCTGTATCCCAAGTCTCAGTATTGGGTACAGCTGGCAGCCGTTTACAGTGAACTTGGCCAGCCGCTGAAAGAACTGGCCGCGCTGGAAACGGCACATGAGCAAGGATTGCTGAACAAGGAAAGCGAGCTGGTGAATCTGGCTCAGGCATTACTGGGGCAGGAAATTCCGTATAAAGCTGCCGCCATTCTTGAAGACGGCATGAAAGACAAAAAGATTGAAGCCAGTGCTAAAAATCTGTCTTTGCTGGGCGATGCCTGGATGCTGGCGAAAGAATACGATAAAGCCATTGTGGTCATGGCCAAAGCAGCTGAAGCCTCACAGGCTGGCAAGGATTTCTACAAGCTGGCGCAGATTCATACCGAGCGTCAGGAATGGAAACAGGCGCTGACTCATGTCGATAAAGCCCTGAAGCTGGGTGAACTGCAACAGCCATACTCTGCGCATATCCTTAAAGGTCTTATCCTGTTTAATCTGGATGATCTGCCGTACGCACGCGACAGCTTTGAAGAAGCGCAGAAGTTTGCCGAAGCAGAAAAGATGGCCGACCAGTGGTTGCGTTATATCGACGGCGAACAAAAGCGCCGTGAGTATATGGCGGCGAATAACTGATCCTGTTATTGCTTATTTAAAAGCCCCGGCCGGGTAATCCTGCCGGGGCTTTTTATCATGCGTTTCAGGGATGTATGCTCTGTTTTTCATAGTCAGACATCCTTGTCCGGCTACCGGCTCAGTGATTAACCTTGCCCGGTAAACTCAGATCACCCGAGGCAATATCCATGACATTCACTACGCACAGCAGTGGCGAGTGCACACTCTGATTAACCCGTAAACCTGCGGTTACACCATCAAAGTTTGCCTGTTCAACAACGGCAATATCTGCAAAGGGAACACGAACCTCCACATGCTCGGCGGAGAACACCGGATCCCAGCCCGGGCTATCGAGCAGAATTGGCAGGCCCGGCCAGGTTGCCGGCAAACGTGGCTTAACACCTTCCGGAATATCGGCAACGCCCAGTGCACCTTTGCCACAGCGTTCATCGGGATGTAACACCACCCAATGACTGTGCCAGAGATTGCCGTCGTTGCTGGTATCGCCATCATTGTTTTCATCGTACAGCGGTGTGTCGTCAAAATCCGGATGGCTGGTTACCGCCAGAGCCAGAATACCGGCTTGTTTGTCAAAACCCACCTCGTAGCTGTCAATGGTTGTTGGCCAGACATAAGAAAATACATGGCTACCGGCAAGCTGTCCGCTCGCCGCAGGAGTATTTTCTCCGGCATTACCGGATACCGCCATATGGAAGGTTGCGGTACTGCCTTCAGTGGTGATTTTGGTATGAATAATATCGAAAGGAGCCAGCTCAATATTTTTCTTTTCTGCCTGTATGCCGCCGTGATGATGGCCGCCCGCACAGGCTGCGGCAGAAAATCCCGCCGCTATAAAGGCCAGCAACAGTGAATGATTAGCCATTATTGCGCTCCTTTTAAATCGTCTAATGAGGCTCCGAAATTGATATGGAGCACCTGACCGTTGAGCAGCAATGCGGGTACCGATTTTACGCCGGCTAATTCCGCAGCTGGGATTTCGGTGGGCTCTTCACCCAGATGGACGACTTTCAGATTCAGGCGCTGCTGATCCAGTGCGGCCAGCAGAGCCTGTTCTGCGCTGACACATACCGGACAACCGGCGTGATAAAAAATGGCGCTGTTCATTATCTCTCTCCAAAGTTATGTATCGACTCGATACCTTTTAAACACTAAGGGACGGGCTGCTCTGTTGTCAATAAAGTTTTTAGTCGATACTATGTGCCAATGATGACTGATCTGATTTACAACCACGTTGAACGGCTTGGGGAATTACTCCGGGTTGACGCACGCCAGTGCGGCGCAGAATTCGGCCTGTTGCCGGTTCAGTTGGAGGCGCTGCATTATCTGTCGATCTGCAATCGCTATTCGGATACGCCAATGGCGGTGAGTGAGTATCTGGGGCAGACCAAAGGGACTGTGTCACAGACGCTGAAAGTGCTGGAAAAAAAGGCATTGCTGCAAAAGGTTGCGGATACCGCGGATAAGCGCGTAACGCATCTGCGCGTGACTGAGGCGGGTCAGCAGCTGTTGCAGCAGCTGATTCCCTCTCCGATGTTTGCTAAAGCCTGTGCGCATCTCTCAGTTGCTGAGCAGCAACAGGTCAGCGCCGCCCTGAAATTATTGCTGACAGGATTTTTAAGCGCTAATCAGATGAAATCATTTGGTATATGCCGTTCGTGTCGCCATAACAGTGAGACAGAAGACGGGTATTTCTGCAATTTGCTGCAACAGCCACTGTCAGCAGAAGATGCAGGACTGATTTGTAAGGAGCATGAACGGCAGTAGCGTTTTGCTCCCGCGTAATGGCTGCGGCAATTCCTTTGCCGCTGCATCACATACTTACTTCTTCTTCGGCGTCCACGCCCAGATCATGGTCGCTTTAACCGTTTCAGTGCCGCTGGCGTCGGTAATAACCACTGGCACTTCGATATCGCCTTTTTCAGTATTTTTGACATAGTCGAGCTGCTCATCGCTGAAGCTGGCCACGGCTTTCATATCGCCGCTGGCACGCTTGAGGTATTCCAGTTGCATGGAACGGATAACGATGATGCGGTTATCGGGCACGCTCATGCCGGTCATAAAACCGGTGGCGGATTCGGCCAGCAGGCCCATGGCGGCGGCGTGTACGCTGCCGATATGGTTCTGCACTTTTTTCTTGTTGCGCATCACGATCACGCATTCCTGCGGGGTCAGCTTTTCAACGCGGGTTCCGGCGGTCCCGGCGAAGGGGATGACCCGTCCCATCATCAGAGACAGCGCTTTGGCGCGCCATGCCACTGGCAGTTTATTCACTTTGCTGACCACGGTTGTGAGTCGGTTAGGGCGGTTTGCGGTATTTGTGTTTGCCATAGCTGGGTTCTTCGGTGTTTGTTATAAAGGCGCGCAGTGTAGAGTGCCTGGCCTGTGTTGAATATGGCCGAAATGACGCGCAGCATCACGGCCAGCGCAGCGCTGAAGAGCGCCGTTTGGCTGATCAGCTGTAGAGGCTTAACGGACGGCACTGGCCGTCAGTGTCCTTTCTGAGTTGGTACCTTTGTGCTGTTATCTGCATTGCCATAAAACAAAAACAAAGCTGTAACATGGTGCCACTATGCTGCGGCGGTTCTTATAACGATGCACTCACCGCTATTGAAGGAGATACCCATGAACAAAATGATGCTTCCTGTACTGCTGAGCAGTGTGGTCGCGGCTCAGGCGCTGGCCATGTCGAAAACCCCGGAGCCGCTGCCGGATGTTGGCACGGTGAACAAAACCGTGCGCTTTATTGCCATCGGTGACATGGGTACCGGTGACGATGGTCAGTACAAAGTGGCAGCAGCGCTGGAATCGGTGTGTGCCGAGCGCGGTTGTGATTTCGCCATTGGACTGGGCGATAACATTTATGAAGCCGGCGTCGATTCGGTATCGGATATTCAGTTTCAGACTAAATTTGAAGACCCGTATAAAAACCTCAACTTCCCGTTTTATATGACGCTGGGCAACCACGATAACTCCTGGTTATTCGGTGGTGATGGTCTGGATAACGATAAAGGCGATATTCAGGTGGATTATCACTACCAGCAGAACCGCCCAAGTAATAAGTGGCAGATGCCGGCACGTTATTACACCTTCTCTGCGCCGTTAAACGAAGAGCAGCCACTGGTTAACTTTTTCTCCCTCGATTCTAATCCGCTGGCCGCAGTCGGTGATGCCGATGCAGAATACTGGCAGCTGCCGTACAAAAAAACGCAGGCCAAATGGATTGATCGCGAGCTGAATGACGCTTCTGCACCGTGGAAAATTGCCTTTGCCCATCATCCGTTTCTGTCCAACGGTAAGCACGGTAATGCCGGAATGTACGATGGTTTCCCCGGTGCCGGTGTGGTGTATTACGACATGCTGAAAGATCATGTCTGCAACAAAGTGGATGTGATGATTGCCGGTCACGATCACGAACTGCAATTCCTGAAACCAGTCGATAAATGCGGTAAAACCCTGCACATGGTGTCCGGTGCCGGTGGTAAAAGTCGTGAGTTCAAAGATACCGAGCGCAACGCCGCTTACTGGCAGCAGGATAAAACGCTGGGATTTTTCTATATCGAAATCGCTGGCGATGAATTCCGCGCAACCTCTTATACCGTTGATAAAGTCAGCGGTGAAGTGACCCGTGCCTTTGATAAAACCCTGACCCGTCAGTAAGCTTGCGTGTCGTGATAGCGGGCGTCAGTTAACCGTACGTCAGTGATCCGTCGCAGACACAAAAATCCGCTGCCACGCTTGTGGTAGCGGATTTTTTTTGCCTGTGTTGTTATGGACTGAGGATCGTACAGGCTACTGAACCGGCCTTATCTCACTGCGGAGAATGGATTATGGACGCGATAGCAATCGACGAACTGAAAATACTCATCACCGGCGGAGCCAGCGGTATTGGCGC
>NVUW01000008.1 GCA_002733205.1 Thalassobium sp. | reverse complement strand
ACCGCCCGCCTGCTGGCGGCCGATGGTGCGCAGGTGGTTATTGCCGATGTGCAGGATAACTCCGGACAGGCATTGGTCAACGAACTGGGATCGCGGGTGCATTATCAGCACCTGGATGTGGCCAGCCCGGAAGATTGGGAAAGGGTCATCGCTTTTGCTGTGGCCGAATTCGGTGGTTTGAATGCACTGTTTAACAACGCTGGGATTGTTGGCTTTACCGGGTTGGAAAACAGTTCGCCGGAAGAATTTAAACGCGTAACCGATATTAATTTATACGGTGTGTTTCTCGGTATTCATTTTGTTACTCCGGTGTTGAAAAAGGCCGGAGGCGGGACGATTGTGAATACTTCGTCGACCGCGGGTTTGCAGGGCTATGGCGGCCTTGCGGGGTACGTTGCCAGTAAGTGGGGTGTACGCGGGCTGACCAAAGCCGCGGCGCTGGATCTGGCGCCATATAATATTCGCGTTATGTCGTTGCATCCCGGACCGATTCGCACCTCAATGACCGACGGCTTGCCGGATAACATTGCAGCGGCTCAGCCGATTCCGCGTTTTGGCGAAGCGGTCGAAGTGGCACGTATGGCGCGCTTTATGTTTACCGAAGCAACCTACTCAACCGGCAGTGAATTTGTCATTGATGGCGGCGCCGTTACCGGGCAGGTATTATCCTGGGCGGACGAATAACTTTGTCATCGCCGGTTTCCGTCAGGAAATACGGTTGTATCCCCAGATAGGTATGCGGTTTAAAACAGTATGAAAATTACTCTGGAAATGTGGCGCACTTTTGTTGCGACGGCTGAGCAGGGCAGCACCATTAAAGCAGCAGAATATCTCTGCAAAAGCCAGTCGGCGGTGGTGCACAGTCTGAAAAAAATGGAGTCTTTATTAAACCAGCCTTTATTTCAGGTGCAGGGGCGTCAGTCACAGCTGACGCTGGCCGGGGAGCAATTGCTGGTGCAGGCACGGGCTTTACTGGCCCGCGCCGAATCACTGGAAATAAAAGCCACCGACAGCGCTCTGGCGCAACGTCAGGAAATCGCCCTGGCGGTGGATGTCCTGTTACCTCCGGCATATTGGTTACCGCGACTGGCGCAGTTCAGCGCAGAAATGCCACAGGTGTCGGTACAGATTTATGAAAGTGCGTTATCGGGTGCCGCGCAGCTGCTGGAACAGGGGCTGGTTGCTGTCGCCATCGCCAGTCAATTACCCCATGACATACTGAGTGAGCCTTTACTGGCGGTGCGTAAACACTGTGTCTGCGGTTTATCTCATCCGCTGGCGAGCGCCGGGCAACTCACTGACAGCGACCTTAAACAACACTGCCAGATCGTGTTGCGTGATAGTGGCAGCGCCAATCGCGACAGTGGCTGGCTGGCAGCACAGCAGCGTCTGACCCTTGATTCTGCAGCACTTGCTCAGCAGGCGGTAGAAGCCGGAGTGGGCTTTGCCTGGCTGCCGGAATATCTGATTACCGGGCAGATGCAGCGCCTTACTCTGGCAGCCGGCAATGAGCGGGAAGTGGCCTTGCATATCGGTCTGAACCCGGAGCTTGCACATCTGACTGCCGTTGACCGCCTGTATGAATTGCTGACCCAGACCCTACCCGCCGAATAAACATGCAAAAAACGGCGTATATTCAGCCGTTCTTTTCATTATTTTTTATTTTCCTCTGGCCGTAATCTGCTCTCCGTCCAATATCTGCAACAGGAGAGCAACAATGATCACAATCGATTTTTTCCACGATGCTGTTTGCGGCTGGTGCTATGTGCTCAGCCCACGTTTACGCCGCTGGGCGGATCATCCGCAGGTTCAGATCCGTCAGCGCTGTTTTGTATTGCAGCGTAATGAGCAGGAAATGATTGAGCGCTTTGGCTCAATGGCGTTGGCAAAAGCCGAAATTCTGCGCCACTGGCAGCAGTGTCAGGCAGCTGCCGATGATCCGGCCCGTTTTAATACCGAGGGCATGCGCGCCAAGCCTTTTTCTTATCCGTCCGGTTGGCTGGCGGCACTGTTCGCCAAGGCCGCAGAAATAACCTACGGCACTGCTGCCCACTGGGATATGTTCGACGAAATTCAGCGTCGTCATCTGCTGCTGAATGAAAATATTGGCAGTGAAGACACACTGATAGCCGCAGCCAATACGCTGGGATTTGACGGTAAGGCTCTGGCGGCACAGGTAAAAACGGAAGAGCTTCGCCTGCAGGTGGAAGATGATATAGCGCTGGCACGGCGGCTGAATGTTTGTTCGATTCCAACCTTGCTGATTAATGGTAAAACGCTGGTTTCCAGCACGTTAACCAATGAGCAGTTAGAACAATTAATTGAACAGCAACTGGCGGAGGCAGCATGAAAAAATTACTGGTTTTATATTATTCAAGTTATGGCCATATCGAAACCATGGCACAGGCCGTCGCAGAAGGTGCCGGTAAAATTCCGGGGGTCGACGTCAGTCTGAAGCGTGTACCGGAAACCCTGAGTTCTGAGATAGCGGAAAAAGCCGGTATTAAAATGCAGCAGGCCGGAGATGAAGCCAGCGTTGCCGAATTAGCCGACTATGACGGTATTATTTTTGGCACGCCAACCCGCTTCGGCAATATGGCAGCGCAGATGCGTAATTTTCTCGATCAGACCGGTGGCCTGTGGATGCAGAACGCACTGGTGGGAAAACTGGCCAGTGTGTTTACCTCAACCGGCACCGGCGGTGGTAATGAAACCACGATACAGTCGTTTCATACCACGCTGCTGCATCACGGTATGTTGATTACCGGCCTGCCGTATACCGCACCGGGGTTAACGGATATCAGCGTGGTAAAAGGCGGCTCACCGCTGGGAGCCGCCTGCATTGCCGGCGCTGATGGCAGTCGTCAGCCGTCAGAGCTGGAGTTGAGTCTTGCTGCATATCAGGGAGAATATATGGCTCGGACACTGTTGCGTTTGCAACCGGTTTAAACGTTATTAAAAAACATAAAAAAGCCCCGGGTAACGGGGCTTTTGGGCCTGCATTCTCTCTTTTGCAGAATTATTCCGCGGTTGCAATAAAACGGCTGTACAGCTCGGCCGTTTTCGCCGGAATTTCTACCATCGGTAAATGGCCGATGCCGGGGTAAATTTTTACCTGCGCTTGCGGTAATTTTTCTTTAAATACCTGCGCGGCAGAAACGTCCAGCACGCGATCTTCCTCTCCCCAGATAATCAGCGTTGGCATGGTGACTTTTTCGCTCAGCTGTTGTTCAAACTGGCTGGCTTCCAGTTCTTCGCGGGTAGCGAGCATATCGCTGAATATTTCGCGGTTAATACCTTCGCGGGCGATGGTTTTTCGCACAACCACCGGACGCAGCGGCCATGGCAGCAGTGGTGGTTCGCTCATGACGAAATTCCAGCGATATTCAAAACTTTCTTCGTCGGTGGCAATTAACGGATTTTTACCTTGCGCCAGTGCCTGCATATATTCGCTTTGCTCTGGCGCATCAACACCGGCAGCATCCATTAACGTCAGGCTCAGAATCTGTTGCGGGTAGCGGGTGGCATAAATAGCGCTGATCGCGCCGCCCATGGAGTTACCGGCAATGTGAAACTGGTTTACCCCGGCAATCGTCATCAGCTGGTGCAGGCGCTCGGCCTGACGGATTAAATTATAATCCTGATTTAGCGGTGCCGGTGTTTCACCATGGCCGGCCAGGTCAGGAATAATCAGGTGATAATCCTGCGGCAGTTCGGCGGCAAATTTCAGCCAGGTTTCTTTGTTGGCTGAAAATCCATGCAGCAACAGCACGGTTGGTCCTGTGCCCTGACGTTCCAGGTAGCTCATATTGACGTCGCCGGTATCCGCGGTTTTCAGTGTCAGGTCAACGGCGCTGCGGGCAAAATCAATGGCTTTGTCGTAAATCACTTCCTGTTGACCCGCAGAGCAGCCGCCGAGCAGCAAGGTGGCCAGTGTTGCTATGCTGGCAAGCCAGCGTGTTGAAGGTTGAACGCGTGCGGACAATCGCAACATAAAAAAATACCTGTTGTTATTTATTATTGAAATGCAGACGAGTGGTCAGATCGTTTTGGCGTTGTGTTGCAGACACTGAATAAATTGCAGGGCATGCTGCAGGGCCTCATTAACCTGAGCCGGCGGCAGAACATGATGTGGCCGGCAGAGCAGCAGAATGCCATCTGCCCATTCAATGTGAAGGTGAGGATGCGCCAAAAGCCAATCGCAGACCTCCGGTTTCAGCAAAGCCCATAAACGTTCGCCATGACTGCTGTGTAATTGCCATTGACGCAGCAGCAGGGGTTTTTGCTGTTCCGATAAGGGTTCAAGTTTCTTGTGCTGGCTTTCGGAAAAAACGTCTTCCTGCAGCCAGCGTTTGCGACAGATGCTGAACGCACAGCCCTTGGGTATTGGGCAGGGCAGCAGAATGACGGTTTGCGTGGAAGCACCACCGGCGGTAATCAGGCTGTAGTCGAACAAGTTAAGATAGCGGCTGTCATCGTCGTCCAGCCGCCCTTCGAGCAGGTGGCGGAAATTACGGAACTGACCAATATCGAGCAGTTGGAAGTGCGCATCACGGATGCGCTGGCTAATGGAGGCGTAGGGGCGATAGGCAAGCCCCAGCTGATCGGCCAGGCTGGATAATTCAGCGCCTCTGCTACCTCGGTCGACTAGCATTAGGGTCAGCAACAGACCGATAATAGCGGCAATTATGATCAGACTCAGTAATGGCGTCATGCTGGCGTTCACTCTGGCAGGCCGTGGCTTTCCGTGCGAGTGTAACACTCCTGTATGATGCGTGGGTGCCAGGGCTTGTTTGCCACAAACTCTGTGCTGCTGAGCATTATCAGAACCTGTTTAATGAATATGATCAGGCTATGAGACCATTTAAGGAGACTGTTTTGACTGCTGAATCCCCGGTTCTGTTTGACACCCTGACCACCCGTTCCGGCCATAAAATCGGTGTTCTGACCCTGAATGCGCCCAAAGCCATGAACGCTGTCGATCTGACCATGGTCAACCTGATCGACAAGCAACTGAAGCGCTGGGAAAAAAGCGACAAACTGGTCGCGGTTCTGATGCGCGGTGCCGGTGATAAAGCCTTTTGTGCCGGCGGTGATATCCGTCAGCTGTATGACAGCATGCAGGCCGAAGGCGAGGACCATTGCCGTTATGCCGACAATTTTTTCAGCGGAGAATACGGTAAAAACTACCGCGTGCATTTATTTTCCAAGCCATTAATTGCCTGGGGAAATGGTTTTGTCATGGGCGGCGGGCTGGGGCTGTTTATTGGTGCCAATCATCGTGTAGGCACTGAAACGCTGAAACTGGCGTGGCCGGAAGTCCGTATTGGCTTGTTTCCGGATGTTGCTGCCAGCTGGTATCTGTCACGCTTGCCGTATCCGGCGGGTCACTGGATGGGGTTATCCGGCAGCCATATGAATGCCGTGGATTGCAAAGATCTGAAGCTGACGCACTATTGCCTGACGCATGCGCAACAGGATGAGATGCTGGCGCAGCTGCGTCAGCAGGACTGGAGCGATAACCAGGCCGCAAATCATCATACGGTACGCGCGCTGCTGCATGCTCTGGAAACGCCAGTGGTGGAGAGCATGCCAGCCAGTCAATTGCAGCCGGTGCAGGCCGAGCTGGATGAATTGTTCGCCTGTGATGACCTGAGCAAAATTGCCGCGCGCTTTGCGCAGCACCGCAGTGAGAATGTCTGGCTGCAGCAAGGGCTGGATAACTTTAAAGCCGGTTGTCCGGCAACAGCGCACCTGATTATGGAGCAGTTGCATCGTGGCAAGCAGATGAGTTTAAAAGAAGTGGTGCAGTGGGAGCTGGTGCTGGCTTATCAGTCGGTACGCCATCCGGACTTTGCCGAAGGCATTCGCGCGATGGTGGTGGATAAGGATTTTAAACCGCGCTGGCAACACGCTCATGTTGATGATGTTCCGGCCAGCTGGATTGAAGCGTTGATGTACTCTCCCTGGCCGCAGGATAAACATCCGCTGGCCCATATCTGAGGCCAGCGCAGGTACTTATCTTTTTTAACACAGGTATTTTTTTTAACACAGTTACGTAGCAGGCAGGTGCTTATCAGCGCAGGGCGGTTTGGGTGGCTTCGGCTTCATCGTTCAGCTCCTGCCACTGCGTGACTTCTTCGTCGGCATCCAGACCCAGGCGCTGATAGGAACCGAGCTCGCCTCGGTTGATTTTGGCCAGTGGGTGGTCGGAGCCGTCGTAGCTCTGCAGAGTCGCCACCTGCACCAGATCGCAGTAATCGGCACTGTCAGCCTGATGCTGCAGATTCAGATACTCCTTCGGCACATTGACCAACTCCGGTGAAAACTCCCAACTGCGCAGAATATAGCTGCCCAGTGACGGGTGCAGTTTTTCCAGCACCATATCCAGCGAGAAACTGTCGTTGAGCAGATCGCTGTGATTTTCGGCATAGGCCAGAATCGGCAGCATACCAATCTGGTGTACCAGCCCGGCGAGCATAGCCTGATCCGGCTGCAGCTTGGTGAAGTGGCGCGCCAGCACCTGAGCTGACGAAGCTATTTCCATGGCCCGTGCCCAGCATTCACGCATGCGTTTATCGATAATGTCGTGGGTTGCCTGAAACATCTGCTCCATCGCCAGACCAATGGCCAGATTGCTGGTGAAATCGATGCCCAGGCGCGATATCGCCGTACTCAGGTCGGTGACCGGGCTGCTGGCACGGATTAACGGGCTGTTGGTGACTTTAATAATGCGGGCACTGAGCGCCGGGTCCTGAGCAATAATCTGGCTCAGCTGGGGAATGGTGGCGTTGGCGTCTTCGGCCACTTCGCGTACGCGCAGGGCAATTTCGGGCAGGGTAGGCAGCACCAGTTCGTCATTCTTGATCTGGGCTACGATATCGTCTTTTACCTGTTGTGCCAGGTTACTCATGGGCCGGCCTCTCATTGGTCCGGCCCATCTGGCCGGATCAGTCGTTTGTTTCTGCAGGGTCAGCAGCGTTTGCAGGGGCGTCGCTGTTATTCTGCTCAGTTGTGCTGTCAGTATAGGAAAGACGAGCGAGAGTGACGGGAATTTCCCCGGCTTTTATACCGTCTTCCGGCCAGTCGCTGTTCATCACCGCCAGGCCAATACGGCCGTACCAGGCGGCAATGTCGCCTAGCGTCTTACCCTGACTGTCCTGCAGAGGGGTCATCAGCGCGATTTCGCTGTCAGTGGTCGCGGTTACCGCAACCAGATTCTTTTTGCTTTTTCCCAGATATTGCAGGCGGGCGACGATTTCCTGGCCGGTATAGCAGCCTTTACGGAAGCTGATGCCGTCGTGAATATGCCAGTCAATAAACTGTGGCACCCAGGCCTCGCGGCTGGCCTCTTCGACCCAGACAATGCCTTCGGCCAGATCGGCCTGCCACCAACGGTATTCGTCCGTCAGTGCGGCCGCATGTTGCAGTTGTTCGCTGGCTTTTGCTGCCGGTTGCCAATATTCCACCCGGCCATCGGGCCAGTGCAGGGTCAGGCTGTTATCGGCGCTGTTGTGCTGCAGTTGACGCTCGGGTAACTGGCTGGTGCTGTCGCTAACGGCAGAGGCGGGCAGGCTGGCGGTAATCCGCCAGTCGTCCAGATGCTCGGTCATGGTGACTTTAAAAAACACCGCGTAGCGTGCCAGATGCTGGCGCAATGTTGAAACCTGCGCCCGTGGCAGGCGCAGCCAGACGTTATCGTCATGGCGGGCGATAACAAAGTTCGCCACCATGCGTCCTTTGGCGGTGCAGCAGGCACCCAGCGACCAGAGATCGCCGCTGAGGTTGGCCATATCGCAGGTCAGCTGTCCCTGCAAAAAGCGTTCGCTGTCCGGGCCGCTGATTTCCAGCAGCGCAAAAGCGGATAACCAGGTTAATCCGTGTGTGGCGCTATTAGCGGGGATAAACCCCTGAGGGCCGGTCTGAGCAGGGATGACGATGGATTCTGTAGACATAGTGGTTACGGATCTTGTGTCGGTGATAACGAATATAACGCGCAGTTTACTGCAAATCGGCGGTTCACTTAACGACGCAGATTGTGTGGCTATCGGCGTAATTCCTTCGCCGCATAGCAGTATCGGCATTCAGCTTTGATATACTGCGTTTTTATCGTTGCCGTGGCGGCCATCCGCTTGCTGGCAGCCGGGTGTTGTACCCGCCGCGGATTATTAAATGAGGAACTCTGAGTGTCTGACGAAATTGAAGCAAAACGCGTCCGCTGGCACAGCCGTCGTGGCATGCTGGAGCTGGATGTACTGTTGGTACCCTTTGCCGAGCAGGCTTTCACCAGTCTGAGCGCGGAAGATAAAGTCCGTTACCGCCAGTTACTGGAGCATGAAGACCCCGATCTGTTCACCTGGTTTATGGAATCCCAGACGCCGGATAATGCCGACATGGCGCGCATTGTAGAGCTGGTGCTGGAGCATGCCCGCAAGCGCTGAGTGGTTGCTGCAGCCATCGCGCCGACAGCGCTGGCTGGATGGCGCTTTTCTGCTCATGGTCTTACTGCTGCTTGGTTGTCTGCTGTCGCCGCTTGGCTGGGCTATTTCCAGCGTCTTGCTGTTGTCGCTGATGCTGCTGGGCTGGCGTCGCTTTGCAGTACATAAAATTGGCTATGATCGCCGTGGCTGGTGGCTTGAGCAGCGTGGCCGCAAGCTTCGGGTGCGCTGGCGTTATGGCAGTGTGCGCCGCGCCGATGTGCTGATTCTGGAGTGGTCGTTCTGGCCCTGGCAGCGGCTGATGATCCGCCCGGACAGTGTTGGCAGGGCGGAAGATTACCGCCGCCTGACGGCAGTGTTGTATAACGATCTGCACTGATTACCAATAGCAACGACACGCTTCAGGCCGTTGCTTTTTACCCTTTCAAAGCAAGCATCTTTAGTCAGAGTTCGCCCAGTTCCTTCAGGTACTTAGGTGTCAGGACGGTGTCAAACGCGCGTGGCAGTGGGTGCGGATAATCGCGGCTGAAATGCAGACCCCGGCTTTCTTTACGTAACAGCGCTGAGCGGATAATGACATCCGCTACGTCCACCAGATTACGTAACTCAAGTAAGTCATTACTAACCCGGTAGTTACTGTAAAACTCCTGAATTTCCTGGCGCAGCATCTGCACCCGGTGCTGGGCGCGCACCAGGCGTTTGGTGGTGCGCACAATACCGACGTAATCCCACATAAAGCGCCGTAATTCGTCCCAGTTATGGGCAATCACCACATCTTCATCGGAATCTGTGACCTGGCTGGCATCCCAGGCCGGAGCCTGAGGTGCCGGTGTTTCACGGTCAATGTTGGCGGCGATATGAGCTGCCGCCGAGCGCGCAAACACCAGACACTCGAGCAGGGAGTTACTGGCCAGACGGTTGGCACCGTGCAGGCCGGTGCTGGCGGTTTCGCCAATGGCGTACAGATGTTCAATATCGGTACGGCCATGAATATCGGTGACTACGCCACCGCAGGTGTAATGCGCCGCCGGTACCACCGGAATCGGCTGGCGGGTGATGTCGATGCCCAGTTCCAGGCAGCGCTCATAAATAGTCGGGAAGTGCTCTTTAATAAAGTCGGCCGGCTTGTGGCTGATATCGAGGAACAGGCAATCGGCACCAATGCGTTTCATTTCGTGGTCGATGGCGCGGGCGACGATATCGCGCGGGGCCAGCTCGGCACGCTTATCGAAACGCTGCATAAAACGTTGGCCATTGGGCAGCAGAAGTTTGCCGCCTTCACCGCGTACCGCTTCGGTAATCAGGAAGGATTTGGCCTGCGGGTGATACAGACAGGTCGGGTGGAACTGGTTGAATTCCATATTGGCGACGCGACAGCCCGCACGCCAGGCCATGGCGATGCCATCGCCGGAGGCACCATCGGGGTTGCTGGTGTACAGGTACACCTTGCTGGCGCCGCCGGTCGCCAGTACCACCGAGCGCGCGGTAATGACATCCACATCGCCGGTATCGTTATTGAGGAAATAGGCACCGATGCAGCCATGACCACCACTGCCGAGTTTTTCGCGGGTGATCAGATCAATGGCGATGTAGTTCTGCAACAGCTTGAGGTTGGGCTTTTCTTTCGCCCGCGCCAGCAGTGTATCGGAGATGGCATGGCCGGTGGCGTCGGCGGCGTGAATAATCCGTCGCGCGCTGTGACCGCCTTCGCGGGTCAGATGAAAATGATCCGGGCTGTCCTGAGTAAAAGGCACGCCGATATCAATCAGCCACTGAATCGCGGCGGTGGAGTTTTCCACGGTAAAGCGCACGCTGGGCTCATGGCACAGACCGGCACCGGCGATCAGGGTGTCCTGCACGTGGGCTTCAACGCTGTCGTCTTCATCCAGCACAGCGGCCACGCCGCCCTGGGCCCAGCGTGTGGAGCCGGCATCCAGGCTGTCTTTGCTGATAATGGCAGCGTTGATATGGTCGGGCAGTGACAACCCCAGCGTCAGGCCGGCGGCACCGCTGCCAATAATAAGAACATCGAAAGAGAAAGATTGGCTCATGCTGTATTGTACGTATCAAAGTGGTGGGCACTATAATGCCGCCACGGTGGCAGATGCCAGTGCCGGACGGGCCATAACGGACGCTGTACGGGGAATAAGTTTCTGTCCGCCATCGGCCACATTTGCCGCCCATGATACACTCTGGCGGAACTAATCCGAATAAATCCCCTCTATCCTCCCAGAACCAGGTCGACACACTGGCATACAGGAGGCTGGGTAGATGAGCTTAGCAATGGCTGTAGAGACACAGCGCACGACAGCGGAAAACAGCATGACAGATCAACAACATACAGATCGACAACTGGTCGCCCGCGTACAAAAGGGTGACCGGCGAGCATTCGATCTGCTGGTCATCAAATATCAGCACCGCATTCTGGCGCTGGTCGGACGCTTTGTATCCGACTTTGCCGAAGCTCAGGACGTGACTCAGGAAGCCTTCATCAAAGCGTATCGCGCGCTGCCCGGCTTTCGTGGCGAAAGTCAGTTTTATACCTGGATGTACCGTATCGCGGTGAATACGGCGAAAAATTATCTGGTCAGCCGCGGGCGTAAAACACCGACCCGCGACATTGATCTGGAAGATGCCGAGTTTTTCGCCGACGAAGCTAACATGAAAGATATCGAAACCCCGGATGGTTTGTTGCAGCGCGACCAGCTGCAAAAAGTGGTGTTCGATGCCATTGAAGCTCTGCCGGAAGAATTGCGTATGGCGGTAACCCTGCGCGAGCTGGAAGGCATGAGTTACGAAGAAATCGCCGAGGTGATGGAATGTCCGATCGGCACTGTGCGGTCGCGGATTTTCCGCGCCCGTGAAGCCATTGACCGCAAAATGCAGCCGCTGCTGGCCGATACAGCCAGCGCCATCGCCTGACCGGGAGGATAGCAACCGATGAATGAACGTATAAACGAATCCTTATCCGCCCTGATGGACGGTGAAACCGACGAGTTGGAAGTTCGCCGCATACTTAATCAGCTGGAGCAGGACGACGAACTGCGCGGCACCTGGCAGCGTTATCAGATGATGGGCTCACTGATGCGCGGCGAACCGGCTGCTGCGGTGGATCTGTCGCGTGGCATTATGCAGGCGCTGGACGGTGAACCGATGGATGAAGTCAGTCGCCCTCAGCCGTTGGCAGCTAATGGCCATAAGTTACGCTGGCTGGCCTCTGGCGCCGTGGCTGCATCAGTAACACTGGCTGTGCTGGTCGGCGTGCGTATGAACAGTGCAGAACCCGATGCTCTGGTCGCCGAACAACAAACAATGCAGCCTGCCGCCGTACAATTGGCTTCTGCTCCGGTTCAGACACTGTCAGAAACCGATGCGGCACAGCTTGAAGCCGCCCAGCGTAAGTTGCAGGAATACGTCCTGCAGCATACTGAGCAGGCCACCATGAGCGGTAGCCGTGCCGCCATTCCTTTCGCCCGCGTGGTGGATTTTCAGCAACCGGCTGAGGGCGGCAAATGAGGGCAGGCAGATTACTGCTTACCCTGAGCTTCAGCCTGCTGGCTCTCAATTTCAGTCTGTTTAGTGCAGACGCGCAGGCTGAAGAAGGAGCCCGGGGCTGGCTGGAACGCATGACCCAGGCTTTTCAACAACAAAATTACCGTGGCGTACTGATTTATGGCGATGGCCAGCAATGGCAAACGCTGGCCATTACCCACGGTATGATTAATGGTGTGGAGCAGGAAAAGTTACTGCACCTTACCGGCCTGCCGCGCGAAATGGTGCGCCATGGTCAGGATATTATTTGCATTCACCCCGGTGAACACTCCCCGCGTTTTAACAGTGAACTCAGCAATCCGTTACACGGCTTCTCGCGGGTGATGGATGTTGAAGACCAGTACCATTTCACCTTAGGTGGCGTTGAGCGCATTGCCGGTCGGTTTGCTCTGCGCCTGCAGGTGACTCCGGTGGACAATGACCGTTATGGCTATCAGTTGTGGCTGGATCAGAATACCGGTCTGCTGCTGCGTTCTGATCTGCTCAATAACCATCAACAGGTGCTGGAACGGTTTCAGTTTGCCCAAATTGAGATTGGCCTTGATCTGTCTGCGGCTGATTTCGAGCCCGATGATCAGGGCCATAAGCTGACGCTTTATCCCGTTTCTCCCGATCAGCAAACGATCAGTACTGACGGTATTGGCTGGCTGCCGAACTGGATTCCGGCAGGTTTTCGTATTACTGCTGTAATTCAGGCCGGTTCTCCGCGGACGGCGGATGCTGACGCTGAACAGCACACCGCAGATACGCTGCCGGTGCGTCTGATGTACAGCGATGGGTTAGCGGCGTTTACCCTGTTTATCGATCCGGTAAACCAGGAACAGATGCCGGAAATCACCCGTCGCTGGGGCGCCACGGCGGCGGTTGTGCGCTACCGGGATCATACTGCAGGCGCTGCTGATGGCGACGGCAGCAGTCATGGCCGTTTACGGGTGACAGTGGTGGGCGAATTGCCCGCCGACACCATGATTCGTATCGCCACATCGATCGTGCCGGGTGCGCTTGCAGAACATCATATCGATGCTGTAAACAGTGCGCTGTCGGTGACAGAGGAATAAACAGACGATGAGTCAGGAAATCGTTGAGGTCATAGAGCAGGGCGATGGTGGTATCTGGGTTGAAGCCGTCCAGCGCAGCGCTTGCAACAGCTGCAATGCCCGTTCTGGCTGTGGCCAGCACAGTATGAGCAAGCTGGGGCGACCAATGCGTCTGTGGGTTAACACCGAACAGAAACTTCAGCCTGGTCAGCAGGTGGTGCTCAGTCTGCCGCAAGGCAGTCTGGCGCTGAGTGCTCTGGTTATGTACGGCCTGCCATTGCTGGGGTTGATTGGCGGTGCAGTGGCCGGCCAATTGACGGGCAGCGATGGTTGGGCCGGTCTGGCCGCCATTGGCGGTTTAGGTGCGGGTTTTATGCTGGCCCGCCGGCTGGCAGAGCGTTATCAGTCGCAATGGCAACCGGCGTTAAAGCCGGGTTGTGAACGAATCCCTATGATCCACTCAGAACATGTTTGAGCAAGGAAAAACCATGACACAGATGATCCGTATGTTAGTGCTGCCTCTGCTGTTACTGGCCTCTGTGGCCCGGGCGGAGCTACCCGATTTCCGCGAGTTGGTGAAGGAAACCTCACCAGCGGTGGTTAATATCAGTACCGTGCAACATGTGCAGAGTAACGGCTTTCAGCAGCGCTATGGCCTGCCGGAAGATGTGCCGGAAATATTCCGCCACTTCTTTGGTGCGCCGGGGCAGGGTCCCCGTGGTGGCGGAGAACAGGAGCGGGCATCGCTCGGCTCCGGTTTTATCGTCTCCAAAGATGGCTACATCCTGACCAATAATCATGTGATCAAAGATGCTGACGAAATTGTTGTGCGTCTTAATGATCGTCGTGAGCTGGAAGCCAAATTGATTGGTGCCGATGAAAGCTCCGATCTGGCCCTGCTGAAGGTCGAAGCCAAGAATCTGCCTATCGTGGAACTCGGCGATTCGGATGCGCTCGAAGTCGGCGAGTGGGTGGTCGCCATTGGTTCACCTTTTGGTTTTGATTACTCGGTGACGGCCGGTATTGTCAGCGCCAAAGGCCGCAGCTTGCCGAACGAAAATTATGTCCCCTTTATCCAGACCGACGTGGCTATCAACCCCGGCAACTCCGGCGGCCCGCTGTTTAATCTGGATGGCAAAGTCGTGGGTATCAACTCCCAGATCTACACCCGTTCCGGCGGTTTTATGGGGGTGTCCTTTGCCATTCCCATCAATGTGGCCATGGATGTCGCCGATCAGCTGAAAGATAAAGGCAAAGTCAGCCGCGGCTGGCTGGGTGTGGTGATTCAGGAGGTCAGCAAAGATCTGGCGGAATCCTTTGGTCTGGAAAAAGCAGCCGGTGCGCTGGTCGCACAGATTGTGCCTGGCAGTCCGGCGGAAGCGGCCGGCCTGAAAAATGGCGACATCATTACCCACTTCAACGGCAAGTCAATTTATCTGTCGTCCGATCTGCCGCATCAGGTCGGCCGGGTGAAGCCGGGCAGCAGCGTCAAGCTGGACGTGGTGCGCAACGGTAAGCGTAAGAAAATCAACGTAACCATTGGCGTGCTGCCGGATGGCGATGGCGCGGAACTGGCACTGAACAATGCCAGCCCGAAAGAAAACACCAGTAACCGTCTGGGTGTGGTGGTCAGCGAGCTTTCCGAAGCGCAGCGTAAAAGCGTCGGTGATGGCGTTGTGGTGCGTGATGTGAAACGTGGTCCTGCGGCGTTTGCTGGCCTGGTCAACGGTGACGTCATTACCATGATTGCCGGTGAACCGGTACGCAACATGGAAGAATTTGATCGTGTGGTGGCCGGTATCCCAGCTAATCGCAGTGTGCCGATGCGCATTGTGCGCCGCGGTGCGGCCATGTTTATCCCGCTGCGGATTACTGAGTAATTACCGTAACAGACGAAGCCCGGTTCTCACCGGGCTTCGTCGTTTATGGCTGTCAGCCAACATAACCTGCGCCAGATAGCGTACAAAATAGCCTTTACCCCGCCTTTCAAGTAAAATCGCCCACCATTTCAATTAACAACCGGGTTGTATTCTGTGAGCCAGCTGGACCACATTCGTAACTTTTCCATCATTGCCCATATCGACCACGGCAAATCCACTCTTTCAGATCGTTTTATTCAGGTATGTGGCGGCCTTTCCGACCGGGAAATGCAGGCGCAGGTACTGGATTCAATGGATATTGAGCGTGAGCGTGGCATTACCATCAAAGCCCAGAGCGTGACGCTGGACTATAAAGCCCGCAATGGTGAGGTTTACCAGCTGAACTTTATTGATACCCCGGGACACGTTGACTTCAGCTACGAAGTCAGTCGCTCGCTGTCGGCCTGTGAAGGGGCGTTGCTGGTGGTGGATGCCGCTCAGGGCGTTGAAGCCCAGTCGGTCGCCAACTGTTATACCGCCATTGAACAGGGGCTGGAAGTTCGCCCGGTTCTGAACAAGATGGATCTGCCGCAGGCCGATCCGGATAAAGTGGCACAGGAAATCGAAGAGATTATCGGTCTGGATGCAACCGATGCTGTGCGTTGCAGCGCGAAAAGCGGTCTGAATATCGAAGATGTGCTGGAAGATCTGGTGGCTAATATCCCGCCGCCGGAAGGTGACCCGGATGCGCCGTTACAGGCATTGATTATCGACTCTTGGTTCGATTCTTACCTGGGCGTTGTCTCCCTGATCCGGGTGAAGAACGGCAGCATCAAGAAAGGCGACAAAATCCGCATGAAATCCACCGGCCGCGACCACCTGGTGGACGGCATTGGTATCTTCACCCCCAAGATGACGGCAACCGGTGAGCTGGGAACCGGCGAAGTGGGTTATATGGTCGGCAGCATTAAAGACATTCATGGTGCGCCGGTGGGGGATACCATCGTCAGCACAAAATTCCCCGATGTGGATGCGCTGCCGGGCTTCCAGAAGGTAAAACCCCAGGTGTATGCCGGTTTATTCCCGGTGTCTTCCGATGATTTTGAAGCCTTCCGTGATGCGCTGGAAAAGCTGTCGCTGAACGATGCATCTTTGTTTTATGAGCCGGAAAATTCCGATGCTCTGGGCTTCGGTTTCCGTTGTGGCTTCCTCGGTATGCTGCACATGGAAATCATTCAGGAGCGTCTGGAGCGTGAATACGATCTTGACCTGATCACGACAGCACCGACGGTAATTTACGAGGTGTTGAACAGGAAAGGCGAAGTGCTGATGGTGGATAACCCGTCTAAGCTGCCTGATCCCGGCGTGATTGAAGAAATGCGCGAGCCGATTGCCGAATGTAATATTCTGGTGCCGCAAGAGTATCTGGGTAACGTGATTACGCTGTGTATCGAAAAGCGCGGTGTGCAGATTGATATGCAGTACACCGGGTCTCAGGTGGCGTTGAAATATGAAATTCCGTTGGCCGAAGTGGTTATGGATTTCTTTGACCGTCTGAAATCCGCCAGTCGTGGTTTCGCCTCGTTGGATTACAACTTTGTCCGCTTCCAGGAAGCACCATTGGTGCGTCTGGATGTGTTGGTGAATGGTGAGCGGGTGGATGCACTGGCGGTGATTATGCACCGTGATAACGTTCGCCGCCGTGGTGCGTCGCTGACCGAAAAAATGAAAGAACTGATTCCGCGGCAGATGTTCGACGTGGCGATTCAGGCCGCGATGGGCAATCAGGTCGTTGCCCGTACGACGGTTAAAGCGCTGCGTAAGAACGTAACCGCCAAATGTTATGGTGGTGACGTCAGCCGTAAGAAAAAACTGCTGCAGAAGCAGAAAGAAGGTAAAAAACGTATGAAACAAATCGGCAACGTGGAAATTCCACAGTCTGCCTTCCTCGCCGTTCTGAGAGTGGATGATTAATATGCGTCGTCAGCGTGGAATGTCTTTTATATCGGTATTGGTGGTCGTTTTTATTGCCATCGTTTTTGTTAAAGCGGCCATTACGTTAGTGCCAATGTATTGGCAGAACCAGATGCTGACGACCATCATCAATACGATGTACGAGTCCGGCGATGTCAAAAGCGATACCCGTCCGAATCAGCTGAAAAAGCTGCTCGAAGAACGGCTCAGTAAGAACGATATCCGGATGGCTTTTGATGATCTTAATATTCATACCAGTAACCGTGGGCTTACCCTCGACTGGCCCTATGAACAACGCGGTACTCTGTTCGGTAATATCGACCTGGTTGTGCGTTTTTATCAACAGAAAGATTTTACTCAGTGAATAATCCCCTCGTTAAATTATCCCAGCGCCTGGGTTACAGCTTTCGCGATGAATCGCTGGTGATGCTGGCGCTGACACACCGCAGCAAAGGCATCAGCAATAATGAACGGCTGGAGTTTCTCGGTGATTCCATCCTCAATTTTGTCGTCGCCGACGATCTGTACCGCCGTTTTCCGCAGGCGAAAGAAGGCAAGCTGAGTCGTTTACGCGCGCGCATGGTAAAAGGCGAAACGCTGGCCATCATTGCCCGCGAGTTTGATCTTGGCGACTTTTTATTGCTGGGTTCCGGCGAATTAAAAAGCGGTGGGCACCGTCGTGATTCTATTCTGGCCGATACCGTAGAAGCGTTAATTGGCGCTATGTATCTCGACAGTGGCCTGGAAGCGGCACGCGAGCGTATTTTGTCCTGGTACGCGACCCGTCTGGATGCCTTAACGCTGGAAGATCCGATTAAAGATCCTAAAACCCGTTTGCAGGAATACCAGCAGGCACGTAAATCCAGCCTGCCCAAATATGACGTTATGAGTGTAGAAGGCCCGACCAATGAGCAGGTTTTCACCGTCGAATGCCGCATCCCGGAGCTGGATAACGCTATAGTCGCTCTGGGCAGCAGCCGTCGCGGTGCCGAACAAACCGCGGCCGCGCAGGTATTAACGATACTGGGCATTGATGATTCAGCAGAACTTGCGCATGACGCAGGAGAGGAAAAACAATGACGCAACGTACCGGCTATGTCGCCATCGTTGGCCGCCCGAATGTGGGCAAATCCACGCTGCTGAATCGTATTCTCGGGCAGAAATTATCCATCACCTCGCGTAAGCCGCAGACGACCCGCCACCAGATTCTGGGCATTAAAACCGAGGGTGATGTGCAGGTGGTATATGTCGATACTCCGGGAATGCATAAGCATCAGGAAAAGGCGATTAACCGCTATATGAACAAAGCGGCCACCACGGCGGTAAAAGACGTCGACCTGATCCTGATGCTGGTTGACCGTACGCGCTGGACCGAAGAAGACGAAATGGTTCTGCAGGCGGTTAAATCGCAGCGTGCACCGGTAGTGCTGGTGGTGAATAAAGTCGATTTTGTGCGTGAAAAAGAAGAATTGCTGCCCGTGCTGCAGCAGCTCAGCAGCCGCCATAATTTTGATCAGATTATTCCGGTCAGCGCCAAGACCGGCCATAACATTGAGCGACTGGAAAACCTGATTGAAAGCTATCTGCCGGAAAACCAATACTTCTTTCCGGAAGATCAGATTACCGACCGCAGCTCGCGTTTTCTGGCGGCTGAACTGGTGCGTGAAAAAATCATGCGCCAGCTGGGCGATGAATTGCCCTACGCCATGACGGTTGAAATCGAAGAGTTTGTGCACACCGGTACGCTGATCGAAATCAGCGCGCTGATTCTGGTGGAGCGTGCCTCGCAAAAAGCCATTGTGATTGGTGATGGTGGTTATCGTATTAAGCAGATTGGTCAGGATGCCCGTAAAGATATGGAGCTGCTGTTCGACTGCAAAGTCATGCTTAAACTGTGGGTTAAAGTCAAAGCGGGCTGGTCCGACGACGAGCGCGCACTGCGCAGTCTGGGTTACGACGACCGCATCGGCTAGCCATGAAAACGCTGTTTGTATTACAGCGTCAGCCCCTGCGCGAGCAGGAATGGCTGCTGGATATTTTCAGCGCCGGGCAGGGGCGGCTGAGTGTGGTGGCGGGCCGCACGCAACCCCCTGCCGATTTACACCAGCGCTATCAGGGCGACTGGGCTCATGCCGAAGACTGGCCACAATTGCGCGGACTGCGCAGTCTGCAGACCTATTCCCTGCAAGGCCGTAACCTGTATTGCGGTCTGTACCTCGCCGAATTACTGGTGCGCCTGCTGCCGCGCCATGAAGCTCAGTCAGAGCTGTTTCTTACCTACGCCAAAACCCTCGAAGGCCTGCAAAACACCGAATTACCGGACCCCTGGTTGCGGCTGTTCGAATACCAGTTACTGCAGGCACTGGGTTATGGTTTTTCCTGGCAGCAGGATCGTGATGGACGCCCGATTACCGCCGAGGAGTCCTACCGCTTTATTGCCCGCGAAGGTTTTGTACGGTCGGATGCGGCCGTGATCAGCCCAATAAAACCGCCATCGTTACCCGGTGAGTATTTACTCGAGCTTGGACAAGGCCGGGCTCAGCGGCCACAATGCTGGGCGGCGGCCAAACAGGTGTTACGCTGCGCACTGGAAGACCTGCTGGAGCGGCCACTGGTCAGCCGTGAGCTGTTTCAATCCGGAATGTAACTCAGCCCAATCTCTAAAAGCCCATTCAGACAAGAGGGAAGTCCCCGTGAAAAATGCTCAACGCGTCCTGCTGGGCGTCAATATCGACCACGTTGCCACCTTGCGTCAGGCGCGCGGCACCATTTATCCGGACCCGGTTCAGGCTGCATTTCTGGCCGAAGAAGCCGGTGCAGACGGCATCACCATTCACCCGCGTGAAGATCGCCGCCATATTCAGACGCGTGACGTCTATGTGCTGGCGGAAACCTTATCCACGCGCATGAATCTGGAAATGGCCGTGACCGAGGCCATGCTCGAGCTGGCTGAGGAAATCTGCCCGCCCTGTACCTGTCTGGTGCCGGAAAAACGCGAAGAGCTGACCACCGAAGGCGGTCTGGATGTGATTGGTCAGGAAGCTCATATCCGTGCAGCGGTGGCGCGACTGCAAGCCATTAACAGTGAAGTATCGTTGTTTATCGATCCGGATTTCTCCCAGATTGATGCCACTCTGCGCGTTGGCGCACCGGTGATTGAACTGCATACCGGACGCTACGCCGATGCCAAAACGGAAGCAGAGCAACAGCTTGAGCTGAAGCGTATTCAGGACGCTGCTGCCTATGCGCACGAGCGCGGTCTGATTGTGAACGCCGGTCACGGTCTGCATTATCACAATGTCGAAGCGATTGCGGCGATCCCCAGCATGAATGAGCTGAACATCGGCCACGCCATTGTTGCGCGGGCACTGTTCGTTGGCCTGAAAGAAGCGGTGCGCGAAATGCGTGACCTGCTGGCTGCGGCAACAAACCGCGGTTGATGGTGGCCGATCATGACGCAGGCTGAAGCCTTTCAGCAGGTGCCGGGGGTGATCGCCATCGGCACCGATCTGCTCGATAGCCGTCGCATCGAACAGGCGCTGGCGCGTCACGGTGAGCGCTTTGTGCAGCGTATTCTGACCCCTGCGGAGCAGGCGTTGTACCGCTCGCGGGCCAATCCGCTCAACTTTCTGGCCAAGCAATATGCGGCCAAAGAAGCACTGGCCAAAGCACTGGGCACCGGTATTGCCAAAGGCGTGGGGTTTCAGCAGCTGCAAGTGCTGCGCGATGATCTGGGCGCGCCGCACGTGCTGTTGCAGGGTGCCGCCGCCGAGCGCTTACAGGCTCTGGGGGGGCAGCGGGCGTTGGTGAGTTTGTCGGATGAGGGTGAGTGGATTCAGGCCTTTGCTTTGCTGAGCTAGCGTCAGGCGTTGCTGACCTGAGTATGATCCGCCCGCTCGGCGGCCACGGTGATCAGTGTGGCTGACCAGTCATTGCTTTGCGCCCACTGTTGCAGGTTGGCGACATCTTCCACCAGTTGCCGCATTAATGCCGGTAACTCATTCTGTTTGTTGGCTTTCAAGGCTGTTTCAAAGGTTTCCAGGGTGCTGCGCAGACAAGGAACACCGCAGTAGCGTGTAGCGCCGTGTACGCGGTGCACACGTTCGAGCAGATTTTCCATATCCTCTTCTTCCCAGGCATCGACAATGTGCTGCATATCGTTGTGCAGCGAGTCGAGCAGCATGCGGAACATATCCTGTGCCAGATCGACTTTATGATTGGCGTGGCGCAGGGCTGTGGCGGCATCAAAGACCCACTCGCACTGGCTTTTCGATGGCGCTGGTGTTTCTGCCACTGCAGATTGGCTGAGTGAGCGATAACCGGTCCAGCGTTCAACGCAGGCCGACAGCTGTTCCTGACTGATGGGTTTGGTCTGGTAGTCGTTCATGCCGGCTTTAATCAATGCTTCTTTTTCATCGGCCATGGCATGAGCGGTGAGCGCAATAATCGGCAGTGAGCCTCGGCCCGGCAGCATGCGGATTTGCTCGGTGGCTTCCAGGCCATTCATGCCTGGCATCTGAATATCCATAAAGACCATATCGACAGCTTGCAGCTGCACGATATCAATGGCATCGCGACCGTTGCTGGCGGCAATGACCCGGATTCCCAGTTCCTGTAATAACGTCACCACCAGTTTCAGGTTGGCGCTGTTATCGTCCACCGCCAGTACGCAGGGGGGCTCGCGTAAAGGGAGGGTTCCTGGCGCTGCCGGATTGTTATCAGAGGCTTCGCTGGTGTCCTTGCCAAGAGCACGGCGCAGCGCCTGATACAAGCGCTGATGCAGAAATGGCTGACTGAGACTGAGGCTGGCGCCCTGTTGTTTGAGCTGGTCGAGATGCTCGTGGCTGACACTGTCGATCAGCGTGATCAGTGGCAGCTGATATTGCGTTAACTGCTGCATAAACAGCCGTTGTTGCGGGTCGTTAATGTGTTGACGGCTGACGGCAACAATCAGCGCCTGCAGGTTGTGTTCGTTATTGGTCAGCAATTCCAGCAGCTGCTGGCGGTTCTCACAGTCGTGATGTTCGACCTGCCATTGATTGAGCAGCGCGCCGGTATTCATCCGGTTGAGTAACGAGGGTTCCAGCAGGGCGACCTGATAGCCACTTAACGCTGGCGGCTGGTTGGTTACCTGCGTCTCGGCTACACCGACTTTGATATGGAAACTGAACGTCGAGCCACGGCCCTCATGGCTGCTGACCAGAATTTCACCGTGCATGGCTTCAACCAATGCGCGGGAGATAATCAGTCCCAGCCCGGTGCCGCCAAACTGGCGTGCGGTGCTGGCATCCGCCTGGGTAAAGGCGGTAAATATTTTGCTGATCTGGGCGTCGGTCATGCCGATACCGGAATCCTGAATTTCAAACTTGATGCTGGCGCGGTTATCGCCCTGATTAATCAGCGATGCACGCACACTGACGTTGCCGCGTTCGGTAAATTTAATAGCGTTGTTGATCAGGTTGGTCAGTACCTGCTTCAGACGTAACGGGTCGCCTTCAACCTGCAGCGGTACGTCAGAATAAATCAGATGGTTCAGTTCCAGGCCTTTGTTAAAGGCTTCGGGGGCCAGTACCGTGAGTACGTCTTCCACAACGTCACGCAGATTGAAACTGGTGTGTTCAATAATGAGTTTACCGGCATCAATCTTAGACAGATCAAGGATATCGTTGATGATGTTCAGCAGATCGCCGGAGGACTTGCGGATGGTATCCAGATAGTCGGCCTGGCGCTCATCAACCCGGGTGCGCACCAACAGGTCACTGAAACCGATAATGCCATTAAGCGGGGTGCGGATTTCATGGCTGACGTTGGCCAGAAACTCGGATTTCATGCGGCTGGCTTCCAGCGCTTCTTTACGGCCGATGGCCAGCTCCCGGTTACGGATCTCCATTTCATCCAGGGTTTCCTGCAGATCCTGTGTTGCCTGCTCCAGATTGTGTTGGTGTTCTGTATTGACGCGTTGCAACGCGCTGGCCATCGCATTGATACCGGAAGCCAGTTGCTGGAATTCGCCACCGCTGTTGATGTGAACACGGCTTTCGAGCTTGCCGTCTTCTAAATCGCCAATGGCTTTAACAATGTTGCTCATCGGTTCCGACACCTGACGGCTGAGGCGGATAGCAACAAAGGTACAGGTCAGCAGAGCCAGCAGGATGACGCTCAGAGAGGAGGCAATATGCTGATAGCGCATCAGCTGGGTATTGGCATTCGACAGCTCCAGCTCGGCCCAGCCCAGCAGTTTGATCTGGCGGCTTTCTTCAGCATAAAACTGATCAGACAGTTGGTCAGGAATGACCAGGTTCTGGGCAAAAATCGGCGCGCGGACACGCACCGAGCCTTCGGTGCGCAGCAGTTGTAGCTGGTTATCCTGCAGCTCGGCTGAGCCAATACGTTCGGTCAGCATCTTCGGGCCGGAGTGGGCAAGGATCTCTACATCCTGGTTATAAATACTGACCGAGCGGACGTCTTTTTCTTCCAGCATATTGTTGGCGATGTTTTGCAGGATGCCGACATTGCCGGTCATGACACCGTATTCGCAGGTAGGAGCCAGCTGTTTGGCCATCGCCAGTGAACGCTGATCGAGTAAGTCATTCAGGTCGCGCGCACGCTCGGCCATAAAGAAAATACCCAGCACCACCGAGACGATAACGCCGGGCAGTAAGGCCAGAAACAGAATACGGCTCTGGATGGTCCAGTTTTTCATGCACACAACTTAAAGAAAGATAAAGCCGTAGAGTAAAGGGCGCGCCGGATGGGTGCAATCGCAGCCTTCAATGCGGCTTGTTGGTCTGCACTGCGATATAACGAAATCACCAATTGATATTACGTTCAGGTGAGGTGCAAAGGTAAACTACGCGCTCTTTGGTTATAAGTAGAGATCACCGTGACCGATATTCAGTACCCGACCATCGCCGATTGTGTGGGCAATACACCGCTGGTGCGTCTGCAGCGTCTGTTGCCAGCCGACAGCAGCAACACCATTCTGCTCAAGCTGGAAGGTAATAATCCGGCCGGATCGGTAAAAGATCGCCCGGCATTATCGATGATTGAGCGTGCGCAGCAGCGCGGTGATATTCAGCCCGGTGATACCTTAATTGAAGCCACCAGTGGCAATACCGGTATCGCGCTGGCGATGGCGGCTGCCATTAAGGGCTACCGCATGATTCTGATTATGCCTGACAGTGCCACCATGGAGCGGCGCTGGGCGATGGAGGCCTATGGTGCTGAGTTGATCCTGGTCGACAGCGGCATGGAAGGCGCGCGCGATCTGGCGTTGGCGATGGAGGCCCGTGGTGAAGGCAAGGTGCTGAATCAGTTTGGTAACGGCGACAACCCTGAAGCGCATTATCACAGCACCGGGCCGGAAATCTGGGCGCAGACCGGCGGGCGCATCACCCACTTTGTCAGCTCGATGGGTACCACGGGAACCATTATGGGAACCTCGCGTTACCTGAAGGAACAGAATCCGGCAGTACAGATTGTTGGTCTGCAGCCGGCGGATGGTGCCGCCATTCCCGGAATCCGTCGCTGGCCGGTGGAATATCTGCCGACTATCTATGATGCCCGTCAGGTGGATCTGGTGATGGATATCAGCCAACAGGAAGCCGAACACTGCATGCGTGAGCTGGCACGGCGCGAAGGTATCTTCTGCGGCGTTTCTTCTGGCGGATCGGTGGCCGGTGCTTTGCGTCTGGCACAAACGCTGGAAAACGCGACCATCGTGGCCATTATCTGTGACCGCGGTGACCGTTACCTGTCTTCCGGTGTTTTCGCCCCGCAGGCCTGATCGTGTTTGTCGGTGGCTGCTGCATATCAGCCACCGGACGCTGTATTTGTTCCTTCTCAGCCCTTGAATATCCCCCACTTTGCCCCAATCTTGTGCGCCAGATGCCACGTCGTGCTGCTGTGCATGATACTGGCTGGTCATTAAAGGAGTGCCTGGTGAAACCAGCAGATAAACAACGGCGCCTGACGCTGTCGGTGGATAACCTGACCTCGGAAGGGGAAGGGGTGGCGCGGCTGGGTCGCGATGTCTATTTCGTTCCCGGCGCGTTGCCCGGCGAAGAAGCCGAAGTGGTGCTGGAGGGCCGGCGCCGCAAAGTATGGCAGACCCGTTTGCTGAACCTGATCAAAACCTCCCCCGATCGCGTAACCCCCGACTGTCCGCATTACCAGCGCTGTGGTGGCTGTGACCTGCAGCACCTGGCCTATGACGCGCAGGTGGCTTTTAAGCAGGAACGCGTGGCGCGTGAGCTGAGCCGTCAGGGCGTTGAGGTGCCAGAGTGGTCGGCGCCGGTTGTGGCGGAGCCCTGGCACTATCGCCGCAAAGCGCGGCTTGGTGTGCGTTACAGCAAAGACAGCCGTGAAAATTTTGTCGGTTTCCGTGAAGCTTCTTCGGCGCATATCAGTAATGTTGACCGTTGTCTGGTGCTGCCCGAACACCCGGCTCTCGACTGGGCAGCCTGGCGTGAACAGATTAACCGCCTTGATGCGCGCGCGGTGATTACCCAGATTGAAGCCATTGCCGCCGATAATGCGCTGGCACTGGTATTGCGCATTCTGAAGCCTTTATCGCCGGGCGATGAGAAAAAACTGTGCAGCTTTGCCGCCGGGCTCAATATTGATGGTCTGCTGCCGTTACAGCTGTGGCTTAAAACCGAACGCGATGCGCCGGCGCAGCTGCTGTGGCCAGAGCAGGCTGAGCCTTTGCATCATCAGGTTGATGATCTGGCACTGCGGCTGGAACTCGCTGACTTTGTGCAGGTCAATGGCGCGGTCAACCGTGCCATGGTGCAGCAGGCGCTCGACTGGCTGCAGCCCGGGGCCGATGAAGTGATCTGGGATCTGTTTGCCGGTCATGGCAACTTCAGTATGCCACTGGCGAAACGTTCACAGCAGGTGCTGGCGGTGGAGGTTGAACACGGCATGGTGAACAGTCTGGCCGCTCAGGCGTCCAATCTGGCCTTACCTTTGCAAGCGATTCAGGCCGATTTAAGCGGCGCGGGCGGATTGGCTGATTTGCCCGAGCCTGATGCCGTGCTGCTCGACCCGCCACGGGCGGGGGCCGCCGGCGTTATGAACGAACTTATTGCGCGTCGGGTACCACGTATTCTGTACGTATCCTGTGATGCGGCGACTCTGGCACGGGATCTTAATGTGCTGGCGGCGGCCGGTTATCAGGTCCGGCAGGCGGGAATCATGGATATGTTTCCGCAGACACACCATGTAGAAACCATGGTATTACTGGAAAGAAAGGCTAAACGTCATGGTTAAGGTCAGAGATGATCATCCGTTGTTACATGATGGATCGCTCGATGTTTCACGTTGGCTGGACAGTATCCAGCAGGCGTACGATGTAAAAGACCCGGAAACACTCGGGCGTGCCCTGACACTGGCCAAACAGTTGTCAGATGAAGCCATTGTGAACCGTACCTACTGGTCGATCGACAGTGTGCAGATGGGTATTGAGATGGCGCAGATTCTGCTCGATCTGCGTCTGGATACCGAATCGCTGGTGGCTGCCATTCTGTACCGTGCGGTGCGTGAAGGCCGGTTGGCGTTGCAACGGGTCGAGCGCGATTTCGGCGCCGAAGTGGCCAAGCTGATCGAAGGCGTGCTGCGCATGGCGGCGATCAGCGCAATCCAGAACTCCCGCGATGAAGTGGTGCTGGGCCAGCGTCAGGCGCAGGTTGAGAACCTGCGTAAAATGCTGGTGGCGATGATCGATGACGTACGTGTGGCGCTGATCAAGCTGGCTGAGCGGACCTCGGCCATCCGGGCGGTAAAAGATGGCCCGGAAGACAAACGCCGCAAGGTCGCCGAAGAAGTCTTCAATATCTACGCGCCGCTGGCCCACCGTCTGGGTATTGGTCACCTGAAGTGGGAGCTTGAGGATCTGGCGTTCCGCTATATGCAGCCGGAAGCCTATAAGAAAATTGCCGGCCTGCTGGATGAAAAGCGCCTTGCCCGTCAGGATTATATCGAAACCGTGGTGCAGCGCCTGCGCGATGACTTGCTGGGTGCCGGTATCAAATGCGACGTCTACGGCCGCGCCAAACATATCTACAGCATCTGGCGGAAGATGAGCCGTAAGAATCTCGATTTCTCGCAGATTTACGACATCCGCGCGGTGCGTATTCTGGTGCCGGAGCTGCGTGATTGTTACGCCGCACTGGGGATTGTGCATACGCTCTGGCGTCATATTCCCAACGAGTTTGACGACTACATCGCCAATCCGAAAGAGAACGGTTACCGCTCGCTGCATACCGCGGTTGTGGGTCCGGAAGGCAAGGTGCTGGAAGTTCAGATCCGAACCCACAATATGCACGAAGATGCCGAGCTGGGCGTCTGCGCGCACTGGCTTTATAAGGGCACCGACACCAGCGCCAAAGATCAGGGCTATGAACAGAAAATCGCCTGGTTGCGGCAGGTACTCGAATGGCACGAAGAGCTGGACGATTTACCGGAGCTGGTGGGTGAGTTACGGGCCGACATCAACCCTGATCGTATCTACGTCTTTACACCGGAAGGTCATGTGGTCGATTTGCCGCCACGCGCTACACCGGTGGATTTTGCCTATCGCGTGCACACCGAAGTCGGTAATAAGTGCCGTGGTTCGAAAGTGAATGGCCGTATCGTACCGCTGACCTATTTGCTGAAAAATGGCGAACAGGTCGAGATTCTGACCAACGCCAATGCGCACCCGAGCCGCGACTGGCTGTATCCGGAATCCGGTTATATTCACACCACCCGTGCGCGCGCCAAAGTAGCGCACTGGTTTAAGCTGCAGGCGCGCGATCAGAATATCGATGAAGGCCGCCAGCTGGTCTTGCGCGAACTGGATCGCCTTGATCTGGTAAACGAACCGCTGACCGATGTTGCCAAAGACATGAACATGAAGTCGGTCGACGATATGTTTGCTGCTGTGGGGGCCGGTGATCTGCGCGTCGGCCAGATTGTGCACACCGTGCTGAAAAAGTCGGATGCCGGCAACAGTCAGCAGGAGCTGCCGCTGTCGCGCAAACCGGAGCACGCAGAGCGTAATACCAAAGCGGACGACATTTATATCGACGGTGTCGGCAATCTGTTAACCCAGTTAGCCCAATGCTGCCAGCCGGTACCGGGTGATGATATCCGCGGTTATATCACCGTTGGCCGTGGTGTCACGGTGCATCGCAGTGATTGCGACAACCTGCTGCACCTTGAAGCGGTAGAGCCGCAACGCTTGTTGCAGGTGAGCTGGGGGAATAAGCCGAACAGCACGTATCCGGTGGATATGCTGATTCAGGCTTACGACCGTACCGGTCTGCTGCGCGATGTCAGCTCGGTGCTGGCCAACGAACGCATCAATGTGATATCGGTGAATACCCAGTCCAATCAGGGCGAAAATACCGCCAATATGCAGCTGACCGTTGAAGTGGAAAGCCTGGAACGCTTTGCCCGGCTGATGAGTAAAATTGCTCAGCTGCCTAACGTCGTATCCGCCCGCCGGGTGCGTGGAGGTCATGGTTCATGAGTTACTGCCTTGATGACCTGCTGTATCTGATGCGCCGTTTGCGTGATCCGCAAACGGGTTGTCCCTGGGATCTGAAACAGGATTTCGCCACTATTCTGCCGCATACGCTGGAAGAAGCTTATGAAGTGGCTGATGCGATTGAGCGTCAGGACTGGCCTCATCTGGAAGAAGAGTTGGGGGATTTGTTATTTCAGGTGATCTTTTACGGCCAGATGGGGGACGAGCAACGGCTGTTTAATCTCAATTCGATCATTCACCGTCTGGTCGAAAAACTGATCCGTCGTCATCCTCATGTTTTCCCTCAGGGAACGCTGCACAGCGAACGCGATCCGTCTGTCAGCCCGGATGAAGCGGAAATTAATGCCAACTGGGATCGGATTAAGCAGCAGGAAAAAGCGCTCAAACCGGCGGCACAGAATACAACCGGCGGGTTACTGACCGATGTGCCGGTTACTTTGCCGGCACTTAACCGGGCCGTCAAACTGCAGAAAAAAGCATCCAGGGTCGGCTTTGATTGGCCGGATGTGCAGGGTGTGCTGGATAAAATCCGTGAAGAGCTGGCTGAGGTCGAGGCAGAAATTGCCGGAGCCGATCCAGAACGTCTCGAACACGAAGTAGGCGACCTGTTATTTGCAGTCAGTAATCTGGCGCGGCACTTAAAGGTCGATGCCGAAGTGGCACTGCGCGGTACCAACACCCGTTTTTGCTCACGTTTTGCGGTGGTGGAAGCGCAGGTTGAGCAGCTCGGCGGCTGGGAAAAAGCCAGTGCCGCTGAGATGGAAGCCGCCTGGCAACGTGCCAAACAGAAGGAGAACCACTGACGGCAGTACTGCTTAGTGCTTGCCTTTTTGCAGGCTGTTCAGATGTTTACGGGTCAGTTGCAGAAATTGCGGCGTTGGCCCGATATCTTCAAACACCGGATAACCTTCCTCATCCTGAGCAACCACTTTATCGCCGGCTACATACGGAAAGCCGCTGGTCAGGTCGGATAATGCAGCACTGACCAAGTCCCGCAGAATGCGCTCTTTGCTGCTGCCGGGAAACATTTCGGCCAGAGCCTCCAGTCGCGCGGCGTCTTTGACGTTTAACGGTAACTCATAGTGGGTGGCGCTCAGCGGCTCGCCAAATTCTTTTTCCCAGTGGCGTAATAATTCAGAAGCTTTCATCGGATGTCCTTTTTCTCTGGCTGTTTAATCAGAATAGAATGAAAAAAACACTCCGGCCTGCCATTAAACAAAGTGTTACCAAAATCCTGTTAAAGCCGCGTTGAGTAACTCTGTTCTCTTGCTATCTGTCTGTTTTTCCGCACACTGAATAAAACGATCTGACAGGAGTGGTTATGAGCGCGACGGATGCTTTTGAATTGGATGCTTTGTTACGCGACAAAGTGAAACTGTTAGGCAACCTGCTGGGTAAAACCATCGAAAATCAGTACGGCAGCAGCATGCTTAAGCGTATTGAAGATATTCGTAAGCAGGCCAAAAAAGCCCGTAATGGTGATGATGCTGAACGCGACCGGTTACTGGCACTTTTGAAAACCATGCCGGACGATGCGCTGGTGCCGGTGGTGCGTGGTTTTAATCAGTTCCTTAATCTGGCCAATATTGCCGAACAGCAGCACGGTGCCAGCTGGCGGCGCAGCGATTTTCTGCACGACGATGTCGAGCAAATGTTCAGCAGCCTGCTCGACCGCCTACAACAGAAAGGCATCGCCGGGCTGGATCTCAGCCAGAAAGTGGCCGATGTTAATATTGAGCTGGTGCTCACCGCTCATCCGACCGAAATTACCCGCCGTACCCTGATTCAGAAATACGATCTGATTGCCCGTTTGTTACAGCAGCGCGATGACCTGCGTGATGGTCATCCGCAATTACTGGAAATAGAGCAACAGCTGGCTTCGGTGGTGGAAGAAATCTGGCACAGTGATGAAATCCGTCAGGTACGGCCGACGGCGGTGGATGAAGCCAAGTGGGGCTTTGCCGTGATCGAAAATTCGCTCTGGTATGCGGTGCCACAATTATTACGCAACCTTGATGATGAACTGCGCCAGCGTGGCAGCAGCGCATTACCACTGACGGCGGCTCCGGTACGGTTTTCTTCGTGGATGGGCGGTGACCGTGACGGCAATCCGAATGTCACTTCTGCCGTTACCCGTGAGGTTTTATTTCTGGCACGCTGGATGGCGGCGGATTTATTCCTGCGTGATATCGAACAATTGGGCATGCAATTGTCGATGACTGCTGCTTCGGCAGAATTACGCCGCGCTTATCCGGAAAATCAGCACGAACCTTACCGTGCCTGTATGCATCAACTGCGTCATCGTCTCGAGCAGACCAAACTCTGGGCCGCAGCCAAAGCCCGTGGCGCAGACACTGAGTGTGAGCCATTACAGGAAGACGATGAATTACTGCAGCCATTAATGCTCTGTTATCACAGCCTGATTGAGCAGGGACTGGATACGGTCGCTAATGGTTTTCTGTTGGATACCCTGCGCCGGGTCGCCTGTTTTGGTTTGGCGTTGGTGAAACTCGATGTGCGCCAGGAATCGACCCGTCATGCCGATGTGCTGCAGGAAATCTGCGCCTTTTATAACTGGGGTGATTACAAAGCCTGGGATGAAGAAAAGAAACAACAGTTCCTGCTGAATGAACTCGCATCCCGCCGCCCGTTAATTCCAACGCGCTGGACACCCAGTGCCGAAGCGCAGGAAGTGCTCGATACTATGAGTGTACTGGCGACCCGCGCCGGTGATGGTGTGTCCTGTTACATTATTTCCATGGCCAGTGAGCCGTCGGATATTCTGGCGGTAGCCTTGTTATTACAGGCCTGTGGTGTGCGTGACCACATGCCGGTGGTGCCGTTATTTGAAACCCTCAGCGATCTTGAACAATCGGCACCGCGCATGGAAAAACTCTGGTCGGTGGATTGGTATCGGCAGTACTGCAAAGGCCATCAGCAAGTCATGATTGGCTATTCCGATTCGTCTAAGGATGCCGGCCAACTGGCTGCTGTCTGGGCGCAATACCGGGCGCAGGAAGCACTGTCAAAAACGGCACAGGATAAAGGCATTAAGCTGCGTTTATTTCATGGTCGTGGCGGCAGTGTTGGCCGCGGTGGCGGTCCTGCTCACCGGGCGATTTTATCGCAGCCGCCGGGGTCGGTATTAGGTGGCTTGCGGGTAACCGAGCAAGGCGAAATGATCCGCTTTAAATTCGGCATGCCGGAGGTGGCGGTACGTAACCTCAAGGTTTACGTTTCTGCGGTATTGGAAGCGAATCTGTTACCGCCGGAAGCGGCACAACCGCAATGGCGTGAGCGTATGGAGCAACTGGCCAGCGCTGGCGTTAAATCTTACCGCGCCATGGTGCGCGATACGCCGGACTTTGTGCGTTATTTCCGCGCCGCAACGCCGGAGCAGGAATTGGGTAAATTGTCATTAGGCAGTCGTCCGGCGCGCCGTAAAAGCGGTGGCGGCATTGAAACCCTGCGTGCGATCCCATGGATTTTTGCCTGGACGCAAATGCGCTTAATGCTGCCAGCCTGGCTAGGTTCGGATGAAGCTCTGGCACAGCCGGTTAATAATGGCGAGTTGCCGCAATTGCAATCGATGTATGCACAGTGGCCGTTTTTCCGCACCTATATTGATATGCTGGAAATGGTGATCTCGAAAGCCGATCCGGCCATTGCCCAGTATTATGAGGGGCGTCTGGTTGAGGCTGAACTGCAGCCGTTGGGCAGCCAGCTGCGTATCCGTTTACAAAAAATCCGCGATCTGGTTCTGGCGATTAAAGACCAGCAGAGTTTGTTACAGGATAATCTGGCCTTACAGCACTCCATGAGCGTACGTAATCCCTATACCGATCCGTTGCACTACCTGCAGGCCGAATTGCTTTATCGCGAACGGCAGGATCAGGATGTAGTCAGTAAAGAAGTGGAGCGGGCGTTAAAAGTGACGATGGCCGGTATTGCGGCCGGTATGCGCAATACGGGTTGATCCTTTCATTAGTATGGTTATGACATTCGTTCAGTTGCCATACGGTCTATACCAAAGTCGGGCGTTCAGCGCCCGGCTTTTTCATCACAATGACTTGAGCAAGAGCCCGGCTCGGAGTAAGGTTAGGCCTATTTTTTCCGTGACTGGTTGAAAAATAACCATTTTTTTGACTTGCCGGACAGTTTCTATTAACCACAAGGGGTATGCGCATGCGCGTAATTCTGTTGGGTGCGCCCGGTGCAGGTAAAGGCACACAGGCACAATTCATTTGCGAAAAGTTTGCTATTCCGCAAATTTCTACCGGCGATATGCTGCGTGCAGCGGTTAAAGCGGGCAGTGAATTAGGCCTGAAAGTAAAAGAAATCATGGAAACCGGTGGTCTGGTTTCTGATGAAATCATTATCGGATTGGTAAAAGAACGTATTCAGCAGGACGACTGTGTTAATGGTTTCCTGTTTGACGGTTTCCCACGCACCATTCCACAGGCAGAAGCCATGCTGGAAGCGGGCGTTGATATCGACCACGTGGTTGAAATTGATGTCGCGGATGAAGAAATTGTTAAGCGCCTGAGTGGTCGTCGTGTTCACCCGGGCTCAGGCCGCGTTTATCACGTTATTTACAACCCACCGAAAGTGGAAGGTAAAGACGATGACAGCGGTGAAGATCTGGTTCAGCGTGATGATGACCAGGAAGAGACTGTACGCAAACGTCTGTCTATTTATCATGATCAGACTGCGCCGCTGGTCAGCTTCTACAAAAAGCTGGAAGCTGACAAAGGTGCTAACGCACCTAAGTACAGCCACATCCAGGGTGTTGGTTCGCTGCAGGAAATTACTGCTCAGGTACTCGACGCTCTGCAAGGTTGAGCATAACCTGAACCGTTTAAAAAAGGGCTTCGGCCCTTTTTTTATGCCTGCTTTGTCTGCATTGCAGGACATTTTTATTTGTCTGGTCTGGCTTCTGCGCCTCTGGTTCCGGTTTTGTTTCGGTCGTCTGGGTTTTGGACAGTCGTTTTTGGAATGTCGGTCGGGCATTGCAGACTTCATCTGATATCAGCCATGAAGATACCTTGCTGTTGTCAGACCGCCTATTTCTCAGCCTGTGTTGATAGTGCTGTTAAGTCTGTTTTTAAGCTTGTTGTTCTGCCAGGCCGTTGCCAACCATTTCAGACATTTCAACCTTTGCCGGATTGGCAGATGATCCCGTTTTTCCTTTTGCTGAAACATTACGGCAGGCATGACATTGCCTGGCTCATCTTTTTGGCTATGTGCGGTTATTGTCGATGATGGCTGCGGAAATTTTATGGCGTCGTTGCGTTTTTTAATAGAATCAATCACTTAATGCCAGCGATATGCACCATTACGGTTCATGGATATTATCTGAAAACGGAATGTAGGGTCGTTTTGATGTGTTTTCGAATGATCAGACGGTTTAAAAAAGAATAGCCATTACCTTTTTTGAAGCGGGGATCCGTAAAACTACCAAGGGCACCTCTGAATAATTCTGCACAGCTTAGCGTGAGTGCTGCAGAGTGTTTTTGATAAAGCGTCGATTGAAGCGGATGGCGAGTCCTTTATAAAATCGACAACGCTGTCAAAACGCTTTGCAGCCACAGCCCTTCGGGGCTTGCTGAAAAAAACAGCTCGGTGCTGCCACGTTTTAGCGTAACCCGTTATGCCTTCCATGTGGCGGTTTGATATGAACGTTTTCCGTAAGCCTCAGCAGGCACGGAATTATTCATAGGTGCCCAGGATGTATTCATAGGGGTCAGGGATTAATGAACCCACTTTCAGTTTAATGACGGCTTTTGTTATTTCGCGCATTTAATCGAAAGGGGTTAAATGTTTGGCTGAAAGTATCATTTGGATACAAATAGCCAAGACCTTTACTGGTATATGGCGGTTATAAAAGCAAAACATTGAGTTAAATAGGCAAAAACAGGTCATAAATAGCATTATTGATTCATTATCTTTTGGTTTTCGATAATAAAGATACTATTATTGCCCCGTTAGCTTATGCACTTATATATTTTGTGCTAGCGTTACCCTACCTGATCAGGAAATATTAGAGGAATTCACCTATGGCCAGACCTAAAAAAGCTCCAGCTAAGCGCGGTCGCAAGCCTGCAGCTGCTAAAGCCGTTGCAGCAAAAACCGCAGCGGCAGTACCAGCGGTTGTTGCTTCTGCAGTAAAAGCATCTGATAAAGCCCATGCAGCGGTTGCCGCTCAGCAAGCTAAAGTCGATGCTGCTGCAACTAAAGCAACGGCTGCAAAAGAAAAAGCAACCGCTAAACCAACGCCTGCTGCCAAGCGTGCCGTTGCTGCAGCTAACGCTAAAGTAAAAGCAGAAAATACTAAGCTGCAGGCTCTTAAAGCGGAAGCCCGTACGGCTACCGTTGCTGTTAAAGCCGCACAAATCGAAGCCAAAGCAGAAGAAGTAACCGCGAAAGCGATTGCCGCTGTTGAATCTTTTGAAGCGTCACTGGTTGCTAAAGCAGAAGCTGATCTGGCGAAAGCGATGGCGACGTTTGAAGCTAAATGGCGTCAGATGCGTGGTAAGCAGGACAGTGCAAAAGTAAAAGCACATGCAGCCAAAGAACATGGCAAAGCCTCTGCAGCGGCTAAAAAACTGAAAGCCAAAGCAACCGCGACTGCAAAAGCGGCGACTGCTGCTGCTCCTAAAAAGCGTGGCCGTCCGGCTAAGGCAAGTACTGCGACCGCTGCTGCAACTGCCGCACCTAAGCGTCGTGGTCGTCCAGCGAAAGCTAAACCAGCCGCTGCCAGCGCTGCAGCTGCGCCTAAAAAGCGCGGCCGCCCAGCTAAAGCCAGCACTGCGACCGCTGCGGCAACTGCTGCACCTAAGCGTCGTGGCCGTCCGGCTAAGGCCAAACCAGCAGCCGCTGCTGCCGGTACTGCGCCTAAGCGTCGCGGTCGTCCGCCAAAAGCAGCAAGCTGATTGCTGTTTTAAAAACCCGGCTCTGCCGGGTTTTTTTTCGCCGGTCACTTTTGTTCTGCGCTAACGTTCTGTTGCGTAATGATCTGGCCGCAATAAAACAGATACTCTGCTTTGCTGTTCTTTTCCCCGTCTTAACTATCAGCGTCGCTGGTTGCTGGATGGCACTACCATGCCCTGTGGTATACTGCCGCGCTTGTTTGCAGCGGAACTTCCTATGTCTTGTTTACTGATTGTTGATGCATCGTCATCCCTTTGTTCGGTTGCACTGAGCCAGGGGGATGTCTCATGGTCGCAGTGTGAAGATCAGCCGCGGCGTCATGCTCAGCGTTTATTGCCGATGGTGGATGAAGTATTGTCTGCGGCCGGTATTAAAAAAGCCCAGTTACAGGGCATCGCTTATGGACGTGGACCCGGTTCGTTTACCGGTATTCGTATTGCCGCATCGGTATTACAGGGAATCGCGTTTGCGCTGGATCTGCCTGTCTGTGGTATTTCGTCTTTGCAGAGTGTGGCGCTGAAAGCATTGCAGAATACACAGGCCGATAATGTGATGGCCATTATGGATGCGCATATGGGCGAGGTGTTCTGGGGTCATTTCCAGCGTGATGGTGAACTTTGTCATCTTGTTGGCACCGAACACGTCGGCAGTCCGGAGCAATGCTTGCAGGCTCTGGCAAATTTTGACGGCATCGCCGCCGGTGACGGCCTGACATTACCGGCATTCAGTGCCTGTGCGCAGGATTGGGCGACCGTTCAACCACAGGCGGATATTATGTTGTTGCTGGCACAGGCGGCCTGGCAGCGTGGTGAATTTGGCAGTGCCGAGCATCACCAGCCGGTTTATTTACGTGATTCTGTTGCCTGGAAAAAACTGGATGAGCAGCCGAGCTTGTTGCGCCGCGATTAGCACATGCGGTCAATTCGGTGTGCTCCTGAAGGGCTGGTATACCGAAATGGGCTGCACGTCCCACACTCAGCGACTGTCTGAGCAACTTTTTAGCCAAAACAAGCCTGTTTAATTCGTGTTAACTGGCCCGGGCATTTTTTAAGGAAGAATTTTGTGGATCTGATTGAAATCATTGTATTGGCCGTACTTCAGGGGCTGACTGAATTTTTGCCCATTTCCAGTTCCGCTCATCTTATTCTGCCATCACAGATTTTCGGTTGGCAGGATCAGGGGTTAGCATTTGATGTGGCTGTTCATGTTGGCACTCTGGCGGCCGTTATGTTCTATTTCCGTCACGATATGCAGCGTCTTATCAGCGCCTGGTTTAAAAGTGGCTGGAGCAGCAAACCCAGTGCGGATGCAAAGCTTGCCTGGTACGTGGGTCTGGCAACCATTCCTGCCGGCCTGGCCGGGGTATTATTGGGCGACTGGATTGAAGCCAATCTGCGCTCCGTTGAAGTCATTGCCTGGGCAACCATCGGCTTTGGTATTTTATTAGGCGTCGCGGATCAGCGGCGCGGTAACGGCATTAGTCTGGCCAGAATGACGCTGATGATGGCATTGGTGATTGGCCTGGCGCAGGCGCTGGCATTAATTCCCGGTACTTCACGTTCAGGTATCACCATGACGGCAGCACTGTTACTGGGCCTGCATCGTGTTGATGCTGCGCGCTTTTCTTTCTTGCTGTCTATTCCGCTAATTCTGGCTGCCGGTGGTTTAAAGACCATTGAACTCAGTCAGTCTTTATTGCCGGTAGATTGGACTTCGCTGGCATTGGGAGCGGCACTGTCTGCCATCAGCGCCTGGGTGTGCATCTATTACTTCCTGGCCTTTATTAATCGCATTGGCATGCTGCCTTTCGTTCTGTACCGCCTGGCTTTGGGCGGCGTATTACTGCTGTTCTTTGTCTGATGCATGGATAAGTCGTGGCTGAATTAATCAATCTGGTGCGCGAGTCTGACAGCGAAGCGCGTGCCTTGTGCGAACAATATGGGTTAATACCCGGCACAAAAGCCTTGCTGCAGCAGGACGGTTTTCACCTGTGCTTTGATTATGATGGTCTGAGCTTACGCCAGGGGAATAATCCACGCACCGCTGTGCGGGTTGATTTCTCTGCCGGTAAGGCGGCGCACCGGCGTAAATTTGGTGGTGGTCTGGGGCAGGATATTGCCAAGGCCGTTGGCGTAAGCGGGCAATATAAACCGTCGGTACTGGATGCAACGGCAGGCCTTGGGCGCGACAGTTTTGTGCTGGCGACGCTGGGCTGCCATGTTCGTGCGCATGAGCGCCAGCCGGTGGTGGCCGCGTTACTTGCCGACGGTCTGGCCCGTGGTGCTAATGATCCGGATATCGCGGAGATTATTGCCCGTATCCGCTTGTGCTTTGGCAGCAGTCACGATTTATTGGTCGCGGAATCCGACCCGCAGTTACAGCCGGATGTCGTGTATCTGGATCCGATGTTTGATCATGATCCGAAAGCGACCGCCCAGGTTAAAAAAGACATGCAGGCCTTTCGCGATATTGTCGGGCAGGATACCGACGCCGATGATCTGCTGGAACGTGCCCTTGCCTGTGCCCGTTGCCGGGTGGTGGTGAAGCGGGCGCGTAAGGCTGAGCCGCTGGCCGGTAAAAAAGCCACTTTCTCCTTAACCGGTAAAGCCAACCGCTTTGATGTCTATGTAAAAGCCAAAGTCGCGCCCTGGGAACCCCCGGCGGCTGAATAACAGACATAAAAAAACCGGCCACGGCCGGTTTTTTTATGCTCTTAGCAGGCTTAAACGCTGCGCAGAATACTCTGGCGCAGAGCACCGTCCAATACTTCTTCCAGAGCACTGGTCAGGGTGTCCAGTTCATTGCTGAAGGTCAGCTTGTCATCGCTGTTCTTAGCCAGTAATTGTTCACTGACCAGTTGCTGAATCAGTGTGCGGAACAGTGATTTATCGAAAAACTCCGGCGCATTAATGCCGTATAGCAAGCTGATGCGCTGAGCCAGTAACGTGCATTGTTCTTCCAGTTCTTTAGCGCTGAGTTCGCCCGAGCCTTTGCGGCTGAGTACACTCAGGGTGAGGAAATAACGCTCCAGTGTTTGCATCACGTTAGCGGCCAGGCCTTCCAGCAGAGCAAATTCATTACTGCTGGCCGGTGTGGCGTGATAGCCCTTATCGTTCAGGTGCAGATAGCCACACTCGACCAGAGTGTCCAGCCAGCGCTGCACTTCACTGCTTAATTCACTGCTGTTCCAGTGCAGGAATAATTCAGCCTGCAGGTAAGGGTAGAAGCTGGCCACCATCTCCTGTACCTGTTCACCACTGTAGCGCTGGTTGTTAACAAACAAACAGGCGAGCAATGACGGCAGGGCGATTAAATGCAGTACGTTGTTGCGGTAATAGGTCAGGGTTACGGCCTGACGGTCGCTGGTCTGAATTAAATCGCCCAGCGGGTGTTTGGAGCGTGATACAGCATCCAGTTTCTCTGCGTAAGCCAGCCATTCGGTGCCATTACCGTCGGGCAGCGCGGTCAGCTTACTGTAGGGGTTCTGTGCCAGCAGATTGCGGTACGACTCCATCTGCACAATCAGTTGTTGCTCATCCATGGCCTGACGCGGAGCCGACAAAATAGCCAGCGCAATCAGGTTGATCGGATTAACCGAAGCAGCACCGTTAATACCGGTGACCACTTCTTTGGCCAGCTGATCGACCACTGTCGGCGCCCAGTCCGGACGGTAATCACAGGCACTGTAATCTTCAGCGCGCCATTGTGGACGTTGCTGGTTAAGGAATTCGGTGAAATAAATCGGCTCACCAAAGGTAACGTTTACCTTACCAAAAGAGCGCTTGAACGAACGCAGAGTGCCGACAACGCCGACCAGACTTTCTTTTTTCTTCTGTTGGCCACGCAGCTCACCCAGATAGCTGTTGGCTTCGAAGACTTTTTCATAGCCGGTATACACCGGTACAAAGATGATGGGTTTACGTGAATCGCGCAGATAGCTGCGCAGGGTCATCGCCAGCATGCCGGCCTTAGGGTTCAGCGTACGGCCAGTACGTGAGCGTCCACCTTCGACAAAATACTCGGTAGCGTAACCGCCGGAAAATACCGAATGCAGGTATTCATCAAATACTGCGGCGTAGAGTTTATTGTCGCGGAAGGTGCGGCGCATAAAGAAGGCACCACCGCGACGCAGAATCGGCCCGACAACCGGCATGTTCAGGTTAATGCCGGCGGCAATCTGTGGCAGCTGTAAGCCATGGTGATAGAGTACATAAGACAGCAGCAGGTAATCAATATGACTGCGGTGGCAGGGGACGTAAATGATTTCGTTATCTTTGCTGATGTCTTTCAGGTTTTCGATGTTGTGCAGCGAAATACCGTCGTAAATTTTATTCCATACCCAGGTCAGTAATACATCCAGAAAGCGCACATTGGTGTAGGAAATGTTCGAAGCAATTTCGTCAGCGTATTTCAGCGCTTTCTGTTGCGCCTTGGCTTTACTGATCCCCTGAGTGGCCACTTCTTCTTCAATAGCTTTCAGTACCTGCGGTTTATGCGGAATCTGATGCACCAGTGTGCGGCGGTGTGATAAATCCGGCCCCAATACGGAAGCGGAAACCTGACGGTTATGCACACGCAGTACGCGTGCTACTTTACGCGCCAACATTTCCGGCGATTTACCGGGCTCGTACAATTCACGCAGAGACATCGGACGGCTGAAATGAACAAAGGTATTACGGCCATTGAGCAAAATAGCCATCAAGGTAAATAGACGGCCACCAAGAGTGCCGCTGTTTTGCAGCCAGATGCGCAGGAATGAACCTTCTTTTTCCGGCGCACGGCCCCAGAATACCCGCACAGGAACCACCTGAATATCGCGCTCATCCTGTTCCGCCAGCCATTCGGCCTGACGCACCAGCTGTTTGGCCACAATCGGCGTGCCCTGTTTGCGGAACGGTGTACCAGCGCGGCGATAAATATTAAAAAAGGGTTTGCCTGGCAGGCGGCGTTCAATCCGGTCCTGGTGTGGACTGCCCCAGCCCAGTTTTTTCACTTCGGCATCAATTACCAGTTGTTCCGCATGGGACGGGTAAAGCATGGCATAGATGATTGGCTTGTCAGGGTCGAGGTTGAAGTCTTTAATGTCCGGCCCGATGATTTGGGTTTTGATAACGCCATACAGCCATTTTTGTTGCCAGCGAAACAGGGTGCTGCGAATTTTTTTAATGATGTTCATAGTTACTCTCTGGTGTGTCTGCGGGTCGTGACGCCCCCGCGCTGTAAATGCCTGCGGAGTTTACCTTGCAAGCTTGCCGGTTTAAACGGTCTGATTACTCCGCAACAGCAGGAATCGCCTGTCGTTTGCGCAGTGAGCGGGTTTTGTAATGCCGCCGCCAGAGTAAATACAGGTCTTTTACCGACAGATATCGGGTCGTCGGCAGATGGCAGGAAACTAAATTTTATCTTAGTGGTCTGGTTTTAACCTTTTTACTGTTGTGATACGCGCCGGATGTCAGCTCATCCGGATGCGGCAGATAGGGAGTCAAAATGATCGAAGTTCAACATCTGACCAAGCGTTTCGGCAGTTTTACTGCGGTAAACGATCTCTCTTTTGAAGTCCGGCCCGGCGAAGTGCTGGGTTTTCTCGGACCGAATGGCGCCGGTAAATCGACCACCATGAAAATGCTGACGGGCTTTCTGCCTGTGACCTCCGGCAGCGTGCGTATTGGCGGGCATGATGTCGCACAGGATCCGGTCGCGGTTAAACGCCAGATGGGTTATTTGCCGGAGGGGGCTCCCAGTTACGGCGACATGACCGTTCTCGCCTTCTTACGCTTTATTGGCGAAATTCGTGGTTATCACGGTGCGCAATTGCGCCAGCGCCTGCTGAAGGTGGTCGACCAGGTAGGGCTGCAGCAGGTACTTAAGCAGCCGGTGCATACCTTATCCAAAGGGTATAAGCGTCGGGTCGGGTTGGCTCAGACGCTGCTGCACGATCCGGCCATTATGATTCTGGATGAGCCAACCGACGGCCTTGACCCGAATCAGAAACAGCAGGTTCGCCAACTGATCGCCAATCTGGCTGAAGATAAAATGGTGATTATTTCCACTCATATTCTCGAAGAAGTTTCAGCGGTTTGCTCGCGCGCGATGATTATTGCCGCAGGTGAAAAAGTCGCCGACGGTACCCCGGCCGAACTGGAGGCCCGTTCGCGTTATCATCAGGCCATTTCGGTGCGTTTTCAGCAACCGGTCAATGCTGCGGCGGCTTTTGCTGCGCTGGCCGAAATCAGTGAAGTCGACGAACTGGAACAAGGACAAAGTTACCTGTTATTCCCGCAGCCGGGCGCGCGTCCGTATCACGCGGTCAATGCCCTGATCGAACAACAGGGTTGGGAAGTGGACACGCTGCATATTGAGCGTGGCCGCCTGGATGATGTTTTCCGTCAGCTGACCGGAGTCTGATACTGCCATGAACACATTATTTACCATTTGTAAGCGCGAATTCTCGGCCTATTTTTCTACGCCGGTTGCGTACGTTTTTATTTTAATCTTTCTGGTCATGTCCGGCGTTTTTACCTTTTATCTGGGTAACTTTTATCAACGCGGACAGGCCGATTTATTGCCTTTTTTTAATTTCCATCCCTGGCTGTATTTGTTTTTTATGCCGGCTGTGGCAATGGGATTATGGTCGCAGGAGCGCCAGTTGGGCACCATTGAATTACTGATGACGCTGCCTGTTACGCTGTGGCAGGCCGTACTGGGTAAATTTCTCGCTGCATGGTTTTTTGCCGGCCTGGCGTTGCTGTTAACCATACCGCTGTGGATTACCGTTAATTATCTTGGCACACCGGATAATGGTGTGATTCTGGCCAGTTATCTTGGCAGTTGGTTAATGGCCGGTGCGTTTATTGCGGTGGGCTCCTGTATGTCGGCCCTCAGCCGTAATCAGATTGTCGCCTTTATTCTGACCGTGGTGGTGTGCTTTGTGTTGATGCTCAGTGGTTTTCCGCTGGTGCTGGATGTGTTCCGTGGCTGGGCCGGAGAAGGGCTGCTGGATTTAATTGCCAGTCTGAGTTTTCTGACGCATTTTGAAGCGCTGTCACGTGGCGTTGTCGACATCCGCGATTTGCTCTATTTCGTGCTGGTGATCGTGGTGTGGCTGGTGGCTACCACTCAGGTTTTAACCGTTAAAAAATCCGTATAAACAGGGCAGGAGACCGATATGAAATTCAAACTGTTTTCGCTTCTGGCACTGTTGCTGGGGTTTATTGGCGGCGCGTTTTTACTGAACCAGCTGGGCAGTGGCGCACGTCTCGATTTAACCGAACAGAAACTCTACACGCTGTCAGAAGGAACGCGGAATATTCTGGCACAGCTAAACCAGCCGGTTGAACTGGAGCTGTATTTCTCGCAAAAGGCCAGTGCCGATCTGGTAAAGGTGCGCGCTTATGAGCAGCGTGTGCGGGAATTACTGGACGAATATGTGATGCTGTCTGGCGGTAAACTCAGCCTGAAGGTGGTTGATCCGGCGCCGTTCTCGGAAGAAGAAGATCAGGCCACAGCCTATGGGCTGCAGGCCGTGCCGGTATCGGTCAGTGGCGATAATTTGTATTTTGGCCTGGTAGCCAAAACTCAATTACCGCTGGCGGAGCCTGCTGCTGAGCCGCAAGACGAGAATGATGTACACAGCGACGATAGCAGCGCAGCTGAGCACAATGATATTGCGCCGGATAAAGCAGCCGCTGAGCAGGCGGTCGCCACACAAGAGCATGTTGCTAAGCTGCCCTTTTTACAGCCCGACCGCGAAGCTTTTCTTGAGTATGAAATTACTCAGCTGATTTATCAGGTGCAGCAAACCCAACCGGTGGTGATCGGTTTACTCAGTGGTCTGGATGTGCGCGGAGGCTTTAATCCACAAACCGGCCGTCCGGCGCCGGCCTGGATGGCGATTGATCAGCTTGATGGCCCCTACGAAATACGCTCACTGACGGCCGGACTGGATCATATCGACGACGATATCGATCTGCTGCTACTGGTGCAGCCACCGGAGTTAACCGATACCGCACTGTACGCTATTGACCAGTTTGCGTTAAAAGGCGGTCGCGTACTGGCGTTTCTGGATCCGGTGGCTGAAACGGCACCGAATGGTGGCCTGATGGGGATGGGCGACAGCGGCTCGGCCAGCAGCCTGAATACCTTGCTGAAGAGCTGGGGGGTAGGCTGGAATCCGGACCAGGTTGTACTGGATGCGACCAATGCGCTGGTGGTTAATCAGGGGCCGGGTCGTCCGCCTCTGCGCCACTTTGGTTTGCTTGCACTGCATCCGGAAAGCCTGAATGCCGATGATGTGGTTACCGCGCAGCTGGAAGCCATCAACCTCAGCAGTGTTGGTCATTTTACTGCGCTGGAAGATGCGACCAGTAGCGTAGAACCCTGGCTGTACAGCAGCCACGATTCGATGCTGAGCGATGCCAACCGGCTGCGTATGGGTGGCGATTTAATGGCGCTGCAACGGGATTTTGTGCCCGCCAACGAAGAGTTTAATCTGGCCGTGCGTGTGCAGGGCAAGGCGGCATCGGCTTTTCCGGACGGCGTTGATGGCAAGAAAGCGGATGGTCATCTGGCCACGACCGACCATCTGGCGGTAACCCTGGTGGCGGATACCGATGTGCTGTCTGACCGTTTGTGGGTACAGGTGCAGAACTTCTTTGGTCAACGTATTGCCTCGCCCTGGGCGGATAACGGCGCCTTATTGGTGAATCTGGCCGATCATCTGGGCGGCAGTGCCGACCTGATCAGCCTGCGTGCCCGCGGGCAATACAGCCGTCCGTTTGAGCGCGTGAATACTTTACGCCGCGATGCCGAACAACAATTTCTGGCCAGCGAGCAGCGTTTGCAGCAGGAGCTGGAAGATACCGAGCAACAGCTGAGCGCTCTGCAAGAGCAGCGCGACGGTGATAGCGGTGTGCTGACGCTGTCCGCGGAACAGCAGGCCGCACTGGAGCAGTTTCAGCAGAAGAAAGTGGAAATCCGCAAAGAACTGCGCAATGTTCAGCATGAACTGGATAAAGACATCGAAGCGCTGGGTATGCGCCTGAAAGTGCTGAATATCTTTGTGCTGCCGCTGTTGTTTACCCTGTTGTTGTGGGGGCTGGTGGCCTGGCAGCGGCGTCGCCAGAGCCTCTGACCATTTGATCATTTGATTAATAGTACCAATAAAGAAGCCGGGCTTAGCCCGGCTTCTTTATGTCTGCCCGTTACTGCACCGCTATGGGTTATCAGTAATGCGGCGGCGGCGGTTCATCGCCGACGGCTTCACCGCCGGAGGGGTTTTGCTGCAGTTGTTCCAGTTTGCGGTGCATCAGCTGCATGGCTTGTTTGGCCAGCAGAAACTCCTGATTCAGGGTCACCATCTGGTCGTTCAGGCCATCGATGGTGTCTTCCAGAAAGGCAATGCGCATCTCCATTTCGTCAATGCGTTGCTGGGCCTGCTGCGGTTTATCGGACGCCGGTGACTGTTGGCTCATAGGTGTGTTTATACCCTTTAGCTATCGTGTTGATTTTTTTAATGAATTGGGCTTTCATAGCCTTCTTGTCAAAGGCCTGCGGGCCAACGATTTTTTACAGCTGTGATATTAACGAGTGATACGAGAGAACGCATGGGTAAATTGATATTACGTAAAATTATTGTAGCGCTGGTGTTCGCTGCGATTGTTCCTTTCATTGTTGTCGGCATTTTTACTTCGCTGGTAACAGGTCTGCAATTCACCGACGGCACGGCGCTGACAGCCGATAATCTGATGAACGTTGCCGGTATGACCGAGCTGCTGTTAGCCATTGCGGTGCTTACGCTGGTGACCAGTCTGCTGTCTGCTCAGTTGGTTCCTTCCCGCCGTCGTCGTTTCCGTTCCAGCGGTACCGTGGTGGAAAGCGATGTGGAAGACGGTCGTGAGCGTGGCATGGTTAAGTGGTTTAACGTGAAAAAAGGCTTTGGCTTTATCACCTGGGATCAGGGCGAAGATGTGTTCGTACATTTCCGTTCTATCCGCGGTCAGGGGCATCGCTCATTGACTGAAGGTCAGCGTGTGAAGTTCACTGTGGTGCGTGGTCAGAAAGGCCCGCAGGCAGAGGATGTATCAGCGGTTCGCTGAGTTTTGATCCAGACACAAAAAAAGCGGCCATTGCCGCTTTTTTTGTGTCTGCCGTTTAGCGTTTTCAGGCCTTGCGGCTCGGTACGGTAAGCGCTGTATCGTGTACATCGGCCTGATGCAGATCGAGTTCATCGCAGCCCTGAGGCTCGGCGAACCATTGCAGAATCAGAGTGAAGTAGTGCCAGAGCAGTGTCATAACGAGTCCTCCCGCGTTGTCTTATCTGAGTGTAGACAGAGCGCGAGAGGATGCCAGACGGCAAGGCTGAGTGAATCAGTCTTTGGCGAGCAGGGCTTTCAGCAGGCGTGGGTTACTTACCACCAGGTTGGCCGGAGCGCGCAGCAGTGGCTGGCCACTGACTTCAGACAGCAAACAACCGGCTTCGGAAGCCAGCAGGCCGGCAGCGTTCAGAGCAAACTCATCAACATTGCTCAGCAGAGCTCCCTGGAAGCGGTCGGCGGCTACGTAGCAGATTGACAGGGCGTTGGAGCCGATGTTGCGCAGGTCAAAGCTTTTGGACATCAGGCGCTGTAAACGCTGCAGCTGATCGAAAGCCGCTTCGTTGTTGCCCATCGGTTGGGTATAGCCGACGATGGCGTCGCTCAGGCTGTTGATGCTGCCACTGCGGATACGGCGGTTGTTGAGCTGGGCACCACGGCCACGGGACGCAGTGAACTCGTCGCCGTTGATCGGGTTAAGTACGACGGAGTGTTCGGCTTTACCGTTTTGCATGCAGCAGACGATAATGGCAAAAGACGGGATACCTACGCGGAAGTTGGAGATGTCGTCGATAACGCACACCTGCCACACGGGCTGATTTTTCTGCTCGCCATTATGTCCGGTTTCACGGCCATAGAAGTTGTGTTCAGGCAGGGCTTTTTTCAGCTCAAAAATGATGCCTTTTTCCAGACCGATGGTGCAGTCTGCTACAAATTTAGCTTTTTCCTGATCCGTGCTTTTGTACGAATCGAAGCGGTCCAGGCGACGGACCAGATCTTGACCAGCATTACGCGCGGCGCGCAACGCCAAGTTCACCATGGGTTGCATAGGGATCGCTATCTCTTAAAGTTAAAGAACATTTTTTGGGCGCGGGATTATATCAGCACCTGACTGGTTAGCGAAGCCCGTTTTGCGTTACACTTCGTGCCCCTTATTTTGTGCGGGCGCAGTAGCCTGAAGTGAGTTGGCCGGAAGCCGCGTTACCGGGTCACTTTCGCATCTGTTGAACCGCCACCCTCAAGCAACCGCGTCGTCACGGCGCAGACAAGGCGTTATGCTCGATAAAATCCGTATCGTAATGGTAAACACCACTCACTCCGGCAACATCGGTGCTGCGGCGCGGGCCATGAAAAACATGGGTCTGAGCCGGCTGGTGCTGGTCGATCCGATCGCCAGTATTGACGAAGACGCGATCCAGCGTTCGTCGCGGGCTGAAGACATCCTGCACAATGCCGTTATCGTTCCGACACTGGAAGAGGCTATTGCCGACTGTGGTCTGGTGATTGGCACCAGTGCGCGCAGCCGTCATATTCCCTGGCCTTTGATGTCGCCGCGTCAGTCGGCCGCGAAAGCCGCGGAAATGATTCCCGCCGGTAACGAAGTGGCGCTGGTGTTTGGTCGCGAGTCCCGCGGTCTGACCAACGAAGAGCTGCATCTGTGTACCGCGCACGTACACATTCCTACCGAAGAGAACTTCTCTTCGCTCAATGTTGCTCAGGCGATACAGGTGCTGTGTTACGAGATGCGTCTGGCGTTGGTCACAGATGATTTCCGTGCGCAAGCCGAGCAGGAAGACGAAGCCGGGGCGTGGGGCGTGCCGTGGGATTACCCGCTGGCAACCCAGGGCGAGCTGGACGGACTGTTCCGCCATATGGAAACGGTGTTGATTGATATCGGCTTTCTTGACCCCGATACTCCCAAGCACCTGATGTCCCGTATGCGCCGCCTGTATCAGCGCGCCGCACCGGACAAAACAGAAGTGAATATTTTGCGGGGCATTCTGGCGGCAGTACAGCGTCAGGGTGCTGACGGCCATAAGACACAAGGGGATTCTGAGTGATCAGACAATTGCGTGAAGACATTGCCAGTGTATTCGAGCGCGATCCGGCGGCACGTAACACCTTTGAGGTGATCACCACCTATCCGGGGCTGCATGCTTTGCTGCATTACCGCTTGGCTAACTGGCTGTGGCGTAAAGGATTTAAATGGCTGGCGCGTATGCTGTCGACTTTCAGTCGCTGGATGACCGGTATTGAGATTCATCCGGGGGCCACTATCGGTCGTCGTTTCTTTATTGATCACGGTATGGGGGTGGTGATCGGTGAGACCGCTGAAATCGGTGACGACTGCACCCTGTATCATGGTGTTACTCTCGGCGGTACGACCTGGAATAAAGGCAAGCGCCATCCGACGCTGGAAAATGGTGTCGTAGTCGGTGCCGGGGCGAAAGTGTTGGGGCCAATCAATGTTGGTGAGAATGCCCGCATCGGCTCCAATGCGGTGGTTACCAAAGAGGTGCCGGCCGGCGCCACAGTGGTAGGTATTCCCGGACGTATCGTGCGTAAGGCGAATTCGGCTGAAGATGAGCAGCGGCGCAAAATTGCCGAAAAAATCGGCTTTGATGCCTACGGCATGGCCGATGAAATGCCCGATCCCATTGCCCGATCCATTCATAATCTGATGGATCATATGCACGCTGTTGATCGCAAAATCGACACCATGTGCAAAGCGCTGCACGATATGGGCGACCGTACCTGTTCAGAAGCGTTGCCACAGCTGGAGCAGGAGACTTTCGTCAGCCTCAGCGAAGCCGTCAGTGAGCATGCTGCTGATAGTGATGGGCAGGCGGAAGTCAGTTCACCGGAATCACGCTGATACCCCGCAGGACCCTGACTTTGTGTAAAAGCGGCCGGCTAAAGTTGACTGAAATAGTCGGATATACGCATAATGCCACCACGATTTATGTGGGGGATAACCAATGCGTTTAACGACCAAAGGCCGCTATGCGGTAACGGCCATGCTGGATCTGGCGATCCATGCGCAGAATGGGCCGGTCAGTCTGAATGATATTTCCGGTCGTCAGGGCATCTCCCTGTCGTATCTTGAGCAGCTATTCGCCAAGTTACGCCGTGGCGGCTTGGTTGCCAGTGTGCGCGGTCCGGGGGGTGGTTATCGCCTGAGTCGTGGCAGTGATGAGATCAATGTCGCCGACGTGGTTGATGCGGTGAACGAATCGATGGATGCCACCCGTTGCAATCGCCGTGGTGATTGTCAGGACGGTGAAGAGTGCCTGACGCACCACCTGTGGCTGGATTTGAGCGATCAGATTCATGCCTTTCTGCATGGCATCACCCTGGCGCAGCTGATTCAGCGTAAAGAGATCCGCAGCACCGCTGATCGTCAGGACAGCAGTGTGCGCAATCGTATTGATGCGGTGCTCAGCACCGATGACATGACCGGCTGAGCCATCAGCCACTTGATCTGAGCGCCCCTTGACCTGAGCGCCCCTTGACCTGAGCACTGTGGCGCGGACAATGCGCCGCCTCAGGTTTCAGACTTTCCAGCGGTGACCCATGAAATCCCTCTATCTCGATTATGCAGCGACAACACCGGTTGATCCGCGTGTTGCTCAGATTATGGCTTCCTGCCTCACGCTGGAAGGTACCTTCGGTAACCCGGCGTCACGGTCCCACCGTTATGGCTGGCAGGCTGAGCAGGTGGTGGAAAATGCCCGTCGCCAGCTGGCTGATCTGTTGGCGGCCGATCCACGTGAAATCGTCTGGACCTCCGGTGCCACCGAATCCAATAACCTGGCATTGAAGGGGGTTGTAGAAGCCCTGCGTGAGCAGGATGGTAATAAGCCGCTGCATATCATTACCTCGGCGATCGAACATAAAGCCGTACTCGATGTCTGTGCCTGGCTGCAGACTCAGCAGCAGGTTGAGGTTACTTATCTGACTCCCGATGCTGATGGTTTGATTCAGCCGCAGCAAGTCAGCGCTGCATTGCGAGATGACACCTGTCTGGTCAGTCTGATGGCGGTTAATAATGAACTGGGCACTGTCACTGATATCGCAGCAATCGGCGCATTGTTAAAAGATCATCCGGCGTATCTGCATGTCGATGCCGCTCAAGCGCTGGGTAAAGTTGCTGTGAACGTCAAAGACTGGCAGGTCGATCTGTTATCGGTGTCGGCACACAAGCTGTATGGTCCGAAAGGCGTGGGTGCGTTGTACGTTAAACGCGAGCCGCAGGTCATGCTGGCCGCCCAGATTCATGGTGGTGGTCATGAGCGCGGCATGCGTTCTGGGACGTTGGCGACGCATCAGCTGGCCGGACTGGGCGAAGCGGCCCGTCTGGTGCAGGAAGAGCAAGCGGCCGATGAAGCCCGCATTCGTCAGTTGCGTGACCAGTTATGGGACGGGCTGCAGGCGCTGGGTGGTGTTTATCTGAATGGTCATGCGCAGCTGCGCAGCGCCAATCATCTGAACGTCAGTTTTGACGGGGTGGATGGTGAAATCCTGTTGGCTTCACTGGCCAAAGTGGCGGTGTCTTCCGGTTCGGCCTGTAACTCGGCCACCGTGGCGCCATCTTATGTCTTGAAGGCTATCGGCCGCAGCGATGCGCTGGCCCATGCCGGTTTACGTTTCAGTCTCGGGCGCTTTACCACCGCCGAAGAGATTGCTTTTGCCCTGACTGAAGTGACGCGCGTGGTGCAGATGCTGCGCAGCTGATTGCTGAGGTTGGCTTTTCCTGTCGGTGACGGCCAAATAATCCGTCTCCGGACCCGTGTACGCGTACAACTTTAATGAAAAGGTGCGTATAATTCGCGGGTTTTATTTTCCGTAACCCTAATAATTTACCCTTGGGAGCTAAAAATGGCTGTTGAACGCACTCTGTCCATCGTTAAACCAGACGCTGTGGCCAAAAATGTAATCGGCGAAATCGTCACTCGCTTCGAAAAAGCTGGCCTGCAGGTTGTTGCCGCTAAAATGATCAAGCTGGATGACGAAAAAGCGGGCGGTTTCTACGCAGAGCACAAAGAGCGTCCTTTCTTTAAAGACCTGGTATCTTTCATGACTTCTGGTCCTGTTGTTGTTCAGGTTCTGGAAGGCGAAAACGCGATTGCTGCTAACCGTGACCTGATGGGTGCTACCAACCCTAAAGAAGCGGCTGCCGGTACTATCCGCGCTGACTTTGCTGAAAGCATCGATGCCAACGCTGTACACGGTTCTGACTCTGCAGCTTCTGCTGAGCGCGAAATCGCTTACTTCTTCGCTGCCGACGAAATCTGCTCACGTTAATGAGCGGAACTCAGAGGGCAGACATGCCCTCTGATCTCAATCCTTCAGGTAACCAATTGATGTCCGATACACCAGAAAAAATTAATCTGTTGGGCTTATCGCCCGCCAAAATGGAAGCCTTCTTCGCGGATATCGGCGAGAAGAAATTCCGTGCTCAGCAAATGCTGAAATGGATTCATCAATATGGCGAAGCCAACTTCGACAACATGACCAACATGGGCAAGCCACTGCGCGCGCGCATGGCCGAGGTGTGTGAAGTCCGCCTGCCAGAAGTGATTTACGAAGATATTTCCAAAGACGGCACCCGTAAATGGGTGATGCGTATGGATGGCGGCAGCGCCGTCGAAACCGTGTATATCCCGGAAAAAGACCGGGGTACGCTGTGTGTGAGCTCGCAGATTGGCTGTTCTCTCGACTGCAGTTTCTGCTCCACCGGCAAACAGGGGTTTAACCGCGACCTCAGTGTGGCGGAAATTATTGGTCAGGTGTATGTGGCCGCAATGAGCTTCCATGCGCCGGGCGAGCGCCGTGAGCGCCGCATTACCAATGTGGTGATGATGGGCATGGGCGAGCCTTTGCTGAACTTCGACAACGTGGTCGATGCGATGAACCTGATGATGGACGACAATGCCTACGGTCTGTCCAAACGCCGTGTTACCCTGAGCACCTCCGGTGTCGTACCGATGATGGATAAACTCGGCGACGTAACCGATGTATCGCTGGCCGTCTCATTACACGCACCCAATGATGCGTTGCGTAACCAGCTGGTACCCATCAACAAAAAATACCCGATTAAAGAGCTGATTGCGGCCACTAACCGCTATCTGGCCAAACTGCCGGATCGTCGTAAAGCCACCATCGAATACACCATGATGGAAGGCGTCAACGATGAGATGGAACACGCGGTGGAACTGTCAGAACTGATGAAACAGGTGCCGTGTAAGATCAACCTGATTCCGTTTAACCCGTTCCCTAACTCCGGCTATAAGCGCCCGAGCAATAATCGCGTGTACCGCTTCCGTGATTATCTGGTGAATCAGGGACACATTGTTACCATCCGCTCGACCCGCGGCGATGATATCGACGCCGCCTGCGGTCAGCTGGTGGGTAAAGTTCAGGACCGTACCCGCCGCAGCGAGCGTTATATCAATGCGGTGCAGATCGATGAGTCTTCACAGGGCAACCAATAAATGACCGGGATGGGCATGAAAACATCAATCACCACGCGCGCAGCCAGCCTGCTGGTCGTGCTGCTCAGTCTGACGCTGGCGTCTTGCGTCACCGTAACCGAAAGCCGCTTTACCAAAAAAGCCTCGCCGGAAAAGGCGGTGGAAAACTACACCCAGCTGGGTCTGGGGTATCTGCAGAAAGGTCGTCCGGACTGGGCGCGTCAGCGTCTGCAGAAAGCGCTGGCGATTAACCCGGATCATGCCCCTGCCAACGATGCCATGGGTCTGGTATGGCAGACCGAAGGTGAAATGGATCTGGCCGAAGAGTATTTCCACAAAGCCCTGAGCAACGACGACAGCTTCACACTGGCGCGTCATCACCTGGGTCGTCTGTACTCGCAGCTGAAACGCTACGACGATGCCGATGAATACCTGAACAAAGCCGCCAACGACCGTTATTACGATAACCGTGCCTCCGCTTACAATGATCTGGCGCTGAATTTTTACCGTCAGGGCAAAACCGAACAGGCCATCGACAGTTACGGCCAGACGCTGCGCATTGCGCCTTACAACGTCGATGCACTGGTTAACATCTCAACGCTGCTGTTTGAAGCGCAGCGTTACGACGAGTCGCTGAAATATTACGATCGCTTCGAGCGTCTGGTGCAGCGTGAGCAGACCCGTCAGACCGCCCACAGCCTGTGGCTGGGTATCAAACTGGTGACACTGCAACAGAACACCCAGCGGGCGATTACGCTGGCCACCGATCTGAAGCGTAACTTCCCGGAATCGGTTGAATACCGTCTGTATCAGGACTCCCTGTCCGGAGCCAAATAATGAGTATGCATTTCGAAAATCCCATCAAGCGTCGTCAAAGCCGCAAAATCTGGGTTGGTGATGTACCGGTCGGCGGCGATGCGCCGATTGCCATTCAGACCATGACCAACAGCGAAACCACCGATGTGGCCGCCACGGTGGCGCAGATTCAGCGCGCCCAGGATGCCGGTGCCGACATCGTGCGCGTTTCTGTACCGACCATGGACGCGGCGGAAGCCTTTGGCAAAATCCGCAAAGAAGTGACCATTCCGCTGGTGGCAGACATTCACTTCGACTACAAAATCGCCCTGCGTGTGGCCGATTTAGGGGTTGATTGTCTGCGTATTAACCCCGGCAATATCGGCCGCGAAGACCGCGTGCGCGCGGTGGTCGATGCGGCGCGCCATAACGGCATTCCGATCCGTATCGGGGTGAATGCCGGATCACTGGAAAAAGACCTGCAGAAGAAGTACGGCGAACCAACGCCTGCCGCGCTGGTGGAATCGGCCATGCGCCATATCGATATTCTCGATCGCCTGAATTTCCCGGACTTTAAACTCAGCCTGAAAGCCTCTGACATCTTTATGACCGTGGCGGCGTACAAACAGATTGCCAGCCAGATTGAGCAGCCGCTGCACCTCGGCATCACCGAAGCCGGTGGCCTGCGTGGCGGGACGGTTAAATCGTCCATTGGTCTTGGCCTGCTGCTGTGGGAAGGCATCGGTGACACCATTCGCGTATCGCTGGCGGCCGATCCGATTGAAGAAGTGAAAGTCGGCTGGGACATGCTCAAATCACTGAAACTGCGTTCACGTGGTATCAACTTTATTGCCTGCCCAAGTTGCTCACGCCAGAACTTCGATGTGATCAAAACCATGAACGAGCTGGAAATGCGCGTTGATGATATCCGCACCGATATGAGCGTGGCGGTGATTGGCTGTGTGGTGAATGGCCCAGGTGAATCGAAAGAAACCGATATCGGACTGGCCGGTGGTCAGCCGAATCTGGTCTACATCGACGGTAAACCGGCGGGCAAACTGACCAACGACACTCTGGTAGACGACCTTGAGCGCATGATCCGCGAGCGCGCTGCCAGTCTCGATGAAGAACGCAAAAATCTGATCGCCAGCGACAGCTGAGCGAAGATCCAGACAAGAACGGACATTATGGCAACTAAAATCCAGGCCATTCGTGGCATGAACGACATCCTGCCGGCCCAGAGCCCGGTATGGCAATACCTCGAAGGCACAGTGAAAGAGCTGCTGGCTTCGTACGGCTACGACGAAATCCGCATGCCGATTGTCGAGCAGACCGCACTGTTTAAGCGCTCAATCGGCGAAGTGACGGACATTGTCGAAAAAGAAATGTACACCTTTGACGACCGCAACGGTGACAGTCTGACTCTGCGCCCGGAAGGCACCGCCAGCTGCGTGCGCGCCTGTGAAGAACACGGTCTGCTGTACAACCAGACGCAGCGTCTTTGGTACACCGGCCCGATGTTCCGTCACGAGCGTCCGCAGAAAGGCCGTTACCGCCAGTTCTACCAGATTGGTGTGGAAACCTTTGGTATCGCGAGCGCCGATATTGACGCCGAAGTGATACTGATGACCGCACGCTTGTGGGCGCAACTGGGCCTTACCAATGCGGTTACCCTGCAGCTGAACACTCTGGGTTCCAACGAAGCGCGTGCCAATTACCGCGATGCCCTGGTGTCTTACCTGAGCGAGCGCAAAGACCAGCTGGATGAAGACAGCCAGCGTCGTCTGGAAACCAACCCGCTGCGCGTGCTCGACAGCAAAGATCAGAACACCCAGGCGCTGCTGGCTGATGCGCCACAGCTGCACGATTATCTCGACGACGAAAGCCGCGAGCACTTTGCTCTGCTGCGCAGCATCCTCGATGCTGCCGGGGTGAAGTACGAAATCAACCAGCGTCTGGTGCGCGGCCTCGATTATTACTGTAAAACCGTGTTCGAGTGGGTCACCGACCAACTCGGCTCGCAGGGCACCGTCTGTGCCGGTGGCCGTTACGACGGCCTGGTCGAGCAGCTGGGTGGCAAACCAACCCCGGCGGTGGGTTTTGCCATGGGCGTTGAACGCCTGATTTTACTGCTGGAAACGCTGGAACTGATTCCGGCCGAAGTGCTGCAGACCATTGATGTATACATCTGTCCAGTGGGCGAGGGCAGTGCCCAGGTGGCATTGTTGCTGGCAGACCGTCTGCGCGATGAACACAGCTGGTTACGCATTCAGACCCACTGCGGTGGTGGCAGCTTTAAAAGTCAGATGAAAAAAGCCGACAAGAGCGGCGCGCATCTGGCACTGTTGCTGGGCGAAGACGAAATCGCCAACGGTACTGTGACCGTGAAAGACCTGCGTGGTGAAGGTGGGCAGCAGACGCTGGCACTGAACGACGTGGGCGAATGGCTGGCGCAAGAAACTTTTTAATAACCAATAACTCACAACACTCGTTTTTTGGGGAAGTGGACGCATGACTGAATATCGTACGGATGAAGAGCAGGCAGAACTGCTGAAAAAATGGTGGGCAGAGAACGGTAAAAGCCTGCTGGCAACCATCGTGATTGTTGCCGGTGGCTGGTTTGGCTGGAACAGCTATCAGGCCAATGAGCAGGCAACGGCTGAAAACGCTTCCATGCTTTACTCGCAACTGGTCGACAAGGTCGCACAGCCGGTTGCGCAACAGGATGAAGCCGCCAAAGCGGAAATGGAAGCTCTGGCGATGCAGCTGAAGAAAGACTTCGGCAACACCAGCTATGGCCAGTTCGGTGCTCTGTTTCTGGCTCGTTTTGCCGCGGATGCCGGTGACTTCGATACCGCCGCCACCGAGCTGAATGGCGTTATCGCCACCGCTGAGGAAGGCCCGATCAAATACACCGCTCAGGCGCGTCTGGCCAATATCCTGATTCAACAGGAAAAAATGGACGAAGCCCTGGCGCTGGTGGCTACCGTGCCGGATGCCGCTTATGCGACGCAGTTTGAAGAAGCCAAAGGCGATGCGCTGTTCCGTAAAGGTGAGCTGAGCGAAGCCCGTGCCGCGTACATCCGCGCTCAGGAAGCTGCCGCAAATCTGGGTCTGAACACCCAACAATTGCAGCGCAAAATCGATAATCTGGCAGCGAGCGGAGACGCCTGATGCGCCTGAGTCCTGTTTTCGTCCTGTTGAGTGCTCTGCTGGCTGTGCAGCTGAGTGGTTGTGCCAGTCAGCCAGACAATCAGGCAGAAGCAGCGGATGCTGCCGACGAGACAGGGCTGCCGGATTACAACGATGAAACCGACATCGTCATCGAGTGGCGTAAGCAGCTTGGTGTCGGTGCGGGTACGGCTTATACCCGCCTGCGCCCGGTGGTGATCGGCGATACTGTGTTTATGGCTGACACCTCCGGTGAGGTCTATGCACTGGATCTGGCCGATGGCAGCGAACAGTGGAATGTGGATCTGGAGCAGCCGGTAACGGCAGGTGTGGCGCAAGACAACGGTCAGTTGTTTGTTGCCACCCGTGACGGTTTTCTGCATTGCCTGAACAGTGCCGACGGCAGTGAAATCTGGCGTTCACGCATGACCAGTGAGTCTGTTGCACCGGCAGGTACCGACGCTAAGCGGGTGTTTGTTCACACCGTTGATGGTCGTGTTACCGCCTTTGAGCGTACCGATGGCAAACAGGCCTGGTCCTACGAAACGGCCATGCCGGTACTGACCGTGCGCGGTACCGGCACGCCGCTGGTGCTGGATCAGCTGGTGATTACCGGTTTTGCTACCGGCAAACTAGTGGCACTGGACAAAACCCTGGGCATTCCGCGCTGGGACGTGCGACTGGCGTCGCCGGATGGCCGTTCTGAGCTGGAACGTCTGGTGGATGTCGATGGTGCGCCGATCTGGGATAACGGCGTGATCTATGCCGCCAGTTATCACGGCAAACTGGCAGCCGTGTCGCTCAATGGCGAAACCCGCTGGGAAGAAGAAGGTTCAACCTACACCAGTCCTGAACTGGCGTTGGGCAACCTGTATCTGACCCTCGACAGCGACCATGTGCAGTCTTATGACATGGCCAGCGGTGCCAAAGTGTGGACGCAGAAAGCGCTGCATGGCCGTCACCTGGGGCAAACCAGCGCCTATGGCAGCTGGCTGGCAGTGGCCGATGGTGAAGGTTATCTGCATATTATGAATCAGGTGGACGGTGAACTGGTGGGACGCAAACTGCTGCGCCCTAAACCGCTGCACGTCAACTATCCTAATCAGACCGAAGGCACCAACTGGCGTGCGTTGCGTGGTCGCGATATGGGTATCCGCAGTCCGTTAGTGGCCACCGACAAAGGTCTGTTGGTGTATACCAACGCCGGTGAACTGCTGCTGCTGAGCGTTCAGTCCGACTGAAGCCGGTTGTATCAGCCAATATTTTTTATCGGGCGTCGTATAGCGACGCCTGTTTTATTTCTTAAATGAGGTTTTCTGATCATGGTCCCTGTGATTGCTCTGGTCGGACGTCCCAACGTGGGCAAGTCCACGCTGTTTAACCGTCTGACCAAAAGCCGTGATGCGCTGGTGGCTGAAATTGCCGGCCTGACCCGTGACCGTAAGTACGGTGAGGGCAAGGTTGGTGATGTGCCATTCATCGTGATTGATACCGGTGGTATCAGCGGCCAGGAAGAGGGCATCGACGAGGCCATGGCCGCGCAAAGCTTTCAGGCCATTAAAGACGCCGATATCGTTTTCTTTATGGTCGATGTTGGCGCCGGTATTACCAACGGCGATCGTATGATTGCCGAATATCTGCGCCGCAGCGGTAAAGACGCCTATCTGGTGGCCAACAAAATCGACGGTAAAAACCCCGATCTGGTGCTGGGTGAATTCTTCGAGCTGGGCATGGGCGATCCGCTGCCGATTGCGGCCGCACACAACCGTGGTATCAGCGCGTTAATTGAATACGTACTGGGCGAACTGCCGCAGGATGATGACGATTACTTCCGCGAACTGGCTGGTGAAGACGCCCCGGTACACGAAGAGCTCGATGTGAAAGGCATCAAAATTGCCGTGGTTGGCCGCCCTAACGTGGGTAAATCGACGCTGGTTAACCGCTTCCTTGGCGAAGACCGGGTGGTGGTATTCGATGAAGCCGGTACCACCCGCGACAGTATTTATATTCCCTACGAGCGTCATGGTCAGGAATACACCCTGATCGATACCGCCGGTGTGCGCCGCCGTAAGAATATTTCTGAAGCGGCAGAAAAATTCTCCATCATTAAAACCCTGCAAGCCATTCAGGATTGCCATGTGTGTATTCTGGTGCTCGATGCCCGTACCGGTATCGTTGAGCAGGACTTACACATGCTCAGCTTCGTGCTGAACTCCGGCCGTGCGCTGGTGATTGCCATCAACAAATGGGATGGCATGGAAGCCGACGCGAAAGAGCGGGTAAAAACCGAAATTGACCGTCGTTTTGATTTCTTAACCTTCGCCGAAATGCATTTTATTTCAGCACTGCATGGCACTGGTGTGGGGAATCTGTATGAGTCTGTAGATCAGGCTTACAACTCCTCAATGGCCAAATGGCAGACCAATATGCTCACCCGCATTTTGGAAGACGCCACCGCCAGCCATCAGCCACCGGTGGTGCGCAACCGTCGGCCAAAACTGCGCTATGCCCACCAGGGTGGCTCTAACCCGCCGATTATTGTGGTGCACGGTAATCTGGCCAAAGAACTGCCGGAAGACTACAAACGCTACCTTGCCAACACCTTCCGCCGGGTGCTGGAAATTAAAGGTACACCAATTCGTATGGAATTCCGTCAGGGTGAAAACCCTTACGCCGGCAAAGAAAAAGAAGTCCGTCACAGCAGTAAACGTCGCGCGGAAGCGGTGGAACGGACCGATAACAAACGTAAGATTAAAATTGAAAAAGCGCGTAAGCAATTACGTAAAGGCTATAAAAAACCGACCTGATAATCGGCGGTTTTTGCAGAATAAAAAAGGAGCTTCGGCTCCTTTTTTATTGTGTGTTTTTTATGGACGTTTTTTGTCAGTCGCGTATCAGCGTCATGGGTATAAAGCGGATGCCATTGAATGCTGCTTCCTCGCCCGTTGCTTTAAAACCATAGCGGCGGTAGAAGCCGGCCGCATTCAGTGACGAGCGCAGGCTGATTTCTTTAGCGCTGGTGGATGCCAGTAGGGCGTCCAGCAGTTGCTTTCCGAGCCCGCAGCCCTGAGTCTGTTTCGCCACGAACAGGTGGGTCAGATAATTGCCATCACGCAGGGCTGCAAAGCCAACCAGTTGATTAGCGTTCAGCGCCTTCAGTGTGACGAAACGGCTTTCATCCATGGTTGTTGCTATATCCGGCAGAACGCGCTGTTTATATTCACGCTGACCGTCGGCGCTGAATAAGGGCAGTACATCAATCTCGGAGATTGCTGAAATTAATGCCTGGATAGTTTCGGTATCGGCGCTTGTTGCTTTCTGAATATCCATTTTCTTTCTGCTGTGTGGTAACAGGGCGGCGCTTATCGTCACCCTGATGCCGGAGAATAACACGGCTTTTTCAGCTGTGCGGATGCTCCTGAAATTGTTTTGCTTCATCGCCTATCTTATACCAGTGCGGCTTTTCTTTAACGAACTCATGAAAGCTGTTACTGAGATTCAGTTCATCGTCAAAGCAGTTCGCAGATACCGGAAAGGTTTCGTTGTCGGAGGTTACCTCGCCCAGCGATGTACCGCATTTTGAGCAAAAGCAACGGTTGTACATATAGGGCGCTTCCGGTTTGTAGGTGCTGATTACATCAGCGCCGGAGGTCAGCTGAAAAGCATCGCGCTTAACAAATACCAGAGCACTGGCTCCGACTTTGCGGCAGCGGGTGCAGTGGCAGGTTCCCATCATGGTCGGCGGGCTGGACAGGGTGAATTTTACGGCTCCGCAGCAGCAGCTACCATGCAACATAATGTGATCCCTCGGTTATGAATAAGGTTTGCACTGTATTTATATACAGTCCTTATTGCAAGGGGCAGGGAGACTTTATTCAGCCTTGTCTGTCATGCTGCTGTTTTCCGGCTTCAGGGTATCGTAAGGCAGCAGGAGAGTATCGAGGGTGATATCAACCGGCAGAGTAACCAGAGTGAACAGCGGGCAAACAACAGACATCCAGCAGAACACCATTTCGCCGCTGGCTTCGCCTGTATGGCCGTCCAGACCAAGCAACAGCAGACTTCCCTGAGTACCCGGATAGTAGCGGGCATCAACCGGGCTGCTGTCCGAGCGGGCGAGTACGGTACCGCAGCCGCTCATCAGCACAAGGCTGGCGAGCAGCATAAGCGCCAGTATGCTGCGCTGCCCAGAACTGAGGTTCTGCTTATATGAGTCAGAGGTGTCAGGGTGGTAAGGCTTGGACAATAAAAAATCAGACACAATAGCTTCCGCAGCAAAGTCATTAACAGACTGATGATAAAGAGGTTTACAGTGCAGAGCGAATGTAAAGCGGATTATTGAGACATTGGCCACGGTAGAAGAACGGGTGAGAGCGTTATGCCATGAATAAAATATTTCGTCGCGCTTCCTTCAACGCCACTAAGGCCGGTGTGCTTATCCTCCGGATACATACCGGTCCTGTCACTTTTGTGTATTCCGCAGCATGTCGATGGCTGAACGCCTGACCGGTCGGGCTGGTTAGTCAGGTGCTTTTCTCTTTGGATTGTGGCCCGCCTCTTTGTTCTCCGCTGAACAAGCGTAAGCTGATTGTTGCCTGCTTATGGTGTTAAGCATTTATCACGTTCGTTCAAGGTATTCCTGAAGGTACTTCCATGGCGATCAGTATCAATAACAGCGCGGCGATCACTGGTCCGGCGCTGAATTCGCAAAAAAACAGCAGCCAACAAACCCAGCTGGCGCAACAGCTCAGTTCTGGTAAACGCATTAACGGTGCGGCCGATGATGCGGCGGGGCTGGCGATTGCTACCGGTTTAAACAGTCAGACCCGTGGCGAACAGGTCGCCATGCGCAATGCCGGTGATGGCATTTCCTACACTCAGGTGGCGTCGGGAGCGTTGTCACAGGTCAGCGATAATCTGCAGCGGATGCGTGAATTGGCGGTACAGGCGGGTAATGGTGCGTTGGCTGACAGTGATCGGGCGGCACTGCAAAAAGAAGTCACAGCTCTGGGCGACAGCAATCAACAAATTCTCAAAGACACGAGTTTTAACGGCCAGACGCTGTTCAGCAGTGATAAAACGCTGACTTTTCAGGTGGGTGCGGATGCCGGTGAACAGATTGACGTTACGGCGGCCAACCTGCTGCAGCAACTGGATGAACAGGGTGCCTATGGGTTGGATGTCAGTACTCAGCAGGGTGCGGCGGCGGCGCTGAGTGTGGTCGATGAGAGTTTATCGACGGTCAGCTCGCGGCAATCGGAGTTGGGTGCCGTTGCTAACCGTTTTGCAGCGGGCATTGAGCGCAGCAAAGTCAGTGCAGAGAACAGTGCGGCGGCGCAAAGCCGCATCAGCGACACCGATTTTGCCCAGGCCACTTCCGAACGTGCTGCTGCGCAGATTCGTGAGCAGGCTCAGATCGCGGTGCAGGCACAGGCTAACGGCGAGGCGAAAAACATTCTGCGCTTACTCGGCGGCTAGTGGCTGCCGTATGCCGTACGCTGGGAAAGATTGATCGTCAGCAGCAATAAATTTCGCTGAGGAGAAACGCGGCGATTGCTAGTATCTCGGCCCCTTTACTTACGCTTCCCGGTCGCGCCAGTGTGATCTATGCAATTGATCTCCTTTGATCCTTATCGCACGCTTCATTTCCCCCAGGCCCACTATCTGAAACCGGAGCTGATGAATCATCACCTCGATCTGCTGATTGCGGCGGATGGCATTCTGTTTCCACAGTATTGGCAGATCAATGCGTTGTTGTATGGCTTAAAGAAACGGGTATTTCCAAGCCCGGCGAGTTATTACATCGGCCACGATAAGGTCGAGATGACACGCTGTTTCCAGACCATTGCGCCACAGCATGTGCCCTGGACCTTAATCGAGGCCAACACCCCGGCTAACGCCGAGCGGGTCTGGGATACTTTACCCGTTCCCTTCGTCGCCAAAATTCCGAAAAGCAGCATGGGCGATGGCGTTTTTCTGATTGAAAATCAGGCCGACTGGGTGCGTTACCTGGCGCTGTCCCCGGTCATTTATGCGCAGGAATATCTGCCGATTGACCGTGATCTGCGCATTGTCTGGGTCGGTGACCAGATTGTGGGTGGCTACTGGCGTATGCAGGCCGAGCGTGGCTTCTATAACAATGTCGCCAAGGGCGGCCAGATTGAAGCGGGTATTCTGCCGCCGGAAGCCTGTGCGCTGGTGGAAAAGCTGGCGCTGGGGTTAGGTATTGACCACGGCGGGTTTGATATCGCCATGGTCGGGCATTACCCCTATGTGTTCGAATTTAACCGCCTGTTCGGCAATCAGGGACTGAGCGGCCTGCAGGGCAAAATTGACGACGCCATTCATGATTATCTCGGCCGTATCTGGAGTGACGATGAGCCGGGTTCTCCTCATCCGCATCAGAGCCCGGATACCACCCCGTACAACCCCCCGGGAATCGGCGGGCCGGATCTGCACCAGGTGGTATAAGCTGCGCCGTTGCAAACAGCCGCTGAATCCGCCGGGTAACTGAATCCAAGGGGCGCAAAATCCGTTACAATGCCCCCTTTTGTTGGTCAGGGCGTCCGTTCATGTCACAGGGCTTTGTACACCTCCGGGTTCACTCCGAATTTTCGCTGTACGACAGCACCATCCGCGTTAAAAAGCTGATTGGTAAAGTCGCGGAGCTGGGTATGCCGGCGGTCGCGCTGACCGATCAGGCCAACATGTACGCTCTGGTCAAATTCTACAAAAGCGCCATGGACGCCGGGGTTAAACCGGTACTGGGCGCTGATTTATGGCTGGAAAACCCGGATGACAACACCCAGCCGTTCCGCATTACGGCGTTGTGCCTGAACCCCGATGGTTACCTGGGCCTGCGCGAACTGATTTCCCGTGCCTACGCCAAAAACCAGCATTACGACAAAGCCATTGTGAAAAAAGAATGGCTGTTCGAAAAAAATGCCGGGCTGATTATTTTATCCGGCGGCCGTGATGGTGATGTTGGCCAGCGGGTGATTAAAGGCAAAGTGTCCGATGCCGAAATTCTGGTGCGCGAATATCTGCAGCACTTCCCTGAACGTTTTTACTTTGAATTGCAGCGTACCGGCCGTCCCGGTGAAGAAGCGGTGATCCGCGCCGGTATCGCCATGTCAGCGCGTTGCGGTGTGCCGCTGGTTGCCACCAATGACGTGCGCTTTTTAGCGGCCGAAGATTTTGAAGCGCACGAAACCCGCGTTGCCATTGGTCAGGGGTATGCGCTGGAAGATAAGCGTCGTCCGCGAGAATACACCGAGCAACAATATTTCCGCAGCTCGGAAGAAATGGCCGAGCTGTTCAACGACATTCCATCGGCCATCGACAATACGCTGGAAATTGCCAAACGCTGCTCTGTCGAGGTGTTGCTGGGTAAATACTTCCTGCCGGATTACCCGATTCCGGAGGGCATGAGCGAAGCAGACTTTTTCCGTAAAATTTCCGAAGTCGGTCTGGAAGAACGGCTGGACGTTGTGCTGGCTGGCATACCGAAAGATTCAGCGGAGTACGCTGAAAAGCGCAAACCCTATGATGACCGTCTGACCTTTGAGCTGGATATTATTATCCAGATGGGGTTCCCCGGTTACTTCCTGATCGTAATGGACTTTATTCAGTGGGCTAAAGACCACGATATTCCGGTCGGGCCGGGGCGTGGTTCCGGTGCCGGCTCGCTGGTGGCTTACGCGCAGAAAATTACTGACCTCGATCCACTGGAATACGATCTGCTGTTCGAACGATTCCTGAATCCGGAACGGGTATCTATGCCCGATTTCGATATCGACTTCTGTATGGAAAACCGTGAGCAGGTCATTGCTTACGTAGCCGACACCTATGGCCGCGAAGCGGTATCGCAGATTGTGACCTTCGGCACCATGGCGGCGAAAGCGGTGGTACGCGATGTGGCGCGGGCGCAGGGGAAGTCGTTCGGTCTGGCGGATAAACTGTCTAAATTAATTCCCGGCGATCCGGGCATGACGCTGGAAAAAGCGCTGGCGTCTGAAGCCCTGTTAAAAGAATTCCTCGACGAAGACGAAGAAGCCCAGGAAATCTGGGAAATGGCGCTCAAGCTCGAAGGTATTGCCCGCCAGACCGGTAAACACGCCGGTGGTGTGGTGATTGCGCCAACCAAATTAACCGACTTTTCGGCCACCGCCTGCGAGCCGGACGGCACCGGTCTGGTGACGCAATTCGATAAAAACGATGTGGAAGAAGCGGGACTGGTGAAGTTCGACTTCCTCGGTCTGCGCACCCTGACCATTATCGACTGGGCGCTGAAAACCATTAACAGTAAGCGCGCCAAAGAAAATCTGCCCGCCATCGATATCAGCCAGATTCCACTCGACGATGAGCCGTCTTACAAATTATTAAAAGCCGCCCAGACCACCGCGGTATTCCAGCTGGAATCACGCGGTATGAAAGATCTGATCCGCCGCCTGCAACCGGATAATATCGAAGACATGATTGCGCTGGTGGCCCTGTTTCGTCCGGGGCCGCTGGAGTCGGGCATGGTGGACGACTTTATTAACCGTAAACACGGCCGCGCTAAAGTCGCTTATCCACACCCAGATTTTGAACATGAAACCCTGAAAGAAACGCTGGAGCCAACCTACGGCGTTATCGTGTATCAGGAACAGGTCATGCAGATTGCCCAGATTCTGGCCGGTTATACCCTGGGCGGTGCAGATATGCTGCGTCGTGCTATGGGTAAGAAAAAACCGGAAGAAATGGCCAAGCAGCGCGATACCTTCCGCGATGGGGCGGTGTCGCAGGGCGTTGATCCTGATCTGGCGATGAAAATTTTCGACCTGGTGGAAAAATTCGCCGGTTACGGTTTTAACAAATCGCACTCCGCGGCATACGCCGTGGTGTCGTATCAGACGCTGTGGTTAAAGCAGCATTATCCGGCGCCGTTTATGGCCGCCGTTCTGACCTCCGACATGCAGAATACCGATAAAGTGGTGACCTTTATCGAAGAATGCCGTGAGATGGAACTGGAGCTGGTGCTGCCGGATGTTAACCAGAGCCAGTTTGGTTTCACCGTGAATGACGAAGGCGCCATCGTTTACGGTTTAGGCGCAGTAAAAGGCGTGGGCGAAGGCCCGATTGCCGCAATTATTGCCGCCCGCAGCGAAGGGCCGTTTATAGATTTATTCGATTTTTGTCAGCGTGTAGACGGTAAAAGACTGAATAAACGCGTACTCGAAGCGTTAGTGCGCTGTGGTGCGTTTGATCGGCTGGAAAGTACCGCACCGCGCTCGGTATTAATGGCCAATCTCGAAGATGCGATTAAAAGTGCCGGTCAGACTGCCGCCAATGAAGCCGCGGGTATGATGGATTTATTCGGCGAAGTACAGGAAGAAGAAGCCGTCGGAGCCGACCCGTACGAGCGTTATCGTCATCTACGTGACTGGTCGTTAAAAGAGCGTTTGCAGGGCGAAAAAGATACGCTGGGGCTATTTGTTACCGGCCATCCGTTTGATGAATACGAACAGGAAGTGCGTAAGCTGGTGCCGAATAAATTGTCGCACCTGCAGGAGGCCAAAGCGCCGCAGAAACTGGCCGGTCTGGTGGTGGATATGCGCGTTATGAAAAATAAACGCGGTGATAACATGTGTTTTGTAACTCTGGATGACCGTTCCGGCCGGGTTGAGGTTGCGTTGTTTTCCGATGTTTACGAACAGGTGCGCGAAGTGGTCGCCAAAGACCGCGTTCTGGTGGTTGAAGCCCTGGTATCCCACGACGATTATTCCGGTGGTTTAAAAGCGACCGGACGAGCCGCCATGGAAATCAGCCAGGCGCGTCTGACATTTGCTAAAGCACTGCGTATCCGCGTTGATGGCGAACGCTCGGAAGACGAATTCTGCAACGATTTAAAACGCCTGCTGCAACGCATGGACAATGGCTGCCCGGTGGTATTGGATTTTCATAATTCGGTGGCTCGTTGCGATATTCAGCTGGATGACAGCTGGCGTATTAATCCCAGCGATGAGCAATTGCAGGAACTGCGTTATGCCTATGGCGACGATGCGGTGGAATTACTGTTTGCCTGATACGTGTTTTTAATGCTTGCGGATGGTTGGTTTTCAGTCGACAAAACTGACCTGAGGCAGGCTTTCAAAGCCGGGACGGGCAAACAGATAGCCCTGCATTAATTCAATACCGGCATCGCGCAGCCAATGATATTCCTCCGGCGTTTCAATGCCTTCAGCGAGGGCGGTAATGTTCAGGTCGTTAAACATGTTCAGGCAGTGGCGGACAATGGTTTGCCGAGTCTGGTTGTTGTGGATATTGCGAATTAATTCCATATCCAGTTTGACGATATCGGTCTGAAAATCCGCTAATAAATTCAGACCGGAATAGCCTGATCCAAAATCATCAGTTGCCGTTTTAAACCCCAGTTTATGGTAATACTGAACAATGCGTTTGATGTGCTCGCTGTCTGAAATTTTTTCGACTTCGGTAAATTCAAACATGATTTTTTCGGTTGGAAAATTGTACTGTTTTGCCGCCTCCAGCGTGGTGCGGATACAGCGTTCGGGTTGATAAATGGCATTGGGCAGAAAGTTAATGCTCAGTATGGAGTCAATACCGAGTCTGGCCGCCAGAGCGATCGCTTTAATGCGGCACAGCTGATCAAAGACATAGCGGTTATCGTCGTTGACCCTGGAAATAACAGAGTAGGCGGATTCATTGTTCAGACCGCGTACCAATGCCTCGTAGCCAAATACACTCTGGGTTTTGCAATGAATGATGGGCTGAAATGCCATCGTAAAGTCAAAATCCAGGCTGTTGGCATCGGCACAGGTACTGCACAGTGAGCGTTCACAATGGTTTGATTCTGCTTCCATCGGCCTGACCTTGCTATTTTTATCAATGATTAAGCCTAGTCGTCCGGCGGCATTGGCGCAACGAAAGGCCAGAGTGATTGATTTCGGGCTGGTCAGGCCGGGGGCGCCTCCCTACAATCCCTGCTTTACCTACAGAAACGCGCTTTATGCCTCATGCACTGCTGAACATTCTGACTCAGGCAATCTCGCCGTTGTTAGCGCGTAGCGGCAATATTGTGGTTGCTTACAGTGGTGGTCTGGATTCCAGCGTCTTACTGCATTTGCTGCGGCAGTTGACCGTTGAGCAGGGGCTGGCTCCATCGCGGTTGATCGCGCTGCATGTGCATCACGGCCTGTCAGCCAACGCCGATTCCTGGGCGCAGCACTGTGCCGGGCAATGTGCGCAGTGGGATATTCCCTTTATCTGCGAGCGGGTGGCGGTGAACAATCGTGGCGACGGGGTTGAGCAGGCCGCGCGCGAGGCGCGTTATGCGGTGTTCAATCAATACTGTCAGCCGGGTGATACTTTATTATTGGCGCACCATGCTGATGATCAGGCCGAAACCTTCTTTATGCGTTTATTGCGCGGCAGTGGCTTAACCGGACTGGCGGCGATGGCCGCGCAGCGTGAGCTCACTCCGGGTTCCGGTATTGTGCTGTTGCGACCGTTGTTAGCTTGCCATCGCGCCGCGCTGGAAGCGTACGCCGCTGAGCATCAACTCGATTGGATCGAGGATGAGTCGAACCGCGATCCGCGCTTTGAGCGTAATCTGTGGCGCAACACATTGCTGCCGCAATTGTTCGCCCATTTACCAGGAAAAGAAACGGTATTACAGCGCTCCATTAAGCAATTGCAGCAGGACCATCAATTGCTACAAGAGTTGCTGGAACCCGCTCTGGAATCTTGCCTGCGGCCTTGTCACTGGCCGCTGACCGCCAATCTTGCCTGTTCGGTGCCGGCCTTAACTGCCGCTCCTGCGCATCATCGTCCTTACCTGTTACGGGGTTGGCTGTCCCGCTGCGGTATTGGCGCTGCGGGCAATGTGGGGGCTGATGTTCTCCGCCGTATCGAACAGGAAGTAATACAGGCCGCCGCAGACCGTCAGCCACAATTGCAGATCGGGCGCTTTACACTGCGCCGCTTTCAGCAGGCGTTGTATCTGGTGAGCGCCGGCGTAAAAGCGGCAGAGGCCATGCTGCCCGGAATGATGGCCGAGCCCCGTGAGACTTTGCTACAGGCGGATGTGAGGTTGCCCTGGGCCGGTGCGGAAATCGCCAGCGTCGCGCCTGCACACAGGCAGCGTTCCGTGGCAGTACGTCCGGGCATTTATCAGTTAGTGCCAGCTGCGGCCTGTCGCGGTAAAACACTGAAAACCGCCGGGCGACCGCGCAAAACACTCAAGCACTTGTGGCAGGAAGCGGGTGTGCCGCCATGGCTGCGCGAGTGCTGGCCGGTGCTGCTGCAGGAGGGGGAACTCTGCGCTCTGGTCGGACTGTATGTGGGAGAAGGCGCATCGCCTGTCGCGCAGGCAACGCCGGAGAATCAGGTTTTCCTGCAATGGACGGGAATTTTTTAGTCTCCTGCGACTCTTAATCCTCTGACCCGATATTCTGGTTTTACCGTCCGGGTGTTGAAACCGGCGCTTCGCCGCTCCGATATCAGCGCCCTTGGATAAGTAAAATGGCTTGTTTGACGCTGTTCAGATGTTTGCTCCGGCGCTATTTTGCGGACCCGTCGAGCGTTATCCGCCGGACATTGTGGTTTACTGATTATTAATCGCCGGTTCCGGTTGATTGTTCTGAAGTCTTGTTAGCAGGAGCGGTTTTTACCCTTTATGCGTTATCCGATTGTGTTTGCGACATTGGCTGCAGCGTTGGTGCTGGTCACACTCAATGAAACTGACAACCGTATTTTGCGTGGCAGTAAAAACGCGCTGCCTATATTGAATGCGGGCTCTGATCTTTCGACGGCGGCCGACGATACCCGGCAAAGCGCGGATAACGTGGCGGAACAAACCGTTGACGACAACCGTACGCCGGAGGTTACCGAGCAACCGATTCGGTTGAATCTTAAACTGCCGGAGATGGAGTGGGATGATCACAGCTATGGTAACAGCGACGCTTTTCCCAATGTCTTTGGCAAGCAACCGAGCGACTCCGTTGTGCACTGGTCCGGACGTCTGCACCTGGATGATTCGGAAGAGGCAAAAACCAAACCGCTGAATGAAACCATCCTTGGTGCAGAGCTGGAGCTGGAACTTAAACTGCCCTGATACCCCGGCTGTTGCCAGTCCTTCAGTATTTTCCTCCGCTATCTGAGGGTTGGCTTTTACCGTTTTTTCATTTTCAACACCGACCCTTTCTCATTATGGATCGCCAGTACTAAAATCTGGCGGCTGCTTTTTAAAAACAACAAGGCCTGTTAAAGTTCGCCCATAAAAAATATAAAGAGGTTTTGTGATGCGTATTACGCTGTATCAATTCCCGATCTCTCACTACTGTGAAAAAATCCGCTGGGCGCTGGACTACAAAGGCATCCGTTATAAAACGGTGAATCTTTTGCCGGGTCGTCATCTTGCGTTGATTAAAAAGCTCAGTGGTCAGACGTCGGTGCCTGTGCTGAAACATGGCAAACATATTGTGCACGGTTCATCGGCCATTCTGGATTATCTCGACCAGGCGTTTCCGCAAAAACCTCTGCTGCCGAAAAACCCCGAATTACGCGCTCAGACACTGGAATGGGAGCGGCGTCTGGATGCCGAAGCCGGACCGGATGTGCGCCTCTGGAGTTATCACTACCTGCTGCAGAATCCTGCTCTGGTTATTCCTCTGCTTGGTGCCCGTAAACCGTTTTTTTATCGCTGGCTGTTGCGCTCTGTTTTTCCGACACTGGAAAAAACCATGCGCCGCTGGATGAAAATCACTCCGGATAATGCCGATAAAGCCCAGCAACGGATGGAAAGCATCCTGACGGATTTGCGATTGGCATACAGCCAATCACATTTTTTGGTGGGCGAACATTTTACCCGCGCAGACCTTACCGCCTGCGCGTTGTTTTCGCCGCTGTTTCAGCCGTTTCAGTATCCGGTTCCCTGGCCGGGGGTCGACAGAGCACCAGCGGTTATGCGCGACTGGATCGAACAACATCAGGATATTATTGAGCCGCTGAGACTACGCTACGCCCAATATCGCTGAGATTTTCTGGTGGTGGCGAGCATAAAAAAAACGACGCCCGGATGATTCCGGGCGTCGTTTTTTTTATGGCTTCGCGGTCTGTCGTTGTTTGCAGCAGACCGCCGCAGCGAATCAGAGCAAGTAATGACCCAGTAACAGTACGCTGCCGTAGCCGACGCTGTAGGCAATGATCAGGGCAACGAAGAATTTCAGGTAGCTACCAAAGGTTAATTCATCGATTTTACTCATGGCCACGATACCCGCGGCGGAACCAATGATCAGCAACGAACCGCCGACGCCGACGGCATAGGTCAGTGCCATCCACTCTTGCAAACTCATGGTGACATCGGCCTTCAGCAGTGCGGCGGTTAATGGAACGTTATCAATCACCGCAGACAGCAAACCCATCAGATAATTGGCCGCCCAGGCCGGCATATGCTGGTACAACGCAACAAAGCTATCGAGGGCGTGAATTTCTTTCAGCGAGCCGACAATCAACAGAATGCCGAGGAAGAACAGCAGCGTGTCGAATTCAATCTGGCGGATATAGTTAAGGATCGGATGGTTTTCTGTGTCTTCACCATAGGCACGGGCGACCAGAAACATCACGGACAAACCGGTCAGAAAGCTCAGCACCGGCGGAATATCAAACATCACATTACCGGCGATGGTGGCCAAAATGGTGAGAATAAAAATTCCGGCGATGGCCAGATCCACGTTAGCCAGATCGTTTTCTTTGTGCTGAATCACGGCAGTATCGCGTAAGGACCAGGACAACATGGTGGCCAGCAATAACACCGCCGTCAGCGCGGGTAACGACAGCAGCAGCAGATTGGTAATACTGACTTTACCGGCCAGGAAAATCATCAGCGTGGTGACGTCGCCGGTAATCATGGCAACACCGCCGGAGTTCACTGCAAACACCACCACGGTGGCAAAACGCAGGGTTTTGGCGGCGGATAAATTCAGCGATAAAATCAACGCCACCGAAATTAACGTTGCCGTAATGTTGTCCGCCAGGGATGAGAACACAAAACTGAACAAACCGGCCATAATCAGCAGCTTGCGCTCGGACACCTGCTTGGGCAGAAAGCGATAAATCAGACTTTCAATCAGACCTTTTTTGTTGAGGTAAGCAACAAAGGTCATCGCGGCCAGCAGGAATAACCAAAGGCTGGCAATTTCTCCGATATTTTCCTGCAATCCTTCCTGGACCAGTGCATGGGTATGGCTGTCTGAGGAAAACGCAAACAACAGTACCCAGGACAGTGCGCCTAAAAACAACACAACCTGGGCTTTGTTTACGTGGATAACTTCTTCAAGTACAACGGCAAGCAGGCCAAGAAAGGCCATAGCGATCAGCAGGTAGGGCAAAAAATCGGGCATCGGTTAACCTCGTTGTCGCCCGGACGGAGTATCCGGAAGGGAAAGACATGGGTCGGAAAAGCACGGCATTGTAGGACTGTGAAAGAATGCTGCAAAGTGCTTTTTTGTTCCCGCGTTCAGACTTTGGCAGGAGAGAGCAGGCCGGTGCAGTGATGGTGCGGCCTGACTGATTTTCTGCGCTGGCGGATCAGACTGTTGCTGTTTGCGCTGTGGTGAGCGGAGGCCGGTACATCGGCGTGGCCAGACAGAATATCGTGCTGTTCGATCAGTGCTGTCCGTTCTGTTGTCTGGCCTTGTTATTCAGTATTCCTGCCACTCACCACCGTCATTCATGGCATCATTCCATTCGCACAGCAATTCAGACAATGCATGGGCCTGATGGTGCAGGGCGTGCAGTTCTTCCAGTGTGTTTTTCTCGCCGGTATACAGCGGCAGGGTGCGTACTTTGCTGACCAGCGGGTGATCAGGCAGCTGCATTTTATTGCGCTCCAGATTCCAGCGGATATTGTTGGTCAGCATTCGGAAAAAACTGATTTTGGTGCGCAGGGTAAACAGGGTGAAATCGTCGAGATCATTAAAATGCTGGTAATCAATGCCCGCCAGCAGTGCCGTACGCCCATTCACTTTAATCGATGCCGAACGTTTGAAATTGAGCACCATGGCCATAACGCCGAACATTTCGCCGGCGTTAATCTCGTTAATCACATCACCACTGTCATCATCAGCCAGTACCGCAAGCTGACCTTTGAGTAAAAAATACAGCACGTTGGCATCATCGCCGTGGTGCAGAATAATCTCGTCCTGATCGGCGGTGACAAACTGAGTCACGCTCATCAGCAGCTCAAACTGAGTCGGGTCACTGTGAATCAGATCCTTGAAGAAGGTGACGCCATTAACAATGCGTTGCAGGGTGTCGATGGGGTACTCTTCGCGGGTGATACGACGCATGTTTGCTCCAAAAACTGGCAAGGATGTCAGTGGCGCAATATAGCATGCCCGCAGGTTGAATAAAGGGCAAAACAGTGGCTTAGCATGATCCGCGTCAGTTAGCGGCAGCGGTTAAACCGCTGCGTTTTTTTCTTCTTCCCGCAAAGTAAGTACTTCATAACCTGTCGCCGTAACCGCAATGGTGTGTTCCCACTGGGCCGACAATTTTTTGTCACGGGTGATGACGGTCCAGCCGTCTTTCATGTGCTTCACGCGGTGATCGCCCTGATTGATCATGGGTTCGATGGTGAAGGTCATTCCTTCTTTCAGCACCATACCGCTGCCGGCTTTGCCGTAGTGCAGCACCTGAGGTTCTTCGTGCATTTCGCGACCAATACCATGGCCGGTGTATTCCCGTACCACGCTGAAACCGGCGCGCTCGGCGGCCTGTTGCACAGCCTGACCAATGTCGCCCAAACGGGCACCGGGACGTACCTGACGAATACCGGCCCACATGGCCTGGTAGGTGGTATCGACCAAACGCCGGGCCTGAGGATTAATCTGGCCAACGCAGTACATCTTACTGGAATCTGCAATAAAGCCATTTTTTTCCAGGGTAATGTCGAGGTTAATAATATCGCCGTTGCGTAACAGTTGGCTGGCCTTGGGCATGCCATGGCAAACCACGTGATTCACCGATGGGTTCAGTACATAGGGAAAATCGTACTGGCCTTTACTGGCCGGGCGCGCCTGCAGATCGTTGACGATAAACTCTTCCACCCGGTTGTTGATATCCATGGTGCTGATGCCAGCTTTTACGTAGTCATCGAGCATGGCAAATACCTGTGCCAGCAAACGGCCGGATTCACGCATCAGCGTCAGTTCTTCCGGGGTTTTGATTTTAACCAGCATCTTGCAGCAACTCCTTTAATGGCAGTTCTTTGCAGCTTAAGAGCTTGCGGGTTAACTGCGGGTAGGTCAGATCGGGATAGAACTCGGCGAGCATGCCAATTTTGATCCAGTACTCGGCCTGGGCATTAATCGAGCGCGACATCGACGCGCTGGCGTCACGGATTTCTTCGTGCAGATCGTCTGAAATTTTAACAATACCCATCAGCAGGCTCCCGGTTGAATTACACGAAGTATATACGTTTCGTATATTCTGTGAAGTTAATGAGAACCTTGTTTTTTGCAACAGAGTGTTTGGGTGGCTGCTACTGCCGAGCTGAAAGGCCCATGTGTGCGACAGAACCGCTGAGCAAAGGTATGGATGAGGTTTTAAAGCAGAGAACGGCAACGGAAAGCGGGCTGACGGCATGGCCGTCAGCCATGATGCATTAATCCGGCAGTTTGATTTTGCGGTCGGTGGTGATTTTGGCAGCGCGGATGGTGTTGTCTTTAATCTGCAGAATTTCTACACGGTAATAACCAATACGCAGGCAGACCGGCGCATCGGGAATGTGTTCGAGAATTTCAACAATCAGACCGCTGATGGTTTTCGGACCGTCGGTCGGCAGATCCCACTTCAGTGCCTTGTTTACATCGCGCACGTAAGCGGCACCATCGACAATGTAGCTGCCGTCTTCCTGCGGATGCACATCCGGTGAGGCGGCAGACACAACGTCGGTGGTAAATTCGCCGACAATTTCTTCGAGAATATCTTCCAGTGTACAGATGCCCTGCACATCACCGTATTCATCCACCACCAGGGCGATGCGGCGCTTGTTCTTCTGGAAGTTAAACAGCTGGGTATGCAGCGGCGTACTTTCCGGGATGAAGTAGGGCTCGCGGCAGATTTTTTCCAGATCTTCTTTAAGAAATTCACCAGAGGTTAAAAAGCGGCTGATATTACGCGTGTGCAGAATGCCGACCACATTATTGATATCACCGCGATACACCGGCAAGCGGGTATGCTGGGTGGTACGCAGCTGCTCCAATACCGTCTCAAGATCGTCATTGAGATCGATACCAACCAGCTCGGTACGCGGCACCATGATGTCGTTTACCGTCATCTTCTCCAGATCAAGAATACTGATCAGCATGTGCTGGTGGCGCTTGGGAATCATGGAGCCGGCTTCGCGCACAATGGTGCGCAGCTCTTCGGTGCTCAGGTTATCCGGCGTGGTGTTGTTAACATCCACCCGCACCAGGCGCAGCAAAGCATTGGCGATGGTATTTACAAACCAGACAAAGGGTTGCAGGAACCATTGGATGCCGAGCAGTGCGCGCGAGGCCGGAAAGGCAATTTTTTCCGGCGCAATGGCGGCCAGTGTTTTGGGCGTCAGCTCAGCAAAGATCAGCACCACCAGAGTAAACAGAATAGTGTTAACAAAAACGGCGAGATCGGGATTATCCGGCCACAGGCGTTGGCTGATGATGGTCGCCAGGGCGGCGGCGGCAAAGTTAACCAGGTTATTACCGGTAAGAATGGTACCGATCAGACGATCGGGTTTTTCCAGCAGTTTGGTGGCGCGCATCGCCCCCTTATGCTTACTTTTGGCCATATGCCGTAACCGGTAACGGTTAAGCGACATCATGCCGGTTTCGGAACTAGAGAAAAATCCAGATAAGATGATTAACAGAACCAGTATGCCGAATAGCACACTTAAGGGAACGTCACTCAAGACGGGATCCTTTTAACATTAAGATCCCGCCATCATAGAGGCGGATGTTTGGCTGTCAACTGCACCAACAGGCTTGTTGGCGCAGAAGGTGAAGGAATCAGCGCTGCAGTATCACTTCCAGCACAAACTTGGTGCCGAAATACGACAGCACCAGAAAACCGGTACCAATCAGCGTCCAGCGGCTGGCAATCACGCCACGCCAGCCAAAACGGTAGCGGCCGACCAGTAATATGGCGAACACAACCCAGCCCAGGCTGGCGAACACCACTTTGTGCAGCAGATGCTGGGCTTTCAGATCGAACACAAAAGGCCAGCCAATGGCAAAGGCGGCGGTCAGCAGGATCATGCCCAGCCAGACCATTTCAAACAGCAGCAGATCCATGGTCTGCAGCGGCGGCAGCGCCTGCACCAACCCCCGGGTCTGATGTTTCTTCAGCGCCAGATCCTGCAGATACAGCAGTACCGACTGCACGGCGGCAATGGTAAAGACGGCATAGGCCAGAATCGACAGCAGAATATGCCAGGCCAGACCGTAGCTCAGGTGTTCCAGTGGCATCTGCTGAGCCGAAACGGCGGCGCACAGCAAAATGACGGCAGCCATAGGCAGCAGGCCGATAAACAGGTTGTCGACCGGTTTTTTCCAGCCGGAGAACAGCAACAGCAGGGTAATGACCCAGCTGATCAGAGAGCCAACTTCGAACATGGCAAAGTTAATGTGCTCGCGTCCCAGCATATCCATGCCGATATAGCCCAGGTGCAGCAGGGCAGCGATCATGGTGCTCATCAGCACCGGCATGCGGTTGGCGGGCTTGCGTCCGCTGACGGTCTGCCACTGGCGCCATGCGGCAAACAGATAAAACCCGGCGGCGGGCAGCGCCAATACTAATCCTGACATGAAAAATCCTCTTCAGAGGGCGGCAGTTTCGCACATGCCGCAAACGGGTAAAAGAGCGCTGTGTTGCTGTTGCAGGCAGAGTGAAGCTGTAAGGATGGGTACGGAGTTTGGGGCCTGCGCTTTGCCGGGGTATACTGCCGGCTGTTTTGTATCTGGGTACGAGTCATCGCGATGTTTGAGAGCCTTACCGACCGCCTGGGGAATGCCCTTAAAAGCATTACCGGCCAGGCCAAGCTGACAGAAGAAAATATTAAAAGCACCGTACGTGAAGTACGTATGGCGCTGCTGGAGGCCGACGTAGCGCTGCCCGTGGTGAAAGCCTTTACCGAACAGGTAAAAGAGCGCGCCATCGGCACCGAAGTGCTTAAGAGTCTGAATCCGGGCCAGGTGTTCCTGAAAATTGTTCATGACGAATTACAAAAGGTCATGGGCGATGCCAACGAAAAGCTGAATCTGTCTACTCAACCACCGGCCATTGTGCTGATGGCGGGTCTGCAGGGTGCCGGTAAAACCACCACAGTGGGCAAGCTGGCTAAGTTCCTCGCTGAGCGTGAAAAGAAAAAGGTGATGGTGGTTTCCGCTGACGTTTATCGTCCAGCGGCGATCAAACAGTTGGAAACGCTGGCCAACGATGTCGGCGCGTTGTTCCATCCGTCATCACCGGATCAGAAGCCACTGGCGATTGCACTGGGCGCGATTGAGGCGGCCAAGCGTGCGCACGCCGATGTGCTGCTGGTGGATACCGCCGGTCGTCTCGCCGTCGACGACGAGATGATGGCCGAGATCAAAGAGCTGCACGCCGGTATTAACCCGATTGAAACTCTGTTCGTGGTTGACGCCATGACCGGTCAGGATGCGGCCAACACGGCCAAAGCCTTTAACGAAGCACTGCCGTTAACCGGTGTGATTCTGACCAAGGCCGACGGCGATGCCCGTGGTGGTGCCGCGCTGTCGGTGCGACATATTACCGGTAAGCCGATCAAGTTTATGGGTATGGGCGAGAAGACCGATGCGCTGGAGCCTTTCCATCCGGATCGTGTTGCCTCCCGTATTCTTGACCTGGGTGACATCCTCACCCTGGTGGAAGAAGCCGAGCGCACCATCGACAAACAGAAAGCCGAAAAACTGGCGAAAAAGATCAAAACCGGTAAAGGCTTTGATTTAGAGGATTTCCTCGACCAGATTCAGCAGATGAAAAATATGGGCGGCCTGACCTCCATGCTGGATAAATTGCCGGGCATGGGCAATATGTCGCAGATGGCAAAACAGACCGATGCGGCGGAGAAAAACTTCAAGCAAATGGAATCGATCATCTATTCCATGACCCGTGAAGAACGTCACTTCCCGGACAAAATTAACGGCTCGCGTAAAAAACGTATTGCCGCCGGTTCCGGTACCCAGATTCAGGACGTTAACCGCGTACTGAAGCAGCATTCACAAATGCAGAAAATGATGAAAAAAGTCACCGCCAAAGGCGGCATGCGCAAAATGATGCGTGCCATGGGTGGTATGGGTGGACCAGGCGGCCCAATGGGCGGCGGCGGTGGCCCGTTCGGCGGTGGCATGCCGCCGATGCGCTGAGTGCCGTCAGGTACTGACAGGCTCGCTACTACGCTCTGCATAGTAGCGTCTGCCGCCTGGCAGATATAAGACGACTGCTTCGGCAGTCGTTTTTTTTGGGGCTGGAAGGTGTTGTGTTCTGAGTTGTAGCCGCTTCGCGGGTTGGCTTTTTGGGCTGCGGCCCGGCCCTATGACCTCTTTGAGGGGTCTTACCCCTCACGCCGGTCGGGCGCTTACTCCTGACCGCCATGGATGGCGGAAATGCAGATTGTGCAGGAGCACACAATCGGCCCGCTTCGCGCTGTGCAAGACTAAATCCGCTCTGAATAATCCTGCGATCTCGGTAACGCGAATAATGGGCGAGACTTCAGGCATCCTGCCTTTCGCTTTCGGGTCAGCCTGTGGCTGCTCAATTTTGTTCCCGACAAAATTGTCCATGGCCCTATTCGCTCGCCCGGCATCCTGCCGGAACGTACCGGCGCAGTATTATCCAAACCGGCGTCCTGCAGGCGCATAAAACCATAACGCGAAACCGCGCTTCAAAATGAACAACACGCAGCTTTCCAGGGCAGACAGGGTATTTTCTGAAAAGAAACTTCGCACAGTGATATAAGCGTCTTTAGCCCAACGCAGGCGCACAAACCATGACGCGAGGCCACATTTCGAAATAAGCAATGTACTGTGGCAGCGGATCTTTTCCGCGACGGAAGCTGCCATGCGTTCATATTGATATGTAGGGTGGGCACTGCCCACCAGATCACAACCGTCATTATCAAGAAGAGCCAAAGCAATACCTGTCGTCATTCGCCACTTGTAACCATTTTTATCAATTATTGAACCCAACCCCGAATTTCAGTACTCTAAAACCACAGCAGGGATGCCGCCATATCGTACGAACACACCGTCCGGACACACGCCCTCCCCGCTTACAATCCCGAATGATAAAACCACGCGATTCCTGCCCTGCGTATATAAGGACGGGCGGCAGCGTGTCTGGAGTACAAGCACCACCTGAACGATTTTCACTGCCGGAAAAACGCTGAAATCATCGAAGCAAAATAATATACAAACAACCAGTATATTTTACTGTTTGCGCAATCTGATGTGCGTTTACGCTCCGGTAGCAAAACGCGCATGCGCGGATTAACGCCTTCGGCCCAGAATGAATGGAAGAAAATCAATCGCTTAAAATTCTGCGAAAAGTGATAACGCGCAAAATGTAAAGAGCGACTCAGGGTAAAAGCGTGCCTGCGCTTTTATATCCTGACAAGAAAAAAATAACGATAATTTTTACAACCTGGACAATGGATTAGGCTGAGAATTTGAATAAGGGCTTAGGTGTGTTAATGAGCATGCCTACGAATAAACTGTTATATTTTCAAGGAAGTATGCGCAGTATGATAGATGCAATAAGTTACTTAAAAATTGTAGAGTCTGTAAATAGAGATTTAACCTCTACACCGAAAAGAATAATGTTTTTTGATTCTGTCGAGCCTGCAACTGAGCGAGCTATGGCTGAAATTAACAATAAAACAAAAAAACACAGTTTAGTTGCCGTGCTTTTTTGTAATCCTAAAACAGAATTCTGTAAAAAAGAAATTCTTGAGTCTTTAAGCTATCTGCACCATCGCTCTGATAAAGCCATAAATATATTTTGTTGTGGTTATGGAGCATATTGGCCTGATGAAAAATATCCAGATTTGGCCCCTGTAACTAAAATTGATGGAATTGACTGGCTATATAGCGATAATGCTTTCGTTTCGGTAATTGATGAGTTTGAAGAGAAAACGGATTGGAAATATAGTGGGGAGAATGAGCTCCTATTATTAGATGTAAGTCCATCACCTGATAAAAATAGTCTAAATATAAACAGCGCTATTGTCTGCAATTTAGAGAAAATGAAGAAAGACGAGGCATTTTCATCAGTTCGAGCCTTGTTTGAGAAACTTATTCGATATTGTGCAACAACTGAAGCTGCAGATGCATGGACTTTCAGTGACTCACAAGGGTTAGATATAGCTAAGAATTTCCTAAAAGATACTGTTCTAAGCTTTTTACCAAAACATCTTCAGTCTTCATATAACAAAGCTGAGAGCTATGTCATCAAGAAAATATAACAAGCGCCTGCACATGACCTCCGGCCACTGTCACCTTTTTTGCGGTGGTGCTGCAAAAAAGGCGCCATTGGCCTCTGGCAAGTGAGGCGGGCGTTATGAGTCCTAAGATGTTCTTAATATTGAAAGGAAAGCCGAGTATTGATAGCTGCCGTGATGGAGGTAGTATTGTTGTTAATTACTATACACTCTTCGGAAGTAAATACATTTTGACACTCCCAATTAAGTGGGGCGGCACCAGAGAAGATATGAAGGTTCTTGGCTATAGAGAGCCTAAACTTGAAAAACGTCTAACTCAAAAGAAGATATCTAAAGGGAGTGGAAAGCCATACTACATAAACTCCCTCTTAGATATGGAGTTGAATAAAAAAGATGCTTTGAAAATTGCAGTTAAAATCCGAAAAAACTAACAAATACCGATAGCTATGATTTAGCATTGAACCTTGTTCATGGAATAGAAAGCAATGGTCATTTGCGTGACTCATAACAATGAGTTGGTGAACGCACCTTCGGTTCTGGGACGGTTAAACTTCGCTCGTTCCTCACTACGTTTCACCGCCACACAACAAAAACGTTACATGTCTAGAGGAGTATCGCGTGGAATTTGAATTAAGCGAAATAACACAAGCGGATATCGACTTTCTACATAATATGTCGCTCGAAGAAGTTATAAGTTGGCCTATCGATTTCGAAACTAATAGGCAGACATTCTCAGAAACGTCAGACGTCTTAGATATGTGGTTGGGTGGTAAGAAATGGAGAGAAACCGAACATCATTTCATCCAATTTGGTCAAGATGGCTGCGGTTCTCTATTTTGCCTTTGGTACTACCCTGAATTAAAAGGTGAACCGCCAGTGGTTTTCTTAGGGTCTGAAGGCGAAAGAGCTCTTGTATCCAATAGTGCTCATGATTTTGTAATGCAAATCACTTCTGGCAAAGTGTTCTACGACGGATGTTGGCTCGATCCACACGACGAAGATAAAGACGAATTAGATTGGGATCTTCTGTCTAAGAAAGCAAAATCTTATCTAGGCTCACTTTGCGATAATCCGTCAGAATTAACTAAATCGGCACAAGCTAAGCACCCAGATATTTCCTCATGGATTGAAAGCAATGTCGAGTAAACATTTAACAAGCAAAGTCACTGCGACCAAATACTCTCCACTTCAATTTTGTGCGGAAAAATGCTCGCACAAAATCAAAGCTCCGGTAATTGGTGCGTGCTTTGGGCATTACGTGTCACTATGAAAACACCAATCGAGTTAAAATTAGACGGTATCACCGTAGGGGAAATTCTCAGTTTTAGCTATGAGACTCCTTGGGCTACCGGCAAAGTTAAGTTCAAAGACAAGTCACTATTTGAAAAATTAGTGGCAGTATCTTCGACGTCATCCTTCGATCTAGAAATGGATGAGCTTGGATTAGATGACGCTGAAGAAGAAAAAATGTGGGAGGCCAAGTTAAAGGAGCTTTGTATTTCTTGGGAGGATCTGAAACTAGACCGTGATGATAGATGGTCTGTTATTCCCAATGGAGGTGAATCGCAGCCAATTTACTCACCTAGATTCTCCGAGCAGGGCTTTATCGACTATCGCCTATGAAAACACGTAACAAGTCAATCAACTTCGCGCCTACGGCGTCGGACGCAGCAAATCTGCGCCGGTTATTGAGGCGTTATGGACAACGAGAGAAATATGCAGTTTGCCAACTTTGAAGATGACTACTGGCAGTTACGTAACGGAGAGGAATCTCATCGGGCGCATCCAGATACCTTTTGGATTCCGCCTATTGAGGAGAGGAAGAGCCTCAAAGTTGGTGATGCTGCCAAGGTAATCCTCGAAATTGAGTGCGAGGATGAGGATGGCGAGGTGTTTGTTGAGGGCGAACGAGGATACCTGATCGTGTCCGAAATAATTGGCGAGAAATACATCGGAATCCTCGATTTTCATCCTCTTTGCATCGAGAAGGGTCAAGAAGATGTGTATCTATGTTTTGGTGCGGAAATTCCTTTCGGTCCAGAGCACGTAATCGAGATTGATCGCCCACCTCAAGATTATATTGATTGGCAGTTGGGGCAAAAGCCAGAGCGAATCTGGCACCGCCGAAATGCCTAGCAAGGCGCTCGTTCGGACGCAAAGCGTTATGCTCAGTGAGGAGAAACCATGTCACTTTTAGAATCAGCGAATGAGCCTGTAGATCTGTTAAAAGAGCTCTTTCGTGAAGCGAATGAGATAGTTTATGAAGCTGATCAAGAGCGTTTGTCCTTTAGTGTGCAAAGCGCTAAATTCTTAGAAAGCACTGTAGGAGCGGGCGATGCCCGCGAGACTTCAGAACAGCTGTCTGCTACCGGAACAGTTCCATACAATAGAAGCGGCTTTCAGCCGCGACAACACCGCAAAAAAGCACCGGAAGCTTTTTTGCTCCGGTATTACCGGAATGATGCGAACGGAGTAAATAATGTCTTCAGTACCTGAATCAAAAGACGAGTTGCTCACCGCTATAAATTCGATATACCCGAAACTGATGGACGATTATCGATGTATTCCTGCCTCAATGGCACGTAAATGTAAAATTGAAGGTAATATAAAAGGAACACAAATCAGCGTTTGTGACACGGTCGCTTATCTTATCGGTTGGGGAAATCTGGTGTTGAAATGGTACCGTTTAAAATCGCAAGGTGTGCCGGTCGATTTTCCTGACACAGGCTATCGATGGAATCAGCTTGGATTACTGGCGGTCAGTTTTCACGATCAGTACCGTGATTGGAAATATGAGGACTTACTGAGGAAATTAGACTCAACAATAAAAGAGCTTATCTTGTTGGTTGACAGCTTAAGCAATGAAGAACTCTATGAAAAAACATGGTATGAACAATGGACACTGGGTCGGATGATTCAATTCAACACGTCATCACCCATGAAAAATATGCGGACTAAAGTCAGGCGATTTAACAAAAGCAACGGACTTAGGTAAGCAATTCACATAGAAACGCCTCAACAGTGATAGCAATACTGCCCCTCGCCCTTACCAAACCCCGCCGATTTCCCAGCGTTCCTTCCCCATAACCACTTCGTCGCCAATACTCAAACGCATCAGTGCTTGCGCCAACGGTGCCTGGGTACTTAGCACGGCGATAGTGCGTCCTTCTGCCACGAGCTGACGGCCGCCAACCGGCGCTATCCACAACCAGCGCTGATTTTGCTGCGCACTGTTGTTCTGAGTATCCAGTAATTGAATCAATGCGCCGGAGGCGATGGTGTCGTCTTCACTGAAGTCCGGCACCGGCCATTGCCCGATAAGGATGCGGGTTTCCTGCAGCTCGCGGATACGCTCCGACTGACCGTGGGCCAGATAGGCGGCTTCCAGCGCCAGAGTGTCGTACTGATTTTCCGGTTTGTTGCCTTCGTGGGAGGCGGTTTCCTGTGCCTGACGGGCAGCATTGAGTGCCGCAGAAATTTCGCCATCAAGGGCGGCCAGCAAGGCTTCTTTCAGGGCGCTTTTGGCAAAAGGAGCAGTGTTCAAATGGATAACCGAAAAACAAAGAATTATGCGATTATAGGCCTATTCGTCGTTTATATTAATGCTTTGTCTGCACCCTGAGCACAGGGCTGTGCCTCAGCGAATACCTTAAGGAATAGCGCTAACCATGCCTTCTCTGTCCTCTCACCCGCTTACCTCTGCTGCCTCTGTTTCCCTCGCGGCCTCAGGGTTACTGACTCACAGTCCTTTTGTTAAAGCGGTGCAGCGTGATGAGCTGACCTGTCTGGAAATCCGCCATCCGCAGTTCAGCGCCGATCTGTTATTACAGGGTGCGCAGTTAATTCATTACGCGCCTAAAGGTGAGAACAACTGGCTGTGGCTGAGCGAGCAGGCGGAATACAAACAGGGCCAATCGCTGCGCGGCGGCATTCCGCTTTGCTGGCCGTGGTTTGGCAGTGCGGCGATGAATCCGGCAGCGGTAAAAGCCGCCATAACTAATCCGGAGCAGGCACCGGCCCATGGTTTTGCCCGTGCACGGCAATGGCAGCTGAGCGATTTGTACGAGGCCTGCGACCGGGTAGAAATTACGCTGACATTAAATGATCACCAGCATCCGCAATGGGCAGCGCAGCTGAGCGCTGAGGCGCAGTTTATTTTCCGCGCCGACAGTCTGGCGGTTAATTTAATCAGCCAGAATAACGGAACCGAACCGGTATGTTTCAGTCAGGCGTTGCATACCTATTTCCCCACCGACGATGTACGTGCCACTCAGGTTTTAGGCTTTGAAGGTGAGCGTTATATCGAAACCTTAGAAGACTGGTGCGAGAAAACTCAGCAGGGGCCGGTACGTTTTAGCGGTGAAACCGACCGTATTTACGATACCACACGTCCCTTACGTTTAATCAGCCCGCAGCGACGTCTATTACTGCAATCCTGTGGCAGCGCCAGCGCCGTGGTGTGGAACCCGTATATTGAAAAAAGCCTGCGTCTGAGCCAGTTTGCAGCGGATGCCTGGACGCGCATGTTTTGTGTAGAAACCGCCAATGCCTTTGCCGATGTAATTACCCTCGCGGCAGGCGAAAAGCATTGCCTGGGACTGCAATTAAGCTCGCTGGGCCAAAGTTAAGCTCGCTAGGCCAAAGTTAAACTCGCTGATTAAGGGTTTAGCTCGCTGAATCTGAACGGGATTCTGCCAATATTAACAAGGAGGTTTTGGTGTCTTACGAATTAATCGTCAGCGATCCACGTCAGGTACGGACTTTACAAATGCTGCTGTATTACAGCATCGCTTTTCTTGTCGCCTGGCTGGTCAGCAGTGATCAGCCACCGGTCGTTCTCTGGCCGGTTACTGCACTGGCTCTGCCATTGCTGTTGTGGTTGCAGTGGTGGGAACATAAACGCCATCATCAGCAGCAACGGGTTAAAACCTTGCTGCGTTATGACGATGGGCAATTGTTTATAGCCCCGCATGCTAACCACCCGGCACTGACACTGGCCGCTGCTGATATCCGTAAGGTATTGATCGGCCCCGGCTATATTGCCATAGAAGGCGATTACCCCATTGCCCGCTCGCTAAATCTGCCTGTGCAGGCCGATACCCGGGAACGGGATAAAGCGATAGAAGATATTATTGCCGCGTTATTGCAGGATAATCCGGCGCTGGCCGTTATTCGTGAATAACCGCCTGTTAATGCGCGCGCTTTTGATCCTGCTGCACTAAAAACTGCGATAACGCGCGGTCATAGTTGTTCATGTGCTGGCCGAACCAGTCGGGGATGGTATCCATTAAAAATTCGAGTACACCGGTCATATCACCGCTGCGCTCATAACCTGCCAGCGCGTCGGTAAATAGCTGCAGTATCCGTTGGTGTTCATGACGGTGGGCTGCGAGGGCGGGAAAGCGCAGGTATTCCATATCACGCTCTTCCTGGGCAAAGTGCTGCAGGCAGTGGTCATACACACGGCGTAAATAAGGCAAACCGGCGCGGCCCATCAGCAGAGCCTGTTCGGCTTCGTTCAGCAGGTTGGCAAACTCTTCGTGCTCACGATTCATTTGCGCTAACGCCAGCGGGCGATAATCACGAAATTCGATGGTCATGACGGCAGATCCGCAGCAACAATCAGTAATGGCAGTCTAACCCGCCACTACTGATTACGATGTTGATTATCGTCAAGCGAAGGCCGATCGAAGGAGCATCAGCAAGGCTGGGCGATTAACCGCTCAGCAGTACTGTGCCACATCAACGATGGTGCGGCGTAACCAGCGATGCGCCTGATGGTGCTGCAACAACGGCGACCAGGCCATTTTCAGCTCGAACGGCGGGATTTTGAACGGTGGCTCTTTCACCACCAGCGAGGCCGATTCGGCCTGCATGTCCGCCACTTTACGCGGCAATGTCGCCACCAGATCGTTATTCAGCGCCAGTAACGCCGGCATCTGATAGTGGCGGGTAAATACCGAAATCTTACGCTTATGCCCCAACTTCGACAGCGCGTTATCCACCCAACCCAGACGGATGACTTTTTCCGGATCAATCCCCACGCCAGCGCCCATACCGGTTTTGCTTACCCAGATATGTTTGGACGCCAGATAGGCATTAAGATCGAAATTATGAATTCCCTGATGGCCCGGGTTAATCAGGCAGACAAAATCGTCCTGCCATAACGTCATCTGGTGGAACGACTGCGGCATTTCGTCAAAGCGGTTAATGGCCATATCGACCTTACCGGCTTCCACGTCTTTAAAAGTCACATCCGAGGGGGTCAGTACGTCGAGGATGATATCCGGTGCTTCGGTTCGCAGGCGCTTCACCAGCTCCGGCACCAGCGTGGATTCGGCGTAGTCGCTGACCATAATGCGGAACACGCGGTGGCTGCTCAGGGCATCAAACTCTTCCAATGGCTGCAACGCCATTTCCAGTTCGCCCAGTGCCTTACGGATCACCGGCTGCAGCTCCTGTGCGCGCTCGGTCGGCGTCATACCGTCGGAGGTGCGCACCAGCAGCGGGTCGCCAAACAATTCACGCAGACGTCGCAGACCATTGCTCATCGCCGGCTGGGTAATACCCAACTGTTGGGCGGCTTTGGTTACGCTGCCTTCGCGCAGCAGGACATCAAGGTAGACCAGCAGATTAAGATCGATACGATCGAGGTTCACAAACATCACCCTTCAGTGTTGAAGGGCGCATTGTCGCAGGATTTTCGGCATTCACCAAGACTATACAACTGCCTTGCTGCATAACTTTTATTAATACTGAGTATAAGGCTTAGCCTTCTGTTTTACGCAGGAAAGGCTCTACCCAGGGCTTATTGGCGGCAATTTCTTCCTGGCTCAGGCCTTTCAGTTCGTATGGAAACACCAGCCAATCGTCGGTTTCACGCAGACAGAAATCGGGTTTGAAATCGACCCGGTTATACGCCGGACGCTGCCACAGTGTCGCAACCTTAACCTGGCTGGGCATATTCCGCTTGAGCTTGCCCTGCAGGCGGTTAATCACCGCGCTGATGTTGTAGCCGGTGCTGAATACGTCATCGACAATCAGCAGGCCATCATCAACGTTCAGGTTTTCAACCAGGTACTGAGTGCCGTGTACGCGAATATCTTCCGGCGACTGCACCATGCTCTGATAGGCCGGCAGACCACGATACGAGGTACGCAGCGCGATATGATCGGTTTTCACGCCCAGTGTCTGCAGACACTCCTGCACATAGATACCCACCGAGCTGCCGCCACGCCACAAACCAACGATAAAGGTCGGGCGGAAACCGCTCTCAAAAATCTGCACGCCGAGGCGGAACGCATCCTGAATGACTGTTTCTTCGTCCAAAAATCGTTTCTGCATGAGGTACTCTTATGTGACAGGCATAGGAACAGAGCGGTATGATAGCACCTGACCAATTGGTCAGGTAAAGAGTTGTTTCAAAACACGACGGGAGCCGGAATCATTATGAGTGCCAAATTGTACCTTACCGCCCAGGGATTGCTGGAAGATTCTTATCATCTTGCGGCCAAGGTGCTCGACAGCGGCTTCCGCCCGACCTTTATGATTGCGGTATGGCGCGGTGGTGCACCGATTGGTATTGCGGTGCAGGAATACCTCGATTACCACGGCGTAGAGACCGACAATATTGCCATCCGCACCTCGTCTTATCAGAGCATCGATCAGCAGGCCAAAGAGGTCAAAGTGCATGGTCTGAACTATCTGGTAAAAAACGTAAAACACAGCGATAGCCTGTTGATTGTCGATGATGTGTTCGACAGCGGCCGCTCCATCGAAGCCATTATTAACGAGCTGAGCCGCCGTGCACGTTTGAATACACCACACGATATCCGCGTTGCCGTGCCCTACTATAAGCCGCACCGCAACCAGACCGACCGCGTACCGGATTACTATATCCACGAAACCAGTGCCTGGCTGAAGTATCCGCACTCACTGGAGGGCCTGAGCAACGATGAAATCGCTCAGGGCCGTCCGGAACTGTACGACATTATCAAAGACCACCTGCCGGCCTGAAAACCCGGTGCGGAAACAGAATAAAAAACGGGCCCTGTTAAGGCCCGTTTTTTTTATTGCTGCAAAGTATCTCTCTTATGGATATTTTATTTCAGCCCGGCCAGATAATCGGCCTGAATTTTAGCGGCATCAATTTTCGTCAACCCTTCGTTAAAAATATCGGCCATCGCCTGCTTATTTTTCTTAAAACAGATAAACAGCTTTTTATTTTCCAGAAGTTTGTCATTAAAACTGATTTTATCTTTCAGCTTAACCAGATCCGGGTCGGTTTTAACGCTGTATTCCAGTACGTTTTTATCGATTACGGCAAGATCAATACGGCCAAATGCGGCTTTCTGGATATTGTTTTTATCGCTGATCACCTCGCTGACTTTCAGCTGACCGGAAGCCACCATCGCATCAAAGTCGGCGGTATTCACATAGTCTTTCACGACGCCAACCTGAAAGGCTTTCAGATCATCGAGTGACGACCAGCTCACCGGTTTGGCGGCCGCTTGCACAAACCCCAGCGGACCGCTGCCCATGGCTTCAGAGAAGGCGAATTCCGCCGCAATATCATCACTGTAATATTCCGGGAAATACCCGGCGTATTTACTGCTCTGATCTTTTGCCAGATGCACCGCTCGACTCCACGGATAAAAATCGACCATCAGCGTATAGCCCATCGCTGCAAACGCCGCTTTGGCCACTGCAACACTGGCACCCTGTTCCGCCATTTGCGGATCAGAATACGGCGGCCAGCTGAGTGATGTCAGATAGATCGTTTTATCCTCTGCCTGAGCCGGAAAAATACAGGCGACCAGCAGTAAAACAGCGCACAAAATATGACGCATAATATTTCCCTCACATCAGTTTAAAGCTGCGTTTAACCGACAGCACAACCGTGCTGCTGCCATTGTCGTTAAAGTTATCATCGATCGTTGTGGTCATCAGACTGCCCTTGATATCAAAGCCATGAAACATGCGGCTGACGGCAACTTCGGCGTATTGATAGGAGGCTTCGTTGTCGTCCCAGGCCCACACATCTTTATCGTCCGATACGCTGTGCGCTGCTGCAAACGCCAGGGTGTAATCACCCAATGGCATGCTATGCGACAATTTGAAAATATTGTGCGCGGTATCCAGACCGAAATACTCCGGTGCGTGATACCAATACAGTGTAGTGTTGGCATTAAAATACAGCCCCACATAATACTCGCCGTAGTTATAGTCATTGGAATTACTGGCACCATGATAGGTGTATTGGGCATAGCCAACATCAAAACCAAAGGCCGGATTAATATCGTGGTAATAGCCCAGGTAATAATCCCATTCAAGATTCGTATCGTTGGCACCACCAAAATCGACATTACTGGCCCAGGTTCCTGCGTACAAACCACTGTTATGGCTGTAATTCAGCTCCGCCTGCAATGCCGAACTCTTATCGGTTTGCGATACGCCATTGAAGCGATAATCCGAAACCACCTCCAGATCGGCCGAGACTCCGGCAAATGCAGCCATAGGAGCCAACACCAGAGATAAGAGTAAACTTTTATTCATCCAATTCTCCATCATACGGCCAGAGCCCTGATCCGCCGGAAGATACCGGCGGACTTTAAAAACGGAATTTGTGCATCAGGAATGTCAGCGCTTCAGCCTGTTTTTGCGCTTCGACACTGGAGCGTGCGGTATTACCAATCATTTCATTGGCAGCATCGACGCTTTCTTTAATGTGCACCAGGTTTTTATTCAGTTCTTCAATGACATGACTTTGCTCGCCCGATGCCTGGGCAATTTCGGCATTCATATAACTGATTTCCATCATCATCGCCACCACACCGGCAATGGATTCTCCGACTTTTTCAATCTGTTCCACGCTGTTGGCCGTGTATTCTGTACTCTTGTGCATAACCTCAACGGCCTGACTGGTCGAAGACTGCAGACGACCAATCATCTGATTAATTTCGTTGGTCGAATCGCGGGTACGCTGTGCCAGTGTGCGTACTTCATCGGCAACCACGGCAAAACCGCGCCCTTGTTCACCGGCACGGGCCGCCTCGATCGCGGCATTCAATGCCAGAAGATTGGTTTGTTCCGCAATCCCCTGAATCACATCCGATACCGCACCAATATTAACGCCTTCGGTTTCCAGATTACGGATCACCTCGCCTACATGCTTAATTTCACCGGATAAATTCCGGATAACATCCGCAGCTATTTTTACCGTTTCCTGGCCATGACTGGCTTCGACATTGGCTTTACCGGCATATTCCGAGGCTTTTTTGGCATTGTCGGCAACGTTTTGTGTGGTGGAAGCCAGCTCGGTACTGGCCGTAGCGACCATATCAACTTCGTGTTTCTGCACATCAAATCCCTGGCGGATATTGCTGATGTCCTGCTGACTCGAATTCGACAGTAATTTCAGTTCTTCCGATGAATGGTTTACCTGGCCAATCATGCTGGCCAGCCCGGCTAATAGCTGATTAACCTGTACCGCCAATGCCGATATCTCATCACCACGACTGGCATCCAGGCGCTTACTCAGGTCACCGCCGCCAGCCGCCAGTTCACCCACTGCCGCGGTAATTTCTGATATTTTTTTAACCACCGAGTGAGAAACAAGAAAGGTAATCAGGCTGACCAGAATAATATCCAGCAGAATCATCTCAATGATAACCGCGCGGATTGCCTGATTAAGTTCTGCGCGCATGACAGAATCGTTCATGCGCAATATCAGATGGCCAACGCTCTTGGGCGTGTCATTGTCGTTAAAAAACAGTTCGGTACGGGTTTCCAGCGCGTTACTGCTGTCAGCATTTTCTTTTGCCCGTACAACCGGATCACCTTCTGGCAGTTCAACCACCAGGCTGTTGATGCTTTCGGCTTCCAGCTCGGCTTCCAGTGTTTTTTCAATACTGGCGGTATCAAAATTCCAGATGAAGTTAGGCAAGCTAAGACTTAAACGATTGGCTACCAGACGGGCCTGACCCTGTAACTGTTGCTCCAGAGCCTGAGCTTTACTCTGATAGTTGTAAAAACCCATCAATAACAGCAAAGCCGTTACGGTAATAACAACATAAACCGCCATTCGGGATTTGATACTGGTAAACATAGCCATCCTCCTGAGATCAACTAACGATAGTACAGCGCAAGACGATGACGGGCTGATAAGGCAAAAAAGCTCAGATTGTCATACTATTCAGGCCCTTACCGATCTATTGATAAATATATGTTTTTATTCGCACGTAATTCATTACAACGTAGCGCCAGAAATATTCATGATTTGTTACATAAAAGCGCTGAAAAAGACGGATTATCATTTCTGTCTGAACACTTACTCATCGCCGCTAATACTGCCACGAGTGGCTATTGCCGATAGCAGATATAGCGATAGCAAATATAGCGATGGTAGAAATAGAAGGAAGCGACAACTCCCGGCAACCAGGGCACCCCTGAATCATTCAGTGCCCGCCCGGCTTACTGAAAAGCCCTGATATTGATGGGTGTGCATGCATAAACGCACATAAAAAAACGGAGCCGAAGCTCCGTTTTTTATGAGTGATGCGAATAACGCCTCAATCCGTTTGCTTAAGCCTCAGTTGAGGTGCTCAACACGGATTCGGGTAACATCACCCACGGTACTGGCCAGACCTTCAATCGCGGCAATGGCTTCGTTCATCTGTTTCTCCACCACAACGTGGGTCAGCAGGATGATCTGCGCCAGCGCTTCGCCATCTTTTGGCTCTTTCTGGATGATGGCTTCGATATTGATGCCACGCTCACTCAGAATGCTGGCAACAGCCGCCAGTACACCGGTTTTGTCTTCGGCCTGAATACGCAGGTAGTAAGCGGTTTCCACTTCTTCCATCGGCAGTACCGCCACGTCTTCAATATCGTTGAAGGCGAGGTGATTGACGCTGGCTTCCGCCGGTGCATCAAAGGTACGCGCCAGATCGATAATGTCGGCCACTACTGCAGAAGCGGTTGGACCAGCACCGGCACCCGCGCCAACATACAGCGTGTTACCGACTGCATCACCGTTCACCATCACAGCATTCAGCACGCCATCAACAGTCGCAATCGGACGCGCCACCGGAATCATGGTCGGGTGAACACGCAGGTCGATACCTTTTTCAGTACGACGGCTCACACCCAGATGTTTGATGCGGTAACCCAGCTCTTCAGCGTACTCAACATCGTCAGTAGTGATCTTGCTGATGCCTTCGGTATAGCAGCGGGCAAACTGCAGCGGAATGCCGTAAGCAATCGACGACAGAATGGTCAGTTTGTGTGCTGCATCAATACCTTCAACGTCGAACGTTGGATCGGCTTCGGCATAACCCAGCGCCTGAGCTTCAGCCAGAACGTCGGCGAAGTCGCGGCCTTTGTCGCGCATTTCGGTCAGGATAAAGTTACCGGTACCGTTAATGATGCCCGCCAGCCAGTTGATACGGTTCGCCGCCAGGCCCTCACGGATGGCTTTAATAATCGGAATGCCGCCGGCAACCGCCGCTTCGTACATCACGCTCACGCCTTTGGCTTCCGCCGCGGCGAAGATTTCATCACCGTGTACCGCAATCAGTGCTTTGTTGGCGGTTACCACGTGCTTACCGTTGGCAATGGCGCCCAAAACCACGTCTTTGGCGATGGTGTAACCACCGATCAGCTCAACCACCACATCAATCTCGGGGTTGTTAATCACATCGTTAACGTCTGCCGTAATTGCCACAGCGCCGGTGTCTACATCCGGGTTCGGATGACGGGTAGCCACCTGCGCGATAATAATTTCACGACCCGCCCGGCGCGCGATGTCTTGTGCATTACGGGTCAGCACATTAAAGGTGCCGCCGCCAACTGTACCTAAACCACAGATACCTACTTTTACCGGTTTCAAGGTCGTTTCTCCTTAAAATATAGAGAGTGTTAAATTCGTTTCAGCGTGCTGCTGTTAACCGCCAAAGCCATCGTTACGCAGCATCTGTTTAATGCCACGCAGCGCCTGGCGGGTGCGCTGGTCGTTCTCAATCAGGGCGAAGCGTACATGGTCATCGCCGTATTCGCCAAAGCCAATTCCCGGTGACACCGCCACTTTGGCCTCGGTCAGCAGCTTCTTGCTGAACTCAAGGGAGCCCATTTTACGATAAGCTTCAGGAATTTGCGCCCAGACAAACATGGTGGCTTTCGGCCATTTTACCGGCCAGCCCAGCTCATTCAGCCCCTTGCAGAGCACATCCCGGCGGCTGCGGTACATCTCGCAGATATCGCTCACCACCGTCTGATCACCTTCCAGTGCGGCAATGGCCGCCACCTGGATAGGCGTGAATGTACCATAATCGAGGTAGGACTTAATCCTTGCCAGGGCATAAATCAGATCTTTATTACCGCAGCAGAAGCCAACCCGCCAGCCCGGCATGTTGTAGCTCTTCGACAGTGAGTAAAACTCAACCGCAATCTCTTTCGCGCCTTCGACCTGCAAAATAGACGGAGGCTGGTAACCGTCAAACACGATATCGGCATAGGCCAGATCCTGCACCACCCAGATTTCGTGCTCTTTGCACATCGCCACCACCTTCTCAAAGAAGGCTAAATCGACACACTCGGCGGTCGGGTTGCCAGGAAAGTTCAGCACCAGCATTTTCGGCCGTGGCCAGGTGGTTTTAATGGCTTTTTCCAGCTCGTCAAAAAAATTCACATCCGGCGTCATCGGCACATGGCGGATATCCGCCCCGGCAATAACAAAGCCGTAAGGATGAATCGGGTAAGACGGATTCGGCACCAGCACGTTATCGCCCGGCCCCAGAGTGGCCAGCGCCAGATGCGCCAGACCTTCCTTCGAGCCGATGGTGGTAATCACCTCGGTTTCCGGATCGAGGTCGACATTGAATTTGCGCTTGTACCAGCTGGCCATGGCGCGGCGTAAACGCGGAATGCCCTTCGACTGGCTGTAACGATGGGTACCGCCACGGGTCGCAGTTTCCACCAGCTTATCGACAATATGCTTTGGCGTGTCCTGATCCGGGTTACCCATCGACATATCGACGATGTCCTCCCCCGCCGCTCGTGCCGCCATCTTCATTTCGCCGATCACATTGAAGACATAGGGAGGCAGACGCTTAATGCGCGGGAAGTTAGTATCCATAACGGTTTCCTGATTCTCAGGTAATTAAAGGGACATCAAGGCTACTGTATCAACGACAGGGGAACAACGATCAGTCGGCAGGAATTTGACCAGCACAGTGCGTGCGGTAAATCGCATAAAGCTGTGTTAGTGTCAGAACGACAATCTGATTGCATAAAAAACATAAGGAAAAGCAATGGCAAACTTTCTTGTATTAACCGTTATTGCCGACGACAAACCCGGAATTGTTGAACAACTCTCAGCCACCATCGCCCGCAATGGCGGCAACTGGCTGGAAAGCCGCATGGCGCACATGGCGGGTAAATTTGCCGGTATTTTGCGGGTTTCTATTGCCGCCGAACAAAGCAACAGCCTGATTGCCGAATTAAGCTCACTCAGCTCGCGCGGAATTCTGGTCAATGCCGAAACCGGCAGCGACAGTGAAGAAAACGACAGCCTCGACCTGACCCTGAATCTGGTCGGCAACGACCGTCCGGGTATTGTTAAAGAAGTATCGCAGGCGCTTTCAAAAATGGGCGTGAACGTACTGGAATTAACCACCGACTGCGGCACCGCCGAAATGTCTGCGGTACCGCTGTTCCGCGCCGAAGCCTTGCTGCGGGTACCACACAGTTTTGATACCGATATTCTGGCCAGCGCGCTGGAAGCCATTTCCAATGACCTGATGGTGGAAATCCGTCTGGATTAATCTTCCGGTAACTGCCGTGCTGCATTAACCTGCAGCACGGATTCTGAAGACAGAATCAGCCAATAACAGCCTGACCCAGCAGCCAGGTCGAATTACCCGCCAGCAGCCACATCATTACCTTAAAAAACACATCACCGTCGATGCGTTTGCTTAACCAGCGGCCCAGATAAATACCAACGAAAGCCACCGGAACCAGCAACAACGTTAACCAGCCGATATCAAAATTCAGCAATCCCAGCATGCCGTAAGGCAGTAATTTAATGGCATTCATTAAACCAATGGCGAGGGTTATTTGGGCCAGGAAAGATTCTTTATTGAGCTTACCCAATAAAAAATACGCCTGCAGCGGTGCCGCACCGGCATGAGCCAGAGCACTGCCGATACCCGCCAGTCCGCCCAGTAAACCACCCTGCAATGCAGAAGCGCCCTGAGGCTGCACCTCACCGGCAACCACCGGGCGGCGTCCGGCCATCCAGGGCCAGCGCTTCTGCGCCAGCACCCAAAAACCCATCAAACCGATCAGCGCCTGCACACCGCGTTCACTGACCACGCCCAGCAATAATGAGCCCGCCGTAATGCCAATCAGAATGCCGGGCAAGACCGGCTTCACCAGCGCAAACGACAAATGCCGGCGGTAAACGCGCAGGGTCATAAGATCCATCAGCAACAGAATCGGCAGCAGAATACCAATCGCCTGTTCGCCGCCAATAAAGGGCGCCATCATCGGTACCGCGACAACGCCAATACCACCACCAAAGCCAGATTTGGCGATGCCGGTTAACAATACGCCGAGTACGGCGATGGCAAGAAAAGTCAGATCCACAACGTTATCCAGATAAACGCCGGACATACGCCTGCACCCTCAGGCGATGTTCCGGCCGGGCAGGCAATGCCTGCTTACGGTAAATCGAACAACAAGGCCTCCGCCTGGCTGTCGGCACTGAAGATCAGTGCCTGTTCCTGGCTGATGGTCACGCCGTCACCGGCGTGTAAAATCAGCGTGTCATCTCCGGCCTGCAGTTGCAGCGGGCCGTTGATGGTATGTACGTAATATTGGCGCGCAGGGTTCAGCACCTGTTCAGCGCTTTCCGCTGCCAGACGCACATGCAGCAGCTGCGCATCCTGACGAATACTGAGCGTACCGTCGCGTCCGTCCGGCGTAATCACCGGCTGAATCGCCTGCTGGCGTGGAAAACGTTTCTGCTGATAACCCGGCTCGGTATTCTGCTCATTAGGCTGAATCCAGATCTGCAGAAAATGCAGCGGCTGGTCTGTCGACGGATTAAATTCGCTGTGCATCACACCGCTGCCGGCCGACATCAGCTGAAACTCACCGGCCGGCAAATGCTCAACGTTGCCCATCGAATCACGATGGGCAATAGTGCCGTCCAGCACATAGCTGATGATTTCCATATTGCGGTGGCCGTGGGTATCGAAGCCAGCGCCCGGGGTCACCCGGTCGTCGTTGATCACCCGCAGAGCCGATACACCCATCTGTTGCGGGTCGTAATACTGGCCGAAAGAAAACGTATGCGAGCTGTTGAGCCAACCAAAATTGGCCCGGCCGCGCTCATTGGCTGCGCGTAAGATTAACATGCGGTGACCTCCTTCGATATTATTGATATGAGCATTAATGTTTGCAATGCAACGCTCTTTTTCAGTGCAACAGTAAAACCACCCACAGACTTCCGCAGGAGGCTGTGAAATACTGCTGCGCTTTTTTGCGAAGCCTTTTACACCTCTGTTTTAAAGGCGTTGTTTTAAAAGCGTTTGTTGCGTGCTTGCCTGCAACGTTGTGCAAAACCTTTTTCCCGGCAACCCGGCCCTTGTCCGACGTTGCCTTACTGCCTGCGGGCCAGCGGTTTACTGTGTCTTCAACTTCCGAATCCGTATCCACAGACGATCAGCAACAAGCGCAACTGTTGCGCGCCGACCTGATTCTGCTTGGCGTTACCCTGCTGGCTGCGGTCAGCTGGATGTTTTCCAAAGAGGCGTTAAACGAATTTCCGCCGCTGCTGTTTATGGCCTGCCGCTTTAGCGCCGCCGGTCTGCTGCTGGCGATTCCCGGCCGCCGTGCGCTGGCCGCCTTACAGGCCCACGAATGGCGCGCTTCGGCCCTGGTTGGCCTGTTTTTCGGTGCCGCCATGAGCTTCTGGATCATGGGGCTGTTTAACGCGCACACCCTCGGCGAAGGCGCGTTTATTACCAGCCTGGCGGTGGTGCTGGTGCCTTTTATCAGCTGGCTGCTGTTTCGTGAACGCCCGGCGAAAAGCATCTGGGTAGCGTTGCCTCTGGCCATCGGCGGGCTGGCGTTGCTGTCGTTACGTCACGGTTTTAACCCTGACCCCGGCCAGCTGTTTTTCTTTGCCGCCGCCCTGCTGCTGTCGCTCACCTTTATACTCAACGGCCGTGCCGCGGCGCGTATTTCGGCACTGGCCCTGAGCGCTATTCAGCTGGTGCTGGTCGGCGTTGTGTCCTTCAGCCTGTCGGCCATGTTTGAAGACTGGCCCGATACTTTTACCCCTACCATGTGGCTGTGGCTGATTCTGAGTATTACCGTCGGCACGGCCGCACGCTTTCTGCTGCAAACCTACGCTCAGGGTCTGGCCTCACCCAGCCATGCTGCCGTGATTATGGTGCTGGAGCCGGTCTGGACCGCCATCATCGCCGCCTTCTGGTTTACCGAACGGATGGAAACGGCGCAGATTCTCGGCTGTACCCTGATTCTGCTGGCACTGCTGGCTAACCGCTGGAGTGCCATCAGCCGCTGGCTGAAGCGCTGAAGCGGGCGCTCTGCCCGCTTTATTTCCGGCCCGTTTTTCCCGGCCTGCTTTTCCCGATCTGTTGAACAATTAATGACTCAGATCGTGCAACTTGCCCGGACGGCCATCCAGCACCGTCACTTCGCTCGCCGCCAGACGCGGCTTACGTGGCCAGTTACCGTCTTTGGCGTACCCCAGTGTCACCATCATGGCAACGCTGTAGCGTTCGCCAATATTGAACACTTCTTTCGCTTTCGCGGTATCGAAGCCGATCATCGGCCCGGTGGCCATACCCTTACCGGCCGCGGCCGTCATCAGGTTCATGGTCGCCATGCTGGCTGAGCGCAGTGCTTCATCGTGGGCTGCGGCTTTGTTATCGCCGTAGGCACCGTTTACCGCGCTGACAAAGTAGTCGCGCACGCCTTCGTTATAGATCCCGGCATCGACGCCGCGCTGGGCGATATCCGGCATACGTTCATGGCCCTGTTCGTCGGCCAGTACCAGAATAACCACCGGCGCATCGGCGACTTTCTGCTGACCGTAGGCAATGTCTTTTAAGGTGTCTTTCGCCGCCTGATCAGTGACCACCAGATAGCGGGTATGCTGAATATTAAAGGCCGTTGGTGCATGCTGGGCGTAATCCAGCAGTTCCAGTACTTCGGCCGTGCTGATGGCACGTTCGGTATCAAAGTAGTTAACAGAAGTACGCTGGCTCAGGGCATCAAATACGTTCATGGCGGCATCCTTAAATCGGGTATCGGCTCGGGTATTGGTTGTGGTGTTAGGGCTGTTAAGCAATGAGTGCAGTTTAAGTTCGCTTTATTCGATTAAAAATCCCATAATTTAGCGCTTAGCTTTCGATATTTACGAAAAGGCTTTCCAATGAAAACAACCCTCGAACAGTGGCGCATGTTTAAAGCGGTGGTCGACCATGGCGGCTACGCCCAGGCAGCCGAGGCCATCTTTAAGAGTCAGTCGACCATCAGCTATGGCGTACACAAGCTGCAGGAACAACTGGGCGTGCAGTTGCTGGAAGTCGAAGGCCGCAAAGCGGTACTCACCGAACACGGCCGCATTCTGTTGCAGCGCGCCGAGCAGTTGCTGGATCAGGCAGAAAATATCGACAAGATTGCCGGATCGCTGAATCAGGGCGTGGAGCCGGTGGTGCGTGCCGCCATCGATACCATCTACCCCAACGATGTGCTGTTTGATGTGTTTGAAGCCTTCTCGGCCGAGTACCCCGACACCCGCCTGGAGCTGGAAGAATTTGTGCTCAGCGGCGGTAACGAAATGCTGCTGGAAGACAGCATCGATATTCTGATTTCCCCGCAACTGCCCAGCGGCTGGAACGGCGAGCACGTACACCGCTCCTGCTTTCTGCCGGTCACCAGCCCGCAGCATCCGTTGCAGCAACTGGGGCGCGAGGTCACTTACGATGACCTTACCGCCCACCGGCAGGTGGTACTGCGCGACAGCAGCCGTAAACGCCGCAGCGAAGGTGGCTGGCTCGGTGCTCATCAGCGCTGGACCGTGACCCATACCAGCACAAGGGTGAATATTGTCCGCCGCGGCCTTGGCTTTGCCTGGCTGCCGGAGCTGCTGATTGCCGACGATCTGAAAAGCGGGGCCTTGCAGGTGATTCCCTTTGCTCAGGATGCGCGGCGCTACGTCGACCTTTATCTGGTGATGGCCCATGAAGAAAGCGCCGGCCCAGCGACCCGCGCCCTCGCCCGTCTGTTAGCCAATACAGATACCGGCTGCAAGGCTGCGCATAAAGTAGAAACCGAATAGCGCCCCAGAATGCAGCGACCATCTGTTCAGCTAATCATCTGTGCACCCTTTTGGGGTGCAGCTGACAGCAAAATCAGCAACTTAGCACTCACCACCCCAGCGGATGGCGCAATTTTCTGGCTCTGGCAAAACTGGTACAGCCCTTGCTGAACCCTGATCAGTAACAGGAGAGACTCGGCAACCGGATCCATTTGGGATTCACAGAAATAGGTGGCTAGGGTTCCGGTTCTTTGATGGAAAAAGAACGACTGGTCCGAGAGCAACCGACCTCAGCGTATTCACAGCGCAGGTTACACGGCGGGACAAAAGCCCGGGAGACCCGAACACGGACACTGCGCAACAGTGTTCCGCGCTGAGTGCTCTCCTGCCGTCTGATTTATGTGGATATCAAAGAGGAAGTCCTATGAACGTTTTAAAACGCCTGCTCACCGCCAGCCTGGTCACCCTGGCCGCCCTGACCCCATTACACGCTCAGGCCAAAGACAGTTTCCGTCTGGCCTGGTCTATCTACGTTGGCTGGATGCCCTGGGATTACGCCGACCAGGCCGGCATCGTAAAAAAATGGGCCGATAAATACGGCATCGACATCGAAGTGGTGCAGATCAACGATTACGTTGAATCCATCAACCAGTTTACCGCCGGTGAATTCGACGCCTGCGTGATGACCAATATGGATGCCCTGACCATTCCGGCCGCCAGCGGCGTCGACACCACCGCCTTAATCGTCGGCGACTTCTCCAACGGCAACGACGCCGTCATTCTGAAAGAAGGCACCAGCCTGAAAGACATCAAAGGCCTGCCGGTGAATCTGGTGGAGCTGTCGGTTTCCCATTATCTACTGGCACGTGGTCTGGAAAGCGTGGGCATGAGCGAAAAAGACGTAGCGGTGATTAACACCTCCGACGCCGATATGGTTGCCGCCTATGGCACCGACGATGTTAAAGCCGTCGTCACCTGGAACCCGCTGGTAAGCGAAATCCTGAGCATGCCAAACGCAACCTCCGTGTTTAACTCCTCACAGATTCCGGGTGAAATTATCGACACCACCATGGTCAACAGCGAAACCCTGGCCGCTAACCCTGCCTTCGCCAAAGCCCTGACCGGTGCCTGGTACGAAACCATGAGTATCATGGCGAAAAACGACGCCGAAGGTAAAAAAGCGCGCAGCATGATGGCCGCAGCCTCAGGCACCGACCTGGCCGGTTACGATGCCCAGCTGGCCGCCACCAAAATGTTCTACGACGCACAAAAAGCCGTGGAATTTGTAAACAGCGCCGAGCTGCCAAAAACCATGGAATACGTGGCGAAATTCTCCTTCGACCACGGTCTGCTGGGTGATGGTGCCGCCGATGCCGGTTTTATCGGCATGGCCTTCCCGAATGGCAAAACCTTTGGCGATAAAGGCAATGTGAAACTGCGCTTTACCGACAGCTATATGAAGATGGCGGCTGAAGGGAAGCTGTAATGCCCGGCCGTTGAGTATCAGGCGCTGCGCGGCAGAGTTTGCTGCCGCAGCGCTTTTAAGCCGTACCGCAGCCATCGCGGCCAGCGGCAAAAATCGCTACAATGCTGCCCTTTCTTTGAATAACCCGTAGCGAATTGTCATGACCGCACAGAATCCCCGCAAAATCCTCGTCACCAGCGCCCTGCCCTATGCCAATGGTTCCATTCACCTCGGCCACCTGCTGGAATACATTCAGACTGATATCTGGGTTCGGTTCCAGAAGCTGCGTGGCAACGAATGCCACTATGTTTGCGCCGACGACGCCCACGGCACCGCCATCATGCTGCGCGCCGAGAAAGAAGGCATCAGCCCGGAAGAGCAGATTGCGCGGGTAAAAGCCGAGCACGAAGCGGATTTCGCCGGTTTCCAGATTGCGTTCGATAACTTCCACAGCACCCACAGCGAAGAGAACCGTTATTTCTCGGAAGAAATCTACAAAGCCTGCCGTGACAAAGGCCATATCGCCATCCGCAGCATCAAGCAGCTGTACGATCCGGTTAAAGAGCTGTTTCTGGCCGACCGTTATATCAAAGGTGAGTGCCCTAAGTGTGGCGCTGCCGACCAATACGGCGACAACTGCGAAGCCTGTGGCGCAACCTACACCCCGGCCGAACTGAAAAACCCGTTCTCGGTTATTTCCGGTGCCACCCCGGTCGAAAAAGAGTCAGAGCACTACTTCTTTAAACTGCCCGATTTTCAGGAGTTTCTGCAGCAGTGGACCCGTTCCGGCACGCTGCAGGATGAAGTAGCCAACAAACTGGCCGAGTGGCTGGATTCCGGCCTGCAGGAGTGGGACATCTCCCGTGATGCGCCGTATTTTGGTTTCGAAATTCCGGATGCACCGAACAAGTTTTTCTACGTCTGGCTGGATGCCCCTATCGGTTATATGGCCAGCTTTAAAAACCTGTGTGACAAGCGCGGTGACCTCGACTTTAACGAGTACTGGAAAAAAGATTCCACCACCGAGCTGTACCATTTTATCGGTAAAGACATTATTAACTTCCATGCGCTGTTCTGGCCTTCCATGCTGAGCGCCGCAGAATACCGCACACCAACAGCGGTCAATGCCCACGGTTTCGTGACCGTGAACGGTTCTAAAATGTCGAAGTCGCGCGGTACTTTTATTAAGGCGCGCACCTTCCTGAATCACCTGAACCCAACCTATCTGCGTTACTACTTTGCCGCCAAACTGAGTTCCAGCGTCGATGATTTCGATTTAAATCTGGAAGATTTCGTGCAGCGCGTAAACGCCGATCTGGTCAACAAGCTGGTGAATATCGCCTCACGTACCGGCAACTTTATTGCCAAAGCGTCCGGCGAACTGAGCGCCACCTGCGCTGAACCGGAAATGCTGCAGCAATTTATTGACGCCGGCGACCAGATTGCCAGCCATTACGAAAAACGCGAATTTGGCCGCGCGATGAAAGACATCATGGCACTGGCCGACCGTGCCAACGAATACATTCAGGAAAAAGCCCCGTGGGCGATGAATAAAGAAGAAGGCCGCCAGCAGGAAGTGCAGGACGTATGTTCTGTGGCCCTTAACCTGTTCCGTCAGTTGGTGACTTATCTGGCACCGGTACTGCCGGAAATTGCCGACAAAACCAAAGCATTCCTGAATCTGGACAGCCTTGACTGGGAAGCACGCCGCGAGATTCTGTTAAGCCACAAAATCAACAAATTCCAGCCGATGCTGTCCCGTGCCGAAATGGATAAAGTCACCGCCATTCTGGAAGAGACTCAAGTCGAACTGGCCAAAGAAAACGGCGAAGCACCGGCAACGGATAACAGCACCGATAAAAGCGCTGCGAAAAACGCCGAGAAAAAGGCCGATAAAAAAGCGAAGAACAAAGGTCCAGAGCTGCGTGAAGACGGTAACGAAGTGATTGCCGATACCATCGAGTTCCCGGATTTCGCCAAAGTCGACCTGCGTATTGCCCGCATTGTTAAAGCCGAACATGTTGAAGGTGCAGAAAAACTGCTGCAACTGACGCTGGATATCGGCAACGGCGAAATCCGCAACGTATTCTCCGGTATTAAATCGGCCTACAACCCGGAAGACCTGAACGGCAAGCTCACCGTGATGGTCGCCAACCTGGCGCCACGTAAAATGAAATTCGGCATGTCCGAAGGCATGGTACTGGCCGCAGGCCCGGGCGGTAAAGATATCTTCCTGCTCGAACCACACGACGGCGCCCAGCCGGGTATGCGCGTGATGTAAAAAAGCAGAAACAGAAAAGCCGGGGTTTTTACCCCGGCTTTTTATTGAGCGACTCTAGCGCTAAACCCGGCTTAATAGGCCCGCCACACTATTCACCACAGGGAAGATTAACAACATTCGTATTAATATCGTTTTCCAGCTCAATCCAGAAGTTAATACTCCATGCCTCGCGCTTCTTTCGAATAATGTAAGACTTACCCTTTTCGGCTAAAAACTTCAAACAGCGTTCAGATTTAACCTTCCCCTGATAAAACCCTACGTCAATCTCAGTCAAGCCAGGTTCAATATAAGCACTTTCATAGTAACCGTTAAAAAACCCACCGATAGAAACACCATCAACCGCATTAATATAAAGCTTCTCATCAAGCCCCTGAAAAATACCATGATCACGCTCTGAATCTGCTTTTAAATATACGGCATCTTCTTTCGCAAGCCCCGGAGGAAAATAAGCAGAATCGGCGATACAGCCCAACAAAAATCCGGTTAAAAAAAACACAACCAACAACTTCATTTTTCACAGATCCTTTGATATTGCCAACGTCCGGTTCAGTAGCAACCAACACCATGCACATTGTGTAAAAAACCGGGCACGCAGTGGATACCCGAAGGAGCAAAGCATCCTGTTTACGCTTACTATATTCAGGTATCCTGAGGGATATTATCCCAATCACTTGCATTATCCAGGCACCATGTTAACGCTCGCCGGCGCTCCATAATCAGACTCATATTAAAGTGTTTATGGGGAGTATTGCGAAGCTGAAACTCTCTGCAACACCACATAGCTCTATAGTAAAGGTCTCTCATACTATAGACTTCCTCGTAAGAACGAATCGAATGAACATCCGTAAATTTCTCCGGCCCTTCATTTTCATGAAGTTTTGGACAATGCTCTACCATGTCGTCGGGGATTGGGTAAGGAACTTCCAGCTTATCAATTTTACCCATGACCCAAAGAAGCGCCCAAAGCGACTCCAAATACCAATGTAAATTGATCTTATCTTGCTGAGAAAGAGTTTCCTGGCTTTGAGCCAATATTTCACGCTCTGCACATGAAAGATGATCTGTTAGATGATTGTCCTTTATATAGCCAGCAATCAATTCAACTGGCGCATCAAATGCAATATTGATCATTGCGTTCATGATGAGTGCCCGGAAAACAACATCCTCGCATGGGCGCATCGTTGTGATGTCATAAACGGGTAGCCAATCACAAACTTCCCCACCCATTTCCTTGATTGCTAATTCACTCTCAGATTTAATTTTTCCAGAATCCATCAGTACTACCCTTAATAAATATAAATGCTTATTGCTGTGTGGTGTTTACACAAACGATCCGGATGAAAAAACAACGTAACCCAATGATTTAATTGAAAAATATCACACCAGCGCTGAAAATTTGCAGAGACAAAGCACAAGCCTGTTATTGCGCTCAGAACTGCCGCTAAAAATTGTAAAGAAAATTCACAACCTATTGACTTCAAAGTCAATAAATTAACATTTGTCTGAAAAACGAGCAAGTTTACGGCTGATTTTCAGGGGGATAGCACGGCCATGCATGCACCTGCTATCGCGGTATCATCCGTACCGGGAATACCAACCACTACTGGATGCACTTTTACATTGGCTTCTCTACCCCCTGTCACATTGGGGCCTGATCATGTGCTGATGCAAGAGCCTTTATAAAGATCCTCTCCGGTATACGGAGGCTGTAATCGACCGACTGTGGCACCCTTGTGCTTAAAAACTTTCTTATCAGTTTAACCAAACTGAAACATTCTCTCACCATAATCAGCGATCATCCGACCACGGACTCTGGAAGGCTCTCCTTTACGCACTGGCAGAACCGGAATAATCGCGCAGGCGAGTTCAGAATCCCCACTTTCTTGCTGTTTCTCCAGCTAAAGTCCACAGGCAGACCGGATTCAATGAATATGTTCCAGCCCGATGTCTCAGTGCATCACATCAGTCAGCTGATTAATCAGGAGAAGCCCAGATTACTCAGTTTTATCCGCAAAAAAATCAATGACCACTCCTACTCTGAGGATATATATCAGGAAGCACTGGAGCGGACATTAAAACGATCTATTCAGGGGTTTGTGCTCAATGACCCGATCAGTTACATCTATAAAATTGCCAACAACATCATTAATGATTATTACCAGAAGAAAGTATCAGAAGACACCGTCTGCATTGACGATCAGGAAGTTCATTGCGAAAAACCGCAACCTGATCGCAATGCAGAAATGAACCAGAAAATAGAACACTTTTTGCTTTGTCTTAACCAGCTTCCTCCCGAGACAGCAAATCTTCTGGTGATGCGAAAAGTTCATGGGCTGACCATTTCCGAAATCGCCCGCCGCGTAGGAAAAGAGCCAAAATCAGTAGAAAAACGAATTAATCGTGCCATGCGTTCAGTACTTGAACAGATTGAACGTGGCGTACCCGCAGTGAGTAAAAGAACGTGGTTTTAAGACTGATATCAAAACAGAATATCCTGGGTGATTCTGAAAGAGAGAAAATCAGCCAATGGGTTCTGCATGAAAAATACGAACAAAGTGCAGCTGAGCAGACCTCTGAAACCGAAGTCTGGCTGGATAAAAAACCTGAGCGTCGCCAGGAGGCTGATGCTCTGGATGCAATCTGGAATGATGATTGTTTTACTGCGGCACTGAAACAGTACGAAACAAATCAACAGAACCGTCAGCAGAAAAGCCAGCAGAACCGCCAGACACCTGACCATAAATGCAGCACATTATGGTACGGAAGCATCGCTGCATCGGTCGTTCTTACCCTTGGCATTCTGCTGTTTCGCAGCGGCGATGTTTCACAACCGGTATATTTCAATACTCAGAAACTGCAAACCGCTCACCAGCTACTGGATGACGGTTCGCGCCTTGACATCAGCGCAGCCAGTCAACTGCTGGTTAAATACAGCGCCGCTGAACGGCACATCGATCTGGTTGAGGGTGAGGCTCAATTCAACGTCAGTAAAGATCCGGCACGGCCTTTCGTTGTCGAAACCCGCCATGCCACTTTGCAAGCGCTGGGCACGGTGTTTAATGTTGATCAGCGACGCGACAGCACCGAGTTAACAGTTCTTGAAGGCCGGGTTGAAGTGGCCCCGCTGCAGGCAGGCAACAAACGCGTCATCCTCACGGCAGGACAACGGGCTCTGATCCGGGCAAATGGACATGGTCCGGTAGAGACATTCGACCTGACCTCTTACCGTGACTGGCAACAGAATATTCTCGAAGCGGATAATATGCCGCTGGCAGACATCATTGATGAACTGAACCGATACCGGAATACGGCCGTCGGAATCCATCCAAGCATCGGTAACTTGCCGGTATCAGGCACTTTCAGACTGGACGATACGGAAAAGAATCTGCAGCTGATTACCTCAGCCTACCAGTTAACAATATCCGAACAGAATGGAATAACCTTTATCAGCAGGTAATCAGAATGCCTTCAGGTTAAGCAGATGATAAGGCAGGGAAGATATAATGATGCAGCTGGCATGAGCCAGACCCAGCGCTACCCTGTACTACTGCTGCTATGGCTCTGCGGCATATTCTGCGCTGAGCCATTACATGCTGAGCCTTCATACTCTGATCAGCTAAATACCGGACAATCAAATACCAGGCAGTACTCCCACAAAAATTCCGGCTCCGGAGAAACTGCCAGCTGTATTCCACCCAAACAGATCGTGCAGATTACTGAAGATTCATTGAGTCATGCATTGCAGTCAGCTGCCCGTTATTTTCATTTTTTAATCGTTGTGCCGGAAGCCTTACTGGCCGATAAACGCACAGCAGAAATCGAAGGCTGTTATTCTTTGGTTCAGCTATTGGAACAGCTTCTGCAAGATACAGAGCTTGAATACGACCTTCTCGGCGACACCATTATTATTCGCCAAACAACCACAGAATATTCGCGTAACAACGATGATGAAGCTCATACAATAAGTCCTGAAGAGTTAATTGTAACCGCTGACAGTGCAGCAGAAATACAACCACGCCCGCTCAATGAACTTACCGGCCCAACAGAACTGAGCATTAATACCCGTCAGCTCCGTGAAGCAGGAATTTATACATTATCCTCAGCACTGGAGCTGACAGCCGGAGTTAAAATAGAAGATAACCGCTACGCGATCATCCGCGGGATGACGGGCCGTTATCAATCAATCCGGATAAATGGCGGTGAGCTTCCCAGTCTTGATCCCTCCGGCCAGAACTTTCCTCTGGATTTTATTCCACTGGGTATTCTCAACAGTATCAACCTCAGAAAATCGGTCTATGCCGATGCTCCCGGTCAGGCCAGCGCTGGTATTGTCAGCCTGAATACCATGCAGTTACCCAAGCAGGCGTATGCTCAGCTCACAGCCAGCGCTATCTGGCGTCCACACAGTAACCACAGCACGGTTCTTCAGGGCTCCCAGACATCGGCCAACCGTTACGGATTTGGTGATGGCCGTCAGGCTATTCCGTCGCTTCTTTTTGACAATGCCCGTACGGGTGGCGTCGATACGCTGTCAGCGCAACAGCGTGAGCAGGCAGGAGAAGCCATTGTCGGTGATATGGGGCTATATCGGACGAAAAGCAAAAACAGCGGCAGTCTGGAACTGAGCACCGGCACGACCGGGCAGTATCAGAACATACGCTGGGGTGGAACGCTGTCTGCCAGTGTACGTGATCGCTGGCAGCACAGCCTTATCCGTTCCACCAGTTACAGTACAGGGACGGGCTACTCCGGCGCGTCCAGTGATTTTCATCACGAAGACTCCCGACATAAACGCAGTGAACACACGTCCGACATTAATACCCTGGCTGCGCTGGGATTAAATATTTCGGACCAGCAATACCTCGGATTTAATACCCTTTACCTGCACCAGGGTACTCACCACGGTGAGCTGATAGAAACACAGGGCAAAAACGAACAGAATATCAATACAGAAACCGCCTACCGACGAAACCTGATCCACTGGACAGAACGAAGCCTACTGTTACACCAGCTCTATGGATTGCATAAATTCACACCATTAACCACGCTGAACTGGCAGATCAGTAAAAGCACTACGGAATACAACCGTCCGCACGATCTGGATTATCGCTATTTTTCGGTGTCAGAAGAAAGTAACTACAGGCTACAGCTATTACCATCGACAGCCAGTATTGGCTGGCGTTATATGGAGCAGCAAAGCGATTCTTACGGTTTACATTTCAGTCACCTATACGGCATTGATCTCGGGGACGCGTTACTGACCGGTGAGTTAAAAACCGGCTGGGAAAACAGTGTTAAAAATCGCGAAGGCTACAATTTGCTGTACGGTTTTACCGGCAGTAAAGATCTGACCAGCAATGGGCAGATTATGGAGCAAACCAACCCCAGCGACATTCTCACCGCAGAGCGCATTACCGGAGACAGCCAGATGCCCGGCTTTATTTTGCAGGATACCCTGCTGGAGCCTGAGCAGGATATCGGATTAAACGGCCATTTTTACCGCGCAACACAAGAGAATCAGGCATCCTATCTGCTTAACGATCTTGATCTTAACGAACACTGGCGTCTGATCAGTGGTTTGCGCTATGAACAAAATACCCTGCAGGCAGAACTCTGGGACGCCCTGCCGGAAGACAACAAAAAACTTGAAGACGGCACCCGCTGGCTACCCTCAATCGCCATTGGCTTTCAGCCACCTCAGCAGCGAATCTGGCTGAATTACCGTCAAACGGTTGTCTGGCCACGCTTTAACGAAATACTGCCTGTCGTCTACGAAGATCTCGACACCCGCACAAAAACAATCGGCAACCCACGATTACACAGTTCCGACGTTCATAACTGGGATTTATCCTGGCAATGGCAAAATGTTTCCGGGCTGGAGCTGGGGGCAGCCTTATACCTGAAACGAATCCGCCAGCCGATTGAAGGAGCATTCACAGATAACAGCGAAGCGACGGACAGCGCAACCTACAGCAATTACAGCTACCGTAACAGTGGTCAGGGTAATGTTCGTGGCCTGGAACTGGAAGCCGATTATCGTCTGAACATTGGCCGCAACCAACACATAAAGCTATCCGGGCGCTATGCCAGAATTCACTCACAGGTCAGCGGTTCCGATGCTTCTGATTATTCTGACGATGCGGAAGAAAAACCGAAAAATCATCGGCCATTACAGGGACAGCCTGAGTATATTGCGGCCTTAAGATTGCAGTATATGCCTGGCCTTAACCAGACACTGAGTCTGACAGGCAAGCGCAGCGGCACTCAACTTTATATTACCAGCGACCAGCCAGATTTGCCGGCCGTCTATCAGCAGTCGAGAAATCATCTCGATTTCAGCTGGAATTACCGGATACACCCAGGCCAGCTAACGTTCAGCATCAATAATATGCTGAACACAGCGCACCGTTATCTTCAGGGTGATTACCATTACCTTGATTACCGTACCGGGCGGGAGTTTCTGCTGAGTATCAACGTCGACTTTGAATAGCTTTATTTCTTTTTTCTTCTCTTTCTCTTTTATTCAGACAATAAATAGCCTGAAGCTTAAAATAAAAGGCCCATACTTTGCAGCATGGGCCTGAAAACCTGAAAACTATCCGGTTTTAGTTACAGGCAGGAGCAGCCGCCCAGAAGGTAGTTGCTTTGGTGAACGAAGAAGGGCCTGTTGCAGAGAAAGTCATTGCATCAACAACAGAGCAATCAACGCTCATAGTACCGAAATCAGCTGAACTGATATTAGTGGAACTGATAGCATCACAATCCTGGGTAGAAACCGTGTTGTAACCGGTTACCACAATATTATTGAAGTAACCGTCAGTACCTTCTTTCAGCTTGAAAACGAAGTCAGTATCGGCATTGGCATTGTCACCAACAAACTCGACATACGCACCTTCAACAGAAGCCGTTGCCAGCGGAGTGGCTGCGTAGTTATTCGGGTTACCGGCCAGTTCGAATGCATGGTCGGCAGCACCGTTCTTATCGCCCTGCTCAATGTACACATTGGTGATAGAACCGTGGAAACCGTAGTCCCAATCCACACTGTCATCACCGTTACAGGTCAGCCAGAGGTTTGACACAGCCACGTCACCACCAAAGAACTCGATACCATCATCCAGGTTTTCGTTTACATGGATGTTGTTGATCGTGGTGGACGACGTTACACCGTACAGCGTCAGACCATTGATTTCATTACCGCCGTTGGCAACATCATCCGGATCATTTACGTTAATTTCGGTACCACCTTCGGTAATGGCAACATAGCTCATGGTGCCACTGCCTGTTTCGTTAGCTGCTTTACTGCTGCTGCCGGAACCGAAATAGTAATTGCTGGAAATACCTTCCATCAGACAAGTGTCACCGGAAGTACATTCGTTAGCCACACCATAACCAGACAGAATCACACCGCCCCACTCGCCTTCACCGGTGAAGTTTTCATCGGCACTGGAGAACACGATAGGGTTGCTGGCAGTACCAACGGCATTAATTTTTGCACCACGGGCAATCACCAGAGCCGCATTATTGGCGGTGGCGATCACATTAACACCCGTTTCAATGGTCAGTACAGAATGGTTAGCCGCAGCGTAACTGGTATTCTGCACATAACCATCACCCACCGTTACAATACCCGGCAGCGACCACAGGACAGGAGCCTTCTCATCTAAATCTATACCATTAAACAACGTTACATCTGTAGTAATAGACGCAGGCAGTTCACATAAAACGTAGTTGGTACCATTCCAGCTATAGGAATAATCAGCAACAGAACCTACATCAGTGCAGTAGCCATCAGAAGCAAAAGCGCTTGCAGATGCTACAGTTAATGCCGACGCTAAAAGGATCTTTTTCATTTTCAATCTCCAGCAATGTATTTCCATGTATTAGGTTTGCAAAAACTGAATACAAACATTATCGATCGAAGATAGTGATGTAAATTATCACCCAAAATATTGGATTATCTATCCAATAAAATACTCACAAGGAGCAAACAAACAGTACCAAGAAGGAATGACCAGAATGTTTCACTTTAATATTTTTAAAACAGCATCACCATCAATCTAATAATCCATAATTATTAATAATTAACCCATCTGTAACATTCAAACAAAACTTCTTTAAAATCAAAAGTATAGAAAACCATCGAAAGAAAAAAGAAATTCACCATCAATTTAAATTAACAAAACTTTAAATAATTTTATTAAAAAAACACCGACATTAAATTTAGTTAACAAAAAAGGGAGCAAAAGCTCCCTTAAAATTAAAAACTAACTGACTAAAAAATTGAATCTAATCCGTAATATCCGTACCGGAATTAAAAATCAACGAATAGTCAAACGCCCCAATATAGCCATTAGTTTCAATCACACTGGCATTTACTGTTTTTGAGCTGGAATAATTCAGAGGCCAAGCATCGGTGGAATCGTTCCAGATCAGATCAGGCCCTTTCATTACTTCAGGAGCCGGATAATAATCACTATGTTTGGGAGGGGCTGTCACACCAGGCACAACTCCACCATCATAATTACCTGGTCCTTTACCACTTAATGCCGCGTAGTAATGCTTAAAGCTGGAAGTGTCACTCACTGCCAACAAATCGACTAAGCTACCACCACCATCAGGATTGTTTGAAAATTCCTTGCAATTAGCAGCGAGATTGTTAACTACCAACGTATCATCAAGCTGAGGCTTAATGGTTTCGTCAATATAGAAGCAGAGATCAAAGTTTCTGCCACGATCCATAAAACGTTCCGACGTACCAAAAGCGCTATTATATATAAACAAACCCGTATCATTGCCCAATCCCACTGCGGGACTAACCTGCTCATATTCCTCAAACTCATAAATCCCAATCGTCATATTCGCAATGGTCGGCATAGACCTTGGTAAAGCGACCAATGAGCCAGCCTCCAGCAACTCGGCATCCGTCACATTGTCGCCACGCAATAATGGGTAAAGAATTTGACCGGACTCATCCATCAAGACAGGGTCAGGGCTATACGATGAACCATAAAGAAAAGAGGGGCTTGCTGAAATATATTGTAAAGTTCCCTGATAACCATGATTCCAATACAGAAAACTTCCCCAGTGACCGGATGAACTTTGTTGGTATAAATGGGTGAAGTTAGTTGATCCACCATCAATGGAAATCTGATCTACCCCCGTATACTCTTCACCTGCATCCGTAGAATTTCTAAAAATTGAATTATCAATAGTAGCGGACCCCGTGGCATTCAGCCTAAGCGTACTATTTTGATAAAAATACCGCATATCAAAATTCACAAAGTCATTATCATAACCGCCGTAGTACCCATATTGTCCCTGAATATTGCAGATTCGAGTGCCCGCCTCTGCTGTCGCTGCTTCCGGACACTGGTTATGCCGGGCAAAGCCATCAATCACCAGAGGAATATCCAGCTCGATATAACCCTTAGTATCTTCAGGATTATCATTACGATCTTTAAATTCTGCTTCCCCACGCATATTAAGGTAACCCGCGCGGGTAATATGCAGAACACTATTTTCAGACTCCGCCGTTAACACAACGCCCGCATCAATCGTCAGGGTTACCGGATTTGCTTTCATATCAGCAACGGCAGCAACGTCAGTTATTTGTTGATGCCCCTCACCAATATGAATTTCACCTTTTACCGTCCAGGTAGTTGGCACTACCGGCACAATAGGTTCATCGACCCAGTAAATGTCGTTCCCATTTGAACCGAGGGCAACGTAGCCAGGAGCAAGTACCGAGGTCATATCAGTTTCACCGGCTTCGATCGCTGATGCTACAGCCTCACCAGCTAATCCGGTGTATTTTGACAGAGTTCGGTCTTCCGTATAGGTTCCCCCGAGAATACGACAGGTAATCTGAGCGGCGTAACCATACTCCTGAATAACAACCTCGCCCTCATCTTCAATGCCGTTACCATTAATGTCATTCCAACGGCTTTCGACAACGCCGTCACCGTTTATGTCACCGTAAACCTTGTAACGGATATCCGTTAAGTACAAATCAGCGCCCACCATCATGCCCAGATCATTACACTCAGAGTCCGGCGCAATAACCACCGAATCACTCCAGTTGCTGTACCAGTTATCACCATCATCTGCCACTGCGCCGATATAAGCACCGCCCCCCAGATGATGGTAGGCATCACCTAATAAAGCAGCGTAATGACTCAGATCCACCAGACTCACGCTGACGTTGCCAGTAATCAGGTAACCCGTATTCAGAACCGGATCTTCTTCAACCACACCACTGGCAGAAACCACGGTATAGCCATAATCGTAACCGCCACTTTCGGATTCATTGGCCAGGGTATTTTCACAACTGAATATCACGCCATCAAACAGAATTCCCAATGGATCACTGCTTTGTAATGCGGCGGTTTCGGCATCGTCAATATCCAGACAGGTAGCGAATTCGGAGAACACGGAGTTAAACAGCAGCAGACCCGTGCCCTGTTCCAGTAATACGGCCGTATTGGCAGAGCCAAAGCCAGCGGCGGTGATATTGGTGATAACCGGGCGGGAACGCGGCATAGCGTCATAATCGGCGTTATTGTTAATACCGTGCAGCACGGCACCGGTGCTGTTGTCTCCCGGACTGATAACGGCTGTTTCTATGGTTCCCTGATAGCCGTTTTGCCACTGAATCTGGTCACCTGCGATATTGGCCATCACCAGATGATCAAAATTGGCAGCGCCGCCATTAATATTAAGGCCGTCTGCTCCGGCACCGTAAATGTCCAGATAGGTAATGTTCGAATCTGCTCCAACCTCGTTAAGGGTGAATGCCGCCTGACCATCTTCGCCAGTGTCATACAGACGCAGGTACTGAATATCCAGCTGTTTAGCGCTATCGTCAGCACCATTAACCGTAATACCGCGCCAGCCTGAAGTAATATCGCCAGCGGTCAGCCCGGCAACACCGAGAGCAACCGGCGCGTCTGCTGAGCCGGCAACACGCAAGCGTGCATCAGGCTGAATAAGCAATTCGGAATCGTTGTTACTGGTAGCCAGCAAGGTGGTACCAGCAGGCAGCGTCAATTGCACCGGACTGGCTAATGCGGCAGCCCGTTCAGCGCTGTTGAGTGGCGCAAAATCGGTACCGACCTGCACCTGGCCATTTATCCGCCAGGCAATATTTTTAGGATAATAGTCAGGTCTTCCGCCGTTATCCAAACGCCCCTCAATACTGAAGTTGCTGTACAAAGTGGCTGACTGGTCAACGTTGGTTAAATCACAGATCTGATACGGCATGCCACCAACAACCAAAGTATCTTCTGCCAGCGTGCCGACCCCCATACACTCGGGAAAAAGAATGGCCGGGCTATAAACTCCCAACACACTCGCATTACCCGCACCCAACTGAGACGGATCTTCAACATTGGCAAAGTTTAAGCTGCTATTACCTACTGCCCATATATAGCTGAGCAGGGCATCGGCACCGGTTATCAGATCGGTCGCGTCTGCAATGGCTGCCAGGGCATTACTGGTGTTATTGGTAACGTTGCTGCAGTTAAACAAAGCAGACCCCACACTGATCTGACTGGCCGAATCCTGTGGTGCCAGGCAGGTATCAAAGCCCTGAATCACCATATCATCAACAGATAACCTCGCAGCACCAGTCAATTCCAGCGCATTGCCCGCCTTATTGTACTGGTCGTAAAGAGTAGTATTGGTAAACTCGACATGGCCACCACTAACCTTCACTGCGGTAACATTATTAACGTGTCGAACACGCGCAGAAAATTCCCCATCATAGTCATTAAGTTCAACAGAACTTCCCGCAGCCTGAGTAACAAAAGGCGTTGGTAAACTGCCAGTAAAGGTTTCACGGTTCAGATTCAGACTACCGCCGTGGATTTCGATCCCGGTATTTCCTGAATAACCAATCACACTGCCAATTTGCCCAAGTGCAGGAGCATAAGCAGTAACAGCAGCATTGATAATACCGCCCGCATAGCCTTCTAGCACAACTTCTGCCGTTGCACCCGCTTCACCAATAACGGCATTGTCATAATACAAACCCGGTGCGCCATATACTGTACTGGTATTGAGCACCATTCCGTAATCGATCAGATTGGTATCCGCACTCACACCCCCATAGTAACCAAAAGCACCTTTAACATTGCACAACTCATCGGGGCTACTGGTGGCCGGGCACTCTGGTGAATAGCCAATGCCATTGATAATTACCCCCCCCCATTCACCACCGCCAGAGAGGTTATCATCCAGCGACTGAATCGTAGCGGATAATTGAGCATTCCGATGAACAATAACTACAGTGTTCTCCTTTGCATATACACTGGACACCGAAGAACCAATGCTGAAGTTTTTCCGATCAGCTATTAAATCATTCAAAGTCCGGTATTCTTTACTTTCGCCAAACTCGTACACACCATCCAGCACCCAGACCAGGGGTTTATAATTCCAACTGGCCTTCAGGGTTATATTGTTCATCGTCCCTCTGGCATTAAGGCTGTTACGCAAATGGCCAAAATCGGTACTGAGTACGCAGGCGTTTACCTCTTCACCGTTTACCAGCACCGGATCAGTAGCGATTCCGACCACACCGTATTGCAGGATTTCACATTGCGCCAGCGATACCTCCAGGCTTTCCTGCATGGCGGTTTCATCGGATACATCAGCACCGCAACTTGCGAGTAACAAAGCCGCAGATAAGACACCCAGCTTTGGTATTAACTTCAGACCTGAATACTCAGAAGCCCGAGGGGATTTTTTAAATAACATAATTCCACCCATAATTTTTTTAGGAGTCCAATATTTAAAATTCATAACTGACTTTCAGCTTGTATTTAGGCCCGGACTTGTAACTCAGGTAGGCCACATCGTATTTTTCGTAGTACTGACGTTTTTCAGAATCCAGTATGTTTTCACCCGACAATGACACTTTAAGGTCATCACCAAACCGTTTGGTGTAAATCAGTTTCAGGTCGTCATAAGGATCGCTGTAAACATTGGTGACGTTACTGCCCGCATCAGGGGTAACAATCACCAGTTCTTTACCTTTGCGGTTAAATACCAGCGTGACTTCCTGGCCGGTTTCGAAGTGGTCATACCCTAACTGCAGGTTAAAGATATAATCAGGCTGGCCTTGCAGCGGACGGTTTAAATCGGTTTCTTTGGAGTCAGCGGCCAGGCTGATTTCTGATTCAATGTCGGTGTAATTACCCTGCACAAAGACAGAATGACTGAAGTTATCATCAAGAATAAACTCGGTACGGAAATCCAGCTCCCAACCGGTCACCTTGCCGGATTCTACGTTAACAAAGGTGTAGTAATCGTAATCATCACCGAGCGTGTCAAAGGCATTTTCAATCGGGTTGTCCATGTCTTTGCGGTAAGCACCCAGGCTGATGGATTCATTATCACTGGGGTACCACTCCAGGCGCATATCGTAGTTTTTAATATCGGCCGGTTTAAGATCCGGATTACCTTTGTAGCTGGTCAGGGTTTCGATATCACGATAATTTCGTGGTAATAGTTCAAAGGTTTCCGGCCAGCTTACGGTTTTGCTGTAAGCGCCGCGTAATTGCCAGTTATCGCTGATCAGCCAGGTCAGCCCCAGAGACGGCAGGGTTTTGGTTTCATCCAGCAGTTCGTACAAGGGTTCCGGGTTGTAGTAATACTGGTCAGCTTCTACTTTAAATGACTCACGGCGCATACCGATATTAGCCGTAACCGTTTGCCACAGGCTCCAGTCGGTTTGCACATACCAGGCATTGGTATTCTGCTCGACACGGTACTGATAACCTTTATCGACGCCGGTATCATTTTCTGCATCGATAGAACCGCCATAATTCACGTACAGACCATTACTGCCATTGGTGCCATCACCAATATATTCATCGGTGAAGATATCCGCAGGGTCAGGGTACAAAAGAATTTCTTCCCTGGTTTCCTGTTCTAGCTTATTACCTCGGTATGAAAACCGATCTTCATAACCATCGCGGGTACGGCTCAGCTGATACAGACCCGTTTTTGCCGTTACTGAAATATCTCCGCCTTCATTGATCGGTAACTCCAGATCAATACTGGCTGAGTTGCCGTCTTCTTCAGAAGCTTCCCACAGGTTATAGGCGCTACTGAAACCAACCTGCAGCACAGGGTCTATGGTCTGCGAGCCTTTATAGGTATAACGCTGAGCATTCGGACGATCATACTCACTGCTTGACCGGGAAATCTGCCAATGGGTTTTTAAGTCCCCCAGTAATCCTCCATTATTCAGGGGGATGTAGTGTTCACCCCATAACTGATGACTGACCAGCTGCTCCTCAATCCAGTCGATGTTCTGAGTCTGGTACTTTTCGATGGATGAGTCATAAGGCCAGTCTCGTGGATCTTCGGGCATAACAATATTATTTTTGGCAATATAACCACCATTACCAAGAACATACCTATCCTCAAACTCTGCCGAGTTGGTGGTATGGCGTAACAGAATATTATTCAGGCCAAGTGTATGATTTTCGGTAATGCGCCAGTCCAGATTAAGCATGGCACTCAGGTCGATAACATTATTGGTATCGTAGGTCACTTTTGAAGATGTCAGCGCAAGCAGATCTTCTGGTTCATTCGTATCAGGGTTGTTAACGGTATACAGCTCAAAACCGTTCTGAATTTTTTCATCGTTGGCCCATTTATTACTGTAACGCACTGCGCCAATCATCCCCAGGCGTTGTCCGCTATCCGTTATAATGCTGTCACCTCCGGACAGGCTGATGGACATATCGGCGGGTAAATCCCCTTTATACACGCCGTAGTTTTCAAAGGACTCTCCCAGCTCTTCACGGAACTGCAGAAATTCTTCGCTGTCGCCCAGGCCATTGCTGCCCGCAGAATCCGGATCGCCAAAAAAATAAGCACCGCGCGCGCGCTTGGCAATGTCCGGCATTTCACGGAAACCGTCGTCATACCCTGTCCAGTCACGGCCACCATGTTCTTTGCTTATATAGCCGTCTTCACTATTGGCTTTACCATAGGCCAGACTGGCCGAGATTTTAAAAAATCCTTCATCCGGAGTAGGCTTGGTACGCATATCAATATGACCGGCGGTTGCTGTGCCCGGTACATCTGCGGTGGCCGATTTTTGCAGTGACAGCGACTGCATAATATCTGCAGGAAAGATATCCAGCGGTAAATCACGACGAGCCGGATCGGTGGAGGGCAGAATAGCGCCGTTAAAAAAAGTGGACTGATAACGGCTTTTCATTCCACGGACAATCGCATAGCGGCTGTCTTCCATGCTTACCCCAACGACCCGCGTCATGGCGGAGCTGACGGTGCTGTCATCAAAGCGGGCAATCTGCGTGAAATCCATGGTATCCATTACCGCCGATGACATTCGCTCAGCATCAACCGGGCTGTATGCCTGATAGCTGCCCACCGCGACCACTTCTTCAATAAATTCACTGTCATTGCTGCTGAGCATCGGTAATTCGGTAAAGACACTCACTTCCATACCGCGCATCACATTGACCGATGTCAGGGTGCGCGACTTATATTGCGGATGTTCAATCAGCAGGCTGTATTCGCCTTTTGGCAATTCAATTTTAAATTCGCCATTACGATCGGTGCGTGCGGTAATATTTTTACCAACAACACTAATCATTGCATTACGAACCGGACCATTAGTTTCAAGTCCGAAAACCTCCCCTGTCAGAACGCCAATGCCTGCCAGCTCTTTTTTATTATTACGATTGGCTGCCGCCAGCGGAACACGATCAATAGCCGCATCTACTGTTTTTTCACCGCGCTTTGCGCTGATGCTGATAAAAGCCGCTTCATCATCTGCCAGCGTAAAGCTGTAAGGAACAGATTGATCCGGCAACTGCAACGTTAACGTATGCCGTCCGCCACCAAAGCCTTCATACCAGAAACTGCCATCGGCGTTGCTGCGCCCTATTTCTTTTCCATCCAGCAAAATAATGGCTTCTGCCAGTGGTTGCCCGTCGAGTACGATGTCTGCTTTAAGACCCGCAGCAAACAATGGTCCTGCACTTAACAAACTGATAAAGCCAGTCAGTAAATGCTTGTTCGATACCCCCATTTTTACTTCCCCTGATCATATGTGAATGACTCCGGCCTGAATGCAGCAACCGGCAGCTACCACTGAAGACGGTAAATATGGGGGAAGTGCGACATGAATTTTATATGTCACGCATTGTGGATAAGTCTGAGCGTTGTATAACGTGATCAATTCAACAGCAAAACCTGTGCAAAAGATTTCATCTGTTTTTAATAATGTTCCATTTTTTATCCGGCGGCTGTCCGGCCCCTGATATTGTCCGGCTTCTGTGCGCCTTCCTGGCGCACAGTGATCCCTTATGTTGTGCACGCCTGTTACCTGCGCCGTACCTGCACATCGTTGTCCCTCTGCCGGCCTTAACCGGGCAGCCCGCCGCTAAAAAAAACTGACTAAGCAGTCAATATGGTATCCCTCTTGCTTAACAACCCGGCATAACCCATTGCGGCCCGTTGTTATTGGGCTGGTTCTGACAGAACAAAGGAGATACGGCTTGAATTACCCCGTTCAGCCGCTGCTAAGCGCGCAGGCTGATGCACCATACTGGAACGCGCAGTTACAGCTGACCACGCGCCAGACAGAAAGAGGCACCCGTTTGGTGCAGTGCGAACATAATGGCCCTCTTTATGTGCAAAAGCCGTTTTACCCGGAAGGGCCGGACTGTGCGCACCTGTATCTGCTGCACCCGCCCGGAGGCATGGTGTCGGGTGATTTTCTTACTATTAATGTCAGTGCCGGTGAAAACAGCCATGTGCTGGTAACAACGCCCGGAGCCGGTCGTGTTTACCGCGCCCGTGCCGATGGTTTGCTGCAACAACAGAAAGTGCAGCTAACGGTTGATAACAACGCGGCACTGGAATGGATGCCACTGGAAACCATTTTATTTCCGTCATCGCGTGCGCAACTGGAAACCGAAGTACATCTGGGTGAAAACAGCCGCTATATCGGCTGGGATATTGTCAGCCTCGGTTTGCCCGCCAATGGCAGCCGTCTGGATGACCTTGGTCAGCACACCACGCTGAAGCAGGGGCTGCGTATTTATTATAAGCAACAGCTATTGCTGAATGAGCGCCTGAGCCTGCATCCGGGTAACAGCGAATTATTAAATGCCGCCGCCGGTTTCCGTGGCATGCCGGTACACGGTCTGTTGGTGGCCGGGCCTTTTACTCAGGGCTTTTGTGAACAGGCTCTGGAGAAACTTCAGGAGCTGTGCACCGACCAGCTCGCCGGCGTCAGCCTGAACGGCCAATTTTTAAGCGTGCGTTATCTTGGCACCTGCAGCGAACAGGCCCGCCTGCTGCTGACGGAAGCCTGGGCGATTATCCGCCCGCAATTAATGCAACGTCCGGCCTGCGCTCCGCGCATCTGGGCAACCTGATTATTTCTGACTATTTAAAGAACTGATTGATTAACTGAGGTGAACGATGGAACTGCTACCGCGCGAAAAAGATAAGCTGCTGATTTTTACCGCAGCCCTGCTGGCAGAACGCCGCCTGAACCGTGGTCTGAAATTAAATTACCCGGAAGCCATGGCTTACCTGACCATGGAAATTATGGAAGGCGCACGCGATGGCAAAACCGTGGCCGAGCTGATGGGTTACGGTAAAACACTGCTGAGCGCCGATCAGGTGATGCCCGGCGTGCCGGAATTAATTCATGAGGTACAGGTAGAAGCGACCTTCCCGGATGGCACTAAGCTGGTCACCGTGCATGAGCCTATCGTTTAAAAACCATTGCGCAGACAGCCTCGCTGGCGTTTAAACAGTTTCAGCCGAGATGCTTAACGGTTTACAGGAGAAAGAACATGATTCCAGGTGAAATTATCGTCGGTGAAGGCGATATCGAATTAAACGCAGGCCGTGAAACGCTTCGTCTGCGTGTTGAGAATACCGGTGACCGCCCGATTCAGGTTGGCTCCCATTATCATTTTTACGAAACCAATCCGGCGCTGTCGTTTGAGCGTGAAAAAACCAGAGGTTTCCGCCTGAATATTGCCTCGGGTACCGCCGTGCGTTTTGAGCCGGGCCAGGGCCGTGAAGTGGAATTAGTCGCCTACGCCGGAGACCGTATTGTGTACGGTTTCCGCGGCGAAATAATGGGCAAGCTAGGGCCTGTTAACACTAAGTAAATCGGGCCTGCTGAGAGCCAGTTTTTCTCAGAACAAGGAGAGAGGAGTGATATTAGCGAGCTAAATGAATGACGAACGACGATGTTAATGGGGAAAACTGGCCTCAGCCCGAAGGGTTATGGCTAAAAATCCCTCATTCTGCGTTGCTGCTCGCTCACTTAACCCGTTAGGCCACACTCTCAGCGCCTTGTCTGAGAAATTTTTAGCCAATAACAGGCCTGTTTAATTAGTGTTAACAGGCCCTAGATAACTTAGGGAAAGCACATGAGTAATAAAACCATGGACCGCACGTCCTACGCGCAGATGTTCGGCCCTACCACCGGCGATAAAGTGCGCCTCGGCGATACTGAATTATTTATTCAGATTGAAAAAGATTTCACCACCTACGGCGACGAAGTGAAATTCGGCGGCGGCAAAGTCATCCGTGATGGTATGGGTCAGAGCCAGCGCGTCAGCGCAGAAACCGTCGATCTGGTGATTACCAACGCCGTGGTGCTGGATCACTGGGGGATTGTAAAAGGCGATGTCGGTATTAAAGACGGCCGCATTTTTGCCGTGGGCAAAGCCGGTAATCCGGATATTCAGGATAACGTCGATATTATTGTCGGGCCGGGCACCGAAGTGATTGCCGGTGAAGGTTCCATTCTTACCGCTGGCGGTATTGATGCGCATATTCACTTTATTTGTCCGCAACAGGTTGAAGAAGCGTTAATGAGCGGCGTCACCACCATGATTGGCGGCGGCACCGGACCAGCCACCGGCACTAACGCCACCACCTGTTCATCCGGCCCCTGGTACATCGGCAAAATGCTGCAGGCCACCGACGATATGCCAATGAATTTTGGTTTTTTAGGTAAAGGCAATGCCAGCCTGCCGGAGGCGCTGGAAGAACAACTGGAAGCCGGTGCCTGCGGTTTGAAATTACACGAAGACTGGGGCACCACACCGGCATCCATCGACTGTTGTCTGAGCGTGGCGGAAAAATACGATGTGCAGGTTGCCATTCATACCGACACGCTGAATGAATCCGGCTTTGTTGATGACACCATTGGTGCATTTAAAGACCGCGTAATTCACACTTATCATACCGAAGGGGCCGGTGGTGGCCATGCGCCGGATATCATCCGCGCCTGTTCTTACCCCAATGTGCTGCCCTCTTCCACCAACCCAACGCGCCCTTATACGCGTAATACGGTGGATGAACATCTGGATATGCTGATGGTGTGTCATCACCTTGACAGCAGCATTCCTGAAGACGTCGCCTTTGCCGATTCGCGCATCCGCAAAGAAACCATTGCCGCTGAAGATATTTTTCACGACCGTGGTGCCTTCAGCATGATCTCATCCGACTCTCAGGCCATGGGCCGCGTGGGCGAAGTGATTACCCGCACCTGGCAGACGGCGCATAAAATGAAAACCCAGTTCGGTTTATTAAAAGAAGATCTGGACATCGGCGCCGATAATTTCCGTGCACGCCGCTACATCGCCAAGTACACCATTAACCCGGCCATTGCTCACGGTATTTCCCACGAAGTGGGTTCCATCGAAAAAGGTAAGCTGGCTGATCTGGTGTTGTGGAAACCGGCTTTTTTTGCCACCAAGCCGAGCATGATTATTAAAGGCGGCATGATTGCCGCAGCACCGATGGGCGATCCGAATGCGTCGATTCCGACACCACAGCCGGTGCATTACCGCATGATGTTCGGTGCCTTTGGTAAAGCCGCCGCCGCCACCAGCCTGACCTTTGTATCGGCAGCGGCGTTAAATAATAACGTCGGTGAAAAACTGGGAGTTAAACGCACCTTAGCGGCCTGTAAAAATACCCGCAATATCCGTAAATCAGACATGATTCTGAACGACTGGATGCCGGACGTTAGCGTTGATCCGCAAACCTATGAAGTGCGTGCCGACGGCGAATTACTGACCTGCGAACCGGCCAGCGAACTGCCACTGGCACAACTGTATAACTTATTTTAACCGTGCAATATAAAAGCACTGTTTTAAGGACTGTTTATGTTGGAAGTTTACGAACGCCTTGGCACCCATTGCCATGATCCTGTCAGTGCTACGGTCGTGCTGAACTACGAACAGCGCGACCGTGGTCGTCTGCGTCTGACCAGTACCGACGGCGAAGAAGTGCGCCTGTTTCTGGAACGTGGCAAACCCTTACTGGTTGGTGAATTTTTACGCGCCACCGATGGCAAAATCGTAAAAATTGAAGGCGCTGAAGAAGACGTCGCCCACGCCAGCTGTGACGACTGGCAAACCTTTGCCAAAGCCTGTTATCACCTCGGCAACCGCCATGTAAAAGTGGAAGTGGGGGAACGCTGGTTACGGATAAAACCGGATCATGTGCTGGAAGATATGCTGCATTTACTTGGCCTGATGGTCAGCCATGAACACGCCGTCTTTGTGCCGGAGTCCGGCGCTTATGCACCCGGTTACGGGCATTCGCATGGCCATTCACATGGTCATTCCCACGATCATGATCATCACCACGGCCACAGCCATGATGACGGACATGATAAAGGGCACGGTGACGGACATGACCACTGATCACCATGCGGCGCTGACAACACCGGGGCTGCTGCGTTTATTGCAGCTGTCCAGTGTCAGCCTGCCGGTGGGTGGTTACGCCTTTTCCCAGGGGCTGGAATACGCCGTGGAAAAAGGCTGGGTCAGCAATATGGTAAAAACCCGTGACTGGATTGCGCTGCAATTGCACGAAACCCAGGCGCTGATTGATTTACCGGTATTAAAAGGTGCGATGCAGGCGGTGACCGCAGCCGATGAAAAAAGCTGGCAAGGCTGGAACGATTTAATTCTGGCCAGTCGCGAAACCCGAGAATTACGCCTAACCGATACCGCCATGGGCGAAGCGCTGGTGCGCTTATTAAAGCAATTGGACGTTACCCTGCCGCGCTATGCCAGCGAGGCCGAAGGCGATGTCAGCTTTGTTGCACTGTATGCGTATCCGGCGGTGCAGTGGCAGATTCCGTTTACTGCCGCCGCCACCGGTCTGACCTTTGCCTGGCTGGAAAATCAGATTGCCGCCGCCACCAAGCTGGTACCGCTGGGTCAGACCCAGGCGCAGCAATTATTAAGTGATTTACAGACGCTGATTCCGGCCACTATCCGCACTGCAGAAGACGTGGATGAAGCTGAAATCGGCGGCTCGTTACCGGCATTAGCCATTGCCAGTGCGCAGCATGAGACGCAATACACGCGCCTTTTTCGATCATGAGGGCTGGTTTCATTACATGATTAAAAATTTAAGCAAGACTCAGAATTACTGGAGAAGAAAATGAAAAAACAAACCTTACGCGTTGGTGTCGGTGGCCCGGTTGGCTCCGGTAAAACAGCATTATTACGCTCGCTCTGTTCTGCCCTGCGTGATCACTACAATATTGCGGTGGTAACCAACGATATTTACACCAAAGAAGATGCCGAATTCTTAACCCGTAACGAAGCGCTGTCAGCTGACCGCATCATGGGCGTGGAAACCGGTGGTTGTCCGCATACCGCCATCCGCGAAGATGCCTCGATGAACCTGGCGGCTATCGACGTATTAATGAAACGCCATGGTGATCTGGATGTGGTCTTTGTCGAAAGCGGCGGCGATAACCTGAGTGCAACCTTCAGCCCGGAATTATCCGACCTGACCATTTATGTGATCGACGTATCCGCCGGTGACAAAATTCCGCGTAAGGGTGGCCCGGGTATTACCCGCTCCGATTTACTGGTCATTAATAAAACCGATCTGGCGCCACTGGTGGGGGCCGATCTGGATGTGATGGACCGCGATGCGAAAAAAATGCGCGGCGAGCGTCCGTTTGTATTTTCTAACCTGAAAAAAGCGCAGGGGCTGGATGATATTATTCAGTTTATTGTGACCGAGGGGATGCTGGAGCAAAAAATTATCCCCCCCGCTAAAGCGGTCGTCTGAGTGGAGCTTATCTCAGCGGCGCATTGCTGCGTTGTGTCCTCATTCGGCCCGTCGCCTACCAGTCGGTATGTCTCGGGTCCTCATTGTGGGACGCCTTGCACTGCATCCACTGAGAGTAACCGCCACCCTAACTGCCACCCTGTTGGTAAGTGATAAATTCGAATTAATTTGCAAGAAAACTCCTAAGGAGAATCCTATGAAAAAAGTTCTGATCTCTGCCGCCGCCCTGCTGATGCCAGCCGCGGCCTTTGCTCACACCGGCCATGAAGTGTCTGGTTTTGCTGCCGGTGTTGCACATCCTTTTACCGGGCTTGATCATCTGCTGGCGATGCTGGCGGTGGGTCTGTGGGCCGCACGCCAGAGTGGTGCTGCCCGCTGGGCGACGCCACTGGCCTTTGTTGCCATGATGGCGGTGGGTGCTCTGGCCGGCGCCAGCAGTCTGCAATTGCCGTTTACCGAGCTGATGATTGCCGCTTCTGTGGTGGTGTTCGGTGGTCTGATTGCTTTTAACCTGAAAAAAGGCGCGCTTGCGGGCGTTCTGCTGGCCGGTGGCTTTGCCTTTTTCCACGGTTTTGCCCACGGTGCGGAAATGCCGGCGATGAGCACTCTGGCAACCTATGGCGCGGGCTTCCTGCTGGCGACCGCAGTTCTGCACGCTGCTGGTTATGCACTGGCGGCCTTTGGTCACAGCAAAGCGGCAGACATCAGCCGTCGTGTCGCCGGTGCGGCCATTGCTCTGACCGGGGTTGTCTTAGGCTTAGCTTAAGGTCTGACTTAGGGCATAGCCTGAGCAGTATTCTGAGTTGGGCCGGACGTGAAAACATCACCAGCGTGATGTTTTCACGCCAGTACGCACCGCTTATCGGTTATTACCCGGCGATTGCGCGTTGACCGGCCATTGCTTGATCTGTGTCTTCTTTATGCTGCTACAGGCGCTGTACATTCAAGTGCACACTCTGTGTTTGCAGCCCTTAAAGGAGGCTCCGCATGAAAACACGTCGCTTTGCCCTACCCATCCTGTCTGTCTTATTTTCCGTATCTTGTTTGCTGACCGCTGGCGTTCACGCTGCCGATGTTCCTGCGCGCGGGCCAATGGCGCTTTCTGATTACGATACCGACAAAAATGGGGTTGTTTCTGAAGCAGAGTTCAACGCCGCTCACGCCAGCCGCATGCAAGAAAAGGCCAACACTGGCATGCCGATGAAAGGCGCTGCCAACCGACCGATGTTCAGCCAGTTTGATAGCAATAATGATGGCCAGCTGAGCGCCGACGAACTGAAAAATGGCCAGATGAAGCACCAGCAGGAAATGATGGATATGCGTAAACAGCAAATGCCAGGCATGCATCAGCAGAACATGCCTAAAATGAATCAGAAGAATATGAATCAGTAATTCTGCGCTACGGGTCGTTTTAGCGTATTGGTCATTCTGCAATAGCCGGGCAGCGCTAATAAGGCTGCCTGCATAACACTTTTTAGCAAAAAAGTGCGGCCGGTAAACGGCAGTACTGTCTTGCGGTGAGTCTTGCCGTGTATCAGGCGGCGACGCAAAAAAAGCGTTACACTGCAGGCAATACATCCACAGCCGCCGCGCGACTATCCGCAATGACCCTGAATTTTACTGCCAGCCCATCAGCCGCTGAACCGGCTCAGCCATCCCTTGTCCGCCTTGAGCACTTTATTCCTGACATTATCATCGAGCTGAAATACGCCAGCCGCGATAATTTTATTGGCGCCGTGGTGGATGGTTACCAGCAGGCCTGTGCATTGCTCAGCCGTCCGGCGGCAGAAGCTCTGGCCAATGTGGCGGCAGAATTCCGCCAGCAGAATCTGCGGTTAAAAATCTTTGATGCTTATCGCCCGCAACGGGCGGTCGACCATTTTTTACGCTGGGCCAGCAGTGCAGAAGACTTGCGCACCAAAGACCGCTTTTATCCGGCGCTGGAAAAACCACAACTGTTTGAGCGGGGTTACTTATTCAGCCACTCCTCACACTCACGCGGCAGCACCGCCGACCTGACCCTGACCGACAACGACGGTCGGGAGCTGGATATGGGTACCATCTTTGATTTCTTTGGCCCGCAATCCTGGCCAGAGTCGGCGGATGTCAGCCCCCATCAGCGCGCCAACCGCGATTTACTGCAGAGTGTTATGCATCGCCACGGTTTTATAGGGGTACGGGAAGAGTGGTGGCACTTTACCCTCGCCGATGAACCCTACCCCGATCAGTATTTTGATTTTTTGCCTTGGGAATAAAACTCCGCCCATACCTCATACGGCCATAAAAAGCAGCTGAATGACAAAACAATACTGCCTTTTACCTGCGGTTATTACCGTAGTTATACCTAGGGCTAAGTATTACAAACCCGACTGGCGGCAGTCGGCGCAGCGCAGTATGCTGACTTATTACCATTATTAAAGATAAGGTTATGGTCTCCTCTGAATTTTTCAGCCGCTGGCGCGGGCTGTTGATTTTAAGCGCCGATATTCTGCTGTTTGTTGTGCTGCTCAAAACCCTGCCCTTTGCTCCGGCGGTGGTTACCGGTCTGAGTATTCTGGTGTTTATTGCCATTCTCTGGCTGACCGAAGCCGTTCATGTGTCCATCACCGCACTGCTGGTGCCAGTACTGGCGGTTAGTTTTGGTATTTTTAAAACGCCGCAGGCGCTGAGTAACTTTGCCGATCCGATTATTTTTCTGTTTCTCGGTGGCTTTGCCCTGGCCTCGGCATTGCACGCCCAGGAGCTTGATCGCGCCATTGCCAATAAAGTACTGAATATAGCCCGTGGCCGTCTGGCGGTTGCGGTGCTGATGATGTTTGCCGTATCCGCCGGACTGTCGATGTGGGTCAGTAATACTGCAACCGCTGCCATGATGCTGCCTTTGGTACTGGGTATGCTCAGCCAGCTGGACCGGGAAAAGCATCACCGCACTTATATATTTACCCTGCTCGGCGTTGCTTACTGCGCCAGTATTGGCGGTATTGCCACGTTGGTTGGCAGCCCGCCGAATGCCATTGCCGCTGCACAAACCGGTCTGAGTTTTATTGCCTGGATGGAGCTGGCGCTACCGGTGACGCTGGTTTTACTGCCGGTAGCTGTTGGCGTGCTTTATTGGGTATTAAAGCCCGATCTGAACCAGCGCTTCGTTGTGCAGAAAAGCACCATGATCTGGGATAACAATAAGCGCATCACGCTGGCTATTTTTGCCATCACTGTATTGTGCTGGATTTTCAGTGCCCCGCTGAATGCCTGGCTCGGCAAATTTGCATCCTTTGACAGTATTATTGGTATCAGCGCAATTATTGCACTGGCCACCAGTGGCGTGGTGAGCTGGAAAGATATTGAAAAAACCACCGACTGGAGTGTGCTGTTATTATTCGGCGGTGGCCTGTGTCTTAGCGCGGTATTAAAAGCCACCGGCACCAATGAATTTCTCGCGCACAGCATCGGTGATTTCCTTCACTCCGGCTGCACTCTTATTGCCTTGCTGAGCATCGTTACCTTTGTGGTATTTCTGACCGAGTTTGCCAGCAACACTGCCAGCGCGGCTTTGTTGGTGCCGGTGTTTGCGGCGATTGCCGACAGCCTGGGTGTATCACCGGTTATCCTGTCGGCACTGATTGCCATTGCCGCCTCCTGCGCCTTTATGTTGCCGGTCGCCACGCCGCCCAATGCCATCGTATTTGGCAGCGGTTATGTGCAGCAAAGTGACATGATGCGCGTCGGACTCTGGCTGAATATGGCCTGCATTATTGTGCTGACTCTCTTTGCCTGGCTGTTCTGGTAAACGTTATCCCGGTAACAGCGCATAAAAAACGGCTGTACGCGCACGCGTCAGCCGTTTTTTATGCCTGCAAAAATCTTCAGGCGTTGGAGGTGCTGTTACCAAAAATCCGTTTCAGCGAGGAATTAATCCAGCTCTCCTCCCGCTTTAATACCTTTTTAACCACCGGCACATAATCGACATCCTCATGACGGATATGCTGAATCAGCCACGCCATTAATGACGTACGCACCCGGCGGGCGATACCAAAAGGATCGCGACCACTGGTCAGCTCTTCCTGCATACGGGCGATTTTATCTTCAAAGCGGCGGTGCACCATTTGGTGCGCACTCAACAATACATAACCGGCCTGATTCATCAATTGCTCTTCAAAGGCAAAATGATCAAGGGTGTAATCACGCAGGCGCTCCATGACATCGAATACATCATCGACGTCTTCAGAGCTGATCGCACGGGTAAGATCATTAATGTATTGCACTATTTGCCGATGCTGGGCATCTATCACTTCGATTCCCAGATTCAGGTCAGCGGTCCACTCATACATTTCCATAGCCAGAACATCCTGTGCTGTTTTTTTTATTAGTAACCTCTGGCGAGTCTAGAGAAATGGCCTGATCACAAATTGATCTGAATCAATTCACTTACATTTTGAAAGGTTAAGTCTGTGTAAAATGAAACCTTCGTCACATTTACGATTCCTGCCAATTCCCTGCATGACGCCCCCTTCCCGCTACCCTATGATGCACGCCTGAAAATGGTTTTTTGCGCAAAGACCCAGTTAAAGAAAGACCCATACAAAAAAGACCCGCACAAAAAAGACCAGTATAAAAAGACAACGAGGATACTATGAAAGCCTTCTGGACCCTGTTCACCGCCCTGATGCTTACCTTCGGACTCGCCAGCACCGCCGATGCGGCACGCTTTGGCTCCGGTGGTTTTGGCAAATCCAAACCCGTGCCTTTCCAGCAGAAAAAAGCCACCCCGGACCAAACCCAGAAACAGCAGCCCACTAACAATGCCCGCCCTGGCGGCGGCCTGGGTAAAGGCCTGCTCGGCGGCCTTCTGGCCGGTGGCCTGTTCGCCTACCTGCTGGGCAGTGGTGCATTTGAAGGTATTCAGATAATGGATATTCTGCTGCTGGCGCTGGTTGGCTTTGTTCTGTTTAAGCTGTTGCGTGGCCGCGCCGCTCAGCACAATGCGCCACAGAGTGCTTACTCGGCAGCAGGCAATGCTACGCAACAACGTCAGAGCTTCGATATGGGTAACCTGGCCGACAGCAGTGCCGCCCCGGCCTCTGGCAACAGCGCCGCTTTTGCTGCCGAAGCCAGCATTGATCTGCCAGCAGGTTTTGATCAGCAAGCCTTTATCGACGGCGCCTTACAGCACTACCGTGAAGTGCAGGAAGCCTGGAATCAGGGCAACCTCGACACCATCGCTGAATACGTCAGCCACGATCTGTACGCCGCGCTGGCCACCCAACGCAGCCGTATGATGGTGCCACCACAAACCGAAGTGCTGGATTTAAGCGCCGAAATCGTTGCCGCCGGCCAGGCCGGAGACAACGCCGAAATCAGCCTGCTGTTTAAAGGCCGCGTACGCGATCTGCTGGAAAAATCCGAAGACGGTATTTTTGATATCTGGCATCTGGAGCGCGATCTGAGCAAAGACAACGCACCATGGTTAATTGTGGGCATTCAGGCTGAATAACAGCGGCGGTTAGTGTGCCGGAACTCCGGTGAATGCTTTTTTTTAACCGTTACAGAAACAGGGCAGCACATAGTGCTGCCCTGTTTTTTTTATGGCAGATCCGCAGATAAAAATACCACTCTGTGGAGCTGCTCTTATCCGCGACAGAGCCAGCCATAGATCCACGCAGAAATGTAGGGTGGGCACTGCCCACCAAAGCCATTGTCGTCATTTGCCACTTGTAACCAGTTTTATCAATTATTGAACCCAACCGCGAATTTCAGTACTCTCGACCCTCAGCAGGGATGCCGCCATATCGTACGAACACACCGTCCGGACACACGCCCTCCCCGCTTCAATCCCGAATGATAAAAACACGCGATTCCTGCCCTGCGTATACAAGGACGGGCGGCAGCGTGTCTGGAATACAAGCAGACCAGAACGATTTTCACTGCCGGAAAAGTACTGAAAATCACCGAAGAAAAATAATGTACAAACAACCAGTATATTTTACTGTTTGCGCAATCTGATGCGCGTTTACGCGCCATTAGCAAAACGTGCATGCGCGGATTGACACCTTCAGTCCAGAAAGAATGCAAGAAAATCAATCACTTAAAATTCTTCGAAAAGTGATAACGCGCAAAGTGTAAAGAACGGTTCAGGGTAAAAACGAGCATGCGCGTTTATATCCTGACAAGAAAGAAAATAACGATGATTTCTACAGCCTGGACAATGGGTTAGGCTGGAAATCTGAATAAGGGCTTAGGTGTGTTAATGAGCATGCGTACTAAGAAACTGTTAGGCGCCAATATATCTCTACTCATTCATTTAAGGAGACGGACATTAAAACCTGCTATATGTGTTCAGAATTAGCAACATCGAAAGAGCACACTCCTCCAAAGTGTTTCTTCCCAGAAGATAAATATATAGGGAAAGAAAATACTCAGAGAATTGATCTAATAACAGTACCATCATGTGACTTACATAACGGACAGAAGTCTGGAGATGATGAATATTTATTATATCTATTCACCATGTCTGAAAGAGCAAATGGTTACGGTAAAGCAAACTTCCATACAAAAGTTATAAAGGCGGCCAAAAGGCGGCCAAAACTTTCCGAACACATCTTTAGTAATGAGAGTGAAATAGATGGAAATGTCGGATATCAAATTGATAGAGAAAGAATTGATCGAACTATAGGGCAAATTTCTAGAGCCATTTTTCATCACGAAACTGGATTGAAATGGTTTCCACCAGTTCATGTAAACTCTACGATTTTTGAAGTGCCGGAAGAGCAAGACGGTATTAAGCTGGATAGAAAGGCGATTATATCGCCAAGGTGGGAATTCGTTACTAAAACTATGGGGCTGTTGAAAGATAAGAAATGGTTAGGAAGTAATCCAAAAACATTTAAATATAAGTTTCTTTATGAGAATAATGAATTTCTACTTATGCATTTTATGTTTTACGATAACATTGATTTCCAAATAATTTCACATCCAGAAACATGGAATTTGGATTTTGGTGTCTAAGCACCTAACAAACCAAGTAAACGGGACAATTACGCGCGGGCTCCCGTCACTTCGTTCCTTAAGCCTGCGCTAATTGCCCTTTCTTGGGGCGTTAAGTGGCAATCGAGAATGAAGTATGTGGCTAATTAAAGGATTAATTTACTTTGTGATGGCATTTCTAGCTATTGGAATCGGGTCCGCGATAATCGCTTGGGTTTTATATAATTTTTTTGTCGAAGTACAACTTCAATATATAGGACCAAACTTTATTACCAGTCTTGGGTCCTTTGGTATAAGCATACCAATGGTAGGTATTGGTTTTTACTGGCTCAAACGCGGCTGCAAACACTTAACAAGGCGCTCAAGAAAGGACGGGCTAACGCCCGCCGCTTAGCTTAGCGTTATGTGTAGGTAGAGATAATGGAGTTTCGATCTAACACGGAGCTTTTTGATGCGGTTAATTCCCTAAAAAGCGAATTGGCCGCTTCTGGAATGACTGACGCCAGCTCTTGCCTAGAGAAGGGCATGTCTGGCCTTAATGGTCTGACTGATGGGTGGGCGTACCTTCTTGAGCATTTAGAATCGGTAAATGGTGAGCATGGTTCGGAGCTTTCTTCGGACCAGAGGGAAAAGCTAAATCAGATAACGGGCACGGTGCACAAGGTCGTTTATCGTGTGTAAAGCACATAACAATAGGCTGCACCGGATAAATTTCCGCTGTCACCCTTTGTGCATAAGACCGCACAAAGGCCGCCATCAAAAATTTACCCGGTGAGCCGGGCGTTAGGCCACATCGAAGAATTGAAGAATGACCGAGATTCGAGAGTTACTCAAAACCATTGAGCTACATGATTCCACTCTAGATTCATTGAAGATTAACGGTGATGGATCTTTAGAGTTGGTCATCGATATCGATGAGGTCTGGAATAAAGATCTCGATAAAAACATCAAAGGTATAGTATTTTCGTCGGTTTATGAGATATCCGATTTCAAAGTAGATCGTATGAATATCATTGGTTCCATAGAGATCGAGGATATCGATGATTACAACACGGATTTTGTAACCCACAATCAAGACAACCTTGATTCGGTAGTATTGGTATCTATAGAGTTTGTTGCGGGTGGTAGTTTAAATATAATTTGTTCAGGCACGGCAGGCTACTTGCTGTGTCAGGCCTAACAATTTGCTGTACTCGGACCCAACTACGCGCCGCAAGCTTGTGGTTTGCTGCGCAAAACTTTACCACAAGCTTGCTCTGCTCCGTTGGGCCGGTAAGCAAGGCGTTAGCTAGAAGAGGTAAATCGTGTCTCGAGATGTTCTGAGGGCCATTCTTCATGGGAATAACGAAGGCTTTATACGGCTTCGGAGTGATCACTCAGCT
>NVUW01000022.1 GCA_002733205.1 Thalassobium sp. | reverse complement strand
TATGATATGCATAATTATGGTTATTAATAGTTTCTCCGTTACCTTCTAACATTCGTCGATTAATTGGAACATAGATACATCTTGCACCTTTTGATAATGGTTAACGCTTGTAGTAAAAAGTCTTTTTTATATCTTCTGGTCCGATACATGGAATTGTTGTCTATACACTCACGTCATGAATAGCAAGCCCTACCTCTATGGTACCTGACAAGTCATCCAAGTCACCAACATATGATACCTTTAGGCATGCCGCAATCACACTTGTATGCTACTAGTCGAACCCTGTAGGTGGATTAATCTAGGCATGGACACTAACCTCTGTAGTCTATGCAGCAAATGTCGAACCAGAAACTAGAGCACTTGGGACATAACCTAGACATGGAGAAAATTGCGTTATTTTTGGACACCACTGGATATACAAGGACCCTCCGGTTGCTGTAAGATTAACACTACCAGATTCCTTCCATAAATGTGTAGGTAATGGGAACAGTTTCGGCTATCGAACAGGGGCCACATATTCGGGAAACAGCATGAACTATAAATATTCAGCCATTGCATCCGTTTATCTTTTTAAAACTAATTAACCCTCACCCTAAATTTAATCTTTTCTCTACTTGTATTAATACATTATAATTTAATTAATCATTCCTTAAAGTGGTCTTTTAACTTGTTAATCAACTTGTCATCATAGTTTCTAAGCTTCTTGATCTTTCGTTTTCGAAATTGTGCTAGATCCATCTTGTACTTGTAATTAGAACGCCTAATAGTCTTTAGATGCTAAAAGTATTCATAGACTTCATTCCAGGTATTAGCAGACGTTATGCTAATCTTTACCCTTTACTTTAATAGCGATATAGCCTCTTGTGGTAATTCCCCCTTGTATGTCAGAGTAACAAACCCAGCGACACCTTCGTTACCATTAACTTGCTGATCCTTAATATCTTGAACATGCTTAAACCAGTTGTTCATGTAACCCCACCATGCTTTCGGCTTTATATACTGATTCTTATTCTGACTTACATCCTTTTTAAACTCTACAATACTCAAAAATGGAGAAGTCGGTTGAATGGTTCCAGGATTTGCGTCAGGTCGATGTGTAAATAATCCAAACTCTATTGCTTATAAATTTAACCTCACTACATCCGGTAATTTCACAAAGAACCCAAGTGGTTTACCAACTATGGTAAATGAAATACTAGTCTAATCATTCGCTTGATTATAATGTGACTCGACATATGAAGTAGCACCACCTTCAATCCACTTGACACCATATGCAACTACTCCTCTACGAATATCAGATAGCTTCTTCTTCTTTTCTGTATACAAATCCCCTATGGCCACTTTTTAATTCTATAAAAAGGCGGGCATCTAGTCTAGACCCAAAGTAATGTCGGCTACCATGGATTCCAATCCCTTTCTTGCAACCGCCTATTATTCACGAGAAACGGCCAATTATACTGCCTCTATATTGGCAAAAACAGCCTTTAACATGACTTCTGGGGTATACTAGAACTAGGCATTAAACTTTTCCTATGACAAGTGCTCTCGGTTTAGTAACCCAGCCGCTTCAGCATATGCATCATATGCTACTTGTAATTCCTCCTTTGATGCCGGAGCTTATCGAGCATGAAATGCTTCCATCAACTCTTTACGAATTCTGGCAATAACATCTGCCTTTCCCTTTTTAGCAGCTGTCTCACGCAATTCCATCAACTTTGTAAATACAATCGATCTCTTCTTTAACGGAATCGTAGTCTATGCAACATTCTACTCTTCTATAATCATCGCCGATAACTTTTCCTCGTGTGCAAGATTCGCAGCAACTTCGAGTTTAGCCCGTACCAACTATCCTTTAGCAATTCGTTTTAAACGAGCTGTATCTTACTTTAAATCTATCTTGCCGATCCTTTTTCGCCTGTCACTCATTTTATATTATAAAATTAAAGTATCACTTTTAAGTAAAGCTTTGCCATTATCACCCACCCACCCACCCTGGGTTTCTGCCCCTTTTTCGCTACGCGCACCTTCTTCCGGAACCTCCCAAACATACATCCAAACAAACCCCATGCCCATTATCCCTCCCTTGGGTGAAACAACATGTGACTAGGTTCCCTTTGATATTATTAATATCAACTCACAAATTTAAAAAAATTTCACCTGCCTGCGGGCTGCCTGCGTGTGTGAAAATAAAAAAATAGTTTTTCATCAAATATATATAAATAAATTAATCTGTTAAAGTTTTCAATCTAGTGTTTTCAAAAAGGTCTCGACATCTCGCTAGTCCTCTCTATCATTAGAACTCTCAATCTCACTGGTACCAGAACTATTACTAAGGACATAATCCATTCGCTTGGAATTATCAGCATCTGGGTCTTCGAACTCGATAGCCTTTAGTTAAGCCTTAATCTCTCTGGGTGTTCCAAAGTCTTCGTTCCTGGAATCGATCTCCTCCTCCTCTTCCTCCTCTTACTTCTTAGTTTGCGCAGGACCAATGAACTTTATCCAAGATGGTGAAGTTTTAACCGCATCAGGACAATCAGGATATTCGAACTTGTCAGTCCTATTGTGATTAGGATACTCTGCCTTCTTTTCCTCCCACTATGCTCGCATAATATGCCAAAAGATAGAAGCAATAATGGATTTACATTGTGTTGAATCCTTCCACTAGTATGCCAATTCTCCCAACTCTTTGCTAATTTTGTTACAGTCTACAAAAATTAACCTCTTTCTGAACTAGGCCAACAAGTCTGGAATAACTTATTCACCATCATATTTTGCTTTCTATTCGAGTTTTCTCATTAAGCAAACCAAATCAACTGTAGTACAGACTACAACTGGACGAACACCTTCACATGTCGCATCACCACTCTTGTACTTGATGTTCAAGGTAGCAGACCCATCTATAATATTTTATAGCCGAATCAAATCATTAAGCTATAGACCACTATTATAGTCACCATAGTACCAAAGAGCACATGATTTATCGTAGACTCCCTTGTCTGCAAACTTTGTATCCTTTTCGGTACCCAAAGACTTTCCATTTAAAGGCTCGACCAAAAACGTATTAAGGAAAGCAGTCTTTCCGACACTGGACTTACCATAAAGTACCAATGCACGATTCTAACCCATGAACGAAGGAGCAAGAACCATATTAAAGAACCAATCTTTAAGTTTTCGAATCTCACCAATGTCAGTTTTCAGAATGGTAAAGAACGTACCAAAGAATTTCATAATCGACTTGCTATTAGTTTCCTTTTCCTTTACCAACTCCTCTTCATTAATTCCCAAATACTTCTCGATGCACTCTAAGGCAGTGTATTTCACGAATTAAACACCGTGATTCCAACAAATATCCTTGTACAGTGCATATTAAGCAGCAGTCGCCATAACAGCATGCACCCGATAACAATGCGAGTTAAATTCCTTTTCACTTAGTAAATTTTTTTACTACTTGGAATATTGTACGCACGTTTAAATTAAATTATTCTTTGCTTTTACTATTTTCCTATACCTATCAACCGTTTCTACAAGTGCATATGTGACAATTGCACTTTTTACATTCCAAATGTCATAGAATTTCAAGCAATGAACTGTATCCGAGCCATCTCTCCATTCAAGCATATGTTAATATGCTATTGGTAGCAAATCTACCGCAACACTAAGATCTTCTTTACATTGCCAAATCACTTTCGAATTCTCCTTTGTAATGTACTTCAAAATAGAAGTCTTTCTCAACTATGGTATAACAGCCATCTTTAAACTTGCACCCGTAGAAGTCTTCATCCGATATCGTACCTACGATAATAAGACACTAGCGAGCTTTTTTATCTTCTTGCTTGGAGGTCTCTTCTTGTCCATTAATGTCTTCATCCTATCAAACGATAAGCCCCAATAAACTGCAGTGTGAATGTGTCTATCATCACCAGTACCTTCTAACACTGACGCCATCCCATACATACCCATTTGATCAGTTGAAAAGTCCCGATACAGAGTTCCTTCCATATTATTTTCATAATAATAATCTTTTCCTAAACACACCAAGTGATCACCCAACTTCTCGAGTGACTCCTCTAGAGATTATAAGTATTCTCTGATCATACCTGGTTCATCCTACTCGAAATCGCATAGATGCCAATTCACGAAGCACGCACGAATCTCCTTTACTGATACGATAATGTGAATTACATTTCCGGTACTCGCGTCTATCGAACCGATCATCTATCTTAATCTTTCTTTAGCTATATTTCCGTTGTTGTTGTTTGTCATTTGACTTAATGAAAAAACAAATTCTGCTTATATAGAAACTGTTTCTATATCTTTGATTCTATTGGACACTGAACCCCTAAATGAGTGAGAAAATGACCCGAAAAGGGAGAAGAAAACCTAAAGACAAAAAAACTTTACTAAGAACACGTTTACGAGATATTATTGGCTGTTGAACATAATTACGAGTAAATCACGAGATCTAAAAATATTTCAAGAATCACCGGCAGGCAGGCAGCAGGCAGGCAAAAGTATTGACCCTTTTTTTTAGGACTTAAAAAATCCTGAGCTCTTTCCCACCCACCCACAATCCAAGCCAAATAACGTACTCACGAGCCCTACTCAAAAATGGGGTGTTACGAGTGGTAATAAATTGATTAATCATTTTATTGCTTGAAGTAGAGTGCCTAAAAGTAACAATATTGCTATTATTATCTTTAAAAAGTACATACTACATCGTATCTGCTTGAGCAATCGAGTATTCTATTCGAGTGAAGACTGGGACTTTTCCATCTAGATTGAAAGAAACGCTTGCAAATCAGTGGGTTCCATGAGGATTATAAAAAATGATGCTACTTGTAGCATGTGAGGAAAAAATTAGAGTAAAACCATTCAATATATATATAATAACTTAGTTATTCAGTCAAAGTAATCTACTAGCAATTGCCTATATCAATGTCGCGACAGGGCCAACCAACGGACCAACCGTTTCTATTCCGAACAGAATCTTGTCCATGAAAGTTCTAGTATCACCTTGTCCATCATCTAGATTCGTAATCGCACCACCCTTGATGATACGAGAAGCACTACTAACCAACTTGTCAGTCATTCCGTCATCAACTTGCTTGCCTTCTACTGGTAAGTACTATTCATGTACTGAAAATTAAGGACTCCCTTCAAAGTAATACTCCCAATCTAATCGAATATCACCCGCATCAACTGCTGCACCTGTAATATTAATATGATATGCATAATTATGGTTATTAATAGTTTCTCCGTTACCTTCTAACATTCGTCGATTAATTGGAACATAGATACATCTTGCACCTTTTGATAATG
>NVUW01000021.1 GCA_002733205.1 Thalassobium sp. | reverse complement strand
GGTTCCTGACGATCAGCTAGATCTCTCAGATATGCCTGAAATTACCGACTGGAGCAATGCTGTACGCCATAATCAATTCTATCGCCCAGTGAAGCAACAAACTTCCATTCGTTTAGATGCTGATGTACTTGCATGGTTTAAAGCTCAAGGCAAAGGCTATCAAACACGAATGAATGAAATTTTGCGGGATGCTATGCTCAAAGAATTAAAAAATCATCAGTAAAAATGGGAGCTTAAGCTCCCATTTTTGACTTCGCATAAGGTGTATTATGTTAATTTTAGAAGAACTTAAGCATTTAGTATTGTATTTCACTCCCCATCATAAATTTTTCAAGAATTATTCCCTTATGGAAAAATAGTAGTAATGATGATATAAATTGTTAAAATTCAAATATTAGTGACTAAATAAAGATGATATAAGTTATTGATAAACAAATAGGATAGTTTAATAAATATCTGAAATAATAAAAATATTTATGAAATTATTTAATATTTTATAAGATAATAGGTCTACGAATAGAGTTCTAAACTTTCAATAATTGTATTTTTAGCGATGGCTCTCTTCTATCTAATATATGGCTCTACTTATGCTTTCATCGTTACAAGTTAAAAATTTCCGTTCTCTAAAAAACGTAGAGATTCCCAAACTCGGGTTGATCAATCTTATTGTTGGTAATAACAATTCGGGGAAAAGTTCCTTAATCGAATCATTGTTGATTCTCGCCAACAATGCAGATGAAGAAATTTTAAATACTTTAGCTTTTTCACATGGAGAACCAACTCTCTCTGATCGTGAGGAAGAAGAGTTTACTAGTCCATTTCAACCTTTCGAGAGCTTTTTCCCAAATAGGCAATTTCCAAGAGAAGATAATGTAAAAATTGTTGTTGGCGAGCTAGACTCTTCCAATTTTCTTACCATTGAACATGCCTTTGAAAAAGAGTTTTTGATCAAGTTTGAAGATGAAGAAGGGAATGTTTTAAGAAGACTTAAGCGTGATGTGATCTCAAAATTAGAAATTGATGAGATGCTAGAAGACCCTGAACAAAATTTACAAATTAATAGTATTTTAAAAATTGAAAATAAGGGATCTGTTAGCCGTATTTCATTAGAGCCAGATAGACGTAGAGCAACTACAATTAGTAGAAGCCTAGATTCAAAATTAAATATTCCCTATAGCTATATCCCTACATCATTTTTAGATCCAGATGAACTAGCTCTAGATTGGGATAAGTTAGTTTTAACTCCATATCAAGATTATATTATTGAAGCCTTACAGATTATCGAGCCTAATTTAGAAAATATTAGTTTCATTAAATCAGTAAATTACCGTAGATCTAGATATAGAAGCTCACAGAGAACACCTATTGTTAAATTAAAAGATCATAGTCTTCCTTTCCCACTAAGTAGTATGGGAGATGGTATCTTAAGAATTCTTCAATTAGTTCTTAAATTACATAGTGCTCGAGGAGGAATTTTATTAATTGATGAATTTGATAATGGTTTGCATCACAGTGTCCAAGAAAAAGTTTGGAAACTTGTTTTTTCTTTAGCAGAAAGTCTTAAAATTCAAGTTTTTGCAACAACTCATAGCTCTGACTGTGTTAAAGCATTTTCAAAAGTTTCAAAAGAACGAACGGATATCGAAGGTATTCTAATTCAAATTGGGAAAAGTACACGTAAAAGTAACTTTGGGGAAGTTATTGCAAATATTCTAGATGAAAATCAATTAGCCACATTTATTAAGTCAGATTTTGAAGTACGATGAAACATTTAATTGTAGAAGGACTTGGAGACAAAGTCTTTTTTGAAAAATATTGTCAATATTACTCTTATAATGTTGATGTAAATATCCTTACACCTGAAGATATTAATCCACAATACTACACAACTAAAAATGGTGTTATTTCATCATCTTTGGATGACTTAATTAGTCAAATCACATTAGGTATTATTAAAAATCTAGGTATAGTAATTGATGCTGATTATATTAAAGACAAGTCTGGCATTGAAAAAACTAAAGAAAGTTTAACTCAAAAACTAGCACCTCATGGGTATATGCTAGTAGAAACTGATGAAGGAATCATTGCTAAGCATAATGATGGTTTAATTGATATAGGTATATGGATAATGCCTAATAATGATGAGGATGGAAACATTGAGAATTGGATAGCTGAACTCATCAGTGAATCTGAAACGCCCTTATATGAAAAAGCTAAACTATCTGTTAGTGAATTAGCTGAAGAGGGCTTACAGAAATTTAAACCTTCTAGAGTACAAAAGGCACAAATAGCAACTTGGTTTGCTTGGCAAAAAAGCCCAGGACATGGATTAGATTTCTTTTTTAATGCTCCCCTAATTGATATGAATCATATTAAATATACCAATTTTTGTACGTGGTTTAGACGAACTTTTGAGATTCAATAACAATCTTTCTTAGTTTAAGCATAGGTACCTATCTGGGTGCCTTGTGACTTAACATAAAATCTCATCTACGAAATGACAGTGTAAGCCCAAAACAGAAAACTAAACGACATAATGCGACGCTCTAAACTAGAACAAATATTGACCAAAGATTGGTATTGATTATGATCATGAAATTACTTTTAATTTCATGGAGCTATTCATGTCAAAAAACTCTAAAAAGACATCAAATAATATAAGTTCATTGGCATCTGATGTTTTACGCGACTCGTCATCTTCAAAAATACAGAAACAGCTCGCAGCTTCGGCCTTATCTCAGACCAAATCAGATAAACAAACAGGTAGTCAAATGGAAACAAAGGCATCGCAAGTATTACAAAGTGAAAAATACAGCGATACAACTAAATCTTTAGCAGCATCTGTTCTTTCCCAATCTAACAAAGAAAGGTAATAGTACATTCATTAAAATTCACTTTATTTATCAATGTAATTGGGGCAAAGGCAGTGGATATAGCTAACTTTCGTGAGTATTGGGATCTAGGTTTTCCAGTGCTAAAAATAATAATTGCAAACCTAATTATCATTTATTTGATATTTTCAATTTTGTTCAGACTAAATAACCTGATCAAGAAAAACACTCAAAAAAGTATTCTTATGTGGTTGAAATTACTATTTAAAGGAATAATTTCAACTTTTACGTTACCTTCTCATATTCCAGAGTGGAAACCATCTAGAGGACTTGCGAAAGGAATCAACTATTCATTCGCAACAATTTGGTCTATAGGCTCTATACTTTATTTTTTATTGGGAATAACTATCCTCCTATCATATTGGTATTCTCAAAAACCCTTATCTTTAGTGCAATTTATTCTGATCTTTGGGCTTAGTGGTATCTTCATATTAGGATCAAGATTCTTCTATGTTGAAGCACGAAAATCTATTGCTTTAGCTCAAAACTCACAAGTAATTGAAAATAATAGTAGAACGTAAAATCCAATTTCACGATCCACTATGTATTTCAGTTAAATTAAAAACCTCAGTATTTTTGATCGGCTGGCGCACCAAGTCAGCCCTAAACTGCTGCATCAATTCTTTGGTCAATGGTCTTGGCTGCTGGATCTGCATAATCAAAAGCTGTAAAAACTGTCCGTGACTGAATACAACCAAATTCTTTTTAGCATAGTGCCCAGCCACGGCCTTTAACTTGTCATGAAACGCCTGCACTCGCAGATAAAGATCCTCAAAAGACTCCGCATCATCAGCGTCCCGATGCTGGCAATCCATTTTATCCCAGTACGCATTCACCCATGCTTTACGGTCATTCAAATTGGTATTGGCACACTTTCGCTCAGACAGATAGCTAAACTCATGCAAATGCTCGTCCACTTCAAAATCAAGCTTATATTTTTCCAGAATCGGTGCTGCGGTTTGTTGCGTCCGCAAATACTTGGACACCATCACATGATCAATTTTAGGCAGCGTAGAGCATAAATTTTGAGCCTGAATATGGCCATTTTCGCTTAAAGCGATTGAAGCATGCGACAGTGTTTTTCCATTGATATTGGCTTCACTTTCAGCGTGGCGGATCAAAAAAATACTCATATTTATCCCTTTCATTCAAACACTGAGAATCATCATAGACTCACCCGATTCTTTAGATTTTGGCTTTAGCCTGAATCTAAAGTCGGGGCACTTTGTGCCAAAAGGCATTCGTAAAATAATGTAAGAAACAGCACAAAGTACCGCAAAAAATCCGCTCTGTTTTAGCCCATTTTACTAGACAGCAATGTTTTCAAAATGTAATCAAAAAACGTTTTTTCTTACATAGACTTATTGCTCAAATGTACACATTTGCAAACATTCCCTCTTCTAAAAATCCTAAAATTTTCGAAGTCTATTTTCTGCTTCATATCGAAATTGATCTGTGACAATGCTGTGACAAATTTTTCAATATAAAACAAAATATTAGTGTCGGTTTTGTGACATTTGGTGACGTTTTAAAAATCGTTAATAAACCCGATATAGCCCTGTTTTTAAATAAAAAAACCGTCGTTTTTTGGCATCCTAACTAGGTGCGTATGGTGTATACCTAAAAATCGTCAAAAATCCCTTTCAATTTTGAACAGAATTTAGAGTGAAAAACAGAAAAAAGGGCGTATATATCAACTTACTACTGATTTACTATCAAAAAGTTATCAAAAGTATATCAATTGGGTATCAAAATAAGGAATTTACTACTGAAAATATATCAATTTGCAATCAAAACACTAACAATTTACTATCAAATTAAATTGTTTCACTGAAAATTAAAATCATGTTGCCAAAAATTAAATCTAAAGCCTTTATCCGCCTTCTCCCCCAAATTATTGAACTCCGAGAACAGGGATATTCATATGAAGAAGTGACCGCAATTTTAGAAAAACAACATGGACTCATCCTGAGCGTTAAACAATTTTCGGTCTATCTGGCACGCTATAAAAATATCCATGCCAAAAAATCAGCAAAGCAAATCGCTGGATCAGCATCGACCCCCATACTCGATCAACAGGATGCACAGCTTCCAGTCAACCTAGACACTCAAATGAGCGACTATGCATTTGGATCACCTGAACACAAAGCGAAAATTCAAAAGCAAACGGAAGAATTATTTAAATCAAGTCAAAAAATAGGATTAAAACGGCCATAAAATGCGATCAGAGGACGTAGAAGACTCTCTTTTAAAAAAACTAAGGTTTTCTAGTGGAAATTTTTTAAAGTGCTTAAGACGCAAAATAGAAGCAAATACGGCCACTTTAAAGATTCGATAAGAAATGGAATTATTCCTTTAGATCTCTTTGCTTGATTGAAATTAATTTTGATGTTCTTTTTAATAAAGAATCAAAATGATGCTAAAACCCTTTAAACATACTGCTTTGAAGCCTATATATGGACATTTTCCGATGTTTTATGGACACAGTATATTGTGTCTATTTTTAATGGAAATTTAGGCTCAAAAAGGGGAGAAATTTTCCTTAAATTAGTAAAAAAAGACTTAAACATACAACTTTTGAAGTTGAAATCTCACAATACAATGACATTTTCCGATATAACTTTTCTTTTTATATCAATATCATACAGAGCGAGTGTCTACGAGAGGCCAATGGAAATTCGCGCCTAGACTCTCTGAAAAACAGCTTTTTAGGCTGTGAAGCCTAAATAAGCGTAAATCACATGCAGAAAATTGAGCCTAGACCGAGCGTAGCGAGTAAAAAAGCTCTATGAGCAAAGCGAATTCCGAGTTGTTTTTGCTTTTTGCTAATTCACGGAAACTTTAACCAAAAAATTGCCCCAACGAATCGAGCGAAAGCGAGATTCAATAGAGTTTGAGCGAAGCGAAAACCAAGGGCAATTTTTCATGATGTATGCTTTTAATTATTTTAAATGCTTTTAAATGCTTTTAACCAGCCTGAAAGCCTTGATACGGAATGGTTTCAGAGTCCATTAAACTAGGTTTATCGATCCATTAAACTAGGTTTA
>NVUW01000020.1 GCA_002733205.1 Thalassobium sp. | reverse complement strand
GAGTAAATAAAGGGTATTAAGTAGATACAGATTTATATGGATACAAGTAATGACCTAATCGAGATGGGTATATGTCTTAAATAAAATCCCTAAGAATTGAAGCAATGATGCGAGCAAAAACCTCCATTAAGAAGCATTGTTTTTATTGTTATTTGATACTTTATTTTTATTAAAAGTTATGTACCTACTTAGCACCTAATTTGATGATTAATATATATGATTATGACTCACCTGTCAAAATATATATAACCTATAAGCCTTTAATACCAATACATACATAGCTTTTCATGTTTTGAGTTATGACCCAATAAATAAGATTATGAATATGATATATACGTACCTTTTTAGCAGTTAAAAAGCTATATATTTTGCATGGTTTTATATCTTTATATTTAAGTTTTAAGCATCTCCCAAAAATTTGGGAGTTCATTATTGATCTGTATCTTGTATTTGTCAGATCATCCTAACACTAGATAGAGTCTGTATGTTCACCATTGCTCATAGGAGAGCGTTTAGATACCTTGTCTATGCACTTGTACCATGCAAGCCTAAACGAGCTGTAAACGCAAATGAGAGCCATATAGAGCTATACAAATTTTTAATTAGTATTTGATTGTATTTTTAGCATGTCCTCTATTGGAGGATATAAAATACTTAATGATCTACAGTACATCTCCATGCTTGCATTCAACAATGCAATCATTCCAATCAAGCTGATATAGAACTTTCACAATTCTTGAATAACAACCTAGTGTTATATGTGACTTGTATGTGATGTGAGAGATATAGCCCATCCCATCAAAAGTGCCCCCATAGCCTCTGTTAAATCCTATCCTCCATTGAAGGATGGGTACTCCGATTAAGGGGGAATTTTTTATTAGCTCCGTTCACTTTCCATTGAACATTTAATAAACAACACCTAAAAAAATCGCGAGTAATATTTAATGGGCATTACAAATTAATATCACGTAACGTAGATCATAAATACGTGTATCACCGCTCTCGCTATAGCTTTCAATTTATGAAGATATAGAATTTATAAAAAGGATAATTTCTCCACGCCCTCTGTATCTTCCATTGAGATAGAGAAGAAGTCAGTCGGTTGGAACCTTAATAAATCATTACTAAGAAATTAAATCATCTGATCCTGTGTTATCAGGTAGTAATGATTTATCAAGGCTAAAAAGAGAATCAGTATTAACAAGAGACACATAAAAACTCTCTTACGGAAACAAACGAAAAAGCCCTCAAGGGGCTAGTATCTGATTTAGGCTATTGTGACACCCCACCAAGCCAACGAATGACAGTATAACGAGCTATACCTAGTTGTTTTGCTATCTGTGTATGGTTCATCCCTTTAGCTCTCAAAGCTACTGCTTGCTTGCGTTTAGCGTTATATGCTTCACCTTTAGCTTTACCACCTAATTGTCCTTTACGTGTCTGTCTATCAATAAACTCTTGGTAAGCATATCCATCACGTTTCCAAACCCATCGAGCAATTGATTTAGCAATGCCTTTAACTTCGTTGTACTGCATAGGTACAGTGAATTGAGCATTCACAGAACAACATTGAGCAATGACACAATCAAGCCACTGATTGAAGCTCTTAGCTCGATATTGTCGCACTTCAACATAAGCCCAATGTCGTACTGTATGGAACACACAACAGTTACGACCAAGCCCTACAGCTTCATCAATCTTGATCTCTTTATTGATTTGACGTGTTGTTAAATCTAAGCGTTCAGAGAGTTGATCAAGTGTGTAAGGTTGTTCACGTAGAACATGGGTACGCCAATGCTTGTGTACGGCGTTCTTAGTAATTAATCCACTGTAGTTCACATCTGCATTGAGAACATCTCTAAGAGCCAAATAGACAGCATTACCGTACTTTATGGGCTTATCGTTGCTTGCGTTTGTATTATAGATTGGTGTTTTTAATTGATAGATGTAATGAGCATGTCCATTCTCTGGATTCTCTACAATTAAATTAGGAGCTGGTACACCTATCATTGAATAGAAGTAATCCAAGTATGCTGTTGGATAATCAAGATCAAAGACAAAGAAATGTGTGTAGTAGGGATGATTAGGTTGGATATAGCGTTTTAGCAATGCTAAAGACTTAGGACGAATTTGTAGCCCTAAATGCAGATCATCAGAACAATAGGGCTTGTTAGGAAATCTGTCTGTAAATTGTTCTAAGCTTAGACTTAATTGTTGCATTGCATAACTTCACTGTTTGCAAATGCTCAAACAACCTGTATTATTATTCTCAGATTGTATGAGCTTCACTGTTCATATGATTTAAAGGATTCAAGCCTGTATTTCTAAACTTTGGCGAGGGAAGAAATACGGGCTTTTTCATATCTGAAATATTTGTATCACAATTCATGTGTAGATGCGAAGGATTCACCGCTAAATTAGCCAAATAAACGACCTAACAAGCCTTTCTTTTCATGGTTCTTATGTTCAATTAGTTTTTGATCTAGTTGCTGTTTAAGCCATGCTTCATTTGCTTTGACGTATTCAAGTTGCTTTTCAAGTTGTTCAACTTGTAATTTCAATTGCTCAATTTGTTGCAGTAAAAGTTGTTCATTATTAGCTTTAGGATGCTCAATTGATTGCTCAATATTATTTGTACTGTTCAGCAGTTCAGTTACAGCTTGTTCTGTAGCTTTCTTATCTGCTTTATTTCCAAATAGGCGCATCATATCTTGAACAGAAACAAGACCATCACTGTTTTTAGTCATATCTCCTTTTTTAATACGAGCATAGATGGTATTACGACTAACTTTGAACAATTTGCTTGCTTGATTAATTGATATATAGCTCATATCTGTTCATTCTTGTTCTGTTTGTATAAACAGTAATATACAATTATGAACATGATCAATATAGTTAAAGTTTAAAAATAATGTTCAATAATAAAAGGAGAACAATATTGTTCTCCTAAAACGCTGTTAAGCTTCTTTATTATTTTCTGTTGCCATCAATGATCAACCTTAGAATTGAGGTTTTGCATCTATCACATTAATCTTTAGATCTATTTATTTTACTTTTTGCATCAAGTAAATATCATTATCAGTCAATCTGCCATCTTTTAGAATATAGAAAGTATTTGTACTTCCCTTTTCTGTTCTAACTTTCAATGCATTCCCTTGTAATGAACCTACATATGTTGGTTGAAAACCAGAAGTGTTTCCCGATTCAAGAAATTTGGTTTTCATATATATGCCGTAATTGTAGTCGTTTCTTACTGCATCATTTCGAATGATGCGGAAAGTTCTTTCTACCATAGCTGTACGATCTTTCCATTCACCAACAAAAACTGGGTTACTCTGATAATCTGCCTTTGTATAAGGTCCAGCTACAGCAAAACTCATTGTAAAGGAAAAAAATAAAGCTGATATTAATTTTGATTTCATATGCTTAAATCATTTTAAAAAGCGAATAAGCTTCATATATTTAATTGAATATAAAGTCAATTATTTAGCATTCTCATTAGACTATACCCTAAAAATAAAACTCTCTTATGATAAATAAACTATCATTAAACTAGTTTAATAAATTAAATGATAGTGTTATCATAGTACTTAATCAAAGAGAGTTAAACGATAATGACAGTAAGAATATATGTACGTGCTAGTACAAAAGATCAGGATGCAGAGAGAGCATTAGGAAGTTTAAAAGAGTTCGCTAGTACCATTCACAGCGCTACTGTTGAATATGTAGAGAATGAATCAGGTACAAAGTTAGATAGACCTGTATTAAATAAATTATTAGCAGATGCAGAGAATGGGGATACATTGCTTGTTGAGAGCGTAGATAGACTATCAAGGCTTAAACAAGAAGAATTTGAAGTACTGAAAGGACGTATAAAAGAGAAAGGATTAAAACTAGTCGTTGCTGATCTTCCCACAACTCATGTTCTATTAAATACAGACGATACCATTACAAGTTCTATCCTAAATTTAGTTAATAACCTATTGATTGATCTATTGGCTACTATGGCTCGATTAGACAATGAAAAGCGTATAGAACGTATTAAACAAGGTTTAGAGAGAAGCGGATACAAGCCTAGCGGAAAGAAAGCTAATACAGAAAAACATGAAAGAATTAAACAATTGAACAAAAAAGGCTTAACTAAAGAAGAAATAGCGAATGCTGTTAGTTGTGGAATAGCTACGGTATATCGTGTATTAAAAAATGATAAAATTGTATCCATCACAAAAATTTAAAAAAAATATTTTAATTCAATCAATTACTAATTAGTATTCCTAGTTTATACATTACTGTCCAGTAAATTAGGATCAAGATGAAGAAATTTATAAGCTTTACTTTACTTACGCTCTTTACATCTCATATTTATGCAATTCAATTAAAAAACTCAGAATATGGTTTTGAACTAGGTGGAAATAAATACTTCCAAGAAAGTGAAGAAGGATTAGTTATCTCCAACGATGGAAATATAAAAAAATTAAATATTACCCCAGGAATGATGCCTGAAATTTATAAACTTTCTAATGAATATGTGGTCGTCTCTGTAGCAGGTCCTTACTATCCTGCACCAGTTATTCAAACTATTAATTTCAACTATCAAGCTAAAGAAATAGATACCAATTTAAAAAATATTCCTCAACACTTAATTAATGGTGATTTTAGTTGTGAATCTAAAGAACAAGAAAATAAAATTTTCTTTAATTGCTCCAACTATGAATATAAAACTAACGTATACAAATATGTTTATTCGAATCAAAAATTTACAGCCATAAACTCTCCTAATTCAACCAAAGTTAATCAAAAACATTGTTTAGGTGAATTCCAAATGTACTCCTCTTTAAGAGCATCTAAGCCTCGTGGTGGATATCGTGAGAATACGATGCCTTTGTCTATAACAAGAGGCTTAAATAGTAGATTGAAAAATATGAATACAACTAAATATGCTGAAATATTGAATAGTAAAAATAAACTAACTCAAAGTCAGTTCCAGACTAAATACTGTGTGTAATTAAAACATAAGGTTAAATATAGTGAAAATAGCTCGTACTCTGAAAACCAGTTTATTAATCTTGTTGGCAACTATTACATATAATGCCTCTGCTGAAGTTTTCATACTTGAAAATGTAAAAAAAGCTCAGTCAGATCCTAATTTTCCACCAGCTCTCATAAAGAATTACAAAACTAATAGATCTATAGACGTTAAATATAGCTATAGCTATGACGAAATAAATTATCAAAAACGATTGCTTCTTACATTCAGTACAAAGGATACCGCAATCCAAGACCTGCTAGACTATGGAATAGTTGTAGATAATGTTGATAGTCCTATTATAAAAAACTCACAAATAGTTAGTCGAGGTCTACCAACATCTGGAAATTGTGCTTATGTAGGGAATGCAAAAGTTACTTTAACTGATATTTGGCTGTTAATACCTGAAGTAGCATCAGAAGTTGAAACAGGAGCAGAAATATCAAAAGTATTGGTTGCATCGAGACCACAACTTGAATGCTATTAAGCACAGTCCTTTAAATCAATTTTAATTTTCCTTATCTTTTGGCCTTGCTTAGTCTTATATGCCTTTGGTGTCTTTGACTGAGTAAGCCTTCTCCCTTTCAATTCTTCTTTCGTTTCATCTTTAGCTAAATAACTGTATCTATGTACTGCATCATTGAACTGTGCTTCATCAGAGAGGATATGAAAGTAATTATTATCCGTGTTTAGCTTTTTAAAAGCTGTGTAATAATCTCTCGTATCAATAGATACCGATCTATCTGTTTTTCTAGGTAATGCTATAGCTGTCTTAACGTCATCCAATTCATATAAGGCTGTTACAGCTTCATTTAAAACTGTGAAGGCATACTTAGAACCAGTACTGAATGTAAGCATAATATGCACGTGATAACCTGAATATTCGCTTTTCTCCATAGCTATGTAATATCCATAGCCAGTATCTAAATTCTTTTCTAATACTGTATTCAATATTGTATTGATTAATGATTTATCAAATTCTATCGATTCTACTTGCAAGACTATATGAGCTACTTGTGGCTTATTAAGGTTGTCTTTGCTTGTCTCTAATACTTTGATGATACTTTCTAATCTTCGTGCATCTAATGTGTATGTGGTGTTGTATGTGTAGTTTTTAGCTACTGATTTAACTGTTTTAGGCATGTGTTAGTACTGTTCTCTAAATATTGTTTGAGTTGATTCATAATGAGTAAATAAAGGGTATTAAGTAGATACAGATTTATATGGATACAAGTAATGACCTAATCGAGATGGGTATATGTCTTAAATAAAATCCCTAAGAATTG
>NVUW01000011.1 GCA_002733205.1 Thalassobium sp. | reverse complement strand
GTTCCAACATCAATGAGTCCTTGGCTTACAGATACCGATGAAACCGCATTGCTTGTACCGTCGAGTAAGGCGTTAGCGTTTGCAACGAATAGAACCTTTTCATCGTTGTACATCTTCAGGATCTGCGCTGCTGTTGGTGCATACGCTGTCAAACGCATGAGAGATAAACTTCCACCCCAAGGGAAAGTACCCGCAGAAAAGGCCCTAGCCCCTACGCCTAGTACAGCAGTCGCATTGGTGGTACTGGCGGTACTACCGTCAGTATCTACCAGCACACCATCAATCCACAATTCAGATGTCGTCCCGCGCCGAAGACCAATAAGCAAATGCCATTCTCCATCGTTATAAGCAGCACTCGATGTAAGAGTAGTATCTGTTGCAATCTTAAAGTTAGCTAGACCTGTCGTAGCGGTCAGGAAACATTCAAACATTCTCACGCCACCGACAACGGAACGTTCAAACTGGTATTGTAAAGCTGTCGATGTTGATTTAAACCAAATTGCTGCACATAGATCACCAGTACCGAAGTCAAAGTCAGTATCCGCAGCACGATCTAGGAAGTTACTAGCACTGAACCCACTGTACGCCATCAACTCAGCGCCGGTCTCTACTGCGGCTTTCGTTAGGGTTCCGTTGACGGATAGGTCGTTAGATTTTACGCTTCGATCCTCCACTGCAATCACTATTGACACATTATCAATAGAAAGATCAGATGTGCCTGTAGTAACAAACTCAAGCTGATTTTGTCCTGATTCAGCGGTGAAATACTCTGTAAATGTTCCTGTTGCTGCCCTAACTGTACCAAGTCCGAACGGTACTCCTCCCGAAGCTGAAAGTCTTATCTGTATCTGCCCTGCTGTGAATGATGTAACTGTGTACGTGATGGCATAAGTCTTTCCCGTGACGAAAGAGACAGCCTGCGTCAGTTCTGAGGGGGTGCCCGCCGCCTTGGTCGCAACACCAGCAGCGATAGTCCATCCTGTACCTTTAGTCCAAGCTGTGTCACTGGCGAAGTCACCATTAGTAACCAACTCACCACCGATAGACTCAGCGGTACTATCAGACAAAGCAGCCAAGCGGATATCACCGGGCTTTGATCCCGAATTGAAATCTTTTGTTATTTGAGTTGCAACGCTATCGCCACCTGAGCCGATAACATAATCAACAATGAATACGCCAACGCTGGTTCCTATAATGAACGAAGTTGCGCTACTGATTTCCACACTTGTAATTGTGCCGGTTACTGTCGGTCCTGTTGTTGCTGATGTGTTCATAATGAAGTCAGCAGACGCTAGGGCGGTGTCGATCGCAGGAACGGACTCGAATATATAAACGTCCGTAGCCGATGCCATAACACATAGACCGCTTGCATCAATATCACCAGTGACCAGAGCAATTGCACCTGTTCCATCAGTAACATCATTAACATTTGATAGAGAACCTTCATGGTTTACCCATGATGAACCCGCCGCCGTCATTGCTTCAATTGTAGGGAAGGGGAGTGAACTTGACCCGTCTATCTCTGCGCCTGATAGGGCTGTGATTGCAACGTCATTTACCGTGTCATTAACAATCCCATCACCGTTAGCAGTTCCCCACGTTACGGTAGACATATTAAAGCTTGCGACGTCTTGGTCTGCAAGTTGGTTGCCTGTGGTGTTCCTGCGCCTAACCTCGTCTTTCTCAAGGTCTATTGTGACAATGCCTGAAGAAGTACCTATAACAATGACGCCGTTTAATGCGTCTACAGATGTTGCGCCAACGAGAACCCATGTTTTAAACAAAGATGCAGCGCTCGCCGTAATATCAAAGTCTGACAATAAAGCAGCTTCAAGAACTAAACCATTAATTTTGGGTAGTGTCTGCCCTATGGTAGAAGATGCCCCGGCGCGCCAATCTAGACTATCGAGTGAAATATCATAAACATCATCATCAATAACATTAGCTGTTGTTTTAAGAACTGCGGTAAATGCCGTATCAGATGTTGAGCCTACAAAAGCGTTAATCCCCGCCGTTGTTGCGCCTACAAATGTATTTGTCATGTTGCATCCTGTACCGAAACCGTTGTATTTCCGCCTTCACCGATAACCCAAGTCTCATCACCCGCACCGATTGGTGTTGATTGCACAAGATCGCTAACCGGCTCTCCCCCGTCGAAGTGAGGAACCTTAAGCCCGAAGCGATCATCTGCGCTTGGTGATGTAGCCGCAAGCACTACCCGCAAGGTTCTTATTCCTATGTTTTGGAAGAATATTTGAGTACCTGAAGTAATTCCTAGCTCATCATGCAGGCTTGTCCACACGTGCGCGTCAACTGTTACGTCTTGATAGTCTGCCATTTTATTTCCTTCGTCCTTTGAATTTTTTGACCTTAATTTTCTTAGGGTCTTTAATTCCGCCGTTCTTTTTATCGTCAGTTATATCGCGCAAGCTTTGTCTGTATGTCTTAAGCTCGCTATCAGGTAAAAGAGTTTCAAGAACTCGGATCGTATCTCTATCTGTTTCGGCAAGGTTTTTATTGCGTTCTGATCTTACATCTTCCCACGCCTCATGGTCAATGCCTGCCAATTCTTCGGATGATCGCGGTACTGCGCGCCTATATGCAGTTAAAACACCGCCTTCAACCTGCGGCCTTGTCCAGCTACCCAGGCGGTGAGTTGCCCGGGCAAACTCCGCTTCGTGTCCCTCAACCTCTTCATACTGCTTTGGGTTCTTCTTGCGTGCATCGTCCTGATACGCGGGAAATAGACCGTCTGATTTTCTGCGATAAAGTTTCATTATGTTGATTCCGAATAATAAACCGTGATTGTTCCGCCCGAAAACGTTCCTGATAATATTTCAAATTCTAAACCATTCATAGTGCCAGCAATAACCGGTGTGCGGCCATTTGCCCTAGACCAACTTGTTTGCAATGGTGTAGCTGTATTATCGTTCTTTCCGCTGCAATCCCACGACCAAATTCCAGTTGCGCCGTTTCTAACTAGCGTGCCTGTGGCTGATTGTGTGCTTGAGCCGTCGATGTTGTTAATCCGTACAATATGAAGGATAGAATTGCTTGTTGATGCTGTTGCTACGGCGCTGTTGTCGAAGAAAATGGCCGTCGAGAAATACCCAGAGGTTTTAACAACTGAATCGTCTAGAACCTGCATTCTCAAGCGCGTTGACGTGCTGTAGTCCATTCCGGAGCAAACAATCATTACCGAAAGGGCTGTTGCCGGTATGCCTGTAACTTGGAAACTAGACCCGCTTGTAGGCGAAGTCTCTGCAAGCTTTGTCCAAGGGAATGCCCCAGAAACAGACCCCCACTCTGTAGGGCTTGAAGTTGGATCATTGCCAAGGTTAACGCCCGTAAGTGACTTATAGAGGTTTCCAGCGTCGTCTTGTACAATATTACCTGTTGTGTATGTAACGTTAATATTCCACACGCGAATGAAGTTCAAAACCTCCCATTGCACGGCGCTTGATGTTGGGTCGGTTCCAATGTTCCCGTTAATCAGTGATCTATAATATAGCCTATCGGAACCTTGCACGATGTCATCAAGGCCATATTCAACCGCGTTATTCCATACAGCAAAGACTGAGCCGCTACCAGACTGCCCAACGTTGTCAATGTTAAAAATCTGGTTGTCAGCACTGTCTGTTAAAATAACCCGCGCCGTTCCAGAATAGAAAACATTCCCAACCCTGCCATCAGCAGAAAGAATAACCGGGTTTGTATTTGCGTTGTCTTCGTTAATGTCTGAAAACGTGTTTTTCGGGTCTGTAGTTCCTGAATCGAAGAAACTAAGCTTACCGTCTGCAACAACATTGCCGCTACTGTCAAAATACTGTGGCCGTGGGTTTAAATATCTGTTAGCTGCCATTTTCTTGTTCACCTGTAACTAATGTAATTGCAAGCACGGATGCAAGCGCGGGGAAGTCCCGTTGTATATATTCAATAGCGGGCCTGTTTTGAGGCGAAACTTTTAAAGCACCCGAAACGCCCCTAGCTTGGCCGACTGCGTCTATTACGGGCCTAACAACTGGCAGCCTTCCGAATGGCCCCAATATATCAAGAATGGCGCTGACAGCAGGCGCAGAACCTTTCGGCTTGGTTGATGCTGGCGTAACCACGTCAGCAGCGCTTCTTTGCAAGTCTCGGAGCTGTTTAAGGGCCGTCTTGTTACCGGCAAAGATAATATCTAGCTTATCACCAAATTTATTCAGGGACCGGTTAAACGCCGCAGGGCTAAATTGTTGAACGCCACCGCTTTTATTAGAAACTGCAGAGATAGCATCTTCAAGCGCATGGAAAACAACGCTCGACTGAAGGTTTCCAATCGCGACCTTTCCATTGGGCGCATTACGTAGCGCCGCCAATGTACGGGTCAGGCCCTCTCTGGTGGTGCCGGGTAGCGTTAGCGTCTTAAACACCTCAGAAGCTTCAACGGTTGGTACCCTAGAACCTTTCTTTGTAGATACTAGCTTGTTGGCTAAATCTTTAGGGTCAAACTCTGTCTTCAGTTGAACGACTGCAGCCCGCGCCTGCTTTAGAATATCAAGCGTATTTTGTTGGCCAGTCTTTTCAATTGCAGAAAATGCGATATTTAATTCATCGTCTAACGCTTTAAGGACCGGCCTAACGAGCGCTACAGATGTTGCCCCTTGTCCGAAGTTATCTGCGCGTGAAATGGCGTTTAAAGATTGCCTGAAATCCTCGAAATTATTAAAGCTTAGCGGTTCTATTATGTCGCCGCCCTTAACGAATGCTTCCACAGCGTCAGGGTTTTTATTGATACCAAATTCAACAAGCAAATCATCGAGCGCCTTAACCTGATTGCCGGGTATATTTGAAATCCGTTTAATTTTTTTTCTTTCAGGAATTGCGGCGGCTATATCGTCAGTAACAATCGGCGCACGCGCTAGCTCTGGGTCTGCATCGCTTGCCGCCTGATAAAGCCTGTTCTTTTCAGTACGTAATATTTTGCGCCTGCCCGTTAGAGCGTCTTTAATTGAAGCACCCACATCATCAGGAAGCCCAAGATCATCGACCAAATTTTCTGCGTTTCTCTCGAATGCAGCGCTGATCTGTTGCTTGCGCTGCCGTAACGGGGAAGTTATAGCCCTAGCGGCTTCATCTGCGCGACCAAGCAAGGTTTCCTCTGCACCAAGGAAAATGTCGTCCTGGGTTATGATACCACGGGTTGCCGGTATATCTTGAGCTGCAAACCTTGCCGCACGTTCCGCCTGAATAGGGTCAACACCTGTGCGGATTTGAGAAATCGCAGTGTTGTTGAGATCGTCAAAAGACACATCGGAGGCGTCAAGAGCGTCGGTTAATTCTTTAGTTGGTGTACCCTGCGGTGTAATCAATTGGCCAGCAGGGGCTTTTCCAGTTATCCGCCTTAATGCCGCACTAGCCACGCGACCAAGAACAGGAAGGAAAATCTCAAGGCTAACGCCCAATCCGCCGCCCACACCCGCCGCTTGTAATGTTTCATCTAAACTTCTCCCTTGTCCACTTGCTATAGTAGCCGCCTCTGCTGCACCTAAAACGCCCGTAGCGCCTGCCCTACCTAATAGTGACGGGATCCTAGCAACTTGTGCCGCTGGTGCCAAGAATGGGGCAACTTCAGCGAATATCTGGCCACCAACAAAACTAGGCGACTCTGCCAACTTTTCAACGCGCAAGCGCTCTTCTTCTGTTTGCGGGTCAAGAAGACCAACCCCGCGACCTAATGTTTTGACACCTTCGCCAGTACCCTGGCCAAATTCTTGTATGCTCTGTCTACCACCAATTACCTGTGATGGGTCAATCAAATCCTTGCCAGTTATCTGACGGGCTGCAAAGTTAATTCCCTGCGTGACAAGATCTACGGGCAGGCCAAGTGTTCTATTTATTATCTCACCAGCTTGACCAATGCGCTTCTGTATGTCGTCTCCGGAAAAACTAAATTGCTCAATTCCTTCAGGAAAATCAAACCCTGGGCCAGATGGAAGAGGTGGGATTTGCCGCTGTGCTTGCGGCGGTGCTTGTTCAGCAGGCGCAGACATATTAGCAATCGCCGACTGGATCTGTTCCGGTGTGGCGCTATCAGGGAAAGTTAAAACCCTGCCGTCTGGCAATCTTACTGTTTTAGCCATTATTGCGCCTTATCAGGGTTTGGTGTTAATTTCCCGTCTACGAAAATAAAGTCTGTAGTTTGCGCTTGCTGTGGTTGGTCTTCCCTATTAAGCCAATCCGCAACGGTATTTCCTTCACTTAAGAACGTTACCTGTTCCCTCATGTATTTAAGAAGCTTCTTTTGTGCATCTTGCTTATTTTGTAACCAGACTTTTAAGTCAGAAGGTGACATGTTTGTAGGAACCGCCGTTTGCATGGCAAGCTTCAATTCGCCCTCGCTTAATGCGCCAAACGTAACAGAACCAACAACATCAAGGCCAAGCCTAGAAGCAGCATTTTCAAATGCAAGAGTGGATGCTCTTATAGACGGGAAGAAGTTAGAAACTACACCAGTTGACGCGCCCCTTTCAATTGCCTCAATAGCATCTCCAAGAGTGTTGATATTTGCTTTTATTGTTGTCGCGGCCTCGAAGCCTTTTTCTACCTGTTTAACCGTGAGTACCACTTGTTGCTTTTTAAAGTCGCGCTTTCCCTGCTCGACTGTTTTCTTTTCTTCTATCTCTCCGCTTGACGAAACCTTAAGGCCAGCAAGCTGCTCAGGGGTTGCTTTTGGGCGAGCGCCGACTGGAAGATTAACAACTTTTCCGTCTCTAACCGTTGGAATTACAGAAATCACATTCCCGCTTTCATCAACAATGTCTATGGGCGCAAAAGTTCTGCCTTCTTGTCCTTTTGGCGCTTTTAAAAATCCGCCTTCAATAGCAGCCTGAACACCAAGGTTTAACGTCTGTCCTAGTCTCTGAAATGCGTTTGGGTCACCACCTAGTGCTGCTTCGGAAAGGTCCAAGATGCCTTGAGTGTCGGAAGGGTCGCCGCCTAACTCACTGATAAAGCCCACACGTTCAGAGGCAAGTCTTTGAATGCCTGCAATGTCTCCACTATCAAATAGAAGCTTTGCGCGCCTAATGTCATCAGCAGCGGCCTGCTTTCTGTCTTTGTCTAACTGTCGCGCCTGCTGCTGCTGTAACGCTTGAAACTGCGAACCGCGACCTTGAACGCCTTCGCCAAAGGCCTGTAAGCCCGTACCGATTTGTTGTAAAGTGCTTGGTGTTTGTCTTTGTATTGGTGCAAATGCCATTTAAAACGCTCCTATAGCTGTACCAATGCCGCTGGCGAGACTACCAATTCCACCTAAAATACCCTGGTTAGGCGTCAATGATGGAAGGCCCGGCAATCCAGCAACCTGTGAAGCTGAACCCGTAGCGATATTGGCTAGAATGTTCGCAAGGTTCTGTGTTGATCCGCCCTGTTGAGCGCCTGCACTAGCGATTAAATCCGCAATGTTTCCGGTTCTCTGTCCTACAATTCCAGACACGCCTAACCCTTGTTGATTAATTAAGTTAGCTAATGCGCTGCTTGTTGCGCTGGCTTGGCCTGCAATCTGTTCTCCGGCACGCGTGCGCCCTTGAGCAAGTTGTTCGCCAGCTCTTGTGCGACCAAGCGAAACCTGCTCACCAGCTCTTGTGCGGCCCTGTGCGAATTGTTCGCCTGATAGTGCTCTGCCTTGTGCAAGCTGTGAGGCTATGCTTCCGCGTCCTTGTGCAATGTCTTGGCCTGCCCTTGTTCTGCCTTGTGAAATGTCTTGACCTGTTCCAAGGAATGCTTGACCGCCAAATAATCCGGCCTGTTGTGCTAGCTGTGCCGCTTCGCTGCTAAGGCCAGCCTGTTGACCTGTTGCGCTCAATCCTTGCTGTGCCAAAGAACCAAGCCGGTTAAACTGGTTTCCAAAATCCTGCGAGGCCAAGCCTACCGCTTGCTCCTGCAATGCCCGTAGAACATTACCGCCGCCAAGCCCGCCAGTGGCCGAAGCATTACGAACTAGCGATCTTTCTGCCTCGTCTCGAAGGAAATTTTGGCCTGGGCTTGCTTGAAAGTCTGCAAACGCTTGTTGTTGCGCCTGTGGTCCTAATGCACCAGATAGCGCGCCTTGTAGGTTAAACGCCGAAGCGCCACCTTGTGCGAACGGGTCAAATCTGCCACTTGCAAGGCCAAGGTCTGCGCGACCGGTCTGTGTTCCGGCCATAACCTGATTTAAAGCGCCCTGTAATCCACCTTGAAGCGCCGCCTCTGAGCCCAACAAACCGCCTTGTATCGCGGATTCTATACCCGCCAACCCGCCTTGCAGCGCTGTCTCTGATCCTAGCAACCCTGCCCTGCGTGCGGCTTCTGACGCCTGAAACCCGGTGCCTAATGCGGCTTCTGATCCTGCTAATCCTGCTTGTAGCGCTGCTTCTGATCCTGATAATCCTATATGTGGCATTTTAAAACCCTCGCCCTGTGTTAGCTCGCCCGAATATTCCAGCGTCGAAAGCACCACGACCCCGCGCACTGGTCGGAGCGGCGAACCCTCCACCTTGTGTGCCTTGTTGCCCTAACAGACTTAAAATGCTGTTCACCCCAGAGAAATCACCTTGCCCGGTTAGGTTTCCGAGAATGGCGTCTATATTAGGAACGGTTGCGTTAGGTGTCGCAGCAGGTTGGGGCACAAAGTCTGGAAGCTGAACACCCTGCAGGAATGATGTATCAACACCAATTTGCTGCGGGGAAAATCCTGAGAAGTCTAGAGGGTCACCTAGAATGGCGTTTTGAAACTGTTCTAACCCGGTACCGAGAACACCTTGAGCGCCAACGTTACCTTGCTGAAGCGCTGCAAGTTCAACAGGCACACCTTGGCCAACAACATCGAGCGCGCCTTGAATGCCAGCGTTACGTGCAAAATCAGCCTGCGGAAAAACACCTAGTACATCTTGTCTAGCTTGGCCTGTCTGCTGTTCTATGAACTGCCGCAATTGGGCGTTCTGTGCTTGCTGGTTCTGTACATTCTGCTCGGAAGCTGAACTTGTGCCGCCACCGAAAACAGTTTGAAATATACTGCCCATTATTTAATTTCCTGCTTCATTTCGTCACGGGTTATACCCATGATGTCCTGGTCGTAGATTCGACCTTTCAACATAAAGGAACTGCGTGTTATTCCTTCAGACTTAAATCCGCAAGCGGCTAGAAACTGCCTAACGTTAGGGTACACTCGCGGTACGTAACAATCAATCTTTTTGCATCTGGCTACATTATCCAACACCCAAGCCATAACTTTCTTGCAGCTTTCAATGCTGTGTTCCTTGCGGTAATCCTTCAATATATGGGTATGGCCTTGCAGCGTAATTCCTGTTAGCCAGTGCAGGCGGTAAACGCCAATCAAAGACCCATCAACAATGCACCCAAGGAATATCTCGTCTGCTGTGTTAGGCGTGTAAGCCTGGCCGCCCCAAGTGTCGTCAATGATTGTGGGGAGAATGTCTTCGTGCATCATAACGCTGCGAATTATACCGTGATCGTATAGAGGAACAATCTTCATACTAAAATCCAGCCTTGTGTTTTATCACCTGAGATTTCAGATAGCTTTTTGATATACAGAATATTCCCTGCTGTTCCTGAGGTGTCCATATATAGCTTTGTTTGCTCTGCAACTAGAACCCCTTCAGGCGATCCGGAACCTTCAGCTATTTGCAGGCGCGTGACCTGATCTAACCAAGTAGTGAACCGAATAACTGATTGTCCATTGTCATCGACTATTTTTCTATCAGGCTGTGCGATGGTCATTTAATATCCGCCTCTAGCTTGATGAATACTTTCTTGACCTGATCGCTACAGCCGAACCGGAACACCTCGAACCTTTCAGCTCTACCGTTCCTGCGCCATATAGAACGGTGATTAAACTCTCCGATCTTGCCCATTGAGCGAATGCGGGGGTCTGTGTATGTCTTGCCGTCTAGGCTTCTATCCATCCATATCTTAGGATCTGTAACGTCGCTATTGCCTACGCCGCTTTCTATGGTCAGTTCAATTTCTGGAACAAGTATTCTGTCGCCATTGTTTGAAAAGGGAACCGTTGCGATAGTGCTTATGATGTCTGCCCCGTATTCTCCGAATATATCTAGATCAATCTCTCCTACACGCCCATCAACCGCGTCACCTATCAGAATGCGGGAATAAGCCTTAACCATGCTGTTTGCACGCCAACGTGTGAGACTTGAAACACCCTCATCAATAAAGAGGCTCTTTCTTTCGTGCCAGCGCCCGCTAGTCATATCGTAGAAGATAGTTGTTGTCGGCAGTATCCAGCCAACGAACCTTGATCCGGCTTCTGAATAATGAAGGGCTGAAACTCCGCTTAACTGTACCTCTGTCAATAATTCTAAAATAACGTTGATGCCATCAGTCGATACAAGCTGAACATTGCCGCCAGATGATTGATATATTGATGGCTTTTCATTCTCGGATCCCCCGATGAAAAAGAAACTATCCGAGACATTCGCAAGGGAAAATGCGGCAAACACACCAACGTTAAGCGCCCCGCCCTCTACTCGAACGAAAGGAAATCCAGAACCGCCCGCATTACGGAACACCTCAATTGTTTCTGTGCCGGTGATATATAGCTGATTGTTACTAACTACAGGCGCAACAATATCGTCAGGGTCGGCCTCTGCTGTGCCAAAGTCTGTTGCGGTGTATACAAGCCCATTGTTCAGGTTTGAGACAATGAATTTCTTACTGTCAGTTGTGAACAAAAAGAACCCATCAATGAAAACTACATGCTGTGGGTTTCCGTTGGCCGTAAAGTCTGAATCGGTTATTTCCTGAAAAGGCGTTCCTGCGTTCTCATCAAAAATATAACCCTTGCCGCCCGGCACCAATATACAAAGCTGGTTCCCATTATCAGCCATACTAACGCGCCCGTCGCCTTCAATAGTGCCTAGCGACGTAGTGGTGAAGCTTTCAACGCTTTGCGCGTCAACTGTCCTATTGAGCCTGTAAAGCATGTCACCGTTTACAAAGTACGGGATGCCGCCTTTATTGTGCGACCCACGATTAACTTGCTGGTTGGTGCCTGTTGTTGCTAATTGGTTGGATCCTGGCGTGCCCCATAAACTCTCATCAGCTAAACCGCCGCCTTGGTTAATATGCACATAAAGGTTTGTGCATTCCTGCGCTGATATAGGAAGGCTTCGGCTTACATAGAAACCGCCTGTTAATGGGAGTTGGGTTTTTACCATTAGCGATCCATTATCCTAAAATAACTATCCGTTTGCGCGGTTAGGTCGCCCGTTCCGGTGTTATTCGCTACTTGTAGCTTGACGTAATCATTTTGATCTAGCGTAACGTTTATATTTATATCAAAATCGCCGCGGTCTGTGCCACCTACAAGATTATTGATATCTCTTGTCTGCGTGTAAACATCAATAAAGCTTGTTGCGGAACTATCGAACTTTACAACCTTGACCGCCACGTCATTATTTGCAGGGCCTGCAATAACAAGGGATGATATAACTGTGAACTCTCTAGGGTCGTTGCCAATGTGCCGTAGCTGTCCGTTACTTGGTTCATCAAAGTGCTGTAAATCCGTTGGCCCCCATGTTCCCGCGAGGTCAACAAATGTTGATGGTGATGAAATTGTAGTTGTTGCAGTACTATCAACGTTAAGCGTTCCTCCAACGTGTGTATTCGGCATTCCTTGGTTTCCCGACCATGCGCTTGCCAATTCCACCTCTGTTATATTTGGCGTGATATTAGAATCAGACGCATCAGAAGTGCCGTTACGGGTAATAATAGCGCCCGTTATCTGCAATGTTGATGGATTGGCAAAGTTAGCGGCTGCAAAATCAAAGAAAGAGGCGCTTGCCGGAAGGTCAATGTTCTGATTGCTTCTAAAGCGTGACTGCATAAGAAAGCTCGCGCCAGCCTCAAACAATGACCCCGTGAACCCCGAATCTAGGCCTCTAACGATAGACACATCAATGAAGTAACCGCCCGCCCATGCGCCTTTTAGAATAAGGTTAGGAGAGCCACCAAAGCGTCCAGTTCCAGACTCTAACCCCTGGCGGTAATTGTCGATAGTTCCAAGGGAAGTACAATTGTTGTAGTTAATGCGCGCAAACTCAAATGCTTCGTTGCCGGTATCGCTTACAATGTCATAAACCTGTGATCCCGCGCCCGTAACTTCGATGGCGTAATCTTTACCCAAAAGGTTGCCGCTGCCACCTACGGGAGATGTAAACATCGTGTAAGCGCCTGCGCTCGATATTAGCTTTGAAACATCGAAGTTATAGCCAGATAAATTCAGGCCCCCTACAGGAATTTCAATCTGTGTGGCTCCCATGTCAATAATGCCGTCAAGAAAGTATTCTTTGGTGCTGTCAAGCGCGCCTGATAGGTCCGAAGCGCTTTGAACCAAGATTCTATTAATGCCGCCAAGTGATCCCGCTACGGCAAGAGTAACTTGATCATTTGATTTAGTGATGTTCATGCCGTCACCAGCAATCAATGTGGATAATGTGGGGTCTTCAATGGTGAAGTCGTCTATAAGCTTGATGCCTGTCGCGCCCTGTTGCATACCAGATTTAACTTCAACGCTTTCTTGCGCATTAATTGAAGTAATAATCCCGTCACCCCCAACAATGGAGCGAATGACCTTAGTTACACCTTGGTCGTCAAGAACCTGTGCGCCTGTTGCCTCGCCCCCTTGAACAATGGTTCCCACAGTGCCGAACGCTGCAATCATATCAGATGCAGGGATTTTAAAGTTAACCCCCGCAGACACGAAATCAAACGTTGCATCACTAGGAATTTCCGTATTAGCCGGGAATGTTGATTTTCTTATGCCTTGGCTTCTAACTACCATCTATTTCGTCCTGTGTACCGGTTTCTACACCAATTGCGCCCGTTGTCTCGGATAGGATCTCTTCTTCGGTACACCCATAGTATTTGCGGCTGTTCGTGCTGTTGTCGTAATTGCCAGAACCTCGCGGTAGCGTAGAAGGAAATGCGGTTTCACCTAACACAATTCCTAGCTGTTGCATTGTTTTCAGGCCGGACTCTGCCGCCCTAACTAATCCAGAGCTAATGTCTCCTCCATAATCGGGGGAAATCTCTATAGCTATGTTCGCAATAGCGCCCCGTAGAGCGCCAAGGGGGATAGTAACTTCATCACTGAGGCTTGTGACCACCGTATAGCCAAGTTTCACGCCTTGAGCGTCTAGGTCCAGCATGTAGTTGTTCATAGAAAAGATTGCATCACTGAACTCGTCAGCCTGCAATTCAGCGTCTGCACCTTGAACAAGTATGCGCTTTAATGATGCTTCTAGAACTTGTGCAGCGGTTGCCATTTATTCGGCCTTTTTCTCTTTGGATTTCTTCTTAGGTCCACGCTTGCGTTTCCAGCCGAAGCCTTCAGCCGCCGCAATTGATCCCTCTGTTTCGTTAACTTCAAGCTCAACACCGCTTGGTTTTACCCACATACCCATAATAACACTCCGTGAAAAGGTAGGGAGCCGCCGAAGCAGCCCCCCGAGAGAGAGAAGTTTAACCGAAGCTCTTACCGGCCATGAATGGATTCATAACGCCGTAAGCTGGTAGAATATCAACCCGAAGAACTTGCTTGTTCTGGATCAAGTTACCATCAAGAGCCATACGCATTGAAATACCGTCAACGTTAACTACGCTGTTGTCCATGCCGTGTAGCTTAGGAATGTCAACAAAGCCCAATGTGAAGGCGTCAGGGTGCCAGAATAGATTAGGCTGGAAGGTTGTTGATGCAGCACCAAGTAGGGTGATGACATCAGTTGCAACAATCGCGCTGTCTACAGTGTTATAGGCACCAGCGGCTTCAAAGATGGCTGGACCTGCGATAATGATAGTACCATCACCGGAACCGTCTAGTAGAGCATCCGCTGTAACAACGGCAGTAAATGGAACCTTAGCGCCGGTTTCATCAATGATCGGATCGCGTGTTGACTTATCAAGTGCGAAACGTCCAGAAATGCGGATAACTTCACCAGCACGAATCTGAAGGTTAGCCTGGAAACCAGTGATCGCAACTGATTGCGTCATAGTGTCCTTGGCTGCAAGATAAGTAACAACCGGGTTAGTGTCGATAGCACCGGCACGATCAGCGCCAACCTCTGAGGAATATGTAGGTAGCGTATTAGCTGTGAACACGTCCATTCCAGCAAAGTTTCTAGTGATCAATGCTTTTTCGTGAGCTGTATCAACAAGTGAGTTACTACCTGAACCCAAAGAACGCTGGTCGCTAGCTAGGGCGCGCTGGGTGAATGGGTTAACATAGTATTTCCATGCTTTATCCATTGGTACGCCGTTAGCCTGCATTACTGCGCCAGCATCGGCCACATGATCCCATGTGCTAACTGCTGTGCCGTATGTACCAGAAAGCAAACCAGCATTTTTACTGATAAACGCTGCATAGTCACGCTCTAGGTCAGTTGCAAGGCGGGTAGCCATTGGACCAAAGATAGACTGAAGCTCGCCGGGCTTGCCTTTTTGGTCAAGCTCAATAGCTTCTTGTAGGCGGTTATACTCAACCCATACAGTACGCCATTCCTGGACTGTAGCAGTTGCCTTACCAGCAATCAGAGCGCTTGATGTTGAGGAAGTCAAATCACCAGTTGCATCAGTAAATGATGTGTAATCGTGCGGGCGCTTAACATCAACCTTGTCACCTGTTGACGGGTTAAACTGTCCTGAAATCAACTGTGTGTTAACGCCTTTTGACAGCACGCGAGCACTATCAAAAGCAGGGAGAAACTTACGAAGAAGTTTTCGTGTTATGTTGCTGTCTAAATTGTCAGCCATTTCTAGTCACCTATTTATAGACGGCCCTTTTGTTAATGTCCGGTTCTTTATCCGGTATGCCTGAACCACTAACAATAGATACAGGCTTTGGGGCCGTGGTTGTTTTCCGTGTGCCTGTAAGCTTAGGTTTGACTTCAGAGTGAATATATACAGCGGCCTGTGCTAGTGACATTCTAAAAACTTTATCACGTTCTACAGGGTCGTTAGCTAAATGGGCTGTAATCAGCGGTCCGTGTGCGTCATCAAGTATATGATAAAACAAACCTTCCGATATTCCATCCCGCGCAAGGATATTAGCGCTGTCATTCATTGCTGCTTCTTCAATACCGAATGATTTCGCTGAACCCTCGTATTTAGTTACACGCTGCTTTTGTACCTCTTGGTTCTCAACCTGCTTACGGTAAGTCTCTTGCTGGATTTGCGCTTCATGCGCCTGTTGTCCTGCATTAAACTCAGCACGTTTAATTATTGCCGCTTCCCTTGCCTCGACTTGAGCCTTGTATTTGGCCGGATCATCGAAATGTTCATCGGGGTTAGGGAGTGGCGGAAGTTCTGGTGCCTTATCCTCTGGCAGCTTGCCTTGCATTTCTGTTAACTGGCGTTGTAGGTCTTCAGCTCTGCGCTCTGCTGCGCGTTGTGCTCCAACCTTCTGCCCGATTAACTCGTTGACTTTAGCTTGCTGCGGTTCGTCAAAAGTAACCTTCGCTTCCTGTTCAACCGGGGCGTCACCCTCTGGCTGTTCTGCTTCTACCGGTGCCGACTCGGTAACAACATCTTCTACGATGTCTTGCGGCTCATTCTGGAAATCATCCATTTTTTAATGCCCTTATAGGTGTAAATGCCACGCTTCACCCAGCGCGTAGGGGTAGTTTATCATAAAGTTAACCAAATTCAAGTTAATCAATCTGTTCCTGTCCTTCAGTAACAACATTCGATTGTGTTATGAAATTATCTATGATGCCAGGGCCGGTGATAACGTCAGCGCCTGAAGCTTCTCGAATAGTCTTCATTGTGTCAGCGTTCGTGTTCAGCCTCTTAACCACATCATTCAAGGCTGTATTGGTTGCTTCCTGCATTTTGAGAAGCTGATTGAACTGCTGGTCACGGGCTTTTAAGTCAAGGTTTGAAGACTTCTCAGCGAATGTAACGTCCTGCTCTTGCGCCTTCAATTGAAGTTTAGCTGCTTCAATCTGGTTAAGCTGCTGCTTATTAGCTGTGTCAGCCTGTAATCGCGCTGCTTCAATCTGGTTTCTCTGGTGGTCAGCGTCTGCTTTCGCTTGCTCCGCTTGTGCCAGCACCATCTCAGCGCTCGGCTCTTGTGGCTGTTGTGCTGCACGGGCTGCCTGTTCCTTCTCATCGTCTGTTAGTTGGTCTTCAGGAATCACACCACTACTTAATAACTGATGGCGTGAACGTTCGGCAATCTTATCAATGCCGGGTGTGGAAATGTTATTCAGTAGAATGTCTTGGCCAAGCGCAATGATAGAAGGATCAATAGCAGCAAGCTCAAGCAATCCTTGCACAGTCTCTTGCTGGCGGCTGTTGAATGAAGGGCCAGCGGTGCAAGTCACATCATACTTGCCTATGGTCAAATCATTAAGCGTGACTTGCTCGCCTGTTTGTTGGTCAATAGTTACTTGGTTGATGTCCTGCATGTCGAATGAACCATCTTCGCTCATGATCCGCACTTGTCTCTCAACATCGTAAACCTTCGGCAGTGCATCCAGTATTAAGCGGCCTGTCTGGCAAATAGCTATCTCAAGCGCTTTGAAGTATTTAACCGTGATGTTGTTGGATTTCGTTTGAAGCTTCTCAATAGCCACGCCTGATTGTGCGTTAGGGTTGTTGCCCATGCCCGCAGCGAAGATACCAGACGCTGAACCCATAATCTGTTGCATACCGTCAGACATAACACGCAGGCCTTGGTTAATCTGTGCGCCGCCGTTCTGCTGTGGTGGTCCTGGTACTGTAGCGTCATTGTTATAGAATTGAACAGGATCTGCATTGGTGTTTAGTGTGCGTAAAGAATCTGTATGCCCTTTAGCTTGCTCTGTGGTCATCCAGTACTTAGCACGCGGAGCTAGTGCGCCTTCCTCAATCTCACGGGATAGCGAGTAATTCATAACCCGCTGCGGGTCTACAAGCTTACGTACAGCGCCGTGATAGGTAGTCTTGTTCTCGATAACCTTAAAGTTACCGTATGCAGGGACAAGAGGGATCTGACTAAAAACTGTTTCTTCTTCTTCTTCAAGCCATCCGTCTGCGTCAAACTTACGCATGAAGAACGTATCATCTTTAACCATGCGCGTGTCTTGAACTGTTTCACCAGCGGCGGCTAGTTCGTCTTCAATCTTCTTGAAATCTTCGTCGTTCTCAAACACACGGCCAAGGCTAGTCTTTACAAGCTCGCGCTCTGTCTGCTTTCGGTAATAGATATGCCCAATGACTACAGTTTCCGCCTTGTCAAAGTATGCGGTGGCGTCGTTGCCATCACTAACACTTGAGCCGGAACCTTCAGGCCATAGCTGCTTGAACTTCTCTGTAGGAATTGCGGATAACAGAAAACCATACTCACTGTCTGATGCATCTCTATTCTGTGCTCCAACGTCAAACCAAACCCTGTCAGTGAAATTGTAGATTGGCTTTACAACAATGTCTTGGTCGAAACTATTGTCGTTCAGGAACTCACTAACAACCATCCATCCATCTATTCCAGATGTGACAACGTTGCGCCCTGCGTCTGCGTAAATTCCCTGTGCATTGGATAGGTTCTCGATATTCCTCACCATACCATCACGCAGCTCTGCAAGCTCTTTGGTCGCGTCGTTTCCTGCGGGGGAAATCTTAATGTCAAAGTCTGACTGTTCAATGTCTCCTGAAATCTGGTCAACGATTGGTGAAGTCATATCAAATGTATAACGGGGCTTACCCTCGCAATCAGACCAGAACTTTGGTTCCCATTGACCATCAACCTTGGTAACAAATAAATGATCGTCGCGGGCTAATTCCCTTTGATCATCATCGGCGGATTGTGCCTCTTCTAGTAACCGGATCGCTACTTCGTGTTTAGTAAAGTCTGGCATATTACCACCCTGAAAAATTAATCTTTATTGGTGCAGATTGTGCGGGCGGATTGTACATAGTCATCATTACCGCGTCTGCCTCGTTAGGGGATGCAATCTTGAGCTTCTTCATATCTTCCTTGCTCATGATCTGTTCTAACCCTTGTGCGTTCGGCTTACGTGGTATCCTGCAAAGCTGCGTTCTGAGCGAAACGATATCACCTATACCGTCAACATTCAAACTTATCATTTCTGCAGGGTCAACGTACTTTCCCTTAATGACACAGTTGTAGGTGTTCTTGAAACGCCTCGCTAGTTCAATGTAATATTGCGCCCGGTTGTTCTTAAACGTGTCTGCGTAGGTTTTAACTTTGCTGTCTGAATCTCTGTCACCGTCTACAGGCATATAGGGAAGCTCTGCGTTATCCTGGCCTTTGCCTGATAAGCTACCCTTGAACATATGGTACTTGGTGTGCGTTCCTTTGAAGGCTTCTGATACTTGGAACTTTAACCCTGTTCCCATGCCGTCACCATCCCACACGAACCAATCAACATTATGATCCCGCGAGAGTTTGGTTGCCCATGAACACACTGCGTCTATCTCGCCTGTTTCTTTGGTGTGTACCTCTGTGATTATGCTGCCGTGTCGTATTGCAAAGCCCGCAGCGTCTCCGCCGTCATCAAATGGATCATGTGCAGCAATCTTAGCGCCCTGTGGCTCAAACATCGCTTTAAGGTGAGGGAGTTTGTGCGCGTCCTTGGCTGCGTCAAACCATTCTGGAAGGATAATGGAACCATCAACGCTGTCGTTAAACTTGCCTTCCCATACCCAATCATACTTAGTGCGGGGCATGGTGTTGAAATCGTGTTGCCGTATCTTTTCCTGTGCGTCGTTCCACCAAGGATTATCCCGCCAGTTCAACACAAGGATCATGTGAAGGTCATCCTCATAGTATCCGTTAGCGTCTAATTCCCTCTGGAACGGAACAATAAACCTTTGGCTAAATGGATCGCCGCTAGCTTCAGGGTTTGCCGTAAACCAGCATTCTGCGCCCTCTGTTCGGATAATCGTCGGGATTAGCTTATCAAGGCTCTCAGCGCTGGCGGTCTGCGCTTCCTCAAACCATGAAATAGGGTAGCCTTTAACTGACTTCACACTGTCAGGGTTACGGCGTGCGCCCTTGTATGTTGTCCTAGCTCCGTTGGGCGCAACTATCTTGGTTGCTTGCAAGTCCCAACCTTCAAGGCCAATACGCTCTACAATGCTATCCTTCAGCTCGTTATGAACAGAATCGTCTACACTGTCTTGGAACTCACGTAGGCACATGATTGATACGCCATCAGTGAGCATTTTAAAAACCATGCAGTCAGCAACGCCGATAGATTTACCGGAACCACGCCCGCCTATGATTATCTTTAGGGGCTTGTGAACACGTAAGAAGCGCTCAAGCTTGTCGTTAACTTGTAGCTTCATTCAACCAACCTTGGTTGGCCTGCTATAGATAACATTCCGCCAACACCAACAGTTAATCTAACATTGTAGTCTCTCAGCAATTGCAGCGTTATTTTAGCTAAGTGTGTTTTCCCACCAGAAAGCCATACGTTGTGCTGTAATATACCTGCGTGTATTTGCTCTTGTAGCTTCATTCGGTGCGGTCTTGTGCCTTGTTTCCACCGTATCCTTCAATAAGCCATTCTTGGTCAATAAGTGTTTCAGTGCTCATTTTAACCCTCTTTTCCCTTTAAAAGTGTGAAATATTGTCTTACCCCCGTATATTTCGAGACTAACGACGGAGAAATGCAACTTCTAATCTTTATTATCGGAGCTAACGAACTCGACAACCATCTTTGTGTCTGACTGAATAGCGCCACCGTTGGGGCCTGATAGCTCTTGTGTAACTTTATCGCCAAACCGCTTAGGGTTAAGCTTGGACATAGCCCATTTTCTAGCATTAACGCGAAGGTTTGCCCGTTGGATAGCGTCACCGTTAACAAGGACTTCACCGGATGCAGTCTTCTTGTAGTCAAAGCCAGAATCGTCAGCAATATCAATGATTTCGTCAAGGTAACGCTCGGCTTGAGCTTCTCGCGCACACGCATATTTCTCTTGAAACTCAGGGTACTTATTAAGCCACGCATAAACTGTGCTGGCTCCTGGCATATCATCAGGCTTACAAACGCTCTCTAAGCCTTCACCTTGAGCGATAGCTAGGCATAGCTTGGTTACGTTCTCTTCGTTGTATCCTGTGGGTCTACCTATGGCGGGTTTATTGTCTACGATAGTCATGATCAATGCACCCTTTGCATAATCAGTATATACCCCGACTTACCCTTGGATATTGTGGCGTTGTGGGTTTGCGGGCCTTTGTCTTCGTGCGTAGTGATTTTGAACTGTTGTGGCTTGGACATCATTTCGTTAATGATTTCTGTAGGGACTTCGGTGTTTCCGTAGAACTCTCCGTCAAGCGTCATTTCGACATCTTCCATGATATTTCACCTATCTTGCATAAAGCCCGCAGCATGAAATATTCATTATGCGGTAGGGTTAGTATATATTACTTACGCCCACCGCAAAGTCTTTTTTATTTGGTTAGGTTTACGCCTTCACATCTTGCAGCGAAATTGAACAATCCTGGCTCAACTGAGATGCCTTTTTTCTTCAGCTCTACGCACATCATGATAATGTCGTATTCACCCTGGCGTTGGGCCGAGCGTATGATTGATTGTTGCAGCTTCTTACAGCGTGTCACTGTTGATCCTAGTGGGATGCTTAAGCTAATGCCGCCAGTGAAGCCCGTTGTGCCTCTACCATAGTAACCGCTTGTGTACGTCGGGAGTATGCCCACTGTGAGTTTAGGCGCGTCACAAGTTACGGCCTCGCGTGTGAATAATGATTGGGAAGCTCTGCCATCACCGAATGAATAAATGTTCTGGTTGTTGGTGTTGGCGGAATTGAAAGACGATTGCAAATTTGATTGCAAGCTGTCCTGTGCTACGGCCCCCGTCGTGAAACAGAGGCCGAGCACCACTAGAACCAGCCGGTTCATTAATCTACTCGCGAATAGCTGATGTTAGTGGTGTAACGCTCACGTGTGTTTGTGTCGCTTCCATAACGGGTGGTTTCGTCAATGGTTGCGAATGTGGTTTCGAGGGCGTTGCTATTGAAAGCCACATCGAGTGAAAAACCATTAACGTTGGAAGTTCCGCGAACACGGGTGGTGCTGCGTGAGCGTGTGTATAGATCACGGTTGCCTGTGGTGGCTGTCAGTCCGTTGAAACTGTACGACGCGCTGGAGAACGTGCCGTTTGTGCGTGAACTGCCACGCTGGCGAATGCGGTAAGTGTCTGTTGTGACCATGTGGCTAAGGCTGAAGCCATTAGGAGCGCCTGAAGCATGATCGTTAGTGCTAATGCTAAGTCCATCAGTTACCGCCCATGAATTTGTATTTGAGTGAGTTACGCCGTTAACGTAAATGTTTGTGGTGTCCGTTGCGGCGGCACCAAACGATAAGGCTAGAACGGCAGAAATCGCGAGTAGTTTTTTCATTAGTCTTCCTAAATTAAAGTTGTGACCAATGATTGTTATGTTTTTAACTGAGGGGAATACAGCCTTACTGTGACTATACCCCCTCAATGTGTTGCATTAAATCTTCTTGTGTTGCTGAATTATTACATATGAATGATGTAGCTTATTGTTGGCTTTGGGTAAACTAGCTGCCCAATAATTTGCTCTGGCTTGTAGTGAGAATGTTTCACCTTAACCATTGTGCTGTAAACCTTGCCGTACCTGCCTTCATATGGGGCCTCGATTAAATACGTGCCGCTTGTTGTTTCAATGAATAAAACAGCGTGTGCAAAATACTCATCGTATCGACGGGCTTTCACATACATAACCCGCAGAGAGTTTCCTTGAGTGCCAATTGCGTCTTCTATCTGGCCTTTGTAGGCAAGCGCCCAATCTTCGCAGTCACCCTGCCAATCAGCTAGTCTTAAATCAATGCCGTAATCTACAACGCCGTGCTTCTTGATGTCAGAAACATAAGTCCCGCGTTCCTGCACGTATTCGAGTGCGTGCTTAATTGCCTTGATGTTCTCTTTATGTGGGATTTGTGCGAGTGCTGGAACGGTAAACATTAGCATTACAGCGGTTAAAATAATGGTTTTCACTTTTATTTCTCCAATGCCTTAAGTACGTCTATGCGAACTTGCAAAACCCTCTCTGCTATCAAGGGTATGTCTTCACCCCATCCAGTTACTGCGTGTGGTGTGCGGCCTATGTACCTGGCGAACTCTGCCTTAGTCTTGAAGCCTGCCGCGTGTAGCCTGTCTACAAAGTTCATAGGGATTTCTTAACCGCGTCGATCATTGAAGGAATTGCAACAAATAGCACCACCCCTACCAGTGCAGTTATTCCCGCAACGTTGGCGGCAAAGCTTAATATCTGATCAATCACGTCTCTCTCCCTGAATTAATGTACGGGCTTTTTGTCATTCTTCGTAAGGCTACCCGCATCCCCTCACATCAGCCGGGTACGTCCCGGTCTACTTCTGAATTAATCGCCGTCAGCCACATTTCCCGTAGGTGGCAGCAACTCTATTTTCATGCCCTTTAGCTGCATGTCATTGCCTCCAATGTGGACGCTCAGGGGATTTGTACATACAATCTCGTATGCAATGCCTCTGGTGGTGCGGCCTTTGTCGCCTAGCTTGAATTTATAATTGTTCATGTCTCGCCCTCTTTGTCTGCGGGTTGGTTAGTTTGCAGCCACTCAAGGAGGCTTTTGGCCTGGATCTTATCTAACGCGACCATGGCGGAACCATCCCAATCATCTACACGTATAGCCAGTTCGTTGCCGCCCCAGTACACATGCAAGTCGTCTAACTTAAATTCACTCATGTCTCGCCCCTGTGTTTGATGTGTTGAGCGGTGTGCGGCCCGGCATTAATGAACAGTCTCTGGCTTCCGGTCAGGATAATGCTATCGCTATTTTGCCTACTTCCTCTGGTATCTGATCATCTGCACACACCTTACTCAATACATACTCAGAACTTGTAACGAGGCCCCGCGTTACTAAGGCTAGCTGTTTTCCTCATGGTTCCCTTGCGGGCGTCGGCGGGCTGCAATCCCCTTAAGCATTTTAAAGACTGCCCATGTCTATCGCGCTTCTACTTTCAGCGCCGCTCGTTACCATCCTAATATACGTATTATTTACATCATTGCAAGCCCTGAGTGAAAATAATTTACATTACACGGATTATCTCAAACCCAAATTGTGTGTATTTTTCGCTCTCTTCTTTTTTTCGACGCGGGCGAGCAACCTTCTTACTTGGAAGTTTAACAAAGCCCTTCGGCACCACACGGAAATATAAACCCTTGTCTTTAGCATGTGTAACTAATCCCTTTTCAATCAATGAATGCAGCGGCCCAGATACCATGCTAGGTTCACAATCCATGTGTTCAGATATTTCAATTATCGACACGTACCGCTCTAACCGTCTAGCAACAGCCTCAATTGCTCGGTACAGGTGGTCTTCGCTAACGCCCTTCCTCTCGAACATGCTCATTCTCCCACCAATGCGTTAAACATCAGAACGAACGCCGCATAGTCCCTGCCACTGATTGTCCCTGTTGCCCATCCCCAACCGCGTTTCTTGGCTATCTCTGCGGGCATATCCCATGCTGAACGCTCGGGGTGTCCTTCTAGGTATTGGTCTACAGCTTGAGATGCTGCGATGTGTGCTTTTGATACCTTGTCGGTCATGGCTTTTCCTTCATAGCTCGCGGTGTGTAATCAGGGAAAGATATATTGAACTTTCTGCAATGCTTCTTGAGTGTAGACATTTTCAATTTAATGATCTTAGGGTTGCAGCACCATTCCAGAGTTTTACCCCTATCCGAATAAATCCGCAGCAATCTCGCTACCGGAGGAACTTTCATTTCTGTGCTTTCGACACCTCCAAACAGTGCCTGATTTGTATCCGCTTTCATCTACTTTTCCCTTCCTTCCGAAACTTCCAAATTTGCCACAATGGCAATAATGATCTCTAATATCATCCGCTGTTACGATTTTAGCGGGCCTTTTTACCTTAGCCACAATCGATCCTCACAACTCCCCCCAGTGTGCGGCCACCTTTTTGATGTAGACTTTCAGCTCAGTATAGCGCAAGGCCTTCACAGAACACGCGTCAACAACCATCTTCATAGTTGGGCGGCGCTTAGGGCCTGAAAGAAGCAAGGAGCGCACACCGGCGTCTACAGCGTATGCAGGCAGGTGCTTTACTGCTGACATATAATCGTCTGCAATAACCTCGTTGATAGCCGCGTTCTGTTCCTGCTGTGGGAAATGTCCCAACATTGCCGCAAGTCTTAGCGCTTTTCTGCCGTGTTCGTTTTCGTCATGCAAAGAAGTCATCAGGGCTTTCCCCCATATTTTGGCTCCTGCTGGCAGCTTTTTCGAAACTCTCAGCTTGTTGTACAGCTCCTTGGCTGCCGCCTCCTCTCCTGCCTGGCCCGGAAATTCCCGCTTTGCTTCCACCATAAGAGTTTGCACACCAGTTGCGGAAAGTTGCATTCCAATCGAGTTTGACAGCTTTTGCACCAGAGACGCCGATCCAGTAGTTTGTGAATTTGTACAATTCGTCATTGATCTGTTCAGCGGTAAAGTTGTGCCTGTCTGCAATGGACTTTGCAAGCGGCTCACTAGGTGTCCAACCTTCTGGAAGTCTGGTTCCTTTTTTTGCATTAGATTTTCCCTTGGGTTCGAGAACTGCGACAGCGGTTCCCTCTATACTATTCTTATCTGTATCTGTATCTGTATCTGTATCTTTATGGTTCAACGTTTGTTCAACGTCCGTTGCAACTTGTTGTTTTTTAACAGGTTTTTGTGACGCTTTTCTAGCGGCTGCTGAAGCCTTGCCTGCTTTAGATGCGCGAGATTGTTTTGTAATCACCGCTTTTAAGTCATTATCAATACGGCTATGTCGCCACTCAATTTCATTTATGTTGAAGAACTCTTCCAACGTCTGTTTAACGTCTGTCCAACGTTCGTTAGATAAGCGTGCAATCCTTGCAAGCTTAATATCGTTGTTTGGAAGTGGCTTTCCGCGTTGCCAGTAATTGAATATAAGCAAAAGGTATGCACCGTGCTCCTCTGTAGAAAGGTGCGCCGTGTCTGCAAGATAATCTGCGACATATAATTGAATGTATGGCAATGCGGCCATGGTGAGTCCTTAAATTAAGAAACTCCCGGCTTTTATATGGGGGCTTCTGAGGTTAATGTTCTGAGGATTGGGAGCGCAACTTAATGCTACCTCAGAAACGCTTTCCACATCGGGCATGAAACCGATGGGGTGCGCTCCCATTGCGTATAATATTATTTAGTTAGTCTTCGTGCAAGTTATTTATGGTCTTCAAATACAGGTTCTACCCAGTAGATGGAATTGCGAGTGTATCTTTGTGAAAGCACAGATTTGGCTAATGCCTTGAAATATGGCATCTCCTTTTTGTCACTGTAGAACCCCAGTGCGGTGCTTTCACTACATATCACCCCTAGCTTCGGCTGTTTTACTTCTGTGCTGAATATGGTTTTGATGTCAGTCACCGTCTTTCTCCTCACGCTTCCACTTTGCCCGCAGCTCCTGCATCTTCTTCGCTGCGCCGGGTTCGTACTTCTCTAGGTCTTTCACCGTTTTAAACTCCATCCAGCCTTTATTTTCCATAGTCCTTCTCCCGCATTGATTTTGCTATCTGTTTGATTGCTTCAACGTGCGCCTTGGGTACCCTTACGCCGACCTTGACGAAGCCTAGGTCTTCCTGGCGCTGGTTGTAGGCGTTCTCTGCCTCTACTTGGCTTTGCTGTCTCATCCGAATAGTTTCTCCCAAAATGTCTTTTCTTTAACTTCTGGCTCGCGTTCTTCAAAATGCTTGCAAATAGGAGCCTTCACATCACGGCAGTTAGGTGACTGACCGCTTACAATGTCCCGCTTATCCTCGAATGCGGGAGAATTACAGAGTGGCGGAAGTGGGGCTATAATATAAATCTCATAGTGCTTACATTCCCTGCAATAATTCATATTCTCTCTCCGTTGTTTCTATAAATAGTATATGGTAGACCATAACAGGAATGCAAGGACTAAATGAGATTTCTTTTATTTTTTTGAGAGAGTCGGAGTGCAACGGGGGAAGCGCCACACTCCGAAATGAAAAATACATAAAACCGTACTATCGGGTACTGTTAATATGAGCGCTCATTATAGCGAGGGTTTAAGCTAAAGCAATCATTTCTATCAGGTCTTGCCTGTCTACAGGAAGGAAGTGTTTCAAGATTGCGTTCATTGCGTCGTTATAGAGCCTGTCGAAATCCTCTTGCTTCATGCTCTTGAACGATATGCTTTCAGGAATAAACATAGCCCTGGTTGCGTGCGGAACCTCTATCCACTTGCCCCGCTGTAGTGTGGCCATTAACACAAACCTGAATTGTTCCACCGTGTCGTAGTCATCGCTATTGTCTACAACGATGTTCATCAAGGCGAAGAACTTGCGGTGATGCTGTGGATTGCGTGGCCTGTTGCCCTTCAATTCAACCAGCGCACCCTGTTTGGTCTTGTAATGCCAGTCAGACGCTTCTTTATCTGCGGGGCTAAACCCTTCATATGTGCGCTGGAATAGCATTACTTTATCATGCCAAGCTGGTCTTCAAGTGCCGCCTCTAGCTCTTTCAGGTGTTCAGGTGTGCCGCCAGCGCGCAATACTTCTGTGTTGGCTACCTTGTGCATTTCACGGCAATTGTCTGCATCCCATTCGCTAGCCATCTTCTTGCAGTGGTCTTCAACGAAGTGTTCAATGTCTTCACTGGTTAGCTTTGGGCCAGCCTTAAGACGGTCAACGTGCTTTTCTTTCTCAGCCTTAAAGCCCTCAAATTCTTCAGGCCATTCCTTGTATAGCTCTTTGATTAGGCTTTTAACTTTATCACTAGCCAAGAACTCTTCAAACGCTTCAGCCGTTGTGGTCTGCGTCATTTCATATACGGCGGCTTTCATATCCTTATGCACTGCCGTTTTCGTGCGGGTCGTTTTAGGTGTTGCCGGGGTGCTATTGTCTGCCTGCCCCATTTCGTCACCAGTATACAAACCACTTAGTTCATGTGGAAATGCTTTACGCAATGCCAGGGACTCGGCACACTTGGCAATCATAACGTCACCCATATTATTCCACATATGAGTTAAACCGCCGTCTCTTTTGGTCTGCGAATAGGCATCAAATCTTGCAATGCCCCATAGGACTTCAGTGAAATCAGAACGCATTACGCCGACCTTTGCGGCAGAAGGCGGGGTTTTAGCAATCCATACATCGCGCCATTGCCCATCGTCACCACACCACAGCGGGCCTACTTGCCCTGAATACTTCCCGCTTCTCTCAGCAATTAAACGGAACCCATCAATAGAGATTTGAATAGACATAACCTCGCGCTTGGCTTTGCTGTCCCATCGTTTAACAGCGAAAATCTGGCGTGTCAGCGGGTCAAGCTGTGTGCGTTGGCATTGGTGCAAGAATAATTGCAGCTCATCATCTGTAGACCCTTGGCAAATAGTTCTCTTAATTAGATCAATCTGCTTATCATCATAAGCAACCATGTTTTGCGCCGGTTGTTCGTATTGTGCTAGCTCGTTCATTAGCCTCTCCCTAGTTTTGTGTAATCTGCTGGCATGTCCTCACGGATAAACTCGATTTCCTTATCAAGTACCGCTAGTATTTCCGCCTTCATGTCTGCGGTCTGGTATTCAGGATCGAAGTATTTCTTATCATCATCTGATCTATCAATACGGTTCACAGAAAGCCAAGCCGCTAGTTCATCGGCGATCTTCAGAAACTTCACCTTGTCAGCTTCTATTTCTTCTATGCGGGCTTCGTCGTAATCGTTCATTTTGTCTCTCCTTGTTTCATCTTAATATAAGGGTTATTTTAAACATGTCAACATTTTGTTGTTGCTTTTGTAAAAGTAATGTATATATTAATAATGGAAAGGAAATGATTTAATGAGTAAGAATAAACACACCAAACAGGCGGTTGCTAATGTTGAGTCGGCGCTTGTGAAGGCGCAAGTTAAGCTTGGCTCCCTTCTCGCTAGAACAGGTATAGCCGCCTCGCAGTGGTCCCAATATAAAGGCGGGTTCAATAGCCCTTCAGTAGAAAGATGGGTTATGGTTGAGATGGAATTAGCAGGCATTCTTGAAGAAATCAGGGAGCTTGAAAATGGACGCGAATAAATTCCTTGTAGATTACATCAGGCCGGTATTGTCTGAAATGGATATGTTTAGCGCACCTGCTGAAAAGCTTTTGCTAATGACGGCGTGCCACGAAAGCGGCGGTTTCAGAACAAAGGTTCAAGACGGTGGAGGCCCTGCAAGGTCTTACTTTCAGGTAGAGCCTACAACGCTTGAAGATCTATCGGATAATTACCTACGTTACAGGCCGCATAAAATACGTGTGCTTGAGAAGTTCGAGGGTGAAGGCGATAGCTTGGCAGAGATGCTGCTTGATAACCGTTACTCTGTGGCAGTTGCCAGGATGATCTATTCTCGCGTTCCTGAGCCGCTACCAGCCGTTGAAGACAATAAAAACATGGCTAGGTACTGGAAGACATATTGGAACACACATCTAGGCGCTGGAACTGTTAAGAAGTTTCTTGCGGATTGGAAGTTATATAGGCCGGAGGGATACCATGAATAAGTCCTTAGATGACATTAAAGATTGCGAAAACTGTGAGCACTTTCAGCGGAAATATGAATGGGTTCAGAATGGTGAGAGGAAGCATAGAAAAACAAGACCTTCTGAATGCCAAAACGATGATTTTCCACCGATTGTGAATGGAGAAAGGTCATGCGCTCTTATGCGGTCCACCCTGTGTGGAAGAGAAGCGTCTGGATATGAGCATATAGATTGGATTGAGCGCCGCGATATTTCTAGAAGGTATTATGCGCATGTAGCCAAAATTAAGGAACATGCGAAAAAATGCCCGTGGACAGAGTCGATAATTTCTTTTTTTCTGCACCTATGCTTCATAATTCCCGGTATCGCCTACAAAGATAAAAAAGAAGAACCTCGTTATGCTGAGGCGCGTGAGCTTTATCCTTGGCCTAATGATCTTCCTCAATATCTGTCATTCAATCGTTTAAATAAGTGGGATTAAGCTATGAAAAAGTCATCAGTTGACACTCCAAAAAATTGTTTGATCGGGTGTATTTTGGCTGTTGCCCTTATGGTTCTTGCTGACGTTTTAGAACACTTCGGGTGGGTAGGTGAGGCTAAAGATTTCCTGATCATTATGATTATTATGCGGCTCTATATCATGGAAAAGGGGTTAAGCTCATGAGCAAACAGTCATCAGTTGACAACATTTCAAAAGGCCCGTGGCATGTCGAATATGAATTAGACGACGACCACGTGCGCAATGGAATAGTTTTTGTTTGCAATCCAGAAACGGAATGTGACCAAACAGTTATTGCCACATTATCTAAGTTCGACGCCACAGACGAGGAGCAAAAAGCGAACGCCTATCTTATGGCTTCAGCGCCTGAAACATATGCGCTCTTGATGGAAATGAACCTGTATTTTCACGAAGGATACACGCCTGCAAACAAGTATGAGCAGGGTTTGCGGGATAGGGTTAAGGCTGCCATGGCAAAAGCTAAAGGGAAAAGCTCATGAGCAAACAGTCATCAGTTGGCAAGCTGAGGGTGCTGATAGGTTGCGAGTATAGCGGGCGCGTGCGTGACGCTTTTATTGCGCTCGGCCATGACGCTATGAGCTGCGACCTTCTACCATCAGATACCGAAGGCCCGCATTATCAAGGTGATGTTCTTGATGTTCTTGATGATGGATGGGACTTGGCTATCTTTCATCCCGTCTGCACATATCTGACTATATCAGCCGAGTGGTGCTATACAGAAAAGGCGGGTCTGAAGGTTAAGCCTGGAACACTTTTTGGTGCTGCACGAAAAGAGGCACGAAAAGAGGCTATCGCATTTACTGAAAAATTATGGCTATCAAAAATAAAGAGAGTGGCGCTTGAAAATCCAGTAGGCGTTCTTTCTACTCAATCGTGCCTGGGCAAGCCTACGCAAATCATTCATCCCAATCAATATGGTCACGACGCCAGCAAGAGAACATGCTTGTGGATACGAGGGTTGATGCCGTTGAGGCCAACAAAACTAATTGAACCTCGTTGGGTTGACGGCAAACCCCGATGGGCAAACCAGACAGACAGCGGCCAGAATAAACTGGGACCGTCCAAGGACAGGGCGCACAAGCGGAGCCTTACCTATCAGGGCTGGTCTGACGCTTTCGCGGAGCAATGGGGTGGTGACGCAAGGAGAACGGCATGAAGAAACCATTAAGAGACGGCCTTCTTCTGAGCCACACCCCTAGCGCCGAAAGCTCTATGCAGGTAAACAACAGACACGCCGAAATCGTCTGCAATGTCTTGGTTGCCACCCTTCTTGCCGGACCAAGCTTCTCTGGCCTCTTTAAAGCGGTCACGCACAAGCTTCTTCTTGGGGCCGGGCTTCGCTCCAGTTTTAGCAGCAGCGCGACCCGGTGCGGTCCTTGTGAACATAACGCCACGTTTAACAGTGGTGAAGTGTTCCCAGCCTCTAAGCGGTATCAGCTCTTTGGTCTGCAAGTCGTAAAGGTCTGCACCCTTGTCGCCAATCATGCCAAGGAATACATCGAACTTATTGCCGAGCGCACCAAGGAACGGGACCACAAGCAAATCATTGCCTGGGTCACTGCGGAACGTAAGAGCAATATCCTTGATGTCATCTTTACCCATACGCCATACATGCATAGCGTCAACGCCGTATTCAACGAGCTGTGCAGTCTGTTCCTCTATGGTGATTTCACCTTTAACAGCGCGTACAATTCCGATTTTGTGCCGGTCGCCAACTTCATTGCTCATAAATAACTCCAAATGGGTCTTGTAATAGTTTATTGGTCTTGTTATATATAATGCATGTTAACGAGAAACACAAGAAGGGCAGAGACATGAACATCAAAGAATTAAACGCAATAACAAGCAACGATGATAATGTAATCGCTATTAGCTTGGCTTTGAACGCCCCCGGATATGGTGCTGGTTTATCATCTGCGCATGTCACTGATTGGGCAAAGGATATAGTGGCCAGCGGCCTAGTTGGGGATTTCTGGAACAAGGCAGAGGACTTGATGAATGAAACAGCTTAATAAGATCAAATTTAAAACCGTTGCTCAATTGAAGGCTAGCCGCCGCACACCATTGACGGCGTTAATCAAAAGCTCTCGTCCTAGCCCTAGTGATGTTTGGGAAGATGCAGACTTTGCACCGGTCAACTGTCCCCCGAAGGAAGAATGATGATTAATCCACAACCGATAGAGACAGCCCCAAAGAATGGCAGTCCGGTTAGGGCCGGCACAGAGTCGAAAATAACACCTGGGCATTTCCCTTACGGGTTGATAGTGCGCTTTGAGAACGGCGGATGGGTTCTTCATGGCGGAGATTTGGACGGGCAGACGTATGACCCGCAGCCAACGTATTGGGACCCTGACGATATTGTCAACAAACCCCCCACCACATCAGAAGGGAAAGAATAATGGCTAGAAAGATTTTAGACGATCATCCCTTCAGATTATATTTGGGCAAATATGGAACTTACTTCACCCGAGAAGACGGCGATACGAACACAAGAGAAGTGACTGAGCTTTCAAATGAAGATGTTCTTAAATTGCTATGTGAAGGCCACGGCGCAAAGGATCGCGCTCAGGGTTACATCGGCCAACTGAATATTATGCATGATGCTTTTGATAGTCTTCATAAGGAAAATGAGGCCCTTCAGAAGCGCCTTGATGAAAGCGCCATCAAAGGCCCCATGTCGCCGGAGACTGAATAATGTGGATCATTTACAACAGCGACAACAGCCAAAACACCTGGGCTATCACCCTAAGGCACCCAGATGAAAACGGCGATGGTTGGGACGTAGTGCGCGGCCTTACCCAAGATCAAGCGAACAGGATATGCAAGGCTCATAACGGCGCCATCAAATGCCCGGTTCCTAACCCGTTTCAGTGTGACCAATGCGGCAAGGAAATAACCAGTTGGACTACGCACGGCGAAATCATTCTTTGTGACGATAAATGCAAAGAAGATTGGATCGCAGAGGCGGGGGCTGAAGAAGCTGCCAACTGTGGCCCGAAGGATGAATCATGATTGAGAAAGTAGCAAAGGCTATTGCCTACAGGGTTGTTACAGGCACTGAGCTATCGGCTGATGAGTATTGGGATAACATTGGGGATGTATCGAAAGAGCAATATACCCTAGATGCAAAGGCAGCGATTGAAGCAATGCGAGATCCAGATGCCTTAATGGAGCAGGTAACTGCCGATTGGGGCCTGTTTCTCGATAAGGTTGATTTTGAAGCATATTGGTTTGACCGAATAGATGCGGCGTTGAAAAGCGCCAACAAACGCCCAACAATGGGAGAAGAATAATGGATAATGAAACCATTGAAGACGGCATAGCCGCCAACATCGAACTTGGCTTGATGAGGGCTGTTGGGCCGGACAGCTTCCAACTGACAGATATTGGCATCGCCTATGCCGAAAACATGGCCTTTATCAATGCTCACGATGAAGAAAGCCGGTCAATGGCCGCGTTTGCTGCTGGTTATCGGGCAAGCGCCAACAAAGGCCCAGTACAGGACAAAGACAATGTGGGATAAATTTTACAATTGGTTTTGGGAGAGTTTGCCACATAGGATTGCACAATTCCTGTGGAGCTTTCGCCCTGATAACTGTGAGGTTGAAGGCTGTTGCAGAAAAGGCGCTCTTGGCAATGAGAATGTAATAGATGGCGTTATCGTTTGTGACTATTGCCACATGAAAACAATGACAGCCAACAAACGCCCAACAAACAACGGAGATGGAAATGTCTGAAAAAATCAGAATAGAAACGCTTTCAGATGTGATGGATTTACCGGCTGAACAAATCGCTGAATTTCTTACTGATTTACAGGCTGCACACACTACCCTGCAAATCGTTTGCACCTTGTCTGGACAAAAGCCGAGTGAGCATTTTGCAGGTCACGTTGACTTCATGGCTGACGGCAAAAAGAAGCAGAACATCAAGGTTGTCATTACACCCCTATCAGTGGGCGACCGCTCGAACGCTCAAATGAAACGTGAAATGCAATCCGAGAACATAGCCCTGCACGTTGATTTTATACGTGAACAAAATCGTGACACCAAAGGCCCGAAGGAAGAATGATGACCTCAGACTTACATATAAATGAGCTTGCCCTGAAGTGCAAAAATATCATTGATGCTTGCTTGTGCAGAAACGGAATATACGGGGACAATTCTTTGATCGCTATGGTTATTATGGCAGAGCTTAAGGCTCAGGGTATTGAGCTTGTCAACTCACCCCCGAAGGAGAACGCAGATGGATAAGCCAATGACAGACCTTGAGTTCTTGCGGGAAACAACCCCTCGCTCACTGGCCGTTATAAACAGCATTCGGGGCAACATTGCTGATTTGCATCCTGTGGATAAGATTGCTTTCCTGAATGTAATCAGCCAAGCGGTCACGGACCTTTGGGGAATCCACAAGGCAGAGACAGTAATGAGCGCCATCAAACCCCCGGAGAAATCAAGTGAGTGAGGAGCAGGGTCTTGAGGCGGCGTGGCGAAAGCTGCGAAACCGCATAACAAAGAAGCCGCATGACACAAACGAGGCGTGGAAAGAAACAGCCGCCGAAGTTGTGCGCGCTTACATAGTCAACTCACGCCCGAGCAAGTCAGGAGAGCCAGAATGAAGAAAGATTGGGACCGCGACGGATGGATAATTGCCTATCCCGACTATACTTTGCCCTACACTTTCAGGCCCACTCGTCGCGATGCGATTGCGAGCTTTGTTGAGAATTGGGTTGGTGGCGGTTGGGCAAGCATAAGGCGGCAAACTGGTGCCAAGTGCATCAAGGTTCACTTAGTTGATGGATGGGTCAACTCACCCCCAAAAGACAGCGCCGATGACTGACAGGACATATGACATAGAACCTTTCGTATACGTGAAAATGACCGCAAGAGGCAAATGGAATAAACGAGAGCAACTATACCTTAGAAACAAAGGCTACTTACAGATGCTTGGCCTGGACTATCAAGAAGGATGGGGCGTTACGTTTGTTTTAACAATGCCTAAGAGCTGGTCAAAAAAGAAACGGGAGGCAATGAACGGCGAGGGAGTTAGACGCCCGAAATGGAAAGACATTGATAACCTACTGAAGTCTTTCTTTGACGGCCTTAGTTATGACGATGGAACCATAGCAGAAACTGGACCCATGCGGAAAATATGGGGAGAAAGGGGTAAGATTATAGTTCACCAAAGAGTTGCGGATTACTTTTAATTAACCAGATTTAAGTTAACTAGAGAGAGGCGAGACGATGAGAGACTTTTTAATTAAACTGCTGGGCGGATATACAAAAGACGGCGAGTTTGACCGCACACTTAAGGCTGTACAGCACGCACAAACCGAACGAGACAAGGAATGGGGCGCTAAGACTGCCAAGCGTGAAAAGGAAGTCGCCGCTTGTTTACTTGCGCGAATAGAGAAGACAACCGGAATATTCCTCAAGCTGGCAGAATGGAATCACAAACGGCAATATAAGTCTTCACATATCTACAAAGAAGCTAATGCATTAAAATCTGAAGGCATGGACCTTAGTATGAACAGAAATAAATGGTGCGCCTAGTTCGTGCTTATACCGAAGAAAGTCAAACATAACCGGATTAAGCCTAAGCGCGCTGAGAAGCCCTCGAAGGTAGAACAGGCACACATGGACCAAGTACGGTCTGTTGGGTGCCTGTTGCGCTATGTGGGGTGTTCTGGTGCTGTGGAAATACATCATATCTTACACATGCAGGGGAAACGTGTCAGGCGGGATCATCGCTATGTTGCGCCGCTGTGTTCTCACCACCATAGAAGCCATGAAGGTATACACGGTCTTGGGTCTGAAGAGGCCTTCAGGAAGATGTATGATATTGATTTGGTGGCGTGGGCTGTGAATGCCTGGGAGGAATCTTCTTCTTAGGTTCCATAGCAAGATTGTGGCGGCGTTCTTCTCTCACCTGCCACAATTTAATGGCAATACCCGTAACGGCTACAAATAGAGTTATTAAAATGCCATATGCTGGTGCATTAGCCCCTATGCTGTCTAGCCATGATAAACCGGATACTGTAGCGCTACCGCTTGCGCCCACTATCATCATTCCGGCCCCGGTTTTCCCTGTTAAAGTCATTTTGGCGCTTTCTCAATAGGCGGGCGGAACACCGACATAATAAGACTATTCCGGCCTCTAGTAGTATAATTGGGACTAGCCACAACGGATGCAAGCCCACTAATGCGCCCCATAAGTCTAGAAATATTCCATCCATCCCGCTTCCCACCACTAATAATTACTGCTATCTGTGCAGCGTTCAGGGCTAAAATGCACCACGCATAGTTGTAATATATAATGTTGATTCCTGCAAGTAGCTGTTTGAATGGTGTTTGCTGCGAGTGTCCACCGCTGTATAGTAGTATTTTAATTATAAGCAGTGCGGATATAATAGCGGATAGGCCCAATATAATGCCCATTTCATCGCGGCCTTTTCGTGAATACCTAACGATTAAAGATAGGGTTGCTAGATCAAGAGCGCCAGCTATCCCATACATAGCAACGTTTGTAAGTAGCGTACCGTGTGCCGCAGCATATTCAAACACAAACGCCAGCAATAGATTTAAGGCACACACAGCGCCAATAATAAACAGTGTGGGGTGCCAAGTGTCAGGCTTTTGTACCGTAGGCAATGAAAGGCCAAGCATCCCAAAGAAGCACAGAGCCATAATCACATAGGGGGTATATTGTGCAATCTCGTAGCTCATTTTTCGCAAAACCTTTCTGCAAGGTCGTTGTTATCCGCAATCTTGTCTAGATCTTGCTTTACATAGTCAGGCCACGGCTCACGGGTTAACCAAGCTTTAGTTTCCTCTGAAAACTTCTGGCTTTCAAACCAAGTGCAGTCTGTAGCAAGTTTAACTCGTATTGTGGGAGTTAGAAAACTACAAGCGCTTAACGATGTCAGCGTCAGTAGAAGAATTGTTAATCTTCCTATGCTCCGAAGCTTCTTTCCTGATTTCATCTTGCTTGTCTCTGCTTTCAAGTTCAGCTTTTCTAGCACCGTCTGCTTTTAACTCCGCATCCCTAGAATTTTGCATTCCAATTCCAAGGATACGAAGAAAGCTTTTAACAATCTCAAGCACTAACCGCCGCCGGGCAATGTATCGTCGCCAGGAAGTACCGGAGGGTCCGGAACAATAACCACGCGATTAGGCGCAATGTCTTTTGCTTTACCGAAGTTGAGCGCGAGGAACTCAATAATTCCGTAGATTTTACCTACAAGTTCGTCATCTTTCGGTGTTGGTGTTAGTGCAACAATAGCCTTTGCTCCCACCATCAACGAGAGTAGTGCTGTTAGCCAAGCAGGCGCTTGACCAAATAGTTCTAAAACAGTCTCCATAACAAATCCATTCTAAGCTAGTGCGGCTTCTGCCGCTGTGCCGATCAGCCGCTTGCTGCCCTTACGGCTAACAGCCCGGATCGTATCCGAAGTTATAACACTGTTGCTAGCGTCTGTAAAATCTGTGCGCTCTAAGCCAATGAAGGTGCTTACACCGTCACTAGTTCCAACATCAATGAGTCCTTGGCTTACAGATACCGATGAAACCGCATTGCTTGTACCGTCGAGTAAGGCGTTTGCGTTTGCAACGAATAAAACCTTTTCGTCGTTGTTTATTTTGGTGCTTTGAGCCGCAGTTTGCGCGTATGCCTGAATTCTCAACAAGCTCAGTGACGAAGTTAGTGCAGGGTTAAGACCATCGACATCGAGCCCTATGCGTAAAATTGCTGTTGCATTGTCCAAGTTGCCAAGAGCTTGAATCACCTGCCCAACTTGGACGCCATCAATTTTAACGGTGAGCGTATCGGTTCCGCTAGTGTCGAAATCCCAATCAAGTAAATGCCATACCCCATCATCATAAGCCTGTGAGGTTGTCACTGTTGAAGTTGTGGAACCATCCCCAATCTGTACACGAATCGTCCCGTCTGCCAGCATAACAGCCTGTATTTGGCTTCCTATCTTTGCTGTGTCCTGGCGGGCATAATATGTCTCGATTGTGGTGTTTCCTGAAGAATTGAAGGCTATTATTGAGCCTACCGGTCCGGTACCAAAATCAAAATCAGCATCAAACTGCCGTTCTAGGTAGCGAGCAGAAGTAAACCCACTGTACGCCATCAACTCAGCGCCGGTCTCTACTGCGGCTTTCGTTAGGGTTCCGTTGACGGATAGGTCGTTAGATTTTACGCTTCGATCCTCC
>NVUW01000019.1 GCA_002733205.1 Thalassobium sp. | reverse complement strand
TACGCCTTTTACTTTTCCAATGGTTTGCCAACGTTCTTCACCATCGGTATGTCTGTCTTGGATTGAGATCCTTAATGGATCATCAAAAACAAGGCTTGCAGTTTCGAAAGAGACATCATGCTTTTTCTGATTCTTTCGATTCTTTGCCTCATCCCATTCGAAATACTGTTTCATAAAAAACATTCAAATTTGTATATACAATAATGTATCACAAAATTGTATTACTCAAGTTGAGAAGCGTAATTTTTAGTCAAATTTATTGGCAAGAACTATCAAAAACGATCATAAAAAAGCCGACTTGTTTCAAAATCGTATTTTTGAGCATTCTTGGATTTTTATGGTTTTATTAAGTGGTTGATTTTTATATTAATATACAAGTGTACTTCGTATAACCGCCATTATGTTAAATGGACATAAATCAATTCTAAAATTATCTATGATCATTCTTACTTTTACTTCAGTACTGCGGTTAGGGTGGATAGAAAAGGGCCTAACTGCTATCATTGCCCCCGAAACCCTCCAAAATAGATATCTTTCTTAATATGACACTTACGCCACCATAAGTTTATTTATCTCTTAAAACAGTAAATAACTCATCACTGTCTAGTGATGTGGTGTAGTAGCTTGTGTGTCATATATCACATCACTAGCCTTTCCTAAAATTTAAAAAAATAGGCTATTTTCATGTTATCCACTATTCGAGAACAATGGTTCTCCAATATTCGCGGGGATGTTCTTGCGGGTATTGTTGTTGCTTTGGCTCTAATTCCTGAAGCAATTGCCTTTTCAATTATTGCAGGTGTCGACCCTAAGGTAGGGTTATATGCTTCATTCTGTATTGCCGTGGTGATTTCTTTCGTAGGCGGTCGTCCAGGGATGATTTCTGCTGCAACTGGTGCTATGGCTTTATTAATGGTCACACTGGTTAAAGAGCATGGTCTGCAATACTTATTAGCAGCCACAATTTTGACAGGATTTATTCAAATCCTAGCAGGCTATCTAAAATTAGGTGCATTGATGCGCTTTGTGTCAAAGTCGGTTGTGATTGGCTTTGTGAATGCCTTGGCTATTCTAATTTTTATGGCCCAATTGCCTGAACTCACCAATGTGACATGGCATGTCTATGCGATGACAATTGGTGGTTTAGCCATTATTTATCTATTCCCCTATATCCCAGTAATAGGCAAGCTTTTACCCTCTCCCCTCATCTGTATTGTACTCCTCACGCTCTTTGCCTTGTTCATTGGTTTAGATGTAAGAACCGTAGGTGATATGGGGCAATTACCAGATACTCTTCCAATTTTCTTGCTTCCTGATATTCCTTTAAATCTTGAAACTTTAGCTATTATTTTGCCTTATTCACTGGGATTAGCAGCCGTCGGTTTGCTTGAATCTATGATGACAGCAACGATTGTCGACGATTTAACAGATACCACCAGTGATAAAAACCGTGAGTGTAAAGGACAAGGCGTTGCCAATGTCGCTTCAGGCTTCTTAGGCGGAATGGCAGGCTGTGCCATGATCGGTCAATCAATTATTAATGTGAAATCTGGTGGTCGTACCCGTTTATCTACCTTTAGTGCGGGGGTCTTCCTGTTAATTATGGTGGTGTTTATCAGTGACTGGCTCAAAGTCATTCCAATGGCTGCACTGGTTGCCGTAATGATCATGGTTTCAATCGGAACATTTAACTGGGATTCACTGCGCAATATTCGCCAATATCCCTTCTCTAGCAATATCGTAATGATAGCGACAGTGGTTGTGGTTGTTGCCACACATAACCTGGCTTATGGCGTATTAGTCGGTGTTCTTCTTTCTGCATTATTTTTTGCTAACAAAATTGAACGCTACATGGCAATTCAGTCCGAATTTAATGAACCTGAAAGTACCCGTACTTATACGGTGACGGGTCAAGTGTTCTTCAGCTCGGCAGATAAATTTACGTCTGCATTTGATTTCAAAGAAGCACTTTCAAAAGTTGTGATTGATGTTAGTCAGGCTCACTTTTGGGATGTGTCTGCGGTCGCTGCCGTAGATAAAGTGGTCATTAAGTTTAGACGTGAAGGAACAGAAGTCGAACTGATTGGAATGAATGAAGCCAGTAAAACGTTAGTCGATAAGTTTGGTATCCATGATAAGCCAGATGCTTTAGATCGCTTAAATAGCCACTAAGAGGGATGAATTATGTCAAAAATTATTGCATGTATTGATGGATCATTAGCAACAAATACCGTTTGTGATTATGCAGCTTGGTTTAGCGATAAATTGAATTCACCTCTTCAGTTATTGCATGTCATTGATAAGCCAAAAGCGAAAGCACCACAAGATTTAAGTGGTGCAATTGGTCTAGGAAGTCGAGAAACCTTGCTAAACGAGTTGGTTGAACTGGAAGAACGTAAGGGGAAAATTGAGCTAGAGCATGGCCAAATTCTTCTTCGGGAAGCAAAAAACTATCTATTGGAGAAGTTCTCTATTGATGCTCAAAGCTTTCAACGCCATGGCAGTCTTTTAGAAACAATCATGGGAATGGAAGAGGATATTCGAGTTCTTGTTATGGGTAAGCATGGAACTGAAACCGAGCACAATTCCAGTAAAGTTGGAACCCATATTGAAAATGTTGTTCGTGCTCTTCATAAACCCGTGTTAATCACATCCTCACCGTTTAGTCCACCTCAGTCATTTTTAATTGCTTTTGATGGAAGTCCTACTGCACGTATTTGTGTAGACAAAATTGCAAATAGCCCTTTATTAAAAACCCTGACAGCTCATGTGGTATATGTTGGTAAGCCAAATAGTGATATGACATCACAAGTCACTTGGGCAAAAGAGCTACTTGCAAATAATGGTTTTGATGTCATTGATAGTGTGCTTGAAGGTGATGTTGAGAAATCTATATTGGATTATCAAGAAAAAAACGTTATTGATATGATTGTGATTGGTGCATATGGTCATTCAAAGATACGCCAGTTTTTTATTGGTAGTACGACGACCAAATTGTTATCAAGTTCTACAAAACCAGTATTATTACTAAGATAATTTTTACAAGATAAAGGGATAGTTAAAAACTATCCCTTTTTTAGAATTTCTAAAATTAACATAATACACCTTATACGAAATGTGTTATAATTTACCTTGAAATTCATATACTTATTTCAAAGTTTATAGCCCGAGCATCACTGTTCGGGCTTTTTTTATGATTTTTCACGTTCCACGCCTATTATTTGATCAATGTTCCACAACTTTGTTCATATCAGTTAAACAATCGTGGTTAATCATAGGGTCTAAAAAAACGGCTCCAAAAGCCTCTTTTTTCCGGTTCCTGTTCAATGTGCTCGGGTACTGGAATCCGCTTATTTTCTGTTTCAACTGGATTAGTCAATCCAGTATCTTTAGATTGAGTCTGGATTTCTGCTTGTATAGGAGCTTCTTTTTGTTGAGTAGTCAATCCATCATAGTTCGAATCACTTTTTGACCTAGTATCTGTTGCTGTATCTGATTTTGGATCGATATATGTAGATGTATAAGTTTTTGGAGCTTCTAATAGGCGTTGTATCGCTTCAATTTGTTCATCTTTAATGTGTAATTGATCATTCTTAGCTTTCAACTCCTCACGTTGAAACTGCTCACGCTCATGCGCCTGTTCAAGCTGTTTCTGAAGCATGTAAACCTGCTGTTCTAGCAGGTGAACTTCTGACAACTTTAGTGTTTCAGTTGTCTGTGAACCGTTCACATTTCTAGAAGGTTCACCAAAGACACGAATAGCTTCGGAAAGATCAATTTTACCGTCACTATTCTTACTTAAGTTCCCTTTATTAATATGCTTATAAATGGCTTGACGAGTCATTCCATAGAGGTTTGAGAGCTCAATAACAGATAGTGATTTCATCTTGTAATTTTGGTTGTCTATTATGTGAACTAAGATACATTAACAAACAGTCAACCGCTACATACACAATCTATCTTTATGCTTTAAAACCTAAATTTTTAAGATGAGGAATAAGTTGTTTTTGTTGTATTGGATCTCGCAGCATATCTTTAATTTTAATAGCTAAGTCATCATAACTTTCGCCTTGTTGTGCTAGGTGAGATACTTCATGTAAGCGTGAAAGCTGATTACCAAACATATTAATTTGTGCATCTGTCAATTTATAAAAATTATTTTGTTCGGATTTATGCTCAATACTTTTTAATTTTTCTTTAAACTTGAAGTGAATATGTGTGACTTTTCGACCTGTCTTTATTTGCTCATAAGATACATTTAATGGGCTATGTTCATTGATTTGATCTACAGCAGTATCAATAACCCATCTTTTTAAATCAGCAGAAAGAGGATATCTTTTTCCTAACTCTAACATTCCTCTTAGAGACTCGATGGAAATCTCTCGTTTTCCTATTGAACGGTATTGGCTTAATAATTCGTAAATACGAATAGCATATGCACTACTCATACCAGCAATATCAGATAACGAATATTTAGTGAATTCACGGCTTAGATTAGAAATGAATGGCAAAATTTCTTTAGAAAATCTAATTCCTACAACACTTTTACTCTCTAAAAAACGTATGGATTGAATCCATCTCATTTTAATTGATTCATCATCAATAGCTAAATTAATTGACCTATCATATAAACGATTTACACCATCTTTTAGATCTCTATAAGCGGTCTTTTCATGAACCCCAAGTTTTTTTAAATCATCAATGGTTACGCGATAGATTTCATCATCTGTAATATCTTCAGCTCGACTAATTTTACTGATAGCAGCTAACACAATACGCTGTTCTGTAGAGCTTAATTGATATGAAGCCTCAATTACTTGATTTGATTTAACTACTAATTCTTTTTTAGATGTACTCATCAATTCTATTTCTATAAACCTAACTATGAGTAATATAATTCTCTCATAGTTAGTAGTCAATCCCTCATAGTTTAGTAGTCAATCCCTCATAGTTAGTAGTCAATCCCTCATAGTTAGTAGTCAATCCCTCATAGTTAAAAGCTGAAAGCATTGATATACATGGCTTTCAAGCCACCTAAAAGATTTAAAAGATTTAAAATATATTTAAAAAAAGCAAATTTAAAAATTGCCCTTGGTTTTCGCTTCGCTCAAACTCTATTGAATCTCGCTTTCGCTCGATTCGACGGGGCAATTTTTTGGTTAATACTCTCGTGAATTTAAGAAAAAGCAAAAACAAGATCAAAAGCAACTCGGAATTCGCTTCGCTCATAAAGCTTCTTTACTCGCTTCGCTCGAACAAAATTTTTATATTATTCGTTCGCACCCATTCGGGATGCTCTGTTCTGACCGTGTTATATGGATAGGAAGATCGTAATCAGAGAAAAGGCAAGCAAATTTTTGTCATGTCGCTCGTAGACACTCGCTAATTGCTATTATTTTTCGATTTAAGAGCGTTAATTATTTTTAGCTACCTAGGGGTCATTTTTCATAAAAAAATCAAAAATTCGCAATTCTGTGCGATTTCACGCCATGTTTTTACATGGATAGATCGAAATCATTGTCCTTTTTCGGTTTTTTCTCGGGTTCTGGCTCATTTGCCCACGACTGTCTTAACTGTTGACGCTCTTCACGACGCAGTTTCATTTCAAGTTCACGCTCGGCATCGAGCTTGCGGTGGTACTCCGCTGTTCGTTGTCGAGAAGCTTCTAAATTTTCTTCTTCCTGAATCTTTTTCTGCTTTTCTTTTTCAGCGCGTAATGTTTCTGCTCTGTAGTCATCGAAGACCGGCTTCATATCAGTTTTAAAGTCATCGAGTGTGTCGAAGCTGTGAACATACTCACGTCTTAATTTTTGCATGAAGGTCGGTGTCGGGATGGGAAGCTCGATTGCATTGTCGCTCAATTTTTTCGCATTTTGTTTTAATGCGCTGACTGTGTTTTCAATATCAAAATCATCTGCAAGCGTTGTTAGATCTTTTCTGTACTGCTTCATGACCTCCTCTTTTTTAGTCGCTGTTTTATGATGCGTTGTGAAGTAAGACGGTGTACTCACGTCTATGCGCTGGTGGTGATAGTTGTCATAAAATTGACCATTGGAATAATAAAAACCATTTTGTTTAGAAAGCCACTTTTGGGATTTTTCGAGTTGCTTATCAATCAGCTCAAGTCGCTTATTTGTATGGTCACCTTTGGCATAAAATCTTTTAGCAAACTCAATATATTGTGATTGCTGCTCTATGAAATTGTCGTAAGCATTGTCGATTTGCTGTGCTAGCTTTTCTTGAAGAAGTTCTTCTTCTCGATCTAAGTTTGCTAATTCTGCTAGAAGCTTTTGCTCTTCTGCTGCTGTTAAACGGAGTTCTTTCTCCAGCTCTGCAATTTGATCTTCTAACTTGTTGGGTACAATAATTTCTTGATCAAGTCCTTTGATAATTTGTTGATATTCTCTTGCCGTTTCTAAATTTTTTGCTTTGATCACATCATTTTTTAGACTGATTTCAGTGTCTATGCCCTGCCTGCGAAGTGCTGTAACTTCGTGCCCTTCGTGCGCTGTTGGTTCAAGAAAATCGAGTCCCTGATCCTTGTAGCTGCGGTGGTCTATTCGTTCTTCAAGTCCTGCATTTTCTAATGCCGTATTCACAACATGCGCAAAAGTGGCTCGGGAGTCTTTTAAAATTTTCGGGCCGTCATCATTGAACGTTCTTTGCTTCTTGCCAAGTTCACCTTTTTCGTTCACGAGTCGAGTAGTGAACATGATGTGTACGTGATAGTTTTTATTGTCTGTCTCGCCATCGTCATGTGGTGCATGGATGCAGGCATCGACAATGACATTGTGTTTTTTTACAAAGTCACGGCAAAAGTCATCAACGATTTTAATTCGTTCTTGGTGCGTCAACTCATGTGGTAAAGCGCAGGTATATTCTTTTGCCAACCTCGCATTGGCTTTCATTGAACCATCGGCATTGAACTCTTTTTTTTCGACTTCATTCCACAACGTTTGGCGATCTAATAATTTTTCATTTGTATGCTCAGGGGCATAAATCGACTTGTACTCAAGTCCTTTTTTTCGAGTGTAATCTTGAGTCTTTCCAAATGTGTAATCTTCTAATTTTTCACAGGCACGATAAGCAGCACAAGCAACGGCTGAGCGTCCATCACTTCTTGAAATGTTGCTTTCGTTTAAATGAAAAATTGCCATTTTAAAAAACCTACATTTTGCATATCGCGGTTTTGCTTTTTGCAACTTTGGAAAAGTTGCTGCCCATCCTTTAGGGGAGGGCTTGGGGTAGAGGGGTGTCCCCTCTCGTACTTCCATTTTTCTATCAAAGATGAAAAGTGGGTAAGTGCGCCCTTCACTTCGTTACGGGAAAACTCCGCTTCGCTACGTTTGATATTGCTTGCTTTGTTTTTTGACTTTATGATGGTGTTTGTTTATTGCACATCACGGTTTAATATTATGTCAGATATTCAAGAAAAGAAAGATGCTGTTTTAAAGAAGCTCACAAAAGCACAGCAGAAAAAATTATCTCTTCAAGAACAGATTGATTATTTAAAAAAAGAACAAGAACAGATACAAGAGCAAGCTAAACAGAAGCAAAATGAACTTAAGTTGAAACAACAAAAACTTTTAAAAGAATCCAAAGCACAAGAACGTAAAGATGATACTCGACGTAAAATTTTGTTAGGTGCATGGGTTCTAAATAAGCTGAAAAATGATGAGTCGTTTAAACACCAATTGGCAGATTTTGAGCAGTTTTTAAGTGCAGAAAGTAAGACAGAAGAGAATAAATTGAAGGATAAAAATCTATTTAAGGAGCTTCTATAGGATGACTAATTTTGATGACCTTTCAATACCAAGACCTGTCCTGGTAAGTACAGTCACTAAAAAGTTTAGGATTCTGGAACAGATTGTATAAATTTTTGCTGAATATCTGAGAAATTTGCGTCTGGGTATTCTGCTAAATAATGTTCAGTCCAAAATAAAACAGCTTCATGTCCATCAAAAGAAGGATTCACATCTAAATAAAAAGCCAAACGGGCACTACGTTGAATATAAAGCTCCTGGATTAACTGTAATCCTAGTTTTTTTGCTTTTGCTGAGATAAATAGTTGAGGTTGAGTGAAGTAATTCATAAAAAATTCCAATACTGAGCATAGGCTTGATATGGATAATTAAACACATAAAAATATGTGTTGTAAACATATTTTTATGTGTTTTTTAATATTCTGTGTAAAGAAATAGCCTATGTTATACTTTCACTTTATTATTTGTTAAATTTGAATCTCATGCCTTACGAAGAATTCTATAGACTTATCGGTAAAGCAGGTCTTTCAATTAAAGAATTTGCTGAATTACTTGGAATGAAGCCTAATTCTATTACGAATTATAATAAAGTTGGATTTGTGCCTTCTCATTTGGCTGTGATCGTATCGCTCATATCAACGATGAAGGATGAGGGTTTTGATTTTTATCCTATCCTAGAAAAAGTACAGGCATATGAGAAAGCCCGTATAGAAAGTCAGTCTAAATAGAAAAAGATTACGCTGGATTTTTGGGGTTGTTGTTGATCAAAGAGTACTACAATGAAATGGGAGCGATAAGCCCCCATTTTTGTGATTTCGTAGATGAGATTTTATGTTAAATAGCCCCTCAATTAGGGGCTCTATTTTTTAAATAAGTTCTAATTCAAAGTTTTTTTGCGGAGTCGGTTGTTTAACAGTTTTTAGTGCCAAACTAATCTGTTCTGCAATTTTTGTAACCACTGGAACTACGACAGAATTACCCATTTGACGGTACATTTGAGTTCTTGATACAGGAATAACAAAATCTTTAGGAAAACCCATAATAGCTTTGCATTCATTCGTTGTTAAAAGACGGATACCTGTTTCTCCATCCTTAACAAAAGTACCTGTTAATCGTTGAATTTTATGATAAGTAGAAACTAATGTTTTAACTGCCCCAGTCGTATTTTTGTCAATTAAAGACGGTTTACCATCATCTTTTTTAAAGAGATAACTTTTTTGTAAATGCTCTGAAATGCTATATCCAGTTACATCGCTTTCTAAAACTTCACCGATATCTTTAGAGGTCATCGGAGGTTTGGGAAACTCAAAGTGAATACTTTGATTTAGGAAAGCGACTAAGTAAAAACGTTTACGTTTTTGTGGGATACCAAAATGACTAGCGTCTAGTACCGTATGATGAACTTTGTAGCCCATATCTTCTAGTGTTTCAATGATGACTTTTAATGTATTTCCATCATCATGGTTAATGAGACCTGGAACATTTTCTAGAAATAAAACAGGGGTTTTTTTTGTTTCAATAATACGAACAATTTCATGGAACATTGTTCCTTGAGTTGGATGTTCAAAGCCTTCTCTTTTACCAATATGGCTAAATGGCTGACAAGGAAAGCCTGCACATAAAATGTCATGCTGCGGAATAGTTGTAGCCTCAACTTTTGTAATATCTCCAAAAGGGACTACACCAAAATTTGTATAATATGTAAATTTCGCAAAGGGATCTATTTCAGAAGAAAAAACACATTTTCCGCCATTTACTTCAAATGACTGCCTTATTCCCCCGATACCTGCGAATAAATCAATAAACTTGAAATCACCACTATGAGCATGTTTTCTTTCTTCAATATGAGTGATTTCAGCTAATTTTTCAGCATTTTTACTGATTTGATTCTGATTATAATTATCAAATATCTGTTTTTGGGATGTTTTTTGAACTATCAATTCGTCAAAGTTAATTTTATCTTTGAGCCTTTCTTGGAGAAAAGAGTAATAGGCTGGGTGCATTTCAGTTTTACCTGATTCCCATTGTTGCCATGTTTTATCACTAACTTCAATAATTTCAGAAACTTGCTTTTGGGTTAGATCTAATTTACTGCGAATCAATTTCAATATTTCAGGTTTCATTTACGGTCAAAATCTATAATTTTCTTAATTATCCGTAATAAGCACTATAAGTCAATATTTCTTTATCCTAGTTGTACGAAAAATATCTAAAGCATTGATAGAGATAAAGAATGCGTACAGAGCTATTAAGTAAACTATATGATGATTTTGGGATAGATCAATTACCTCATACCCAACATGGGATAACGTCTGATCGACTTGGGAAGCTATATGAAAAGTATATTTTGGATATTTTTAAAGATATTGAGTCTTTAAAAAAATATAGCACTGATGTTTTTCCTCAAGAGAAAGATATATCTAGTAAGTTGCTAAACGCATTAAATTTTGATTTATCTGAAATTTTAAATGTGAGTAGTAGCGATGCTGACTTAGGTCGTACCATCGCTGGAGGTAGTCCAAAAACTGATGCTACGATTACTTTTACTTTTAATGATCAGTCATCTAGGCTTGTCCCCTTAAACATTAAGCATTCGAGTAAGAAGAAAGTATCTATTGCTGAATATGATGTGGAAACAATATGTAGAGGTGTTGGTATTCCTGATGGTGAGTTAAAAGAGTTAATTAGAAAACATCAAAATGATCAAAGTGCTAAGTTCTTTAGTCCTTTGCAAAAGCAACGCTTAACAGCACTATTAGAGCCATATAGGGAGCAGTTTATTCGTTGGTGCGTTACACTGAATGCTGAAAAAAGTGAAGGTAATATTTTACATCCTGACTTATTGATTCGATTCAAAGTGATTGGCCGTGAGTATGTCGATGTAACAATCAAAAATATTGATGATTACGTAAATGATAGGATTGCTGAAGGATCTAAAATTAGAAGACCAGGATTTGGTACCGGTTTGAATTGGACTTATGCAAGTGGCAGTAAGGCTAAAAAAATGCAGTTTAAAGGATAGTTTTTAAATTTTTAAAGCTTAGATCAAGATCTAAGCTTTTTACTATTGTTAGTGACTTTGAATAAGAGATTTTATGTTAAATAAAGAGCATTTTATTTAGGTAAAATTTTTTAAGTGATTAAATTTTCTTAATGTTTTACGATGAAGATTATCTATTACTTTACTAAATATTCAAAAGTATGAGCACTAAATCTATACCAGCAAAAGTTAGTCTTTATAATATCGTTGAACAAGGTTTATTTCAGAGAAATGTTGAGGAACCTATTTTTTCAGATTTAGAAGTGTTCTTAGATGATCTGATTAAATGGGTGACACTAGGTGATAAACCTCTAAGAGAAACATGCACTTATGCTGAATTAGATTACGATCTTCAGAAAACTTTTTGTTATGACATTAAGAAATCATCAAAGACAGGAAATTTTCTATTAATTACTTGGAATAAAGTATCAGATGCAAATAATTCTGTAGCAAAAATTTCAGGATCAGCTAAAGTTGGTGAGGCTAACATTAGTACATCAACACTTGATCCTGATGATATTCCTGGTTTTCCAACTTATTTTTGGCTTCTTCCAAAGCATAATAAGTTAGTTACCATCAATTTTGATTATGCTCAAAATGGAAGACAGGATTTACATAAATACTTAAAGGATTTTTTTTCTAAATGGAGCCGCTATGCTTTTTCTTCTTTAAATGAAAAAGGTGAAAGAGTGGTTGATCATTGGAAAGATCCTAAAAATTCAGAGACTAAATATAATCATCTGTATGGTAGGTTTGAAAGTAAATTAGTCCGAAATTCTGGAAAAATTGAAATGTTGTTAAATAGTTGGCAGAGAGTGAGGAAAATCCATCAGCACAATAAAATTTCTGTCAAAGATTTAGTAAAAGTTCCTAAAGTAGGTTTGGTTAATCGAATGTTTGGTTTTACTCAGAGCGCAAGCAATGATGTCGATATTAAGTTCAGATTAGAATCAGAAAGAACATTTCAAAGTAAAAAAGAATTTGAAAAATTAATTAAAGAGTGGGAAGGACAAACTAACTTAACGAAGTGGGATGATTTAGGGTTCTCTTTACAAGGTGACACTTCAACTATTCATTGGTTAAGCAGCAGTCTTGCTAATACAACGTTTGATTGTCCTTTAGATAGAGATAAAAACTCAATCTTTAAATCACAAAATCTAGTGGATTGGTTAGACTTAATTACTCCAGACATCTTAAAACTGGATGAAAATTCAAGTGAAGAAAATGGATAAAGTTATATTCTTCCTAGCATTTATAATCTTTCTACCTATTATTTGGTTTTTTGGGAAGGATGTACCTTACCAAGACTTAAGTGATATTTTTGATAGCTTGAAAGATACAGCAGCTATTATTTTTGCAATCTTAGGTGCATGGATAGCTGTTATTTATCCTAAAGATTTGAAAGCTATTTTCCATGTAAATAATTCGAAAGATATAGAAGCAACAGTTGTTTTTGAAAAATTAATATCTAGCTTGATAATTGTTACTTTTACTTTGATTGTTATGATCGCATCAATGCCAATTATGGCATTAATAAAAAATATTCCATTTTTTCAGGGATATAAAGAGTATTTACGACAAGCCTTATTGCTATATATTTATCTATTAACATTGGCTCAAGTCTATGCTCTATTGGCTACATTGATTCCTAATATAAAAATGTTAATTGATCTAGCTAGAGCTAAAAGTAGTGCTGAAGTTTTAAGGCGAAATTGTTCAGTAAATGATGAAAGTAATAATGATAGTCATCAATAAAAAAATGGGAGCTTAAGCTCCCATTTTTTATTGATGATTTTTTAAATCTTTTAACATTGCTTCACGCAGAATTTCATTCATTCGTGTTTGATAGCCTTTGCCTTGAGCTTTAAACCATGCAAGTACATCAGCATCTAAACGAATGGAAGTCTGTTGCTTCACTGGGCGATAGAATTGATTATGGCGTACAGCATTGCTCCAGTCGGTAATTTCAGGCATATCTGAGAGATCTAGCTGATCGTCAGGAACC
>NVUW01000018.1 GCA_002733205.1 Thalassobium sp. | reverse complement strand
AGGTGACAACGTTAAGCTGACCGTTACTCTGATCGCGCCGATCGCGATGGATGAAGGTCTGCGTTTTGCGATCCGTGAAGGCGGTCGTACTGTTGGCGCCGGCGTTGTAGCAAAAATTATCGAATAATCAACCGTTAAGGCTTGATTATTCGGTCGGGGTGCTGTAAATTTCGGCGCCCTAATTGAGTGTCTTTAGGCCAGTAGTTCAATTGGTAGAGCACCGGTCTCCAAAACCGGGTGTTGGGGGTTCGAGTCCCTCCTGGCCTGCCAAATTCTTGAATGGCAGCTTCGGCTGCCATTTTTGGCTTCAGGGAATTGTGATGAATACCGATAGCAAAGCAAGTAAATCACCGTTGGATATATTGAAGTGGCTGCTGGCTGCAGCTTTTTTAGCTGCTGCCGTTGTGGGTAACTATGTCTACGCTGACATGCCACTGCTGTATCGTGTTCTGGGTGTTATCGTTCTGATGGCGATCAGTGCCGGTTTTGCACTGACCAGCACTCAGGGCAAAGCATTTATGCAATTGCTGAAAGAAGCCAATGTGGAGCGCCGTAAAGTCGTGTGGCCTACGCGTCAGGAAACGACGCAGACCACCATGATTGTTGTGGTTGTAGTGGTATTGATGGCGCTGGTTCTGTGGGGTCTTGATTCTCTGCTGGGCTGGCTGATTTCGTTGCTGGTAGGCTGAGGAGCTTTAAATGGCTATGCGCTGGTATGTAGTACACGCCTACTCAGGTTACGAAAAACGCGTACAGAACGCTCTGAAAGAGCGCGTCGAGCTGCACGAGATGCAGGATTTCTTCGGCGATATTCTGGTTCCCACGGAAGAAGTGGTTGAAGTGCGTGAAGGTAAAAAGCGTAAGAGCGAGCGTAAGTTCTATCCTGGCTACGTTCTTGTGCAGATGGAAATGAACGATGAGAGTTGGCATCTGGTTAAGCAAACTCCTCGTGTAATGGGCTTTATCGGTGGAACTGCCGATAAGCCGGCTCCGATTTCAGAACGTGAAGCGGATGCTATTCTGCAGCGCGTGCGTGATGGTGCTGATCGTCCTACCCATAAAACAATCTATGAGCCTGGTGAGGTTGTGCGCGTGACCGATGGTCCGTTTGCTGACTTTAACGGTGTGGTTGAGGGTGTGGATTACGAGAAGTCCCGAGTGCAGGTTGCGGTAACGATTTTTGGACGTGCGACGCCGGTCGAGCTGGAATTTACCCAGATCGAAAAAGCAGGCTGAGCATTTGTTAAATGACCGGGATGCCGGTCGGGGAGCACTGAGCACCCTTGAGTGCCGGTCGCGTTAATACCCATTCGGAGAAAACACATGGCTAAGAAAGTCGAAGGCTACATCAAGCTGCAGGTTGCAGCGGGTAAAGCGAACCCAAGTCCACCGGTTGGTCCGGCTCTGGGTCAGAAAGGTCTGAACATCATGGAATTCTGTAAAGCGTTCAATGCTCAGACTCAAGGTATGGAAGCTGGCATGCCAGTTCCAGTGATCATCACTGCATACAGTGACCGTTCATTCACCTTCGAACTGAAAACTCCTCCTGCATCCTACCTGCTGAAGAAAGCAGCTGGCCTGACCAGTGGTTCTGCTCGTCCGAACACTGTGAAAGTCGGTACTGTTAATCGTGCTCAGCTGGAAGAAATTGCCACTGTTAAAATGAAAGACCTGACTGCATCCGATATGGACGCAGCGGTACGTACCATCGCTGGCTCTGCCCGCGCTATGGGTCTGAACGTGGAAGGAGTTGAGTAATGGCTAAGCTGACTAAGCGCCAGAAGGCGATTGCAGAAAAAGTAGAAGCCGGCAAAGTTTATTCTTTCGCTGAAGCCGCTGCTCTGCTTGGCGAATTGTCCACTGTTAAGTTCAAAGAATCTGTAGACGTTGCCGTCAACCTGGGCATCGATGCACGTAAATCTGACCAGAACGTTCGTAGCTCTACCGTACTGCCAAACGGCACCGGTAAGACCATGCGCGTAGCTGTATTCACTCAGGGCGCAAACGCTGAAGCTGCTAAAGCTGCAGGCGCCGATGAAGTGGGTATGGACGATCTGGCCGAAAAAATCAAAGGCGGCGACCTGAACTTTGACGTTGTTATTGCTTCTCCTGATGCAATGCGCGTTGTCGGTATGCTGGGTCAGGTACTGGGCCCTCGTGGTCTGATGCCAAACCCGAAAGTAGGTACTGTAACTCCTGATGTTGCTACCGCCGTTAAAAATGCCAAGTCTGGTCAGGTGCGTTATCGCAATGACAAGAACGGTATTATCCACACTACTATCGGTAAAGTGGATTTCACCGCTCAGGCGCTGCAGGAAAACCTGACAGCTCTGCTGGCTGACCTGAAAAAAGCCAAACCTTCTTCCGCCAAAGGCGTGTACATGAAGAAAGTGACCATCAGTACGACGATGGGTCCTGGTTTGGTGGTTGATCATTCTTCACTGGATATCTGATCCGGTTTATTTGATTGACCAAACGATCTTTGGGGTTGTTGCCGGATGTACGCATCGGGCAGCAGCTGTCAAAGACCGCAGGAGTGAAGAAAAACCCCTGGTTTCTCCTTACTTAATATTTCCTGCGTAGATGGTGTGTGGCCCCTTCAGTATTCTGAATTGTCACACCGAGACTGGCTCATCTGAGCTCAATTTAACTTTTTAGGAGTTAATCGTGGCCTTAGGACTCGAAGATAAGAAGGCGATTGTCGCCGAAGTCCAGGAAGCAGCTCAAGGTGCTCTGTCTGCTGTTGTTGCGGATTCCCGCGGCGTAACAGTAGGCGCCATGACCGCTCTGCGTAAAGAAGCGCGTGAAGCTGGTGTTTGGATGAAAGTTGTCCGTAACACCCTGGCTCGTCGCGCTGTTGAAGGTACCCCATACGAGTGTCTTACTGACGTCCTCGTTGGCCCAAGCCTGATTGCTTTCTCTACCGAACATCCAGGTGCGGCTGCCCGTATCTTTAAGGATTTCGCTAAGCAGAACAGCAAGTTTGAGCTGAAAGCCGGTGCTTTCGAAGGTTCCGTGGTTTCTATCGATATGCTGGCAACACTGCCAACTTACGACGAAGCAATCGCGAAACTGATGAGCGTCATGAAAGAAGCGTCTGCAGGCAAATTGGTTCGTACCATTGCTGCTATCCGCGACCAAAAAGAACAGGAAGCTGCGTAATTTTATACGCCGCTTCTTAATGATTTATCGAGCCGATGCAAATTTAACGCGGGTGCTCCAGTAAATTTAGGAAATTTGTCATGTCATTGACTAAAGAAGATATCATGAATGCAATCGCCGACATGTCTGTAATGGACATCGTTGAGCTGGTTTCTGCAATGGAAGAAAAGTTCGGTGTATCTGCTGCCGCTGCTATGGTAGCTGGTCCAGCTGCTGGCGCTGACGCTGGTGCTGCTGAAGCACAATCAGAATTCGACGTAATTCTGAGCGGTGCAGGCGACAAGAAAGTTAACGTAATCAAAGCAGTACGTGAACTGACTGGTCTGGGCCTGAAAGAAGCTAAAGCAATGGTTGATGGCGCTCCATCAACTGTTAAAGAAGGCGTTTCTAAAGAAGACGCTGATGCTGCTAAAGCAACTCTTGAAGCGGCTGGTGCTCTGGTCGAGATCAAGTAATTTGCAATTCGTTGCAAAGATGCTTTTGCCGCGCCAGATTCTGAGCGCGGCAACCGGCTGACGGGTTTTTCCCCGTCGGCCTTTTTCACGTTATGGAATTCGTGAGCACGCTGGCATACTGCTGGGTTCAAACGCAAGGCAAGTCCTTGAGCCATGGGTGTAACGCCCAATCGAGGAAACAGTCCGGGGATAACTGATGGCTTACTCATATACTGAGAAAAAACGTATCCGTAAGGATTTCGGTAAATTACCGAGTGTCATGGATGTGCCATACCTGTTGGCCATTCAAATCGACTCCTATCGCAAATTCTTGCAAGAGGGGGCATTCGCTGAGGACCGTATCGATATTGGTCTTCATGCTGCATTTAAATCTGTCTTCCCAATTGTAAGTTATTCCGGGAATGCGGCTCTGGAGTACGTGAGCTATCGCCTCGGTACCCCTACCTTTGATGAAAAAGAGTGTATGTTGCGTGGTGTGACCTACGCGGCACCGCTGCGCGTCAAGGTTCGTCTGATTATTTATGATAAAGAATCTTCGACCAAAGCCATCAAAGACATTAAAGAACAAGAAGTCTACATGGGCGAAATGCCCCTGATGACAGACAACGGTACCTTTATCGTTAACGGTACCGAGCGCGTGATCGTGTCTCAGCTGCACCGCTCACCTGGTGTGTTCTTCGATCATGACAAAGGTAAGACTCACTCTTCCGGTAAGCTGTTGTATAACGCCCGCGTTATTCCTTACCGTGGTTCCTGGCTGGACTTCGAGTTCGATCCGAAAGACCTGGTCTTCGTCCGTATCGACCGCCGTCGTAAGCTGCCTGCATCAATTTTGCTGCGCGCTCTGGGCTTCTCCACTGAAGAAATCCTGGCCACCTTCTTTGAAAACGACAGCTACCGCCTGACCGAAGACGGTGCCATGCTGAAGCTGATCCCGGCGCGTCTGCGTGGTGAAACGGCTGCGTTCGATATCAAAGATAACGACGGCAACATCATCGTTGAAGGCACTCGCCGTATTACTGCCCGTCATATCCGTCAGCTGGAAAAAGCGAACGTTGAGGAACTGGCAGTACCTATGGATTACCTGTTGGGTGAATCCATGGCGAAAGACATCGTTGACCAAAAGAGTGGCGAAGTACTGGCAGCAGCCAACAGTGAAATTACTGTTGAGTTGTTGGCTAAACTGGCTGCTTCCGGCGTCAAAGAGTTTGAAACCATTTACACCAATGAACTGGACTGTGGTTCGTTCATGTCCGACACCCTGCGTGCTGATCCGACCAGCAACGCTCTGGAAGCGCTGGTTGAAATCTACCGCATGATGCGTCCTGGTGAGCCACCAACAAAAGAAAGTGCCGAAGCGCTGTTCGAAAACCTGTTTTTCAGTGACGAACGCTACGACCTGTCTGCGGTTGGCCGCATGAAGTTCAACCGTCGTATCGGTCGCGAAGAAATCATCGGTTCCGGCACGCTGGATAAGAGCGACATTATCGCGGTTATGAAAACCCTGATCGACATCCGCAACGGTAAAGGCATCGTTGACGATATCGACCATCTGGGTAACCGTCGTATCCGTTCTGTCGGTGAAATGGCTGAAAACCAATTCCGTGTTGGTCTGGTACGTGTTGAGCGTGCTGTGCGTGAGCGTCTGTCTATGGCAGAAAGCGAAGGCCTGATGCCACAGGATCTGATTAACGCCAAGCCGGTAGCGGCTGCGGTTAAAGAATTCTTCGGTTCTTCTCAGCTGTCCCAGTTTATGGACCAGAACAACCCGCTGTCTGAGGTTACTCACAAGCGTCGTATTTCTGCTCTTGGGCCTGGCGGTCTGACCCGTGAACGCGCAGGCTTTGAAGTACGTGACGTTCACGCGACTCACTACGGTCGCGTATGTCCTATTGAAACGCCTGAAGGTCCGAACATCGGTCTGATTAACTCTCTGGCATCTTATGCCCGTACCAACGAATACGGTTTCCTCGAAACTCCGTATCGCCGCGTACTGGATGGTGTTGTCAGTGATGAGATCATCTACGTTTCAGCAATTGAAGAAGCCGATTACGTTATTGCTCAGGCATCCGTTGAAACCGACGAAAATGGCAAGCTGCAAGGTGACCTGATCTCTGTACGTCACCAGAACGAATTTACCGTGATGTCTCCGGACAACGTAACCCTGCAGGACGTATCTCCGCAGCAGGTTGTGTCCATTGCCGCATCTTTGATTCCGTTCCTCGAACACGATGACGCCAACCGCGCATTGATGGGATCGAACATGCAGCGTCAGGCTGTTCCTACCCTGAAATCAGAGAAGCCTCTGGTGGGTACTGGTATGGAACGCTCTGTCGCGGCTGACTCCGGTGTGTGTGTGGTGGCGAATCGTGGTGGTGTTATCGACTCCGTTGATGCTTCCCGTATCGTGGTAAAAGTGAACGATGACGAAACCATCGCTGGTGAAGCCGGTGTCGACATCTATAACCTGACCAAATACACCCGTTCTAACCAGAACACCTGTATTAACCAGCGTCCACTGGTAAAAGCCGGTGACAGCATTGAACGCGGCGACATCATGGCTGACGGTCCGTCCGTTGACCTGGGTGAACTGGCTCTGGGCCAGAACTTCCGCATCGCCTTCATGCCGTGGAACGGTTACAACTACGAAGACTCCATCCTGCTGTCCGAGCGAGTGTCTCAGGAAGATCGCCTGACCACTATCCACATTCAGGAACTGACCTGTGTGGCGCGTGACACCAAGCTGGGTGCTGAAGAAATCACCTCGGATATTCCGAACGTGGGCGAAGCTGCACTGGGTAAACTGGATGAGTCCGGTATCGTTTATATCGGTGCTGAAGTTAAGCCTGGCGACATTCTGGTGGGTAAGGTAACACCTAAGGGTGAAACCCAGCTGACTCCGGAAGAAAAACTGCTGCGTGCGATCTTCGGTGAAAAAGCTTCTGACGTAAAAGATACGTCTCTGCGCGTTAAGACCGGTACTACCGGTACCGTTATCGACGTACAGGTCTTCACCCGTGACGGCGTGGAAAAAGATCAGCGTGCGCTGGAAATCGAACAGATGCAGCTGGACGAAGTCCGCAAAGATCTGAACGAAGAAATGCGTATCGTCAAAGGCGCGACCTATGAGCGTCTGCATCGTGCTCTGTTGGGACAGAAAGTTAATGCCGCTCCTGGCCTGAAAAAGGGTGATGAGCTGAGCGAAGACTACCTGAAGTCTCTGGAAGCCGATCAGTGGTTCAAGATCCTGCCACAGGAAGAAGCTCTGGCTGAAATGCTGGACGTTGCCGAGAAATCTCTGGCAGAACGCCGCAAGCAGCTGGATGACAAGTTCGAAGATAAAAAGCGTAAGCTGCAGACCGGCGATGACCTGGCTCCTGGCGTACTGAAGATCGTTAAGGTGTATCTGGCGATCAAACGTAAGATCCAGCCTGGTGACAAGATGGCGGGTCGTCACGGTAACAAAGGTGTTATCTCGGCGATTAAACCAATTGAAGATATGCCATACGATGAAAACGGCGTAGCCGTCGACATCTGTCTGAACCCGCTGGGCGTACCATCGCGTATGAACGTCGGTCAGATCATGGAGATTCACTTGGGTCTGGCCGCTAAAGGTCTGGGCGAGAAGATCGACCGCATGATCAAAGAACAGCAGGAAATCGCCAAGTTGCGTGAACTGCTGCACGAGATCTACAACGGTGGCGATGGTCGCGTCGAAGACTTTGACAGCTTCAGCGATGCTGAAATTCTGGAACTGGGTAACAACCTGCGTGGCGGTGTGCCGATGGCAACACCAGCGTTTGACGGTGCGAAAGAATCCGAAATCAAACGCATGCTGCGTCTGGCTGATCTGCCGGATTCCGGTCAGATGACGCTGTACGATGGTCGCACAGGTGAAGCCTTCGATCGTCAGGTAACCGTGGGTTACATGTACATGCTGAAACTGAACCACCTGGTTGATGACAAGATGCATGCCCGTTCCACCGGTTCTTACAGTCTGGTTACCCAGCAGCCGCTTGGTGGTAAAGCCCAGTTCGGTGGTCAGCGTTTCGGGGAGATGGAAGTGTGGGCACTGGAAGCATACGGTGCTGCATACACTCTGCAGGAAATGCTTACTGTTAAATCCGATGACGTGGCCGGCCGTACCAAGATGTATAAAAACATCGTGGATGGTGACCACCGTATGGAAGCCGGTATGCCGGAATCCTTTAACGTATTGGTTAAAGAGATCCGCTCACTGGGTATCGACATCGAACTGGAAAACGAATAAGCGGATTAGCGTGGGTCAGTGCCTTACGGCCTGGCCCGCTCTGACTCCAAACGGAGCAAGAATATGAAAGACTTAGTCAATTTTCTGCGTAACCAGAACAACGCTGACGAGTTTGACGCCATCCGCATCGGCCTCGCCTCGCCAGAGATGATTCGTTCCTGGTCTTTCGGTGAAGTTAAAAAGCCGGAAACCATTAACTACCGTACGTTCAAACCTGAGCGTGACGGTCTGTTCTGTGCGCGTATCTTCGGACCGATCAAAGACTACGAGTGTCTGTGTGGCAAGTACAAACGCCTCAAGCACCGTGGTGTGATCTGTGAGAAGTGTGGTGTTGAAGTTACTCAGGCCAAAGTGCGTCGTGAACGCATGGGTCACATTGAGCTGGCTTCCCCGGTTGCTCACATCTGGTTCCTGAAATCGCTGCCATCCCGTATCGGCCTGATGCTGGATATGACGCTGCGCGATATCGAACGCATTCTGTACTATGAATCATTCGTAGTGACTGAGCCTGGCATGACCACGCTCGACGTTGGTCAGCTGCTGAGCGACGAACAGTACTATGAAGCGATTGAAGAGTTTGGCGACGAATTCGAAGCCAAAATGGGTGCGGAAGCCATTCAGGCGCTGCTCGGCCAGATCGAACTGGGCGAAGAAGTTCAGCGTCTGCGTGAAGAAATTCCGACAACCAGCTCTGAAACCAAGATCAAAAAGCTGTCCAAGCGTCTGAAGCTGCTGGAAGCTTTCCACCACTCCGGTAACGATCCGAAGTGGATGATCATGTCGGTACTGCCAGTACTGCCACCGGATCTGCGTCCGCTGGTACCGCTGGATGGTGGCCGTTTTGCGACCTCGGATCTGAACGATCTGTACCGTCGTGTGATCAACCGTAACAACCGTCTGAAGCGCCTGCTGGAGCTGAACGCTCCGGACATCATCGTACGCAACGAAAAGCGTATGCTGCAGGAAGCTGTGGATGCGCTGCTGGATAACGGTCGTCGTGGCCGCGCCATCACTGGCTCCAACAAGCGTCCGCTGAAATCTCTGGCAGACATGATCAAGGGTAAGCAAGGTCGTTTCCGTCAGAACCTGCTGGGTAAACGTGTTGACTACTCTGGCCGTTCGGTAATTACCGTGGGTCCACAGCTGCGTCTGCATCAGTGTGGTCTGCCGAAGAAGATGGCTCTGGAACTGTTCAAGCCGTTTATCTTCAGCAAACTGGAACACCGTGGTCTGGCGACAACCATTAAAGCTGCAAAGAAAATGGTTGAGCGCGAAACCGCAGAAGTCTGGGACATCCTGGCTGACGTAATCCGCGAACACCCGGTCATGCTGAACCGTGCACCAACACTGCACCGTTTGGGTATTCAGGCGTTCGAACCTCAGCTGATCGAAGGTAAAGCGATTCAACTGCACCCTCTGGTGTGTGCGGCTTATAACGCTGACTTCGACGGTGACCAGATGGCGGTACACGTACCGCTGACTATCGAAGCGCAGCTGGAAGCCCGCGCGCTGATGATGGCAACCAACAACGTACTGTCTCCTGCTAACGGTGAGCCAATCATCGTTCCTTCTCAGGACGTGGTATTGGGTCTGTACTGGATGACCCGTGAACGCATCAACGCCAAAGGCGAAGGTATGTTCCTGGCGGATCTGGATGAAGTGACCCGTGCTTATCAGACGGGTTCTGCCCACCTTCAGGCAAAAGTGAAAGTGCGCATCATCGAAACCTTATATGACGATGATGGTACTGAGCATGTTGAGCGCAAAGTGGTTGATACCACGATTGGTCGTGCTCTGCTGTTCCGCATTGTGCCTAAAGGTCTGCCGTTTGAGCTGATCAACCGTCCGATGAAGAAGAAAGCGATCTCCAACATGATCAACACTGCATACCGCCGTGTAGGTCTGAAGGACACCGTCGTTTTCGCTGACCAGGTGATGTATACCGGCTTCCAGTATGCTACCCGTTCCGGTTCTTCTATCGGTGTAAACGATTTCGTTATTCCGGATGAGAAAGCGGAAATCGTTGCCAATGCTGACGCTGAAGTAAAAGAGATCGAGAGCCAGTTTGCTTCCGGTCTGGTAACTCACGGCGAGAAATACAACAAGGTTATCGACATCTGGTCGCGCGCTAACGAACTGGTAGCGAAGGCGATGATGGACAACCTGGGTAAAGAGAAAGTGATCGACCGCGACGGTAACGAAGTGGATCAGGAATCTTTCAACTCGGTTTACATGATGGCTGACTCCGGTGCTCGTGGTAGCCCGGCGCAGATTCGTCAGTTGGCGGGTATGCGTGGTCTGATGGCGAAGCCGGATGGCTCGATCATCGAAACGCCGATCGTAGCGAACTTCCGTGAAGGTCTGAACGTACTGCAGTACTTCACCTCGACTCACGGTGCTCGTAAAGGTCTGGCGGATACCGCACTGAAAACCGCTAACTCCGGTTACCTGACCCGTCGTCTGGTTGACGTGGCGCAGGATCTGGTGGTTACCGAGCACGATTGTGGCACGGAACACGGCCTGATCATGACTCCGCTGATCGAAGGCGGCGACGTGGTTGTGGCACTGGGTGATCGTATTCTGGGTCGTGTAATTGCGACCGACGTATACAAGCCAGGTTCTGAAGGCGACATCGTTGTACCTGCCGGTACTCTGATTGATGAAGCCTGGGTACAGACCATCGAATCTGAAGGTATCGACGAAGTGCGTGTGCGCTCCGCCATTACCTGTCAGAGCCGTGTCGGTATCTGTTCTTCCTGTTACGGTCGTGACCTGGGTCGCGGTCATCAGGTGAACGTGGGTGAAGCGGTGGGTGTTATTGCTGCTCAGTCGATCGGTGAGCCAGGTACACAGCTGACCATGCGTACGTTCCACATTGGTGGTGCGGCGTCACGTTCTTCTGCCGCTGACAGCGTGCAGGTTAAGAACAACGGTACTGTTCGTCTGCACAACCTGAAAACGGTTGTTAAAGAAAACGGCGACCTGGTTGCAGTATCCCGTTCCGGTTCTATCGCACTGGCCGATGAACACGGTCGTGAGCGCGAACTGTACAAACTGCCATACGGTGCTGTGATCAGCGTTCAGGATGGTGCAAAAGTTGAAGCCGGCCAGAAAGTGGCCAGCTGGGATCCGCACACTCACCCGATCGTGACCGAAGTAAAAGGTCGTATCGAGTTTGTGGGCATGGAAGAAGGTATCACCATCAACCGTCAGACCGACGAGTTGACCGGTCTGTCTAATATCGAAGTCATCGATCCTAAAGATCGTCCGGCGGCTGGTAAGGACATCCGTCCAATGGTGAAACTGGTGGATACATCCGGTAATGATGTGATCCTGCCAGGTACTAACACGCCGGCGCAGTACATGCTGCCAGCCAACGCTTTGGTTAACCATGAAAATGGCACCGAAGTGGCCGTGGGTGACGTTATCGCACGTATTCCTCAGGAATCGTCTGGTAACAAAGACATCACCGGTGGTCTGCCACGCGTTGCGGATCTGTTCGAAGCCCGTAAGCCGAAAGAACCTGCCATTCTGGCAGAGGTCACCGGTACTGTGAGCTTCGGTAAAGAGACCAAGGGTAAAAAGCGCCTGGTGATTACTCCGAACAATGGCGGTGAGCCATATGAAGAGCTGATCCACAAATGGCGCCACATGAACGTGTTCGAAGGTGAGCAGGTCGAGAAGGGTGAGGTTATCTCTGACGGCCCGATGAACCCGCACGATATTCTGCGTCTGAAGAGCGTGGGCGATCTGGCGATGTACATCACCAACGAAGTTCAGGAAGTTTATCGCCTCCAGGGTGTAGGCATCGATGATAAGCACATTGAAGTGATTGTGCGTCAGATGCTGCGTAAGGTGTTGATCGTTGAAAACGGCGACAGCTCCTTTATCCCGGGTGATCAGGTTGAGTACTCCGCGTTCCTCGAAGAAAACGAGAAACTGGAAGCCGCCGGTAAGATCACTGCGAAAGGCGAGCGTGTGCTGCTGGGTATCACCAAAGCCTCGCTGGCGACCGAGTCCTTCATCTCCGCGGCCTCCTTCCAGGAGACAACCCGCGTACTGACTGAAGGTGCGGTAACCGGTAAGGTCGATCACCTGCGCGGCCTGAAAGAAAACGTGGTTGTGGGTCGTCTGATCCCGGCTGGTACTGGTCTTGCGTATCACGCTGAGCGTAAACGCAAGCGTCAGACCCGTGAAAACGACCGCCTCAAGACCACGCCAGCCGGTATGAATGTATCGGCTGACGAAATGGAAGCTAAGTTCAGCGAAGCTTTCAGCGATAAGTAAGTCATTGGTTGTAAAACAATCAATGACTTGACGACTGGGGCTGGGGGGATTATCCTTCCGGCCCCTTTTATTGCGTCAGAATTTTCTGGCGTTTTTGTTAGTGATAATTGGAGTTTGCTTAATGGCTACAATCAACCAGTTGGTTCGTCAGCCTCGTAAACGCAAAGTGGCTAAGAGTGACGTACCTGCACTGCAGGCGTGTCCTCAGCGTCGTGGCGTATGTACCCGTGTATATACTACCACTCCGAAAAAGCCTAACTCGGCACTGCGTAAAGTATGTCGTGTGCGTTTGACGAATGGTTTCGAAGTGTCTTCCTACATTGGTGGTGAAGGTCACAACCTGCAGGAACACAGTGTTGTTCTGATCCGTGGCGGTCGTGTAAAAGATTTGCCAGGTGTTCGTTACCACACTGTTCGCGGCTCTCTGGATACTTCCGGTGTTGCGAATCGTAAACAAGCCCGTTCTAAGTACGGTGCAAAACGTCCTAAGAAATAATTTCTTAAGATTTGGATAAGAGTAAGGCTGAGTTGATCGTTGAATCAGGATGCTCAGACTGACCTGAAGACCTAAGAGGGCTTATCATGCCAAGAAGACGCGTCGCTGCGAAGCGCGAGATCCTGCCAGATCCGAAGTTCGGAAACGTTACACTGGCAAAATTTATGAACCACGTAATGATCAGTGGTAAAAAATCCATCGCCGAGAAAATCGTTTATGGCGCAATGGATACCATGGCTCAGAAGCAAGGTGGCGATCCGCTGGAAATGTTTGAAAAAGCATTAGAATCCATCCAGCCACTGGTTGAAGTTAAAAGCCGCCGTGTTGGTGGTGCAACCTATCAGGTACCTGTGGAGGTTCGTCCTTCACGTCGCCAGGCGCTGGCAATGCGCTGGTTGGTAGATGCAGCACGTAAGCGTGGTGAGAAGTCCATGGCTCAGCGCCTGGCTAACGAAATGATGGAAGCCTGTGAAGGTAAAGGTTCAGCCGTTAAGAAGCGTGAAGATGTTCACCGCATGGCTGAAGCGAACAAGGCTTTCTCTCACTACCGCTTTTAATTGATTCGAGGACTGCACAGTGGCACGCACAACTCCCATTGAGCGTTACCGCAACATTGGTATTTGTGCTCACGTGGATGCGGGTAAAACCACAACCACGGAGCGAGTACTGTTTTACACCGGTGTTTCTCACAAAATTGGTGAGGTGCATGATGGCGCAGCCACGATGGACTGGATGGAACAGGAGCAGGAGCGTGGTATTACCATTACTTCTGCTGCTACCACCTGCTTCTGGTCGGGTATGGCGCAACAGTTCGAGCAACACCGCATCAACATTATTGATACCCCGGGGCACGTTGACTTCACCATTGAAGTAGAACGTTCCCTGCGGGTGCTTGATGGTGCGGTGGTAGTGCTGTGTGGATCCTCGGGCGTACAGCCTCAGACTGAGACTGTGTGGCGTCAGGCCAACAAGTACGAAGTGCCACGTATGGTCTTCGTTAACAAGATGGACCGCGCCGGTGCAGACTTCTTTATGGTTGTTAAACAACTGAAAGATCGTCTCAACGCCAATGCTGTACCTATTCAGATCAACATCGGTGCGGAAGACAATTTCCGCGGCGTTGTTGACCTGATCAAAATGAAAGCCGTGCGCTGGAATGACGCGGATCAGGGCATGACCTTCAGCTATGAAGAGATTCCGGATGATCTTGCCGACGTTGCTGCTGAATGGCGTGAAAAGCTGGTCGAAGCGGCGGCTGATGCCAACGACGAGCTGATGAACAAATACCTCGAAGGCGAAGAGCTTTCTGAGGACGAAATTAAAGCCGCGCTGCGTCAACAGACGCTGGCGGGCGAGATCGTATTGGTCACCTGTGGTTCTGCCTTTAAAAACAAAGGTGTGCAGGCGGTTCTGGACGCTGTTGTTGAGTTCATGCCATCCCCGACCGAAGTAAAAGCGATCGAAGGTATTCTTGATGATGCCAATGAGACGGTCGGGATGCGTGAAGCGTCTGATGATGCACCGTTCTCTGCGCTGGCATTCAAAATCGCCACAGACCCCTTTGTCGGTACCCTGACGTTCATCCGTGTTTATTCCGGGGTGCTGAATTCTGGTGATGCCGTATACAACCCGGTTAAAGGCAAGCGCGAACGCGTGGGTCGTATGGTGCAGATGCACGCCAATGCCCGTGAAGAAATTAAAGAAGTCCGTGCTGGCGATATCGCCGCACTGATTGGCCTTAAAGATGTGACCACCGGGGAAACCCTGTGCGATCAGAATAACCGTATCACCCTCGAGCGCATGGAATTTCCGGACCCGGTAATTTCGGTTGCGGTTGAGCCTAAGTCGAAAATTGATCAGGAAAAAATGGGCGTCGCTCTGGGCAAGCTTGCTCAGGAAGATCCATCTTTCCGGGTTGAAACCGACGAAGAAACCGGCCAGACCATCATCTCCGGTATGGGTGAGCTACACCTGGACATCATTGTCGACCGTATGCGTCGTGAGTTTAGCGTGGAAGCGAACGTAGGTAAGCCTCAGGTAGCCTATCGTGAGAAGATCACTGCCACGGTAGAGATCAACCACAAGTTCGCCAAGCAGTCCGGTGGTCGTGGCCAGTATGGTCATGTAGTTATCAGATTTGAGCCGTCTGAAGAAGAAGGGCTGGAGTTTGTTAACGAAGTCGTTGGTGGTGCCATTCCACGTGAATACATCCCGGCGGTTGAAAAAGGTATTTCTGAGCAAATGAAGAACGGCGTTCTGGCTGGCTACCCATTACTGGGGCTCAAGGCAACGCTGATCGATGGCTCATACCATGACGTTGACTCGAATGAGATGGCATTTAAAATTGCTGCCTCACAAGCCACAAAACAACTTTCAGAGAAAGGCAAAGCCGTGCTGCTTGAGCCAATGATGAAAGTGGAAGTTGTAACCCCTGAAGATTACATGGGGGATGTGGTGGGCGACCTGAATCGCCGTCGTGGCTTGATTTCAGGAATGGATGATACCCCTTCAGGTAAGGTGGTTGACGCCAGTGTGCCACTGGCAGAGATGTTCGGTTATGCAACCGATCTGCGTTCTGCCTCTCAGGGTCGGGCAACCTATTCCATGGAATTTGAAAAGTATTCGGAAGCACCATCCAGTGTTGCCGAAGCAATTATTACAAGAGCTTAATCATTTACGATATTGAACGAGGTGTTCTATGGCTAAGGAAACGTTTGAACGTTCCAAACCCCACGTAAACGTGGGTACTATCGGTCACGTTGACCACGGTAAAACCACTCTGACTGCGGCTCTGACCCGTGTATGTGCAGAAGTATGGGGCGGTGCTGCCGTTGCATTTGACGGTATCGAC